>NZ_JBEXNA010000009.1:0-355884 GCF_040610875.1 Kribbella sp. NPDC003505 | reverse complement strand
TGCGACCGGGAGGTCGTGGGAGAGTAGGACGCCGCCGGACATTCACACTGTTAAGGGCCACCCCACACCGGGGTGGCCCTTAACATTTTGCACAGACAGACGGCCGCACAGACGACAGACGGCTGCGCCGACGGCGCAGACGCATGGCCGCGCCGGCAGGTCCCTCCACGGCAGAAACACGCGGCATCAGGCTGCAACTCCACGACCTCTCAGCTCCGCACGCCGGCGAGCTGGCCGGTCGCACATCCGCTCGTACATGCCCAGGCGATCGCTAGGTACGACGCGGCGGCCGTGCCCGTCGTGCCACGACCTGCCGGCACCACGTTGCTGTCTCGTGCGACGGTCGAACCGGTGCCGCGTACGCGGGCTCTCACGCCCCGCTCCACGCACGACGCAACAGCCGCGCCGGTCGTCCCACAGCGCGACGTTCCTACCGCGTTCCACACTCGAGCCGGCGGCTCGCACACGCCCGCTCACGCCTCGACGACGCAACAGCCGAGCCGATCGTTCCACAGCGCGACGTTCCTACCTCGTTCCACACTCGAGCCGGCAGCTCGTACACGCCCACTCACACGCCTACCACGCACGACCCAGCGGCCGCGGCTGTCGCGCCAAGCGCGGCGGCATGACTCTTCTGCCTCGTGCGACCGTCAAACCGCCGGCTCCCGACACGCCCGCTCACACGCCGACCACATACGACGCAGCGGCCGACCACGTCGCGCCACGACCTGCCGGCGCCAGGTTCCTGTCTTCTGCGACGGTCGAACCGGTGCCTCGTACGCGTCCTGACTCTTATCACCGAGATGGGATCCGGGCGAGCGCGAGGCTGTGACCTGCGGGTTTGCGTGGGTGGGGTTGCTGGAGTTGCGCACCAATCGGGCTCGTAGGGTCGGGTGCGTGGCGTTCGTGCGGACAGTGAAGACCGCGCCGGGGGGCGATCAGCGGCAACGCCACAGCCACAAGGAGATGGCCGAACGTATCGGGTCAGAAGTACCAGAAGTTGTACATGTGATGGCCGTTGGCTGCCGCGTGACGCGCGACGATGGCTAGTCCCTGGACGGCGTACTCGCCGTGCGACACCGCTGCCGCTGACAGCGACTCAGTATCCGCGACCGCCAGCGCATGGGTGAGCGTGTCGGTGACCGTCAGTAGCCCGGCCTCCACGACGCCGGCGCCTTCATCGAGGATTTCAGTGATCTGGGCGCAGTGCCTGGGGTCCGCCGCAATCTCCTGGCTGTCCCGGCCAGTGAGGAGCGCTTCCAGCTCGGCCAGTGCCTCGGGCCGGAGTCCATCGTCATTGTGGACGGGAGGCCTCCCCAGCCAGTCCCCGAGCTCCGCGATCGCGGTCTCGTCGTCCGGCGCCGCGAAAACTATGTTCATCTCTCCCACGAGCCGAGCCTATCTTCGGAAGTACAGGAAGCCGCCATTCGCCCGGCACATAGGGGATCGCACCGGCTGGTCACGCGATGCGCTCGCCGCATTCACCCACCGGACCTAGCGGTGCGCACCAGATTGATAAGACTCGCGTCGTACACGCCCGCTCACACGCCGACGACGTACGAGGCGGCGGCCGTGGCTGCGTGCCAGGCGCGGCGGCATGGCTTTTCGGCCTCGGGCGATCGTCGAGCCGGCGGGCTCTACACGTCCGCTCGGGCGCCGACGACGTACGACGCGGCGGCCATCAATCTGGCAGCGCCACGTTGCTGCCTCGGGTGACGGTCGAGCCGGGCCGCGTATACGCCTGCTCAGGCGATCACCACGTATGGCGCAGCGGCCGTGCCTGTCGTGGTGAGCGCGGCAGCTGGACCGTCTGTCCTCGGGCGACGGTCGAGGCGGCGGTTCGTGTACGTGCGCTCGCGGGTGGACCACGCAGCGCCCGTCGTGCTGCAGTGCGGGTGCAGGACCTTCCTGGCTCGCGCGGCGTCGAGTTGGTCGCTCACACGCATCTGCTCGCGGACGCGAGCGTAGTTGGCTAGTCGCTCGTACGGGCCAGTTCCTCGCGAGGCGGGAGGTTGCATGGCGAGTCTGTATGGGGGAGCGCCTGTATTAGGCCCTGTTCATGCACGGCCTGAGCGTCCATGGCGGCTCAGTACGTCGGGGCTATGTACGGCGAGGCATGTCCGGCGGGGCCCGGTCTGGTTTCGGCGCGGCCGTGGTGCGCACGGCTGGAGTGCGGGTGCCGGTGCGGCGAGCCGGCCGAGGATGTGTGGCGGGCGATGGGATCCGTTCGCGGGTGGCCTGGTCGTGTGTGGGCGGCGCCGCGCGAGCGGGGTTCTGTGCGGGTCGGTTCCCGGCGGAATCGGCCACCGGGGTGAGTGAGGTCGGCGGCGTTACGGGCCTTCCTGGTCGGGGGGGGTGCTGAGGCATGCGGGCTGTTCGCGATGTGGGGTGGCATGAGGGGGCTAGGGGGCCGATCGGATCTGCGTGGTCGGTTCGTCCGTGGCAGGGGCGTGTGCAAAGCGCGACCGGGCTGGCGCGAGTCGCCGCACAGCTGGATCGGCTGCTGCGGGGTCATCGGATGGTTGTGATGTGTGGTGGGTTCGGGGGTGGTGAGGGGTCTGGGATGCTGTGGGGGTGGAGTATGTGGCCAGGGTGCCGCGGTCGCCGTTGGATGGGGTGATTGACGACCTTTACTACCTGGAGGGGGCGGCGCCGTACGCTCGGCTGACGTTGCCGGCGGCGCCGGTGGGGCTGCTGATTGTCAATCTTGGGGCGGCGTTTCAGGTCCGCGGTGGGAACGATGTCGCGACGGACGAGTATGCCGATGGGTGCGTGGTTACCGTGCCTACCCGGGCGTGGGACTTCGGGTACCCGCCGCAGACGCGGTCTGTCGGCGTGCATTTCAAGCCTTGGGGTCTCGCGCCGTTTCTGACGATGCCTGCGGCGGAGCTGTGTGACCGGCCAGTGACGGTGGAGCAGGTTTGGGGGCGGTCCGCAGTCGCTGAGCTGCGAGACCGGCTGGTCGAGGCGGGGCGACCGGGGGAGATGTTGGCGGTGCTCGAAGAGGAGTTGATGCGGCGGTTTTGCGAGACCGCCGGCCTGGGGCTGGTTCGCCATACGAGCAACGTGATCGCGGCGGCCGGCGGGGCGGGGGCTGTTGGCGGTTTGAGCGAGGCGGTTGGTGTCAGTAGTACTCATCTGGCGCAGCGGTTCAAGGAAGTCATCGGGGTCACGCCGAAGCGGCTCGCCCGTACCCACCGCTTCGCTGCCGCCGTGCTGAGGATCGATCCCGCCGCCCCGATCGACTGGAGCGATCTCGCCGTCGGCGCAGGCTATTTCGACCAAGCCCACTTCGGTCACGAGTTTCAGGCATTCACCGGGCTAACGCCGACCCGGTACATCGAAGTCCGGCGGCAGTTCCTGCGTGAACATCCTGGCCACGCGCTGGACGGTTGGCCGCTTCCGGCCGATTGATTTCTTACAAGAGCGACGGCCCGCGAGACGCTACTTTGGGGGCACCCCACAGCGGAGGAGAGCCCGATGGGCAAGGTGGTCATGTATGCCTCGGTATCGGTCGACGGTTTCGTAGCCGACGAGAACGACCAGCCCGGACCGCTGTTCGACTGGTTGCTCAGCGGTGACGTGCCGTTGGACGACAGCGGTGTCGTGAAGGTGTCGCAGGCGTCCTACGACTACGTCCGGCCGTACTGGGACCAGATCGGGGTGACGGTCGCCGGTCGCCACGTCTTCGACATAACGGACGGCTGGGACGGGAAGCCTCCGAGCGGGATCGACCATGTGGTGGTTGTGACGCACCGGCCGGCGCCCGAGGGCTGGGACCCCAACGCGCCGTTCCACTTCGTCGACGGCGTCGAGGCAGCTGTGGCCAAGGCGCAGGAGCTTGCGGGTGACCGCATCGTCGAGGTCGCTGCCGGTGACGTCGGTGGCCAGGCGCTTGCCGCGGGTCTGGTCGACGAGGTGCGAATGGACGTCGTACCCGTGGTGTTCGGATCCGGCAAGCGGTACTTCGGATCGGTCGACGGGCAGCATGTGTTGGAGGATCCTGAGGCGATGATTCAGGGCAGCCGGGTGCTTCACCTGCGCTATCGGGTACGCCACTGACGGATCGGACGACCTGCCCAAGATCGGCCCCCTCGGTGCGATCAAGGCCGAGTATCCCCAGGGGAGGTCTGGGTGTGTCTCGGGCTGTTGAAGGACGGGCAGGCCGAGCGGCTGCGCGACGCCGGCGCCTACGCGTACAGCCACAACCTGAACACGAGCGACGAGCGGTACGGCGAGATCTGTACGACGCACACCTTCGCGGACCGGTGGACACGGTACGGCGGGGCGACGCGCGGCGGACTGTCGCCATGTTCGGGGGAGATTCAGCTGCGCGGGATGCAGGTGCTGGCGTTGCACGTGGCGAACTCGATCTTCCTGGGTGACTACCTCACGAGTGAGGGACAGCCCGGCGCCGACGACCTGCAGCTGATCGCGGACGCCGGCTTCATGGTCGAGGGTCGCGGTGCGGGGCAGTCCCACTGCGGCCGAATAGGCTCTGCAGATGGCTGGCATGGTGTTGATCGTGGGATTGCCGGGCGCCGGCAAGACGTCGTTGGCGCGACGGCTCGAAGAGGAGCGGAAGGCTCTGCGTTTGACGCCGGACGAGTGGATGGACGCCCTGTTCCACACGAACGAGTTCGAAGGGCGGCGCTGGGTGCTGGAGTCCGAGCTGTTCTGGGGCGTCGCGGCGAGGGCGCTGGAGCTCGAGGTGAACGTGATCCTCGACTACGGCTGCTGGTCGAGGGAGGAGCGGGACCTGTTCCGGACCCGGGCGCAGGACCTCGGCGCGAGCGCGGAGATCATCGTCCTCGATCTGCCGTTCGAAGTGCTCTGGGAGCGTCTCGAACAGCGCAACACGGCTCTGCGGGCCGGGACGTTCGCTATCAGCCGGGAGGAACTCACGGAGTGGAGCACCAGGTTCGAGCGCCCGACAGCGGACGAGCTCGCGAACTGGGACCTGCACGTCGTCGTGACGGAGTAGCTATTCCTCAGGGGCGATGCCGACGAGGGCGGCCGCGGCGCAGATGTGCACCGGAGTCAGGTCGACGGGGGAAACGGGCGCCTGCAGCAGGGTGCCGCGCTCGTACGGCGTGAGCGTGATGTCGATGCCCGGCGCGCCGGCCACCATGCCCCGCACGTACGTCAGCCAGCCCATCATCGGGATCCCGCGCCGGAACACCCCGGCGGCCGCGGCGAGCTCGGTGTCGGCGATGCTCGCCCACTGCGGCTCCCAGATCGTGACGACCGCGCGCAGGACCTGGGCGAAACGGTCCGACTGCTGCAACGCGTCCTCGTCGCTCCAGTGCAGCGTGAGCTGATCCGAGACGGTCGTCATCGTGCCGCCCATCGAGAGGTCGAACAGCCACGGCAGCTCGCCGGTGCTTTGCAGATGCAGCCGGGTCGTGCTCGTACCGTTCGCGAGGACCTTCGTCGTGGCCTCGACCATCTCCTGCAACGGCGTCGAGCCGTCGGCCTCGAGGACGTGGTATCCCCAGCGCTCGTCCTGTGTCCAGTTGTGGACGTCGGGGAAGGCCACGGCCACCGCGGTCAGCGTGCGGCCGACGCGGAGCGCGCGGTGCTCGACGGACTCGTCACGATGCAGCCATTGGGCGCGCAGCAGCCACGATGCCATTCACGCCCTCCGATCGTGAGGCGGCCGACCCGGCGCAGGCGACGCCGTACCG
Organism: Kribbella sp. NPDC003505; assembly: GCF_040610875.1. Taxonomy (NCBI): domain Bacteria; kingdom Bacillati; phylum Actinomycetota; class Actinomycetes; order Propionibacteriales; family Kribbellaceae; genus Kribbella; species Kribbella sp. NPDC003505. Next base: position 350,197 of record NZ_JBEXNA010000009.1, on the reverse strand, counting down.
GATGCTGAGGCGGTGCCGAACGGTGGCACAATGCCGGGCGGTGGCACAATGCCGGATGCAGGTGACGGTACGCCGCCATACGACCGCTTGACCAGAGCTCCGCATACTCGGTGTGAGCAGACGCGGCGCCTCTCCGGAACAGTCACCGGGACAGTCTGCTGCACCCCCTGGTGCAGGGGCAGCACCGGGGTCCGATTTTGGTAACCTCACAGCGAAATCTGGACAAGTGTCAAGCTCAGCCCGCCGGAGTCGCCGCCACCAGCGCCCCGAGAGCACTCGCCTGCGTGCGCCAATCACGCGCTCCGCCGCCCGTCCAGCGTTGACCGAGACGGTTCAGCGAGTCCCGGTCGCTCTGCCAGATGGAGTCGGCCTGCCGCTGGGCATAGGTCCGGTACGTCGCGTCGCCGGTCGAGTCCGCCAGGTCCATCAGGTACCGCATGAAGATGCCCTTGAACTGTTTCTGATTGTCGTCGCAGGTGCCGTCGGGGTCGCAGCTCTCCGTGAGAACGCCGCCCGGGCTGAGCGAGGACATGGCCGCGTCCCCGAGCCGACGGGCTGTCGCGAGGAGGGAACTGTCGCCGGTCGCCCGCCACAGCTCGAGCGCACCGCCGATCGCCAGGCCCTGGTTGTACGTCCACACGGTCTGGCCGTTGTTCGTGCACGCACCGGTGATGCCGTCGTTGACAAGGTTCGCCGAGTTGATCATCCCGCTGCCGACGAACCAGTTCCACGCGGTGGTGGCCCGCTGCAACCACACCGTGTCGCCGGCCAGCCGGTTGTGCAGTGCTGCGGTCAGCCGGACGTACAGGCCGTTCGTCACCGCGTTCTTATAGGTGCGCTCACGGTCCCACCAAACTCCGCCGCCGCACGTCCCGGTGTCCCAGTAGCCTTCGACGTAGTTGGCGATGGTGACAGCCATGTCCAGATATCGACGGTCGCCGGTCAGGTCGTACGCCTCGATCCACGCGAGGCCCCACCACTCGGTGTCGTCGATCGCGCGACTGATGAAGTTCCCCTCCAGCGCGTCGCCGCTCTTCTCGCCCGCCGGAAACACGCCCTTGTTCTTCTCGAACACCTCGTTCGCGATCCAGCGGAGATCGGTACGACGGGTGCGCTGCTGGTAGTCCATCAGCGTGGTGAAGGCCACCGCGGAGTTCCACCAGCTCGACAGCCACCACGCCGTGTGCGGCTGGTACGAGTACATCAACGCGTCGGCCGCCGCGCCGGGCCGATCGATCGCCGGCCGCGCCCACGCCGTACAGCTGCCGTTCTGGCCCTCGACGGCTCGGCCGCACGCGCGGACCGCGCCGCCGTACAGCTTCGAGAGTGGATCGGCAGCGGCGTAGAGGCGGGTTGCGGTGGACGAGCCGGACGTGATGCTGGTGCGACCGAGTGACGATCCGCCGGGCCACGACGCGCCTTCGTTCCACGAGCGATCCAGCCAGATCTCGTCGCCGGCGGCGCCGTTCTCGATCACGCCCCACGCCATCCCGCGATCGTCGATATGCAGCGAGATCCGCCGGTTGGACAGCGTGGTCGACGGCACCGGCTGGTTGTCGCCGGACGGGCCGGTGCTGCCGTCACACGCCGCCGCGCAGACAGCGGTGTGAACCCACGCTGTGCAGTCGACGCCCGCCGCGTCGCCGCAGGCACGGATCAGGCCGCGCCGATGCCCGGCCGGATCGGCGAGGTTGTACATGAGCGTGCGCGTGCCGGTCCACCCCGACGGGATCGAGGCCTTGCCGAGCAGACCGTCCCAGGTCGCGCCGCCGTCCCAGCTGCGGTCCAGCCAGACCGCGTCGTTGGTCGTCCCGCCGTCGATGCTGCCCCACGCCATCGCGTCCTTGTCGGACACGTGCAGTACGACGTGACGCCCGTTGATCACCTTCTCCGGCACGGGGAAGGTCTCCTCCTGTGCCTTCGACGGATCGAGGGTGTCGCAGAAGACCGAGCAGACCTGCGCGGCCAGCGGCTGCTGCGCGTCAGCCGGAAGGGCAGGTGTCAGCACGAGGGCAAGTGTCAGCAGGATGCGCATGGTCAGCCTCCGAGTCCGGGCTGGTCGGCCCACGTCGTGTCGGCGTCGTACGAGCCGCCGCCGTCCCACGCATTCCCGCCGCCGACGGTGGCGATGTAGACCAGCTCGCTCACGTGCCGGACGTAGTACGTCGGGTAGTTGATCGACTGCAGCGACACGTTGCCGGCACCGCCCGCGCGTGGAGGCTGCGCACAGAAGGTGGCGTCCTTGCGGAAGGTATCCGTCCCGTCGTTCGACGCCTTCTGCAGCCGGTAGTTGCTGTGCCGGAGGTACTGGCCGGGGAAGTTGACCGATTCGAGCGAGTAGCAACTGCTCTCCGCCAGGCCGGCGCGGATCACGAAGCTCGCGTCCTGCCGGTCCGTGAGCGACGAGCCGGCGGTGATCACGTCGGTCCGCGCCAGCCCGTCGCGATGCCGGAGCACGCGATCGGTGTACCCGGCCGTCGTCACACGGAACGTACGGACCTGGCCGATCGCGAGGTCCGAACCGCTGCGCCACCAGGCGGGGACGAGATTCCAGGTCGCGTCGTTGCGGTACGAGCCGCCGGTGTCGGTGTCCAGCCAGACCTCGGAGTTGCGGTGCCGGAGGTAGTACCCGGGCCGGGCGGCCGACTCCAGCGATGTACCGCCGCCGCTCAGCCCGGGGCGCGTGCAGAACGTCGCGTCCGCTGCGACCGGGTTGGCTTCCTTGTAGATCCGCAGATCGCGCTGGCGCAGGTACTGGCCGGGGTAGTTGCGGGACTCGAAGGAGTAGCAGCTGCTGTTGGACAGACCGGGCCGGACCCAGAACGTCGCGTCCTGCTTGAGCGTCTGGTTGCTGCCGGCATCGACCACCTCGGTGTTCGCGACGCCGTCGATGTGCCTGAGATAGCGGTTCGTGTACGTCGGGGTGGTGACCCGGAAGGAGACCAGCTTGCCGAGCGGAAGCATCGTGCCGTTGGCGGCGGCAAGCACCTGCTGATTCACCGCCCGCACCCGCGCGAAGTCCATCTTCCGCACCTGGCGGTCGTAGGTGTAGAACCCGTTGATCTCGTCCTCGACGTCGGTCGGCTCGGTGTAGACCGAACCGGACAGACCGGATCCGGTGATCAGATCCGGCAGCTGGCTCGTGATCTGCACGTACCTGGTCGTCAGCGCGTCGCTCGTGGGCAGCATCTCGTACGCGAAGCTGTTGCCACTCGGCCACTCGTGCCCGGCGACGTGCAGGCCGAGCCCGCCGTACTCACCGAGCTGCAGGACGCGCGTCGTCGACGGTGCCCGCGCGACGCCCGGCCCGACGTACATGTGGTCGTCGATGACGTCACCGTTGCCTGGATCCGGGTCGGAGTCGCAGCAGTTCGAGCCGGAGTTGTGGTTGACCAGGCGGCTCGGGTCGAGGCTCTTCACGAGGTCGGCGATCCGCCCGGCCTGGAACTCGCCCCAGCCTTCGTTGAACGGGATCCACTGCACGATCGACGTGATCTGCTTGTGGGTGTCGACCATCCGCCGCAGCTCGGACTCGTACCGCGCCTCGCCGGTTGTGGAAGCGTTGCGGCCCGCGACCAGCGACGGCATGTCCTGCCACACCATCAACCCGAGCTTGTCGGCCCAGTAGAACCAGCGAGCCGACTCGACCTTGATGTGCTTGCGGACCATGGTGAACCCGAGGGCCTTCTGCTGCTCGAGGTCGAACCGCAGCGCCTCATCGGTCGGGGCGGTGTAGAGACCGTCCGGCCAGAAGCCCTGGTCGAGGGTGCCGAGCGCGTAGACGAACTTGCCGTTGAGCGTCGGTCGCAGGAAGCCTCCGAGCATCGCCTTGCCGACCGAGCGCATGCCGAAGTACCCGCCGACGGAGTCGTTGCCCATCGTCACGCGCAGGTCGTACAGGAACGGGTCGTCGGGCGACCACAGGTGCGCGTTCGGTACGGCGATCCGGAACTGCGTGCCGCTGACGCCGTCGGCCTCGCCCACGACTTGACCGCCGGACAGCACCTGCGCGTGGACGGATTGCCCAAGCGACGAGCCTTGCACGGTGAGATCCAGCCCGCCCGCCGCGACGTTCGGGATCGTGTCGAGCCGGGTGATCCAGGTGGATTGCGTCGGCTCCAGCCAGACGGTCTGCCAGATCCCCGACGACGGCGTGTACCAGATGCCGCCGCGGTTCACGCGTTGCTTCCCGACCGGGATGTCCTCGGTGTCGACCGGTGCCCAGACGCCGACGACGATGTCGTTGCTGCCGGCCCGCAACGCCGACGTGATGTCGTACGAGAACGCGTCGTACCCGCCCTCGTGCGTGCCGAGCAGCGTGCCGTTCACCCAGACCTTCGACTGCCACATCACCGCACCGAAGTTGAGTTGCACGTGGCGTCCCGACCAGCTCGCCGGGAGGGTGAAGGTGCGTTTGTAGTACATCCGGTTCTCGTGGCGCTGGATCCCGGACAGCGCGGACTCGATGGGGTAGGGGACCAGCACCTCTTCGGGCAGCGTCCCGGTCGGCGGATTGTCCAGATCGCTGGTCGGTGCGAACTGCCAGACGCCGTTGAGGCTCTGCCACTCGGTCCGCGTCAACTGCGGCCGCGGGTACTCCGGGAGTGGGTCGGTCACCGACACCTGATTGGTCCACGGTGTCGTCAACGGCGGCGGCTTCGGGGCGAACACGCTCGCGGTGAGCGGTGTCAGAAGCACGGCGATGAGGCCGAGCAGCAGCGTGAGCAGGCGGAGTCGCGGCAGCATGTGGATCTCCCTGGGGCGGTAGGAAGAGAGCGCTCTCACCTGGTGAGTATGCGGACCCACGACCCGAGGTCAAGGCCTCGGGTGATTGTTTCTGTCGGAAATTGTCGGACTACGTGAGCGTCGGCGAGGCCAGCTCGAGGGTCGGCGTCGAACCGCGGTACGACGTCATCCACTCGCGGAGCAGCTCGACGCGGGCCGCGTTGTCCTCGTTGCCCTTCACCACCGGAGCCTGGTTGTACGGCATCGTGTCCGAGCTGCGCCGGAGCTTCACGTACAGCCGCGAGGAGGCGAGCGCGTAGCGCTCCATGTCGTCCTGGAGGGCGCCGATCACGGTGATGTTCCGGTCGCGGCCGATCTGCTCGAACAGCGCCACCGCCTCGCGCCGGTGCTGCGAGCCGAGGTTGCGGCCGAGCTCGTCGAGGATCAGCAGCAGCGGCCGGTCCGAACCGCCGGCGAGCGCGGCCGCGCACACCAGCTTCACCGCCTTCTCGTCCATCTGGGCGGTGTTGCCCTTGACGTTGAACGCGGAGAACGGGCCGCCCTCGGACCGGCGCCACTTCGGCGTCACGGTCCAGCGCCACGGCTTGTCCGGCTCGGCCGGCGGATCGGGCTCGGGGAACTCGAGCTTCGCGCCGTACCCGCCGTACTGCTGGTCGAGGCGGTCGAACTCCTGCGACACCAGGCGGAGTCGCGCCTTGATGCCGTCTGCGAGGGACGCGCGGTGTGCGCGGGCCGTGCTCTCGGCCTCGCCGAGCCCTTCGCGGGCGCGCTCGAGCGCGGCGTTCCGCTCGGCGCGCTGGCTGGCGATCTGCTGTTGCTGCAGGCTGTCGAACGTCTCGTGCTGGGCGAGATGGCTGCTCAGCGTCCGGTGCAGCGCCGGGACCAGGCCGACGCGGTCGCCGAGCGTGCCGTTCGTCCAGCCGTCCGGACCGTTGAGGATCTCCCACAGCTCGGTGGGGATCTCCTCGCGGGAGCGGGCGTTCGGGAAGCAGCGGCGGATGACGTCGTCCAGTTGCGTGCAGGCTTGGTGGTTCCAGTCGGCGGTCGTGCGGCGTTGCGCGTCGTCGGGCAGCCCGAGCAGGAACTCCTCCGCTTCGGCAGGCGTCCCGCCCCACGCCGTGGTCCGGGCGGTGAGATCGAGCGCGGTCTGCTCCTCGCGGAGCGCGAGCCGGCGGGCGGTGAACTCGTCGAGGATCCGGTCCTGGTCGCGGCGGGTCGCCTCGAGGTTCTTGAGCCGCTCGTCGCGGACGAGTTGCTGGCCGGCGGCGGCCTCGGCGGACTCCTTCGCCGCCTGCAGTTGCGGTGCGAGCGAGTCACGATCGGTCTCGTGCCGGTCGACCGTCTCGCGCAGCGCGAGGATCTGCTCCTGCACCGCTTCCGCGTCGGCGAGCGCGCGGGCAGCCGCCGTACGGCGCTCTGCCTGCTCGACCCGGGCCCGGGCCTGCTCGAGCGCCGCGGATGCTGCGGCGCGGGCCTCGACCGCGGCCTCGACGCGGCGCCGGGCCGCCTCGATCCGCGCCGTCCGGCCGGTGATCGGCTCGTCGAACTGCCCGACGGCGACGACACCGGCGACGTCGTCGATGTGGTCCTTGGTCGCGCGGTCGCCGATCGCGGCGAAGAACGCGTCCAGCGCGAACCGGTTGTCCGCGGACTTCGGTCCGCGCTTCCCGGACGGCTTCGCCCCAGGTCGGTTCGCCAGCACCAGGACGAATCCGGCGTACCCGGCGTCGGCCAGGGCGGTCGATGCGACCTGTGCGTCGGCGGCGTCGATGACGACCGCCTCCCGGTACGGCGCCAGGCGCGGCTCCCACTCGACGCGGTCGGACGCCGGCAGCTCGGTGATGTCGGTCAGCGCGCCGCACTCGATCCCGGCGTTCTCCAGGACTTGTTGCTGCGGCGCCGACACCGTCTGACCGCTCTCGGCTTCGCGGAGGTCGGCCGTCGCGTGCTCGACCGCGACGCGTGCCGCGTGGTCGCGGCCGATGTGCTCCTCGAGGATCTCGCGGGCCTCGGCCTGCTCCTCACCGGCCGCTGCCAGGTCGCGGCCGTCCGCCGAACGACCCGCCTCCAGCAGTCGCCGATGCTCCTGGCCGAGCCGCTCCAGCTGCTCCCGCACCGATCGCTGCGCCAGGTCGAGCTCTCGGTCGCGGGCGTCGAGCTTGTCGCGCTCCTGGCGGGTCAGCTGGACATCGCGGAGCAATCCCTCCTCGTTGCCGAAAGCATCGATCTCGGCGTCGACCGCTTCCTTCCGGGCCTCCTGCTCGGCGACCCGCTCGTCCAGAACCGCCAGCTCCTGCAGGATTTCGTCGTTGCGGGCGGAGCCGTCGATCAGGTGCCGCGCCGAGCGCGCCTGCCAGGACTCCTTCGCCGCGGCAAGTGCCTCGCGAGCGGCGGCGCGCTGCAGGATGCCTGCCTCGACGGTGGCCATCTCCTGCTCCCAGCGCTGCAGGTCGGCGGTCGCCTGCTTGGTCGCCTCGCGCTGGGTGTGCTCGGCCGAGCGGTGCGCCTGCTCCTGCTCGAGCTCGTGATCGAGCCCGGTGAGCGTCGCGATCGCGTTGAAGATGCGGGCCGGGCCGAGCTCGTTCAGCGGCTCGGCGAGCAGATTCGCCGTGGGGCTGGAGCGGACCGACGTCGACAGGAACGAGACGCAGCGCACCTGTCCGCCGTACAGCACCTGGGAGAGCTTGTTGGCGTGGAAGTCGGTGCGGCCGTTCGAGTGCGGGAGGGCGGCCCACAGCGCGTCGGCGCCGGCGGCACGCTCCGCCTCGGTCGCGCCGTACGGGATGTGCAGGCCTTGTTTCCAGCGCAGGTCGATGTACGACGCCTTGCGGTTGATGCGGATCCAGACGGTGACCGCGGCCGCCTCGATCTCGTCGAGGTCGGTCAGGTCCGGGTCGGAGAAGACGCCGACGATGTAGCCGCGGTCGACGTTCGACCAGTTGCCTTCCTGGCCGGCCGCTTCGGCGGTGAACAGCAGCTCGGCCGCGCCCGGAGCACCGCTGGTGAGACGCCACTGGTCGTCGGCGTGCAGCAGGCTGAGCGCGGCGATCCACGACGACTTGCCGGCGCCGTTGGAGTCGGTCGGGCCCTGACCGGCGACGGTGATCAGGCCGCGGCCGATCATCGGGATCGGGTGCGTCGACAGGCGCGACAGGTCGACGACCTGGACCCCCAGCAGCACCTTCGACCCCAGGATGTCGAACGGCCCGTCCTCAGCAGCAGCGAAGCTCATCCGCGTCCTCGCTTCGCTCCGGGCGCGGCTGAGGCACGGCGCGCGCTGTGTTGAATGATGAGCTCGCTGCGCTCGCTCATGCATCATCTCCCGTTGTAGTGCTGACTTCTGCTGGGACGCCGTTGCGGGCGCGGATGGCTTCGGCGATCGGGCTGGCCGGCGCGGCGGCCAGGATCAGCTGGTCCTGGAGGCGGCGGCGGGCGGCGGGTGTCAGGCGCTGCAGCTGCGGTCCCGGGATGTACGCCGGGCCGCCGGAGTGATCGCCGGACAGCTGGATCAGGCCCGCGGCGCGCAACCGCTGCAGGGCGAGGCGCCGCTCCTCGCCGCTGATCCTGGTGGTGCGCAGCTCGTCGACCGTGGTCGGTCGCGCGGACTTCCAGCTGTCGCCGGTCAGGATGCCTTCGCTGCGCGGGATCGCGACGGAGTGGATGAGCACGAGCACCAGCACCGCGCGGTCGACGACCGACAACGGCTGCCAGCCCTGTGCGGTCAGGCTGGCCGCGATGTCGTCGTCGTACCCGGCGGTCCAATGGGTGCCGTCGACGTGCACGAGGGTGCGGCCGATGAGCTTCAGCATGCGCTGCACCTGGCGGCGCAATGTGACGTCGCGCAGCCCGGCGAGCTGGACCTCGGCGACCGGGTGCGCCGCATACTGCACCGCGCTGAACGCGGCGAGCACCTCGTCACGGGAGCGATCACTGAGATCCTGCAGCAACGAATCGAACAACGCATGGTGCTCAGTCATCCGACACCTCCGGCTCCTGGCCGGCGTCGGTCTGTGCCGGGGCGGGATCCGGGAGGGACTCGGCGGGCGGGGGTGTGGTGGCTGAGTGGGTGGACAGGACTGCCGGTGGCGGGTCTGGTAGGTGGCGGCAGAGGTCTCGGAGGGTCGCTAGGTCGGCGGGGGTCCAGGTGATGACGCGGGGGCCCAGGCGGACCTCGGCGGCCTTGTCGTTCCAGAGCAGCCAGTGGGTGGCGTGCAGGCGGCGGAGGCTGCCGATGATCAGGGTCAGGTCGCTCGACTGCTCGGGGCGGCCGCGCATCCCGGCATACACGGCGCGGATCTGCGCGAGGGTGCCGGTCTCACCGGGCCACGCGGGTGCGCTGCGATCGGTCCAGCAGCAGGCGACGCAGATCGCGAGGATGCGGGCCGTCTCGTTCGGCTGCTCGACGGCGACCGGGGGAGCGCCGAGCTCCTCGAGGACACCGTGCCCCGCACCCGAGGGCAGCGTCGGCACCAGCCAGACGGTCGACCCGTCCGGGGACGCCGCGCGGGTGAGGCCCGCGACGGCTGGCGTGTCCGGATCCACCTCGAGCGGCCCCGCCGACTGCACCTTCGCCCACCACAGCGCGTTGAACAGCCGCCGCTCGACGGCCTCCGTGCTCAACGGGACACCCGGCGGAAGGTGCCCTCGGTGGCCCAGGGAGTGCCGGCGCCGGGGTCGATACGCATGCCGTCGGACCAGACGAGCTCGTAGTCGAGCTCGTCGTGCAGGTGCGCCGCGGTCAGCTCGGCGAGCACCCGGCGGGCGGTGATCCAGTCGCCCGCCTCGTCGATCACCTCGACGATGTCGACGGCCGGCCGGCCGGCGAGCACTCGCTCTGCCTCGGCCCGGAGGTCCTCGCGGTCGGTCGCGGCCGCGGACTCCGGCGCGTCCACGTCCCCGGTCGGGCGCGGCGGCGCCATCCGCGCGCTGCCGCTGCGGCGGCCGGTCTCGACCGCCTCGACCATCGTCTGCGCGGAGAAGTCCGGCGCCGCGGCGTCGAACAACAACCCGTCGAGCACGGCGGCCAGCGCGTCGGGCTCGCTGCCGCGGGTGAATGTCAGCCAGGTCTCGATGGGCAGTAGGCCGAGCGCCCGCGTCGTACCCGCTCGCTCGACCAGGCGGCCGGCGGCGAGCTGCACGGCGTCGGCATACGCCGCCAGGGCCATCCGCAGGGAGGTGCAGTCCCGGTGCAGCGACGGCCAGCGGTCCAGGACCAGCCGGTGCACCTTCTCGGCCTGCTCGATCAGCCGCTCGTTGCCCCAGGCGAGCTGGGCGTTCTCCCGGAGCTGGGCGGTGGTGCTGGTCGAGACCAGGATCGCGAGCTCGTTGCCGAGCAGGCGGAAGACCTTGGTCAGCCGGCCGATGGAGGCCTGGCCGTCGTCCGCGGTCGCCTGCGGGTCGCTGACGCTGTGCGCCTCGAGGGTGAGCAGCTGGTGCAGCTCGGCCTGGCCGCCCTGGACGGACATCCGGCGCAGGAACATCAGCATCACGTACGGCGCGAAGGCGGCGCGGTGGCGCAACTCGTTCGGCCGGTCGACGAGTTTGGTGATCGCGCCGTACTGCCGGAGGAGGTCGAAGCGGCGGACGATCACGTCGTGCGGATACGCCCGGCAGGCGAGGGTGGCCTGCTCCACGGTCAGCCCGTCGCTGCCGGCCTCGGCGAACGCGTCGAGGATCGCCTGGTCCACGTCGAGCAGGTCCGGGTCGACGATCATCGCGCCGGCCTCACGGGCGAGCACGGCGAACACCTGACGGTAGACCCGCAGCACAGCCGCCTCGGCCTCGGCGTCGAGCAGCGTCGCGTCCATCCGCACTCCCTCCCGTGTGATAGCGCGGCCATCGGAGAAAAGGACTCTAACCACCCGCACCGACAGACCAAAACTCACCCGCCAGCGGCCTGTGGAAAACCGGATGACGGCGGATCCGCGGCTGCCTACCATCCGATACGTGATGAGAATCCTTGGCTGACGCGGTCGGGAAGGCCGCGTCAGTACCACGGCACCCCTCGCGGTGTCGCCCCGCCGGAGCGGGCCCACGGGCCCCCGGCGCGCTTGCTGATTCTCTCCGTACGGAGCCCGCACATGACTGTGCACCCTTTTGTCCGCTCTATCGGCGCGCAACACCCCCGTGTCCGTGACCTGCTCACGCTGCGCAAGGACGGTTCGCCGGGTCAGATCATGGTCGAAGGCACCTGGGAACACGACCGCCTGCTGACCACGAACGCCACTATCGAGACCTTCTTCTGGTGCCCGGAGGCCGGGGCGACCGATGTCGACCGGATCGCCGAGCGCGCCACCGAGGTGTACCGCATCTCGGAGAAGCTGCTCACCCGCCTGTCCCGCAAGACCCGCTCGGACGGCCTGATCTCGATCGCCCGGCTCCCACAATGGCAACCGCAGACACTCCGGTTCACCAGCCGATCGCTCGTCCTGGTCGCAGACGGGGTCGAGTACGCCGGCAACCTCGGCACCCTGATCCGTACGGCGGACGCCGCCAACGCGGACTGCCTCGTCCTCACCAGCCGCCGCGCACGGCCCACCCATCCCGCCGTGTACTCGGCGAGCCGCGGCACCGTCCTCTCGACGCCGATCGTCGAATTCGACGACATCCCGGCCGCGGCCGCCTGGCTGCGCAGCCACCGGTTCCGCGTGCACCTCGCGGACCCGGCCGCGACGGGCACCTACCGGGTCCCGCGGTACGACGGCCCGACCGCGTTCGTCGTCGGCTCGGAAGGGTCGGGACTGTCGCGGGCGTGGCACGACGAGGGGTTCGACGCGGTGTCGATCCCGATGCTCGGCCAGGCGGACTCGCTGAACGTCGCGCTGTCGGCGGGGATCCTGCTGTTCGAGGCACGGGCTCGGAAGGAAGGCTGGTGACCGGCCGGGCAGAATGGCACCGCAACCGAGCAGAAGGAGCTTGTCGTGCCGTTCGAGCCAGGCGAGGTCGTCGCCCCGTCCGATCCGCGCATCGTCCTGGAGGGACAGTGGGGACACCAGCCCGGCGTCGCGATCACGGTCAACTCCGGATCGCGGATCTCGTTCTCGTACGCCGGTGAGCGGCTGCAGTTGCTGTTCGACACCGACGGGCTGACGGTCGCACCGCACCTGTGGATCACGGTCGACGACGGCGAGCCGCGGCTGCACGTGATCGAGGAGCCGGTCGTCGAGGTCGAGGCGCCCGACGGCCGGCACCGGGTCGAGGTCGTGGTCAAGGACGTGAACGAGCACGTCAACCGGTGGAACCCGCCGTTCGAGTGTGCGGTCGTGTTCGCCGGCCTGGTGCTGGACGTGAAGTCGCGGCTGCGGCTCAGCGGCCGGCCGGGCGGTCCGCGGCTGGAGTTCTACGGCGACTCGATCACGCAGGGCGTGCGGTCGCTGAGCGAGCACCCGGAGTCCGAGGGCGCCGACGGTACGACGTCGTACGCGTATCTCACCGCGCGGGCGTTCGGCGCCACGGCGTACCAGGTCGGATTCGGCAGCCAGGGGATCAGCAAGCCGGGCAACGGCCAGGTGCCGGCCGGGATCGACTCGTTCGGGTGGAACTTCGCCGGCTCGCCGGCCGAGCGGGTCGAGCCGTCCGACGTGATCGTGGTCAACCTCGGCGTGAACGACCCGACGCTGGAGATCGAGGAGTACGCGGACTACGTACGCCGGGTGCGCGCGGCGTACCCGGCGGCGACGATCGTGGCGCTCACCCCGTTCAGCGGGAAGCACGCGGAGACGATCCAGGCCGCGGTGAAGACGGTCGACGACCCGGACCTGGTCTTTGTCGACTCCACCGGCTGGATCACCGAGGACGACTGCACCGATCTCGTCCACCCCACGGTCGCCGGCCACGCCAAGATCGCCGGCCACCTGGTCACGGCCCTCGAAGAAAACACGTCCCTTCGCCGCCCCACCTAGCCTCCCGAGGCGGGGGTTGGTGTCTCGGGACCGGAACTGGTATCCGGAGACCTGAAATAGCAGGTATCAACCCACCAGTTGTGGTCGTAGCCCATCAAGGCCACGCCCGGGGGGTGGGGGCACGATGGTGGGATGGGTACGGGGTTCGGGAGCGTGGACGAGTACATCGCGTCGTTCCCGGCCGAGGTGCGGGCGGCGCTGGAGGAGGTACGGCGTACCGTTCACGCGGCGGTGCCTGGTGCTGGGGAGAAGATCAGCTACCAGATCCCGACGATCACCTTCGACGGCAAGTCGCTGCTCTACTTCAGCGGCTGGAAGGCGCACATCGCGATCTACCCGGTCCCGCCGGTCGACGATGACCTGAGCGCAGCCCTCGATCCGTACCGCTCCGGCAAGGGCACGCTGAAGTTCCCGCTTGCCAAGCCCATCCCGTACAACCTCATCTCCCGCCTCGCCAAGGCCTTCGTCGAGGCCCGCTAGCCCCGCCGAGTCGTGGCGATCGGTCGACACCCGCTCCCACGAGTCGTGGATCCTGGCTCCTGTTCGCGACCGAATCTCACGACTCGACGATCGGGCGGACGTAGGTCCTAAACGAGGTCCTGAGGGTCTGGTGTTGGTGGGCGGGTCAGGGTCCAGTCGTTGAAGCTTTTGTCGAAGCGGTACCAGAGGTTGTCCTTGCCGAGGCGGAGTTGAAGTTTGCCGGCAGTGACTCGGTTGGCTTCGACGGTGGCGTTCGGGAGGGCAGCCACCGCATCGGTCAGGGAGTCGGGGTCGACGTCGTGCGGGGCGTCGGCGGTGACGGCCAGGCCGCCGCGGCCGGCGTGGCGCCAGGCGGTGGCCCACGCGGTGAGTTGCCGGGCCGAGATACCGGCGCGGTGCGCGAGGTCGGCGAGGTCCGGCGTACCGAGAAGGTCCGCGGCTCGCCGCGCGAGATCCTGCTCATACGACAAATCGAGCTCGGCGTCGCCCGAAGCCAGCTCCCAGGCCCTACGAGCCGCGTCGGTGGCCAGCGCGACCAGATCACGGACGTCGACGCCGGAGGACCTCGGCGGATCGAGTACCTTGACCGCGACCGGGACGCCGGGCGCGTGAAGCGGCCGTGGCGGAGCGGGCACCGGCACCACACCAGCGGCGGCTGAGAACGCAGCGATCGCAGGGATGCCGGCCGGCGGCGGAGTGCGCGGCGCGACCACAGCGCTCCCACCCCGACGGGACCGGAGCGTCTCCAGCAGCTCGTCCTTGCGCCGCCCGCGCAGCAGGAGCAAGGCGAACGGGTCGTCGTCGAGCGCATCGGCCACCAGATAGCAGACCGCCGCGGAATGCTTGCACGGTACGGCGAAGTCCGGGCAGCTGCAGTTCGTCAGGACCTCGCCCGCGCCCGGCAGGAGATCCAGCCCGGCCGCCCGGACGTCGTCCACGACCTCCGGCGGCAACTCGCCGTCGAGCAGCGCCGCGACCCGCCCGATCTGCGCCGAGACGATCCCGAGCACGGCGTCCCACTCGTCGGCGGAGAAGGCACGGATCCGGACGGTCACCTGGTACGGCGTGACGCGGCTGCCCTGCACCATGGCCTCGACCTCGCCCGCGCTGACGGTCAGCTCGAGCACACTGCCACGCCGCGCATACGACCGGCCCCGCGACAGTCGGCCCGGATCGAGCCGGGCCCGCTGCTCCAGCGCCTCCAACCAGGCGCGCCCCCACCACGTCGCGCCGAACGACCGCCGGCTCCCCGGCCCCTTGGCAGCCGGCAACCCCGCATCCTCGCGGCTCCGCCACCACGCCGGCCCCGTCGCAGCCGACTGCCCTGTGCCCTCGGTCTGCCGAGCGCGGCGTTGCCACGGCATCCGCTCGTCGTCAGGCATCGGATTTCCCAACGGCAGAGGGGTTGTAGGCACTCGCCGCCCCGGAACGCACCGGCCCTGTCGACAACTCGACCAGCTCGGTCAGCTCCGCGTCGGACAGCTCGCTCAGCCACGCCTCACCCGAGCCGACGACGGCGTCCGCGAGATCCCGCTTCGCGTTGATCACCGTGGCGATCCGGTCCTCGAGCGTGTTCTCGGTGACGAGGCGATGCACCTGCACCGGCTGGTCCTGGCCGATCCGGTACGCCCGGTCCGTCGCCTGGTCCTCGACGGCCGGATTCCACCACCGGTCGTAGTGCACGACATGCGTGGCCCGCGTCAGCGTCAGCCCGACCCCGCCGGCCTTCAGCGACAGCAGGAACACCGGAGCCTCGCCGGACTGGAACTGCGTGACCATCTCCTCGCGCTTGCGCACCCCGATGCCTCCGTGCAGGAACAGCGTCTTGACCTGCCGCGCCGCGAGATGCGCCTCGATCAGCCGGCACATCTCGACGTACTGGCTGAAGATCAGCACTGACTCGCCCTCGGCCAGGATCACGTCGAGCAACTCGTCCAGCGCCGCGAGCTTGCCGGAGCGGCGCTCCAGCGGGCCCGGCTCGTGCAGGAACTGCGCCGGATGGTTGCACACCTGCTTCAGCTGCGTGAGCAGACTCAGCACGAGCCCGCGCCGCGCGATGCCCTCCGCCTCCTCGATCTTCGCCAGCGTCTCCTTCGCGACGGCCTGGTACAGCGTGGCCTGCTCGGTGGTCAGCGGGACGACGACGTCGTGCTCGGTCTTCTGCGGCAGCTCGGGAGCGATCCCCGGATCGCTCTTGCGCCGCCGGAGCAGGAACGGGCGGGTCACCCGCGCGAGCCGGGCGGTCGCCTCCTCGTCGTGGAACCGCTCGACCGGTACGGCGACGTCGTGGCGGAACCGGTCGAGCGTGCCGAGCAGGCCCGGCGCCGACCAGTCGAGGATCGACCACAGCTCGGACAGCCGGTTCTCCACCGGCGTCCCGGTCAGCGCGATCCGGGTTGCCGACGGCAGCGTTCGCAGGGCACGGGCGGTGCGGGACAACGGGTTCTTCGCGTGTTGTGCCTCGTCGGCGACGGCCAGGCCCCACGCGATCTCACCGAGCACCCGGTGGTCCTGGCGCACCACGCCGTACGTCGTGAGCACGACCTCGTCCGGGGCGAGGTCGCTCAGGTTTCTGCCAGAGCCGTGGTAGCGGCGCGTGGGTACGTCGGGGGCGAACCGCTCGAACTCGCGCTCCCAGGTGCCGAGCAGTGTCGACGGGCAGACGACCAGGGTCGGTCCGCGTCCTGCCAGCTGCAGGTGCAGCGCGATGACCTGGATGGTCTTGCCGAGGCCCATGTCGTCGGCGAGGCAGCCGCCGAGGCCGAGGTTGGCCAGCTGCGCCATCCAGGCGACGCCGCGGCGCTGGTAGTCGCGAAGTGTCGCGCGCAGCCCGGCGGGCTCGGCGAGCGATGCCGGCTCCTCGGTCGCGCGCAGCCGGCCGAGCATCGCGGCCAGCGACCCGTCGGCGTCGAACGGGACGAGCTCGCCGTCCACGTCGATGGTCCCGGTGAGCGCGGCGCCGAGCGCTTCGGCGCCGGTGAGCTTGCGCGCGGTGCCGCTGCGGAGCCGGCGGACGACGTCGTGGTCGACCCGGATCCAGCGGCCGCGCATCCGGATCATCGGGCGCTTGGCCTCGGCGAGTGCGGCGACCTCGGCCTCGGTCAGGTCCTCGCCGTCGAGAGTGGGGCGCCAGCGGAAGGCGACCAGTTCGGTCAGGCTGAAATCGGGGCCGGTGACGGCGCCGGGGGTCGGCGTGGCGACAGTGGCGCGGACGGCCAGCTCGCCGGCGAAGAGCTCGGTCGGCCAGAGCACCTCGATGCCGGCGGCCTCCAGCGCCGTGCTGCCTTCGGCGAGCTCCTCGAGCGCGGCGTCGTCGATCGGAACCTCTTCGGGCGCGGCATCCCGCAGCGCGGAACCGAGCGGCGGCCAGACCCGCGCACCGCGGCGGAGAGCGAGCAGGAGATCGGTCTCGGCGCGCTCACCGAGGGCGGTGAGGACGGCGGCGGGTGCGTTCCACAGGTCCGCGACGTCGACGAGCAGGCTCGGGTCGACTCCGCTCCGCACCTGCAGAACCGCCCGGAAGTCGAGCGCGTCGGCGGAGTCGGGCGGCTCGATGCGGAGGACGAGGCGGGTGCCGGCCGCTTCGGCCAGGGCGGTCTCATCCAGCCAACTCGTCGCTCCGGGCAGGGCTGTCGGCTCGAGAGCCGCGAACGGCGCGGCGCCGGAGCGCGTGGCGACAGCCGCCGCGGGAGTGCGGACAAGCGTGTCCGCCAGCGCGTCCCAGAACGCACGGATCAGCGGCTCCGGCTCGCGCAGCCGCACGGGGCGGGTGCCATCGATCGGCAGGGCATGACCGTACGCCGGCATGGCGGCGCCCAGGTTCCGCAACCAGGCGCGGTCGATCGGGTCCAGCGGTGCCACCCGCCACGCGCCGTACCCCTCCGGGCTGTGGTCCGGCACCAACCGCCCCCGCCCGATCAGCACCAGTCCCGCAAGCCCCGCCGCCCGCCACGCTGCCCAGCTCCCCGTCGCGTCGCGGTCGGAGTCCGGCGCGGTCAGCCGGGCCAGCACCTCTTCCATCGACAGCAACCGGGCCGGGACGCTCCTGCGGCGGACGGTGGTGCCGCGGGGGAGGACGACGTCGACGGTGCCGTCAGCCGTCTCGCCCGAGCCGGCCAGGTCGCCGTACAACGCCAGCCGGCCCGCGCGCGGCGGGTCGGCGGGCACGAAGACGGCGTCGAACATGCCCTGCACAGTACGCCGGACCACCGACAAGTCCGACTTGACCTGAACTCTGGTTGAGGTTGCACGCTCGGAAGCTCCCGACGACAAACCGGAGAGGTGGATATGCGTGCAGCAGTGGTGACCAGGTTCGGCGGTCCGGACGTGATCGAGACCCGTGAGGTCCCGGATCCCGAGCCCGCGGCCGGGCAGGTGCTCGTCGAGGTCGCGATCGCGGACGTGATCTTCGTCGAGACCGCGATCCGGCGGGGCACGTACGGCGAGTTCTTCGACGTACGAACGCCGTACGTGCCGGGCTCCAATCTCGGCGGACAGGTGCGCGCGGTCGGTCCCGGCGTGCAGGCGGACTGGATCGGCAAGACCGTCGTCGGTCGCGGCGTCGCCTTCGGTGCGCACGCCGAACTCGCCCTGACCGCGACCGATTTGGTCGAGGTGCCGCCCGAGCTCGACCTGCCGACCGCGGTCGCGGTGTACGGCGACGGCTTCACGGCTCTCATGCTCGAGGAACTCGCGCCGCCGATGGCGGGCCACGACGTCCTGATCACCGCATCCGCCGGCGGTATGGGTCTGCTCCTGATCCAGCTTGCGCACCAGGCCGGAGCCCGTGTCGTCGCGGCCGCCCGCGGCGACGAGAAGCTGGAGCTCAGCCGGGCGCAGGGCGCCGACATCCTGCTCGACTACAGCAGGCCGGGCTGGGAGAAGTCAGTGCTCGAGGCAACGAACGGACGCGCTGCCGGCATCGTGTTCGAAGGCGCCGGCGGCGAGCTCGGTGCGGCCGCGTTCAGTGTGGTCGCCGACGGCGGCTGGTTCTCCGCCCACGGCGCGCCGAGCGGCGGGTTCGCGGCGTACGACCCGGCCGAGGCCGAGCGTCGCGGCATCACCGTGAAGGGCATCACGGACCTTCGCGCCGACTCCACGACGACGGCCGTCACGGGCGCCGACGTGATCGCCCGGGCGGCGGCCGGCGATCTCCGGCCGGTCATCGACCAGGTGTACGACCTCGACCACGTGGCCGACGCGCACCGGGCGCTCGAGAACCGCACGCTACGGGGTAAGGCGCTGATCAGTCTCCGGGGCTGACTCCTGCTCAGGAGTCTTGTCCGCCTCGAGAGCGGGGTGGTCTGCAGGCTGGTTCGGGCGGGCGACGACGATCTGGTTCCGCCCGGACCGCTTGGCCGTGAGCAGGGCGTCGTCGGCGGCCAGGATCAGTTGGTCCATCGTGCTCGCGACCTCCGGGTACACAGCCGCGCCGAACGAGGCCGGCACGCCGTCGAGCGTCGTCGTGCCCCCGTCCGTCGTGCTGACCGCGACCGTGAGGCCCACCAGGCGTTCCCTGATCCGCTCCGCGATCTCCAGCACCTCGGACTCGAACGCACCCGGCAGCAGCACCGCCAGCTCGTCTCCACCCACCCGCGCGACCAGATCGCCGTTCCGCACCTCCGCACGGATCGCCTCACCAGCAGCGCGCAGCGCCTCGTCGCCGGCCGGGTGCCCGTAGGTGTCGTTGATCTCCTTGAACTTGTCCAGGTCCAGCATCAGCAGACCGACCGTGCTGCGCAGTGTGTCCGCACGGGCGAGCTCCGCGGGCACCGCGCTCGCCCAGTACGACGAGGTGGCCAGGCCGGTCTTGTTGTCGATGCCGGCGGCCCGCTGGTACTGCGGGAGCAGCAGGTCCCTGTGCAGCGCCAGCACCGTCACCATCAGCACCGGGACGACCCACGGGTACGACGTCTGGACCGCGGCGATCGCGATTCCGAGACCCAGACCGGCGCACACGACCAACTGGTTGGAGAGGTCCCCGAGCGCCTCACGCGCGGTGGCCTCCGGACTGGAGAGCAGGATCGCGCCGATCACCAGCGCGTAGTTCACCAGCCACCAGGTCGCGGCCGCGGCCAGCACCACCAGCAGCGACCAGAATCCGGTCGGCAGCCGAGGCGCCTCCAGCAGGCCGCCGGCCCGCAGCACGGCGGCCGACGCGGCGCTAGCCAGGATGTACGTCGCCGTCGAGAAGACCTTGCGGTGCGCGACGGTGCGTCCGTACACCCGGAACCAGGAGTACGTGTACGAGAGCACCACCAGCGGGATGACCAGCGACAGCGGCATCAGCAGCAGCGCCGCGAAGATCCACAAGCACTTCAGGTTGGTGTGCGGTGAGGTGTTCGCGGCCATCTCGCGTCGGCGCTCGATTCCGCGGGCACACTCCAGGTGCAGCGTCGAGGCCACCGCCAGGACGGCGAACGCCACCCACTCCGAATGCGTGACCCCGGAATTCGGTCCGGCGGCCGTGCTCCGGACCGCGAGTGTGGTAATCGTCACCGCAATCACATCAATCGCGATCACATAAGCCAATGCGGTCCTGGGGAGCGACCAGAGCTTCCATTGCCTGGGTGGCAACCCGTTGCTCCGACCGATCAGAATCATCATCAGCCTCACAAAGCGGTAGATCTGAGCGGTTATGTGTTCATAGTAACGACCTGTTCACGTCAGGTCACCCCGGTGTCCCGGGTATTCCACCAGTTGGTCAGCATCGAGAAGGGTCGAAAACCATGCAGATCCCAGCGCACTCCGTCCGTACCGCCCGTACCGGCAACGACTGGTTCACCGGCGGCAACGATTGGTTCGACGGTGGCAACGATTGGTTCACCGGCGGTAACGACTGGTTCTCCGGCGCGGGTAACGACTGGTTCTCCGGTGGCGGCAACGACTGGTGACCGGCGGTATTTCTTAACGCATTTCTTACATTCCGGAGAAGTCATTCACGAGTTGCATCCCGACGCCTCGTGAATTGGACCTTACCGTGATTTTCGCGTGGGTCTCGGCGTTCACGTTCCGTGGCACGCCGCCTGCCGTCGGTGACCGGCGCGGCGCATCAGTGCCAGTTCACTGCCGAATCGGGGACCCGGTGGCGCGCGATTTGGGTGAACGTTCTACTCTGGAGATCTCCGGTAGCGGGGTCTGGGCGGGGCGGCCCCGACCCTGCTACCGGAGCTCTTCTTTGTGGGCCCGGCGAGCGCGCCGAAACTGTCGGTGGCGCCCGGTAGCGTTCTCGGTGCCAGGGGCGGCTCCTGGACGTGCTTCCTTCTCCTTCACCAGGCCAAGTAGCGCGTCCGCTCTCCGCCCCTGGCACCGTCCTGACGGACGCACACACCGCACACACCGTGCTCACCGGGGGAGTCGCGCATGCCGGAGCCATCAGGAGACCCGCGGGCGGCCGTCCTGCTGCGCCGCCGTCGGCTCGTCGACGCCACCGCCCTCACCCCGCCGGTCCGGCGCTCCGCCTGGCAGTGGCTGCGCCGGCCGCTCACGATCCAGGCGGGCCTGTCCGCGCTCCAGGCCGACCTGATCCAGCGCGGATTCCTGCTCTCGGTCGGCCTGTACCGGTACTGTGCGTCGCTGTCGGCGCCCGCACTGGCGGGGTTCGGCAGTGCGCTCCTCGACCTGCTCGACGCCGAGTCAGGCGCCGACGTCAACCACACCCCGCTGTTCCGAGGCTTTCCCGAGACCGTTGCGGGCAACACCGAGACCTTCTACGTGAACCGGGTCTTCGCTCAGCTGCTGCAGGAGCCGGAGCAGCCGTGCGTGCTCTGCGGTGACATGGCCTCCGTGCACGCGGTGGCCCCCTGCGCGCACCTGGTCTGCCGCACCTGTTGGGACGGCACCGACCTCAGCGCCTGTCCACTCTGCCTGCGGCGCATCGACCCTGGCGATCCGTTCCTCAAGCCGACGCCCGCCGAGGAGCCGCCGGCGCATGTCCGTTCGGATCGTCTGCGGCTGCTCTCCCTGGCCACGGCCGACTCGGTGCGCCGGACGGTCGAGGTCCTGCTGGCACGACGGGCTCCCTTGTCGGCCGCGGACCGGGCCGATCTGCTGGTGCTGCTCGACGGGGCCAGCCCGGCTTGGATCCCCGAGGACATCCCGGTCCGCGAGACCCGGGCGCTGGTCATCGCGCACTTCCTCGCGGACGAGCCGACGTTGATCGATCGCGCCGGCACCGCGACCGACGTCCTGCGACTGGTGTACGCGCTGATGGACGCCGACCCGGGATTGCGGACGCCGCCGGCCCGGCGCCGGTCGTTGCCACGGGCAACTCGACGGCTCGTGCTGCAGCGTCTGGACCGGCTGCCCGTCGAGACGCTCGTTGAGGACATGCTCCGCCACGAGCGCGCCTGGAAGCGGATCGGGGAGAACCTGCATCCGTTCGAGTTCGCGACCCGCTTCCCGGTCGCCGCGCTGGCCTTCGCGGTCCTGCGGCGGACCGTCCTGGATCTCGGGACCGCAGCCGGCCGGGCGGTGGCGGGTGCGGCCGCCCGGCATCCGTTGGTGCGCGTGGAGGACCGGCGGCTCGTGATGAGCACGTTCGCCGCACGCGTCGAGGGTGCTCTCGCCCAAGGGCGGCCGGAGCAGGCGCTCGATCTGCTGATGCAGCGTCCCGGCGAGCTGGTGCGCCGTCTGCTGCACCTCGCGCGCGCCCTTCCGCAGCAGCATCACCCGGTCCTCGTCGACGCCCTCATGACCGCGGTGTCGGACGTTTCGCCGGCCGTTCTGACGGCGGCCCTCGGCCAGGTCCGGACGCCGCCCGGTGAGCTGCGGTTGTTCTTCCCCCGCGGCGGGGCGGCCCGGATCTGGACGGCGGTCGACGACCGGGAGCCGTTGCCGAGCGCGCTCGCCGGCGAGCTGTCCACGGTGCTGACCGGCGAAATGTTGCGTCGGGCAGCCGGTTTGCCGCGCTGGCGGCGGGCGTTCCTGGACGAGGAGCTGGCCCGGCTGGCCGCGCCCGGTTCGGAGCGGAGCGCGTCGTCGAGCCTGCTGCGGATGACGCGGGGCAGTGCGGTGCCGATCCCGCAGGACCAGCTGCTGCGGTTGTTCCTGCACTGGGTCGAGCCGCGCGGCCGGCGGATCGATCTCGACCTGTCGGTGGCGGTCTTCGACGAGGAGTGGGCGTTCGCCGGGCTGTGCGACTACACCCGCCTGCGCTTCGACGAGGATGCCCTGGTGCATTCCGGCGACCTGACGTCGGCGCCCGGCCCGGACGGTTCGACGGAGTTCGTCGACATCGACCTGCGCGCGGTGCGCCGGGTCGGCGGCCGCTACCTGTTGCCGGTCGTGTTCAGCTACAACGACGTACCGTTCGAGGAGCTGGAGCGCGGGTTCGTCGGCGTCCTCCGGCAGCCGAATGCGCTGTTCGACCCGGCGGCGGTCGAGGAGCGGTTCGACCTGGCCGGTCCGGCGAAGATCCTGCTGCCGTTCGGCGTCGACCTGCACACCAAGGAGCTCCGCTGGTACGACGTGAACCTCGGCGCGGCCGGCTACGGCCACAACATCGCGCGGTACGGCGGCCATCTCGGGCTGATGGCGGCGACGATGGAGGAGGTCCACGGCGCAGGCGACCGGGTCAGCCTGTGGGAGATCTGCTGCTGGCACGCGGCCGCGCGGACCGACGAGATCGCGGTCCGGTGCGCCGACGGCTCGGTCGTCGGCTACGTCCGCGGCGCGGCAGAGGAGCCGGCGGCGTTCGCACGGCGGGTCACGCTGCGGCTGGAGCCGGACCGGAGCTGGGACTCCGACGCCGCGAAACGCGCCGACTTCGTGGCCGTGCTGACCGGTGACGTCACGCCGCGCGCGGGCGCGGAAGTGTATGCCTTGCACCCGCGTCTCCTCGACGGTGCGAGCCTGTCGCTCATCGACGCGCCGCACCTGCTGACCGGCCTGGCCCCCGACTCCCGCGCCCGCGCCGGCCTCGAAGCCACTCCCTGACCTGCGCCCGGGCGTGCCCGGGCGTGCCCGGGAGGAGCCTAAGAGGAGCCTGAGAGGAGTTTGACAATTCCGTGACGGACGCGCGGCCGGTGCTTTGGCCCGGTCCCGTGCAGGAGTACAACGGAATTGACGCGAAGGGAGCCACGCATGACGTACGACGTGGTTGTGCTCATCGAGCGGGAGATGAGCGAGGGCGACGCGCGCCGCGTTGCCGCCCTGCACGCAAAGCGTGAGGAACCCGTGGAGTACCACCTGCTCGTCTCCAGCCACCCCGAGCGCGGGTTCGGCGGTCCGATGGCCCTGCTGGGCTCGTCGTTCGCGGACGTGGCCGGTCTGACCGGCTCGGCGTCGGTGGTCGGCTCGGCGACCGGACCGTCGGCGCGGATCAGTCCGCCGGCGGCGCCGCCGGGCCCGGGGCGAACACCGACGGCGGTGCTCGCGGACCCGGCCGTCGATCTCGCCTCGGTGATCGAGCACAGCTCCCGGCAGCTCCGGGCGGCCAGCGGCTACCCGGTGCACGTCTCCATCACGCACGGCGAAGTGCTGCTCGCGCTGATGCAGATGGTGAAGGCCACGGGCTGCCAAGAGGTCGTGGTCGTCGCCTGGCCGGAGACCGCGGCGGCGTTCCTGTGCTCCGACTGGATCACGAAGGCCCGCAAACTCCTGAAGGTTCCCCGGGTCCGTCTCCTCGAGCACGACACGTAAGTCCGGGCAGGTCAGCCGGCCGGTTGTCTGGGCAGTCTGACCTGCAGTGTCGTCTCGCCTGGTCGTGAGGTGATGCCGATCGTGCCGCCGTGGTGTTCGGCGACGATCCGCTGGGCGATATCGAGGCCCAGACCGGTGCCCTTGCCGACGTCCTTGGTCGTGTAGAACGGCTCGAACGCGCGGGCCGCGACCTCCGGCGGCATCCCGGGCCCGGTGTCGGTGAACTCCACCACGACCCGGTCGCCGTCCGTCCTGGTCGTGATCCGCAACGTGCCGGCGCCCTCCATCGCGTCGACGGCGTTGTCGATCAGGTTGGTCCACACCTGGTTCAGCTCACCGGCGTACGCGTCGATCCGGGGTACGTCGGCGCCGTACGCGCGGATCAGCTCGACGCCGTCGCGGAGCTTGTGGCCGAGCATCACCAGCGTGCTCTCGATGCCTTCGGTCACGTCGATCGTCTGGATCGAGCCGCGGTCCATCTGCGAGTACGAGCGGACCGCGGCGACCAGCTCGCTGATCCGCCGCGTCGATTCCTTGACCTCGCCGAGGAGCGTCGTGGCCGCCAGCGTGCTGGCGACCCATTCGAGACCGGGCCCGAGGGCGTCGCCGAGGACGCCGGCCGCGCGCTCGCACCAGTCCACGCTCGCGCCGGCCGCGGCGAGCGGCGGCGCGATGAACCAGGATCGGTCGACGCCGCGGTCGTCGAGCCAGTCCGCGATCGTGTTCTCGTGGTCGGCGAGATCCACCGGATCCGGCGCCGCCGCCGTCGCCGTGCCGAGCTCGAGCCGCAGTTCGTCGAGCGCACTGAACTGAGCGGCGGTGGCCTCGCCTTCCGCCAGACCGCGCAGCGCCGACAGCAGCGTGACGCATGCCGTGTCGAGTGCGCTGACCGAGCGTGCCGCGGCCGCGGCGGGATTGTTGATCTCGTGCGCCAGTCCGGCGGCCAGCGTGCCGAGCGTGATCAGCGACTCCCGCTGCCGCGCGGTCGACTCGATCGCCCGGGCGGTCCCGTACACGCCTTTGATCAGGTGCCCGGCGAGCGGGAACCAGGCGTCGATCCGCTCGCGCAGCAGCTCGGCGGGCACCCGCAGGACGCGTCCTTCGGCCAGACCGCGGCCGCTGGCGAGGTAGAGACCGTGCTCGTCCCAGGCCCGGAACCCGCCGGCCCAGCGGCCCGGGACGTCCATCTTGCCCATCACGGTGTCCTCGCGGCCGATCTTGCGGTGCAGCGTGATCGCCCCGTCGACGAGCACCCACCAGTAGTCGGCGGGTTCGCCCTCGTGGAACAGGTCGGCGCCGCGGTCGATCGGCACCTCGGTGCTGCCCTCGATCAGCTCCTCGAGTTGCGCGTCGGTCAGCCCCGCGAAGAGCGGGATGTCGCGCAGGTCGGCCGCGTCCATCAGACGGTCGCAAGGAAGCGGTGGACGAGGTAGATCGACATGGCGCCTTCGCCGACCGCGGACGCCACGCGTTTCATCGAGTCGAGCCGGACGTCGCCGGCCGCGAACACACCGGGCACGCTCGTCTCGAGCGCGTACGGCGGCCTCGGCAGCGCCCACCGGTTCAGCGCGATCAGGTCCGGACCGGTCACCACGAACCCTTTGGCGTCGCGGACCACGGAGTCGCCGAGCCAGTCGGTCCGCGGGATCGCGCCGGCGAAGATGAACAGCCAGCTCGCGGCGACCTCCTCGACGCGGCCGGACCGGCGATCGGCGAGCGTCAGCGCCTCGAGGTGGCCGTCGCCGCGGCAACCGACGACCTCGGTTCGGCACCGGACCTCGATGGTCGGGGCCTGGCTGATCTTGTCGACGAGGTACCGCGACATCGAGGTCTCGAGCGTCTCGCCGCGGACCAGGAGCACGACGCGTTTCGCGTACCGGGCCAGGTTCAGCGCCGCCTGTCCGGCCGAGTTGGCCGCGCCGACGATGTACACCTCGTCGTCCTGGACCTGGTTGGCCTCGCTCGCGGTCGCGCCGTAGTACACGCCGCGGCCGGTGAGGTCGCCGAGGCCGTCCACGTCGAGGCTGCGGTACGAGACGCCGGTCGCGACGATCAGCGCGCGGGCCTCGATCTCACCGGACCCCTCGAGCAGGACGGCGTGCACCGGGCCGCGGGACTCCAGGCCGACGACGGACCGGGCGAGCACCATCTCGGCGCCGAAGCGGGACGCCTGGGCGACGGCCCGCTGGGCGAGGTCCGAGCCGGTGAGTCCGCGCGGGAAGCCGAGGTAGTTCTCGATCGCGGCGCTCAGCCCGGCCTGCCCGCCGGGCGCCTCGCGCTCGACGATCACCGTGCTGAGGCCTTCGGACGCCGCGTAGACGCCGGCCGCGAGTCCGGCCGGGCCGCCGCCGACGATGCACACGTCGTACAGCGGTTGCTCGGCGCGGGTCCGCAGGCCGAGGGCCGAGGCGAGGTCAAGAGTGGTCGGGCAGCGCAGGGTGTCGCCCTCGGGGATCAGGACCAGCGGGAGTTCGTGGTCGGCGGCGTCGGCCAACTCCCGCAGCCGCTGCCCTTCGGCGTCGCGCTCGACGTCGTACCAGCGGTACGGGACGTGGTTGCGGGCGAGGAACGTCTTGATGTCGTGAGCCCGGTCCGACCAACGGTTGCCGACCACGCGGACGTCGGAGGTGTGCTCGGGGTTGGCGTGCTGCCAGTCGCCGAGCAGGTCGTCGACGACCGGGAACAACTGGTCCTCGGGCGGATCCCAGGGTTTCAGCAGGTAGTAGTCGAGGCCGATCTCGTTGATCGCGCGGATCGCCACATCGGTGTCCGCGTAGGCGGTGAGCAGCAGGTACTTCGCGCTCGGCGCGTACTCGCGGGCGCGTTCGAGCAGCTCGATCCCGGTCATCCCGGGCATCCGCTGGTCGGTCGCGATCAGCGCGATCGGCTGGTTGCGCAGCGCCAGCTTGGTCAGCGCGGCGAGCGCCTGGTCGCCCGAGGTCGCGCGGACGACCAGATAGTCGTCGCCGTAGCGGCGGCGCAGGTCCCGGGAGATGGCGGCCGAGACCATCGGATCGTCGTCGACGGTGAGAATCGCGGGTTTGCTCACGCTCGTGCCCCCCACAGCAGTGAACCGACTCCCGACAGAATGACACGGGAATCCGTCAATCTTCTATGAGCGCCCGCAACGTTTCCTGTTCGGAGTCGGGCACATACCCGGCGTAGTAGTCGAACATGTTCTGCCGGGCCAGCCGGGCGGCGGCGTGGCCGTTGCCGGCCCGGATCGCGTCCACCACCTCGGCGTGGTGGTGCAGCGACTCGAGCATCAGCGCGCGGCTGTTCGGCGCGTGGGCGATCTTGTCGGAGATCAGTCCGAGGACGACGCCGCGGACGACGTCGTTGCAGGTCTGGATCAGCGAGTTCCGGCTGATCCGCGCGATCAGCTCGTGGAAGGCGAGGTCGGCCTCGCTGAACGCGTCGAAGTCGACGTCGATCGCGTCCCGCATCGCGACCAGGGTCGCCTCGAGCTCGTCCAGCTGCTCCGGGGTCCGCAGCCGGGAGGCGACCTGGATCGCGGCACCGTCCATGATCATCCGGAAGCCGAGCAGCTCGCTCAGGCTCAGCTCGTCGACCCGGGCCAGCCGGGCCACCTGCTTGCGCAGCGCGGACGAGGAGAACGGCAGGATCTCCGGGCCGTTCGGATCGCCGGGCCGGGAGCGGACCACGCCGTTGCTCTCCAGCACCCGCAGCGCCTCGCGGACCGTCGACCGGCTGACCGCGAACTGCGCGACCAGCTCCCGCTCGCTCGGCAGCCGCTGACCGGGGGTCAGGTCACCGCGGGCCAGCGCGTCCTCGATCTGCTCGACGATCCGCTGATAGGCGCGCACCGGTTGCACGGGCTGGAACCGCGGACTCTTTGTCATCCGGCACACCCCCAGTCGCTTGACAGGCACCTGAGCAGAGGACAAACCTAGTGGCCCATTGAGACCTAGTCCACTGGTCAGACCAGTCGGCGCACCGGAGGAGTAGACGTGAAGTCGTCGATTTACACTCGAGCGGTCGCAGTCCTCGCCTCCGCCGCGCTGCTCGCGGTGAGCGCCTGCTCGGCCGGGTCGGGTACGTCGTCCGGCAGCTCGCCGGGCGGTGACCAGAACCTGTCGATCGGCCTGGTCGCCGAGCCGGCCAGCCTCGACTTCACCACCACCGACGGCGCCGCGATCCCGCAGGCGCTGCTCGGGAACGTCTACGAGACCCTGGTCAAGCAGGACGACTCCGGCAAGATCGTGCCTTCGCTGGCGAAGTCGTGGACGGTGTCGCCGGACCGCAAGACGTACACGTTCGACCTGGTCGACAACGCGAACTTCACCAACGACAAGCAGTTCACGGCCAACGACGCGGTGTTCAGCATCAACCGGGTGAAGACCGCCTGGACCACGTCGTTGAAGGCCGCGATGGACGTGGTCTCGCAGGCCAAGGCGCTGTCGCCGACCCAGCTCCAGGTGACGCTGGCGAAGCCGAGCAACGACTGGCTGTTCCGGATGACCACGCGGATCGGCGCGATGTTCTCCGAGAGCGGCGTCAGCGCCCTGGCGACGGCCCCGGTCGGCTCCGGCCCGTACACCTTCTCGAAGTGGAACCGCGGCGATTCGATCGTCCTGGTCCGCAACGACAAGTACTGGGGCTCGAAGCCGTTCTTCCGGCAGATCACGCTGAAGTACTTCAAGGACGCGACCGCGTTGAACAACGCGCTCCTCACCGGCACGATCAACGTGATCGGCACGGTGCAGGCACCGGAGGCGCTCAGCCAGTTCACCAGCAACGACAAGTACCAGGTGATCGAGGGCACGACGAACGGCGAGGTCCTGCTGTCCTTCAACAACTCGCTGCCGCTGTTCAAGGACATCCGGACCCGTCAGGCGATCCGGATGGCGATCGACCACAAGGCGTTGCTGGACACCTGCTGGGCCGGCCGCGGCAAGCTGATCGGCAGCATGGTCCCGCCGACCGACCCGTGGTACGAGGACCTCACCGGCGTCGCGCCGTACGACCTGGCCAAGGCGAAGTCGTTGCTGCAGGCCTCTGGCGCGGCCGGCAAGACGCTCCGGCTCCGGCTCCCGACCTTGCCGTACGCAACGTCCTGCGGCCAGGTGGTGAAGAGCCAGCTGGAGCAGGCCGGCCTGAAGGTGCGGATCGACCAACTGGAGTTCCCGGCGGCGTGGCTGACGACGGTGTTCAAGAACGCCGACTACGACATGTCGATCATCGCGCATGTCGAGCCGCGGGACCTCGGAGCGGTCTTCGGAAACCCGAAGTACTACACGAGGTACGACGACCCGACGCTGCAGGGCTACCTGGCCGCGGCGGACTCCGGCGACGAGGCCGCCCAGGTCGACAATCTGAAGAAGGCGGCGCGCCGCCTGTCCGAGCAGGCCGCGGGCGACTGGCTGTTCCTGCTGCCGAACCTGATGGTCGCGGACAAGGACATCAAGGGCCTGCCGACCAACGCGATCACCGAGAACTTCGATCTCTCCAAGCTCGCCCGATGATTCTCCGCCTGATCGAGCGCACCGGCGTGTTCTTGGTCAGTCTCGCGGTGAGCTCGGTGCTGGTCTTCGCCTTCATGGCGGTGCTGCCCGGCGATCCCGCCCGGGTCGCGCTCGGCGTGAACGCCTCCGACGAGGCGGTGGCCGAACTGCGCCGGCAGTTCGGCCTCGACCGCCCGCTGCCGACGCAGTACTTCGACTGGCTGGGCGGACTGCTGCACGGTGACCTCGGCACGTCGTACGTGTCGAAGGCGGCGATCGGCCCGCAGGTCTTCGACCGGCTGCAAGTCACGCTGTGGCTGGTCGTCGCCGGCATGGTCATAGCGCTCGCCATCGCCGTGCCGGCCGGGACCCTGATGGCGGCCCGGCACCGCAAGGTGTCCGGGCTGGCGCTGTCGGCGGTGTCCCAGGTCGGCGTCGCGGTGCCCGCGTTCCTCGCGGGCATCCTGCTGATCGTCGTGTTCGCGGTGAAGCTCGGCTGGCTCCCGGCGAACGGCTGGACGCCGCCGGCGCAGGACCCGGCGATGTTCGTCAAGCAACTGATCCTCCCCGCGCTCGCACTGGGTCTCGTTCAAGGCGCCGTCCTCACCCGTTACGTCCGCAGCGCGGTCCTCGACGTACTCCGCGAGGACTACCTCCGCACCGCCCGCGCCAAAGGACTGCGCCCCTTCCAGGCCCTCTGGAAACACGGCCTACGCAACGCGGCCGTGCCGGTCGTCACCGTCCTCGGTCTCCAGTTGGCGACGCTCCTGATCGGTGCCGTCGTCGTCGAGCGGGTCTTCGTCATCCCAGGACTGGGCAGCCTCCTGCTCGACGGCGTGTCGAACCGCGACCTGCTCCTGGTGCAGGACGTCGTGATGGTTCTGGTCCTCGCCGTCCTCCTGGTCAACTTTCTCGTCGACGTCCTGTACGTCGCCCTCGACCCGAGACTGAGGACGGCGTAGATGAGACGACTGAACCCGAGCCTGATCGCCGGCGGCGTGATCGTCGCGGTGATCGTCGCGATGGCGCTGGTGTCGTTCGTCTGGACGCCGTACGACGCGACGCTCGTCACCCCGTCGGCCCGGTTGCTGAAGCCGTCGTGGTCGCACTGGTTCGGCACCGACAAGTTCGGCCGGGACGTGTTCAGCCAGATCATGGTCGGCTCGCGGACCACGTTGTTCGTCGGCGTCGTCGCGGTCGGCGTGGCCGCGGTCATCGGCGTACCGCTGGGGATCCTGGCCGCGATGGTCCGGCGCTGGCCGGGCGAGGCGATCATGCGCGCCAACGACCTGCTGCTCGCGTTCCCGGCGCTGCTGCTGGCGATCATGTTCGGCGCCGTGTTCGGGGCCAGCACACTGACCGCGATGATCGCGATCGGTATCGCGTCGGTGCCGAGCTTCGCGCGAGTGATCCGGAGCGGGGCGCTGCAGGTGATGCGGACCGAGTACGTGCTGGCCGCGCGCGCGGCCGGCCGGCAGCCGTTCCCGATCGCGGTCCGGCACGTGCTGCCGAACGTGACCAGCCTGATCACGGTGCAGGCGTCGGTGTCGTTCGCGATCGCGGTGCTGGCCGAGGCCGCGCTGTCGTTCCTCGGGTACGGGACGCCGCCGCCGACCCCGTCCTGGGGCCGGATGCTGCAGGAGAGCCAGGAGTTCCTGTTCAGCGCGCCGCGCCTGGCGATCTTCCCCGGTCTCGCGATCGCGATCGCCGTCCTCGGCTTCAACCTGCTGGGCGACGGCCTGCGCGACCGGTTCGACCCGAAGCTGGAGGACCGGCGATGAGTGACGTACTGAGTGTGCGCGGGTTGAGCGTGTCCGTGCGGGACACGGCGCTGGTGTCCGACGTCGACCTGACCGTCGGCGCGGGGGAGCGGGTCGGGCTGATCGGGGAGTCCGGATCGGGCAAGTCGCTGACCGCGCTGAGCATCCTCGGTCTGCTGCCCGAGGACGTGCGGGCCTACGGTTCGGTTCGCCTCGACGGTGTGGACCACGAGCTGGTGGGTGCGGACGAACGGCGGATGTCCCGGATCCGCGGCCGCGACGTCGCGATGGTCTTCCAGGAGCCGATGACCGCGCTGAACCCGACCATGCGGATCGGCGACCAGCTCACCGAGGCGATGCTGATCCACAAGACGCTCGCGAAGCCAGCGGCCCGGGCCGCGGCGGCCGACCTGCTCGACCGCGTGCAGCTGCCCGCCGAGACGCTCCGTGCGTATCCGCACCAGCTGTCCGGTGGCCAACGGCAACGAGTCGTCCTGGCACTCGCCCTGGCCAACGACCCGGCGCTCCTGATCTGCGACGAGCCGACCACCGCGCTGGATGTCACGGTGCAGGCGCTCGTCCTCGACCTGATCGTCCGCGGCGTCATGGACCGGTCGTCGGCGTTGCTCTTCATCACCCACGACCTCGCCGTCGTCGCCACGGTGTGCGAACGCGTCCTGGTCATGTACGGCGGACGCGTCGTCGAGGCAGGCCCTGTCGGCGAGGTGTTCACGCGCCCGCGCCACCGCTACACCGAGGGTTTGCTCGCGGCGTCCGACCTCGAGACCACGTCCCGTCGTCTCACCACCATCCCGGGCAACGTGCCGCCGGCCGGCCGATTTCCATCTGGCTGCGTGTTCCGTACCCGCTGCACCCACGCCACTGCCCTGTGCGAGGAGCTGCCGGCGTGGACCGGGTCGGAAACGCGCGGCTTCGCCTGCCACCACCCAGCCGGAGACGCCGATGCCTGAGCACGTCCCGGCTGAGCAGATCCCGGCTGAGCAGATCCCGGCTGAGCAGATCCCGGCTGAGCAGATCCCGGCTGAGCAGCTCCCCGCCGCGATCCGGGTCGTCGATCTGGTGCGGGACTACCCGCGCCCCCGGACCTCGCTGCTCAAGTCCGCGCCCGTCGTGCACGCGCTGCGCGGCGTGAGCCTGGAGGTCAAGCAGGGCGAGCGATTCGGCATCGTCGGGGAGTCCGGCTGCGGCAAGTCGACGCTGCTGCGCCTGATCGCCGCCCTCGACCGCGCGACCTCCGGCCAGGTGATCGTCGAGGGCACCGACATCACCAGGCTTCCGGAGCGCCGGCTGCGGCCGCTGCGCGAGAACCTCCAGCTCGTCTTCCAGGACCCGATGAGCTCCCTCGACCCCCGGATGCGGGTCCGCGACATCATCGCCGAGCCGCTCGTCGTCCAAGGCCATCCGGCGTCCGGAGCCCGCGTCCGCGAGTTGCTCGAGGCCGTCGGCCTGTCCGCGGACGCCGGCGATCGGTACCCGCACCAGTTCTCCGGCGGTCAGCGGCAGCGCATCTCGATCGCCCGCGCCCTCGCCCCGCGACCGCGGATCCTGGTCGCGGACGAACCGGTGAGCGCCCTCGATGTCTCCGTCCGCGCCCAGGTGCTCAACCTGATCTCCGACCTGGTCGACGAGCTCAACCTCACGCTGGTGTTCGTCTCGCACGACCTGTCCGTGGTCAAACACGTCTGCGACCGCCTGGCCGTGATGAACGCCGGCGAGATCGTCGAGACCGGCTCCACCGGCGACGTGTACGCCGCCCCGCAGCATCCCTACACGCAGCGCCTGGTCTCGGCCATTCCGACTCTGCACCGCGCGCTGTCCGGCGCGACCACGTCCGACCTGCTCGCGAAGGGAGATCCCGCATGAAGTTTCCAGCCGGCCTGCCGATCGGTGAGTCCTGGGTCGAGGCACCGGCCACGGCTCCGGTCGTCTTCCCGTACGACGGGACGACCGTGGCGGAGGCGCCGCTCGGGGACGTCCCGCTGGCGCGCGCAGCCCTCGACAACGCGTTCGCCGTCCGCGAGACGGTCGGCCGGCTGCCGTCGTACGTACGCCGGAACGTCTTGCAGAGCGTGCATTCCGCCGTGCTCGCCGCCCGCGACGAGTTCGTGGATCTGCTGGTGCTGGAGACCGGTAAGCCGCTGGTCGACTGCCGGGTGGAGATCGACCGGACGCTGCTCACCCTGGAGACGTCGGCCGAGGAGGTCGCCCGGCTGCACGGCGAGACCGTGCCGCTCGACCTGCTGCCGAGCGGCGAAGGCTTGCAGGGCTTCTGGGTGCGCAAGCCGATCGGCGTGGTCATCGGGATCACCGGCTTCAACTATCCGTTGCTGCTCGCGGCGCACAAGATCGCGCCCGCGTTCGCGGCCGGGTGCCCGATCATCGTGAAACCGGCGCCGCAGACGCCGCTCGCCACGCTCTGGCTCGCCCACCTGATGCGCTCGGCGCTCGCCGACGCGGGTGCGCCGGAGAGCGCGCTCCAGGTGATCACCGGCGGAGCAGACGTCGGCGCGACGTTGACGACCGACGATCGGATCGGCGCCGTCTCGTTCACCGGGTCGGCCGCCGTCGGCCATCGGATCGCGCGGGACGCCGCGCCGACCAAGGTCCTGCTGGAGCTCGGCTCCAACTCCGCGCTGGTCGTCGCCGCCGACGCCGACCTGGACGCGGCCGCCGACGCGATCGTGCGCGGCGGGTACTACGCGTCCGGACAGGCCTGCATCTCGGTCCAGCGCGTGATCGCCGTCGAATCCGTGCGTACGGCGTTGCTGGACAAGCTCGGCGCCCGGATGCCGGGCGTCGTGGTCGGTGACCCGCGCGATCCGGAGACGCGGGTGTCGGCGCTCATCAACCCGGCGTCGACGGATCGCGTTCGGGCGTGGGTCGGCGACGCGGTCCACGCCGGCGCGTCGATCGCCTACGAGGCCCCCGGCGACGTCCTCGGTCCGATCGTGCTGACCGACGTACCGGACGGGTTGCCGGCGTGGGACGAGGAGATCTTCGGGCCGGTGATCGCCGTACGGTCGGTGCCGGACGTCGACACTGCTCTGCGCGCGGTCAACGAGACCCGGTACGGGTTGCACGCGAGCGTCTTCACGTCCTCGCTCGAGACCGCCTTCGCCGCGATCGATCGGCTGGACGTCGGGGGAGTGGTGATCAACGAGGTCCCCGGGTTCCGCTCCGATGTGATGCCGTACGGCGGCGTCAAGCACTCCGGCACCGGCCGCGAAGGCCCGCGCTTCGCCATCGAGGAACTCACCACGACCCGGATGGCCATCATCCGCCCGCGCCCATGACCACACTTTGTGCACCCACCGATCACATCGCGCCGCCGGAAACGATTGGTGCGGGCCCAAGGTCGGCACAACAGCACGAGGGGACGCGCTGATGGACTACGCGAGGTTGTTTCGGCTCGACGGCAAGCATGCGGTGGTGGTCGGCGCGGGGAGCGGGATCGGCCGCGAGAGCGCGCTGGCGCTGGCGGCGCAGGGTGCGCGAGTGACCTGCGCGGACCGCGACCTCGCCGCCGCGCGCGAGACGGCCGGCGCCGAGTTGACGCCGTACGAGCTGGATGTGCTGGACGACGCGGCGATCGAGCGGGCCGCTGCCGAGCTGGATCCGGTGGATGTGCTCGTCTTCACCGCGGCGACGAACGTGCGGAAGCGGATCCTCGACTACACCGGCGAGGAGTTCGACCGCGTCGTGTCGCTGAACCTGCGGGCGTCGTTCCAGCTCGTGCGCGCGTTCGGCAAGGGGATGGCGGAGCGGGGGAGCGGCAGCATCATCGGCTTCAGTTCCATCCGCGGGACCACGGTCGAACCGGGGCAGTCGGTGTACGCGGCCACGAAGGCCGGCCTCGTCCAGCTGTTGCGGACCGCGGCCGCCGAGCTCGGCCCGTCCGGCGTCCGCGCGAACGCGATCGCGCCAGGTGTCGTCGAGACCCCGCTGACCGCGCAAATCAAGGCCGACCAGCGCTGGTACGACGCCTACGCACGCAAAGGAGCGCTCGGCCGCTGGGCACAGCCCCAGGAACTCGCCGGTGCGGTCGTCTACCTCGCCTCCGACGCGGCGAGCTTCGTGACCGGGAGCGTGCTCGCGGTCGACGGCGGCTGGACCGCGGTCGACGGCCGCTTCGACCCCCCGAACTGAGGAGTGCCGCATGAATCTCGCTGACCTGAGCGCCACCGAACTGCTGGCGAGGTACCGCGACGGCTCGGTGTCCCCGGTCGAGGTCGTCGAGGACGTGCTGACCCGCGTCGCGGCGTGGGAACCGCAGCTGTGTGCGCTCTACGCGCCGGATCCGGAGGGCGCGCGGGCGGCCGCGCAGGAGTCCGAGCGGCGTTGGCGGGCCGGTACGGCGGGCGCGCTGGACGGCGTACCCGTGACCGTCAAGGAGAACATCGCGACCCGCGGAACCCCCGTACCGCAAGGGACCGCCGCGACCGCGCTGGTCCCGGCGGCCGCGGACGACCCGGCCGCGGCCCGGCTGCGCGCGGCCGGGGCGGTGATCTTCAGCAAGACCACGATGCCGGAGTACGGGATGCTCTCGTCCGGTGTCTCGACCTTCCACCGGCTGACGCGCAACCCGTGGGACCTGTCGAAGACGGCCGGCGGATCGAGTGCGGGCGCGGCCGCCGCGGCGGCGGCCGGCTACGGGGCGATCCACGTCGGCACCGACATCGGCGGATCGATCCGGCTGCCGGCCGGGTGGTGCGGGCTGGTCGGACTGAAGCCGACGCACGGACGGATCGCGGTCGGCAGCCCATACGCCGGACGCGCGATCGGGCCGCTGACCCGCACGGCGCCGGACGCTGCGCTCGCGCTGCGGGTGATGTCCGGGTACGACCCGCGCGACCACACGTCGATCCCGCCGGCGTCCGACGAGTTCGCCGTCAGGGTCGAAGGGCTGCGGGTCGCCCTGCTCCTCGACGCGGGCGTCGGGTTGCCGGTCGACCCCGAGGTCACGGCCGCGGTGTCGACCGTGGCCGCCGTGCTCGAGAGCGGCGGCGCGATCGTCGAACCGATCCGGCCGGTCATCACCCGCGAGATGCTCGACGGCCTCGACCGTTTCTGGCGGATCCGCTCCGCCACCGATATCGCGGCCCTGCCCGAGGAGCGGCGCGCGAAGGTTCTGCCGCAGATCCGCTCCTGGGTCGCGTCGGCGTCCGACCTCACCGCGGCCGACGTCTTCCACGGATACAGCCAGATGGGCGCGATGGCGGCCGCGGTCAGCCGGGTGTTCACGACGTACGACGTGATCCTGTCGCCGGTCGCCCCGATCACCGCGTTCCGCGCGGAGCTGGCGTACCCGACGGACGACCCGGGCAAGCCGTTCGAGCACATCGCGTTCACGGTCCCGTACAACATGTCGCAGCACCCGGCGACCACGGTCAACGCCGGCTGGTCCGCGTCCGGGCTGCCGATCGGCGCGCAGCTCGCCGTACCGCATCACCAGGACCTGCGGGCGCTGGCCTTGGCCCAGTACCTCGACAGCCGGCGACCGGAGCAGCGAGACTGGCCGACGAGGTGACGAATGGCCGGCTCCGGAGGTACGCCGCACGCTGACGCGACGCAGCGCGGCCTGACCTCGCACTGTTACCGGATGCTCGGCTCCGTCACCGAAGCCGTCGAGATCGCGGCGGTCGCGAACAGCTACGAGGAAGCCACCCGCGCGTGTCTGCAGCGCTCCGGCCGGCGCCCGCTGCCGTCGGATCTCGCCGGGCCGAGCGCCGACCCCGAGGGCGTGCTGTCGGAGAGCTCGGAGATCCTCTGGCTGGAGCCGATTCCCACGCACCTGATGGACGATCACCCGATCGACCTCGGGCTGATCGCCGCGCTCCAACGGCTGGCACCGGCCAAGCGCGCCGCGACCGTCCTCCAGCTCGAAGGCAGGGCTCCGTCAGGCGACGTTCGGCCCGCGCCGCTCACTCCGGCTCCGGCGCTCGTCCCCGACACCGTCCTGCTGGCGCGCTACCGCGCCGCCTTCGAGCAGTACGACGTCCCCGCGATCGTCACGCTCTTCACCGACGACGCGATCTGGGAGATGCCGCCGTTCACATCCTGGTTCCGCGGCGCCCGCGACATCGGCCGCCTGATCAGCACCCACTGTCCCGCCGAACGCCCCGGCGATCAGTACCTCGTCCCGCTGCAAGCCAACGGCCACCCTGCCTTCGCCGTGTACATGCGAGACCCGAAGGACAACATCCACCGGGCCTTCCAGATCCAGGTCCTCACCCTGACAGCCACGGCGATCGTGCACGCGGTCGCGTTCTTCGACCTGTCTCTCTTCCAGACGTTCCACCTGCCGGACCTCCTGACAGGCCTGCCCCCGAACCCGTACGACGGCACCCTGAGGCCCCACATCGAACGCATCTCCCCTCCGCGGGGCTGATTCCGGTCACCGTCCTGCGTACGCGCCGCTACGCTCGCAAGATCTTGTGCATCGGCTTGCCCTTGGCGAGTTCGTCGACCAGTTTGTCCAGGTAGCGGATCTTCTGCATCAGCGGATCCTCGATGCCTTCGACGCGCACGCCACACACCACCCCGGTGATCGACGACGCGCGCGGATTGAGCTGCGCACCGGCGAAGAAATCCTCGAAGGTCGTCCCTGCTTCCAGGTGACGCTCCAACGCGGCGGACCCGAACCCTGTCAGCCACTCGATGACCTGGTCCAGCTCTGCCTTCGTTCGTCCCTTCTTCTCGACCTTCGCCACGTACAGCGGGTACACGGACGCGAAACTGACGGTGAAGATCCGGCTCATCGCTCAAAGCTAGCGAACGGGGCACTTCGGCATGCCCGAGGCTGATGTGCTGACGGCGGGGTACAAAGGTCTGGACAGCAGCTTGCAGGCGAGGAGAGGGATCAGGTGCCCAGGATGAAGACGTCCACCGCTTTCGGGGTCGACATCGGCGGCAGCGGGATCAAGGGCGCCGTCGTCGACCTGGAGAAGGGCGATTTGGCCACGGAGCGGGTGAAGTACCTGACGCCCGTCCCGTCGACTCCGAAGGCCGTCGCCGAGGTCGTGGCCCGGCTGGTCGAGGAGGCCGGGTGGACCGGTGAGCTGGGTGCGACGTTCCCGGCCGTGATCAGGCACGGAGTGGCCCAGACCGCGGCGAACGTCGACAAGACCTGGATCGGGACCGACGTCGACAAGGTCTTCACCGATACCACCCACTGCGACGTGACCGTGCTCAACGACGCCGACGCGGCCGGTATCGCCGAGGCCCGGTTCGGTGCGGCCCAGGGCGTCGGCGGCGTGGTCATCCTGCTCACCTTCGGCACCGGCATCGGCAGCGCGCTCCTGGTCGACGGCCGGCTCGTGCCCAACACCGAGCTCGGTCACCTCGAGCTGGACGGCTACGACGCGGAGAAGCGGGCGTCCTCGGCGGCGAAGGACAACGAGGGCCTGTCGTACAAGCAGTGGGCCAAGCGCGTGCAGCGCTACCTCCGGCACGTGGAGGGCCTGTTCAGCCCCGACCTGTTCGTGCTCGGCGGTGGGGTCAGCAAGCATTCCGACAAGTGGGTGCCGCTGCTCGACATCTCCACCCCGGTGAAGTCGGCCCAGCTACTCAACAACGCCGGCATCGTCGGCGCCGCGATGGCCGCACACGAGAAGTTCACCCACTAGACGGGCGACCACCTACCGGCTCTCGCATGCCTTCGGGCGCCGGTGGCCGGAGGCTGCGCTCCACCGTCTTTCGGAAGTGGTATCGCCCAGGCGGCCACCGTGCCGGCCGTCTGAGTTCAAGCGAGGCGACTGTTCAAGAACCTGATCAGCTGGGCGGAGAACGGTGAGCGAAGACTCGGGTCAGTGGCGTCGTTGACCGTGTCCCAGCCATGTCCGGCCGCGGCGGGTAAGGGGACGAACTGGACCACGCCGGGACGAGCCCGTCGGAGCAGCTCGCGAACTTCCGCCAGTGGGCTGCTCCGGTCATCCGGCGCATCGGCGACAAGCAGCGGTACGCCGACTCGGCCGATCGCCTTCTGCGCGGTGAGCCCCTCCCCGAGCGGGAATTCGAACAACGCCGGCGACAGCGCTACGCAACCGTCGACCTGCACCGCCGAGCACGCGCCGATCGCGACCGAGCCGCCGAGTGAGGCGCCGACGACAACGACCTTCTTGGCCCCTTGTTTGCGGAGCTCGGTGACCGCAGTCTGCACATCGGCCGCATGCCTGCTGCCCCTGTCGCCGACCGGGCAGGTCGACTTGCCGCTGCACCGCCGGTCGAAGAGCAGCACGTGGAATCCGTTGTGCGCGAGGATGCCGCCGTACTCGAACCACCCGCAGACGCCGTCGTCCGTCTGATGCAGCATCACCACGCCGCGCGGGCCGGATCCCAACGTCACCGCGTTGAGGCGCACCCCGTCAGTCGCCGCGAGGAGGAACTCGCGGACCTTGACTCCTGCCGGCGCGACCTGTCCACAGTCCATCTCGGTCGAGGCCCCGGATGTGGGTGTTGGCGAAGCTGTCTCACTTGTCCCGTCGGTCGGCGGGACCGACCGCGAGGCGGGCGAGTCCGAGCAGCCCGCAACAAGCGCTGCGACCACCATGATCGGAGACAACAGTCTGACGATCGCCGCGAAGCGGTGCTTGCGATCGCTCCGGCGGCGAGAGCGGTCAAGTGCCTTTCGGTTCATTCGGCCAAGGTATTGACGCACGTGACCACTTCGAAGATCGCAATGGTCTCGGTTTGACATCGCCCCACCTTGGTGGTTCCGCCTGACAGGGCTGTGGTCAGCCTGGCGCCGTCGGAGCGAGGCGTGGCCTTGCTGTCCTTCGCCAGACGCTGGAAGGCGTGATCGTTGGGCAGGAACGCGGTCAGCGGACGGTCCCGTCGGCCAGGACCTTCACCGGGCTGTTCGGTTTGGCGGCCAGGACGCCGGCGAGGCTCTTGGCCGCCAGCGGGGCAGCGCCGGCAGGCGCAGCGGATGCAGCCCAGCCTCGAAACCTTCCCTCGCAGTCGTTCGCGAAGTCGTAGCTCGTCGGTCCGTATCCGCTGGTCCTGATGAGAATGCCGGTGGTAGCACCTTCGTGCTGCATGGTGCCGTAGAGATCGCGTACCGCGGTCGGGGGTACCGTCTCGCGGTACGGCCTTGCCTGAATGACGTACTTTCCTCCTCGAATCCCGGGTCGCAGGCCGACGCAGTCCACGCCTCCGTCGCCGTCGGCTCGGAAGAGTTGGGTGTCCAGGGCCATGCGGGTGAAGAGGTCCGCTGTAGGAGTAGGAATGACCTGTTGTGAAGCGGCGATCGAGTTCGTGCGGCGCTGGACATCCAGCACGAAAGACAACCGCTGGGGCGCCGCCCGGCGCTGCCCCACATCGGCCTCCCAATCCTCAGCGGTTTGGGCCGGTGCTGCGATGGAACCAACGCCGTCCATGCATGCGTGTCGGCCGAAAGGATGACGGTTATCAGCGTTTCGAAATCGGTTGGGTCCGGTATCTCGGCCAGCGCGATCGGTCCCGCCCAGTTCAGGCAGCGCTAGTACTCGCCGTAGATCTGGACCTTGGTCCCGATCGGGGTTTCGGTGAAGATGTGGTGGATCTCGGGGCGGAGGACGCGGACGCAGCGGTGGCTGGCCGGGTAGGGCTTGACGAGGGAGTTGACGCGGGAGCCATGCAGGGCGATGCCGGGGCGGTCCTTGAGGAAGTACAGCGAGTCGTACATGTACGCGTCCTCGTACAGGCTGCTCTCGTGGGCGCCGGCCCACTTGCGCCAGACCTTGCCGGTGCGGTTCGGGGTCTCGTAGCCGGGGCCGCCGGTGGAGATCCAGACGATCCGCTTGTAGGTCTTCCCAACGATCTGGTACAGGATCTGGCAGGTCTTGTTGACGTAGATCCCGGGCTCGCGGGTCGGCGCCGGGCGACTCGTTGCGTTGAGCACCGAGTAGGCGTCGTTCAGCGTCAGGCCGGCGCGGCTGACCGGCAGGCCGTGGGTCTCGCGCCACGCGCACAGCGCCTGCTTGGCGCGGGCCGTGATGTCACCGTCGATGTCGCCGACCGGGTAGCCGAGCTTGTCCAGCTGCCGTTCCACGCGCAGCGCGTAGTACGCCGGCTTCTGCTTCACCCTGGGCTTCGGCTTCACGGTCGGCTTGACCGTCGGCGTCGGCGTCGCAGTCGGTGCGGGGGTGCTGGTGCTGGTCGCGGGGGACTGCGTCGGGGAAGGCGTCGACTCGCTCGCGGCCACGTCCGAACAGCCGGCGAGTACGAACAAACACACCACCGCACCGGCAACGAGACCACGTCGACGTGACACGGATTCCCCTCTCCCTCAGCATTTTCAGAGTCGCAGAACCACACCGAGTAGGCGTGCAGCGACCCGCCGAGACTAATGTGCGAGAGGGTTCAAACCACCGTCCGTCACCGAACCGTTGCCGAGCTCCGGCGCCGGGTCGTCGCGCAGCCTGCTGTACAGATAGCCGTCCCGGTACCGGCCGGCGCGGAACTCGCAGCCGCGGATCACGCCTTCGAGGCGGAAACCGGCCTTCTCGAGCGATTTCTGTTCCGCGAGGTTCTCCGGATGTGTCGCCGCCTGGACCCGGTACACCGGCGTGTGCTCGAACAGGTACGCCGTCAGCATCGCCTGCGCCCGCCAGCCGATGCCGCGTCCGCGGTGCTCGGGCAGCAGCGCGATCCCGATCTCCCAGTAGTTCGTGACACTGTCGAACGACCCCGAGCGCCACGACACGATCCCGGCGGTCGTGTCTCCGGTCCGGACCATCAGCCGCGAGTCCTCCGCGCCGAGGAATCCGTCGTCGGCGAACCGCCGGACCGGCGCCTGCGCATCCCGGAACCCGCCCCAGTCGAGCCCGATCAACCCGGGCTCCACCGCGAACCGCTGCAACAGCGGCACATCCTCCGCACGCACCGGTCCCAGCACGACGTCCATGTCTGCCCCGGTGAGGTTCTACAGACCCAGGTCGCGGAGGAACTCTGGCTTGTAGGCCTGCATCACCACGTACCGCGGGTCCGGGACTTCCATGTTCGCGTTCTTCGCGGCGTCCTCGGCGGCGTCGTGCGGGCCGACCGGGACACTCGGGTCGGCCCAGTCCTGCTCCTCGGCGTTCCACCGGGTGATCGTGTAGTGCGCCTCGAGGCGGTCGTCGGCCACGAGCTCCTTGGCGGTGCGCTCGGCCTCCTGCGCGTCCTCGAGCGTGTGCGTGTACATCAGCATCCGGTTCCCGTCGCGGGTGACCGTCACCTGACTGCCCAGCCGCTTCTGCGCATCGTCGTCGAGATCGATAGCCCGCAACCGCTCCCAGAACGTCAACCCGTGCTCGTCGTTCCCGAGCACGACCTCAACCCGAAACTCCTCATCCGCCATGCCCACACCTTATCCAGTGAGGGCCGGGCCAGCCGGAACGGGCTCGGCGGCGGGCAGCGGACCACCGCAGCATTTCTTGTACTTGATCCCGGAACCGCACCAGCACGGCTGATTGCGCGGCGGCGGCCACTCGACACGTCGGCCGGCGGACAGATTCTCGTGCTGGAGCCCGGCGTTTCGCAGGCGGTCCAGCAAACCGCGGTACGTCCAAGTCGCGATCGTGGCGC
This sequence comes from Kribbella sp. NPDC003505, assembly GCF_040610875.1. NCBI lineage: Bacteria > Bacillati > Actinomycetota > Actinomycetes > Propionibacteriales > Kribbellaceae > Kribbella > Kribbella sp. NPDC003505. The sequence continues at coordinate 307,636 of NZ_JBEXNA010000009.1, read as the reverse complement.
GCTGTCCGTGAGCGCGCAGCTCTCGCTCGACCACGCGGCAGCAGCTATATCTCTCAGGCGCGCGTGTGACGGATCGCCAGGCCATCACAATGGAGCTCTCGGTGTGGACCGCCGCGTGGCCGCGGCGCGATCCGCAGATTGTGATGGGCTGGGGATCCGCGGGGCAACACGTTCAATATGTGGCGCCGCAGAATCGGGCTGGTTCGATCGACTACAGTTCTTAGTCATGGAGCTGAGGCACTTGGAACACTTCGTGGCGGTGGCCGAGGAGAAGCACTTCACGCGGGCCGCCGAGGCGATGTCGATCTCCCAGTCGGGTCTGTCCGCCTCGATCCGCGCGCTCGAGCGTGAGCTGCGCGCCTCGCTGTTCGTGCGCAACACCCGCAGCGTGGAGCTCACCGAGGCGGGCCGGGCGCTGCTGTGCGAGGGTCGCCGTACGCTCGCCGCAGCCGAGGCCGCGAAGGACGCGGTCGCCGCGGTCCAGGGCCTGCTGCGCGGCCACCTCACCGTCGGGCTGGAGCAGTGCCTCGGGGTGGTCGACGTACCGGCGTTGCTCGCGAAGTTCCGGTCCGCGTACCCAGGGGTCGAGATCGAGGTCCGCCAGGGCGGCTCCACCCCGATGCTGGACGAACTCGCCTCCGGCCGGCTCGACGTCGCGTTCGTCGCGACCGCCGGCGATCCGGTCGACGGCCTCGACCTGCGACCGTTGTCGCGGGAGTCGATGGTGCTCGTCTGCGCTCCCGACCACCGGCTGGCGAAGGCGTCCGGCGTGACGCTCGACGATCTGGCGGGGGAGTCGTTCGTCGACTTCGACCGGACCTGGGGCGCCCGCGCGATCTCCGACCGCGCGTTCGCCGACGCCGGGGTGGCGCATCCGGTCACCATCGAGGTCAACGACGTGCACACCCTCCTCGCGCTCGTCGCGCACAACCTCGGCGTGGCCCTCGTCCCGGAACGTATCGCCGCCAAGCGCGGCGACCACGTCACCGTCACCCTCGCGCCCGGGGCTGCGTCGCACTGGCAGGTCTCGGTCGCCGTACCGACCGGAACCGCCGCCTCCCTCGCCGCCGACGCCCTGCTCGGCATGCTTCCGACGACGGCGGTCCACGCTTAGATTCTCAGAGGAGCGTGCCGCCCACAGGCGTCAGGCGGGCGAGCACTGCGTCGATGCGGGTGAGCGTGTCCGGGTGGAGCGTGATGTCCGCGGCCGCCAGGTTCTCGACGATGTGCGCCGGCGTACGGCTGCCAGGAATCGGTACGACCGCCGGATCCTGGTGCAGCAGCCACGCGAGAGCAAGCTGACTGCGCGTGATGCCGAGGTCCGCGGCGAGTGCCTGCAGCGCCTCGTACGACGCGTTGTTCGCCTGCAGACTCGCGGCGTCGAAACGCGGCGCGTTGTTCCGGAAGTCGTCCTTGTCCAGCGCCTGCACGGTTCCGGTCAGGAAGCCGGCTCCGAGCGGGCTCCACGGTACGACGCCGACGCCGAGCTCGCGCGCGACGTCGAGCAGCTCCGGGTCGATCGGCCGCCACATCGACCACTCGGTTTGTACGGCGGCGATCGGGTGCACGTCGTACGCGCGCCGCAGCTCCTGCGGGGTCACGTTGCACACGCCGAGGTGCCGTACCTTGCCATCGGCAACGAGTTCGGCCATCGCGCCGACGGTGTCCTCGATCGGCACCTGCGGGTCCGGGAAATGCAGGTAGTACAGGTCGATCGCGTCGATGCCGAGGTTGCGCAGGCTCTCATCGGCGTACTGCTGGACGTATTTCGGCTCGGCGTTGACCAGCAGTTGCTCGAACGCGAACCCGACGTTCAACGGGTGCGCCTCGGCACCTTCGCTGAGCCGCAGTCCGAACTTCGTCGCGACCGTGACCTCGTCGCGCCGTTGACGGATCGCCCGGCCGACCAGTTTCTCGTTGTGCCCGTCGTCGCCGTACGCGTCGCTGGTGTCGATGAACGTCCCGCCGGCGTCGATCGCCGCGGTCAGCGCGGTGAGCGCCCGGGCGTCGTCGATCGCGCCGTACATGCCGGGGGAGAGCACCATCGCGCCGAAGCCCATCGCCGGTACGTCGAGCCCGCCGAGGTTGCGTGTGTTCGTCATGCGCCCAGCATCGATCGGCCGGTGCCGATTGCACCAAGACCTGTTGGTATAACCGTTGGTTATGGACGCGCATCTGCGGGAACTCCGGTACTTCGTGGCCGCCGCCGAGGAATCGACCGTGACCGCCGCGGCGGCGCGCCTGTTCGTCTCCCAGCCCGCGCTGTCCAAGCAGCTCCGCGCCCTCGAACGGCGGCTCGGCTTCGACCTCTTCTCCCGCCGGCCGCGCGGCCTGGAGCTGACGTCGCAGGGGAGCGCGCTGCTCCCCGTCGCGCGGGATCTGCTCGCCTTGTGGGATCGCGGGTACGCCGAGGCGCGCGCCGCCGCCCATCCACAGCAACTGGTCGTCGGAATGCAGACGGCTGTCGGGCGTGATCTGCAGCGCCCGGCCGTCGCCCGGTTCCGCTCCGCGCTGCCGGGCTGGACGGTGTCGCTGCGCCTGGTCGGCTGGGACGACCCGACCGCCGGGCTCGGTGACGGCACCAGCGATGTGGCGTTCGTCTGGCTCCCGGTCGCCGGCGACTTCGCGACCCGCGTCCTGATCACCGAGCCTCGCTGGGTGGCGCTACCTTCCCAACACCCCCTGGCCGACCGGTCCGAGATCCCTTTCTCAATGCTCCTGGATGAGCCGTTCGTCGCCCTGCCCGCGGCCGCCGGCCCGCTCCGCGACTTCTGGCTCGCCGTCGACGAGCGCCCCCACCCACCGGTCGTGGCGGCGGAGGCCACGGCTGCCGACGAGGTCCTCGAACTCGTCACCGCCGGCGTCGGCGTAGCCCTCCTCGCCGTCGGCAACGCCGGCCTGTACCAACGCCCCGGCCTGACCTGCCGCCCGGTCCCCGACCTCCCACCGGCCCAGCTCGCCGTCGCCTGGCGCTCCGACGACACCCGCGACGCCGTACGTGTCTTCCTCGCGGCTCTCGGAGCCTGAACACACAGCGGGGACCTTGGACATCACCTGAGATGTCCAAGGTCCCCGGGCAGTGTCCTACCAGGCGTAGTCCTCCGGGGCGGTCTTGTAGCCCGGGAAGATCTCGTCGAGGCGGGTGAGGGTCTTCTCGTCGAGCTTGATGTCGACCGCGCGTACGGCGGACTCCAGCTGCTCCATCGTCCGCGGCCCCACGATCGGCCCGGTCACGCCGGGCTGGTGCAGCAGCCACGCGAGCCCAAGGTCACCCGGCTCGTGTCCGAGTTCGTCCGCGAGCGCCTCGTACTGCTCGATCTGCGGCCGGAGCTTCTCGAGGGTCTCCTTGGCGCGCCCTTCGAGGCGCCGTACGCCCTCGTTCTCCTTCCGGATCACGCCACCCAGCAGCCCACCGTGCAGCGGCGACCACGGGATCACACCCAGCCCGTACGCCTGCGCCGCCGGCAGCACCTCACGCTCGATGTCACGCTGCGCCAGGTTGTACAGCGACTGCTCACTGACCAGCCCGACATAGTTCCGCCGCTTGGCAGCCTCCTGCGCCTGCGCGATGTGCCACCCCGCGAAGTTGCTCGACCCGGCGTACAGGATCTTCCCCTGCTGCACGGCGACCTCCATCGCCTGCCAGATCTCCTCCCACGGCGTATTCCGGTCGATGTGGTGGAACTGGTACAGATCGATGTACTCCGTCTGCAGCCGCTTCAGCGACGCATCCAGCGCGCGCCGGATATTCAGCGCCGACAGCCGTCCTTCGTTGGGCCACCCATCGCCCATGTCCCCATACACCTTGGTGGCCAGCACCGTCTTGTCCCGGTTCTTGGGATCCTTGGCGAACCACTCCCCGATGATCTCCTCGGTCCGCCCCGGGTAGATCGCCCGCCCGTACCCATTGGCCGTATCGAAGAAGTTGATCCCCTTGTCATGCGCCGCATCCATGATCGCGTGCGCATCCCCCACCTCGGTCAGAGGCCCAAAGTTCATAGTCCCAAGCACGATCCGACTAACCGAAAGTCCCGTACGCCCAAGCTGAGTGAAGTCCATACCTTCCACCCTCCCTCCGCGCCGCCCAGACTTCCAACAGAAGAACCTGCACAGTCCGATCACCCGCCGTTCTAAGTTGAGAAGGCGGTAGACCCCACGCGGTGTTACGCACGCCGGCATTGGTGTCTGGCGGTGATGATCGAGCGGATCTGGTAACGAGTAACCCCCGATCGCGACGCCCGACACCTCCAGACGGGTGACAGGTTGCGCCGCCGTGGGCTCGCGATTATCCGCATGTCCACAAAACCATGCATTTTTCGGGCCTCGGCGACAAGTGATCAACCGCCCTGCAGCAATCCTGTCTCGATCCTGGCAAGGCGCTCGCCTCCGACCTAGGACGTCGCAGTGCAACGAAATCGTCTGCGGCAGGCGCCGACGCCAGCTAACCGGCCCGTAACAAAGACCTGCCGGTGTGTGTCTCTGCCGGCTGGTGTCACGCGCGATTGAGTGACTGCCCACATGGCGTCGGGATAAGCTCCCCCAATGCCCGAAGACAGACATTATCCCTCTGAGGCGTACTCGCCAGACGGCACTCTCTGGTGGCAGCTAAAGCTAACGCCCGGTAAGAAGCGACGCTTTGGGGATGAGCAGAAGATTGCTGCCTACCTTGCCTGCCACGTCCGCAAGAACGGAAGGTTCACCATGCGCGAGCTTCGTGCCGCTCTGGGGGAGGCTACCATCCCGAACGATGCGGAGCACCTCAATCGGCGCCTACGAAACCTTCGCCTTCGAGATGGTTGGGATATCCCGTCCGCGAAGGACGATGGCAGCCTTGCGCACGACGAGTACCTAGTTCGCAAGATCGGCTGGCACCCCGGCACCGGCGCGCCACGGCCCACGGGTGATGCGCCATCTGAAGCGACCCGGCGGAAGGTATTCGCTCGGGACAAATCCATATGCCAGGTGTGCTTCACGCCGGGCGGCGAGCCTTATGCGGATATGCCGGACAAAATGGCCCGACCTACTCTTGGTCACCGAGTGCCGGGGAAGCGGCTCGACAGCAAGGCCACCGTGGACGAGTTGCAGACGGAGTGCGCACGGTGCAACGAAACGGTCCGCGACGAGCTATTCGACCCCGTGACGCTGCCTGAGATCTTGCCGACAGTGCGTAACCTGCCTCGTCAGGCCAAGAAGGAACTCTTGCGGTGGATGCAGGACGGAAAGCGATCCGCGAGCCGCGCTGAGCAGGCTTATGCGGACCTCCGACGCCTCTCTCGAGACGAGCAGAAGCAGGCTGTCCAGATATTGAGCCGCATGGTCGGCGACCCACGTCCCGGACCGCAGGAGTAGAGCCTTGAACCCGACCGCGCCCTCAGTGGTGTGGCAGGCAAAGACTGTCGAAGCCTCCCGAGTCTCTCCGCTGCGGGGAGGTGTCCAACAGGGTGTGTCCATGCACTGTGATGGGTTGCGCTGCTGATCGCGGGTGCTGGAGATCAGAGGGGCCGCGGTCGCGTCCACGCGTGCTCGGAAAGTAGTTGGTGTGTGGGCCGGCGGGCGTCCCACGGACCCTTGCGGGGGAGCGCTAAGCTCTGCGTGTTCGATCCCCTGGCAGAGCGGAATCTATCGGTATGAGATCGGTCGAGTCGATGCGGTGCGCGGCTCGAAGTCTGAGCTGCATTGGCGTTAGTCGGACCCTTGCCACCAGCCTTCTCGCAGATTTGACCAGGCTCGAAGTCCATCTCTACACTCGAACGAATGTTCGAACTACGGGGGAGGTCTCGTGAGTTCACTGCGAGTAGTAGAGATCTGTGCGGGCGCCGGAGGTCAGGCGCTTGGGCTCGAGCTTGCTGGATTCGAGCACGCGCTCGCTGTCGAGCTTGATCCCATGGCTGCGGAGACCCTGAAGCTCAACCGGCCGAAATGGGATGTGCGGGTCGGCGATGTGGCGGATCCCGCAGTATGGGATCCGGAAGACTTCCGCGGTATAGACCTCCTGGCCGGCGGTGTGCCCTGCCCTCCCTTTTCCATCGCCGGCAAGCAGCTTGGTGCCAACGACGAGCGTGACCTCTTCGCGTGGGCCGTCGAACTCTGCGGGATCATCCGGCCGCGCGCCCTGATGCTTGAGAATGTCAGGGGTCTATCCGCGCCACGCTTCTCGGCGTACCGACAGCACGTCCTCGACCGCTTGAGTGAGCTGGGGTACGTCGCCGACTGGCGACTGCTGCAGGCCTCCGACTACGGGGTGCCGCAATTGCGTCCTCGCTTCGTGCTCGTAGCGCTCCGCGAAGAGGATGCCCCGTACTTCAGCTGGCCTGAGGCGTCATCATTGCGGCGGACGGTCGGCGAAGAGCTCGTCGACCTCATGGGTGCGAATGGATGGAAGCACGCCAGGCACTGGGCAGATCGGGCAAACAAGATCGCTCCCACCATCGTCGGCGGATCCAAGAAGCATGGCGGCGCAGACCTTGGTCCGACCCGTGCCAAACGAGCCTGGCGCGAGATGGGCGTCGACGGTCTGGGAATCGCGGACGCTGCCCCGTCAGCTGATGCTCCAGAGGACCACGACCCCAAGCTGACTGTCGAGATGGTTGCGCGGCTCCAAGGCTGGGATGAGAAGAAGTGGCATTTCGCCGGCCGCAAGACCTCGAAGTATCGCCAGATCGGGAACGCGTTCCCACCTCCGGTTGCGAAAGCGATTGGTCGCCAAATCGTGGCTGCTCTTAATCACGAAGGTGAGCCGCGCGATCAGACCGTGGCTGTCACTCACGACGAGGTTTACCGAGTCCTGCGAAAAGCCAGCGATCCGCTAACGATCGTCGAGATCTTTGAGCGCATCGATGGATCTCTAACTCTCGAAGAGATCGAGCTTCGCCTTAAGCACCTGATGCGCGACTTCAACATGCATCCTGTCGAGTCGGAATCCGGCGATCCAACCTACAAGCTCGGTGACTTCCGCGCCTTCATCGGCCAAGACGACCACATCCGCCACGAATACCTGGCACAGATGCGTTCGAAAGTCAGTTAGGCCGCGACCTATCGAGTGCGGCGACAACCTTGCAGATTGCCGCTTCAAGTTGTTCGTGCTCCCAGATCCGGATAACCTTCCAGCCGTCGTGCTGCAAGGCCGAGTCGGCCAGTCTGTCCCGTTCGACGTTGCGCTGGAGCTTGGGCGACCAGTAGCCGGTGTTCACCGTCGGCTGGCGTCCATGTACTGGACAGCAATGCCAGAAGCAGCCGTCGACGAAGACCGCGACCTTACGTGCGGTAAAGACGATGTCAGGCCGTACTCTTCGGCTTGAGGTTTGAATGCTCAGGTCCTTACGAAAGCGGTATCCGCCGCGGTGTAAGGCCGATCGCAACTCGACCTCAGGCTTCGTGTTAGTGCGCCGGATCGCCTGCATGTTCCGTGAGCGGCCGGGCGTGGTTGGACTGTCGCCGTACGAAGGTCTGATGCGGGTCTCGGAGCCTCGTGTAGAGCTCGCTGCATGTATTTGGCGTCGCTTAGAATTCATTCTGCCAACTCGGTGTCAATCGATTCTGAGCGATCTACCTTCGATCTGCGAGTGCTCGGTAGTTTCGGAGCCGGCTCTGTACAGGGTTCGCCGTCCCTGGCCAGTCGCCAAGACCGCCCGTCGAGCGCTGTCGTCCATGGTTCGCCGTGATCGGCCGGGACGATGCGGAGGCTCACGACCTCGCCTGGTTCGGGTACTGCCTCTGCTCCGAGCTGTCGGGCGACACGTCGATGCGCCTCGTAGTCTCCTCCCGGGATCACGTACCCCTCCTGCCTGAGGACAGTCCGTGCTCCGTGCCCGTTGTCCCTGACGCGAGCCATGTAGTCGTCTTGTTGAGCAAGCGTCGCAATCGTGTTGCGCCCAACTCGTTTCTGAGTTACTCGCCTGAGGAGCTCTGTAACTCGTCCTTGACCCTTCTTCGGGGCTAGCACAGCCTTCAGCGTCACAGGGTCGAGGCCAAGCAAGATGTTGGGAGGAAGACTGGCTTCGATGTGGAGCCACGCGATCTGACTCCTGCCGCGCGAGCTCAGGCTGGCCTTGGAGTCGCGGTTCTTGCCCTGGTTGCGGTTCTCGTCGCTGGCCCGCACGACGCCGACACTCCAGGTCCCACGCTCATCGTCGGCCGTAGCGACAAGCAGCAGTTGGCCGAAGCATTCAGGGGGCAGCATCCAGCCGCCCAGTCGCTGTGAGTATTTGCAGTCGACGTCGTGGTTGCGAATCCGGTAGTCAAGCAGATGAGAGTCGTCGGTGTCGTCGATCACGTCGTCGAAGGCCCGTCTCAAGTTGATCTCGAGGAGTGTCCCGAAGTGCGTCTTCTCGGTCTTGTACAGCTGCTCCCACCGGAAACGGCCTGTGTGCTGCCCGTCGTACAGCTGGTCGAAGGTCGCCCGGAATACCTTTGCCGTGCGTTTGCCGTCGGGGTCGGCGGCCAGATACGCGGCCGCTACCTCATCCCGCGCTGGGTCTGGATCGGGCTCGTTGAACGGCATGTTAGGCAGCAGTGCGTCGCTCATGGCACATGACAATAGTTGGTACCACGACAGCACTTGCGCAGATGCCCAGACGTCACGACGTCGTCGACCAGGTAACGGCTACTTGCTCTGCGACTGGCCGCTGTTTGAGGTGCGGCGTGGGGGTGCGGGGGTCTGGTTTGTGGTTGGTGGTGTGGAGCTCGTGGGTGGGGCGAGGCCTTCCATGGCCTTGAAGGCCTGGGCGAGGTCGGGTGGTAGTGGCATGCGGGGTGGTGCGACGGGGCGGCCGGCTTCTTTGCCTGGGCCTACGGCTGGGCGGACAGTCGGGAGGTGGTCGAGTTCGTCGAGGGCGACGCCTTTGGTGCGGCCGAGGCGAGTGGCGGTTACGTCGAAGATCTCGCCGTCCTTGCGGGGGCGAAGGCGACGATCTGCCTGACCGGCAATTGCGATTCGGTCGGGCCTTCGAATTCTCGGTAGGTCAGTCTGTGCGAGGGTCCCATCGACCGCCCGCGCCGGTTGAACTCCTCTACGACCGGAATCTTGATCTCTGCGCAGTCGCGGAGATCTGGATGATTGTCCGAGCGGCCGAGGCGCTCGCCGGCGAACTCGTCCTCGCGGCCCTCGCGCAGGGCGCTCAGGCCGAGGCGAACTGCTTCGAACTGCTTGGCGGCAGGACCGTTGGGATCCGCCTTGGCGCGGGCGTAGAGGTCGCGAAGCTCGTCGCGGAGCTCCGGATCAATGATTAGGTGGTATTTCGCCGTCATCGCGATGCGGGCGGTTCGTTGTCGCTGTCGAGGTTCCAGCCGAATTCCTCAGCCAGCTCGTCGGCCGAGACGTTGTCCTCTACGCGGTTCGTGGCCAGGCGGCGCCGGGTGACTTCGCGAACCTCGGCGGCCTGCTCCGCGTCCGCTGCCAACTCTTCGAGCTGTTCCCAGCGGTCGAACGGGATGACCACGCCTTCTGGTTGACCGCTGTCGCCGAAGATCAACGGCTCGGCCTGCCCTGCACGGAACCGCTGCAGCATCCGTGGGAGGTTGTGTGCGGCGGTCGCCGTGTCGATGACATTGACACGGTCACCATGAGGCCGGTCTTGCGGCGTCTCGGTCGACATCTCAACTCCCTCGCTAGCCTCTGCCCAGCCTAAAGGACGCTGTCATTTCTTCGGGCTCGGTTTGAAGTCGAAGTCGAGGGGTTCGTTTAGGTTCGTGTGGCGCCTGAGGCATGTGCGACATCGGATGCTGCGGCCAGCTCGATGCGGAGGTCTGCAGGGAGGGCTTGGCGGATCGGTGGGACGGGCCCAGTTCGCGGGTTGCCGCGACTCCGGGAAGGCCGAGAACTTGATTCGGCGCAGTCGCCGAGGTCATGCGCGGCGTAGCCGAGGCGCTTGCCGGAGAAGTTGGTCTCCTGGCCGTGGGCAATGGCTCCGAGCCCGAGCTCGAGAGTGCGGAACTCGCGGTCGCGGAGGCCGCCTGGTTGTTGCCGACCGGCCTGTCGAAGGACGGCGAGTTGCTGCATCACCTCCTCGCGGACGAGACGGCGGTTATTGCTAGTCAGGCAAGTTCGAGTCGTCGACGGGCTCGTCGAGATTCAGCCCGAGATCTGCGGCGACGTCTCGATCGGGATCGAGCGTCCCGGTGGCGCGAGGCGCTCCCTTGCGACGGCGTAGGTGGCGTCGAATCCCTCGTGGTCGGTTGCCGGCGCATCGAGCCGGCGCCAGGGGTCCGGTTGCCGCCGTCTCCGAAGATCAGGGGTTCGGACCGGTCCGCATGGAACCGCTCGAGCATCTGCGGGAGGAGTTCGGCGGTCGGCGACGTCTTGATGACTCAGACGCGGTCCCCGTCGGGGAGGAGGTACGGCGTTTCGTCGGAGTCCATTGGTGGTCCTCTCGGGTGGGTTGGGACGTGTTCAGGAGAGGAGTTCGAGGCGGGTCGGGCGGTGGGTTCTCCACAGGGTTGAGGATGTTGTCGGCGGGGTGGGGCGGCGTAGCTTCGGGCTGGGAGTTGTGTCGGCTGAGGGGTGGATCGGGTCGGTGGAGGAGCCTCTGCCGGGATGTCCCGTCCAGATGGGTGGAGCTCGAAGGAGCCCGCGGTGTTTCGTGCTCCGGGCTTCCCGGCTGTGGCTGTGGGGGCGACCGGGTGTTGGAGGCTCGCTACTTACCGTTGCGGTGGAGGGGGGAGTGGGAGGATCATGGCGCGCGACGGCTCGGGAGGGGTGGGTTGTGGGGGCTTGGGTTGACGTGGTGCTGGTGGATGACGATCCGGAGTTGGCGGATCGGGGGATTCGGCAGCTTCGGGGGGAGCTTCGGGAGTTCGAGACGCGGGATGTGCTGACGGTTGCGCCCGAAGGGAGCAAAGGAGATGCGGCCGCGGTGGGGGCGGTGGCGGTTGCGTTGGGTGGTGCCGGTGGGATGGTGCCATTGCTGATCGCGATCGTCAGGGACTGGCTGGGGCGGCGGACGGCGGGGCAGCGGGTGAAGTTGACGATCGGCGCGGACTCGATCGAGGTGGATGCGGCTTCGGTGGAGGAGCGGCGGGAGTTGGTCGAGGCGTTCCTGCGTCGGCACGAAGCGGACTGAGTGATGGGGCAGCGCCGGGCTCTGCTGGTGGCCACGTACGAGTACGAGGACACCGGACTGCGGCGGCTGGCGGCGCCGGAGCGCGACGTCGAGGCGTTGGCCGAGGTGCTGGAGGACCCGGCGATCGCGGGGTTCGACGTTCAGGTGGTGATGAACAAGCCGACGCACGAGGTCGGCAAGGCGGTCGCGGACTTCTTCGCGGCCGGCGAACGCGACGACCTGATGTTGTTGTACTTCAGCGGCCACGGGTTGAAGGACGACAACGGTCGCCTCTACCTGGCGATGCGGAACACCGTGCGAGGCAGTCTGCGGTTCACCGCGCTGTCGGCGCAGTCGGTGCAAGAGACGGTGTCGGAGAGTCGGCCGCGACAGACCATCCTCATCCTCGACTGCTGCTACAGCGGGGCGTACGCCGCTGAGCAGTTCGCCAAGTCGGACTCTGCCGTACACACCAAGGAGGCATTCGGTGGGCGCGGGCGGATCGTTCTGACCGCGTCCGACTCGACGCAGTACGCCTTCGAGGGAACGGAGTCGGTGTTCACGCACCATCTCGTCGAGGGCCTTCGTACCGGTGCGGCAGACGTCGACGCGGATGGCGACATCACGACCGACGAACTGTACGACTACACGTACAAAGCGGTCACGGCCGAGCGGCCGAATCAGCGTCCGCGGCAGTTCGCCGAGGTCGAGGGTCGTACGGTCGTTGCTTCCAACCCTCGCTGGGCGCTGCCCGAGCATCTGGCCGGCGCGATCGCGAGCCCGATCCCGGAGATCCGGCAGACCGCGTTGGCGCCGTTAGGGCAGTTGCTGCAGGCAAACAACGAGCGGGTACGGCGGACCGCGCGTGAGCAGCTCGAGCGACTGCGGGACGGAGACAGCCGGAGCATCGCGGCGACAGCGCAGGCGTATCTCGACAACCCGCCACCACCGGTCCGGCAGCAACCTGTCGCGGCGCCGAGTGTCAGGCGCGCCACGGGGCCGACGTTCGGAGCGGCGGCCCGAGCGACCGCCAGGCGATGGCGGGGCCGCTTCCACCTGCCTGAATGGGACTGGCCGATTCTCGGGCTAGCACTGCTAGCCGCCGCGGCGCAGGTCGTCTGCGCCGTCGTCGCGACACCGCGTAGCTGGCAGGTGATCGTCCTAGCGGTGCTAGCTGTCCTAGCGGTGCCCCCGGTGATCAGGCTCCGCGCGAACGCGGCCGCCTTCGCGGTCGGCTTGGCAGGGCCGGCGCTTCTCGCCGCGGCTCAGGCCGTCGGGTGGATCACGCACAAGCTGCTCATCGGACTGCAGCCCTTGGCGGCGACCTGGTACCTGGTTGCGTCTGTTGCATGGCTGGCCGCCGGCGTCGTCGGACTGTTCCAGTTGCGCCGTACGCCGCCGGCGCGAACCGCGCCGCACAAGCTCCTGATCGCGCTCGGCGCCGCGGCGGCGATCCTGCTGCTGGTCATCCTGCTGTACGTCGACCGGCACAACAGGGTCAATACGGTCGTCGTCACGGCGCTCTACCTGCTGACGGCTGAGATGCTGATCGCGGGACCGCTGCTCTCGTTCAACCGCGAGTTCCTGGCCGGCTGGGTGCTGAGCGGCTTCGTGGTCCTGTTCGGCTTCCTGCGGTTCGAGCGCCACACCGACGTACCGCAACTCGCCGCATTCGTACTCCTCGCGGTCTGGCTCGCCCTCGGCATCGCGACCGTGCGCTCGAACCGGTCGGGCAAGCCACTCGGCCGCCGGGTGACGGCGGCCGCTCTGCTCGGGCCGGCCGTCCTCGGCATCGCTCTGGTCGTCGTCCTACCGCCGGCGCCGCAGCCACCGCTGGCGGTCGGTCTTGCGGTAAGCCCCGACGACCGATTTCTGTACGCGACCGACACCGAGAACGGCCGTGTGATGAGGTTCAGTACGACGACCCAGGAGCGCGTCGGCAAGGCGCTCGAGGTCGGTGAGTTTCCGAGCGGCGTTCTCATCGCCCCGGACGGGTCCCGGTTGTACGTCGCCAACTCGCGGTCGAACTCGGTCTCGGTGATCGATGCCGCGAACTGGACGATCGTCGGCGGACCGATCGCGGTCGCGCCCGGCCCGACGGAGTTCGCGTTGAGCGAGGCGACGCACCGTCTGTTCGTGCTCAGCCGGAATGCGGCGACGATCACCGAGATCGACACCACGACGCTCGCGACGGTCGGCGGCCCGCTCGCCACCGGTCCGAACCCGGCCGGTCTCGCCGTCGACGACCGCGGACGGCTGTACGTCGGGTCCCAGGACAAGGGCACGGTTTCGGTCATCGACGCCAAATCCCGGCAGGCGGTCGGGAGTCCGATCACGGTCGGCGCGGAGCCGAGCGACTTGATACCCGGTCCTGACGGCGCGTTGTACGCGATCGGTCGCACGACGTTCGCCGTCATCAACACGAAGGTCGAGCGATCCAGGCCAACGCCGGAGCCAGTGGAGGGCGGCGACATCAGGGGCGGTGCAATGGGCAAGGACGGCAAGCACCTGTATCTCTTCGGGCGGTCGGCCAACGACGACACGGTCGAGGTCGTCGACACCGGCAGCCGCAAGGTCGTCGGGTCCTTGAGCACGAACCTCGGCCTGCCCGCTCGGATAGCAATCAGCCCGGACGGGCAGCGGATCTATCTCAGCCGGTTCTTCGAGCCCGGGATCGCTGTCCTCGACAGTTCTGGGCCGAAGCAGATCGGCACCATCGACACCAACGACTGAAGGGCCGGCCCGCAGGCCGGCCCTTCGGCAGTTGGTCAGAGGTTGCGGAAGAACTTGCGGAGGTCTTGGGTGACTTCTTCGGGGCGTTCGAGGGAGGCGAAGTGGCCGCCGTCCTTGAAGGTGGACCAGTGGGTGATGTTGGGGTTGTCGCGGTCGGCCAGCGGGCGGATGGTCTTGAAGTCGTCGGCGAAGACGGCGACGCCGGTGGGGGCGTGGTTGAGTTGGGGTTCGGCGCCGGAGTTGGCCTCCTCGTAGTGGTAGCGGCCGGCGGCGGCGGAGGTGTTGGTGAACCAGTAGAGGGAGACCTCGGTGAGGATCTGGTCGGGGGTGACCAGGCTGGTGCCGTTGCCGAAGTTGTTGAAGAGTTCGTTCCAGGCGAGCTGGCCGACCGGTGAGTCGGAGATGCCGACGGCAACGGTTTGCGGGCGGGTCGAGTTGATCGCGTTGTACCCGCCGACCGACTGGAACCACTTCAGGTGCTCGAGCGCCGCGTAGTCGGCCGGCGTGAACTTCTCGAACTCCGACGGGTCGCCCGACGGGAACGAGAACAGCTGCAGGACGTGCAGGCCGAGGAAGCCGGGCGGGTTGAGTACGCCGAGCTCGCGGGCGATCATCGCGCCGGCGTCCGAGCCGTGCACGCCGTACGAGTCGTACCCGAGCCGCCGCATCAGCGTGTCGAACGTCCGGGCCACCCGCGCCATCGTCCAGCCGCGCTCGACGAGCGGGGTGCTGAACCCGAAGCCCGGGATCGACGGTACGACGACGGAGAACGCGTCCTCGGCGGATCCGCCGTACGCGACCGGGTCGGTGAGCGGGCCGATCATGTCGAGGAAGTCCACGAACGAACCCGGGTACGTGTGCGCCAGCAGCAGCGGGGTCGCGCCCTCGACCGCGGACGGCACGTGGATGAAGTGGACCGTCTGGCCGTCGATCTCGGTCAGGTAGTGCGGGAACTCGTTCATCCGGGCTTCCTGCGCCCGCCAGTCGAACTCGTTCTGCCAGCGGTCGACCATCTCGCGGAGGTAGTGGTTCGGGGTGCCGAGGTCCCAGTCGTCGCCGGGGGCGGCTTCGGGGAGCCGGGTCCGCGCGAGGCGGCTCTGCAGGTCGTCCAGGTCGGCCTGGTCGATCTTGACGGTGAAGGACTGGATGCTCTCGTTGTTGTTCATGGCTCTACCGTAGAATCCGTATAGGAACATTAGATTCCTAATCAGGAGACTGTTTTGCTGGAAACTTCGCAGCGTTTGCTAGCACTGCTAGCGCTTCTGCAGACGCGCCCTGCGTGGACCGGTTCCGAGCTGGCCGAGCGGCTCGAGGTGACTACGCGGACGGTGCGCAACGACATCGACCGGCTCCGCGAGCTCGGGTATCCGGTCGACGCCACGCGCGGACCGGCCGGGCACTACCAGCTCGGGATCGGCGCGAAGCTCCCGCCGCTGCTGCTCGACGACGAGGAGGCAGTCGCGGTCGCCGTCGGCCTGCGTACCGGGGCGGGTGTGACCGGGATGGCGGAGAGCAGCGTGCGCGCGCTGACCAAACTCCAGCAGGTTCTCCCGCATCGTCTGCAGCGGCAGGTCAACGCGATCAACCGGGCGATGGAGAAGGGCCCCGACAACACGCGCTCGAACGTCGACGCGCCCGAGATCGATCCCGTCGTACTGGCGACGATCGCGGCCTGTATTCGCGACGAGTATTACCTCCGCTTCGAGTACGCCGTACCGGAGGGGGACTCGATGTACAAAGCCGGGTCCGGTGTGGGGCGGGACCTGCCACTGCTGGTCGAGCCGTACCGGTTGGTGAGCTGGCACGGGTACTGGCATCTCGTGGCCCGGGACGAGCAGGCGGAGTGGCACTCGTACCGGGTCGACTGGATGTCGTTGCGGATGGCAACGGGGCGGCGGTACCAGCCGCGGCCGATGGCGGACGAGGCGTACACCGACTTCGTGCTGCGTGACGTGGCGTCGACCGGTTGGAAGGTGCACGCGCGGATCACGGTCCACGCGCCGGCGCAGGATGTTCTGTCCCGCATCCATGCCGCCGTCGGCATCGTCGAGTCCGTCGACGACAACACCAGCATCCTCGTCACCGGCGCCGACTCCCTCGAAACGATCGCCGTCTACATCGGCATGCTCGGCCTCGACTTCCACGTCGACGGCCCACCCGCCCTCGTCGCCCACCTGGAGACCGTCGGCAGGCGCTACCTCAACGCGATCGAGCCGCCGGGGCACCAGAGTTAGGTGGGATGTGTCATCTCGACAGGACGTGTCGGTCGGCCGGGTAGTGCACCTGAGCGTGAACCGGTCGCCGTGTACTGCGTCTCACCGGTGCACTACCTGTCGACCGTGCACACCATCGCCCGCACCTTGGGGACTGCAGGCAGCGGGTTCGCCGCGGTGGGGTGAGCGATCCTGCGGATGCCGAACGACGCGTGGCACCGCGAATCTTCCGGCCCAGCCCGCTCCTGACCCTTTCGCTGGCGGACCCACGAATTTGGCCGGCACACCAGCGAAATGAGGGGTTCTCCACCCTCATTCAGGGTGAAGAACCCCTCATTTGGTGGGTCCGCCAGGCAAATGGGGCCGCAATGGCCACGGTGGGCAGCCGGTGCCGTGACACGATCCTGGGTCCGTCCGGCGCTAGGCTCGGATCGGAGGGGGAGATCCATATGACCGAAGCACCGGACGCGCCCGGGTTCGTCACGCAGCGCGGCAGTTTCCGGGCCGCGCACGTGGCCGATCAGAACATCGAGCGGCAGGCGTTCATCCTCGACCAGATGGCCGGGCGGCCCGCCGTACGTACGCTGAAGTCGTGGGCGCTGGACCAGCTCAAGCCCAAGGCGGGGGAGACGGCAGTCGACGTCGGATCCGGAACAGGTGAGGACGTCGTCGCCTTCGCCGCTGCGGGCGCCCACGCGATCGGCGTGGAGCCCAGCCCGGGCCTCCGAGCCGAGGCCGTGCGGCGGACCGCCGGGGCAGACGTCGAGTACGTCGAGGGTCAGGCCGAGTCCCTGCCCTTCAACGACGAGTCGGTCGACGTACTGCGCTGCGAGCGCGTCCTCCAGCACGTCGACGACCCCGCGGCCGTGGTGAAGGAGATGACGCGGGTTCTGCGGCCGGGCGGGCGGATCGCGCTGATCGACACCGACTGGGCCACGGCGATCGTCCATCCGGCCGATCCCGGCGTCCTGCAGCGGATGGTCGATCACTTCATTCATGAGAGCGCGAACCCGTACTCGGGTCGCCGGCTGCGTGGTCTGCTCGCCGGCGCGGGTCTCATGATCACCGGCGAGACCGCCGCGACGATGATCGAGCCGCAGGAGGGCGCGCGGCAGGGCCTCGTCGGCATGCTGCACCTGACGTCGTTGCAGGCCGGTGTGATCACCGAAGCCGAGGCCGAGGAGTTCGCGCGGACCCTCGCCGAGGCGGCCGATCGCGGCGCGTTCCACATGTCGCTGACGATGTACGCCGTCAGCGCCGTCAAACCCCGTGCTGCTTGAGGAAGGTCACGGTCCGCGCCATCGAGGTCGGCCAGGCGGGCCCGAACGCGTGCTCCTCACCCGGATACGTGTACAGCGTCGCGTTCTTCCCGGCCGCCTTCAGCGCGGCCAGGCTCGTGCGCGACCAGGCGATGGGGCAGGTCGAGTCGGATTCGCCGTGATGGATCAGCACCGGCTCGGTCACGCGGTCGAAGAAGTTCACCGCGGACACGTTGCGCCAGAACGCCGGGTTGCGCGCCGGTTCGCCGTACCTGCGCAGGATCTGGCTCGCGATCGGGCGGTCGGCCCGGATCCAGCGGTCGAAGTTGTCCGCGGCCTGCGAACTGACCGGCGCGAACACCACGGCGGCCTTGACCAGACCGGGCTGGTTGACGAGCACGTTGTAGGTGACGCCGCCGCCCATCGAGCGACCGAGCAGCGCGATCCGTGACGGGTCGACGTACTGCGAGGTGCGGAGCGCGAGGACGGCGTTGACGACGTCCTCGGTGTAGCCGAGGCGCAGGGTGAGCTCGGAGTCCGGGTCCTTCGAGGACTGTGCGTGGTTGCGGTAGTCGGTGTGCAGGACGACGTACCCGCGGCGCGCGAGGTAGTCCTGCTCGCGCATCAGGCCGCGGCCGTTCGTGTACACGGCCGGGTCGATGTAGCCGTGGTTCAGGACGAGCGCCGGGTGCGGACCCGGTGCGGACGGGACGTTCATGATCCCCGAGATCGTCAGCGTCCCGCTCCGGTAGGTGACGTAGTACCGGGTGTACGCCGGGGTGCGGGCGAGGACCCGGCCGAGCCGGAGGTTGCCGCCGTTGTACTTCTTCGTCATCAACGCCTGCAGCGACACGGGATTCGCGACGGTCGACGGCTTGACGCTCGACGGCGCGGCGGTCGAGGGCGCGGCGGTCGAGGGCGGCGAGGTGCTCGGACGCGCGGCGGACGGGGTGGGCGAGGTGGGCGAGGTGGGCGAGATGGTGCCGGGCGCAGGGGGAGCCGCGTCGTTGCCGGTGCAACCGACCGCGGCCGCCGTCACGAACGCGACGACTCCTGCCCACGCCACCCGCCCGCTCATACGGCCAAGTCTGCCGTCACCTCCGGCGAAGTCCGCGAAAGTTCCGGCAACGATTGGCGGCGCGGCCACTGCACGATCACGACCGATGCGAGTACCAGACCGCCGCCGAACCACTGCACGGCACTCAGCTGCTCGCCGAACACGAGGGCCGCCGCGACCACGGTCACGACCGGCTCGAAGATCGACAGGATCGAGGCCACGGACGGACCGACCCGAGCCATACCGGCGAAGAAGAACAGAATCGCCGCGACGGTGCTGATCAGCGCGACCGCGGCCAGCCACAGCCAGCCGATCGGGGCGAACGTCAGATCGGTTCCGCGGAACAGCGCCAACACCAGGAAGGTGCCGAACGCTCCGGAGCACACCAGCGCCGTCAACGCGAGCGGCGGTACGTCGGCGGTCAGCGAGTCGCCGACCAGGATGTAGCACGTGTAGACGATCGGTGCGCCCAAGGCCAGCAGTACGCCGAGCAGGTCGAACCGGCCGGTCATCGCCCCGCTGAGCACCAGCCCGATCCCGGCCAGCGCGACCGCCAGGGCGCCGATCCGCCGCGGTGAGGCCTGTTCGCGACGCAGTGCGATCGCCCCGACCATCACCAGCACCGGGTAGAGATACAGGAGGAGTGCAACCAATGACGCCTCGATCCGCGCCAACGCGGAGAAGTACAGCCCGGACTGGGCGGCGTACCCGAAGACACCCATCCCCAGGCCAGTGACGACGGCCCGGCGCGGGAGGTTGCGCAGGGCGCCGCGGGCGAGCGCGACGGCCAGCAGCAGTAGGCCGGCGAGGCCGAAGCGGACGAGGAGCAGTGCGTCGACCGATACGCCCGCGTCGTACGCGAGCTTGCCGAAGACGGCCATGACCCCGAAGGTGACGGCGGAAAGAAGGCAGAAGAGGCGTCCCACGCCATCGATGGTCAGGGCCAGGGACTGTTCACGTCCATCGCGGCTTCACGGACAGCATTGTGAAGCTAAGCTGAACGAATGATGGATCTGCGCCGACTGCGGTTGCTGCGGGAGGTCCACGGCCGCGGGACCGTGCATGGTGCGGCTCGCGCGCTCGGCTACTCGCCCAGCGCGATCTCCCAGCAGCTCGCCGTCCTGGAGCGCGAGGCCGGTACGCCGCTGCTCGAGCGGATCGGCCGCAACGTGCGCCTGACCGCGGCGGGTGAAGTGCTGGTCCGGCACGCGACGTCGCTGCTGGAAGGCGTCGAAGCCGCCGAGGCCGAGGTGGCCGCGGTCGCCGCGGGCCGGGTCGCGGGCCTGGTCCGGATCGCGTCGTTCCAGTCCGCATTCATTCGCGTGGTCGCGCCGGCGATCCGCAGCCTGGCGGTCTCCCATCCCGACATCCGCGTCGAGGCCGCCGAGCTCGAAGTGGAGCAGGCCGCCCCCGCGCTTCGGTTGCAGCAGCTGGACGTCATGGTCGGCGACGAGTACGACGGCCAGCCGCGCGCCGTACACACCGATCTGCACCGCGAGCACCTGCTCCGTGAGCACATCCGCGTCGTCCTGCCCGAGGATCATCCGCTGGCCGCCGCGGAGCGCGTTCCGGTCGAGCAGCTGGCGGATCTGCCCTGGGCCGCTTGCCAGCCGGGCACCGGTCATCGCGAGATGCATGTCCGCGTCTGCCGCGAGCTCGGCGGCTTCGAGCCCGACATCCGCTACAGCTCCGACGACTTCCTGATCCTGCTCGAGCTCGTCCGGACGACGGGCGCGGGCGCGCTGCTCCCCGATCTCGTCATCGGAGCCGGCGCGCCAGGAGTCGCCGTACGCCGGCCCGCCGAGGCGGACGTCGGACGCGCGGTCTTCCTGCTGACCCGTCGTACCCGGACGCCCGCGGTCGCCGCGGTGGCCGACGCGCTGGCGGCCGCGGCCACCGATCAGACCAGGTCGTGACGCAGCAGGACGGTCCGGTTGTCGAACGATCGCGTCTCGGCGAGCCGGAGCGTACGCCGGCCGGTTGCCTGATGCACCGGCTTGCCGCCGCCGAGGACCACCGGGTGCACGACCACGTGGTACTCGTCGACCAGGCCGAGCTCGGCCAGCGCCGCCGCCGCGCCCGAGCCCCCGGTCAGCAGGATGTCCTTGCCCGGCTCGGCCTTCAGTGCCGCGACGTCCTCGGCGGCGCGGATCACCCGAGCATCCCAATCGGTGCTCTCGAGCGTCGTCGACAGCACCGCCTTCGCCGTCCGGCGCCACACCGGCGCGAACTCGATCGCGTGCTGGTCCGGGTTCATCGCCTCGGCGTTCGGCCAGTACGAGGACATCATCTGCCAGACCGGCCGCCCGTACAGGAACAGGTCGGCGCGCTCGGTCAGGCTCATCGAGTACGCGCCCAGCTCGGGGCCGAGCTGAGCCCAGTCGAACTCGCCGTTCGGTCCCTCGACGAAGCCGTCGAGCGACTGGTGCACGTAGTACATGAGCTTCCGCATGGTGTCCTCCGGATGTTGGGTGCCTGTGCCTCCTGGTCGGAGCCGTCCGGGTCGCTTTGACATCGGTATTGACGAATTCGGTCCCGCTTGGCAGGGTCTGGGAGAACGGGCGGGTCTGGGGGAAGGCCGGCAGCCCGTCGGGGGTTCAGACGCTCTCTGGGGGAAGTCTCGCGCTGCGCTCGACGGCGACAACCGGTCTGCGCGGTGTGCGTGGAGGTTCGTACGCGCGCGCCGATCTGCGGCAGTCGGCAGTGGTTCGGGGAGCGAACATGATCGAGGAATTGAGAGAACGCACGCGCGGGCAGGTCTTCACAGCAGGTGACGAGGGGTACGACGCGGCGCGCCGGGTCAACAACTGGATGCACGACAAGCGCCCGCGGGTGGTCGTCCGGTGCGAGAACGCCGGTGACGTGATGGCGGCGATCGACTACGCACGGAGCAACCAGCTGGAGATCGCGATCCGCGGCGGCGGCCACAGTGTGCCCGGGTTCGGCACGGTCGAGGACGGCCTTGTCATCGACCTCAGCGGGATGCGCAACGTCCGGGTCGATCCGGTGACCAGGACCGCGCGGGCCGGCGGCGGCGCGACCTGGGGCGACTTCAACGCCGCCACCCACGCGTTCGGGCTGGCCACCACCGGCGGGATCATCTCGACCACCGGGGTCGGCGGGCTGACCCTCGGCGGCGGGATCGGGTACCTGGCCCGGGGTCTCGGGCTGTCCTGCGACAACTTGGTGTCGGCGGACGTGGTGACCGCCGACGGGAAGTTCGTGATCGCCAGCGAGAAGGAGAACGAGGACCTGTTCTGGGCGTTGCGCGGCGGTGGCGGCAACTTCGGCGTGGTCACCGCGCTCGAGTTCCGGCTCGCGCCGGTGTCCACGATCTACGGCGGCCCGATGTTCTTCGAGCTGTCCGACGCAGCCGCCGTACTGTCCGGGTTCCGGGACCTGATCAAGGACGCGCCCGAGCAGCTGGGCGGGTTCCCGGCGTTCCAGATCGCGCCGCCGTTGCCGTTCATCCCCGAGGACCGGCACGGTGAGCCGTTCGTGGCGATCGTCGGCTGCTGGGCCGGCGACCTGGACGACGGCGAGACCCAGATCTCGAAGTTCCGCGAGTTCGCGCCGGTGCTGGCCGAGCACGTCGGCCCGATGCCGTACCCGGCGCTGAACAGCGCCTTCGACGCGCTGGTACCGCCCGGTCTGCAGCACTACTGGAAGGCGAACTTCGTCACCGAACTGACCGACGAGGCGATCCAGGCGCACCTGCGGCACGCGCCCGGGCTGCCGGCGGTGAACTCGACCGTGCACATCTACCCGATCAACGGCGCGTGTCACCGGGTGACCCCGGACGGGACCGCGTTCGCCTACCGGGACGCGAACTTCGCGACCGTGATCGCCGGGATGTGGCCGGACCCGGCCGCCAACGAGGCCGGCGTCGAGTGGGTACATTCGTACTACGACGACGTCGCACCGCTCTCCGAGGCCGGCGGGTACATCAACTTCATGGCCGACGACGACCAGGGCCGGATCCGGGAGAACTACCGGCAGAACTACGACCGGCTGGTCGAGGTCAAACGCAGGTACGACCCGGAGAACGTGTTCCACCTCAACCAGAACATCGCGCCCTAGGCAACAGACTGCGCGGCGGCCGGTACGTCGTCGTACCGGCCGCCGCGCAGGTGCTCACAACGTCAACAGGCGCTGGAAGAACGCGCGATATCGCTGCAGCGCCGAGCGGAGGTCCTCGGTCGAGGGCTGACCGCCCGACCACTGGTGCTCGAGATCCTGGCGCTGGCGGTCGAAGCCGTCCGCGAGGTGCTTGAGCACGTCGTCGACGAGCTTGTCGGCTTCGCTGACGGCGTTGCGCGGATCGTCCACGAACCCTTGCTGGACGACGTCCCAGCGCGCCCGGTAGTCGACGACGGCTTCCTCGGCCACCAACGGCGCATCGCCCGTCGTTGTCCGGTCGTCACGCTCGGCGGTGCCGGCGGCTGTCATCCGGTTGTCCGGAGCACCGGCCGCTGCACGGTCGTCGTCCAGCCCACGGGTGGCGTCGAGGCCGCGGTCGTCGTCCAGCCCACGGGTGGCGTCCAGGCCGCGGTCGTCGTCCAGCCCACGAGTGGCGTCCACGCCGTTGCCGAGGCCACGGTTGTCGTCCAGGCCACGGTTGTCGTCCAGGCCACGGTTGTCGTCCAGGCCGCGGTCGTTGCCGAGGCCGCGGTCGGCGTCGAGGCCGCGGTCGGCGTCGAGCCGGTTGTCGTCCGGGTCGCGGCGGCCGCTGAGCTCGGAGTCGGTCACGAGGTCGTCGTCGGTCAGCATGCGGTCGTCGTCCAGGGGGACGTCACGACGGTCGGGCGTGGTCATGCTTGCTCCTTCGTGGTGGTCCGGTTCTCACTGTCGTCGAGCAGGGCGTCGACCAGATGCCGGTACGCCGTGACTGCCTGCCGCAGGTCCTCGGTGTCGGCGTCGCCGCGGGCGTGCGCGACGGCGATCCGGTGCGCCTCCCGGTAGTGCATCGCGACGTCGGGATGGTCGACGGACACGTCGTCGGCGCGCTGCTCGAACTCGTCGACCGGGTAGCCGGACTCGCGCATCATCCGCAGCACCAGCCGGTCCGCGTCCGCGACCGCTCCGGCAGGACGGTCGACGAAGCTCTGCTGCACCTCGGCCCACTCGGCCCGATAGGTCTGCGCGGACTCACGACTCAACGGCGTGATCTCCAGCCGCGACACCCGGCGCTCCCGCTCGCGCAGCTCGCGCTCCGCGCTGCGGCGATCGCCCGACTCCTCGAGGGTGCGCTCGTACTCCGGGCCGAACCGTTGCTGCAGCTCGCTCGAGCGTCTGCGCTGGTACAGGACGAAGACCGCCGCCGCGGCGAGCAGCACCACGGCGATGATCACGATGGTCAGGACGGTACCCATCACAACTCCAGTCCGATCGCATGGGTGGATCCGCGATCCGCACCGGCGGATCGCGAGTATCCCTGGCAGACGGTCCCCAGCACCGTCTCAGCACCCCCGTTGGCCCCGACCGGTACCCAGGTCCGATGCGGACAAGCCTCCGGCCGGCCACCCGCAGCGGGTGGCCGGCCGGAGCGGCGGCGTACGGTCAGGCCTTCGGGCCGAGCTTGTGGACGACGATGCCGGACTTGAACGTCGTCGTACCGAGCAGTTCGAGATGGGTGATGTCGATGCCGGTGCCGCGGAACATGGTCTCGCCCTCGGCGACGACCGGGAAGTACCAGAAGTGGTACTCGTCGACGAGCTTGTTCTCCAGCAGCGTCTTCGAGAACGACCCGGTGCCGTACTTGATCAGGTCACCGCCCTCGGACTCCTTGAGCCGGCGGACGGCCTCGGCGGCGTCGCCTTCGAGCGGCTGGGCGTTCCACTTCCACTCGGTGACCGTGCGCGTGGCGACGTACTTCGGCATGGCGTTGAACATGTCGGCGAACGGGTCGCCGGCCCGTGACAGCCAGGCGTCTGCCATGCCCTCGTAGGTGACGCGGCCGAGCACCTGGGCCTCGACGCCCTCCATCAGGCCTTGCGTGTACGCCGCGTGCTCGTCGTCCCAGTACGGCGGGCTCCAGTTCTGCGGCTCGTCGATGACGCCGTTCAGCGTGATGAAGGTGGATTCGATCAGCTTCCTCATGGGTCTTTCCTCTCAGTGTCGGAACGGGCGCCGCTTGCGGGCGTCCTGGAGTGCTGCGGCCCACCAGACGAGCTGGTCGAGCATGAGTTTCGCGGATGCCTCGTAGCCGGCGGACGGCCGCGGCCAGCCGCCGTCCGCGGTGAACTGCTCCCAGTAGCAGGGCAGTGCGACGGTGTTGCGGATGGTGACGGCCTGGAGTTCGCTGAAGACCTGCCGCAGCTGTGCGGTGGCGTAGCAGCCGCCGCTGTCCCGGCCGTAGCTGACGATCGCGACCGGCTTGGCGTGCCACTCGTCGTAGTACCAGTCCAGTGCGGTCTTCAGCGAGGCCGGAAAGCTGCAGTTGATCTCCGGGGTGACGACGGCGAACGCGTCCGCGGCCGCCAGCCTGGTGCCCAGCGCGGCGACCTCCCGCGGTGCTTCCTCGTCGGCGTCGGGGAGTCCGGCGGGCAGATTCGCAGTGGCCAGGTCGACCAGGTCGACCTCGAACTGCTTGGCTGCCTGCTCCGCGAGCCAGTTCGCCACGGTCGGTCCGAATCGGCCGGGCCGGGTGCTGCCGATGATCACTGCCAATCGCATCTGCCGTCCCTCCTTCCGTCTGACACAGACTCTGCCGAAGGTGGTTTACGGTTTCTTTCCGGTCGTTTCCGGCGGACCGGAATAAGGTGCCGTTATGCGCTTCGGGGTGCTGGGACCGGTGACGGTCTGGACGGACGCGGGGACGCCTGTGGTCATCCAAGGGCTGAAGGTGCGTGCGTTGCTGGCTGACCTGCTGGTGCACGAGGGCCGGCCGGTGCCCTCGGACCGGCTGATCGACGACCTGTGGGGCTCTGAGCTCCCTGGGAACCCGTCAGGCACGCTGTCCGCGAAGGTGTCCCAGCTGCGGCGAGCTTTCGAGGACGCTGAGCCTGGCAGCCGCTCGCTCGTGCAGTCCGGTCCGGCCGGCTATTCACTGGCGGTTTCTGCCGCGAGCTATGACGCGTTGCGCTTCGGTGAGCTGCTGGCTGCCGGATCGCTACACGAGGCGCTGGCGTTGTGGCGTGGCCCGGCGTACGCCGATTTCGCGGACGACGCCTTCGCCGAGACCGCCGTAGCGCGACTGACCGACTTGCGGCTCACCGCGCTCGAGCAAGTGGATCTGCCGGTCGTGGATCTTGCTTCCTTGGTCAAGGAGCATCCGCTACGCGAGGGCCTGCGGGCCGCGCACATGAAGGCGCTGTACCGGGCCGGACGGCAGACAGAAGCGCTGGAGAGCTTCGACGAGCTGCGGCAGCTGCTGCTCGATGACCTCGGGCTGGATCCAGGGCCTGAGCTGGTCGCGTTGCAGCAGTCGATCCTCACGCAGGAGCTGCCGCGCGCACGCAACAACCTCCCTGCGCAGATGACCGAGCTGATCGGTCGCGCCGATGCGCTGGCCGACATCAGTGCCCGATTGGGCACATCACGCCTGGTGACACTGACTGGTCCAGGAGGTGTGGGCAAGACTCGCCTGGCACTGGCTGCTGCGGCCGGCGTGACGAACAGGTTCGCGGATGGGGTCGTCCTGGTCGAGCTGGCCGCCGTGACTCCCGACGCGCTATCGGTCACCGACTCGCTGACGGACGCTGTGCAGGCCGCTCTGGATCTTCGGGACACGGAAGATTCGCCCGTTGTCGATCGACTGGCCTCCGTGATGGGCTCCCGGCTGCTGGTACTCGACAACTGCGAGCAGATCGTCGACGAGGTCGCCGCGCTGACGGATCGCTTGCTGGCCGCCGCGCCGGGCCTGCGTGTGCTCGCGACGAGCCGTGAGCCGCTGGGGCTGGCCGGTGAGGTGGTGTGGAGTGTGCCGCCGCTGTCCGTACCTCCGCTGTCGGCAGGTGTGCACGAGGTCGGCGAGTGCAGTGCGGCGCAGCTGTTCGTCACGCGCGCGGCTGCGGCGTCGCGTGGCTTCGCGTTGACGGACCAGACCGTTGCGGACGTCGCCGTACTGTGTCGGCGGCTGGACGGGATCCCGCTGGCGCTGGAGCTCGCTGCGACGCGTGTGCGCGCTCTGGGAGTACGCGGGCTCGTAGCGCGGCTCGACGACCGCTTCCGGTTGTTGGCGACAGGACACCGTGGCGCAGCGCCCCGGCAGCAGACGTTGCACGCGATGATCGACTGGAGCTGGGAGCTGCTCGACCCGGACGAGCAGTCCGTACTGCGGCGCCTCGCCGTACATGCTGATGGCTGTACGGCGGATGCCGCGGCTGCGGTGTGCGGCGAGGACGACGTACTGGATGTCCTCGTGCGCCTGGTCGACCGGTCGCTCGTCGTGCCAGTGGATGGGAGTCGGTTCCGGCTGCTCGAGTCGGTGGCGGCGTACTGCGTCGACAAGCTGACGGTGACGGGTGAGCTCGAGTCGTCACGGCAGCGGCACCTGTCGTACTACGTGTCGCTCGCGGAGACCGCCCGCCCCGGCTTGTTCGGTGACGAGCAAGGCCGGTGGCTGGAGCTGCTGGACGACGACTCGGCGAACTTCCGGACCGCACTGGATCGAGCCGTGGCCACGGGACAGCTGGACCTCGCGGAGCGGCTCGTGGACGCCCTGGCTTGGTACTGGTTCCTGCGTGGCCGGTATGTGGAGGCCATGCGGTCTCTCGAGGCTGTGCCGGGTTCGGCGCGGGCCGGCGTGTGGCGGGCGGGGTTCATGTACCTGCTCGGACACCCTGACGCCGCCGCGGAGCGGGACCGCTGGCTGGACGACGCGGACGCCATGGGGCAGTGGTGGATCGCTCACGCCGCCAGCGATGCCGGCGACCTGTCCACGTGCCTGTCGCTGCTCAACCAGGCGCTGAAGAGCTTTGAGGCCGACGGGAACCAGTGGGGCGTAGCCGCCGTGCTCGCTGCGCGGGCCAAGCACGCGCATGTACGAGCGGACCTGCCTGCTCTGTACGACGACGCGTGCCAGAGCATCGGCACGTTCCGCTCGCTGGGTGACCGGTGGGGCGTTCTGCAGGCGACAGGCTGGTTCGGGGCGCACGCTGAGCTCGTCGGCGATTTCGACGAGGCGGAGCGGCTGCACCTCGAGGGCATGGAGGCCGCCGAGGAGATCGGACTGTGGCCCGAGGTCGCCAGCGCGGCCGGAATGCTCGGATGGACCGCGATCCGGCGTGGGCACTTCGAGGCGGCCCGGACGTACGGCGAGCGTGGGCTGCGGCTGGCGACAGAGCAGGGGCAGCGCGCGACGCAGGCGCTCGCGGAGTTGGTGCTCGGCTTCGCCGCCCGTCGTACCGGCGCGCTGGACGAGGCCTCGACGCGGTTGCAGGCGCTGATCGATGCCGCCCGTCGGCAGTCGGAATCTGTCTTGTATCTGTCGATCGTCCTGGCGGAACTCGGGTTCGTCCGGGAGCTCCAAGGTCGGCCCGAAGCGGCGCTGGAGCTGCATGCGGAGGCGTTCCGGGTCTCGGAGGAGTTCGACTCGCTGAGAGGTCAGTGCTGGGCGCTGGAGGGGATTGCGGCTTGTCACCCCGACAAGACGCTCGCGGCGACGCTGCTGGGGAGCGCGGCCGCCACGCGGGCGACCGAGAACTACCTGACAGCCGCGGCCGAGGCTGTGGATCTCGAGCGTGCGGTCACGGCGGCCTCAGAGGCGCTCGGGGCCGATGAGTACCAGGTGGCGTACGAGCGGGGCGCGGCGCTCGATCCGGCACAGGCTTTCGCCCTAGTTCGGCAGTAGATGTTCTGTAGTTGAGATTATCTGCCTAGCGAAGTAGTTTTGCTCGCGGAGCGAACTTCGAAAGGTGAATCATGGATTACGGCCACGAGCTGGTCTTCGGCACGTTCCTGACCCCCGCGGTCGAGACCCCGGACCGCGTGATCGCGCTGGCCCAGCTGACCGAGCAGGTCGGGCTCGACCTGGTGACCTTCCAGGACCATCCCTACCAGCCGCGGCTGATGGACGCCTGGACGCTGCTGTCCGTCGTCGCCGCCCAGACCTCGCGGGTGAAGGTGTCCACGAATGTCGCCAACCTGCCGCTTCGGCACCCGGTCGTGGTGGCACGCAGCGTCGCGACGCTGGACCTGATCACCGGCGGACGGGTCGAGCTCGGCCTGGGCGCAGGCGGATTCCTCGACGCGGTCGCGGCGAACGGCGGGCCTCGGCTGACGACCGGACAGAGCATCACCGCACTGGAGGAAGCCATCGCGATCATGCGCGAGGTCTGGACGCCTGGCGGTGGCGGCATCCGGCTGGCCGGCAAGCACTACACGGTTGCCGGTGCCAAGCGCGGCCCGGCGCCCGCCCACGACGTGTCGATCTGGGTGGGTGCTTACAAGCCGCGGATGCTCGCCCTGACCGGACGCCTCGCCGACGGTTGGCTGCCGAGCAGCGGGTATGCCGGGCCGGACCAGCTCGCCGCGATGAACAAGATCATCGACGAGGCTGCCGTGGAGGCGGGACGGGATCCTTCGGCGGTCCGACGGCTGTACAACGTGTCCGGTCGGTTCAGTGGGCGTGGCGGGTTCCTGCAGGGGTCTGAGGAGCTGTGGATCGACCAGCTCACCGAGCTGACGCTGGGGGAGGGCATCAGCACCTACATCCTCGCCTCGGACGACCCCGACGACATCCGGCGCTTCGCTGAGGTGGCAGCAGGTGTGCGCGAGGCCGTCTCGGTCGCTCGGTCGGGTGGCCCGGTGACTACGGCGCCTGTTCCCGCCGCTGGCTTCGGCGTCGTGCCGACACCACCTCCCGCTGTGCGGCGTAGCGCCGTACAGCTGCTGGACGAGTCCGCGCGACCGACCGGTCCGGTGCCGGACCCGTCGCGGACGTACACGCCGTACCAGTTACAGTCCGGTCAGCACCTGATCGACGTCCACGACCATCTGCGCGCGGAGCTCGACCAGGTCCGCGATCTGGTCGAGCAGGTCGCGGCCGGGACGCTCGGGGTCGGTGCGGCGCGCTCGCACATCAACACCATGACGATGCGGCAGAACAACTGGACGCTGGGGACGTACTGCGAGTCGTACTGCCGGCTGGTCACGACGCATCACTCGCTGGAGGACGCCTCGCTGTTCCCGCACCTCCGCCGGGCCGACCCCGCGCTGGTACCGGTCGTGGACCGGTTGCAGGAGGAGCACAAGATCATCCACGACGTCCTCGAAGGCGTCGACAAGGCACTCGTCGCACTGGTTGACGGGTCAGGCGATATCGACGGTCTGCGGGCGGCCGTCGACCTGCTGGACGACACGCTGCTGTCGCACCTGTCCTACGAGGAGCGGGAGCTGGTCGAGCCGCTGGCCCGGCTCGGGGTGCTCTGAGTTACTTCGCCTCTCCCAGGAGAGAGGCGAGGATGTCGAGGAGCCGGAGCGTCGGGACCTCGCCGAGCAGGCGGGCGGCCGAGGTCGCCGGCTCCGCGATCAGGCGGACCTGCAGCAGCTTGAAGTCGCGGACGTTGGCCGGGTTCACCAAGTCCTCGCGGACCGCCTTCAGGAACTCCGCGCCGGCCGACGCCGAGCCGTAGGTCATCCGGATGAAGCTGTCGGTCACCGGGTAGAGGTACGGCCGCTTCAGGTGCAGCAGCTTCGACTTCTTCGCGTGCCCGAAGCCGCGGTGGCCGGTGAACTTGTCGTCGAGCGCCATCGCCGCCTCGAACAGCTCACTGCCCGGCTCGGCGTCCTCCAGGCGCGCGTCGACCGGGATCGCCGCGAGCTCCTTCTCGGCCTCCACCTCGAGCAGCCACGGGATGTCCATCGCGCGCAGGTCGGCGCCGATCACCATGATCCGGCCCAGGTCGTCGAGCGTGACCCGGTTCGGGTCGGAGCCGCCGACGGTGGTCATCCCCGGCAGCCCGTCGTAGTACTGCAGCACGGCGCCGTTCGTCTCGGCGTACAGCCGTAACTGCGCGATCGCCTCGTCGACGACGATCTTCCGGGTACCGATATTCATGAGCCACACCCTCACACTCGTGGTGGCAGACCCGCCAGCGGGCGGACAGCATTCGAACGTTTACTCAGTCTGTTTCCGCAGATCGTAGCGACTCCTGGGCGACCTGCACGCCAGGGTCACTTCCCGTTATCCACAACCTGTAATCATTCGCTCTCTCCGCACGCTGAACTCCGTAAACTCTCTGTCACAACACCACGACTGAGCGGAGGCAACCATGCGGCGCCGGCTCGTTCTGCTCGTCCTCGCGGTCCTCCTGCTCGTGCCCGTCCCGCCGGCCGCGCAGGCGGCGCGACCAGACGAGTATCCCTGCCTGCACCCGGACCTGACCGTCTCCGGGGACTGCGAGGTCCTGAGCACCGGCACGGAGGTCGCCAACGACGGCGGCATGGCGCACGCCGGCACCGGGGTCACCTTCACCTTCCAGGCCCGGACGTTCAACCTGACGATCGACCTGTGCAACCTCCGGATCACCGACGGCCGCACCTGGCAGGTCAACCACTGGCCCTGTGAGAACGTGCCGAAACCGAAGCCGGCCCGGACCCAGTCGCTGAGTTGGTCGGTCACCGTTCCGCTGGACTGCAAGTTCGTCGGGCTCACCGAACCTGCTGGACGTGTCCTTGACGAACGGCAAGGCATCGGCAGGCGCCTCGGTGATGATCTACGCGGGTGCGCCCGGATTCGTGCTCCCGGACAAGCAGGCGCGGGCGTTCTTCGGGCCGTTCGCGATGCAGTCCGATCCGGTCAACTCGCTGACGGGCGCGCTGACCGCTGTCGAGACGGACGCGTCGGTCGGCGCCCTCGGCGTACCGCTGACGGTGACCCGGACGTACAACTCGAACGACACGTCCACCGGCTCGCTCGGCGCCGGGTGGCGGGCGTCGTTCTCGGATCGGCTCGAGCTGTCGCCGGGTGGTGCGCGGTACCTGGCGTCCGACGGACGGGAGATCGGGTTCACGCGGGAAGGTGCCGGCTTCGTCGTCGAGCCGGGGCCTGCGCGCTTCACGCTGGCGCGGTCGGGGCCGACGTACGTGCTGACGAGTATCGACCAGGTGCGGATGCAGTTCTCGGCCGCTGGCGAGCTGCAGGCCATCCGGGACCGCAACGGTCAGGGGGTGGTCGTCAGCCGGGCCGCGGGGCGCGTGCAGACCGTCACGAACGGGCGGCGGTCGCTGTCGTACGAGTACTACGCCGGCGGACAGATCGCGTCGGTGCGGTTGTCGGGCCCGGGCGTCGCGCCGCGGACGGTGCGGTACGAGTACTTGGACGGACGGCTGGTCGGGGTGACGTCGCCGGGCGGGATCCGGACGCGGTACTCGTACGTCGACGGGCGGCTGACGTCGGAGACGGTGGGGGACGCGGCCAAGCCGGCGTACGTGACCGAGTACGACTCTGACGGGCGCGTCGTCGCCCAGACCGACGGGAAGGGCGGCCGGTCGACGTGGTCGTGGGACACGGAGGGCATCCGCGGCACGTCGACGATGACCGACCCGACGGGTGGGAAGTGGATCAACGAGTACGAGCGGAACCGGTTGATCCGTCAGACGGATCCGACCGGGGCCACGGCCACGTTCCACTACGACGCCGACGGCAATCTGATCCGCGTGTTCGACAGCCTGGGACACGGCGCTCGGCATGCGTACGACACGCTCGGGCGAGACGTCGCCTCGATCGATGCCGTGGGTGCGGTGACCCGGCGTACGTACAACGCGCGCAACGACGTCGTCGCGACGGTGGATCCGCTCGGGCGGCGTACGACGTACAGCTATGACGCCCGCGGGAACCTGATCGGCACGGCGTACGCGGGGCGTGTCTCGTCAGCCACCTACGACACCCGTGGCCTGGTGTCGGCGACCCGCGACGCGCTGGGTCGGACCACGCAATACACCTACTCGGTCGACGGTGATCTGACGACGGTCACAGATGCCTTGAAGCGGGTGACACGCATCGATAACGACGGCTGGGGCCGTCCGATCAAGGTGACCTCGCCGCGCGGTGCCGTCAGCACGGTCACCTACAACGACGACGACCAGCCGCTCGAGCAGCACGGCGCGCTCGACGTCACCACGCGGCAGACGTACGACGGGCAAGGCCGCGTGGCGACGCTCACCGATGCCCGCGGCGGCACCACCAAGCTGCGCTACGACGACGCGGGCGCAGTCGTCGGCATCACCCGACCATCGTTGCCCGAGGCCACCACAACGTTCGATTTGTCCGGCCGGGTGACCCAGGCTGTCGACGCCAGCGGCCGTTCGCAGACGTTCTCCTACGACAGTGCCGGGCGGACGACCGAGGCGACATACGGCGGCCGCACCTGGCGGTTCGCGTACGACAAGGCCGGGCGCCTGATCCGCACCACGCTCCCGTCTGGCAAGACGGCGTCCTTCGTCCTGGACGCCCGCGGCGCGCCGCTCCGGATCGCGTATTCCGACAAGACACCCGCCGTCAGCTACACCTGGGACGCCGCGGGCCGTCGTACCTCGATGACCGACGGGCAGGGCACGACCCGGTTCGGCTACGACGCCTTCGACCAGCTCACATCGGCGGGCGCCGTCTCCTACCGCTGGGACCCCGCCGGCAACCTCATCGCACGCTCGGCAGCCGGCCACACCGAGTCCTACACCTGGGACGCCGGCAACCGCCTCACCTCGGCTGCAGCCGACGGCAAACCACTGGCGTCCTATCGCTACGACGTTGCCCACGGCACCATCACGACGACCCAGCCCGGCGGACTCGTCAAGACCGAGCGTCTGGACCTCCGCGGTCGCACGACCTCCCTGTCCCTGACGCAGAACCGGCGCCCGCTCCGCACCATCACCTCCGCGTACGACGCCGCCGACAACGTCACCCGCTCCGCCGACTCCGTCGCCGGCCAGTCGTCGTACACCTACGACCCTCTGAACCGCCTGACCTCAGCGTGCTACGGCGTAGAGCAATGCACCGACGAGGCCCGCGACTACATCCGCTACGCCTACGACGCCAACGGCAACCGCATCTGGGAGAAGCGCCCGACAGGCAGCACCTGGTCCCTGTACGGCCCAACGAACGAACTTCAGGCCTCTCTGAGCACACCGGCCAACTACCCACTCGACCCGCCCACTGCCCGCACCTACACCTACGACCCCGACGGCAACCTCACCTCCGACGGCACCACCACCTACACCTGGTCCGCCGCCGGCAAACCCCTCACCTCAACCACCGCCGGCGTTGCGACGAGCTACACCCACACGGGTGACGGCCGCCGAGCGACCTCCACCACCGGGACCCGAACCACCCGCTACCTCTGGGACCCGCTCTCACCCCAGATCCTCAACACCACAGACGGCCAGAAGCCCACCCGCTACCTCTACGCCGCCGGCCTGGTAGCCCAACAAACCCCGACCGCCACAACCCCGCTAGCCACAGCCCCGAACGGCTCAGTCCTCACATCCCCGACCGCCCAACCCGACTACGAGCCCTACGGCCAAACCCGAGCCGGCCCTCCAACCGCGAACAGCCCCGGCTACATCGGCGCCCTCAATCTCCCCACCGGCAACTACCTCCTGGGCCAACGCGAGTACAACCCGACCACTGGCACCTTCCTCACCCCAGACCAAGCAGGCTCCGCCAACCCCTACGCCTACACCTCCGGCAACCCCCTCAAAACCACAGACCTCCAGGGCCTCGACGAAATCGAAGGCACCCTCACCGACGTCTCCCACATCTCCGGCTACATCTCCACCGGAGCCCTGGCAGGCGCCATCATCTGCACCATCGCCCGCCCCTGTGCCCCCGCCGTCCCCGTCCTCCTCCAAATCTCCTCCGCGACCGGCGTGATCTCCGCAGGCGCAGCCGGCATCCTCGACTCCCAAGCCTGCATCCTCAAAGGCAACTGCTCCCAACTAGTAGCCGACGTAGGGGTTGGCCTTGTAGCTAGCCGCTTCGCAGCGCTGGGAGCGGTTGGAACACGAACCCGTGATCCTGTGGTCAGCCAAATCCTGATACGTTCGCCGAAGCAGTTGCAGGCGAAGTTCAAACATGCTGCTGACTTCGGTGTGACCGGGAACTACAACAAAACGAACGCGGCTCGGTTCAGCGCAGCTCTTAACGAGCACATCAACGCTCCCGGCACCCAGGTGATCACCGGCACGTACCACGGTGATGCGGTGACACACTATCTGGATCCAACAACCGGACTGAACGTGATCGCTCGGAATGGGACGTTCGTCAGCGGTTGGAAGCTGAGCCCCGCTCAACTGAGCAACGTTCTTCAGCATGGAGGTCTTGGCGGTGGCTGACGAAATCTTGCTGGGATTGTCCCGCGATCAGGCACTAGTACTTTTCGATTGGTTGGCTCGGACCGACGAAGCCGGAGAGCCTGCGGGTTTTGCGGATCAAGCTGAGCAGCGCGTGTTCTGGGACATGAGCGCGGCTCTGGAGAGCCTTCTCGCCGCGCCGTTCGCGTCGGACTATCGAGCACAGCTGGAACGAGCTCGTGCGACGGTTCGAGATAGCGAAGAGTAAATGCGCAGGGCGAGGCGCTTGGTCCGCTGCGAGGGTGTTACATCCGAGGGACTGCGGACGCGGCAGCCGCCGGAGGAGCGCCCAAGGTGAGGATCGAGACATGGAATGGTGGCGTTCGAGAACACCGCGCCATGAGTGAAGAATTTCGGGCCCGCCAAACGCGTGGTCACGGGTCGTCATGCACGCGCTCGACGACTTGCAGGCTGGCGGGGGTGAGATGCGGGGACGGGCGCGCGCTACCCGGGTGGTCCGCAACGACAGCGAGCCAGCGGGCGTCGTACTACAGGCCAGGGCGACAACTGAACCAGGTGCCGGATCCATGACCTGCTTGAGGCGCTCTCATGCGACTACTTCCCTCTAGTGACGAATCAGTCCGGTGTGTTGGGCTCGACCCCGATAAGATAGCGTTCGCGACGACTCGCGCCGAACTCGCATTTCTGACGAACTCGATCCAGGAATGCCTTGAGGCAGTTGAGGACGGGGAGCGGCGCACTGACGCGGAGGCAGTAGGTAGGCCTCGACTCGCGGTCGTCCCCGCCCGGCTTCCTGGCCGTCTTGGCAATCGGTAATTCGGTTGAGGAGGGCCGGGCAGCACCTCATCATGAACCCATGATTACTGCGACCTTTGGACTGTTGCTTGTGGAACCTGTGGCCTTGGCGGCTCGGGTTCAGCAGCAGGCCGGTCGTTGTAGGGGGTCGAGCTTCGGTCCGTTGTGATCGGGGTGGTGGTCGCGGGGCTCTTGGCCGGGTTTGGGGTTGCTATGCCGGTCGGGCCTGTCGGGACCTATCTGGTGGCGTTGACTGCGCGGAGTTCGTTGCGGATCGGGGCGTTTGCGGCGCTCGGGGTTGCTTCGGCTGACGGCGTGTACGCGGCGGTGGCCGCGGGTGCCGGCACTGTGCTGGCTCCGCTGCTGGTGCCGATCGTCGGACCGTTGCGGTGGGCATCGGTCGTCGTGCTGATTGGACTGGCCGTCCTTGGGGCGGCCAAGGCGGTACGGCGTTATCGCGAGCGGCGGATCGTTGCGTTGCAGCAAGAGACACCGATCGGCGCGTGCACGGCGTACTTCGGAATGCTCGGCATGACGATGCTCAACCCGTGGACGATGATCTACTTCGCCGCGCTGATAGTGGGCGGGTCCGGTGTCGCGGGAGTCGGTGAACGGATCGTGTTCGTCGTGGCAGCATTCGTGGCGTCAGCCAGCTGGCAGCTGCTACTCGCGGGCGGTGGCGCGTTGCTCGGGCGATTGTTGACCGGGGCAACCGGCCGGCTCGTCACCACGTTGGCGTCGAGCCTGCTCATCGTCGTACTCGCGATACGCCTGGTCGCCTGACTGAGCGGCGTTCGCGGCGGGGACGCGGCAACCGCGATCACCTGTCCTGGGTGCAGATCGCGTCCTGCTGCTTCGCGGTGGCAACAGCCCATGAGAGCTGTTGCCACCGTGGACGCGTTGTCTGACAACGTCGGGTGTTGGAGGCGCTGGTTGCCGTTTCGGGCTAGCGGTCCTGGACGGTGTAGGTCAGATGGGTGACCTTCGGGGAGGACTCCGCGTGGGTCTGTGTGAGGGCGATGCGGCTGGCGTCGATGCCTTCGAACAGGCGGATTCCGGTGCCGAACAGTACGGGGGACAAGGCTATTGAGAACTCGTCGATCAGGCCGGCGTTGAGGTACTGGAGGATTGTCTCGGCGCCGCCGGCGATGCGGACGTCGCGGTCGCCCGCGGCTTGGCGGGCCTGGTCGAGGGCCGGCTCGATGCCGTCGTTGATGAAGTGGAAGGTGGTTCCGCCCGGGCGTTCCCAGGGGTCGCGCTTCTCGTGCGTTACGACGAAGACCTGGGTGTGGAACGGCGCCTCTTCCGGCCACATTCGTTCGCCGGCGTCGAACATCCGCTTGCCCATGATGCTCGCGCCGGTGCGCTCGAACGTCTCGCGCGCGATATCGTTGTCGCGGCCTTCCTCACCGCCTTTGCCGAGCTTCAGGTTCTCCCGGAAGAAGCGCAGCGGAAAGACCCATCGCTGCAGTTCCATCCACTGCTTCCCCATCAGGTCCTCCGGGGAGTCGGGCGCGATGAAGCCGTCGAGCGACATCGATACGCCGAAGTACACCTTGCCTGCCATCAGTCTTGCGTTCCTTTCAGGACGAGTTCGGTGATGTAGGCAGCCAGGTTGCCCAGGGTCTGTTGGCCGCCCACGATCGCGTGGTACCTCTCGACTGCCTCGTCGCGCAGTTCCTTGGTCGGGAAGACCGTGCGCATCTCGATCCGGGTCGCCGTACCGTCGGGCTCGAACGTGATGAGCGACTCGAAGGCGTCCGGGTCGGCGCGGTACTCGCCGTGTACCAGGGCGATCCGCTCGGGTGGGACAATCTCTGTCCAGGAGATCCATTCGGGATAGTCGGTCCCGTCCGGCCCGTGCAGTACGAAGACCCACTCGCCGCCGACGTGGAACTCGAACGACCGCGTGGTGGTCGTGAACCCGTCCGGACCCCACCACTGCGACAGGTGCCGGATGTCGGTGAACGCCTCGAAAACCACCTCCGGTGGGGCGTCGATGATGCGGGAGATGACGATCTCGCGGTCGGCCGTCGTGGCGCGCACCGATACCTCTGGTGCCGTGTCGGATTGCGCTGGGACCGCAGCTTCCGTGTCGGTCCGCGCCGATCCTCCCGGTTCCGCCTGGGGCTGTGCTGGTACTGCGGGTTGCGTCTGCGACTGCGCTGATATCGCAGGCCCCGTCTCGGACTGCGCCAACTCGTCGGGTCTGGTCTCGGACTGTGCCGATACACCCGGTGCGGACGCGAGGTGCGCGGGTGCTCCTTGGGCCTTCGCGCTCATTGGTTGTCCTCCTGCCGTGCGTGCTTGAGGTCCTGTACGTAGGCGTCCAGCCGGTCGAAGCTCTCGTTCCAGAACTGCTCGAAACCGCCGATCCACTCGTGGACTGGCCGCAGCCCGCGGGCGTCGAGTCCGTAGAGGCGCTGTTTGCCTGCTTTGCGGTCCTGCACCAGCCCGACCTCCCTGAGTACCCGCAGGTGCTTGGATGCGCCGGGCTGGGTCATGCCCAGCTCTTGGGCCAGCTCGGTCACCGGGCGTTCGCCTGTCCGCAACAGCACCAGGATCTGCCGGCGCTGCGGCTCGGCGATGGCGTTGAAGACGTCGGACGTCGTGGCTGCTCGTGCCATGAACGTCATCATATGCCCATATGGGCATGCGTCAAGGGTGGGTGTGATGCCGGGCTGCGGCGGCTCGGGCGGTGCGTCGTGCTGGGGACGGATCGTGAGCCGAGCGGGTCGTGCACCGGCCGCGTTGGCCGAGCAGGGCAGCGCACGCCGTCGTGTTGGGCGGCAGGCATCGTTCGGCGGGCTGAGCTGTTGCTCGGTCGGCTGCCTGGCGTGCGGATGTGCCTGGGGGCGGCCGCGGTGCCTAGCGGCTGTACGAGGCGGGACGCGCGGCTGGTCCGGGACGTCGACTCGGCCCGGCCCGGTCCGGTCCGGTGGGCATGGTGGGCTCGGCGTGGCGCGGTGGGGCGCGATGCGAGTCGGCATGACGCGGTGGGGGTCGGCGTGAACCGAGCTGGGCTCGACGCGACCCGGCGTGATCCGGGCGGGCTCGGGGGGATTGCGGCTCGGAGCGGCTTGGGGTGGGGGGAGAGGGCTGGGGTGGCGCGGGAATGGGTGGAGGTTAGAGGGGGCGTTCTACGGCGGTGGTGGGATTGAGGAAGAGGAGCACGGGTGGGGCGGTGTTGGGGAGGATTTGGGCGTAGGCCTGGAGTTGGGGGGCGTAGTAGGCGACTCTCGCGTCCAGGGCTGAGGCGGGGATGACGTCGGTTTTGTAGTCGACGATGGTCAGGCGGCCGTCGTCTTCGCGGTAGATGAGGTCGACGAAGCCTTCGAGGATGGTGCCGTCGGGTTGCTCGGTGCCGACGTACGACTCGCGCCAATGGTCGCGGGCGGCGGCGCGTTGTACGACGTCGGATGCCAGGGCTGAGCGGACGAGGCCGGTGACCACGTCGGCGTACTCGAGGACGCCCTCGGCGAGGCATTGGGTTGAGACGGCGGCTTCCAGGCCGGCGCCGGTGGAGAGGTCGACGACCTGGAGTACGGCGTGGACGGCGCGGCCGATTGCGGTGCCGTAGCGGCCCTTGGACCAGGGTGGGAGTTCGAGGTCGCGGGCCGCCTTCGCGGTGCCGGGGTCGACAGGTTCGTGGTCGGAGCCGGAAGCAAGATCCGTGAGGGTGAGTTCGGGGCCTGTGCCCTCCAGGCCGGAGGCCGATTGAGCGGAGGGGCGGCGGCTGGCGGACTGGGCGGTGGTGGCTCGGGTTTCCCAATCGGTGCGGGAGATGGGCGGGGTGACGTCGGGGCTGCTGGTGGGTTCGCGGTCGGGGACCGGCGGGCTGGTGAAGACGGTGGCGTGCGGCGCGTCGGCGCCGCCGGCGGTGGCGAGGAGCTCGGCATTGCTGGTGTGGCGGCGGTTGCCCGAGCGGTGCAGCGAGACGACCAGGTGATCGCGGGCGCGCGTCGCGGCGACGTACAGCAGGCGGCGGCGTTCGTAGTCGTCCATCTGCTCGTCGACGGGCTGGACGAGGTCGAAGTCCTCGGTCTGGACGGAGGACTTCAGCTTGACGGCGTACCCGCCGGTGAGCGGCCAGAGGACCTGGACTCCGCGCTGACGGTTCGGGGACGCGGTCATGCCGGAGAGGATGACGATCGGGAACTCGAGACCCTTCGCGGCGTGGATCGTCATCACCCGGACGGCGTCGGCGTCGGTCTCGGGCAGCACCGCCTCGGCGACGCGGGACGTCTCCTCGCCCTGATGGGCGGCCCAGGCGAGGTACGAGCGGAGGCCGCCGTGCTCGACCTCGGACCAGGCGCGGGCCTGGTCGACGACGAACCGGATCCGGCGCCAGGCGTCACGGGCGCGCGGGCCGATCGCGGCGACTTCGAGCATCCGGCGGTCGGCGACGATCTTCGCGAGGGCCTCGCTGGGGGTGAGCCAGCGGGCGGCGTAGTACGTCCGGCGGAGCCACTCCATCGCCTCGGCGACCGGGTGGGTGAGGAGCTGGTCGGGGATCGGGGCGGTGAGGATGAACCGGCCGCCGTCGCGTTTCCAGGTGTACAGGTCGTCGTCGCCGCAGCCGAACAGCGGCGAGCGGAGCGCGGTGACGAGCGCGAGCTGGTCGCTCGGGTCGCCGAGCGCGCGGGCGCAGGCGAGCAGGTCGCGGACCTCGGCGGTCTGGTAGACGAGCGAGCTGGCTTCCGCGCGGTACGGGATGTCGGCGCGGTCGAGCGCGTCCTCCAGGAACGGCAGCGAGGTGCGGGCCGGGACGAGGACCGCGATGTCGCCGGCTTCCGCGGGACGCCAGGTTTCCGCGTGCTCGTCGTACACCAGCCAGCCGTCGCGGAGGGCCTCTTCGATGACGGAGGCGACGTCGGTGGCCTCGCGTTCGCGCAGGACGGAGGCTTGCGCGCGGGGGAGGTCGTCGTGCGGCACGGCGCCGAGGATCGTCACGGCCGGGCCTGCCGCTGGATCCTCGGGTGCTTCCTCGCCCCAGTCCTCGACCGCGTCCTGGACCGCCGCGTCGACGGCGTCGTCGCGGCGGCGGAACGGGAGGACTGCGGCGAGGTCGGCCACCTCGTCGGAAGCGGGCTCGTCGAACAGCGTGGGCTCGTCGAAGATCGAGAGCTGGTCACCCCGGACCGGGTCGGAGGACGACGGGGCGGGCGCGTCCTGGTCGGGTCGGCTGCCCAGGCGCGACGGGCGTGCGGCGCCGGCCGATGACGGCGAGCCGGGGCCGGCAGCCGAGGTGACGGCGGGGCCCGCGGATGCGGACGAGCTGAGGCCGGCAGCGGAAGCGGCGGTGGTCGGATTCGTGCGGTGGGGAGAGAGCGACTGGTACGACGGCTGGGCCGACTCCTGCGGCTGGATCAGCGTGCCGAACACGGTGTTGATCCACTGCAGGATCGCCGGCACCGTGCGGAAGTTCGTGGTGAGGGCGACCGTCTCGCCGAGCAGCTCCTGGGCGGTGAGGTACGTCGCGATGTTGGCGCGCCGGAACCGGTAGATCGACTGTTTCGGGTCGCCGACCACGAACAGCCGCCCCTCGGGGACCTCGACGTCCTGCCAGTCCGGTGCGTCGGCCTCCGCGCCGCCGGCGATCCGGACCGCGAGCTCGATCTGGATCGGGTCGGTGTCCTGGAACTCGTCCAGCAGCAGCCGCTCGAACCGCTCCTGCAGGGCGGCACGCACGTCCGCGTCGCGGCGGAGCA
Organism: Kribbella sp. NPDC003505; assembly: GCF_040610875.1. Taxonomy (NCBI): domain Bacteria; kingdom Bacillati; phylum Actinomycetota; class Actinomycetes; order Propionibacteriales; family Kribbellaceae; genus Kribbella; species Kribbella sp. NPDC003505. The sequence goes on along the minus strand of NZ_JBEXNA010000009.1, from coordinate 266,578 downwards.
GGTCACGCGCGAGCACCAGCAGGTCGTGGAACTCCAGCCGGCCCTCGGCCCGCCGCAGCTCCGCCGACTCCAGCACCCGCTCCGCGATCCAGTGCGAAAGGTGCCGAAGGCAAGCATCAAGGAGCAGCTCGACGAGTGAGCCGGCGACCTCGACGACCTCGGTGCAGTCCGCGCGGACCTTCGCGATGTCCGGCCAGTTCTCCTTCCGGCCGATCCGGCCCACCTTGAGACCACGGAACGTCTGCAGCAGCGCGAGCTGCGTCTCCTGGTCGGACGCGGCGTCGAGCATCAGGCCGAGCTCCTGGATCTGCTGGACCTTCGGCAGCAGCCGGTCGTCGGCGTCGAGGCAGGAGCCCGCCGCGGCGCCGATCTGCGCGGCCGCGGCGACCAGGCCGCTGAGGTCGGGCATCGCGACCAGCTCGGGCGGGTCGACCAGGACCCGGTCCGCGATCAGGTCCCAGTCGTTGCCGAACAGGCGGGCGAGCGACCGGAGATGCTTCAGCTCGACGCCGACGGCCATCGCGAGCAGCAGCGGCTCGGCGATCGAGTCGTCGTCGAGGAGTTGCTGCTGCAGCTCGGCCCAGCGTTCCTCGAAGGCGACCGACGAGCCGACCTCGTCGAGGACGTCGATGAGGGGCGGCAGCCCGGCCTCGATCGGATGCGCGAGCAGGATCTGTTGCGCGAACGCATGCAGCGTCCCGATCGACGCGGAGTCCAGATCGTCGAGCGCCGCGTCGGCGAGCCGGCCCGCCGAACGCTTGCGCGCCCGCTCGAACTCGACCCGCAGCCGGTCCCGCAGCTCCGCCCCGGCCTTCTCGGTGAAGGTCACGGCGGCGACGGTCCGCAGCGGTACGCCGTCGCGCAGCACCAGCGTGGCGACCCGGTCCACCAGCGCGTGGGTCTTCCCCGACCCGGCACCCGCCTCCACGAACAGCGTGGTGTCGGTGTCGGACCGGATCCGGTCGCGCGCGGCCCCGTCGAGCAACTGCTCGGTCATCGGCAGCCTCCTGGCCGGAGCGTCGGGTGGCGACGGCTACTCATCCGAGGCCACCTCCAGCGCGGTCGGGTCGATGAGCCGCACCAGGCGCTCGAGGACAGGGTCGTGACGTTTGCGGTCCCACCGGGCCCGGACCTCGCTGTGCCCCAGGCTGTCGGGATTGCAGTACGGGCACTGCACCCACAGGAAGTCGGGCACCTCGGGCGCCTTCGGCGGGAAGAACCCGGCCGCGATCGAGGACACGATCACGTCGAGCGTGTCGACGTACCGCGCCTCGACCTCGGGCGTCAGCGGGACCGGGATCCGCTTGCCGCCGCGGCGGACGAACCAGTACGACGCCTCGACCGGGGTGGACGGTTCGCCCAGGCGCGCGCGGGCGGCATACGCGTACACGGGCAGCTGCAGTTTCGTCCCGCCGGCGACGGGATCCGATTCGATGCCCTCGTACCGCGAGAAGCCGCCGGTCTTCACGTCGGTGACGTAGATCGTGCCGTCCGCGCCGAGGTCGACCTTGTCCGCGGATCCACGCAGCAGCACCCGCCCGGACGGCACCGGGATCTCGACCGGCGGCTCGCCGTCGAACCCGAACGTCAACTCGCTGGCCACGACCGACGCATTCCGCTCCGAACGCCAGCGGTCGTCGTCGGTGAGCAGCACCATCAGATCGCCGAGGATCCGCAACCGCTCGCGCTGCCACAGCCGGGGGTGACCGGTCAGGCCCTCGGCCTCGAACTGGTCCGCGAGATCCGCGCCGATCGCCAGCAGCAGCGATCGTTGCTCCTCGGTCCAGGGCTCGCCGTACCCAGGCAGCGAACCGGCGAGCCGGGTGACGAACGCGTCGAGGCTGTTGTGGATCAGATTGCCCACGTGGACGGGGGAGATGACGAGCAGATCCTCCGGAGCCTCCAACGGCTCCACCTGGAGCAGCCGCTCGACGAAGTACGCGTGCGGGCACGTCGCATACGACTCCAGGGAGGTCGGCGAGGCGATCCGGTCCTCGACCGCGAACTCGGGCAGACCCGACACGCCCGACAGGTCGCCGTCGAAGCGCGTGAACGCGCTGGAAGCACGGCCCCGCAGCAATTCCCGGGCCTGCACGAGCACCCGGTCCTGCACCCACAACTTCGCCGCGGCCGCCCGCGTCTGCCACTCCTGCTCGGTCGCCGGCATCGTTGCCGTGATCAACGAACCGGCGTACGACGCCGACGTCCGCAACACCTCGCCGTACCGATCCCATTGCGTCGCCGGCAGACCGTGGTCACCGGTCAGCTCCCGCAGCGAGCCGAGCAACCAGCGCGTCGGCAGCCGCCGCGACGACCGGCGCAGATCGCCGCGCGGGAACGACGCCACCACGCGCGCGCCCGCCGAGAACGCGACCAGCAGATGCCGCTGCTTCGCGTCCAGACGGTCGCGGAACGACGCGAGCTCCGGCGCGGCTGCCTCACGCACCCGGTGCGGAAGCAGCGCGTCCTCGTGGACCCGGCCCGGATACAGATCCTCGGACAGACCGACGACATACACGATGTCGGCCGACAACCCGACGCTCGCCGACAACGGCGCCACCAGAACGCCGGTACCGAAGGAACCGACGCGGGGAAGTGATTGCTGCAGCTCCAGATCGAGAACGTCCCGCAGGACGGCGAGACTCGCCGGTGTCCCGAGCTCATCGAGTGTCGACAGACCCTTCAACGACCCCTCGACGGCGGCCGCGGCGTACTGCTCCTCGATGGGCAGCGACGAGTAGTCCCCGAGCAAGTCATGGAAGAGTTGCAGCACGCCCTCCGACAGCGCGGACCAGGTTTCGAGCTCCGCCAGACGCGCGAGCCGTCGACGCAGGGTTGAAGCGAACGTATGCAGGCGCTCGGCCATCGAAGCGTTGTACTGCGCGCGCCGGATCGCGGCCGGCCGGGGATCCTCGGCGGCCTCTTCCTGGTCGGCGGTCCGCCGCTCGGACTCGGCATACCGCGCGAGGCGGGTGTCCCAGTCGTCACCGCGCACCACCCCGGCCGCCCGCGACATCCGCTCCCACTGCGGCACCGGGATGCGCTCGCCGGCGAAGTCCCGCGTCGGCGCGTTCGCCAGCGCGCGGAACACGTCCGCGCGTGGCAGATCCTGGTCGACGAGCGCCAGCACTTCGAGCAACGTCCGCGCGATCGCCCGCTCGTGCACCGGACGCGTGCCGGGTCCGTTGACCTCGATGCGGGCGGCGCCCAGGTGCTCGTGCAGGAGCCGTGCGTACGGCGAGGCGGCGGCGTACAGCACCGCGATCCGATGCGCCGGCGTGTGCTCGAGCGCGGCGACGACGTCACGCACCACGCAGCGAACCTCGTCGTCCGCGTCGGACGCGTTGAGGATCTCGGTCGCGACCGGATAGTTCTTCGAGATGGACGGCGGCAGGTCGATCCCGATCCGCTCGAGCGATCGCCGGACGGCCCGATCGGCCCGTCGGACGTCCGTCAACCCGACGATGACGGTGAGATCGGCCGCGGCGTCGCCGAGCGCGGCGACGAAAGCAGCCTGGGACTGGGTGAGCTCCTGAGGGAGGTACAGCACGAGTGCGCCGAGCTCGCCGACGACCTCGGGCGACGCCGCGATCCGGGCCGTGGCGGCGCGCAGCAGATCGGTCTCGTCGTACCAATCGGCGGCCAGCTCGGTGGTGACATAACGATGCAGCCGAACGAGATCGGGGCCGAGCGCCGACGCATGCGCGACGTTGTCGAGCGCGAAGTCGGTGAGGTCGCGGAGCTCACGATGCGCGGATGCGAGCGCTTGAATGGTCGACGGGTGCCCGGCGACCTCCTCGAAGATCCCCGGCGCCTTCGCGAGCGCCGTCCGCCAGGTGGCCGCGACGATCGGACGGGTGGCCGGGCGACGCGGCGTCAGCAGACCGGCCGCGATCTGCTCGGCCAGCCGCTCGAGGGTCGCCAGATACAGCCCGCCGATCGACGAGCGGGCGAGGTGGCGGCGGGCGACGACGCCGGCCAGATTGTTCGGCAGGAGCAGGGTGACAGGGGTCATCGGATCGTCGGCCTTCAGCCGCGCGACGACGGCGTGCAGGCGCTCCAGAGCGGCGGCGCCGTACGCCGTGCTCTCGATCCGGGTCGTGCTCACTCCAGCCCCCGATCCGTCCACTGTCACCGCATTGTCACCGCAGACCGTAAACCCTGCCACGGACAGAAAGCTGACGGGGCGCGAAACGCCAAGGTTTCTGCAGGGTCGGCGGCTGCCTCGCACAATGAAGAAATGACCAGGGAGACGCGGTTCGCGCGGGTGTTGCTCGTGCTCGTTCTCGCGCCCTCCGGCGGGCTGTTCGGCAAGGCCGTCGCCGAGGCCGCGCAGGCCCGTCCGTGGTGGCCGTGGCTGGTCGCCTCGCTCGGCTGGCTGCTGCTGTCCGGCGCGATCTCGATGGCCGTGTCGCATCATGACGCCGAGCACAGATAATGCTCCGATGGCCGCCGCGGTGCATCACGTCGAGATCTGGGTCCCGGACCTGTCCCGGGCCGTCACGAGTTGGGGCTGGGTCCTCAACCGGCTGGGCTGGAAGGACGGTGACGGCTGGCCGGGCGGGATGACCTGGGCCGCCCCGGACGGCTGTTACGTCGTCGTCGAGCAGAGTCCGGCGATGTCGGCCGCCGAGCACGACCGGCTGCGGCCCGGGATGAACCACCTGGCGCTGAACGCGGGCAGCCGGGCCGAGGTCGACGGCATCGTCGCGGAGGCCGCCGAGCACGGCTGGACGCTGATGTTCGCCGACCGTCATCCGTACGCCGGCGGCCCGCAGCATTACGCCGCCTTCCTCCACAACACCGACGGCTACGAGCTCGAGATCGTCGCTCCTGATTAGCAGGTGAGACTACTGATACCTGGAGTGACCACTGGGGCCACTGGTGTGACATGGTTACACCACGCAATCAACGGGGCAATCAGTACGGTCGCGGGGCAAGTGTGGAAGGACGATGCTCGTGACGGAGAAGCCTGACGGGGGGAGTGCGCCCGGTCCGGCCGCACCGGAGCTCCTGGAAGCGCGGATCCGCGGTTTGCAGCATGCGCTGGGACAGTTGCTGGACAACGCCCGCCGCTTGACGTACGGCGAGCACCAGCGCGCCGTGAAGCTGCACCGTCAACTGCAGGAGCAGACGGCGGCGGCCCGGCGGGAGTCGCGGTCGCTGGTCGACGCCAAGACGGCGGAGGCGCTGTCCGACGCGGAGCCCCGGGCCCGGCTGCTCGCGGACCGGCTCGCCCCCGGACTGGCATCGATCCCGCCGAACGACGCCCGCTGGCGTTCGCGGCAGCTGATCGGCGCGGGCGTCCCGGCGTACGTGCGGGTCGGGGAGCTGGACACCGGTACGCCGGTGGTCGCGCCGCTGCTGCGCACCAACGGCTGGAAGGTGACCGGCGACCGTCACGAGTCCGCGCGCCGCCTGCTGCAGAGCATCGCGCTGCGGCTGGTCGCGGCGTCGGAACCGTTCCGGCTGCGCATCGACGCCTTCGACCCGAAGCTGACCGGGATGATGGGTCTGCTCGGGCACCTGACCACGAAGTACCCGCAGTTGGTGCCCAGGGCAACGCACACCGCGGAGCAGCTGCACACGGTGCTGTCCGGCCTCGTCGACGTGTCGTCGCTGCGGGCCAGCCGGCAGGCGCAACTCGGGCACGAGCGGTTCGAGGACCTGCTGAAGGAGACCGGTCAGGTGACCGATCCCTATCGGGTGGTCGTCCTGTTCGACTACCCGTTCGGCATCGACACGCTCGCCCAGCGCGACCTGCTCCGGCTGGCCGCGACCGCCGGCCGGCGCGGCATCTGCTTCCTCGTCCACTACGACGCGTCGACGGCCGCCGAGCTCGACGTCGACTCGAAACAGTTGCTCGATCTCCTCAATCCGGTTGCCATCGTCAACGACCGGGTCGAGATCGCGCAGCTGCCGCCGGCCCGGCTGGATCCGCCGTTCGACGCGACCGTCGCCGCGCGGATCTGCGACGTGATCGCCGAGCAGGCCGAGATCGCCGTCCTCCCGACCGTCGACTTCGACCGGACGCTGCCGGACCGCTCGACCTGGTGGCAACCGGTCAAGGACGAGATCGGCACGGTGATCGGGTACGACGACCGCACGCCGGCCTTGGTACGGCTGCGCAGCGGCAACCCGGCCCTGCCGCATGTGCTGGTCGGCGGCGCGGTCGGCCAAGGCAAGTCGAACCTGCTGCTCGTGCTGATCCACGGTCTGGCCGCGCGCTACTCGCCGGCCGACCTGGAGATGTACCTGCTCGACTTCAAGCACGGCGTCGAGTTCTCGGCGCTCGGCCCCGGCCCGGATCGGCCGCACTGGCTGCCGCAGATCAGAGTGCTCGGGGTGCACAGCGACCGCGCGTTCGGTCTCGCCGTACTGCGTCACCTGTCGGACGAGCTCGCCCGGCGCAGCGAGATCTTCAAGTCGCACGGCAACGTCGCCGACATCGCGGAGCTGCCCGCAGGACCGGAGCGGCCGCCGCGCATCCTCGTCGTACTCGACGAGTTCCAGGTGCTGCTCGAGGACGACGACGAGTTGGCGGACGAGGCGGCGAAGCTGCTGGAGCGGCTGGTCCGGCTGGGTCGCGCGTACGGCGTGCACGTCGTGCTGGCGACGCAGACGATCGAGGGCGTGAAGCGGCTGTCGACGCGGCGGGACTCGATCTTCGGCCAGGTGCCGTACCGGATCGCGTTGAAGACGACACCGGCCGACTCGCAAGCAATTCTGCGCAGTGGGAACACGGCGGCGGCGGAGCTGCAGTTCCGCGGCGAGGCCGTGCTGAACGCGAACTTCGGCTCGCCGGACGACAACCAGCATGTGCTGGTGAGCTTCGCCGACAAGGCCGTGCTGGACTCGCTGCGGCAGGAGCTGTGGACACGGGCGGGTACGGCGGTACACCCGCCGCGGGTGTTCCACCTGGCCGAGCCCGCGCGGCTGACGGACACGGCGACAGCGGTGAAGCCCGAGCTCGGCCGGCCGTGGACCGGGCTGCCGATCGCGGTGACCGAGGAGCCGGTCGCGGTCGAGGTGCAGCCCGAGCCCGGTGCCGGTGTACTCGTGCTGGGCGACGGGCCGGCGGACGCTCTCGGCGTGCTGACCGGGCTCGCGGTGTCGACGGCCGCCGGGGCACTGGAGCCGCCACGGTTCCTCTTCGTCGACGGCACGAACTCTGCGCCGTCCGTTGCTGAGGGCAAGGATGCGCTGGTGCAGGTGCTGCGGCAGCTCGGGTGCGAGGTCGAGACCGTCGACAAGCACGACGACATCGCGCCGCGGCTGTTCGCGCTGCGGGACGCGATGCGGAGCGGGGAGGCCGCGGGGACGTACTTGCTCGGGTTCGGGTTCCACGGCGTACCGCGGATGCAGGTGCATGCCGAAGGGTTCTTCGAGAGCCCGGCGAACGTGCTGCAGGACATCGTGCGGGACGGGCCGGCGCAGGGGCTCATCACCTTCGGGTGGTGGAACCGGCTGCACGTCTGCACCGAGCAGCTCGGGTACGGGCGCGCGAACGTGGCGACGCATCTGTTCCTGCGGCACCCGCAGGACGGCGTACGCGCGGTGGCGGGTCCGCTGGTGCGCTGGGCGTCCGAGCCGCACCGGGCGTTGCTGTGTGACGGGCTGCATCCGGAGGCGCAGGTCGTCGTACCGTACGCGGCGCTGCGGTCGGACGAGGTGGATCGCGCAGTGGAGCTGGTGCGGCGATGAAGACTGAAGAGCAGGAATGGTCCGAGTACACGCGCGCTCTCCGGACGGTCGCGATGGCGCGGGCCGACGCGCAGCAGGCGCAGGACCGGGTGACGGCGCACAAGTCGAAGGCGGAGGCGACCGCGGCGGCCGAAGCCGACGCGATGGCCGAGCGCGGCCGCAAGCTGCAGACGCGGCTCAACTCGCTCGCCGAGAAGGCCGCCGAGAGCCTGCAGCGCGCCGGGCTGCCCGCGGAAGGAACACGGGCCAACCACACGCTCCCCGAGATCCGTGCGCTGAACGACATCGAGAAGGTCGCCGAGCGGATCACGGAACAGCTCGCCGAGAGCGTCGACCAGCTGGAGGAGCTGCGGACCAAGGCCCGGGCGCTCCAGGAGCGGCGCAAACGGCGTACCATCAGCGCGGTCCTGGCGCTGGTCGGGTTCGTGCTGGTGTGGGTGCTGACCGGCTCGTTCCTGGCCGGTGTCGAGGCCGCGGCGATCGCCGCCGTCACGATGCTGGCCGCGTCGCGGGTGCTCGGGCTGCCTCGGCTGCCCGGCGCGCGCTGGTGGGGCTGGGGCGGTGCCGCCGCGGTGCTCGTACTGATGGCGGCCGGGCTGCCCTGGTGGCTCGGGATCCTGGTGCCGGTCGTGGTGGCGGGGACGGCGATCGTGCTGCCGAAGAAGCGCACTAGTTTGGGAGTGGGTTGAGGTGTCGGACGTACTGCGGCTCAAGGAACAGCTGCACCAGGTCTCGATGGAGGCCAAGCAGGCGGCGGGCGGCCTGGCCGGGTTCAAGCTCAGGTTCACCCAGCACAGCCAGCTGGTGGAGAGCCTGATCGCGGGTACGGCCACCGGCATCGACCGCGACATCACCGAGATCCTCGAAGCCGCGAGCAAGGCCGTGGAACAGGCCGCCGAGGCACTCGAGATCGCCTCGGCCGGCTGCAAGAACTACGCCGACCAGATCTGACACCCGAGTCACCACGGTGCCGTCCGAGCTGCAGCGGGTCGCCCGCGGCCTGGTCGACTGCTTCGACGAGATCCCGCGTGTCGTCGAACAGCTCACGCGTACGGCGGCTCGCTGCCGGGAGAACGCCCAGCTGGCACTGCTGGCGTCCCGCGGCCAGGCCACCGTCGCCGCCCAGCAACTCGACGCCGCGGCCCGCGCCTGCGAAGCCGCCGCCCATTTCCTGTCGATGGCCCCACCAAAGGCCCGCGGCTGGGCCGAAGGCCTCGTCGGCGACCGCGGCCCGAGCACGAACCGGCCTTCGTCCGACTCCGCCGACCGCAACCGCGCCACCGGCGGATCCGTCGACCTGAAGACCAAGCGGCTCAGCGTCAGCTACGAGGACGTCGAGGTCGTCGAGGACGACGAGCCGCCAGTGATCACCGTCGCCCGCAGAGCCTTCGAGAAGTACCTCAAGGCCCAGGAGAAGGACGACGAGAACCGCGAGGACCCGGAGCCCCTGGAACTCGAGATCACCGTCACCGAAACCGGCGAGCTGATCTTCGAAGAACGTGACAAGAGCGAAGAGCAGAAGCGAGCCGAACGGCTCACCCGGGACTTCGAGTTCGGCGGCGAGCCCGACGACGAGGCTCCGGAGCCCGAAGCGCGCGGCGACAGAGAAGATCACAAGCGCGCGGACCGCCTGACTCGCGACTTCGAACTCGACCCTGACCTCACCGAAGCAGTCAAGGCCTTCCTCGAGACGATGGCGGAGGACCGGCACTGGGAGCACGCCACCTTCACCATCACCACCGGCCTCATCGAGGCCACGTTCGACGACCCCGAAGAAGGTTCTCGCGCACCGATCGTCGTCGACATCGAACTCCCGGACCTCCCGACACTGGTCGACCTGGACTTCGATCCGGCCTTCAACCCGCGGCCGCTCGACGTGAGCTTCTCGCCCGGCGTCGTCGACCCTGAGAACGTCTTCACGCCGAAGGAGCGGGCGATCGCCGAGCGGCTCGCAGAAGAGGGGTGGCGCGTGGACGCGAGGCCGGCAGACCACACCAGGGACAAGGTGCGGAACCCCGACAGCATGGTACGAAAGGCCAGGGGCACTGCAGGCGTCGTTGTCGAGTTCAAGACGCCGATCAGCGGGAAGCCGAACGCGATCAAGCGGAACATCCACGAGGCGAGCAGTCAGGCGGGCGAGGGAAACGAGATCCTGATTGACGGCAGAGGGATCGAGCTGTCGGAGGACGTCGCGTCGAGAGCGTTCCGGAGAGCGTGCGGTCAGCCCGGCGGACAAGTCGCCGATGTCGTTCATGTCATCGTCGGTGACGGGCGTCTGATCACGTACACGAAGGAGAACTGATGTCCAACAGTGACACGATCTTTGTGGCCGCCGAGCAGCCGTTGGTTGCGCTGGCCGGGTGGCTCGCGGACACCTTGCAGCTGGAGCGGCTGGACGATCCGGAGCTGCAGGCGGATCAGTATTTCTTCCGTGGACGTGCACGGACCGTTGACGGGCGGGTTCTGCTGCTCGTCGGGCCCAACATCTACGGTGAGTCCGACCCGGCGCCGGAGGACGTGTCGGCGATCGATCGGTACACCGGAGTGGTCGACGTGCGCATCTCGGGCTCGAGGAACGAGGAGGCGCAGACGAAGGAAGCGCGTGCGATCTTCGACGAACTCGCCGCGACGCAGCCTCAGGTCGCCCTCGTCCTCGCGAAGGCGATGTCCTGGATCGTGGCGGCGTACCTTCCCGGTGCCGGCGTCCACAGCTTCCCACCGCAAACCACACTCGACGCCGATGACCTCGACGCCTGGCGCCCTTGGATCGTCGGCTGAATCTCACGGGCTGTGAGAAAATTCTCTGGATTGGCGTCATGAACAGCTCGGCCGGTCGTCACTTCCTGTGAACCCATCCCCACAGGGAAGTGGAAGTGATTGCCGTGAAGGGTTGTGCGAGGTCGCTGATGGGATCCGGCTCGATGCGGTGCCGGGTGTGTTGAAATGGCCGACGGTGCGGTCCGGGTGGAGCGTCGTCGGGTCAGGGTCTGGTTCGGGGATCATGTGGTCGCCGACTACCGGGCCGAGGCGGAGTTGGCCGAGCGGTACGCGGCGGCCATGTCGCGCAGGTTCGCCGGGTTGCGGGTGACCAGCGACCCGATTCCGGACCACGATCCAGGACCGGAGCGGAGGCTGCCGGGGGAGCGGCTGTGGGAGGTCGCGCCGACATGAGCTCCCGTCGCTTCCGGTTGATCCGTCATCAGGACGTCTCCGGTGTCAGCGGCACCGGACCCGTCGCCGAGGGGGTGCAGTTCACCGACGGCGCGGTCGCGCTGCGCTGGTACGGCGACTACCCGACCACGACGGTCTGGGACAGTATCGAGTCGGTGGTCGCGATCCACGGTCACGGCGGTGCCACGGCGGTCGAGTGGCTCGACCCGGAATCGGGTCCCGATCCCGAGCTGAGGCTGCCGCCGCGCGAGTCGCTTCCGCCCCGGCCGTGGCCGGATCTGCACTCCACGACCGAGCGGCAGGACCCCGACCCGCTGCATTCCGACCGCGACCTCGGGCCGCACGGCGCGGCGCCGCCGTCCGCGGGGCCGTCGTCCCGGGTCTTTCGCTGAGGTTGCGATCCACCGGTGCCGGGTGACCCCTTCCGGCACCGGTCACCTCGGTACGGCGTACGCCCGGGCGAGCCGGCGTACGCCGTACCTGAGGATCAGCGGTACTCCTGCTGGTCCACCAGGTCGAGGTTGTAGAACGTGCCGGGCCCGTCGCAGAGCTCCATCATCCGCTCCGAGAATTCGGTGGTGTCAGTCCGCCGTGAGTTCTCCATCGCCGCTTCGTACGAGGCGAACTCGACGATCGCGAAGTAGCGCCCCGGCTCGTCCCGGTCGGCACAGGTCATGCCGCGCGTCGGCGCCGCGCCGCCCGCGTCGGCTTCACGCTTGGCGCGGAAGTCCTCCATCAGCGCCGCGATCTCGTCCGGCTTGGACGTCCGGTACTCGATGATCTGAACGAAACCAGCCATCTCTCCCCCTGCTGCCACAGACACTCACCCCTGGGTGTCCTGATGGTTCGACAGTGCGCCCGGATCGTGCGGCTGGCAAGGGGGCGACGACGACGGTGACCTGACGCGGGCGGCGGATCACCGACGGGAGTTTCTGCCCTCGGCAAAGGTGCTTGGGAATCGTCGCCGCCGCCTGATTGGCTGGCCCGCATGGAGATTCTGATCCTCGGTGGTACGGCGTGGCTCGGTCGGGAGATCGCGACGCAGGCGATCGCCCGCGGGCACGCGGTGACGTGTGTGGCCCGCGGCGAGAGCGGCGCGGTCGCGGACGGCGCGACGCTGGTGGCCGCCGATCGCAGTCGTCCGGAGGCGTACGACGGGGTGCCGGTGCGGGACTGGGACGCGGTGTTCGAGGTGTCGTGGGAGCCGGGCTTCGTGAAGGGTGCGCTGGCCGCCTTCGGCGCGCGGGCGAAGCACTGGACGTACGTGTCGTCGGTGAACGCGTACGAGAAGTACGACACGCCCGGCGCGGACGAGACCGCCGCACTGCGGGAGCCGACCGCCGCGGACGCGGTGGACCGAGAGCTGTACGGCGAGGCCAAGGTCGCGTGTGAGCTGGCGTCCCGCGAGGTCGTCGGGGACCGGCTGGTGCTCGCGCGCGCCGGGCTGATCGGCGGCCCCGGGGATCGCAGCGACCGCGCGGGGGCCTGGGTCGCGCGGGCGGCGCGGGCGCCCGAGGAGCCGTTGCTGGTGCCCGACACGCCCGAGTTGGCGACGTCGGTGATCGACGTACGAGACCTTGCCGGATGGCTGCTGGACAACGCGACCGAGGGGCGGACCGGGACGTTCGACGTTCGCGGACCCTTGGTGCCGTTCGGCGAGTGGATCGAGCTGGCCCGGGAGGTCGGCGGTCACACCGGGCCTGTGGTGCGCGCGCCGCGGGAGTGGCTGGTGGAGCAGAAGGTCGACCAGTACATGGGGCCTGACTCGCTGGCGATGTGGCTGGTCGAGCCCGGGTACGAGGGCTGGTCGTCGCGCAGCGGCGCGGCAGCGGCGGCGGCCGGGCTGACCCATCGGTCCCGTCGGGAGTTCCTGGCGGACACGCTCGCCTGGGAACGCGAGCTCGGCCTGGACCGTGAGCGAAAGGCCGGCCTGAGCCCGGCCAGGGAGCAGGAGTTGATCGAGGCCCTCGAGGCGTAGAGAGTGGGCGCATGCGCCTCCTGCTCATCTCTGACACGCACTTGCCGGTGCGGGCGAAGAAGTTGCCGGCACCGGTGTGGGAGGCGGTCGACGACGCCGACGTGGTCGTCCATGCCGGCGACTGGGTGAGTGTCGCGCTGCTCGACGAGCTGGAGGCGCGCGCGAAGCGCCTGATCGGGTGCTGGGGCAACAACGACGGTCCCGAGCTGCGGGCGCGCCTGCCCGAGGTCGCGCGGGTGACTCTGGGCGGCGTATCGGTGGCCGTGGTGCACGAGACCGGCCCGGCCAAGGGGCGGGAGGCCCGCTGCGAGGCGGCGTACCCGGGAGTGGATCTGCTCGTGTTCGGGCACAGCCACATCCCGTGGGACACGACCGGCCCGGGTGGGCTCCGGCTGCTCAACCCGGGGTCGCCGACCGACCGCAGGCGGCAGCCGTACTGCACCTACCAGACCGCGACAATCACTGGCGGACACCTGGAACAAGTTGCCTTGCACAACCTTTAGGTTGCGTACCGCAACGAGAACGGCCGGGCAGCCGTGGATTGCCGCCGTACCACCGAGTTACGGCGTATCCACGTCTGCCCGGCCGGGCTTCGCAGCCGGGTCAGGCGTTCGCTGCTTGCTTGACCCGGGCCTTGAGACGATCACGGACCTCTTCGGGCGTGTACGCCTTGCGCTTGCGCTCTCCGCGGGCGATCACGACACCCGTCGCGGCGACGCCGACGAGCCCCGCAAGCCCTACCACCTTCCATACCTTCATGGCGACTAACCTAGCGATGTGACCAGCCGGATATCACTGGATGACGCTACGGAACTGACACGAACAGGTGACATTTGGCTGTTCCGTGGCGACAGCGCGGCGGACCGTGCCATTCAGCTGACCACCAACAGCCCGGTCAACCATGTCGGGATGGCGATCGTCATCGAGGACTTGCCGCCGCTGATGTGGCACGCGGAGCTCGGCCGCTCGCTCCCGGACGTCTGGACCGGAAAGCACCACCGCGGGGTGCAACTGCACGACCTGCGGGACGCGGTCGTGGTGTGGGGCCGCAAGTACGGCCAGCGCGCGTGGCTGCGGCAGCTCGACCATCCGGTCACCCGCGCGATGGAGGACGCCGTACTGAAGACCGTCGCGCGGCTCGACGGTACGCCGTTCCCGTCGACGGCCAGGCTCGCGTCGCGGTGGGTGCGCGGCCGGGTGCCGGCGCTGCGGAAGGGATCGCGGGAGCTCGAGCTGGAGTCTGCGTACTGCGCCGAGGTGGTCGCGGTGACGTACGAGGCGATGGGACTGCTGCGCGGCCGGCGGCCGAACTGGTACGACCCCGGCCGGTTCTGGAGCGGTGACGAACTGCAGCTCGCGCAGGGCGCGAAGCTGGGCGCGGAGATCGCCGTCGACGTGCCGGATTCCTGACCGGACGGAAACTGTCGGCGGGCTGTGATTGGGTTGTTCCAGTCGGTCAGCGAGCCGGAGGAGGGCCCGGGATGTATGCGGTCATCGACACCGAGACGACCGGCCTGCTGCCGACCCATCGGCACCGGGTCATCGAGATCGCGGTCGTGCTGCTGGACGCGCGCGGGCAGGTCGAGCGCGAGTGGGTGACGTTGCTGAATCCCCAGCGCGACCTCGGCCCGCAGCACATCCACGGGATCCTCACCGCCGACGTGCTGGCGGCGCCGGAGTTCCGGGACGTCGCGCGACAGCTCGGTCAGCTGCTGGCCGGGCGGATGGTTGTCGGGCACAACGTCGAGTTCGACCTGGGTTTCCTGCGCGCCGAGTTCGCGCGGCTCGGCGTCGCGGTTCCGCTGATCACCGAGCGGTCGATGTGCACGATGGCGCTGGCGGGATATCTGCATCCGGGCGCCAAGCGGACGCTCGGCGCCTGTTGCGCGGCGGCCGGGATCTCGATCGAGGGCTGGCACTCGGCGCTGGCGGACACGCGCGCGACCGCGGAGCTCTTCGCTCAGTATTTGGGGGCGTTCGCGTCGCCGCCGCCGTGGCAATGGGCCTATGAAGAGGTCCGGCGGCTGCCCTGGCCCGACCTGCCCGGGTCGGAGGTCGCGCCCACCGTCCGGCCCGTGCATGCCGGCGGGCGGCACGGCTGGATGAGCCGGCTCGTCGATCAGCTGCCGCGTGTCCCGGAGCCACCCCAGGCCGATTCGTATCTGGTGCTTCTCGACACGCTGATCGCCGATCGTGAGATCACGGCGGCGGACGCGGATCAGTTGGTGCAGGTGGCCACCGAGTTGGGCCTCACCCGCCCCCAGGTGGACCACCTGCATCGGTTCTACGTGTCCGCGCTGGCGGCCGCGTCGTGGGGGACCGGCGAGATCACGCCCGACCAGCGCAGCGATCTCGACAAGGTCGCGGTCATCCTCGGGCAGCGCGCGTCCGACGTCGACGACGCGCTGCTCCGGGCGAGCGCCGGGCGGTATGTCGTACCGGATCGTCCCGGGGCGCGGGGGTTTCCACCCGGGAGCACCTTGGTGTTCACCGGGGACATGGTCGAGCCGCGCGAGGTGTGGTGGGACCGTGCGGTGGCCGCCGGGTTCGCGCCGCAGGAGGCAGTGCGCCCCGACACCACGTTCGTGGTCGCCGCCGACGTCGACAGCCTGTCCGTGAAGGCGCGTGCGGCGCGGGAGTTCAACGTCCCGATCATCTCCGCCGACGATTTCCGCCGACTCCTCCCGGACGCCCCGCGAAAAGCGGGCTGAATCAGGGCTGCAGGTGCTCCGGGGTGAGCAGGGAGTGCAGGGTCAGGCCGGCTTCGGTGAGCGGTGCCGGGGTGGTGAGGTTGCGGTTGATGACACACAGGGCGTCGGTGATGGTGGCGCCCAGGGCGCGGAGCTCGTGGGTGGACAGGACGATCTGCCCGCCGGTGGTGACGACGTCCTCGACGATGGTGACCCGGCGGCCCTCGGTCTCGGCGCCCTCGGCCAGGCGGCAGGTGCCGTAGGACTTCGCGTGCTTGCGGACGAAGGCGCACGGCAGGCCGGTGTGCCGTCCGAGCGCGGTGACGACCGGGATGCCGCCCATCTCCAAGCCGGCCAGCACCTCGGTGCCGTCGGGGATCAGCGGGACCATCGCCGCGGTCACCTCGTCCAGCAGCACCGGATCCGCCTCGAAGCGGTACTTGTCGAAGTACTCCGTCGTCGTCTGCCCGGACCGGAGCAGGAACTCCCCGGTCAGATGCGCGGTCGCGTGTACCCGACGTCCCAGCTCAGCAAGCTCCACGCCCCGCACCCTACCTGCCGGCCCGCCGGCGCCATTCCCGCGGAGTCGCGCCGTACGCCCCGCGGAAACGCCGGCTGAAATGGGCCGCGTCGTCGAACCCCCAGCGTGCCGCGACGGCTGCGATGGGCAGGTGCGCACTCGCCGGATCGGTGAGCTGGCGAGCGGCGCCGTCCAGGCGTTCGGTGATCAGCCACTGCTCGAGGCTGCGGTGGCGCTCGGCGAACAATTTGTACAGGTACCGGACCGACACGTTGTGTGCAGCGGCGATCCGGGCGGGGCCGAGCGTCGGGTCGGTGAGATGCCGGCGCACGTACCAGGTGATCCGCGAGAACAGGACGTCGGTCAGCGCGGGCGGCGCGGCGTCGTGGTCCGCGGCGGAGGTCAGCAAGGCCCGCACGAGCTGGGTGCTGGCCGCGCCGACCATGTCCGCCGACGGCGAGTCCTGCAGCGACTCGAGGATTCGCGGCAGCGCGGTGAGGTGATGCAGGACGAGCTCGTACACGGGGCTGCTCGGCAGCCGCGCGGCCGCCGCGCGGATCGTGTCGACGCTCAGCCCGAGGTCGGCGTAGTCGATCTGGAAGGCCTGCGACGCGGCGTGTCCGCTCCAGGCGAAGTCGTACGGCGCGGTCAGGTCGACCAGCATCAGCTCACCGGTCCGGACCCGCTGGTCGACGCCGCCCTGGCTGAACACCCCCGACCCGATCACCTGCACCGCCAGTGCGAGCCGTTCCGGGCCGCCGATACGGACGTGTTTCGGCGTCCGGACGAGACGGATGCCGGAGCCTTCGTTGCGGAACAGGTCCGGCGTACCGAGTTGCCAGAAGTCCATCCGGGCGTGGACATCGCCGTCCGGGTTCTCGTGCTCGACGCGCGACGGCACGCTGGCCGACATCATCGCGGCGTGGAACGCCTCGGTGCGGTCCCGTCGCGGCAGGACAGCAGTGTCGAGCAGCACGGCCATGTCGCGCCTCCCACCCCGGTGATCTGGTGGGCGAACTGTGCACACACAGCCCAGATCCGTGCAGGCACATTCTAGGGAGCCCGCGATCGGCACAGCTACGGTTTCGGCAGATCCGACGGAGGAGGGAGCTGCGACCATGCCTGCCGACACGATCGTGCTGGTGCACGGTTTCTGGGTGACGCCGCGAAGCTGGGAGCACTGGATCACCCACTACGAGGCGCGCGGGTTCCGCGTGCTGGCCCCGGGGTACCCGGGCTTCGAGGTCGAGGTGGAGGCGTTGAACGCCGACCCCGAACCGGTGCTCAAGGTCACCGTGCCGGCCATCATCGAGCATCTCGAGTCGGTGATCCGCGAGCTGTCCGAGCCGCCGATCATCATCGGTCACTCGGCCGGTGGGGCGTTCACCCAGATCCTCCTCGACCACGGCTTCGGCGCGGCGGGTGTGGCGATGAACTCGGCGCCGACCGAAGGCGTCCGGGTGGTGCCGTTCTCGCAGGTGAAGTCGACGTTCCCGGTCCTGAGGAGTCCGGCGAACCGGCACAAGGCGATCGCGCTGTCGTTCGAGGAGTGGAAGTACGCCTTCACCAACACGTTCACCGACGACGAGGCGCGGGCGTTGTACGAGCGCTACGCGATCCCGGCGAACGGCGGGATCCTGTGGGGGAGCGTACTGGCGAACTTCCAGCCCGGTCACCAGGACACCTGGGTCGACTACCACAACGACGCCCGCGCTCCGCTGCTGTTCGTCTCGGGGTCGGAGGACCACATCATGCCGCCCGAGGTGCAGCGCTCGAACGCCAAGCACTACAGGTCGAACACGATCACCGAGATCCGCGAGTACGACGGTTACGCGCATCTGCTCCCGGCGCAGGTCGGGTGGGAGCAGATCGCGGACGACGTGCTCGACTGGGCGCTGAAGCACTCGTCGTGAGCGAGGCGCGCATCACCCACGTCGGCGGGCCGACGACGTTGATCGAGGTCGACGGCTGGAGCCTGCTCACCGACCCGACGTTCGACCCGCCGGGCCGGCGGTACACGTTCGGCTGGGGGACGGCGTCGCGGAAGCTGGCCGGGCCGGCGATCGGGGCCGGAGACCTGCCGCCGATCGACGCCGTCCTGCTGACCCACGACCAGCACGCGGACAACCTGGACGACGCCGGCCGGGCGTTGCTGCCGTCGGTCGGCGCGGTGATCACGACCGCGGCCGGTGCCGTACGGCTCGGCGGTGGCGCGGTCGGGCTGCGCCCGTGGTCCGTCCACACTCTGCGCCGACGCGGCCGGCCGCCGCTGGAGATCGTCGCCACACCGTGCCGGCACGGGCCGCCGCTCAGCGGCAGGATCACGGGTGACGTCATCGGCTTCGCCCTGCGCTGGCCCGGTCAGGAACACGGCGCCCTGTGGATCACCGGCGACTCGGTGCTGTACGGCGGCATCCGGCAGGTCGGGGTTCAGCTGGACGTCGGTACGGTGCTGCTGCATCTCGGCGGCGTGCAGTTCGGTGTGAGCGGACCGTTGCGCTACACGATGACCGGCGCCGACGGCGTGGAGCTGTGCTCGCTGATGAAGCCGCGCACCGTCGTACCGGTGCACTACGAAGGCTGGAGCCACTTCCGGCAGGGCCGCGACGGAATCGAGCAGGCCTTCGCGGCCGCGGGTCCGGAGCTCACCTGGCTGGACCCAGGAACGCCGGGCTCGGTGTCGGTCTGAGGTCTATTCCTCGTCGGGGACGGTTTCGACCTCGAAGCGGAGTTGCTTGCCGGAGCGGATCCGTTCGATCGCGGCCAGGCAGGCGTCTTCGCTCATCTGGACGTTGATCTCGGCGAGCTTGTGGCGCAGCACCCGGGCTGCGTCGTCGGCGGAGCGGGCGCTCGACTCGTT
This sequence comes from Kribbella sp. NPDC003505, assembly GCF_040610875.1. Classification (NCBI taxonomy): domain Bacteria; kingdom Bacillati; phylum Actinomycetota; class Actinomycetes; order Propionibacteriales; family Kribbellaceae; genus Kribbella; species Kribbella sp. NPDC003505. The sequence continues at coordinate 247,655 of NZ_JBEXNA010000009.1, read as the reverse complement.
GATCGCCTCGATCGTGGTCGCGGTGAGCCGCTCGCGGATATCCGGATGCGTCTTGTGGATCTCGTGCGTGATCCGGAACTCGGTCATCGCGCTCTCCCTGGTGCTCCGAGGCCGACTGTGGGGTACCAGCGTAGTGTCAGGCACACACGCGGCGGATGAAAGCCTCCAGGCGGGTCGCGAGGCGTTCGGCGCGGACTTCCGGGGTGGCGGTCTCGCCTTGCGGGACGTCGAGTTCCTTCAGACCGCGGATGTACAGCGAGCAGGCCAGATCGGCGCAGATGTACATGCCGACGGTGTTCCCCTCCCGCCCGGCCGAGCCGGCCCGGCGGGCCGCGAACAGCGCGACGTCGCTCACGTGGTGCGCGGTGTTGCACAGGTCGCACAGCCCCGCGAACCGGCGCGCCGCGCCCGACGCCTGCGTGCTCACCGCGATCCCGGTCACGCCGGCGTCACGCCGGACGACGAGGTAGCCGCGGTTCGGCGCCTTGCCGTCGCGCCAGCCGAGGAAGTCCAGGGACTCCCAGGGCAGCTCGGCGAACTTGGGCGGCAGTGCCATCGCCTTGATCTGGCTCTTGGACGAATTGACGAACGAGCGCCTGACGTCCTCGGCGCTGAGCGGTTCCACGACGGTCCTCCGATCTCCGACCACCTATGAGACAAGCTCGCCGGCGCGGCCGCAACCGGTTAACTCTGTTGCTGTAGGCAACGGTTGACCCGGCGGCTCGAGTCCGATCTCCGGTCGGGTCCGCGTCCACGACTCGGACACGCCGGCGGGGGAGTGGACATCCGGGCCGGAAGGGTGAAACCTGTACTGTCTAAAGTTCAACTACTTTCCTGGAGGAATCCGCGATGTCCAGCGAGTACGCCGCCCTCAGCGGTGACTACACCCTCGATGCCTCGCACACCCGGATCGGCTTCAGTGCCCGGCATGCGATGGTGACCAAGGTTCGGGGCGCGTTCGACGAGTTCGAGGGCTCGTTCCACATCGACGGGGAGAACCCGGCGAACTCCTCCGGCCGGGTGACGATCCAGGCCAAGAGCATCAACACCCGCAACAGCCAGCGCGACGAGCACCTGCGCAGCAACGACTTCCTCGCGATGGACGAGAACCCGGAGATCACCTTCGTGTCGACGGCGATCGCGCCGGCCGGCGACGCCGAGTTCGTGGTGACCGGCGACCTGACGATCCGCGGTGTGACCAAGTCCGTCGACGTCACCTTCGAGTACACCGGTACGGCGACCGACCCGTTCGGCAACCAGCGGCTCGGCCTCGAGGGCTCGGTCGTGATCAACCGCAAGGACTTCGGCGTCAGCTGGAACGCGGCGCTCGAGGGCGGCGGTGTCCTGGTCAGCGAGAAGGTCACGCTGGAGCTCGAGGTCTCCGCGATCAAGAACGCCTGACCGCAGAGCCCCCGGCGGGGACCTTGGACAAGCCGTTGCCTGTCGAAGGTCCCCGTTTCGTGTCCAAGGTCAGGCGTGGCGGGTGGTTTGCTGGAGCAGGGACTCGACTGCTCGGCGGAGCTCGGTGTCGTGGTGGGGGCCGGACCAGACCACGATGCGGCCCTTGTCGCCGAGCTTGGTGGTGATCAGGTCGCGGGCAGGAGTGGGGTCGCCCTGGTTGACGAGGACGACCAGGCGCCGGCCGTCGCGCTGCAGGCGGTCCAGCAGCGGCGGCAGGGTGGAGCCGCGGAACAGGCCGGGGTCGCTCTTGACCTTGGTCTCGATCATCACGCCGCGGCCGCGGACCACCAGCAGGAAGTCGGCGCGGTCCCGGGTGAACTCGCGATCGTGGTAGATCCGCGCCTTCGGCCACAGGCGTTGCAGGGCCGCGTCGACGTCGGCGTCGTACTGCGCGGCGAGTCGGCTCACCCGCGAGCTGGTGCCGCGTGGGCGCAGCGCTTCCGGCGTACGGCGGCGTCCAAGGAACGGCAGCCACCGTCCAATACTCGTGTCGATCATCGGCGGACCCCTCGACCTAGCCGGCACTTACGGCGAAGTCTTCCCGGGCCGGTGCGGTGGAACCCAGGGGCCACGCGATCGTGATCCCACTGGCATAAAGCCGTGGGTTTCAGCAGGCGCTCGGCGTGGTGGTGCCCCCGTCGACGACCCAGCGGCCCTGCTGGTTGAGGATACGCATCTGGTCGAGCCAGCGGGTCGGGGTGGTGTTCGGCAGGACGCCGCGACCGCGGACGTTCACGGTGCGCGCGGCGGAGGTGTCGTAGCAGGCGCTGACCATGACGCCGTTCGACGCGAGGGTGCGCTTCGCCCAGAGCACCTTGGTGGTGCCGGTGTTGCGCAGTTTGCGGGTGCGGAAGTACTTCGCCTGGGCGCTGATCGCCTGGAACATCGCCGGCGTCATCACCGGCTCCAGTTGCTTGGTCTTCGCGCCGCCGCTGCGCATCATCACGTCGAGGGCGACGCGGTACCCGTAGTAGGCGTTCAGCACGGGGTCGTCGGAGCCCACGGCCTCGTCGACGGTTGTGGTCCGGGTCGCCTTCTGGGCCGCGGGCGCGGCCGCGGCGACGCCGGCGTCGGTGCCGCAGCCGGCGAGGAGCAAGACCGGGATCAGCGTGGCGGTCACTGCCAGGTTCTGCATGTGCATGGGGTCCGGATACCTCCTGTTGGACGCGCCGTCGGCAGCACAGCGAGCCGTGCGGACTGTTCGGCACTGACCGTGTAACGTCGGGACACGCATTGTGGTCACTGTGACCTGGGTCACATCAACCCCCTACCCGGGTACTGGTCCCGGATCGGTTCCGCGGCGGGAGGCGCCGGCCGCTCCGAATTCCTAGCCTCGATCTCAGGACCTGAGACAGAGGAGATGACCATGACCGACGTACTGACCCGCCCCGCGGCCACCGCCGAACCCGGCAGGATCCAGCGCTTCGTTCGTTCGCTGCGGTACGGCGCGTTGCTCGCACCCGTCGGCATGCTGGCGATGGCGGACGCGATCGCGGGCGAGGAGGAGACCGCGGCGCGTCGCCTCGGGATGCGGCCCGCCGGCGGTGCTCGCGCCTTCGGGTACGGACTGCTCACCGCTGTGCTCGGGCTGGCGAGCTGGTTCGTGATGGTGCTAGCAGTGCTCGCGGTGGTGCGCGGACCGTTCTGGGGATTCGTCGAACACGGCCCGGTCGAGCCGGGCACCTGGGGCGGACCGACGCGAGCCGGTGCGTGGGCAGCGCACGGCCTGATCGCCGTGCCGTGCCTCGCCCTCTTCCTGGCGGTGCTGCGGGCGATCGCGGCGCTGCAGCGGCTCCTGGTCGAGGGCTCCCGCAGGTGGGTGCTCCCGGCAACTATCGTGGCGGCAGTGGGCAGTCTCGCGTTCTTCTGGTCGTGGCTCCAGCAGCTGTGAGTAGGGTCCAACCGTGCAGATTCCGAACGGGTGGCCGCGCCGCCGCTGGGCGTGGGTAGCAGGCCTTGGAGTCGCGGCGCTGCTGGTGCTGACCGTCATGGACCTCGGGCAGCACTACGACGTGTCGCTCGGGGCTGTGCTGGCACTGGCGATCGCGCGAGCGCTGGCGCTGGGGCTGTCGTGGCTGCGGCCGCGGCTGGCCGTGGTGGTTTCACTCTTCACCACGGCCGTCACCGCAGCGTTGACGACGCCGGTCGCCTCCAGCGAACCCTGGCCGTGGGGTACGACGGCGGCGTTCGGGCACTCGTTCGTTCTCGCGATCGCGGGTGCGCGTGGACTCGGCCGGCGGGAGCTGGTCGGCTGGTGGGCGGCGACTCAGGCCGTGGGCATTGTCGCGATCGAGCTGGCGCCGGACCGTGGCAGCTGGAGCAGTCTGATCACCATGGCCGTGCTGTCGGCAGCTGCTGTGGTCGTCGGTGACCTCCTCCGGTCCCGCGCCGAGACGAACCGTCGGCTGGCCGAGCAGGAGACGATCAGTAAGGCAGAGCGTGCGGAGCGGGAGCGGCTGCAGGAGCGGGCCAGGATCGCCCGCGAGCTGCATGACGTCGTGGCTCACCACCTGTCCGTGGTGGTGGTCCGGGCGGACAGTGCGCCGCACCGGTTGCCCGACGTGCCGGACGCCGTACGTGCGGAGTTCACGGGCATCGCCGACGAGGCACGGGCTTCGCTGACAGAGATGCGGAGGGTGCTTCGGCTGCTGCGCGAACCTGTCCAGCAAACAGGGGAGCTCGGCCCGCAGCCCGGGCTGGACCAGCTGGCCGAGCTCGTGGAGAGCACTCGGCGTGCCGGTGCCGACGTGCAACTGGTGGGCGAGGTGCCGAGCGGCTTCGATCCCGCTGTTGAGCTGACGGCGTACCGCGTAGTGCAGGAAGGCCTCAGCAACGCAGTGCGGCACGCGCTACACGCTGCCGTGCAAGTGGCGGTACGGCGTCGTAGCGGCGAGCTGGAGGTGACGGTGCAGAACGCGAAGCCGCCGCGGCCCGTCGTACCGGCGGCGGGAAGCGGGCATGGGCTGACTGGTATGCGTGAGCGGGTGGCTCTTCTCGACGGAACGGTGAGCGCCGGTCCGACCCCAGATGGCGGTTATCTGGTGCATGCGGTGATCCCGGTCGGAGAGGAGGTGGCCAGTGGCGATCACAGTCATGGTCGTTGACGACCAGGAGATGGTGCGGGCCGGATTCGGTGCGCTGCTGAACTCACAGCCGGACATCGAGGTGGTGGGACAAGCCGGCGATGGCGCGCAGGCCGTCGAGCTGGCCGCCGAGCTGAAGCCGGACGTGATCCTGATGGACGTCCGGATGCCCGTCCTGGACGGACTCGCCGCCACGCAGCGCATCCTCGCCGGTTCGGCACCGGGTGAACCGCCGCGGGTCGTGATGCTGACGACGTTCGACCTGGACGACTACGTGTACGCCGCTCTCCGTGCCGGTGCGAGCGGCTTCCTGCTGAAGCACTCCACGCCGGACGAGCTGGCGGCCGCCGTACGCGTCGTCGCGGCCGGTGACGCACTACTGGCGCCCTCCGTGACCCGACGGCTGGTGGAGGACTTCGCTCGCGCGCAACCCGTCGTACCGGCGACACCGGCCCGGCTGACGCCGCGGGAGGCCGACGTACTGCGGCTGGTCGCGCGGGGATTGTCCAACCGGCAGATCGCCGCCGAACTGGTGCTGGCCGAGCAGACCGTGAAGACGCACGTCAGCAACATCCTCACCAAGCTGGACCTCCGTGACCGCGCACAGGCAGTCGTGTACGCGTACGAGTCGGGCGTTGTGACCCCGGGACCGAGACACTGAACAGATGGACGTTCTGGAACGTGTACGCAGCCTGTGCCTTGCACTGCCCGAAGTGACCGAGCGACCGAGTCACGGCGAGCCGACGTGGTTCGTCCGGGACAAGAAGACGTTCGTCATGTACGCCGACCACCACCACGACGACCGCCTCGGCGTCTGGCTGGCGGCGCCGCCCGGCGTCCAGGAGTCGCTCGTCGCCGACGACCCGGAGCACTTCTTCCGGCCGCCGTACGTCGGTCACCGCGGCTGGCTCGGGGTCTACCTGGACGTCGAGGTGGACTGGGGCCATTTCGAGGACCTGGTGGAGACCGCGTATCGCCAGATCGCCCCGAAGACCCTGATCGCTCGCCTGGAGGAGTCGTAGCCGTTCTATAGGGTGATGTGGTGGACATGCGCGGGCCGGTGGGTCAGAAGCTGGCGATCTGGCTGGCGTTCGGCAGCTCCGCCGCCGTCATGGTCCTGGAGCTCGTGTCGCTCCGGCTGGTCGCGCCGTACATCGGGCTGACCCTGGAGACGAACACCGCGGTCATCGGTGTCGCCCTGGCGGCCATCGCCACCGGTGCGGCCCTCGGTGGACGGTTCGCGGACATGGTGCCGCCGCAGCGGACGCTCGGGCCGCTGATCCTGCTCGGCGGGGCATTGGTGATGCTGGTCCTCCCAGTGGTCCGCTGGACCGGTGAGGCGCTCCGAGGCGGCGCGAACGACCTTGTGTTCCTGGTGCTGGCGGTGACGCTGTTCGCTCCGGCAGCACTCCTGTCGGCCGTCACTCCGATGGTGACCAAGCTGCGGCTGGACACGCTGACCCAGACCGGCACCGTGGTTGGCAGGCTGTCCGCGTACGCGACGGTCGGCGGCATCGTCGGCACCGTGCTCACCGGGTTCGTGTTCGTGGCGACCATTCCGATCAGCACGATCGTCCTGGCGCTGGGTGCCGCACTGGTCGTTGCCGGCGCCGCACTGACCTTCCTGCTCCGTGGGGTGCGGTCCGCGGTCAAACCGGTCGCTCTGGCGGTCATCGGCGCGACGCTGACCCTGGTCGCGCCGCGGCCGTGTGAGGTCGAGACTGCCTACCACTGCGCCCGTGTCGTCGCAGACCCGAACCGGGACGGCGGCCGGACCCTCTACCTGGACCAGTTGCGGCACTCGTACGTCGACCTCGACGACCCGACGTACCTGGAGTTCGAGTACATCAAGAGCTTCGCGGCCGCGATCAACGGCACCTGGGCCGAGCGGCAGCCGCTCGACGTGCTGCACATCGGCGGTGGCGGGATGACCATGACGCGGTACCTGACGGCGACGCGGCCGGGCAGCAAGCACCAGGTGTACGAGATCGACGCGGCCGTGGTGGAGATCGACAAGCGCGAGCTGGGCGTCCGGACCGGACCGGAGCTCGCGGTGACGGTGCAGGACGGCCGGCTCGGCGTCCGGGACGAGGCGACGGACAGCCGGGACCTGGTGCTGATGGACGCGTTCAGCGGGCTGTCCGTGCCATGGCACCTGACCACCCGCGAGGTGATCTCCGACGTCCGCCGCGTGCTGCGGCCGGACGGGCTGTACCTGATGAACGTCATCGACCACGGCGACGCGAAGTTCCTGAAGGCCGAGATCAAGACCGCGCAGGCGGTCTTCCCGTACGTCGCGGTCATCGCGCGCAAGGACGAGCTGTCCGGTCGCAGCGGCGGCAACTTCGTGGTCGCCGCCGCCGACCGGCCGATCGATTCCGCGGCGATCGAGCGCCGTCTCGGGCCCTCGCTGGACGTCCTCGACCGGCCGGACGGCTTCGTCGGCGACGCGCCGGTGCTGACCGACGACTACGCGCCGGTCGACCAGTTGCTCACGCCGTACAGCGGCTGACCGTCGTGTGATTGCATGTGGTCATGCACCCACGCGCAGGCCAGCCGGCACAACCCGAGGACCTCGTCGACGTCGACGCCATGCTGGCGGCGTACACCGACCTCACTCCGGACGTGGAGAACCCGGCCCAGAAGGTCGTCTTCGGTACGTCGGGCCACCGCGGCTCGAGTCTCGACGCCGCGTTCAACGAGGCGCACATCCTGGCGATCACGCAGGCCGTCTGCGAGTACCGAGCAGGCCAGGGCACCACGGGACCGCTGCTCGTCGGCCGGGACAGCCACGGTCTGTCGGAGCCTGCCTGGCGCACGGTGCTGGAGGTGCTGGCCGGTAACGACGTCCAGACGCTGGTCGACAGTGCCGACCGGCTCACGCCGACGCCGGCGGTGTCGCACGCGATCCTGCGGCTGAACCGCGGCGCCGGCGCGGACGCGGACGGCATCGTCATCACGCCGTCGCACAACCCGCCGCGCGACGGAGGCATCAAGTACAACCCGCCGCACGGCGGACCGGCCGACTCCGACGCGACCAGCTGGATCGCGAACCGGGCCAACGAGCTGATCGCGGGCGGCAACCGCCAGGTCCGCCGGACGCCGTTCGAGCAGGCCCGGCAGCGCGCGGGGGACTACGACTTCGTCGCGCACTACGTCGACGACCTGCCGTCGGTGCTCAACCTGGCCGCGATCCGCGACGCCGGCGTGCGGATCGGCGCCGACCCGCTCGGCGGGGCCAGTGTCGACTACTGGGCCGCGATCGCCGAGCGGCACCAGCTCGACCTGACCGTGGTGAACCTGCGGGTCGATCCGGCCTGGTCGTTCATGACGCTGGACCACGACGGCAAGATCCGGATGGACTGCTCCTCGCCGTACGCGATGGCCTCGCTGGTCGCGCAGCGGGACAAGTACGACGTGGCGACCGGGAACGACGCGGACGCCGACCGGCACGGCATCGTCACGCCCGACGCCGGGCTGATGAACCCGAACCACTATCTGGCGGTCGCGATCTCGTACCTGTTCAGCAACCGCGAATGGGGTCCCGACGTCGCCGTCGGCAAGACGCTGGTGTCGTCGTCGTTGATCGACCGCGTGGTGGGTGACTTGGGGCGCCGGCTGTGGGAGGTTCCTGTCGGCTTCAAGTGGTTCGTGCCGGGTCTTGTTGACGGCTCTGTCGGCTTCGGCGGAGAGGAGTCGGCCGGTGCGAGCTTCCTGCGTTTCGACGGCACAGTGTGGACCACTGACAAGGACGGGATCCTGCTGGCGCTGCTGGCGAGTGAGATCACCGCTGTCACCGGTGAGACTCCGTCAGTGGCCCATGCCAAGCTGGTCGAGCGGTTCGGCGCATCGGCGTACTCGCGGGTGGACGCATCGGCTACGCGCGAGCAGAAAGCCAAGCTGGCCGCTCTGTCGCCTGATGCGGTCACCGCGACCGAGCTGGCGGGTGAGCCGATCGTGGACCGCCTGACGCACGCGCCTGGTAACGGAGCCGCGATCGGTGGGCTGAAGGTCACCACCGAGTCGGCCTGGTTCGCTGCGCGCCCGTCGGGGACCGAGGACCTCTACAAGATCTACGGCGAGTCGTTCAAGGGCGCAGAGCATCTGGACGAGGTGTTCACGCAGGCACGTGACGTGGTGTCCAAGGCACTGGGCTAACGCACGAAGGAGTCCAGCAACCGCTCCAGATCCGCGGCGGGGTCGTCGGTGAGCCCGCTGTGGATCGGTCCGGGATGGACGACGGTGCTGCGCGGCGCTGCCAACCACCGGAACCGCTCGCCGATCGAGGTGGCAGCAGCCGGGCCTCCGCCCGCTTCACCGGCGCAGATGGCCCGAACCTGATCCAACGACGCACACACGACGTCAACGTCGACGGCTGGGTCCAGGGCCTTCAGGCGTTCGGGATTCACATCCCAGGCAGCGCCCAGGTAGTCCAGCGCCCGGCAGTACAGGACCGCGCCGACGTTGATGAACTCACCGCGCTGAATACGCGGCGCCGCCCGCAGGATGACGTAGTCGAAAGGCTTCACCGCGCACCTCCCGGCACCCAGGCGGGCCGGTTCGCCAACCGCGCGAGCAGATGACCGAGGTACCGCTCCCGGTCGCCGTCCTCGAGCCACTCGGCGGGCGCCAGCGCGATCACTTCGGTCAACAGGTCCGGGGTGATCGCCGCGGCCAGCTCGGCGTCCACCTTCGCCACCCCTGGCATCGCGACCGAGAACACGTGGTCGTTCGCGTCGTACGGCAAGGAGGCGAACTTCTCGGCCGGCATCCACGAGTGGTGGAAGTACAGCGCGGCCCCGTGGTCGATCAGCCACAGGTTCTTGTGCCACACGAGCATGTTCGTGTTCCGCCACGACCGGTCCACGTTGGCCACGAACGCGTCCAGCCACAGGATCCGCGCCATCGCCTCGTCACCCGGGTTGCCGGCCGATCCGTCGTACCCGAAGGAGCCGGGCAGGAAGTCGACGGCGAGGTTGAGCCCAGCGCTGCGGATCAGCAGTTCCTGGATCTCGAAGTCCGGCTCGGACTTGCCGATCGCCGGGTCGAGCTCGATCAGCTTCAGCTCCGGGACCCGCAGACCGAGCCGGCGGAACAGCTCACCGACGATCACCTCGGCGACCAGCGCCTTGGGCCCCTGGCCGGCGCCGTGGAACTTGATCACGTACGTCCCCAGGTCGTTGCCCTCGACAACACCGGGCAGCGATCCCCCCTCCCGCAGCGGCAACACGTAGCGGGTTGCGGTGACAACTGGCAGACTCACGACGGAGAGCCTAACTGGTTGACGATCGGGTACTGGTGCAGGGTGAAACAACCGTCCTTCGGGGTCGAGGAAGAGTTACTCCTCGTGTCCGCGACCGGCGACCCGCTGCCGCGGAGCAAGGCCGTCGTCGCCGACGTGCAGGACCTCGACGTCGCCCTCGAGCTCACCCGGGCCATGGTCGAGATCAACACCCCGGTCTGCGAGTCGGCCGCCGAGCTGCGGGCCGCGTTGTCGGGCATGCGTGCCAAGCTCGCGCTGGCGGCCGCGGACGAGGGCGGGCGGCTGCTGGCCATCGCCGTACCGCCGCACGGCCGGGCGGCCCAGGCGATCACCAAGAAGCGGCGTTATCAGGAACTCGCGCAGCGGTGGGGCCTGCTGGCGCGGGAGCAGGGTGTCTGCGGCTGTCATGTCCATGTCGACGTATCGGATAAAGAGACAGCTGTCCGCGTCAGCAATCACCTTCGTCCGTGGCTGCCGGCACTGCTCGCCCTCACAGCGAACTCACCGATCTACCTCGGCCAGGACACCGGCTTCGCGAGCTGGCGGTGGCTGATGACCACACGCTGGCCCTGCTCCGGTCCACCGCCGTACCTGGAGTCGTTGGAGCACTACGAGGCCATGGTGGCCATGCACATGGCGGCCGGGACTCTGATGGACGAGCAGATGGTCTATTGGGACATCCGCCCGTCGACGCACCTTCCGACGGTCGAGGTGCGGGTGAGCGACATACCGCTGACAGTGGACGAGACCGTGCTGCTGGCGACGCTGGTCCGAGCTGTGGTGATGATCGCGCTCGAGGACGGCGGCCGAGGCCCGACGCTGGAGCCGGAGGTGCTCCGTGCGGCGTACTGGCTCGCTGCGCGGGACGGTGTCACGGGCGACGGGCTGGACGTGCTGACGGCCGAATCGCTACCGATGGCCCAGGTCCTGGAACGGCTGCGACGCCATGCGGCGCCCGCGCTGCAAGAACTCGGCGCGTCCGACCTTGTCGAGGAAGGCATCCAGCGTGCGCTGACCGACGGCAACGGTGCCGTCAAGCAGCGCAGGGCCCTCCGTGAGGGCGGGGACTTCGTCGCCCTCACGGAAGTCAAGCCCTAGCCGCGCAAGAAGTCCTCCAGACCGTGCAGGTCGTCGGTGTTGATGTAGTCGACGTCGGCGGCGACCAGTTCGCGCCACAGGGCCGCCCGGGCGGCACCCGGTACGTCGGGGGTCGCCCAGAAGCGGACCTTGTACCCGGCGTGGTGGGCCGTCACCACGATGTCGTGCAGCTTGGTCTTCTCGCTCTCCGGCATCGGACCGACGCCCTGCCAGGTGAAGACGTTCGTCCAGTTGTCGCTGACGAGTGGCATCAGCGACGCCGGCAGGCCGGACTGCAGGTCGCCGAGGCGTCCGTCGTACCCGGCGTAGCGGATCTTCTGCGCCTTCATGGCGTCCAGCGGGCGGTTGCCGCTGATCACCGAGGTGACCGCGCCCCGGAACACGCGGCCGTCGACGAAGATCGTGCTGATCCCGCGGTACTGCGCCAGGGCCTTGTCCACCGCGGCGTACGTCGACGGTCCGTCGCTCTTGATGTCGATCAGCAACTGGAACCCGCTGCCGTGCTTGTAGACCTGGCCGTGGTTCTCGCGGACCCGGTCCGCCAGCGGCTTCAAGTACAGGCTCTCCAAGGTGCGGCCGGGCTGCGCGTCTTCCAGGTCGTGGGCGACCCGCAGCTCGCCGTCGATCAGCCAGACGTCCGCCTCGACGCTGTTGAAGCCACGGTCGAGCGCGTCCTGCAGCGGCCGGCGGTGGTCGTAGTCGTTGTGCGCGTGCGCCGACGGCAGCGCCTTGACGGCCGGGGCGTCGTACGACTTCGGGAGTTTCAAGTGGTTGGCCCGGGCGACCTCCCGCACCCGGTCCGGGTAGTCGCTGATGATTCCGTCGACGCCCTGGTCAACGAACCACTGGATCGTCGCGGGGTCGTCAACGGTCCACGGAATCACCTTGAGCCCGGCCTGGTGCGCGGCGTCCACCGTGGCCTTGGTGAAGTACGGGCGGAACGCCGGGTCGGAGATCTTGCCGCCCTGCGGGAAACCGTCGACCGGTGAGATCGCCGACGCGCCGAACGACCTCACCGCCTTGATCGGGTCGCCGCCGAAGTCGTCGATGTCGATACCGCCCAGCCACGGCGACTTCCCGGGCTGGCCGACCTGCAGGAAGTTGTAGTTGTCGAGCGCGACCAGTGGCAGCTGCGGCATCACCTCGCGCATCCGCATCAGCGAACCCCAGTCGAAGCTCTGGATCGTCACCTGGCGCGCGATGTTCGCCTTCCGGATCTCACTGGCGACCACCTGGACGAACTGCTCGCGCGGCGCGGTCTCGGACGGTGCTCCGGCCTCGACCTTGGTCTCCACGTTCAGCTTCACGCTGTCCGCGTGGTACCGGTGCACCAGCGCGAACACGTCCCGCAGCTCGGGCATCCGGGCACCCGGGTCGGGCTGCTGCCCCGGGAAGTTCGGCAGCGTCTGCGAGCCGCAATCGAGCTGCTTGACCTGGTTCAGCGAGAGCGTGTTCACGAACTTGCCGACGTACGGGTACTCGGGGTCGCCCGGGGTGTACGGCGCGGTGTCACGGCACTTCTTGCCGTCGACCTTGCGGTCATGGGTCACCACGGCGTACCCGTCCTGGGTGATCTGCACGTCGAGCTCCAGCGTGCTGACACCGAGCTGCAGCCCGTGCGAGAACGACGCGATCGTGCTCTCCACGGTCAGCCCGAGCCCACCGCGGTGGGCCTGGATGTCGAACTCACCACGAGCAGCAGCGGCCGGGGCGGCAGGAAGCAGCAGTCCGGCGATCAGCGCGCACGGGAGAAGTGCGCGGGGAAGGCGGCGCATGAGGGGTTCCTTCCGGAGGGGTCATGGGCGGGACGTCCCTGAGGCTGTCTGCCACAGGCATACCCACGTCCTCGCGAAAGTAGCCGAAAAGTAGCCCACCGGTAACGCTCTGGTGTGCCTACGGCGTAGAGGTGATGCGGCGTGCTGACTGGGTTTCGGCGGTGATGTGGCCGTTCTTGAAGGCTTTGTCGAGGGTGCCTTCGGTGCGGCGGGTGAGGGTGAGGTTGACGGGGCAGCTCGTGGGTGGCTTCACGCCGGGAGTAGGTGTGGCGAGGGACGGGCGGAGGGAGCCGGGCGGAATGGTCGCGGAGGTGTGGCCGGGCTCGAGTTCGAGGCTGTCGGGCTGGATGCAGTCGCCGGTCCAGGCGAGGATCGACGGGCGGTCGGACGGGCCCGTGGCGATGCGGACCGGGATCGCGGCGCGGCGCGAGTACGTCGTACCGGCCAGCGGAGCGGTCAGGCGGACGCGTTCGGGGAGCTTCACCGTCGACCTCGGCGCGGAGTCGTCGCCCTTGCCGCGGGTGAGGTCGAAGGTGACCTCGGTACCTGCCTGGACCACGCCGTCGAGTTGGCCGGTGTAGTCGGTGACGCCGGCGGTGTGGTGACGCTCGAGCTCGACCGTCCTGCCGCCGCCGGACGACCTGACCGATTCGCCGTCGCCGAGCTCGACGAACGTCAGGGTGCCGACCCGGTACGACGCGCTCACCTGCGCGGCCTCGGCCGTCTCCGGCAGCGTGACGACGTAGTTCGCCGTGATCCCGCTGGTCCGGATGTCCTTCGAATCGACCGTCGAACACCCGGCGAGCACGACAACCATCCCGACAACGCCAATCCGCTTCACAGTCAGCGAAGCTAACAGCGCAAGGGGTTACCGACTTGCGGAGAACTACTCGTACTGCAGCGCCTCCAGAGGGTTGAGCCGGGCCGCGCGCCGGGCCGGCCAGATGGCGGCGAAGATTCCGACGACGACCGAGAGGACGGCGAAGATCACCAGCTGGCCGGCCGGCACGGTGAAGGAGATCTCGTCGAGCCGGGCCGCGAGCAGTGCGGCCAGCACCAGTCCCAGGACGATGCCGATCACCGCGCCGATCAGCGCCGTGATCACGCTCTCCTGGCGGATCATCCGTTTCACCTGTCCTCGGGTCAACCCGATCGCCCGCAGCATGCCGAGTTCACGGGTCCGCTCGAACACGGTCAGGACCAGGGTGTTCACGATGCCGAACAGGCTGACCACGACGGACAGCGCCAGCAGCACGTAGAGCACGTTGAGCAGGCTCTTGATGCTGTCGGTCTGCGCGTCCTTGAACTGCTCGATGGTCACCGCCTTGGCGTTCGGGAACGCGCTCATCGCCGCGTTCAACGTGGCGGTGTTCTGCGCGGTCACCCCGCCCTGCATGGTGAGGAAGGTGTAGATGTTCTGCGGCTGCGGCGTGGCGGAGTCGAAGGTGGCCGTCGAGATCGTCACGTTGCCGAACGGTGAACCACCCGCCGGCGGCTTGAAGATGCCGCGCACCTGGAACGGCAACTGCTTCCCGGTCACCATCTGCAAGGTGATCGCCGATCCCAGCCCCAGCCCGTGCTGCTTGGCGTAGTCGGCGTCGACGATCGCGCCGTCGGGTTCCAACTCGGCCAGCGAAGCCTGGGAGCCCGCTTGCCAGTCGAAGCTGAGCAGCTGCGGTGCGGTCCGGTCGATCGCGGTGATCGAGATCGTCTTGCCGAACGCCTGCGCCTGGCCGCCGCGGACGCTCGTCACCTCCTGGACCGTCGGCACCTCCGCAGCCTTCTCGGCCACCGCCGGCGGCAGCGGACTGAAGTTGTTCTGCGCGGTGATCGCGTAGTCGGAGCTGGAGATCCGGTCGACCGCGTCCTCGAACGGCTTGATCAGCCCGGCGCCCAAGGTCGCGACCAGCGTGACCAGCGCCAGCCCGATCATCAGAGCGGCAGCGGTCGACGCGGTCCGGTGCGGATCGCGGCGGCTGTTCTGGCCGCCGATCGCGACCGCCGGCCCGTCCGGCAGGATGCGCGGGAACTCGGGATGCCCGCCGAACAGCCGTCGGAGCGCCCAGATCGGGACCAGCACGATCGGCCAGATCAGCGCGGTCAATACGACGACGGCCCAGCGCGCCACCGGATCCGACACCGCGGCCAGCGGGCGGACGAGCCGCGGGGAGAACGCGGCGATCCCGATGAACAGCAGCAGAACGCCCGCGCCGAGCAGCGACAGCAGGGTGCTCGTCTTCAGCCCGTCCGCGAACAGTCCGACGAGGACGCAGGCGACGCCGGCGGCCGCGAGCAGCGCCGCGCCGACCGGACGGTAGCGGTGCAGCCGCCCGGGAGCGAGGACCGCGCCCTCGCGGACCGCCGCGATCGGCGGCACCCGGGTCGCCCGCCACGCCGGGCGCAGGCTCGCCACGGTCGTCACCACGACGCCGACGAGCAGCGCGACCACGATCGTGCGGGTCTCGAAGACCAGGCCGTTGTTGGGCAGCGTGAACCCGATCGCGTCGAACAGCTTGAACAGCCCGGTCGCGATCGCGAGCCCGAGGAACAGCCCGACGATCGCCGAGACCAGACCGGTGACGAGGGCTTCGAGCACCACCGAGCCGAGGACCTGCCGCCGGGAGGCGCCGAGCGTCCGGAGGGTCGCGAACTCGCGGGTGCGCTGGGCGATCGTGATGGCCAGCGAGTTCGCGATCACGAACGACCCGACGAACAGCGCGATCGCGGCGAACACGAGCAGGAACGTCCTCAGGAAGTTGAGGAACGTCGTCGTCCCGGCCGCATCCTCCGCGGCCTGCTCGTCGGCGGTCCGGACCTGGGTGGCCTCGGGCAGGATCGGCCGGACGGCGTCCACCAGTTGCTGCGGCGTGACGCCGGACTTGGCCGCGATCAGGATCTGGTCGAGCTTGCCGATCTTGCCGAACAACCGTTGCGCGGTGCCGAGGTCGAACCCGGCCAGCGTGGCGCCGCCGATCGACGACACCGCACCGAACTCGACCAGCCCGGTGATCCGCATCTGCTGCGCCGCACCGCGGGCCTGGACGCCGACCATGTCGCCGGCCGCGAGTCCCTTCTTCTTTGCGGTCTGGGTGTCGACCACAACCTGGCCGGCAGCCGGCCACGCACCCGACACCAGGGTCAGCGAGTTGAACTGCGGCTGCGCGGGATCCACGCTGAAGCCGATGTTCGGCGCGCCGCCGAACACGATGACCTTGCCGTCCTTGCCGATCAGCTGCGCCTCACCGCTGACCACCCCGCCCGCCGCGCCGACCTCGGGCAGCTCGCGGACCTTGTCCAGCAGCCCGGCCTGGAACGGCGGCGCGGTGACGACGGTGCCGTCGTCGGCCGCCTCGAACGCGGTCTTCCCGGTGATCGCGGCGTCGGTGTTCTTGTAGTTCTCGGTGAAGATCGAGTCGAACGCCGACGTGATCGAGTCGGTCAGGACGTACGTGCCCGAGATCAGCGCCACGCCGAGCACGACGCCGATCGCGGTCAGCGCCGTGCGGAGCTTGCGGGCCAGCAGCCCCTGCAGCGCGAACCTGATCACTGCAGGTCCAGCGTGTCGATGATCTGCAGGATCTCGTGCTGGCTGGTCCGGCCGGTCTCCTTCACGATCGTGCCGTCGGCCAGGTAGAGCACCCGGTCCGCCAGCGCGGCGGCGCGGGCGTCGTGGGTCACCATCACCAGCGTCTGGCCGTACTCCTCGACCGAGGAGCGCATCAGCGTGAGGATCTCGCCGCTGGTCCGGGAGTCGAGGTTGCCGGTCGGCTCGTCGGCGAACACCACGGTCGGCCGGGAGACCAGCGCTCGCGCGATCGCGACGCGCTGCTGCTGGCCGCCGGACAGTTCGGCGGGCCGGTGGTCGAGACGGTCGGTGAGACCGACGCGCTCGATCAGGTCGTCGAAGTACTGCGGATCCGGCTTCGTGCCGGCGATCGTCAGCGGCAGCAGCACGTTGTCGCGGGCGCTCAGCATCGGCAGCAGGTTGAAGAACTGGAAGATGAAGCCGATGTGCTGCCGGCGGAGCTTGGTGAGCGCGTCGTCACCGAGCGTGGTGATCTCGATGCCGTCGATCCGCACCGAGCCCGAGGTCGGGCGGTCCAGCCCGGCCAGGATGTGCATCAGCGTCGACTTGCCCGATCCGGACGGTCCCATCACCGCCGTGAGTTGCCCGGGCTCGATCCGGACGCCCACCCCGCGCAGCGCCTCGACGGCCGTGTCCCCCTCGCCGTACACCCGTACGACGTCCTCTGCGTTTACAACTTCCGTTGCGGTCCCCACCATGCCGACCATCGCCCCTCCCGGCGATCCAACGGCCCCCAGCCTGTTCGGTTGTCTCCTTCGAGTCTGACCTGGATCAGGCGATCCCGACAGAGGGGTGTCCCCGATCGACCCCTGAGCTGGAGACGGCCGGGTTGCGGGGGTGCAGCCGGCGACCGTGGACATGTCGTTGCGTCAGGCAACGCGAGAGGGAAGAGAAGAGGGTGCCGGACCGGGAAGCGCCTCACGGCGCGTGGCCGCTCGTAGCGGCTTATTTTGGGACCCGGGGCTTGCACCGGCCCGACACCTCGAACAGTGTAGCGGGTGCCCAAACCCCTTGTCCTGTTGGGAATCCAGGCAGCGAGACGTTATAACACCCGTCGGCGCCGCGTGCAACTACCAGAGGTTCCCGGCGCGTTCGGCGCGCGCCGCGGTCTGCAGCTGGTCAGCGGTCTCGACCAGTTTCGACGCGGACAGCACCTGGTCGTGGCCGTCGTCGGCGAGATGGGCGCGTCCGGTCGCCACGATCCGCGCGAACGCCGCCGCGCGATCCAGTGTGGTCGCGAAGTCACCGGTTGCGACACCGCGCAGTACGGCGTCCACCATGTCCCGCACCTCGGCGGGGCCGGGGGGCTCGGCGACGCCGGCGACGACGGCGTGCACCTCGGCGTACTTACGGCCGGTGGCGAACTCGCGGGACACCGCCTCGGCGTTCGAGTGCACCCAGGACCGCAGCACGTACAGCCGCCAGAGCGCCCCGGGCAGCGAGTCGGCGGGGGAGTCGGACCACAGCTCGGCGAGCTCGTCGAGACCGTACTCGTCGGCCAGTTTGACCACCCGGGCGTGCACCTCGGCGTCCTCGGACTTGCGCACCCCGCGGACCAGCAACTCCGCGGTCCGGTGCGCGGCCTCGGTGACGGTCGCCGGATCGGCGGCGCCGGGCAGCGACTCGAACAGCTTGTTGCCGGGCATCACCGGCCGACGCGGGTTGGGGGTGCTCACGGCCTCCATGGTGCCTGACGCCGTGCGGCACCGCATGCCGACCCGGCGCAGTCAGTAGGCTCGACGCATGGCAGGCGCGGGGAAGGCGAACGGGAAGCTCGCCAAGAACTTGGTCAAGTACGGCGTGCGGTACGGACCGCTCGTCGTCGAGGCGGTCCGGCACGGGCGCGAGCCCGCACAGCAGGCGCTGCAGGCGGCCTGGGCGAAGCGGTCCGCGCGCCGCAAGGCGGTCGAGCACGTTCTCACCGTGCGCGAGGGGTCCTTGTTGAAGGTGATCAAGGACGGGCAGGCGATCTTCTTCGTGTTCTCCGGCGACGCGATCGTGACGACCTACCCCGCCGTACCGCAGAGCAGCTACCCCGAGCTGCTCCGGCACGCCGACCTCGACAATCGTGAGCCGGCCGCCGCCCTGACCGCCCAGCGGCCGAACATCCTGCTGCTGGTCCGCCGGAAACGTTGACGCGCGCGTAACATCCCGGACCCGGCCGGGCAACAGGCCGGACGCAGAGTGGAAGGACGTTTCCACGAGGGAGGGCGTCCGCATGCTCTGGAAGATCAGGACCGAACTCGCCGACCGGCCCGGTGCCCTGGCCGAACTCGCTGCACGGTGTGGTGCGGACGAAATCAACATTCTCAGCCTCGAGGTCTTCACCGCCGAGACCGGCGCCGTCGACGAGCTGGTGGTCTCCACCGGCGTCGGCTGGACCGCCGACGACCTGACCGCGCTGGCGGCCGAGGCCGGCTGCGTCCGGACGACGGTCCGGCCCTGCCAGGCCGACGTCCTCAGCGACGCCCCCACCCGGTACCTGCGCGCCGTACTGCGGCTGATCGACGACCCGGTGTCGGTCGACGACGAGCTGGGCAACCTGCAGGGGTTCGACGAGTACACGCCGGCCGAGTGGGCCCGCGCGGATGTGCTCGTCGAGATCGCCGGCCGGCTGGCCGAGCGGTTCGAGACGCCGGAGGGGCCGCGGCCCGGGACCGGCGTACCCGACCTGCGGCTCGCGACCGTCGAGGACGCCGACGCCGTGGTCGCGATGCACGACCGGTGTTCGTACGAGAGCCGCACCCGGCGCTACCACGTGCCGATGCCGAAGCTGACCGCCCGGACCGCACGGCACCTGTCGGCGCCGGCCGGCGGCGTGTCGGTCGTCGCGTGTGTCGACGACGCCGTGATCGGGATGGCCACGGCCGCGCCGTGGGAGGAGCTGGGCAGCACCACGATGGAGATCGCCGTCCTGGTCGAGGACGGCTGGCAGGGGCAGGGCCTCGGGCTGCGGCTGCTGCGCCAGGTGGTCGGGGAGGCCCGGGCCCTCGGCGCCGACCGCGTGGTCTGCATGGTGCAGCCGGAGAACCACGCGATGCTGCGCACCCTGGAGCGGTTGCGGATGCGCTCCCGGGTGATCCGGGACGGCGACAGTCTGATGGTGAGTGTCGCACTGTCCGACCGGAGCCTGTCGCATGCGGTGGATCGACCGCCGGTGCAATATCGTCAGACCCGTGCCACCCCTTCCCACCGGTCGGAACCCCCACGGTCTGCTGGTCAACCTGCCCGCGAGCACGCGCTCGCCGCTCTTTCAGCTCTTCAGCCGATTTCTGATCGCGCTGGGGCTGCTGACCGTGATGGTGCTGATCGTGGTGGTCGACCGTGACGGCTACAAGGACAGCTACGACGGCAGCGTCGACCTGATCGACGCGATCTACTACGCAACCGTCACGCTCACCACGACCGGGTACGGCGACATCACGCCGGTGACGCCGACCGCCCGGCTGGTGAACGCCTTCATCGTCACTCCGCTGCGGATCGCGTTCCTGGTGGTGCTGGTCGGTACGACACTGGAAGTGCTGGCCAACGAGGGTCGCCGGATCATGCGCGACACGCGCTGGAGGAAACGGATGAAGGACCACACCATCGTCGTCGGCTACGGCACCAAGGGCCGGGCCGCGGTGCAGACCCTGATCAGCAACGGCGTGAAACGCGACGAGATCGTCGTGATCGACCCGCGCGCGCAGGCGATCGGTGACGCGGGCAACGACCAGATGGCCGCCTTCCACGGCGACGCGACGAACCGGACGGTGTTGCGCCGCGCCGAGGTGATGACCGCGCGCGAGGTGATCGTGACCACCGACCGGGACGACTCGGCCGTGCTGGTCACGCTCGCCGTGCGGCAGCTGAACCCGAACGCGCACGTCGTGGTCGCGGTCCGCGAGGAGGACAACGTGCCGTTGCTGCGGCAGAGCGGCGCGGACGCCGTGGTCACCTCGTCGGAGGCGGTCGGCCGGCTGCTCGGACTGTCCGCGGTCAGCCCGAACCTCGGCGAGGTGATGGAGGACCTGCTGACCTACGGCGAGGGCCTCGAGGTCGCCGAGCGCCCGGTCCTCGGTCGCGAGGTAGGCAAGCCGCCGTCCGCCGTACCGGACCGGGTGGTCTCGGTGGTCCGCGACGGCAAGGTGCACCGGTATTACGACTCCAACGTCTCGGTCCTGGCCGCCGGCGACAAGCTCATCGTCGTCCGTCCCGCCAAGGAGACCCCGTGGGCCGAGCGCCCGGGCGCCGAAGAGGACGACGAGTAGCCCTTCCGCCGTACGGCTGCCCTGCTTAGAGTCGGATTGCCTGGGGGACCGACTCATGGCAGGGGGCAGTCATGAAGTGGAACAGAGCAGCGCGGGCGGTCGCCGTCGTGGCACTGGTGGGCGCCGGACTGAGTGGGACGCAGAGTCAGGCCACGAGCCTGCCGAGCGGAGACGCCTGTGTCTCGGAGGACAGCGTCGTAGCGGCGCGCGGAGGGCCGCGGGAGCCGAACCTGGGGCAGGTCGCCCAGGAGTTGCCGGCGTCGGCGCAGGGCAAGGCCAAGCCCGGGTTCAGGGCGACGGTCCCGGTGTACTTCCACGTGGTCACGAACGGGACGATCGGGTCCCTGACGAGCGCCCAGATCGCGGCGCAGATCGACGTACTGAACAACACGTACGCCGGTGGTGAAGGCGGAGCCCGCACCGGGTTCAGCTTCACGCTGGCGGGCGTGACGCGGACCGACAACGCGGCCTGGTTCGCCGCGAACCCGGGCGGTGCCGACGAGAAGAACATGAAGCAGGCTCTGCGCACCGGCGGAGCGGGCGACCTGAACCTGTACTCGACGACCGCCGGCGACTACCTCGGATGGGCCTACCTACCGAGCATCGTGACGACCAACCAGGCCTACTTGGACGGCGTCGTGATCGACTGGGAGTCCTTCCTCGGTACGTCGACCACGTACGCCGGACGCTACGACCAGGGTGAGACCTCGACGCACGAAGTCGGGCACTGGCTCAACCTGGAACACACGTTCGCCGGCAAGTGTGGCTCGAAGGGCGACTTCGTCGACGACACCCCGGCGGAGAAGACGCCGACCTCCGGATGCCCGGCCGGCAAGGACACCTGCCAGGCGCCGGGCGACGACCCGATCCACAACTACATGGACTACTCCTACGACTCCTGCTACACCGAGTTCACGCCCGGACAGGCGCAGCGGATGGCTGACGCATGGTTGCTCTACCGAGCGGGCAACTGACTGGGCATGACCTTCGACCGCGGCATCGTCGTACGGCCGGCCGCCGGTGAGACCTTGCGCGTGCTGCTCGACAGTTCGGGCAGCGACAGTGCGCTGAGCGTCGTCGAGATGACGCTCGAGGTCGGGTCCGGTGGCCCGCCACTGCATCTGCACCCCACGCATGCGGAAGGTTTCTACGTCCTCGCGGGCGACCTGACCGTGCAGCTGGGCGACGAAGTACTCACCGGCGGACCGGGGACCTGGGCGTGCGCTCCGAAGAACACCCCGCACACGCTCGCCAACCTCGGCACCGAGCCGGTCCGCCTCCTGTGCCTCTTCGCCCCCGCCGGCTTCGAACGCCGCTTCCAACGCATGCTCGCCGACCCCGTCACCGCCGAGACGCTCGAACGTACCGAAGCCGAGCTTCAAACCCGACTCCTCGGCCCACCTCTCACCGCGCGGCCCTGACCCGCCCCTCCTCTGCGCCGTGAGGTCACGGTCCGGTTGCGGTGGGGGATGTGAGCTGCGTGATGTTGACCGGGAAGCTTCAGCGTCCTACTGTCTGGCCTGTAAACGATTACAAGAACGATTACAGGAGGTCGGCGTGAGTCGTCCGACGATCGCTGGGGTGGCCCGGGCGGCCGGGGTCTCGGTGGCGTCGGTGTCGCGGGTGCTGAACGGGCTGCCGGCCACCGAGGAGATGGTCGAGCGGGTGCAGCGGGCGGTGTCGGAGCTCGGCTACGTGCCGGACGCGCGGGCCCGGTCGCTGAAGGTCGGGCGGACGTTCCAGCTGACGCTGGCGGTCGCGGACGTCGGCAACCCGGTGTACGTGACGATGATGCGGGCGGTCGAGGAGGTCGTGGCCGCGGCCGGCTACCGGCTGGTGGTGACGACGACCGGGCCGGACGTGGTGGACGAGGTCGCGCTGGTTCGGGGGATGGCGCGCGGGTACGCCGACGGTCTGCTGATCAGCCCGCTGCGCGTCGACGAGGATCTGGTGAAGTCGATCCGCGAATGCGAGGTACCGGTGGTCGTCGCCGGTAACGTCCCGGCCAAAGCGGGTGTCGACACCGTGCGGGCGAACTCACCCAAGGGCATGCTGCTCGCCGTCGACCACCTGGCGTCCCGCGGCCGCACGCGCATCGCGTTCCTGAACGGTCCCGCCGACACGGTTCCCGGTGCGGCCCGCGCGAAGGGTTTCACCGAAGCCCTGAAGGCCTACAACCTCGAGCCCGTCGCCGCCACGGAGGCAGCCGACTTCACCTTCGCCGCAGGACGTTCTGCCGGACGGCAGCTGCTGACGACCTCCGGTGCGGAGCGGGTCGGGTTCGATGCGGTGGTGTGTGCGAACGACTTGCTGGCCGTGGGGTTGATGCACGAGCTGGCGGCGGTCGGGTTGCGGGTGCCGGAGGACGTTGCGGTGGTCGGGATGGACGACAGTGAGCTGGCCGAGCAGAGCTTCCCTCCGTTGACGAGTGTGAACCTCGGCTCCGCCGAACGTGGCCGCCGGGCGGCTGAGTTGCTGTTGGCAAGGATCGAGGACAACGACCGGACGCCGCGCCGCATCGTCGTCCAGCCGTCGTTGAGTATCAGGAGGTCCACGCCGTGACGGCAACAGTGACCGCGCCGCCGGCGCCGGTGACGAAGAAGGGCCGAAAGCCGCGGCAGAACCGGGAAGCGATCCTGCTGTTCCTGCCCGCCTTGCTGCCGGTGCTGATCCTGAGCGTCTACCCGCTGATCCGCGGTATCGCGCTCGGCTTCACCGACGCCCGCGCCGGCCTGCGGGTCGACACGAACTTCGTCGGCTTCGACAACTTCGCCAAACTCCTGCACAACGACCTGTTCTGGGACTCGTTCCGGATCGGCGTGATCTGGACCCTGTCGGTCACGATCCTGCAGTTCGTCGCCGCGCTCGGCCTCGCACTGCTGCTGAACACGAACCTCAAATTCCGCGGCGTCGCGCGCACCCTCGCGCTGATCCCCTGGGCGATGCCCCCGGTCGTCGTCGCGATCATGTGGCGGTTGCTGCTGCACCCGACCAACGGCCCGGTCAACGAGATCCTGCAGAAGCTGCACCTCACCGACCATCCGATCAACTTCCTCGGCGACTTCAACACCGCGCTCCCGGCCGTGATCGTCGTCGGCATCTGGGTCGGCATGCCGATGACCACGATCACCCTGCTCGCCGGCCTGCAGGGCATCGACCGCACTCTGTACGAAGCGGCCGCGGTCGACGGCGCCGGCGCCTGGAGCCAGTTCTGGAACATCACGCTTCCGCAGCTGCGGACCGTGATCGTCGCGATCACCAGCCTGGACATGATCTGGAACTTCAACTCGTTCGGCCTGGTCTACGTGCTGACCGCCGGCGGCCCGGGCGGCAAGACGATGCTGCCGATGTTGTTCGCGTACAACGAGGCGTTCCGCTACGGCAACTTCGGGATGGCCGCGGCGATGGGCGACGTGATGGTGGTCATCATCATCGCGTTCCTGTTCTTCTACCTGCGGAACCGGCTGAGGAGCGAGGCATGAGGCGGCGCCGCTTGGGTACGCGTCCCGCGACCCGCTTCCTGCAGTACGTCGCCGTCGTCTGCTACCTGGTCTTCCTCGGCTTCCCGCTGCTCTGGCTGATCTCCAGCTCGCTGAAGTCGCCGCAGGAGTTCGCCAGTATCACGCCCAGCCTGCTGCCGAAGCACTTCGACCTGTCCAACTACAGCGACGCGCTGAACGAGCAGGGCCTGGTCCGCGGTCTCGGCAACAGCCTGCAGATCTCGATCTACAGCACCATCCTGGTGCTGATCGTCGCGCTCCCGGTGTCGTACGCGCTGGCCCGGTTCCGCAGCCGGCTGCGGCCGCTGACGAACGGGTGGATCCTGGTCAGCCAGGTGTTCCCGGTGATCCTGATCGTGATCCCGCTGTTCATGATCCTGCGCCCGCTGCACCTGACCAACACGATCCCCGGCGTGGTGATCGTGTACATGGTCTGGTCGCTGCCGTTCGCACTGTGGATGCTGCAGGGGTACGTCGCCGCGGTCCCGCGCGAGCTCGAGGAAGCGGCCTCCGTCGACGGCGCCGGCCGGGTCCGGACGATCGTCTCGATCGTGATGCCGCTGCTGCGGCCGGGCCTGATCGCGACCGCGATGTTCACCTTCATCTCGGCGTGGAACGAGTTCTTCTTCGCCCTGGTCCTGCTGCAGGACCCGCAACTCAAGACCCTTCCGCTGGTGCTCGCCCGGTTCGTCGGGGCCGAGGGCCAGGTGCAGTTCGGCCCGCTCGCCGCCGCCTCCGTGCTGGCCACCGTCCCCAGTCTCGTGTTCTTCGCCTTCCTTCAGCGCCGGTTGACCTCCGGCTTGCTGAGCGGCGCAGTCAAAGGTTAGGAGAGATAATGAAGAAGGTATTGACCGCGTTGCTGGCGGCGGGAGCGCTGGTGACGCTCGCCGCGTGCGGGGGCAACAGCGACGACAGCGGTTCGGGGTCGTCGACCGAGAAGGTGACGCTGAAGTTCCAGAGCCTCGCCTTCCAGAAGACCACGGTCGCCGCGACCAAGAAGATCGTCGCGGACTGGAACGCCGCGAACCCCAACATCCAGGTCGAGTACGTGCAGGGCAGCTGGGACTCCGTGCACGACCAGCTGGTCACCCAGTTCCAGGGCGGGACCGCGCCGGACATCATCCACGACGAGTCCGCCGACATCACCGGTTTCGTCAACCAGGGCTACCTCGCGGACCTCTCGCCGTACCTGAGCCAGGACACCAAGGACGCCGTCGGTCAGGGCGTCTGGGACACGGTCTCCAAGGACGGCAAGATCTACGCCGCGCCGACGCTCCTGCAGTCGTACGTCGTGTTCGCGAACTCCGCGATGCTCAAGCAGGCCGGGATCACTGCGACCGGTGACTCGCTGAGCTGGGACGACCTGGCCGCCGATGCCAAGAAGCTGACCGCGGGCGGGAAGTTCGGACTCGGCTGGGGCCTGAAGAGCCCGACCGCGACGATGCTGAACCTCGGCCTGAACTTCGACGCGAAGTACTTCGACGGCTCCGGCAAGGACGCGAAGGCGACCATCGGCGACGCCGAGCTCGAGGTGCCGAAGCGGATCCACGCGATGGCCTACGACGACAAGTCGATCGACCCGACGTCGCTGACGCAGAGCGGTTCGGACGTGCTGCCCGGGTTCTACGCCGGCAAGTACGGGATGGTCGTGGCCGGCAACTACGTCGCGCAGCAGATCCTCGAGGAGGCGCCGAAGACCTTCCAGTGGGAGGTGCTGCCGCCGCTGAAGGGCACGAGCAGCAAGCAGGCCGCGAACCCGCAGACGCTGTCGGCGCCGGCCGAGGGCAAGCACATCGAGCAGTCGGCGAAGTTCATCGACTACTTCATGAAGGCCGAGAACCTGGCCGCGGTCGGTCAGGGCGACTGGCTGATCCCGACCACCCAGGCGGCGCGGGACGCGGTGCAGCAGGCGACCGGCGGCAAGAACGGCTGGCAGCAGATCCTGGCCAGCGGCGCCGAGCTGACCAAGGCGCCGTTCCAGAGCGTGGAGAACTACCCGCAGTGGAAGGACCAGATCGCGACGCCGGCGTTCCAGCAGTACCTGGCGAACAAGACCGACGCGGCGGCGCTGGGCAAGAAACTGAGCGACGGATGGGGTCAGGTCAACAACTGATGTCCTTGATCGAGGAGAAGGCAACGGGGGTCCTCGTCGGGTCCGCGGTCGGTGACGCGATCGGCGGAGCCGTCGAAGGCTGGACACCGGAGGCGATCCGGGAGCGGCACGGCGGCTGGGTGACCGGCATCGTCGGCCCGTGGTACGACGACTGGCGGACCGCCCGCCCGATCGCGCCGTACCACAAGGGCGACGGGCACATCACCGACGACACCTTGATGACGCACGCCCTGGTCGAGGTGTACGACGAGCGCCGGTCGCACCTGGACGCCTACGCGGTCGCCGAGTCGCTGGTGCCGAAGATGCTGAACGGGACCCGCTGGGTCCCCGAGCTCGAGGCCGACGCGCTGCTGCTGCAGCGGGTGTTCCTGGCCGAGAAGTGGCTGGTCGCCCGCCTGCACTACGGGCACGTCGATCCGCGCGAGGCGGGTGTCGGCAACATCGTGAACTGCGGTGCGGCGATGTACATGGCACCGGTCGGGATCGCCAACGCCGGCGATCCCGAAGGCGCGTACGCCGAGGCGCTCGACGTCGCCGGTGCGCACCAGTCGAGCTACGGACGGGAGGCGGCCGGCGTGTTCGCGGCCGCCGTCGCCGCGGCGATGACGCCGGGCGCAACACCCGCGTCGGCGGTCGAGGCTGCTGTGGCGCTGGCCAAGGACGGCACTCGGAGGGCCGTCGAGGCGGTCGCCGAAGCGGCCGACGGCGTGACGGACTGGGAGGAGGCGATTCCCGTGCTACGGAAGGCGATCGAGCCGTACGACACGGTCGGTCCGAACTACCGTGAGCTGTCGATGGACGCCCGCCGGCCGAGCCGTACCAAAGCGATCGAAGAGCTTCCGGTCGCGCTCGGGTTCGTCCTGGTCGCCGAGGGAGACGTACGGCGGGCTGTCCTGGGCGGCACCAACTACGGGCGCGACGCGGACTCGATCGCGTCGATGGCGGGCGCGGTCACCGGAGCTTTGCAGGGCCACGACGGCGTACCGTCCGACTGGGCGGAGCGGATCGCCGAGGCCAGCAAGACCGATCTGGTGGCGCCGGGTCGTGTCATGGCGTCCGTCGTACGGGACATCCGGGCGGCCGACGCCGAGCGGTGGGCCCGGCGTGCGGCCGCGTTGGATGCGCTGGTCTGAATGTCAGTTGGCGTACGCCTCGAGCTCGACGATCCGGGAGTACCCGTGGTCGTTGGAGTCGTGGATGACGAGCTGGACGGCGTCGACCGCGCGGGGCTCGAAGGTGATGACCAGCCGGCCTGCGGTGTTGTCCCGAACCTCCTCCATGGTCGTCCATACACCGTCGTTCCGGACTTGGACATCGAAGTCGCGGATGCCCATCACGGCCGCGGGGTACTTGGCCGAGTCGAGGGTTTGGAGGACGACTCGGCCGATGGCGGTCGGCTGGACGAAGTCGACGCCGTAGCTGTCGGGGAAGACGCCCTTGGTGTTGTCGTGCCAGCCACTGGCGCCCCACTGTTCGGAGTCGGCGTTGCCGTCGACGCCGCCGCACAAGCGCATGTTGCCATTGGTGGAGGATGCGACGGCCTGTTCGCCGAGCAGCAGGTTGTCGCGCGCAGGGACGGGCTTGATCACGACGGGTACCTGCAGGTGCTGCTTACCAACGGTCAGGTCGACGGAGTACGTCGCGGGCGCGGTGCCGCGCGGGACGGTGACCTCGAGCGGCGCCTTCACGAGCTGATCGACCGGCAGGTAGCTGGAGAACTGGTGCCGGGACAGCGTGAGGGCGGCGTCCCCGGTGACACGCAGGTCGGCGATCGTGGGTTTGCGGCCGGTGTTGGTCATGCCGAGCGTCAGCTTCCCGGCCGGGAAGCACGGCAGCGGCACGACTTCCACGGGCTGCGGCGTGGCGCTGATCTCGACCTGGTTGTTGCCGCTGGCAACGGCAACGGCGGGCACCACGAGTGTGAGCGGGACGGCGGCGAGGGCGATGCGTCGGAGCATGGGCTGGTCCGTTCAGGCGAGATGGGTTCCGGGACGGCCGTCCTCGACGACCAGGGTGGCGCGCGTGGACGCCGTACCGCCGGGCGTGACGACGCGGTCGACGACACGGAACTCCGACGTCCACTGCGTCCGGTCGAGCCGGCAGCTGAGGTAGCCGCGCTGGACGTTCTGGTACTTGACGTGCGGGTTCTCGGCGAGCAGCGCGCGCCCGGTGGCGTCGGCGTCGACACCGTCCTTGCCCGACGAGATCGACGTGGTGACGAACTCGGACCCGATCGCCGGCGTGGACGGATCCGCGAAGTCCACCCGCAGGTCGGAGGCGACGCTGCGGTGCAGGTCGCCGGTGAGGACGACGAAGTTGCCGACGCCGCGGTCCCGGACGCCGGACAGCACGCGATCGCGCGCGGCGGCGTACCCGTTCCAGGTGTCCATCGGAAGCTCGAGCTCCGGCCCGGTCTTGCGGTCGAGCTGGGCCATGGCGACCTGCTGCGCGACGACGTTCCAGCGGCTCGTGGAGGATCCGAGCGTGTCCAGGAGCCAGCGTTCCTGGGCGGCGCCGGTGATGGTGCGCGCCGGGTCGGTCGACACCTCGTCCGGCGGCAGCCATCCACCGGTCGACGTCTGGTCGTCGCGGAACTGCCGCGTGTCGAGGATGCTCAGGTCGGCGGTACGGCCGTACCGGAGGTGGCGGTGCAGGCGGATCGACGGGCCGTCGGGGGACTGGTCGAGACGCAGCGGCATGTGCTCCCAGTAGGCCCGGAACCCGTTCGCCCGGCGGACGAGGAAGTCGTCGTACGGGATGCCGTCCTCGGACACGTACCCGGCCCAGTTGCCCTCGACCTCGTGATCGTCGAGCGTGACGATCCACGGCGCCGCCGCGTGCGCGGCCTGCAGGTCGGGGTCGGTCTTGTGCAACGCGTACCGGGCCCGGTACTCGTCGAGCGAGAAGATCTCGCCGGCGAAGTCGACCGGTACGGACTGGTTGCGGACGCCGGCGGTCGGTCCGACGCCGACCTCGTAGATGTAGTCGCCGAGGAACAGCACGACATCGTGCTCCCGGCGTACGACGTCCTGGTAGGCGGTGTAGAACCCGTCGTAGTACGCCTGGCAGGACGCGACCGCCAGCGTCACGGCCGGCTCGTCGGACGGCGCCGGCGCGGTCCGGGTCCGACCGGCCGGGCTGATCTGACCGGCGGCGCGGAACCGGTAGAAGTAGTGCCGCCACGGCCGCAGTCCCCGGACGTCGACATGCACGGTGTGCGCGTACTCCGGACGGGCGTGCGCCGTACCTCGGCGTACCACTCTGCGGAACGACTCGTCCTCGGCGACCTCCCACTCGACGTTCATCGGGCGGTCGTCCATCCCGCCGAACGGTTCGAGCGGACCGGGCGCGAGGCGGGTCCAGATGACCACGGCGTCCGGCAGCGGATCGCCCGACGCGACGCCGAGCGTGAACAGCGGTCGGTTGTCGGTGCGATGCGATATCCCTACCGCATCGACAAGTTCGGGGAGGTTTCCGGTAAGAGCGAGCGCGGCGGCGGTTCCGGTCAAGAAGCTGCGGCGGGTGACAGCTGTTCGGGACATGGCCGGAAGTATCAGGCCGCGCCGACTGAACGATCCAGGTGTGCGTTTCGCCTGGCGCAACAGGGGAAGGAAGAGCCTCGATGAGATTGACCTGGGTGCAGCCGGAGGACCTCCTCCCGCACCAACTGGTCCAGGCGCGGTCGGAGGGCGTCGACGTCACGGATGTCCAGGCCCGCTGGCTGGCTGCCGGCGGGACCACGGACGCGCCCGTGTCGGGCGCCTCCGACGAGCCCGCGACGCCCGCGCTGCGGGCACTCGCCCGCGAGTTGCTGGACGTGCTCGACGCCCGGACCGGAGACTGGCGCGAGCCGGTGATCCCGGAGCTGCCGTCGCTGGGTGAGCCGGTCGATCTCGAGACCCGCACGCTGAACGCCTGGCTCGGCCGGATGGCCGGGAACCTGCTCGGCAAGCCGGTGGAGAAGATCCCGCGCGAGGGTATCCGGGAGATTCTGGCCACCTCCGGTCAGTGGCCGCTGTCGCAGTACATCACCGCGGCCGGTGTGCCGGACGAGGTGCAGCGGCGCTGGCCGTGGAACCGGCGGTCCAAGGTGAACAGCCTGCGCGAGGTCATCGACGGCATGCCCGAGGACGACGACATCAACTTCGCCATCCTGGCGCTGCTGATGATGGAGCGTTTCGGGCCGGACATGACTACCGAGGACGTGGCGCAGAGCTGGCTCGGCGACCTGCCGGCCGGCCGCGTGTTCACCGCCGAGCGTGTTGCCTACCGCAACCTTCTGGAAGGGGTCGAGCCGGCCCGCGCGGCCGTCGTCGGGAACCCGTTCCGGGAGTGGATCGGCGCCCAGATCCGGACCGACGCCTACGGCTGGGCGCATCCCGGCGACCGCACGGCGGCCGCGCGGCTCGCGCTGGTCGACGCGCGGCTCAGTCACACCGGCGCCGGGGTCGACGGCGCGCTCTGGGTGGCCGCGATGTCCGCGGCCGCGCTGGTGCTCGACGATCCGGTCGAGGCCGCGGTCGCCGGCCTCGACGTGGTGGGCGGTCAGGGCGCGATCGCCCGCGCGGTCCGCTTCGGCCTCAGCCTCGCCGACGCCGAGCTGGACGACGCGCTCGACGCGCTGCACCACGAGTACGGCGACCTGCACTGGGTGCACGCGGTGAACAACACCGCCCTCACCGCGTATGCGCTGACCGCTCCGGATTTCACCACGGCGATCGGCCGCGCGGTGATGGGCGGCTGGGACACCGACTCGGCCGGTGCCACCGTGGGCGCGGTTTTTGGCGCGACGCGCGGGGTTCCGGCAGAGTGGTCCGCACCACTGGACAATCGGGTGGCCACCAGCCTCCCGGGGATGAACCAGATCGCGATCGACGAGCTGGCGCGGAGGACTGTGGAGGTGGCCCGGGGTGGAGCCTGTCGTGGTAGCTGATGTGTTGGTGGTGGGGAGCGCGAATGTGGATCTTGTGCTGCCGGTTCAGCGCATTCCACGTCCGGGTGAGACGGTTCTCGCCGGTGCGATGACGCGCGGTCCGGGCGGCAAGGGCGCGAACCAGGCGGTCGCCTCGGCCCGCGCGGGCGCCCGGACGGCGATGGTGGTCGCGCTGGGTGACGACGACGGCGGCGCGCTGCTGCGCGACGCGCTCGAGGGTGTGGACCTGTCGCTGGCGACGACCAGCGACGCCCCGACCGGTACGGCGATCATCACGGTCGAGGACGGCGGTGAGAACTCGATCGTCGTCGCCCCGGGCGCGAACGGCGGGCTGACCTTGTCCGCGGCCGCGCTGACCGCGATCGGCGATGCGAAAATCGTTCTTTCTCAATTGGAGATCCCGTTCCCGACGGTGCAGGCGGCGGCCGCGGCGGCGAAGTACTTCGTGCTCAACGCGGCACCGGCCGCGGAGCTCCCCGACGAGCTGCTCGCCGAGGTGGACCTGCTGGTGGTGAACGAGTCCGAGGCCGAGGCGATCGCCGGGCCGGACCGGTCCGCGCTGCTGAAGCAGGTGCCGGCCGCGGTGGTCACGCTCGGCGGGGCGGGCGCGGTGATCCTGACCCGCGAGGCCGAGGAGATCGCGGTTCCCGGCGTACCGGTCGAGGTCGTGGACACGACCGCGGCGGGGGACACGTTCTGCGGAGTACTGGCCGCCACGTTGGCTGCCGAATCAGCTAACGACTCGATCACGGCAAGCGACCTGACGAACGCGGTCCGACGCGCTACCGTTGCTGCTTCATTGAGTGTTCAGGCCGCGGGGGCGATTCCCTCCGTGCCGCACGGGGATGCAATCGACGCGCGTTATGCGGAGGTGTACCTGTGAATCCGCTCGAACCGCGGCCCATCGACCTTCCGGCGAAGGTCGATCTCGGGCTCCGGGCCGACCTGTCGTTCCTGGACGACGCCAAGATCCTCGGCGCCCCGGAGGACCCCGCCGACCTGCCGCGGTGGCGCGCCAAGCTGGCCGAGTGGCGGTTCGGCGCCTTCGAACGGACCAGGTACGACGGCTCGCACTACGACGAACCCGGTCGCGCCTGGACCCAGACGGCGTACTCGGTGGCGCTGGTCTGGCTCTGGGACGACCTGCTCTACAACGTTGAGACGGGGCGCTTCACGCCGGAGAAGTTCGTCGAGCACGGGATCGCCGAGTTCGGCGGGTACGACGCGATCGTGCTCTGGCACGCCTACCCGGTGATCGGGATCGACGACCGCAACCAGTTCGACTTCTACCGCGACGTCCCCGGGCTGCGTGAGCTGATCGACGACCTGCACCGGCTCGGCCTCAAGGTGTTCTTCGACTACAACCCGTGGGACGTCGGCACCCGCCGCGCGGACCGCTCGGACGCCGACGAGTTCGCTGCGCTGGTCACCGACTACACGGTCGACGGTGTGTTCCTGGACACGCTGAAGGAGGGCGACCCGGAGTTCACCCGCGCGATCCGGCAGGCGAACCCGGCGATCGCGCTGGAGGGCGAGTCACGGTTGCCGATGGCAAGGATCGGCGACCACGCGCTGTCCTGGGCGCAGTGGTTCGCCGACACGGACGCGCCCGGCGTGCTGCGGGCGCACCTGTTCGAGCGCCGGCACATGATGCACCACACCCGCCGGTGGAATCGTGACCACAGCGACGAGCTGCAGTCCGCCTGGGTGAACGGCGTCGGCATGCTGGTCTGGGAGTCGGTGTTCTCGGCGTGGGTCGGGTGGAACGCCCGTGACCGCGCGACGCTGCGCCGGATGGTCGCCGCGCAACGGGCCTTCGCGCCGGTGCTGATCAACGGGGACTGGATCCAGCTGACGCCGGAGATCCCGGAGAAGGCCCGCGACCACGGCGTCCACGGGTCCCGGTTCGACCTGGCGGACATCACGTTCTGGACGTTGATCAACCGCCACGACGAGGACTTCGACGGCATCGTGCTGCGCTCCGAGGACCAGGTCGGCGACTGGTACGACGTGACGACGGGCGTCCCGATCACCGCGGACGACGACGGTGTCCATCTGGTCGTACCGGGCCGCGGCGTGGCCGGTATCGTCCGCGTCGGCGCCACGGCCGGCGCCTCCTGCCGGGCCACCGCGCGCCGGCTGGGCACGATGCCGCGCGCCCATGTCGACGAGTCCGCGTTCCCGATGCGGCCGGCCGAGCGGGTCGTCGCGCCACCGGTCGCCGGTCCCGCCGAGATCGGCCCGGCGGTCGACGTACCGGCGGGGGAGCAGACGCTGATCGTCCGGCACCGGCGGCGCGAGACCGGCCTGTACGACACCGCGCCGTACGTCGAGGAGTGGAAGCCGCTGCCGCCTCGCCTGCACGAC
Organism: Kribbella sp. NPDC003505; assembly: GCF_040610875.1. Taxonomy (NCBI): domain Bacteria; kingdom Bacillati; phylum Actinomycetota; class Actinomycetes; order Propionibacteriales; family Kribbellaceae; genus Kribbella; species Kribbella sp. NPDC003505. The sequence goes on along the minus strand of NZ_JBEXNA010000009.1, from coordinate 214,226 downwards.
ATCCAGACCGTGACGCGTGAGGTGTCGCTGCCGGGATGCTCGGTGGCTGTCGCCGAGGTGACCAACGCGGAGTACCTGACGTTCCTGCAGGCGACCGGCTACCGTCCGCTCGTCGCGAACCGGTTCCTGAAGCACTGGGTCGACGGCGCGCCCGTCCCCGGGACCGAGGACCAGCCGGTGACGTACGTCGACCTGCCGGACGCCCGGGCGTACGCCGCCTGGCGTGGCGGACGGCTGCCCAGCGAGGACGAGTGGCAGGTCGCCGCGCTCGTCGAGGGGTTCACCCGGCGCGAGCCGTTGGTGTGGAACCTGACCGAGAGCGAGCACCGCGACGGCCGCAGCCGGTTCTGCATCCTGAAGGGCGGCTCGCACTACGTCGCCGAGGGCTCCGACTGGTACGCCGACGGCGGCCCGCAGGAGCCGGACGTCAGCTTCAAGCTGGTCCTCACCGGCGGCGGACTGGACCGCTCGCAGACCATCGGCTTCAGGTGCGCGGGATGAGACCTGCTGCACTCGACGGCGTGAAGGTGCTGGAGGCGGCGACGCTGTTCGCGGGGCCGTTGGCAGCGACCTTCCTGGGCGACTTCGGCGCCGACGTCACGAAGATCGAGCACCCGTCCCGGCCGGACGCGGCGCGCACGCACGGCGCCTCGAAGGACGGTGTCGGGCTCTGGTTCAAGACCCTCGGCCGGAACAAGCGGCTCGCGACACTTGACCTGTCCCGCGGCCGGGAGGTGTTCCTCGACCTGGTCCGGCAGAACGACGTCCTGGTGGAGAACTTCCGGCCCGGGACGCTGGAGCGCTGGGGCCTCGGTCCGGACGTGCTGCTGGCGGCGAACCCGCGGCTGGTGATCGCGCGGGTGACGGCCTTCGGGCAGGTCGGGCCGTGGTCGCGGCGTCCCGGGTTCGGGTCGCTGGCCGAGGCGATGAGCGGGTTCGCGGCAGTCACCGGCGAGCCGGACGGCCCACCGACGCTGCCGCCGTTCGGCCTCGCGGACGGGATCACCGCGCTCGCCACGGCGTACGCCGTCCTGGTCGCGCTGCGCGGACGGGACCGGTCCGGGGCCGGGCAGGTCATCGACATGGCGATCATCGAGCCGATCCTGATGATGCTCGGCGGCGGCATCACGGCGTACCAGCAGACCGGGTACGTGCAGCCCCGGCTGGGGAACCGCTCGTCGAACAACGCTCCGCGCAACGTCTACCGCACCGCGGACGGCCGCTGGGTGGCGGTGTCGACGAGCTCGCAGAGCATCGCCGAGCGGGTGCTGACGCTGGTCGGGCGCGCCGATCTGGTCGCGCAGCCCTGGTTCGCGACCGGACGCGAGCGCGCCCAGCACGCCGACGAGCTCGACGAGGCGGTCGGGTCGTGGATCGCGGCGCGGTCGCTGGAGCTCGTGATGGAGGAGTTCGAGAAGGCCGAGGCCGCGGTCGGGCCGGTGCACGACATCCGCGGGATCATGACCGACCCGCAGTACGCCGCGCTCGGGACGATCGTCAGCGTGGACGACGACGAGCTGGGCCCGGTGCAGATGCAGAACGTGCTGTTCAGGCTGTCCGAGTCGCCGGGGGAGATCAAGTGGGCCGGGCGGCCGCACGGTGCGAACACCGACGAGGTGCTCGCCGAGATCGGTGTGACGCCGGATCAGGTGGCGGCGCTGCGGGCAGCTGGAGTGGTGTGAGGGGGTGTTGAGGTGCTGACCGCACTGTATGTACCGGCGAACCGGCCGGACCGGTTCGCGAAAGCTGTCGCCGCAGGCCCTGATCTGGTGGTGTTCGACCTGGAGGACGCCGTACCGGTCGCCGACAAGGCGGACGCCCGCGGCTGGGCGGTCGCCTGGGTCGCCGCGAACGCCCGCGGGCCAGTCGAGATCCGGGTGAATGCGCTGGATTCGCCCTGGATCGAGGACGACCTGGCGGCGATCCGCGCCGTGCCGCAGGTGCGGTTGCGGGTGCCGAAGGTGGAGCGCGCGGCCGACGTCCACGCGGTGCTGGACAAGGTGCCGTCGGCAAGGATCACCGCGCTGATCGAATCCCCGCTGGGTCTGGAGCGGGCGTTCGAGATCGCCACCGCCGACTCGCGGGTCGTCGCGGTCGCGCTCGGCGAGGCGGACCTGTCCAGCGCGCTCGGCGTGGACGGTCCGGAGGGTTTGACCTGGGCCCGTGGCCGGCTCGTCTCGGCGTCCCGAGCCGCCGGTCTCGGCGCACCGATGATGTCCGTGTACGCGAACGTGCACGACCTCGACGGCCTCCGCCGTACCTGCGAGGAGGGCCGCACACTCGGCTTCGTCGGCCGTACGGCGATCCACCCCCGGCAGTTGCCGACCATCGTCGAGGCATTCACCCCGACCCCCGCCCAGATCACCGCCGCGCAGGAACTGCTGGCCGCGGTCGAGAAGGCAGACATCGCGAACGGCGGAGTGATCGTGTTACCGGACGGCCGCATGGCCGACCCGGCAATGATCGGCCGAGCTCGCGAGCTCACCACCCTGATGCGGGAGATCGAGTCCCACCGGGGCTGACCGGCCCGGACCCCCACCACTCAGCAACCTGCGGCAGCCGGGCCGGCGTCCGCTCCCGCGAGGGCCCGAGGCGTCGTTCGGCGCGTGTTGGTGAGTGATACAGGTCCGCGGGGCGTGGTCGGCTAAGGTCGAAGCATGCTCCCGCGCAGTGTTGATGCCGTGGTGATCGGGTCGGGGCCGAACGGGCTGGTGAGCGCGATCACGCTCGCCGACGCCGGCTGGGACGTGCTGGTGCTGGAGGCCGCCGACACGTTCGGCGGCGCCGTCCGGTCGACCGAGGACGGCGGCTGGATCAGCGATCGTTTCAGTTCGAACTATCCCCTCGGGGTCGCGTCACCGGTGATCCGGGCGCTGGAGCTGGAGAAGTTCGGCCTCAAGTGGGCGCACGCTCCGCTGCCGCTGGTCCATCTGCTCGACACCGACGGCTCCGCGGCGGCGATCCACCCGGATCCGGAGGACACCGCGAAGTCGCTCGGCGCCGAGCACCCGGGCGACGGTGACGCATGGTTGCGGCTCTACCAGCAGTACGTGTCCATCCGCGAGCCGTTGCTGAAGGCGCTGCTGACCACCTGGCCGCCGATCGGCCCGGGCGTGCAGCTGGCCCGGAAGCTCGGTTCGGCGGGGGAGTTGCTCCGGTTCGCGCGGTTCATGGCGATGCCGATGCACCGGATGGGCCAGGAGCTGTTCGACGGGCGGCACGGGCCGGCGATCATCGCCGGGAACGCGCTGCACGCGGACGCGTCGCTGTCGGGCGCCGTCAGCGGCACGATGGGCTGGCTGCTCGCGATGCTCGCCCAGGACGTCGGCTTCCCGGTCGCCGCGGGCGGATCCTCGGCCTTGTCCGGCGCGCTGGTACGACGGGCCGAGCGGGCAGGTGCGCTGCTGGTCGGGGACACGCCGGTGTCCGGTCTCGAGGTGTCGGCGGGCCGGGTGACCGCCGTCCACACGGCCTCGGGGGAGACGGTGGCCGTCGAGCGGGCCGTGGTCGCGGACACGTCCGCGCCGGTGCTGTACCGCGAGTTGTTGCCCGAGGCACTCGTTCCGGCCGGTCTGCGCCGCGATCTCGACGAGCGGTTCGAGTGGGACTACCCGACGGTCAAGCTGAACTTCCGGCTGAGCGGACCGATCCCGTGGCTGTCACCCGAGGCGCGGTCGGCCGGCGTCGTCCACCTCGCCGGGACCGCCGACGACCTGGTGCATCTGTCCGCCGACCTGGACACCGGGCGGGTGCCGTCCCAGCCGTTCCTGCTGATCGGCCAGACCACGAAGTCGGATCCGACCCGGTCGCCGGACGGCGCCGAAGCGGTCTGGGCGTATGCGCACCTGCCGCGCGGTGTCGCCGACGACGCGTCCGCGGAGAAGCTGGCCGGCCGGATGGAGCGCGCGATCGAGCGGTTCGCACCCGGGTTCGGCGACCTGGTCGTCGCGCGGGACCTGCAGCGCCCGTCGGGGCTGGAGTCCGGGAACGCCGCTCTCGGCCTCGGCGCCGTCGGCGGCGGCACGATGCAACTCCAGCAGCAGCTGATCTTCCGGCCGACGATCGGGCTGGGCAGCGCCCGCACCTTCGTCGACGGCCTGTATCTGGGCAGCTCCGCGATCCACCCGGGCGGCGGTGTCCACGGCGCCTGCGGCCACCTCGCCGCCCGCACCGCCCTCCGCGACGCTTCCCTGCTCGGCCCTCTCACCCGCAAGCTCCCCGCCGCCGCTCTCCGCCACCTGCAGAAGTGAGACTCGACGAGGCGACCTGCAGGGCTCGGGTAGCGGCCGCTCGGGTCGGGCGGCTGGCGACGGTCGGGGTGGATCTCCGGCCGCACGTAGTGCCGGTGACCTACGTCGTTCACGGTGACGAGCTGTTCATCGCGGTCGATCAGAAGCCGAAGTCGACGACCGCGCTGAAGCGGCTGCGGAACATCGCCGCACACGAGCGGGTCGCCGTCCTGGTGGACGAGTACGCCGAGGACTGGACGCACCTGTGGTGGGTCCGGGTCGACGGCGTCGCGCGGGTGATGCCCGGCCACGCGGCGGCGGTGGAGCTGTTGGCGGCGAAGTACCCGCAGTACGAGGCCGACCCGCCCCGGGGCCCGGTGATCACGATCCACGCCGACGGTTGGTCGGGCTGGTCGTACGGTTGAGTCGGCAGCTCGACAGGATGTGTTCGCTCGGCCCCGCCCCGCGCACGCTCAGCGACATCGCCGATCGGGCGTAGTGGACGTATACGTACTGTCGAGCTGCGGGCTGCTCGGCGCGTAGGCTCGGCGGGGTGAATGTGGAGGGGTTGCTGCGCGAGCTCGCGCCGCAGGTGCTGGGGTTCCTGGCGCGGCGGCACGGGCAGTTCGACCTGTGTGAGGACGCCGTGCAGGAGGCGCTGCTGGCGGCGGCGACGCAATGGCCGGTGGACGGTGTACCGGCGAACCCGCGCGGCTGGCTGATCACGGTCGCGACGCGTCGGCTCACAGACGCGTTCCGCAGCGAGAGCGCGCGGCGCCGGCGTGAGGACAACGCTGCGGCGATGGCCGGCCCGGAGGAGCTCGTGTCCCCGGCCGCCGACGTGGACGAGGCGCCGGACACCGACGACACGTTGACCTTGCTGTTCCTGTGCTGCCACCCGGCAGTGACTCCGGCCTCGCAGGTCGCCCTGACGCTGCGGGCCGTCGGCGGTCTGACCACGGCGGAGATCGCCCGCGCGTTCATGGTGCCGGAGGCGACGATGGCGCCGCGGATCAGCCGGGCGAAGAAGAGCATCAAGGCGGCCGGCAGCCGGTTCGAGCTGCCGCCGCCGGCGGAACAGGCCGAGCGGCTGCGCGTCGTACTGCAGGTCCTCTATCTGATCTTCAACGAGGGGTACACCGCCAGCTCAGGCGAGGAGTTGCAGCGCGTCGAGCTGACCGCCGAGGCGATCCGCCTGGCGCGGATGCTGCGATCGGCGCTGCCCGACGACGGCGAGGTCGCGGGCCTGCTGGCGTTGATGCTGCTGACCGATGCGCGCCGGGCCGCCCGGACGACGGCCGACGGCGGCCTGGTGCCGATCGACGAGCAGGACCGGTCGTTGTGGGACCGCGCGCAGATCACCGAGGGCGCCGACCTGACCCTGGAGACACTGCGCCGCGGCGCGGCCGGGCCCTATCAGTTGCAGGCCGCGATCGCCGCCGTCCACGCGGAGGCGCCGAGCGCGGCGGAGACCGACTGGCGGCAGATCCTCGCGCTGTACTTGGTCCTGGAGAAGCTCGCCCCGAACCCGATGGTGACGCTCAACCGCGCGATCGCGCTCGCCCAGGTCGAGGGTCCGCAGGCCGGCCTCGACCTGCTCGCGACCCTCGAGGACGACAAGCTCATCACCGAGACTCATCGTCTGGACGCGGTCCGCGCCCACCTGTACGAGCGCGCCGGCGAGCAGGCGTTGGCCCACGAGCACTACCTGGCCGCGGCCCGCCGTACGACGAGCCTCCCGGAGCAGCGCTATCTCCAGGCGAAGGCGGACGCGGTCACGGGATGAGCCGGTAGAAGCGGAACAGTGCGGTCTGGAACGCGAGGGTCCGCGTCTCGGCGAATCCCGCCTGCGTGGCGTAGCGGCGCAAGGTCGCCGGGCGCATCACCGCGCCGGTCGCGGCCGACTCCGGATCGCCCATCGCCTCCGGCAAGCAGGACATCAGACTCCAGCCGTAGTGGTAACGCTCCAGCTCCGACGCCGGCGCGGTGAACTCGTCCTCGACCAGCTCGTCGAGGATCAGCACCGAACCGCCCGGCGCGAGTAGCTGCCGCGCGCTGCGCAGCGCATCGACAGGTCGCGGGATGTCGTGCAGCGCCTCCAGGATCGTGACCAGGTCGAACTGCCCGGTCTGCGCGGCGTCGGACGCGTTCGCCACCGAGAAACCGACCCGATCGCTCAGTCCGGTGTCGCGGGCATGCCGGCGCGCCGCGGCGATCGCGTCCTCGTCCAGGTCGAGGCCGTGCACGGTGATCCGTGGATAGGCCTGCGCCATCGCGATCGACGACCAGCCGGTGCCGCAGGCGAAGTCGGCGACCCGGGCCGGTGGATCGGAGCGGAGGCGCTGGTCGATCTCGGGGATCGCCGGGAGCCACTGCTTGCCGAGCAGGTTCAGGTACGTCGGCCGGTTGAACTCCGCGCGCCCTTCCGGCTCCCACGGCTGGTGCGGCGGCGCGGCACCGGTGCGGTAGGCCTCGACGAGGTCGGGCAGCATCCGCGCCGCGCGGGCGAGCTCGACTCCCTTGTAGCCGTGGTAGTCGACGTTGTCCGGATCGGCCAGCACCGGAACGTGCTCGGCCGGGAGGGTGTAGCGCCGCTCGGTCGGCGCTGCCGTGGCGTCGTCGACGTCGACGAGTCCGCTGACCGCGTGGTGCTCGAGCCACTCGCGGATGTAGCGCTCGTTGGTGCGGGTGCGTTCGGCCAGCTCGACCGACGTGGCGGTGCCGTGCTCGGCGAGTGCTCGGTACAGGCCGAGTTGCTCGCCGAGGTAGACGGCGTACAGCTCGAGGGCCGCACCGGCGTTCCGGAAGAGGCGCTCTACGAGTGCATTGGTCCGGTCCATGGATTGGATCGTACTGCCCGACCGGTCGCGTGCGAGTCGATCGCTGCGTGCGCGAGTTCGAGCGCGCGGCGGCCTGCTCTCGCGTGGACGGGCGGCGGGTCGCCGGCCCGGAGTGCGGTGAGCAGCGCGTCGACGTGGCGGTCGAAGGTGCCTGCGAAGTCGCGGGCCTCGTCGTCGAAGTACGTCGAGTGCCAGCGCTGCTCGACCGGGTCGCCGGCCTTGGAGAACGTCAGCGCGCGGACGGTGTCGTGGATGACCACGCGTCCCTTCGTGCCGTTGATCTCGATCCGCTGCGTGTCCGGGTAGGCGTACGAGGAGTCGTACGTGCCGAGCATCGTGCCGACGGCGCGGTTCTCGAAGTCCAGAGCCAGCGCGACCGTGCTGAACGCGCCGTACGTCTTGTCGGTCATGTGCGCGGAGACCGCGGAGATCGGGCCGACGAGGTGCTCGAGCAGGTCGAAGCCGTGGCACTGGGTCTCGATCAGGTTCGCGTGCGGGGACCCGCCGCGGTTCGCCTCGCCGCCGAAGCGCCAGGTGGCGAAGATCAGGTCGCCCAGTTCGCCCGCGTCGATCAGCGCCTTCGCGCGGCGCACGGGTTCGGCGTACCGGTGGTTGAAGTTGATCGCGAAGAACCGGTCGCGGGCCACGTCGAGGAGCGCGTCGGCCTCGGCCAGGTCGAAGACGAGCGGCTTCTCGACCAGCAGCGGTACGCCGGTACGCACGAGGCGCAGCGTGACGTCGTAGTGGTCCTCGTTCGGCAGGCACACCGTGACGAGGTCGGGGCGTTCACGCTCCATCATGAGGCCGAGATCGCTGTACGGCGTGGCGCCGTACCGCTCCGCCCGGCGCCGGGTCTTCTCGGGCGTGCGACCGACGACGGCGCACAGCTCGGTGTCCGCGCGCCGCGAGAAGATGCGCGCGTGGTGCTCGCCCCAGCCGCCGGCGCCGACGACCGCGACCCTCATGCGGCGCTCTCCTGGGTGATGACGACCTTGCCGGTCTCACCGGCCAGGAACAGCCGGAACGCTTCGGCGATGTCCGAGACCGGGAAGCGGTGACTGATCACTCGGGCGATCAGGTCCTGGTGCGCCGACAAGAGCGCGAGGTTGCCGGGCATCTCGTCGTACCGGAAGTACTCGCTGCCGAGGACGGCGTGCTCGGGACCGATCAGGTCGTCGGAGGCGTTCAGGGTCACGCCTTCACCGTGGCCGACACAGATCAACGCGCCGCGTTTGCCGATGATGTCGAGAGCCGCGCGGCGCGCGGACTCCTTGCCGGAGGCATCGAACGCGACATCCGGGTGGCCGGCCGCGGAGATGTCGTCGGCAAGCAGCGGGACCGCGCCGAACGTCTCGGCGAAATCGAGTCGCCAGCGGGCGACGTCCGAGATGTAGACCGGGACGTCCGCGCCGTACTTCAGCTTGCTCATCACGGTGAGACCGAGGCCGATCGGGCCTGCGCCGGCGATATAGACGCTCTCGACGTCCTGGCGGACGAGCGCGGCACGGCCGAGCGCGTGGGCGCTGGTGCCCATCACGTCGAGCAGCATGGTCGCGTTGCCGATCTCGATGTCGTCGGTGATCGGGAAGAAGTTGGTCTCGTGCACGAGCTCGTAGGGGCCGTACCCGCCGTCGTGGGTGAAGCCCATGTCGGCGCGCTTCGCGAAGCACTGGTTGGTGGCGCCGTACTTGCAGCTGCGGCACTGGCCGCAGAAGTCCATCAGGAAAACGGCGCCGCGGGTGCCGACCGGCGTGCTGGTGCCTTCACCGGCCTGCAGGACGGTGCCGGCGGCTTCGTGTCCGGGGACGACGGACGAGCCGTCGTAGTACTGGTGGCGGTCGGTGCCGCAGAGGGCGTTGGCCTGGACGGCGAGCAGGAGCTGACCTGGTCCGGGGTCCGGGTACTGGTGGTCCGCGAACTCGATGCTGCCGGCTCCGGTGAACCTGGGGGCGAGGGCGGTACGCGTCATGTCGGTGGAATTTACTACGTAGCAAATCCAGGCCACAAGGGTTCGTGACGTGGCGGTTGCCGGTCAGCGGGTGGTGCTCTCCCGGATGCGGAGCTCGTAGCCGGCCATCCGGTGCTGCGGGACATGGTCGTCGGCGAGCTGCTCGTCGAGCAGGTCGAGCGCGCCGGCCGCGATCTCGTCGAGCAGCGGCGCGACCGTGCTGAGCGTCGGCGTGCTGAGGCCCGACTCGACGATGTCGTCGAACCCGATCACCGAGGTGTCCGCTGGTACGTCGACGCCGGCTCGACGCAGAGCGTGCAGCGCGCCGAGGCCGGCCGAGTCGTTCATCGCGAAGATGCCGTCGGGCTTCAGATTCCGGAAGTGCTTCATGATGGCTGCTGCGGCCGCTGCCGTGGTCCAGTCGCAGTCGACGAGCAGATCGGGGTCGAGTGCGATGCCGTGCTTCTTGAGGGCGGCCTGGTAGCCCTGGCGGCGCAGCTGGTACGAGCGTTTCGGGCCGTGGTTCGCGCCGAGCAGCAGGATCCGCTGCCGTCCGGTGTCCAGGAGATGGGTGACGGCGGCCTGGGCGGCCTCGCGGTTCCTGATGCCGATGTGGTCGATCGCGCTGCCCGGCTCGCGGTCGCCGATCAGGACGACCGGATGCTCGCTGCGCTGCTCGGCGCGGCCGAGAGAGACCGCGCTCATGATCACGCCGTCGGTGAGGACCTCGCCGCCGCGGAGCAGCTCCAGCTCGGTGTCGCGGCGGCCGCCGGTGGTCTCGACGAGCACCGTCGTACCGCGGTCCCGGGCGGCGGCGACGACGGCCTCGGCGAGATCGGCGAAGTACCGCTCGCGGAACGTCGGCACGGCCAGCGTCACGGTGCCGGTGCGGCCGGTGCGCAACCGGCGGGCGGCTGTGTTGGGCCGGTAGCCGAGGGCGTCGAGGCTGGCCTGGACCCGGGCGCGGGTCGCGGGGGAGACGTGGACGTAGTTGTTCACCACGTTCGAGACGGTGCGTTGCGACACGCCCGCGTGCCGGGCCACATCGGACATGCTGACCGCCATGGCGTCAGGCTATCAACCGCGGTAGGCGTGACCTGAGTTGTAACTTCGGTTTACAGTGGGGCCATGAGCCTTCAAGAGCGGACCAGGCGGGACGCGATCGGGGTCGGCGTCGCGCTGCTGAACAAGCTGGCGCGGTCCCGGACGATCGACCGGTTCGGGTTGCGGAAACCGGCCGAGCGGGCCGTGTTCGAGGCGACCAAAACCGGATTCCGGACGGCAGGAGCGCTGTCGCGGCGGTTCGCGGCGGTCTCGAAGCCGGCCGCGCCGACCCGGCTGCCCGCGGCGCGCGGCACCGGCCGGTTCGACCTGACGCCGACCGAGGACCAGCAGATGATGGTCGACGTCGTCCGCGAGTTCGCCGCCGACGTACTGCGACCCGCTGCCGCCGCCGCGGACACCGCGTGCGTGACCGACCCGTCGGTCCTGGAGTCGTCCGCCGAGCTCGGGCTGAGCCTGATCGAGGTGCCGGAGGACCTCGGCGGCATCGTCACCGAGCGGTCCGCGATGACCGGCGTCCTGGTCGCCGAGGCGCTGGCCCACGGCGACATGGGTCAGGCCGTCGCGTGCCTGGCACCGTCCGCGGTGAGCACCGCGATCTCGTTGTGGGGCGACGAGACCCAGCAGGCGACGTACCTGCCGGCCTTCACCGGCTCCTCGGTGCCCGCCGCCGCGCTGGCTTTGCTGGAACCGCGAGCACTGTTCGATCCGTTCGAGCTGACGACGCGGTCCACGGGCGGGCTGCTGAACGGCGTGAAGTCGCTGGTCCCGCGAGCTGCCGAGGCGGAGCTGTTCGTGATCGGCGCGCGGACCGACGCCGGTCCGCGGCTGTTCGTCGTCGAGCCGGATCATCCCGGTGTGACGATCGAGGCCGAGCCGTCGATGGGCCTGCGCGCCGCTTCGCTGTCGCGGGTGATCCTGGCCGACGTACCGGCGGTTCCGCTGGGCACCGTCGAGGACTATGCCGAGTGCGTGCGGTTGTCGCGGCTCGGGTGGTGCGCGCTGGCTTTGGGTACGGCGCGGGCGGTGCTCGACTACGTCACGCCGTACGTGAACTCCCGGGAGGCCTTCGGTGAGCCGATCAGTCATCGGCAGTCGGTGGCGTTCATGGTGGCGAACATCGGGATCGAGCTTGAGGGCATGAAGCTGGTGACGTACCGGGCCGCCTCGCGTGCCTCCCAGGGGCTGCCGTTCGCGCGCGAGGTGGCGCTGGCGCGGCGGTTGTGCGCCGAGCAGGGCATGCGGATCGGGACCGACGGCGTTCAGTTGCTCGGCGGGCACGGGTTCGTGAAGGAGCATCCGGTCGAGCGGTGGTACCGCGACCTCCGGGCGATCGGCGTGATGGAAGGTGCGGTGCTGGTCTGATGATCAACCTCGAGACCCCGCGGAAGTTCCGGGCCTTCGTCAACCAGGCGCATCAGGTCGCGGCCGAGATGCTGCGGCCGAACTCGCGCCGCTACGACCTGGCCGAGCACGACTACCCGGTCGAGCTGGACATGCTGGCCGCGATGGTCGACGGACTGGGTGCCTCGGGCAACGGTTCCGGCGCGGGCGCCTCCGGCGTACGACGGACCGCCGGCGCGGAGGACGGCGTCGTTAACGGATCGAACTTGTCGTCGGTGTTGTCGATCATGGAGATGTGCTGGGGCGACGTCGGGCTGCTGCTGTCGATGCCGCGGCAAGGCCTCGGCAACTCGGCGATCGCGTCCGTCGCGTCCGACGAGCAACTGAAACGCTTCGAGGGCGTGTGGGCCGCGATGGCGATCACCGAGCCGGACTGCGGCTCGGACTCTGCGAACATCCGGACCACCGCGCGGCTGGACGGCGACGACTACATCCTCAACGGCGAGAAGATCTTCGTCACCGCGGGCGGCCGCTGCGACGCGGTCGTCGTCTGGGCGACACTCGACAAGTCCCTCGGCCGGGCCGCGATCAAGTCGTTCGTGGTCATGAAGGACACGCCCGGCATGACGGTCGAGCGCCTCGAACACAAACTCGGCATCCGGGCGTCCGACACCGCCACGATCCGCTTCGACAACTGCCGCGTCCCGGCCGCGAACCTGCTCGGCTCGGCGGACATCGACAAGGGCTTCGCCGGCGTCATGCAGACCTTCGACAACACCCGCCCCCTGGTCGCCGCGATGGCCGTCGGCTGCGCCCGCGCCTCCCTCGAACTCACGCGGGAACTGCTGTCCGAGGCCGGCGTACAGATCGACTACGACCGCCCCACCCACCACCAGCCCGCCGCGGCCGCGACGTACCTGGCCATGGAAGCAGACTGGGAAGCCGCCTACCTCCTCACCCTGCAGGCCGCCTGGATGGCCGACAACGGCCAACCCAACTCCCTCCAGGCCTCCATGGCCAAAGCCAAGGCCGGCCGCGCCGCCAACGACATCACCCTCCGCTGCGTAGAACTCACCAGCACCCTCGGCTACTCCGAACACCACCTCCTGGAAAAGTGGTCCCGAGACAGCAAGATCCTGGACATCTTCGAAGGAACGCAACAAATCCAACAGCTCATCGTGGCCCGCCGACTCCTTGGCAAGACTTCCGCCGAACTCAAATAGCCCTACCTACAAGGGATTTGGCATCTGGTCGTCTCGACCTTCAGGGCAGTTCTGGGCAGGCGCCGCGGTGGCCGTCATTTGGCGGATTTTGTGGCCCTGCTCCGCGACTGCTCCGTCAGCTGCAGCCAAGATCAGCGCTTCAACTAGCCGACCTGGTCGACCTTCGGGTATCACGTCGGCTGGCGATTGTGCTTCGCGGCCAGTTGGCGTTCGACTCTGGTGGTGTTGTACCGCCGGCGGGCGAGTTCGACGGTCGTGCCACACTCCTCCGCGATCCCCTCAGGAATCATTCGCTGCCGCGCGGCGTGCAGGAGGAGCGGTCTCGGGAGCAGGCGAGGCGGGCCGGGACGCCGGGGCGAAGCGTGGTGGCGGCCCTGAGATGGCAGGCGATCAAAGCGGTCGGTTCCGGCCTCCGCGATCGACCCGTTCCAGGACCCGTCGCGTGAACCAGTTGGTGGCGAGCTCCGGCTTCACCTGGCGACCACGGGGTGCCCTTCGGGTGAGCATCGAAGGCGATGAAACGGCGGTCCGGGCAGTACTTGAGTCCGGCAACCTGCGCCCGGTGCACAGCTGAGCGGACACGTAGTGCCTGATTGCGGTGCTGACATGTCTCGTCGGTCAGTTCCCGCGGACGGATGCCCGGGCGAAGGTCACTGCCTCGGCGAGTAGATCGCGCCAGAGATCACGGTCGAGGGTGGGCAGCGCTACCCATTCGCGGAAGACCTTGCCGGCGGGGGCGAACGGGAGGCCGGTGCCGGAGTTCACGAGTTCGGCTACCCGCGTGGCCGGGAGTTTGACGACGAGACCGCTCGATTCGTCGTACGACGCGAGGAACCGCTCGATTCGTCGTACGACGCGAGGAACCGCTCGGCCAGGCGCACGCACGGGTAGCCCATCATGGTCGAGCGGCCGATCGCCGGGTCGTAGAGGAGGGCGTCGGTGAGCTCGTCGTACAGATCGCGACCGTCATCCTCGTCGGCTTGCTGATTGGCGCTGTGGCTGCCAGGAGCGGGTTGGGTCATGGGTCTGTCCTCCGTTGTGCGACGCGCTCGGTCCAAGAGTCGCAGCCGCTCGCGTCAACCCTATGTCGGTGTTGGGGGAAGATTGAGATGCTGAGGTGTCCTGATCGCGTAGCCGTCTTTCGTCGAAAGGACGGAGCGGGATGGTCCCGCGGAGTCGAGGTGCGGTGATGAACCAGTACTTGTTGTCGGTGTACGACGGTGGGCGGCGCGCGCCCGCCACGCCCGAGGACATGCATGCCTTCATGGGCCGGGTGATCGCGCTGGAGGAGGAGATGGACGCGGCCGGCGCCTTCGTCTTCGGCGGCGCGCTGCACGGGTCCGACACGGCGACCGTTGTCCGGGGCGGCACCGGTCTCGACAAGGTGACCATCGACGGTCCCTTCGTCGAGGCCAAGGAACATGTCGGTGGCTTCTACGTGATCAACGCCGAGGATCTGGACGCGGCGCTGGCGTGGGCGGAGAAGGTGGTCGAGGCGATCGACCACGACATCGAGGTGCGGCCGTTCCGGGCGACGGGCCGGGTCCAGGCCGGACACTGATGGGCGACTGACGGGGCTGCGGATGGAGGAGGTCGAGCGGGCGTTCCGCGACGCGCACGGTCCGGCCGTGGCCACGCTGGTCCGGCTGTTCGGGGACATCAGCCTGGCCGAGGACGCCGTCCAGGACGCCTTCGTGACCGCGATGGATCGCTGGCCGCGGGACGGCGTACCGGAGAATCCGGCCGGGTGGATCGTGACGACCGCTCGGAACCGGGCCGTCGACGTCGTACGGCGAAACGCCCGCGGCCGCGAGCTGACCAGGGACCTCGCGGCCGATCAGCTGCGTGCCGAACCTGATAACGATCAGCTGAGGCTGATGTTCACGTGCTGCCATCCGGCCCTGAGAGGCGAACATCAGGTGGCGCTCACGCTGCGGCTCGTCGCCGGTCTCACACTGCCGGAGCTGGCTGCGGGCTTCCTGGTCAGCGAGGAGACGATGTCGAAGCGCCTCGTGCGGGCGAAGTACAAGATCAAGGCAGCGCAGATCCCGTACCGCATTCCCGGCGACACCGAGTTGCCCGGCCGGCTTCGTGCTGTGCTCTCGGTGTTGTACCTCGTGTACAACACCGGCGCGGACGACAGGGATCGCGCGTACCTGTGCGCCGAGGCGATCCGGCTGACCAGGCAACTGGCAGCGCTCATACCTGCTGAGCCCGAGGCTGTCGGTCTCCTGGCGCTGATGCTGCTGAACGATGCGCGCAGGCCCGCGCGCGGGGACCAGGGGGTCGGGGTGCTGCTGCAGGACCAGGACCGGTCGCTGTGGGATCACGCTCTGATCGACGAAGGGCAGACGCTTGCACTCGCCTGCATCCGCCGACGACGCCTCGGACCGTTCCAGCTACAGGCGGCGATCCAGGCGTTGCACTGCGCGGCGGCCCGCTACGAGGACACCGACTGGGGCGCGATCGTTCGCTTCTACGATCGGTTGCTCAAGATGATGCCGACGCCTGTTGTTGCCTTGAACCGGGCGATCGCACTCGCTGAGCTGCAGGGGCCGGGTGCTGGGCTGGCCGTCCTGGACACACTTGCCGACGAGCTCGATGACTATCACATGCTGCACGCGGCGCGAGGCCGCATGCTCAGCCAACTCGACCTGCGAGCCGAGGCCGCGAGCGCCTACGCCCGCGGCGCCGCCGTGGCCAGAACCGAACCCGCCAGGATTTTCCTCGAAGACCAGGCCGCCTCGACAGGTGTGTGATGAGGTGTGCACCGTTGAATTCGGAGGGAGGATCGATGGCTGTCGATGTCGTGACCGAGATCGTCATCAACCGGCCGGTCGGCGTCGTCGCCGAGTACGTCGGCGACCCGTCGAACGCGCCGGAGTGGTACGTCAACATCGAGTCGGTCCAGTGGCGAACCGAGCCACCGGTCGCTGTCGGGTCGCGGATGGACTTCGTCGCTCACTTCATGGGACGGCGTCTCGCCTACACCTACGAGGTCATCGAACTGGTCCCCCAGGAGCGCCTGGTGATGCGGACCGCGCAAGGACCGTTCCCGATGGAGACCAGCTATCACTGGTCGGCTGTCACCGACGGGTCCACCCACATGTCACTGCGCAACCGCGGAGAACCCTCCGGCTTCGCGGGCGTCGCGGCTCCGTTGATGTCCGCAGCGATGCGTCGCAGCAACCAGAAAGATCTGGCCCGCCTGAAATCCCTACTCGAGACCAGCTGATCGCCGGAGGCGCGAACGTTGTGCTCAGTACGAAACCTGACCCGGCGCAATGGCGGAATCTTGCTTGTTCAGGCAGCGAGCTGTCGTTCTAATGACTGCCATGACGACGCCACCTTCACCAATTCTGATCGGTGCGCTCGCCCCACTGTCCCCGCCTGGCTGGGCTGCCGCCGGCAGACACCTGGTGGCCGGCCTTGAACTTGCAGTGCGCGACCTCAACTCATCGGGCGGGGTGGACGGCCGTCCGCTGAAATTGCTGGTCCGGGACACCGCCGCGGATCCGATGCGAGCCACAGCTGCTGTGGACGAGTTCGCCGACATCGGCGCGGCTGCCGTCGTCGGGGAGTTCCACAGCGTCGTAGCGCGCGCGGCGGCGGCGCAGTCCGTCGTACGCCACCTACCCTTTGTCTGCTCGTCGGCGGTTCTGGACGCGCTCACCGACGAACCGACCGATTTGGTCGCGAGGATCGCTCCACCCCAGTCTCGCGGCTGGACTCTCTACGCCGACTACTTGCGCTCGCTTGGACACGCTCACATCGCGGTGGTCGCCCAACCCAGCATTTACTGGGCCGCCGGCGGCCAGATCCTCTCGAGGCGCTTGGTCGTCACCAGGCTGACGCCCGATCAGCTGACCTCGCCGGGCCCGCGCATTCTCGCCGGCGCCACCGCCGTACTCCTCCTGACCGGCCACCCGGAGCCTGCCCTCTCGCTGGTCCGATCCATCCGTCGCGATCACCCCGATGTCCTGATCGGCGCACCCGCCGGCCAACCGGAGCTCCCCGAGTGGTGTACTCCCGAAGGCGCCGGGATCCCTTTCCTGCGCTACCTGCCGTCACGTTTTACCTCCCTTGGTGGCAGGGTCGCCGCCGACCTGCCTCGAAGCCCGTCGTTCGTCGCGTTCGAGGGCTACGACGCCGTCAAGGCGGTAGCGGAGTTCCTGCGAGCCAGAGCATGGTCGGAGGTCGATGTGGAGGGCACCCGCGGCCGGATCACCTTCAGGAGCACGCCAGAGCTTCCCATCTGGCAGTGGACGTGGTCGCCACTTCAGATCGCGGACCGCGACCCAGCAGACCCGACGGCCTTCCGGGTCTTGCGCTCGGGCTGAACCTTCGCCGACGGAGACGCGAACGGTGGTCGCCGGCGGGTATCGCCGGGGCTCTGCCGAAGCCCCGGGCAGCAATCGGGGTTTGCCGCGCCAGGGCTTCGCAAGGTCTGTCAGCGGCCGAGCAGTCGGCCGAGCCAGTTGCCGCCTTGGCGTTCGGCCTTCGGGTGGCCGCCGCACCAGTGGTCGGCTGGGACCATCGCCTTGACCTGTGCGACGTGCTGGCCGCACCCGGCCCAGGTGGTCTTGGAACAGGTCTTGCAAGTGACGGGTCGGCACATGGTGGTTCTCCTTCATGGGGTTTGGGATGTACGACGTCAGAAAAGAGCGGGAAGCGCTTGGGCCGCGGTGTAGATCGCGACCCCAAGCACGAGAACGGTGAACCCCGCGGACAGCCGTGCACTGTCCACCTTGCCAGCGATGCGAGCTCCCACCACCGCTCCCACGGCGGCGACGGCCGTGAGGAGCAGTACTGGGACCCAGTCCGGACTGAAGCCGGCTCCGGCCCGGACCGCCAATGCGGCAGTGCTCGTGATCGTGATGACGACCAGTGAGGTGCCGGCTGCATAACGGATCGGCAGGCCTAGGGCGAGGGTCAGGGCGGGGACGACGAGGAAGCCCCCGCCGACGCCCAGGAAGCCGGTCAGCAGGCCGACAACCGTGGCCGTGACAAGGACCTTCAGTGCCCGCGGGCACGCGCACGCGAAGGCCGGGGTGAACGTGATGATCGGGTCGTCGAGCCTCGGCCCGAGGGCGACCGATCGGCCGGCCGTGCGGGAGCGCTGCAGCTGACGCCGGCCCATCAGGCCGCCGACGACGAGCAGCAGTACCGCGAAGGCCGCCATCAGGATGTTCGGTGGCACGAGCGCCGAGACCCTGGCTCCGAGTGTCGCGCCGCCGAGAGCGACGAGGCCGAACGCGATGCCGCGTCCGAGCAGGACGTGACCCGCGCGCCTTGCGGTGATCGCGCCCAGGATCGACGTGATGCCGACCACGACCAGGGAGCCGGTCGTTGCCTGTGTTGCGGACTGGCCGAGCAGGTAGACCAGAATCGGTACGGCCAGGATCGATCCGCCCCCGCCCAGTGCGCCCAGGCTGAGGCCGATGAGTGCTCCAGCGGCGACGGCGAGGACGATCGTCACCGGTCGGTCAGGCTTCCGGGCCGACGAGTTGGAGGCCGGCTTTCGCGGCGTTCTCGAACTGGTCGTCGACGGCGACGAGGGTGCGGCCGGCGGCGTGCAGGAACGACGCGGCGATCGACGCCCGGTAGCCGGCGGCGCAGTGGATCCACACCTCGCCCGCTGGGATGTCGTCGAGCCTGCGGGGCAGTTCGTGGATGGGGATGTTCACCGCGTCCTCGATCCGGGCCGCGGTGTGTTCCTCGGTACGGCGTACGTCGAGCACGACGACGTCGCGGTGATGGCGAACAAGCTCGAGATCGGCGAACGTGGCGGTCGGGAAGGAAACGGGTGCGTCGACGCTCCATTGCTCGGGGCTGCCGGTGGCATGCGCCGCCGGGCGATCGATGCCGATGCGCACCAGCTCACGCTGGGCCTGTGTGACGTCCGCCGCGGTCGTCCCGAGCAAGGTCACCGGCGTTCCCCAGGTGATCAGCCAGCCGAGGTAGGTGGAGAAGGCGCCGTCGAGGCCGAAGTTCAGGGTTCCCGGTGCGTGGCCGGCCGCGAACGCAGTTCGAGTGCGCAGGTCGACGACCCACTCGCCGGCCTCGATTCGACGGCGCAGTTCGACGGCGTCGGCGGGTTGTGGGAGGGACAGATCGGGCGCGCCGGGGCCAGCGGCGTTGGCGGGTGCCATGTGGGCGTAGTAGGCAGGCCAGGCTCCGAGCCCGTCGAGCAGGTCACGGACGTAGTCCTCTTCGTCCCGGGTCAGGACGGGGTTGGAGCGCTTCTCCTGTCCGATGGTCGACTCGGCGGATTCGGCCTGGGTTGCCGAGCAGAACGAGCCGAAGCCGTGGGTGGGGTAGACCTCGGTCTCGTCGGGGAGCGTCCGGGCCAGTTTGCGAGCAGAGTGGTGCTGATGCCGTACGAGGGCGTCGGTGTGGTCCGGACCGAGGAGATCGGGTCGTCCGGTCGCGCCGTACAGCAGGGAGCCGCCGGTGAAGACGGCGACGGGCCGGTCGGAGTCGGTGAGGGCGTAGGACAGGTGGGTGAAGGTGTGGCCGGGGGTGTGGATGGCGCGGACCCGCATCCGATCGCCGACCTGGATGACGTCGCCGTCGCGCAGCGGGGTGCGGTCGAAGGTGACCTCGTCGTCGGCGTTGACGAGGTAGGTGGCGCCGGTGGCCTGCGCGAGCGCGAAACCGCCGGTGACGTAGTCGTTGTGGATGTGCGTCTCGAAGACGTGGGTCAGGCGGACCGCCTCGGTCCTGAGGATCTCCAGCATGCGGTCGATGTCGCGCTGCGGGTCGACGACGAACGCCACGTCGCCGTCGTGGACGAGGTAGCTGCGGTCACCGAGCGACGGCGTCTCGATGGTCCGGATGGTCAGCGGGTGGTGGTCGGTCATCGTGTCCTCACTTGTGGATCGGGTGTCCGGAGCGAATCCAGGCGCTGGTTCCGCCGGCGACGTTGTACGCGTCGAAGCCGGCTCCGATCAGCAGTTGAGTCATGGCCGACGACCGGTTGCCCGTCGCGCAGACGACGTACACCGGTGCTGACCGGTCGATCTCGTCGATGCGGCCCGGCAGACGACCCATCGGAATGTTGACGGCGCCGGGAACATGGCCGTCGGCGTACTCCCGTGGCTCCCTGACGTCCACGACCGTCGCTGTGGACCGCAGCGCGGTGGCGAGTCGGTCGGGGTCGATCTCTCGCATCGGATTCCTCTCTGGTTCGCGGTATCCCCCCAGGGGGTTCGAAGAGAATCTAACATATCCCCCCAGGGGGATGTAGAATCGGCTCCGGCGACGCCGAACGGGCGCGTCATTGGACTCACCGGGAAGGGCTTCGATGGACTTCGAGCCAGCCGAGATCAAGCCGATCGTCACGCGGATGAAGCGCGCCCACGGGCATCTGGGCAGTGTGATCCGCATGATGGAGGAAGGTGCGGACTGTGAATCCGTGTTGACCCAGCTCGCCGCCGTGAACAAGGCCCTCTCGCGGGCAGGGTATGCCATTGTGAGCACCGGCCTGCAGCACTGCCTCACCGACGAGAACAGCGACGTCGACGCCGCGAAGATGGAGAGGCTCTTCCTGGCTCTGGCTTGAGTCGAGGACCTATGACCCCGGGGTGGGGGTCGATCGGCTCTCCTGGTGCTGATACGCCCCTGGGTATTCCTGGATCGAGAGAGTTCGATCGAGGAGGCCTCAGATGCGCAAGAAGGTGCTGGTGCTCGGCGCCAATTTCGGTGGGATGACGGCGGCGCTGGCGGTCAAGCACGACCTCGACGGCGACGTGGACGTGACGGTCGTGTCAGCGAGCGACCACTTCCTCTTCAATCCCAGCCTGATCTGGCTTCCGTTCGGCAAGCGGGACGAGGCGGACATCACGTTCCCGGTGGCGCCGACGCTGGAGACCCACGGCATCGAGTTCGTGCACGCGGCCGCGACCGCGGTCGATCCGGTGGCCAAGCAGGTCACGATCGACGACGGCCGGCAGTTCGGTTACGACTACCTGGTCATCGCGACCGGTTACCGCAACAAGGACGATGTCGTTCCCGGGTTCAAGGAGAACGCCAACACGATCACCACTCTGCGGGAGGCCGAACGGACCGCTGTCGCGTGGCGCCGGTTCCTGGATGATCCCGGTGATGTCGTGGTTGCGGCGACGCAGGGTGCGGGCTGCTTCGGGGCGGCGTACGAGTTCTTGTTCAACACCGCGTACCAGTTGCGGAAGGCCGGTCTGCAGAAGAAGGTGAAGCTGACCTACGTCACGGCGGAGCCGTTCCTCGGGCATTTCGGGATCGGCGGGCTGCCGCACGGTGAGCAGTTGCTGGGGATGTTCCTGAGGAAGGAGGGGATCTCCGCGCGGATCTCGGTCGGTATCGACCATGTCGACGACGGCGCGCTCGTGCTGGCGGACGGCCAGAGTGTGCCGTTCCGATTCGGGATGGTGGTTCCGCCGTTCCTCGGGCAGCGCTTCCTGCAGGACTCGAACGGGCTGGCCGACGAGAAGGGGTACGTCGTGGTGCGGGACACGTACCAGAGCGAGAAGTACGACGACGTGTACGCGGTCGGGGTGGCGGCCGCGGTCGACGTGCCGTGGCAGACGCCGACACCGGTCGGGATCCCGAAGACGGGCTTCCCGACCGAGGTGATGGCGCACACCGCCGCTGCGAACATCGCCGCGCAGATCCGCGGCGAGGAGCCGGTGAACACGAAGTCGTTCGGCGACATCAAGGCGGTCTGCGTGATGGATGCCGGGAACAACGGCGTGATCATCCTGGCCGACAAGATGCTGCCGCCGCGCAAGCACGGCGTACTGATCCCCGGTCCGCAGGCGCACCTGATGAAGCTGGGCTTCGAGAAGTACTTCCTGTGGAAGATGCGCCACGGGTACATACAGCTGCCCTGAGTCGGGCGATTTGGAATACCTCCCGGGGTATGTAGTGTTGGGAATGAAGACACCCCGGGGGTATCGCGAAGAGCGCGGGCTCCTCAGTGTGGGAGGAGAGTGACATGAGCACCATCGAGATGACGGCCGCCGACTTCGAGCAGACGATCACGGAGAACGGGATCGTTCTTGTCGACTTCTGGGCTTCGTGGTGTGGGCCGTGCCGGAGGTTCGCCCCGATCTTCGCGGCCGCCTCGGATCAGCACACCGACATCGTGTTCGCCAAGGTCGACACCGAGGCCGAGCAGGGACTGGCCGCAGCCGCCGGGATCACGTCGATCCCGACTCTGATGGCCTTCAAGGAGGGCGCGTTGGTCTTCTCGCAGCCTGGTGCGCTGCCGGCGCACGCGCTGGAGCAGGTCATCGCCGCCGTCCGTGACTTGGACATGGTGAAGGCGCGCGCGGAGGCGGCGGCGCGCGGAGACGCGCGGAGCGCGTGATGTCCGGCTACACGCTGATGGGGAAGGTCGGCCTGCCGTACCAGAAGGCCGTCGAGGCCGTCCGCTCCGCGCTTGCCGAGCAGGGATTCGGGATCCTGTCCGAAATCGATCTGAAGGCAACGCTGTCGGCCAAGCTAGGCGTCGACGTACCGGAGCAGGTCATCCTCGGCGCCTGCCGGCCGCCGTTGGCCTACCGGGCGCTTCAAGCCGATCCGTCGATCGCCGTGATGCTGCCGTGCAACGTGGTGGTCCGGGCGCTCGACGAGACGACCTCCGCGGTGGAGGCATTCAACCCGGATGTGATGCTTGGACTCAGTGCTGCGCCCGAGTTGGGGCTCGTCGCGCGGGACGCGAAGGACCGGTTGGTCGCAGTGCTTGCGACAGTGAGTGAGGAGAAATCATGACGGCGCTCGACGAGAGCGAGATGGTCCCGGTCGTCAATCGGATCAAGAGAGCCCAGGGCCAGTTGGCGGGGGTGCTCCGGATGCTGGAGGAGGGGCGGGACTGTGAGGAGGTCGTCACCCAGTTGGCCGCGGTCTCCCGCGCCCTCGACCGTGCGGGCTTCGCGGTCGTCGCGAGCGGTCTGCGCCAGTGCATCGTGAACGGCGACGGCCCCGACAGCGTCGACACCAAGAAGATGGAGAAGCTCTTTCTGTCCTTGGCGTGATGCGCGTCAACCGCTGCGCCTGGACTGCGTCTGCTTGGACGTGCCGGCCCCCGACCACGCCCAGACCCCGTGGCGTTGCTGGATGAGCCTGTCCGGGTGGCGGAGCAGATCGACGTACCTGTCGAGGATCTCAGTTGGAGGCTTGCGTGAGGGATGCGCTGCGTACGGACGGTGCCCCACGGGGCCGACGGATGGCGGACCCCGAACGCGGTCGGCGAGAGCACGCCGGCCGACCTGGCGGCCGCGTACACCTGTGGACCGCTCGGCAGAACGGCGGCCAGGCGGACCTCGGCCTCATCGCGGCCAGGCCCGCGACCGGATCGACGGCGTTGCGCGGTGATCTCCTGGTTGCCGACAGCCACAAGCCGGGCGACGCGGACGGCCGGGTCATGCTCGGTGAGTCGTGGGACGCGTACGGGTACGGGTACGGGAACCCATCGATGGCGTCGCGCTCGACCCGGCGAAGACGTACCGGATCGCGGCCCTCGCCTACACGGTGATCGGCGCCGACGGCTACTCCGCCTTCAGGAGCTACACGAACCCGGTCCGCAAAACACCGACCACGAGACGTTCGCGGCGTACCTGAAGGCGCGGCAGACCTTGACCCCGGCACCGCTTGACCGCGTGACGCAGAAGGGCTGATCCGGCATAGTCGTCATGTGGTGCTTGGGTTCGGTGGGGGTGTGGAGTTCGACCCGGCGTTGTTCGAGGTACGGCGGGGTGGCGTGCCTGTGCCCCTGGAGCCGCAAGCGTTTGATGTACTCGCCTACCTCGTCTCGCACCGTGACCGGGTCGTTCCGAAAGAGGAACTGATGGACGGCGTCTGGGGCGGCCGGTTCGTCAGCGAAACGGCCGTCACCAGCCGGATCAAGCAGGTACGGCGGGCGCTCGGGGACGACGGCCACAGCCAGCGGATGATCCGGACCTTGCACGGCCGCGGGTACCGGTTCGTCGCGCCGGTCGAGTCCAGGTCCGAGGACCGGCCGAGCGAGCCGATCCGGTACACCGTCTCCGACGGACTCCACATCGCCTACCAGATCACCGGCGGCGGGGAGCTCGACATAGTGCTGATCTCAGGCTTCGTGTCGCACCTCGAACTGGACTGGGGAGACCCGCGGCACGCGCACTTCCTGCACCGGCTCGGCTCGTTCGGCCGGCTGATCAGGTTCGACAAGCGCGGCACTGGGATGTCGGACCGACCGTCCGGGCTCCCGGACGTGGAGACGCGGATGCACGACGTACTCGCGGTGATGGACGCCGTCGGGTCCCGTCGCGCCGTCCTGGTCGGGTACTCCGAGGGTGGGCCGATGGCGATCCTGTGCGCCGCGGCCCACCCGGAGCGCGTGGCCGGACTGGTGCTGTACGGCACCTACGCGAAGCGGATCTGGTCCGAGGACTATCCGTGGGCGCAGAAGCAGGAGGAGCGTCAGGCCTACACCAACGAACTGGTCAGCAAGTGGGACTGGGAGGCCGACATGCTGATGCGCTGCCCGTCGGCCGACGCACCGATGCAGCGGTGGTGGGCGCAGCGGATGCGGTCGGCCGCGACGCCGTCGACGGTGCAGGCGCTGATGGACATGAACTCGCTCGTGGATGTCCGCGACGCGTTGCCGGCCGTGCGTGTGCCGACACTGGTGATGCACAGGGTCGACGATGCGCTCATGAACGTCGGCGGTTCGCGGTATCTGGCGGAGCACATCCCTGGTGCACAGTTGGCGTTGCTCGACGGTGCGGACCATTTCGTGTCGGGGAACCCGGACCAGCTTCTCGACACGATCGAGCGGTTCCTGAGCGACCTGCCCACGCTGAGGGGGCATCCGATGGCGCTGGCCGCTGTCGCGGCACCGGCCGGACCAGGTGCCGCCGATCTGGCCGACGGGCTCGTGGCGGCCGGTGGCCGCCGCGCCTCTGGTCCTGACGGTCGTGCGCTGGTGCTGTTCGACGGACCGGCAACCGCAGTGCGCGCCGGCCTCGCTCAGTTGCACCGCACCGACAGACTTGGTGTCGCCATCGCGGAGGTGCCACGGCACGAGACTCAGCTCGACGCACACGGCGTACGGCTGGCCGTCTCACTGGCGGACCAAGCGACTCCGGGGTCGTTGTGGCTGAGTTCGGCTGTGAACGACTTGGTGGCAGGGTCCGGTGTTGTGACCGAGCCAGTGGAAGACGCGGTCTTCAGGGCCGTCGCTGCGGAGTGAAGGCCGGTCTGCCAGCCCCGGAGCAGACCGGCCCTGTGGGGGGATCAGGCGGTCGCGACGTCGACCGATACCGGGACGCCGTGCGTCATGACGTCGTACACCGCGGAGCGCTTCATCGACTGCTCGACCAGTGCCTTGAGCTTGTCGGCTTCAGCGTCGCCCTTGACGTGGAAGACCACGCGGATCGTTTCGTAGCCGTTGCGCACCTCGGGATCGAGTCCGAGGATGCCGAGCAGGTTGATGTCGCCCTCGACGGTCGAGGTGACCTCCTCGAGGTCGATGCCGCGGGCCGCCGCGATGTTCGCGAGTCCGGCGGTCAGGCAGGCGGCGAGTGCGTGCAGCAGATGCTCGGCCGGCGTGGGTCCTTGGTCGGTGCCGCACAGCACCGGCGGGTGGTCGGCGTCGAAGTGGAAGTCCGCGGTACGGGCGTTCTCCTGCCCGGCCCCGTAGTAGCGGTTGATCGTGCCGCGGTTGTGGGTGCCGCTGATCCACCGGTTGGTGGCGCGGAACTGGAACCGGGCGATTTCGGGTTGGGCCTTGACGGCGTCGAGGGTCGCGAACAGTGTGGCGGTGTCGACCCCGTTGCGGTGGCTGTCGGTGGCGGTTGCGGTCATGGTGCTGTTCCTTTCAAGCGGCCAGATGCGCTGTGAGTCCGGGAAACGAGGCCAGTTCGTCGGCCTCACGCTCGAGTGCCTCGCTGAGCCGCAGCTGCAGTTCGACGAAGCGGTCGGGCGCTGGGAAGGCGGTGAGGGCGCGGGTCAGCTCGAACACCTCGCGCGCCATCAGATCGCGGTTCTGCTGGTACGACGTCATCGCGGCCGGCTCGTCGCGCGGGTCGCCGAGACTGTCGTTGACGGCGGTCGCGAGGAGCTCGGCGTCCCGGAACGCGTCGGTGATGCCATGCCCGGTGATCGGGTCCCGGTGGTAGCCGGCGTCGCCGACGAGCGCCCAGCCGGGGCCGTGGGCCTGACGACGGTAGTTCGGCAGATCGGCGGTACCGCGGAGTCTCGTGGTGATCTCGCCGACTTGCTCGCCCAGCTGGGGTACGAGTTCTTCGAGCTGCTGGACGAAGACGGGGATGCGCGCCGAGCCCGCCGTACGGATCGGTTCGAGGAGCGGGGTCGGACGGATCAGCCAGACGCAGGCGGTGTCGTCATGCGTCGGGAAGGCACCGGCGAAGGTGTCCTTTGCGATGTGGAACTCGTAGGTGTCGGGTCTGAGTCCGGTCACGTACGTGTAGAAGACCGCGCAAGGTGAGGTGAAGTGCTCGAGCGTCTCGGCGCCGAAGTACCCGGCCATCCGCGACCTCCTGCCGTCTGCGCCGATGACGATGCGAGCAGGTAGCTCGATCAGTTCGCCACTCGCGGTTCGACCGGTGATGCCGGTGACGCGCCCGTTGTCCGAGCGCAGTACGCCGGTCGCCGTCACGCCGGTGTGGAGTTCGGCCCCCGCCTCGACGGCTGCGTCGACGAGGAGGCCGTCGAGGATGTGGCGGCGTGGCGCGACGAGCGCATCCACGCCCGCGCGTTCCTTGATCCGCCGTACCTTTGTCACGCCCTGCGCATCGAACAGCACCTGGGTGATCGCGGGTGCGCCGCTCGCGAGCACGCGACCGAGCAGTCCCCAGCGCGACAGCTGGACCACACCGCCGCGCAGCAGCCCGTGGGTCGACAGCGTGTCGCTCGGCAGTTGCGCCTTGTCGACCATCACGACGTTGCGGCCCAGCTCGGCCAGCAACTTCGCGGTGGCCGCACCGGCACAGCGTGCGCCTACGACGAGTACGTCGTACATCTTCTGCCCCCATCTCATCGTGATGGGACGACTCTGCGTCGTTGCGGCGGGCAGATGCTTGGAGAGGATGTGGAGGCCGGGTGGAGGGACGATCTCCACGAGTTCTCCACATTTCCTGCTGTCGCTAGCCAAGCGGTCTACGCGCGACCGGCCTGAAGGTTGTGGCATGAGGACTTTTGTCGACAGCCGGCCATCTGAGCTGGCGTTACGCGACACCGCGTCGGTGGCGCTGGGGCTGGGCGCGTTCGGTGTGACCCTCGGGGTGACGATGTCCGCTCTCGGAATCGGCGCGCTGCCCGGCCTGATCGGTGCGGCCGCTGTGTACGGCGGCAGCGCGCAACTGACCGCGGTGACACTCATCCACGCCGGTGCCGCGTTTCTGGCAGTTGTCGTGTCGGCGGCGATCGTGAACGCGCGGATGCTTCTGTACGGCGCGTCGCTGTCGCCGCGGTTCAGCGACCAGCCGACCTGGTTCCGCTGGCTGGCGCCGCAGTTCGTCATCGACCAGACGTACCTGCTGTCCGGCGCGCGGCCCGAGCTCGTCGGGCGCGCGTTCCGGCGCTACTGGGGATCTCTCGGCGCGTTCATCCTGGTGGTGTGGTGCGGCTCGATCGCGGTCGGCATGCTCGCCGGTCCCGCGCTACCGGACCTGCCGCACCTCACCTTCGTCGGCACCGCGATGTTCCTCGGCCTCCTGGCACCCCGGCTGACCAGCCGCCCTGCTGTCGCTGCTGCTCTGACCGGCGGACTGGTCGCTGCCGTGGTTGGCCTGGTCCGCCCGGAGCTCGGCATCCTCTGTGGAGCCATGAGCGGCGTCATGGCCGGATCGGCGGCCCGACGATGACCGCGCTTCTCGCCCTCCTCGCTCTGGGCGCTATCAGCTGGGTACTCCGCATCATCTTCATCACCCTGGTCCCGGCCGACCGGCTACCGGCCCGCCTCCGCGACGGACTCGAGTACCTGGCGCCGGCGGTGCTCTCGTCGATCATCGCGGTGGAGCTCATGCGCCTCGTCCACGACGCAGAATCCCTCGACCTGACAATCCTCCTGGCCGGCGCCGCCACCATCGGCTGGGTAGCCCACCGCACCCGAAACATCTCCCTCGCCTGCGGACTGGGCGTCGCCGTCGTACTCATACTTGACTACGCACCCCTCTGAGCCCGGGTGTGCCCGAAGGGCTGGCCGCGGGGGCGCGGGCCTTCGTCTCGGCGGTCGGCAGGTCGAGGATTCGCGCCGCGTCGCGGAGGCCGACCAGGACGTGGTCGCCAGTCGGGGGCGCTGGCTGGCGTACGGCGAGGGGGCGGGCGAGTTGGCGGCGCCACAGGATCTGGTACCGGCGTACGGGGAGCAGGGGGCCGGTGGCCGCGAGTGTGCGGGTGTGAATCAGGGCCCACAGGTCGGCGGTGGTGCAGTCGAGGATCGCGATCGCCTCGTGCACGGTGATCGGTTGGGCCAGGTGTTCGACGTCGCTGGTGCGGTAGCGGCGGTGGTGGTGCCCGGGGTGGACGGTGAGGATGCCGGCCTTGGCGAGCAATTGGACCCGTTGCCGGGTGTCGTGCAGCAGGGCCGCGGCTTGGGATGCGGTAAGCATCGGGTCGGAGGCGAGGCGAGGCTCGCCGCTGCCCGGTTCGGCGGGAGCATCAGCTCGCCCTGGGATCGGCCGGTCGGAGGTCACGGCGTCGTACGGTGACGTGTCCGTGTGGCGATGCTGGGCACGCCCGTGATCCTACGGCGCGGCACGCGCCGGGATCGGTTTGCTGGCTGGGGGAGTGGTTCGGTGAGGGTGCAGGCGTGTCCCGGCCACTGGGCGACAGCGTCGTGTCTGCGGGCTCGATGCCCTGCAGTATTCGACTCCCGGCTTGCGCCGGCCCGGGGAGGCGCGGTTACGGGTCGCGTCTCCCCTGCTTGGCGAGGCGCTCGCCGAAGCGTCACCTGATCTGATGCGCTCGCTGTTGCAGTCGATCATCAACGCGTTGCTGTCGGCCGATGCTGACGCGGTGGTCGGCGCCGAGTGGGGACGACCCCGGCCGGCCCGCGCGGCGCAGCGCAACGGCTACCGGCACCGCGACCTGGACACCCGCGTCGGCACCGTCGGCGTCGCGATCCCGAAGCTCAGGAAGGGCACCTACTTCCCGGAGTGGCTGCTGGAACGTCGCAAACGCGCCGAGTCCGCGCTGACCACCGTGGTGGCCGACTGCTACCTCGCCGGCGTGTCCACGCGGCGGATGGACAAGCTCGTCAAGACCCTCGGCATCGACTCACTGTCCAAGTCCCAGGTCAGCAGGATGGCCGCCGACCTGGACGCAATCGTCGAGGACTTCCGGCACCGGCCACTGGACGCATCCGGGCCGTTCACGTCGTGGCCGCCGACGCGTTGACGATGAAGGTCCGCGAAGGCGGCCGCGTGGTCAACGCCGTCGTACTGCTGGCCACCGGCATCAACGGCGACGGCCACCGCGAGGTGCTTGGCCTGCGCGTGGCCACGTCCGAGACCGGCCCGGCCTGGAACGAGTTCTTCGCCGACCTCGTCGCCCGCGGCCGTACCACCGGATACGCGAGAAATCCACGTCCGGCAGGCTGGATCCACTCAAGCCGACCATCATCCAGGATCGCACCAACAGGCCGGCCGAAGGCCCTACGAACCTGCTCCGTCACTGCTCCGTGGAACACCGGCAAACGTTGGTCAACGATGACTTCGGGTGAGCAGCAAATGCCCAGGTCAGAGGCCACATTGGGGCGGTCCGGCCACGGACCGCCGTGAGCACCAGCAAGATCCTGGACATCTTCGAAGGCACCCAACAAATCCAGCAGCTCATCGTGGCCCGCTGGTTGTTGGGCAAGACGTCGGCCGAGCTGAAATAGCCCTGCCTGCAGGGGCTTCCGTCCTGGTCCGTGCCTGGTCCGTCAACCGCCGCGCAAGTTGCGTCAGCCGGCGATCGACGGCCTGCCGGGCCCGTGCTGGTCGATATGGAGCAGACTGGGGCTTGGGTGATTGCCATGCCTGTCGACGAGAGAGGCTTGTTGTGGACGTTACGCGGTTGTTCGAGGCGATGGAGAGGGTGGCCGATTCGCTGCGGTTCCCGGTCGACGGGGACGACGCGGCGAAGATGCTTACTCTGAGTGCGGTGGACACCATCGATTCGATTGACCATGCCAGCATCTCGGTGACCGCCATGGACGGCCGGATCCAGACGCTGGCGCCGACCGACGAGGTGGTGGCGCGGGCCGACGCATTGCAGTACGAGCTGGGACAGGGGCCGTGTATCGAGGCGGCGCTGGACGAACCGGTCGTGCAGGTCGACGACCTGGGTGACGATCCACGCTGGCCGGTGTTCGGGCCGAAGGTCGCCGAGACGCTCGGTTTGCGGGCACAGGTGGCGTTTCAGTTCCGGGCTGATCCGCAGGTGCGCGGGGCACTCAACCTCTACGCCGACCGGCCGCACAGCATCGGCGCCGACGATCGGCTGATGGGGATGATGTTCGCCAAACTTGCCGCGGTTGCCTTGGGCTGGACCCGCGACGACGCCAGCGCGTCTGCGACGCTGGACCCGCACGAAGAGATCGGGAAGGCGGTCGGTATCGTGATGGAGCGTTACCAGGTGGACCCGGACCGGGCGTTCGCGATCTTGGTGCACACATCGCAGAGCCACAACATCAAGTTGCGGAAAGTTGCCGCCGACATCGTGGCCGAAGCGGCGCGCAGACCTAAGTAGCCTGGGGCAACGTCATGGCTGCGACCCGCCGCCGAGCCGGGGTGGTTTGCAGCCGCCGTCAAGCGGTTACCTGGGACGAATCAGCCGCCGCGCAGCTCTAAGGACTGACCCGATGAGCAGCAACGACGAGCGCGAAGACCCAGACTGGGACAGGGCCGACCCGTCCGCGGTCATCGGAATCGCCGAAGGGATCCTGATCGAGCGGTACCACATCCCTGGCCCGATGGCTTCCGCCTTGCTGGAATCGTTCGCCACGGCCGCCGACATGTCCGTGATCGACGCGGCTCGCTGGCTACTGAGCACGGGCCGGCTTCCTTGACGACCGCCGCATTGGCGGCGGATTGCAGGCCGCTGCCCGCATCGCGGTGGTCGTGCGGGCAGCGGTTGCGGCGTTGGTCGCCTGTGATGTCAGTCGGTGGCGAGGCCTGCGGTTCCGCTCGTGGCGGCGCCGGCCGTGTCCTGCTGGGATGTCAGGTCGCCGTTGTGAGACACGGCGTACGAGGCGATGTTCCCGTTGCCGAGGCGGATCTGCAGCGTCGTGCCGTCCGGGCTGAGGGCGGCGTCGGTGCCGCCTCCGGAGGTGCGAGCGGCGACGGCCTGCAGCAAGGAGACTCGCCCGTCGGTGCTGATGCGGTACGACGAGACGGTCGAGCTGGCCGCGTTGACTGTGAACGCGTAGCGGCCGTCCCGGGTGGTGACGAGCCAGCAGGCAGCCGCCTGGGTGTCGCTCACGGACGGGCTGATCGTGCGTAGGCGGCCGAAGCTGACGGCGTACGACGACACCGCGCTCGGGCCCGCCTCGGACACGATGGCGTGGCCGTGGCGGTCGAAGTCGAAGCCATACGGCGTCGAGCCGGCGGAGCGAGTCGGCACCGCGCGGCCCGCGTACTGGCCGTACACCGCGTAGGTGTCGATCGTCTGATCACCTTTGTGTGTGACGAGGAGATGGTGTCCGTCCGGGGTGAAGGAGATCTGCGCGGCTGCCGCGTCCGTGTCGCCGACCTTGCTGAGTTGCCTTGTCGAACCGTGGAGGGGAGTCAGGTGACCGTCCGGCCCGAGGCGAAGTCCGCTGATGGTTGCGTCGCCCTGGTTGAGGACGTACACGGAGCTTCCGTGGACCGTGACACTCACGGGCCGGTCACCGCCGGTGGGCTCGACGTCTCGCTGGACGAGACCTCGTGGGGTGATCGCCAGCGTCGAGATGGTGTCGTCGCCGGCGTTGACCACGAACAACAGGTCCCCTTGACGAACCAGCGCGTTCTGGGACGCCAGCGACGCTCCGAGCCCGAGTCCGCCGGTCGCGACGACGCTTCCTGTACGCAGCCGACCGTCGCGCAGCCGGTCGAAGATCTGGACCGCGTTGCCGGCCGCGGCGTTGGTCGCTTCGTAGACATGACCAACGACTTGCGCGTCATTGGTTGCTGTCAGCCCCTGAGCGTTGGCGACGCCGGTACCGCCGGCGGCAACCGCCGCTACCGCGAGCAGCGGCGGCAGGGAACGGGTGAACGGATTGCGCATGGTGATTGATTCCTTCGACAGAAAAGGGATGTACGCGGTCGACAGTAGATCCGAAATCGTCGCCGTCGAGTGGATCGGCCGATCGGTAAGCCGGCCGTTAGCGCCGAGCACAGGTCAGCCGTGGTTGTGTGGTGTGACGACCGGAAGGTCTGCGTCGGTATCGGCGACGATGGTGAAGTAGTTGGTGAGGATGTTCAGTGCCAGGTTGGCGACAACCTCGGCGATCTCCGCGTCGGTGACTCCTGCCGCGCGGGCGGTCGTCAACGTGACGTCGTCGACGGCGCCCCGGCTGCGAGCGATGGCGTCGGAAAGCGTCAGCAGCGCGGCGACCGGGAGGCTCCGTTCGCCAGCGCGTCGGAGAGGGCCATGTATCCCTGCAGCGCGGCGGGGCTGTTCGCCACCGCCTTCGCCATGTTGGGGATCGAGCCGAGCTTTCGCCGCTCTGCGTGCCGAGGTCGAAGGCGTTCGGGCGGCGGTCGCGGGACTCGGGATCGGGTTGGTGGAGGTCGGAGCCGATCCGCTGCGCCCGTCGTACCGGACGAACCCGAGTGCGCGATATCGCGCGATGGAACAGTACTTCGCGGCCACCGGCGCTGTCGGCCCGGGCGCGGTGACGATGAACTCGACGGCCGCCCTTCAGGTGAACCTCGAGGCAGGCCTGCGGCGGGAGTGGGCCCGGTGGGTTGCACAAGCACATCGGCTGGGTCCCGTGCTGCTGGCGGTCTCGGCGACCTCGCCCTGGCTGCACGGACGCTCGACAGGCTGGAAGTCGGCACGTCAGCGAGCCTGGCTCCAGCTCGACCGCCGGCGCACGGGTCCGGTGCTGGACGTGTTCCCGCCCGTCCGCCTGCGTGGCTACCTCGAACTGCGGTTCCTGACGCGACGCCACAGCGCTGGTGGCCGGGCGTCGTGGCCGTCACCACGACCCTGATGGACGACGTGATCGCCGCCGACCTCGCGGCTGAGGCCACCGAGCGCACGAGGTCGCTGTGGACCGAAGCGGCGCGCGACGGCCTGACCGACCCGCGGCTCGCCGAAGCTGCCCGCAGGTGCCTGCGGATCGCCGCGGACCGCGGGCCGGCCGACTTGGCCGCGTCGGTGGCCGAGCTGGCGGAGCTGGTCGAGTCCGGCCGGTCGCCAGGCGACGTCCTGGCCGAGCGGATCGAGCACATCGGCCCGCGGGCAGCGCTCGCGGAGCTGGCCCGGCTGTGATTCCTGTGACGGCGCAGCGCGCGGCGGTCAGTACTCGGGCCGTTGTGTCTCTGATGTCAGCGGCAGGCGCACGGTGAAACGGGTGTCTCCTGGTGACGACTCGACCGACAGTTCACCGTGGTGTTTGCCGACCACGATCCGCCAGGAGATGTCGAGGCCCAGACCCAGCCCTGCACCGACCGGTTTGGTTGTGAAGAACGGTTCGAAGATGCGGCTCCTGATCTCCTCGGGCACCCCCGGTCCGGTGTCGCCGATCTCGACCAGGACCTGGTCGTTGTCGCGGGCGGTGCGGACGGTCAGCCGGCCGCGGCCGTTCATCGCGTCGACGGCGTTCTCGACGAGATTCGTCCACACCTGGTTGAGTTCGGCAGCGTAGACCGGGACGGCGGGCAGGCTGCGGTCGAGATCGGTGACGACCGTGATGTTGTCGCCGATCGTGTGGGCGAGCATCATCAGGGTGCTCTCCAGCAGCTGGTTCAGGTCGACCTCGCGGTACGGCGTACGGTCCACCTGTGAGTACTGCTGTGCTGCCGTGACGAGGGTGGAGATCCGGGACGTGGAGTCGTCGATCTCGTCCAGCGACAGCTCGAGATCGATCGTGTGGTGCAACCAGTCGAACGCAGCTTCGAGGGCCGGGCTGTCACCGACAGCTTCTGCGACGGCTTCGAGCCACTCGACGTCCCACCCGGCCTGCACGAAGGTGGGAGCCGTCCGCCAGCCAGTGGTGATTCCGTGGACCTCGAACCAGCCGGTCAGCTCGTCCTCACGGTCGGTTGCGTCGAGCGGGCTCAGCGACGGAGTCTCGACGAGATGCTCGAGAGCCTTGTGCTGCAGGGTTTCCAGTGACTTCCACGCGGCAAGGTCGAGGCCTTGCCGGACAGACGACTCGACGCGTCGCAGTCCGGCGAGTCGCTCCCGCAGAGCGGCCGTCGCACGCATCGCTGCGGCGGTGGGGTTGTTCAACTCGTGCATCAGGCTCGCTGACAAGGAGCCCAGAGCAAGCAGCCGCTCGTGCTCACTGATCGCCCGCTGCGTGTTCTTCATGCCGAGGAACAGGCCTTCCAGCAGGTGCAACGGCATCGGGAACCACTCACGCATGATCGCCGCGAACTTGTCCGCGGCCAGGACGTACAGTCGTGACGGCCGGGTCGCCCGCAGAGTGTTGTCCAGTGTCTGACTGACGCCTTCGCCGAAGAACGGTCGCCAGGCTCCTGCGTACGCGCCGACCTGGCTGGTCCGATTGATCTCGGTGTCCTCGTGGCCGACCCGGCGGGAGATGACCAGTTCACCGTCCAGCAGTACATAGAACGAGGTCGCGACGTCGTTCTCCCGGTAGATGTAACCGGCCTCGAAGAGCTCCACGCGCCCGTTACGGCACAGCCAATCCAGCTGATGCTCGTCGAGCCTCTCGAACAGAAACAGCGTTCTGAGCTCGGTCACGTCGCAGGGCACGCTTCGGGTCACCATGCCGACATCGTCAAGGCCGGGCGAGTCGGCCGCATCTGGGAACACACCAGGCAGGCCCCGGTCCAGCACACCGGCCCTGCCGCGCACCGGGGATCTGCCGGAAGCGAGTGGACAGACGCCGCGGCCATGGTGAGGAGATCCGCAGGTGCAGCTCGTCAGCACCGACACCTCACCGGCGATTCAAGGAGAAGCGGACATGTCACCTGTACACCACCGGTACGCCGAGGTAGCCGGACGGCAACTGTTCTACCGGGAGGCCGGACCGCCGGACGCGCCGGTCGTCGTCCTCCTGCACGGGTTCCCGACCAGTTCGTTCATGTTCCGCAACCTCATCCCGGAGCTGGCCGAGAACTACCGGGTCATCGCTCCGGACCATCTCGGGTTCGGTCTGTCCGATGCTCCGTCGGCGGACGACTTCGAGTACACCTTCGATGCGCTGACCGACCTGACCGCCGGCTTGCTCGCCGCTCTGGGCGTCGAACGGTACGCGCTGTACGTCCAGGACTACGGGGCGCCGATCGGTTGGCGGCTGGCCCTGCGCGCCCCGGCTGCCATCACCGCCATCATCACCCAGTCCGGCAACGAGTACGACGCCGGCTTCGTCGAGAGCTTCTGGCGAACGGTCTGGGACTACCAGCGCGAACAGACGCCGGAGACCGAGGCAGCGATCAGGCAGGCGTTGACCCTCGAGGTCACCCGCTGGCAGTACGTGACCGGCGTACCCGACGAGACGCTTGTCAGTCCGGACACGTGGCACCACGACTACAACCTGCTCACGCGGCCCGGCAACGACCAGATCCAACTGGCGTTGTTCCGCGACTACAAGACGAACCCCGCCATGTACCCGGAGCTGCACGAGTATCTGCGCGCCAGTGGTGTGCCCGTGCTGGCGGTGTGGGGCCGTGGCGACGAGATCTTCGGCCCGGCCGGCGCGGAGGCCTTCGCGCAGGACGCTGCCGACGCTGAGATCCACCTCCTCGAGGGAGGTCACTTCCTTCTCGAGAGCGCCGGCCCTGAGGTAGCCGCACTGGTGCGGGACTTCCTCAGTCGAAGGGTCGCACCCCAGGGCAAGCACGCGATGACCGCAGGACAACAGGAAATGACAGGGATTGGAGAACACTCATGACGTACAACTTCAACGGTCACAAGCTGGTCGTGATCGGCGGAAGCAGCGGGATGGGGCGGCAGACCGCCATCGACGTCGTCCGGGGCGGCGGTACGGCGGTCATCGTCGGCCGCAACCAGGACCATGTCGACGAGACGGTGAAGACGCTGTCCGGCGACGGCCAGGCGTGGGGGATCGTGGCCGACCTGGCCAACCGTGACGAAGTCGCCAGGGCACAGCACCAACTGGCGACGGAGCACGCCGACGCGACGCTTCTGGTCAACGCGGCCGGCATCTTCGTCCCGAAACCCTTCCTCGACCACGACGGGGACGACTACGACTCCTACCTCGAGCTCAGCCGGGCCATCTTCTTCCTGACCCAGACGGTGGTGCGCGGGATGGTTGCGGCAGGTCACGGGGGTTCGATCGTCAACATCGGGAGCATGTGGGCTCATCAGGCCGTCGCCGCAACGCCGTCCAGTGCCTACTCGATGGGTAAGGCCGGGCTGCATGCACTCACCCACAACCTCGCTCTCGAGCTCGGTGACCAGCAGATCCGGGTCAACGCCGTCGCACCGGCCGTCGTGGCGACACCGATCTACCGGGCCTTCGTTCCCCCGGAGCAGATCGAGGCGACCATCGAGAGCTTCAACGGCTTCCACCCATTGGGCCGGGTGGGCTCGGCCGAGGACGTCGCGTCGGCCATCACCTATCTCCTCTCGGAGGAGGCCGGCTGGGTGACAGGCACGATTCTGAACGTCGACGGCGGAGTGATGGCCGGACGCAACTAGGCCCTGGACGTTCGCGAGCCGAAAGCCTTGCTGCTTCGCGCGTCGCGGCGCGAGTGCGCCACAATAGGGTGCTCGGGCAAACGGCCGACGGAGCGTAGGAGGTCTCGCGATGAGGGGCAGGTCGACGCGGCTGGGGCGTCCGGTGCTGCCGGCTCCGGTGCGTTAGTCCTGTGGTGCACTTCCGGCGAGGCGAGTGCGACCTGCTCGACCGCATCGTCGACGAGGTGGGCTCGGGCGAGAGCAGGGTGCTGGTCCTCCGTGGTGAATCGGGATCGGGAAGACAGACCTGATCGAGTATGTGGCAGGGCGGGTGGCCGGCTGGCGTTCGGTGCGGGCCAGTGGGGTCGAGTCCGAGCAGGAGCTTGCGTTCGCCGGTCTGCATCAGGTGTGCGCGCCGGTGCTCGAGTTCATCGAGACGCTGCCCACGCCACAGCAGGAGGTGCTGCGCACCGCATTCGGCCTCGCCCCCGGCAAGCCGCCGGACCGGTTCGTCGTCGGTCTGGCGGTTCTGGGACTGCTCGGCGAGGCATCGCGGGACCGTCCGCTGCTCTGCCTGATCGACGACGCACAGTGGCTGGATCAGGCATCGGCGCAGGTCCTCGGGTTCGTGACGCGCCGGTTGCGCCGGCAACCCGCTGGCTCTGCTCGAGCTTCCGCGGGGCTTCACGCGGGCCGAGCTCGCGGGCGGATTCGGGTCCTTCGGGCCGGTGGTGCTGCCGGGGCGTATCGAGGAGAGCTTCCTGCGCCAGATGGCGACGCTGTCACCCGTGACGCGGGAGGTGCTGCTCGCCATACCAGCACCGGTCGGTGACTCGGTGCTGGTATGGCGCGGTCGCTCGCCTCGGGATCGTGGTGGATGCCGACGTAGCGCGGGAGGCGGCGGAGCGGTTCGTGGATCTCGGCGTACGGATCCGGTTCCGGCACCCGTTGCTGCGGTCGGCCGTCTATCGCGCGGCGACGAGCGAGGAACGGCGGCGAGTTCACTGGGCCCTCGGCGAGGTGACCGATGCCGGCACGGATCCCGACCGCCGGGCCTGGCACCGTGCTCAGGCTGCCGAGGCCCCCGACGAAGCCATCGCGGCCGAACTGCAGGAGTGCGGGCGGCGAGCGCATGCACGCGGGGCTGCGACTGCCGCGGCGGCCTTCCTCGAAAGGGCCGCCGTCTCACGTCCAGGCGACAGCTGCAGCGTTGACTCCGGGCCGTCGGCTCCCTCAGTGGCCTGCGGCCAGGACGTCCGGCCCGTCGCCGGTCAGGGCGTCGGTAGCCGCCTGCAGTACGAGGTGCAGTTCCGTCCTGGACGTGATTCCGAGCTTGGCGAAGACCTTGTGCAGGTGGTACTCGACCGTGCGGGGACTGAGGAACAACCGGGCACCGATCTCGGAGTTGCTGAGCCCGTCGCGTGCCAGGTAGCCGATCCGGGACTCCTGAGTCGTCAGCTGGAGGCCGGTCTCGACGTTGCGCTTGCGGACCCGCTCGCCGGTGGCCAGCAGTTCGGTGCTTGCACGCAGGGCGAACCCCTCGGCGCCGATCGTTGCGAACATCTGCTGGGCAGCTCGCAACGGCTCGCGAGCGTCGACGCGCCTGTTCTGCCGTCGCAGCCACTCGCCGTAGAGCAGTTGGGCTCTGGCGAGTTGGACACGGATGCCGGTCTCGGACAGCCGGTCGATGGCCTCCCGGTACAGCGGCTCGGCCGCCGGCGCGTCGGCGAGCAGCGCGTGGGCGGCTGCTCGCACGCCGAGTGCCCAGGGAGTCCGCGAGGCCTCGGCATCGGCATCGAGCCGGGACAACGCCGCGGCAGCCACGTCGCGTCGCCCACAGCGCGTCCCCGCCTCGATCAATTCGGCCCGCGCCCAGCCGGACAGGGCGAGTTGGTCGGCCTCGACGGCTTCGCGGGCGGCTGCCAGGGCTTGCTCGTAGTGTCCCGCGCTGTTGTGCAGCACAGCCTCCGCCAGTTGGGTGGCGGCCAGTGTCAGGGCGTCGCCACGCTGCCGAGCTTGCCTGCGCGCTGTCGGCAGCGCCCCGCGCAGGAGGTCTCTTCTCCCCTGCCAGGCGGCGAGCATCAGAGATGCGGGGGTCGGGGGCCCGCCGACCGTACTCAGTGCGCGGGTGTTTCCGCGGGCGATGGCGTCGTGCGCTGCCTGGAAGCGGCCACGGAACAGGTCGATCAGAGCAGCCTGCGTGAACGGGTGGCCCAGCGGCGGCGCCACGTGCCCGGCGGCACGGTCCTCACCGCGTTCGTCACGGTTCCGGGCGGTCAGCGTCGCCCAGGAGTCCTCGTTCCATCCGTCAGCAGCGGCCAAGCCGGCCAGCCAGGACCATCCACGTGCCGCGAGGTCCAGGCTGTCACCGCCGAATGCCTTGAGCGCCCGGGAGAGGGCATCAGCCGCAGCGTCCGGCCCGTCGATTGCCCTGGCTGTCAGCGCTTCGAGGAGCAGATCGACCGGGTCAGCCGATCCTTCGGCAGCTGAGTCACGTGCGGCCTGTGCGGCGACTCGAACGCTGGGGGCCTCCGGACCACGACAGGAGAACATCGATGCTGCGAGGGCTTCGAGGTGTGCGTCCCGGGCCAACGCGGGTGAGTGCGCCCGGAGGCGGTGGGCCGCATCCAGCAGCAGCTGCGGGGTTGCGTCATCCCGGCGCGTGGCGAACTTGATGCGTGCCCGCTGAAACTCGATCTGCGCTTCCCGTTCCGGGTCGGCAGGCCCACTCTCCGCGATGGTCAGCAGGTGCTGCGCGGCGTCGAGGCCGCCTGCTGCGTGGTTGGCGCATGCGGCGGACAACGCGCGGCCGGCACGGACGGCCGGATCGGCCGTGAGCAGGGCGGCCCGTTCGAGGAAGGCGGCGCGCGCCGCGATCCCGCCCCGTTTTTGAGCCGTCGTCGCGTTGTGCTCCAGGTCGGCTGCGATCCGCTCGTCGAGCCCGCTGGTGGACAGCGCCAGATGCCAGGCCCGGCGATCAGCGTCCGCGTCACTGGTGATGGCCTCGGCCAGCGCCCGGTGGGCCAAACGGACCTCGGGCGGCGTCGCGCCGGCGTAGACAGCTGTCCGCAGTGTGGCGCAGCCGAACACGACCCGGGGCCCGAAGGTCAGCAAGTTCGCTGCCTCGAGTACCTCCGCGGCCGGCTTGCCGATGCCGAGCCAGTCGGCCGCCCGTGAGGCCAGCGCCGGGTCCCCGGTCGGCTCGGCAGCGACAGTCAGCAGCAGTTGCCGCGCGTCGGCGGGCAGCTGCTGTGCACGCCGTACACAGTCGTGCTCCCGGTCCCGGGAGTCGTGGCGCGGCGCCGGGAGCGCGTAACCGCCGGCGAGCTCGGCTGCAGTGACCCCATCGACCGCGTCCAGGAGCGCGCGCGGGTTTCCACGCGCCTCGAGCAGGACCCGCTCGATCACGGCTGCGTCGATCCGGCCCGGTGCAGCGGAGAGGAGCATCGAACGTGCGTCGCTCCAGGGCAACCGTTCGAGTCGCATCTCCGCAAGCCCGTCGAGCTCCGGCACGCCCGGCTGATCGCGTTCGCCGAACACAATCAGCACGCGGCTGTGTTCGGCGCGACGAACCACGAATGCCAGTACCAGCAACGAGGCCGTGTCCAGCCAGTGTGTGTCATCGACCAGACAGCACACCGGATCGCGTTCGGCGACGCAGGTGAGCAGGTTGAAGGTGGCGACGCTCACCAGCAGGCGGTCGGGCGGTTCGCCGCCGCTGAGCCCGAGCGCCGTGGAGAGCGCGGCCTGCTGCGCGGGCACGAGCCGTTCCAGGTCCTCGAGCACCGGAGCACACAGCAGGTGGAGGCCGGCGTACGGGAGATCGCGCCCGTCCGGGACGCCGCTCGCCCGCAGAACTCGGTAACCGTCTGCACAGCGAGCCACGTAGTCCAGCATCGAGCTCTTGCCGATGCCGCGTTCGCCCCGCAACCGCAGTGCCCCGGCATGTCCGGTGGACGTGTCGTGCAGCAACTGGTCCATTCGGGCGCACTCGGCGGCGCGCCCGTACAGCCGCGGCAGCTCAGACGGGGCGCATGGTCGTTCGGTGTCGGGGAGGAAGGTCGTCACGTCACCACCGTGCCGTGATCGCGCTGTCTTCGTAGCCCGAGTCGAGCACGGGTGTACCCCCGGGCCCGGGTACCGGGGAGACCCGTGGTTCACCGTGCGTCACCGGGGCGAGCGGCGGGTGCGCTGGACGACGTACCCCGATGGACGGCGCCTGGCCCTGGCCGAGGACAACCCGTGGGTCGGACCGGTGAACTCCCTGGGGCGAGTGACGGCCGCGAGTGGTGGGATCGGTTCCGATCGCCGGCGGCGAGGGCGGGCCTCGGTTCCGGAGCGATGTCAAGGAGATGGGTCGATGGAAACCGTTGCGAATGCTGTCCACCTGCCGGCGCTGGACAATCCGAACGAGCGAAACGCGGTGGGTGCCGAGTTGCAGGCGGTGCTCCAGGACCTGATCGACCTGTCCCTGATCGGCAAGCAGTTGCACTGGAGCGTGGTCGGCCCGGCGGCCCACAACCTGCACCTGTTCCTCGACGACTTGGTCGGGGAGTGGCGCGAGCTTGCGGACCTGGTGGCCGAACGCGCGGTGACCCTGGGGTTCGTCCCCGACGGTCAGTCCGTGGCGGTGGCGGACGGATCCCGGGTCGAGCCGGTGCCGGTGCGTTCCGTGCCGGATCATGCGGTGATCTGGGAGCTCGCGCGCAGGGTGGCGGGCTCGGCAGAGCGGGTACGTGAGCGGCTGGCGCCGATCGGCGCGGCGGACCTGGTCACCCAGGATGTCCTCGTCGACGTGGTCCGGACGTTGGAGAAGCAGCAGTGGCTGCTGCGCAGCCAGTTCGGGGAGAAGGTCTGATGGCGATCTCCCGGGGATTTCGCGGCCGGCCCGTCACCGAGGACGCGGCACGGGTGCCGCCGGGGCAGTACGTGACGAACGACTTCCCAGTGCTGTCGGCGGGTCCGACGCCGCAGACACGTTTGGACGCGTGGAGCTTCACCATCCGCGGCGCGGTCGAGGAACCGGTCTCGTGGTCATGGCAGGAGTTCCGCTCGCTGCCGCGAGAGACCTTCACCGTGGACATCCACTGTGTGACGAAGTGGACCAAGCTCGGTACGACCTGGTCCGGAGTCTCGGTCGACACGTTGCTGGCGGCGGCGCCTACGGAAGCGGCGTTCGCGATGGCCTTCGCCGACGGTGGTTACACCACCAACCTGCCGCTGGCCGACCTGCGTGGCCGACGGGCCTGGGTGGTCGACGAGTACAACGGTCAGCCGCTCGATCCTGAGCACGGTGGGCCCGCCCGGCTGCTGGTACCGCACCTCTACTTCTGGAAGAGCGCGAAGTGGGTGCGTGGACTGGAGTTGCGTTCTGTCGACCAGCCCGGTTTCTGGGAAATGTTCGGCTATCACAACTACGGAGACCCGTGGCGGGAACAGCGCTACACCGGCGACTGAGCTGGCAGGCCGCGACGGTGGTCAGGACGATCTACGCGACCCCTCGGGCGAAGACGATCACACTCGATGTTCCCGGCTGGACCGGCCACCGTGCGGGACAGCACGTCGATCTCCGGCTGACCGCACCTGACGGCTATCAGGCTCAGCGAAGCTACTCGATCGCGTCCGCTCCCGAGGAGCCGCAGCTGATGGTGACCGTCGAGCGGCTGGACGACGGCGAGGTGTCCCCGTACCTCGTGGACGAGCTACGAGTGGGCGACGAGCTCGAGGTGCGAGGCCCGGTCGGCGGCTACTTCGTCTGGGACGGGGATCTCGGCGACCCGCTGTTCCTGGTGGCGGGTGGTTCCGGTGTGGTCCCGCTGCGGTCGATGCTGCGGCACCACCGTGCCATTCACAGCCGGGCGCCGGTGCGGCTGCTGAGTTCGGTGCGTTCGCTGGAGTTGCTGATCTACCGCGAGGAGCTGATGCAGTTCGCGACGTACGACCAGTTCGATGTCTCGGTCACGCTGACCCGGGAACTGCCGAGTGGATGGCACGGCTACCGCGGCCGGCTCGATCAGGAGTTGCTGGCCGAGGTCGCCTGGCCCGCGGCCGACCGGCATATGTCGGTGGCCGACAACATGGGCTTCGCGCTGAAGATGCAGGGCGTCCACAAGGACGAGCGCGCCCGGCGCGTGCAGGAGGCCGCCAAGCTGCTCGGTCTGGAGGAGTACCTCGACCGCAAGCCGAAGGCGCTGTCCGGGGGCCAGCGGCAGCGGGTCGCGATGGGCCGCGCGATCGTGCGTAACCCGCAGGTGTTCTTGATGGACGAGCCGCTGTCGAACCTGGACGCCAAGCTGCGGGTGCAGACCCGCACGCAGATCGCGGAGCTGCAGCACCGGCTCGGGGTCACCACCGTCTACGTCACCCACGACCAGGTCGAGGCGATGACGATGGGCGACCGCGTCGCGGTCCTTCGCGATGGCGTGCTGCAGCAGGTGGACACCCCGCTGAATCTCTACGACCGGCCGCGGAACAAGTTCGTGGCCGGCTTCATCGGGTCGCCGGCGATGAACCTGATCACCGCCGAGATCACCGACGGCGGCGCCAGGATCGGCGACTACGTCGTACCGATCGCCCGCGACGTGCTGGCCAAGGCCGGCCACGACACGACGCTGACGCTCGGCATCCGGCCGGAGGCGTTCCACCTCGCCGACGACGGCCTGCCGGTGAAGGTCTCGGTGATCGAGGAACTCGGCTCGGACGCGTACCTGTACGGGACCGCCGAGCACACCAGCGACCAGATCATCGCCCGGATCGGCACCCGCCTGCACAACGACAAGGGCACCGTCGTCCACCTGGCGCCGGACCCCGACAAGCTGCACCTGTTCTCGACCTCCACGGAGGACCGCCTGAACGCTTGAGAAGGCCGGGGGCAGGACTGGGGAGTTCCCTGGGGCGAGGCGGTTGCGCTGGGTGATCGAATCGAACACCCCAACGACGGAGACTCGTGGAAAGAACAACGTTTCAGCGGCGACTGAGCTGGCAGACCGGGACCGTGGTCGAAGCGGTCCAGGAGACCGCACGTGCCCGCACGATCAAGCTCGCCGTCCCTGAGTGGACGACCCACCGCGCCGGGCAGCACGTGGACGTGCGGCTGACCGCCCCCGACGGGTATCGAGCCGAGCGGAGCTACTCGATCGCGTCGGCGCCCGAGGACGAGTACGTCGCGCTCACCGTCGAGCGAATCGAGAACGGCGAGGTCTCGCCGTATCTCGTCGACGAGCTGCGGGTGGGGGACGAACTCGAGCTCCGCGGCCCGGTCGGCGGGTACTTCGTGTGGGGCGACGAGTTCGGCGGACCGTTGTTTCTGGTGGCAGGCGGGTCGGGTCTCGTCCCGCTGCGGTCGATGCTGCGGCACCACCGCACGGCCGGCAGCCGCGTCCCGGTGCGGGTGCTGTGCTCGGCCCGGTGCCTGGACCTGCTGATCTACCGTGACGAGTTGATGGAGATCGCAGCGTACGACCTGTTCGACATCTCGGTCACGTTGACCCGGGAGCCGGCGAGCAGTTGGCGCGGGTACCGGCGGCGGATCGACGGCGAGCTGCTGACGGAGACTGGCTGGCCGGCCGCGGACCGGCCGCTGACCTACATCTGCGGACCGACCGGCTTCGTGGAGGCCGCGGCGAACGATTTGGTTGCGTTAGGCCACGATCCGCTCCGGATCCGGACCGAACGCTTCGGTGGAACGGAGGTGACACGATGACACCGCTGGACGGCAACGCGATCGCCGGCATGCTGCACGAGGCGTTCGGTCGTGACGTCAGCGCGGGCGGGTACTCCTGCCGGACCTGCGGCAGCTCGGGGTACGTCGCGGAGCTCGCGGTCTACGCGAACGGCCCGGGGACCGTCGGGCGGTGCCGGAACTGCGACGCGGTACTGCTGATGATCACCGAACGGCAGGGGTGGTACTGCATCGACTCGGGTGGGCTGTCCTGAGTCCGGTCGGTCCGGCTTGCGGTTGCTGGAATATCGCGGCAGGCGGCGACGTACACTCCGCAACGTGTTGCACGATCGCCGGGACGAGAGTCGGCTGCTGAGCGGCCTGCTCGATGCTGTCCGCGCCGGTCGCAGCCGCAGTCTCGTCGTGTGCGGGGAGGCCGGCGTCGGCAAGACCGCGTTGCTCGACCACTTC
This sequence comes from Kribbella sp. NPDC003505, assembly GCF_040610875.1. Lineage (NCBI taxonomy): Bacteria > Bacillati > Actinomycetota > Actinomycetes > Propionibacteriales > Kribbellaceae > Kribbella > Kribbella sp. NPDC003505. The sequence continues at coordinate 169,659 of NZ_JBEXNA010000009.1, read as the reverse complement.
GTCGGCCAAGCGACCGACTGCCGGGTCGCGTCGGTGGGCGGCGTCGAGGCCGAACGGGAGCTGGCCTTCGCGGGCCTGCACCAGATCTGCCGGCCGTTCCTGGACCGGCTCGACGTCCTGCCGGAACCGCAGCGCAACGCACTGTCGACCGCCTTCGGGCTGCGGTCCGGGCCGCCGCCCGACCCGTTCCTGATCAGCCTGGGCACCTTGAGCCTGCTGGCCGAGGCGGCGACCAGACAGCCGCTGGTCTGCGTCGTCGACGACGCGCAGTGGTTCGACGCCGCGTCGCTGCAGGCGCTCACCTTCGCCGCCCGGCGCATGGTGGCCGAGCGGATCGCGATGGTGTTCGCGGCACGGGACTGTGCTGCGGCCAAGGACTTCGACGGCATCCCGGAGTTGGTGCTCGAAGGGCTCGCCGACGACGACGCGCGCGAACTGCTCCGCTCGGTGCTGCCCGGTCCCGCGGACGCGCAGGTGCTCGATCAGATCGTCGCGGAATCACGAGGGATCCCGCTCGCGCTGCTCGAGGCGCCGCGGACGCTCGGGCCGGCGCGGCTGGCCGGTGGATTCGGTCTGCCGGGGTCGCAGCTCGTGCCGCCTTCGGTCGAGGAGACCTACGTTCGCGCGCTGGACGATCTGCCCGCCGACTCCCGGCGGCTGCTGGTGATCGCGGCGGCGGAGCCACTCGGCGACCCGCTGCTGACGTGGCGCGCCGCCGAGACGGTCGGCATCGGTCTGTCGGCCGCCGGGCCGGCGGAGGCGTCCGGCCTGGTTGAGCTCGGGACGCGGTTCCGGTTCCGGCACTCGCTGGTTCGCTCGGCCGTCTACCGTTCGGCCGCACCGGACGAGCTCCGCCAGGCACACGCGGCGCTCGCATCGGTCACCGATCCGGACACCGATCCCGATCGGCGGGCCTGGCACCGCGCGCAGTCGGTGAACGGTCCGGACGAGGACGTCGCCGCCGAGCTCGAGGAGTCGGCCGCGCGGGCGCAGGGCCGCGGCGGCCTGATCGCCGCCGCCGCCTTCCTGTCGCGGGCGGCGGAGCTGAGCGGCGAGGCGGCGCGTCGTACGGAACGGGCGATCGCCGCCGCTCGGGCCTACCACCAGGCCGGGCATGCCGACGACGCGCTGCGGCTGCTGCCGGTCGCCGAGGCCGGCCGGCTCGACGACCGGACGCGGGCTGGGATCGACCTGCTCCGGGCGCAGATCGCGTTCACCGCCAACCGTGGCGCCGCCGCGCCCCCGCTCCTGCTACGGGCGGCACGGAACCTGGAGGCCATCGACCCGCGAACGGCGCGCGAGACGTACTTGGACGCGGTATTCGCGGCGATGTTCGCCGACGACTGCTCGTCCTCGAAGAGCCTGGGCGAGGTTGCCGCGGCGGCCCGGAGCGCGGTCCGGCCGAGCTCTCCGAGTGCGACCGACCTGCTGCTGGACGGCCTGGCGGTGCGTTTCACGGAGGGCTATGCGGCCGCGGTACCGCTGCTGACCGATGCGCTGGCGGCCTTCCGGGAGCTGGAGCTGACGACCGAGTCGATGCGGTGGTTCTGGCTCGCACATATTGTGGCCGGCAACCTCTGGAACGAGCAGACGCTCGACAACCAGCGCCACCTCGACATGGCGCGTGAACTCGGGGCGATGGCGACGCTGCCGCTGGCGCTCAGCGTCCGGATGGGTGCGCACGTGCTGACCGGTGAGCTTCAGCAGGCCGCTGGGCTACAGACCGAGCTCGACGCTGTGAACGAGGTCACCGGCTTGCCGATGGCTCCGTACGGTGCCTTGCTGCTGGCCGCCTGGCAAGGCCAGGAGCAACGCGCCCGCGCGTTGATCGTGCGGGCGGAGCTGGAGGCGAAGCGTCGCGGAGAGAGTTTCGGACTGATTTTGACCGGGATGGCCGCCGCGGTCCTGAACAACAGCCTGGGGCGGTACGACGAGGCGTTCACCGAGGCGGCGAAAGCGTCGCAGCGGCCGCCGGTCATGGGCGTGGAGCCGTGGGCCGTCCTGGCCGAGCTGACGGAAGCAGCAGTGCGGCTGGGGCGTCGTACCGAGGCCGAGGTGGCCTGCGAGCGGCTGGCCGAGACGACCCAGGCGACGCGGACGGCGTGGGGACTCGGCGTCGAAGCGAGATGCCGGGCGCTGCTGGCAGCCGACGACGACGCGGAGGCGCACTACCGCGCGGCGATCGAGCACCTCACGCAGACGCGGATCCACGGCGAGCTCGCCCGCAGTCACCTCCTGTACGGCGAGTGGCTCCGCCGGGCGGCCCGCGTGACCGAGGCGCGAGCGGAGCTGCGGACGGCGTACGAGCAGTTCGAGCGGATGGGGATGCAGGCGTTCGCGGAGCGATCAGCCGGCGAGTTGCGGGCGGCCGGTGACTCGGTGCCGACGAACCCGGGCCCGGAGACGCCGGACCTGCTGACCGCGCAGGAGGCGCAGATCGCCCGGCTGGTCGCGGACGGCCTGTCCAACGCGGAAATCGCCGCTCGGCTCTTCCTCAGCCCGCGAACGGTCGAATGGCACCTCGGCAAGGTGTTCGCGAAGCTGCAGTTGACGTCCCGCAGGCAGTTGCGGCATCAGCAGTTGCCTGGCTCGGGCTGAGCCCGGGCATCACCGGTGCCACACACCGGGGATCTGACGGACGCGGTACCGGGGTCGGCTGGCGCACAGTCGCTGTCGTGACCAGTACAGAGGAAACACAGGAGTTCGACGTCGTCGTGATCGGTGCCGGTCCGATCGGCCAGTCGCTGGCCGACCGGGCCCGGGCCGGCGGCCTGACGGTGGCTGTCGTCGAGCGTGAGCTCGTCGGCGGCGAGTGCTCGTACTGGGCCTGCATCCCGAGCAAGGCGATGCTGCGGCCGGTGGTCGCGATCGCCGAGGCGATGGAGGTCGACGGCGCGCGGGAGGCGGTGACAGGCTCGGTCGACGCCAAGGGCGTCTTCGGCCGCCGCGACCGGTACGTGACCGACTGGGACGACACCGGTCAGGCGAACTGGGTCGGCAGCATCGGCGCGACCCTGGTTCGCGGCCACGGCCGGCTCGACGGTCCGCGTCGGGTCGCGGTGACGACGGCCGACGACCGGGTCGTGGTGCTGATGGCACGACAGGCGGTAGCGATCTGCACGGGCAGTGTCGCCGCGGCGCCGGACCTCCCAGGCATCGCCGAAGCGCGGCCCTGGACGAACCGGCATGCGACCGACAGCAGCGTGGTACCGGACCGGCTGGTGGTCGTGGGCGGCGGCCCGGTCGGCGTCGAGATGGCGACCGCCTGGCACGGGCTGGGCGCGGAAGTCACCCTGATCGCCCGCGAGCACCGGCTGCTGACGCAGATGGAGCCCTTCGCGGGCGAGTTGGTGGCCGAAGGGCTGACCGCCGAGGGCGTGACGGTGCGGACGGCGTCGATCGTCGAGTCGTTGCGTCGCCCCGTCGAGAGCGGGCCGGTGACGGTCGTGCTCGACGACGGAGGCACGGTCGAGGCCGACGAGGTGCTGTTCGCGATCGGGCGGATCCCGTTGACCGGCGACATCGGTCTGGACACGGTCGGGCTGCCGTCCGGGACCTGGCTCGACGTCGACGACACGTGCCGGGTCCGCGGTGTCGACGACGGTTGGCTGTACGCGCTCGGCGACGTGAACCACCGGGCGCTGCTCACCCACCAGGGCAAGTACCAGGCGCGGATCGCCGGCCAGGCGATCGTCGACCAGGCCGCCGACCGGCCGCTCGAGCTGACCGGCTGGGGGCCCCACGTCACCACCGCCGACGCTGCCGCCGTACCGCAGGTGGTCTTCACCACCCCCGAAGCGGCATCCGTCGGACGGACCGCGGCCAGGGCCGCGGCGGACGGGTTCCGGACCCGCGTGGTCGACGTCGAGATCGGTGACGTCGTGGTCGGCGCGAAGCTGTACGCCGACGGGTACCGCGGCCGCGCCCGGATGGTCGTGGACGAGGACACACGGACCCTGCTCGGCGTCACGTTCGTCGGCCCGGGGGTGACCGAGCTCCTCCACTCGGCGACGGTGGCGGTCGCGGGTCAGGTCACGATCGACCGGTTGTGGCACGCGGTTCCATCGTTCCCGACCATCAGCGAGGTCTGGTTGCGCCTCCTCGAGGCGTACCGAGGCTGAAGGAGCGCGGGCATGATCGACTGGGAACAGGTGACGCCGGCCGAGGTCGAGCGGGCGATGGACGAGTACGACCGGCTCGGTGCCGAGCCCTTCTTCGCCGAGCACGGCTACGCGCCCACGACGACGTACGAACTGGTCCGCGACGGGCGGACGTACCCGCCGAAAGCGATCCTCGGGACGGCGTTCGAGTTCGCGACCGGACACCGGCTGGCGTCCGCCGACTTCGAGGGCGGCAAGGCAGGTGCGGTGAAGGTGCTCGGACAGCTGGGCTTCACTGTGCAGCGCAAGAGGGAGCGGTGATGGAGCCGTCGAGCAACGGACAGGTTGTCGGCCTCGCGGACATAGCGCGGGCGGCAGGTTCTGCTCGTTCTGGCCGCCGTCGTACCGGGCGACCTACGACCTGCGGTGGATCGTCGAGGACGGGACCGCGGTCGGGCTGACGTTCGTCGACCAGGCCCGGGGATCGCGCTTCGACGGGCGGTACGAGCGCTAGCAGGTGATCTGAGAGGAGTAGTGCGATGGGGCTGGCGTGGCAGCAGGGGCCGTTGGCTGGTGGAGCGGTCGGAAGGTTTCTGGTTCCGGTGGAGCTGCCGGAGCGGTTGTTGTACGCGGAGCCGTCGCGGCGGCGGATGCGGGTGCGGTTCGGTGACAGCTGGATCGCGGACAGCGAGGACGTGGTACTGCTGCACGAGCCGGGGCGGTATCCGGTGGCGTACTTCCCGCTCGAGGACGTGGTGCCCGACGTGCTGACGACGGAAGACCGGACGACGAAGCACAAGGATCTCGGTACTACGACGTGGTTCACGGTGACGGCCGGTGATGCGCAGAAGACCCGTGCGGCGTGGCAGCACACGGACCTCCCGAACCACGCCGGCGACTTGAAAGGGCGGGTTGCGTTCGCCTGGCGGGCGATGGACGCGTTCTACGAAGAGGACGAGCGCATCGTCGGGCACGCGGCCGACCCGTACCACCGCATCGACATCCGGCGGACCAGCCGGCATCTGGTGGTCCGCGACGGAAACCGGGTCGTCGCGGACTCGTCCCGCCCGATGGTGCTGTACGAGTCCGGCTTCGCGCCGCGCTGGTACGTACCGCGCGAAGACGTCGACGACACCGCCCTGACCGCGGTCGAGGGCCAGACCTTCTGTCCGTACAAGGGTCTGTGCAGTTACTACGACATCGGGGCCGCGCACCGGGCGGCCTGGTCCTACGAGGACGCCTGGACCGAGGTACGGCGGATCTCCGGGCTGGTGTCGTTCGAGCCGGACAAGGTCGAGGTGGAACTGGACGGCACGCGGCTGCGATTGGAGCCCGGTCAAGGAGTGGTCTCCCACGGTATTGATCGTGACCTCTCGGTGGAGGAGTTGTCCGGATGAGTGAAGCGACTGTGGTGTCGGTGAACGTCGGTCTGCCGAAGGACGTCGAGTGGAACGGGAAGATCGGCGGCGCCGAGCTGGAGGTCACCCAGCCGCGGGTGACCTGCTACCGGGGACTGAGGCATGTGACGTACCCACCCGCTGGAGCTGCCGCACGGGCGTTTGCCACAACTGCATCACGCCACTGTTGTCGGATGAGCTCACGTACTCGCCCCTCGAACCACCACCGGACGGCCAGGTCCTGATCTGCAGCTTCCGTCCGGGCACCGACCTCGTTCTGGACATGTGATGGACTACTCGATCCAAGTACTCACGATCCCCGTCAGCGATGTGGACGCGTCGCTGGCCTTCTACAAGTCGCTGGGCTTCGCCGTCGACGTCGACTACCACCCGCGCGACGGGTTCCGTGTCGTGCAGGTGACGCCACCGGGATCGGCCTGCTCGATCCAGTTCGGCGAAGGGCTGACGGACGCGTCGCCGGGGTGTTCGCGGTCGAACTATCTCGTGGTCCGCGACCTCGAGGCGGCGCATGCGGATCTCGTGGCCCGAGGCATCAAGGTCGGTGACGTCCGGCACAAGGCACCGGTCGAGACCTGGGCCGGCGACTTCGCACCGGGAGTCGATCCTCAGCGCCGGCCGTACGCAAGCCTGGCCGACTTCGCCGACCCGGACGGCAACACCTGGATCCTCCAGGAGATCAGGGCCACTGAGCACGCGATGTGAACCGCAACCTTCGAAAGGCGACTGATGACGATTCAGACACCACCCGATCCGGGCGCGGCCGACCTGGCGAAGCAGCTGCCGGCGGCGATCATGAGGTACCTGCGCCAGGCCGATCCCCAGCGCAAGGCGAATGCCCACGACCTGTTGTCGGCGTTCGCGGCCGACGCGACGGTGATCGACGACGACGGCACCACCTACACCGGCCACGACGAGATCCACCGGTGGCGGGAGAGCGAGACCAGCGAATACACCTACACGGTCGAGGTCGGCCACGTCGAGAAGTTCGATGACGCCCATTACGTCGGCGCTGGATAGGGATCGGCCGGGTGTTGGGTGGGGCCGGCTGGGAACCGGGGGTGGGAAGAGTTCGACGCCCTCGGATCGGAGTTGCCCGTGATGTTCTGCCCCGTGTGCTCGTGTAGTGCGGGCGCAGCGATCGGGGGCTGACGATGTCCTCCGAGCACCGCCTGTTGGCTGGGCGCTACCGTTTGCTTGATCAGCTCGGGCGCGGCGGCATGGGGATCGTGTGGCGGGCGCGGGATGAGCTCCTCGGCCGGCCGGTTGCAGTGAAAGAAGTCGTTGTTCCGCCGGAGCTGCCCGAAGACGATCGGGACGTACTTCGCCGGAGGACCTTCCGCGAGGCCCGGTCAGCGGCCCGGTTGACGCATCCAAATGTCGTCATGATGTACGACGTGGTCGAGGAGGACGGCCGGCCATGGCTCGTGATGGAGCTGGTGCCGTCACGCACGCTCGGGCAGGTGATTCACGAGCGCGGGCGGCTGTCGTGGCGGGAGGTGGCCGGCATCGGCCTCGAGGTACTGGCCGCTCTGCAGGCCGCGCGCTCGGCCGGCGTGCTGCATCGAGACGTGAAGCCGAGCAATGTGCTGCTGGCGGACGACGGACGGGTGGTGCTCACCGATTTCGGTATTGCCAACCTGGAGGGTGACGCATCGCTGACTCGTTCTGGCGCGCTGGTCGGTTCGCCCGCGTTCATCGCTCCTGAACGGGTCCAAGCGCGCGGCGCGGTACCGGAGTCGGATCTGTGGTCGTTAGGTGCCACTCTGTACACCGCCGTGGAGGGACGCTCACCGTTCGACCGGGGCTCCGCCTTGCCGACGCTGGCCGCCGCCGTCGCCGAGCCGCCCGACCCGGCTCACCATGCGGGACCGCTGTGGCCGGTTATCGAAGGCCTGTTGAGCAAGGATCCGGCCGCGCGGATGACGGCGGCCGAGGCGACCCGTCTGCTGCGCCTGGCGGTGTGGACGCCAGACGTCGCTGATCGATCAGCTGCGCCACGTCTCGAGTCCCCGCCAGCTGGTGCTCAGCGGACGTGGGAGGACCCTGACCGGGACAGCGGTCAGCGAACCCGCCTGCTGCCCATCGCGGCGTTCACGCCGGAGTCCGATCCGCCGACGCCATCGGGGCGTTCCCCACTCGCTGCAGGCGGCGATTCCAGTACAGGTGGGAACGATGGCGACCGGCCTCCTTCGGGCGCCGCGGCTCTCGCAGGACCGCCGAATCGGATTGTGCGAACAGTCCTCCCTGCTGCTGTGGCGTGCCTCTTGGTGCTGACGGCTGTGGCGGGGTGGGCGATGATGAGACAGACCGCTGACCCCTCGGAGGGCCGGTCGGCACCGGCCGCGCAGCCGACTCAGGCCAGCCAAGCGTCGCGCAGTACATCGACCGCCCAACGCCCACCGAGCGCCTCACCGACCGCGAAGGGCACCCGAACCGCGACGCCGACAGGTGCCACACGGGCGCCGACGGCAACTCGTACGCCATCCGTCACTCGGTCCCCTTCGACACAGCAGTCCACCCCGGTCGCGGCCGTGCCTGCCGGGTTCGAACGTCACCGTGACCCGACCGGATTTTCCGTCGCGGTACCCGAGGGGTGGAGGTCCGAACGAGACAGCGGCCAGGTGTACTTCCGCGAGGCTTCCGGCTCGGGCCTGCTGATTGTCGACCAGACGGATCGACCGAAGGCCGATCCCGTTGCCGACTGGGGCCATCAGGAGGCTGCACGTCGCAGCGGCTATGCCGATTACCGCCGGATTCGGATCGAAGCAGTCGACTACTTCGACAAGGCGGCGGACTGGGAATTCACCTACGCCGCACGGTCCGGGCGTCAGCACGTCCTGATTCGTGGTGTCGTCACCAGCGCGAAGAAGGCGTACGGAATCTACTGGTCCACACCCGCCGACCAGTGGCAGGAGAACCTGCCGGTCTTGCGAACCATCTTCGAGACCTTCCAACCCGCCTCGTAATGGGTTAGCCCTCGACCACGCCGTGCGAACAACAACAGGCCGGCAGTCCCTGGCTTCCATCTGCGCGAGTGCTTTGACGGAGGCCCCGCGTGGGGGTCTCGATGCCGCATCGGGCGACACGAGTAGCAGGGCCTCCGCGATCAAGGGGCAGTGCCCGATCCATCCAAAGGTGTGAGTCACGTCAGGTACCCGGCTCCCAAACCCGGCAGCATCCTGACTGACATTGCGGGGTTCCGAATGCACCGCTGTTTCAGCCGGATTTGCTCACCCCCGACACCGCCGCGGTTGCGCGCGGCCTGCACGCGATTTCGGGGCGATTGTTTCAGGTTCGCGGGGGTACCGGATTGCGCACAGATTGAGATTGCCCGCGATCGGCTGGGGAGATCAGCCGGGCTGGTCGAAGGGACACAAACCCATGGATCTCACCAAGTCCTGGAATGACGCGGTCGGAGCGATCATCACGTTCCTGCCCAAGTTCGCGATCTTCTTGGTCATCCTCCTGGTCGGGTGGCTGATCGCCAAAGCGCTGCGCAAGCTCGTCGACGTCGTACTGAGCCGCGTGGGCTTCGACCGAGCAGTCGAACGCGGCGGGGTCGGCCGCGCGCTGGAGCGGTCGAAGTACGACGCGAGCGGGCTGATCGCGGCATTGGTGTACTACGCGGTGTTGCTGATCGCGTTGCAGTTCGCGTTCGGCGTGTTCGGGCCGAACCCCGTCAGCGATCTGCTCGCGACCATCGTCCGCTGGCTGCCGAGGGCAGTCGTCGCGATTGTGATCGTCGTCGTCGCGGCTGCGATCGCCAACGCACTGCGTGACCTGGTCGGCAGTGCGCTCAGCGGGCTGAGCTGGGGCCAACTGGTGGCGCGGATCGTTCAGGTCTTCGTGATTGCGTTGGGCATCATCGCTGCCCTGAATCAGATGGGCATCGCCACCGCGGTCACCACTCCGGTCCTGATTGCGGTCCTCGCGACCGTCGGCGGCGTGATCGTGGTCGGCATGGGCGGCGGGCTGGTTCGGCCGATGCAGCAGCGCTGGGAGCGCTGGCTGGATCGCGCCGAGCGTGACCTGCCCCGGGCGCGCGCCCGTGAAGAGGCCTACCAGCGCGGGCGCGAAGACGCTGAACGCGACGCTTGGGCGACGCCGGCGAGCGGTCGCGAGTCGGCCGCGCCGTACGGAGCGTACGGTGCGGAGGGTACGGCGGACCGTCTGCGTCAGGGGCACCTGCCCGAGGAACCCGGTTCCTCGACTGGATCTGCCCGGGACGACGGGACTTACTGAACCGTCGTCGTCACATCTCCTGCACTTGCGGTGACGAGAGAACACGCCGCCGCAAGTCGCAGGCCGACCCAGTCGGTGCTGAGGTCGGCGCCGGGCCGCCAACCCCGACCGAAAGCGCCGTCCTCGACACCTTGGGCATACCCGGCCAGCTCAACCGGTCCGATCCGGCCCGGGCTGATGGCGAGAATGTCGCGGACCGCCGCAGCGTGCTGGTCGATCGCGGCCTGAACGGCCGGCGTGACGACCATCCTGCTGAGGACGAGCCGGGACAGCGCACCCAGTTCGCGCCGCGCGGAAGCTTCCAACCATCTGCCCAGCCACATCATGGCGAACAAGAGTAGGACCGGCCCTCGTCGCGGTGATCCCACGGGTGGGATGAACGACACGGCGTGATCGACCGCTGACGACGTGCTGCGCACCCACTTCTGCACCGGCCGTTCCCACCATGGGCGTCCGCGGGCAAAAGTGGTCAGTGATCCGGACACGCCACGTCAGGAGCTGAGCGGATTCTGTTACGGCCCCGGGCCGTTTCGTTATGTCGCCTCCGAGCTCATACTGAGCTGTAGGGAGTGCGGTTCCGGCCTTGCGCCGGCGCCGCAGGGGAGGGCTGTTTTTGGGGGTGAGTGCGATGGAGGCTCGCACGCGTTCGGCTTCGTCGTTGACTCGGCGTACGTTCATCAAGGCGGCGGGTGGCACCGCGGTCGGCTTCGCGCTGTACACGTACCTGCCCGGGGGAGGAGTCCGCGCGATGGCGGAGATCCCGGGCGGCACGCTCGGCCCGGGCGATGTTCCCAAGTTCCAGACCGCCCTGTTGATTCCACCGGTGATGCCGCGGGCCGGCATCCTGACCATGCCGGGCGGCAAGCCCGCGGACTACTACGAGATCTCGATGCGGCAGATCTCCCAGCAGATCCTGCCGGCGCCGTTGCCGAGCACCACCGTCTGGGGGTACGGCGCGGTCAAGACCGCGAGCAGTCGTGGCCTGCTGATCCATCATGCGCCGTCGCTGACGATCGAGGCGAGCGTGAACCGGCCGGTGCGGGTGAAGTGGATCAACGACCTCGTCGATGCTGCCGGCAACTTCCTGCCGCATCTGCTGCCGGTCGATCCGACGCTGCATTGGGCGAACCCGCCGGGCGGTGTCGCGGACCGGGACAGCCGGCCGGACTTCACCGGTCAGCCGACGCCAGGCAGGTACACAGGCCCGGTTCCGATGGTCACGCATGTGCATGGTGCGGTCGGGGTGGCCGACGACAGCGACGGGTACGCCGAGGCGTGGTACCTGCCCGCCGCGGCCGACGTCGGGGACTTCGCGCAGACCGGCACCTGGTACGACTTCTTCGCCGGCAAGGCGAAGGCGAGCTACGGAGTCACCTGGGGCCCGGGTTTCGCGACCTTCCAGTACCCGAACCTGAACCGGGCCTCGACGATCTGGTACCACGACCACACGCTCGGCATGACGAGACTGAACGTGTACGCCGGACCGGCCGGGTTCTTCATCCTTCGCGGTGGTCCGGCCGGCGACAAGACGGTGCTGGACAGCCGGACCGGTACGGTCGCGGTGCTTCCGGGGCCGGCGCCGATCGAGGGCGACAAGTTCCCGCCCAACAAGACCTACTACGAAATCCCGATCGCGATCCAGGATCGCGCGTTCAACACCGACGGCTCGCTGTTCTATCCAGACACTCGCAGGTTCTTCGACGAACTGGCCGACCCGTACATCCCCGACGGTCCCTTCTCACCGATCTGGAACCCCGAGTTCTTCGGCAACATGATCATGGTCAACGGCAACACCTGGCCGTTCCAGACCGTCGAGAAGCGGCGCTACCGGTTCCGGTTCCTCAACGGCTGTCAGTCGCGGTTCCTGATCCTCGACTTCAGTCGCATTCCCGGTGCAGAGGTGTGGGCCATCGGCAACGAGGGCGGTTTCCTCGCCGCGCCGGTGAACCTGACCGCGACCAACAACAGCCGGCTGTTGATGGCTCTGGCCGAGCGTGCCGACCTGATCGTTGACTTCACCAACGTTCCGGCCGGCAACTACCTGCTCGGCAACGTCGGGCCCGACGAACCGTACGGCGGCGGTCTCCCCGGGGCCGAGTTCCAGCCCGCCGATCCGGACTCGACCGGGCAGATCCTGCAGTTCCGGGTCGTGCCGGCGGTCGCACCCGACCCCACGACGCCGCCCCGGTTCCTCCGGCTACCGTCCAGCACGCCGCTGCCGACGGCCACCGTCACGCGGCAACTGGCGCTGATCGAGGAGGCCGACGTCGGCCTGAACGAGGTCGAGGAGGAGGTCGAAGGACCCGTCGAGGCACTCCTCGGAATCGTCCAGAGCGGCTTCACGGTGAAGAAGCTGTGGATGGATGACGTGACCGAGAACCCGGCCGTCGGCTCGACCGAGATCTGGGAAATCTACAACACCACCGCCGACGCACATCCCATGCACATCCACGAAGTCGCCTTCGAGGTCGTGAACCGCCAAGACATCCTGTCCGACGACGACACCGGCGCCGTCCAGATCGCTCCAGGATCCGTACCACTCCCGCCGGAATCCTGGGAAACCGGTGTGAAGGACACCGTTACCGCGCTGCCCGGTCAGGTGACCAGGCTGCGGCTCCGATTCAGCACCCCCGGGCAGTTCGTCTGGCACTGCCACATCGTCGAGCACGAGGACAACGAGATGATGCGGCCCTACCGCATCGGCCCGCCCCAGCCCGGCCAACCAGCCTGAAGGGTGAACGGAGTGCCCCGGTGTGAATCGGGGCACCCGTCCCGTGTGCGGCCTTGGGTGGCAAGGCCAGATCACACGATGGGGGGATTTCAGCGTACGCCCTCGTCCGAGCTGCTGTCCCCTGCTCAGAACCTCGGACATGACGTCTACCGCGAACTCTTGGCCAGCTCGTTCGTGCATTTCCGGACCATCGCCGCGAGGACGCAGGCATCGCGCTCCCCGCGTCGTGTGCGTATGTCAGCCGACCTAGTCTGATCCTGGCAGTGGTGCAGCGGCATCGTGAAGGGACTGAGTGGCCATGTCTGAACCTCGGCTCACGAAGGCCGACGTCCGGCGCTACCGTGCAATGCTTGCGGCCGAGCGGGACGCGGCTGCGCTCTACCAGGCGTTGGCGGCGGTCGAGAGTGGGACGCGGCGGGACGCGTTCACCGAGTTGGCCGCCATCGAGGAGCGGCATGCCGCGCACTGGGAGGCGAAGCTTCGCGAGGCGGGTGCCGAGGTGCCGGCGGCCGGTCGGCCCGGGCTGCGTACCCGACTGCTGGGCTGGCTGTCGCGCCGGGTCGGTGCCGGGCCGCTGTTGCCGTACGTCGAGCGGATGGAGCGTGCCGATGCGAACAAGTACGACGCCGACCCGCAGGCCGCGGAGGGGATGGCCGCTGAGGAACGCCGCCATGGACGACGCATCGCGCGGATGCGCTCGGGAGGTGCGGGCACGCCGACAGAACAGATCGCGCAGCGTGAGCGATGGCACCGTGGCGATCGGTCCGGTGGTCTGCGTGCTGCCGTGTTCGGCGTCAGCGACGGGTTGGTGTCCAACGCCGCGTTGGTGATGGGTTTCGCCGGCTCAGGGGCAGGGCGGTCGACGGTGCTGCTGGCCGGCGTTGCCGGTCTGCTCGCCGGGGCGTTCTCGATGGCTGCGGGAGAGTACGTCTCGATGTCCAGCCAGCGGGAGATGTTCGAGCGTGAGATCAGCTTGGAGGCGGCCGAACTCGACGAGAATCCTGAGGAGGAGCGGCTCGAGTTGGCGCTGCTGTACGAGGCGAAGGGCATTCCGAAGGACGAGGCCGCCCGCTTGGCCGACCAACTGATGGCCGACCCGCCTGCGGCCCTGGACTCGTTGGTCCGTGAGGAGCTCGGTCTGGATCCCGACGCGCTCGGCAGTCCCTGGACGGCCGCGGCCTCGAGCATGATCGCGTTCGCGGCCGGTGCGTTCGTCGTGGTTCTGCCGTACCTGATCGGCGGCGGAACGGCGGCGTTCGTCGCGGCGCTGGTCGCCGCGCTCGTCGCCATGTTCGCCGTCGGCGCCGGCATCGGCGTGCTCAACGGCCGCGCAGCCCTCCGTTCGGGCCTCCGCCAGCTTGTCGTCGGTGCACTGGCCGTTGCTGTGACGTACGGCGTCGGCAGCCTGATCGGTACGACGGTCTCGTAACGCATCGGCTGCACCAGGAATCATCGCGGCGAGCGCTGTCCGGAGCCGACGCGGGGAAGCGTCATTCGACGACGCGGAGGGCTGCGGGGATGTCCATCCGGCGTTGGCGTCGCAGGCCGAGGAGGGGCGCGAGTGCAACGATCGTGGTGCCGAGGAGCAGGACCGCGACGATCGTCGTGGTCGAGAGGGTCGGTCGTACCAGCAGGTCCGGGGTGACCTCGCCGAAGCCGGACACGATGTACCTGAGTCCCACGTACCCGCCGGCGATCCCGGCGAGTGTGCCGAGCAGACCGATGACCGCGTTCTCGGCGACCGCGATGCCCAGCACGACCCGTGGCGTCAGGCCGAAGGCGAACATCGTGGCATGCTCGCGGGTGCGTTCGTCCGCGGTGATGCCGGCGGTGTTGAACGCGATCAGCAGGGCGAGCAGCAGGGTGGCGACCTCGATCACGCGAAGGATGCCGGTGAACTGGGCGAGGGCGTTGTCGAGGACGTCGGCGAAGGCGGCGGCCGCATCGACGGAGGAGACCCCTGGCAGCCCGAACACCGCGCGCTCGAGGTCGTCGACGTTCCCCGACGGCAGCACGAGGACTTGGTTGGCGGTGCCGGTCAACCCGAACCGTGCGGCACCGTCGGCGTCGAGGTAGGCGAACGTCCGCCAGGGGTCGGGGTGGAGTGCGCGGACCGGAACCCGGCTGGTGACCAGGCGGAGGCCGTCGGAGGATCGGACCGGGTGCCGCAGCTCGACCATGTCGCCGGGGGCCACGCCGAGGTCTTCTGCTGCCTTCTCCGACAGCACGATCCCGTTCTTCGGGCCGCGGTCGGCGAGCAGCGTCGGAGTCCAGATTCTGTTGGTGAAGTCAACGACTTGGACGATCGAATCGATGTCGGCGCCGTGGCCGAGGAGCGTCGCCGGCACCGCCAACTGCGGCTGTGCCGCCGCGACGGCGGGAGTGTCGCGGATCGCCCGCAGCGGCGCGGAGTCGAGCGCGTAGTACGTGTCGAAGCTGACGACCAGTCGACCCGGGCTGCTGTGCCCGACCTCTTCGGCATGCGCGTCTCCGGCAGCGCTGAAGGTGTCCAGAAGGCCGAGGACCGCGACCAGCGATGTCATCGCGGCGGCGACACCGAGCGCGGTGAACGCGGTACGGCGGGGGGTACGGAGGACGTTGCGCAACGACATCGACAGGTAGGTGCGGCCGGGTAGCTCTGCCCTGGACAGCAGTGTCAGGAGGCGTCCTGTCGGCCGCGCCGACGTGTACGCACCGGTGCGAATCGCCTCGACGGGACGCATCCGGACCGCTCGCACGGTAGGCACGACCGAAGCGATCACGGGGAGGACGAGACCGAGCACGGCGGCCTGGGCGAAGCGGCCGCCCTGGAACGGGGTGACCCAGATCGGCAGCGGAAGCAGATCGGCCATGACGTTGCCCATGGCGCTGCCGATGAGCCAGCCGACGCCGATCCCGGCGACCACCCCCACGGTCGCGATCTGTACGCCGACGAGCAGCGGCCGGACGGCGAGCATCCGCGGTGGCACGCCGAGCGCCATCCCGACGCCGATCTCCCGGCGCTGCGACTCGATCATCCGGCTGACCAGGTTGAAGGTGGCGAACGCCGCGCCGAACAGGATCAGGAACGCGAAGACGTTCCAGGTGGTCTGGTCGTTCCTGGCGTCCTCGTACAGTGCGCGGTGGACGGGATCCTCGGCACGGGTGGTGACCGTTCCGCCCAAGGGTGCGACGGCAGCGGTCAGTTGCCGGCGTACCGCCGCGTGATCCGCGCCGGGGCGCAGCCGGACGACGAGGTCGTTCACCTGACCGACGTGACCGGTCGCTCGCTGTGCCACCGCGAGCGGCGTGAACATGACCGCGAAGCCGGTCTCGCCGAGCACCATCCCGCTGCGGCCGGTCACCTGGAAGTATTCGGGCGTGTAACCGGTCCCGACGTACTCGAGGGTCGTGCCCGTGCCGAGCAGGAGCCTGCCGGTCGAGGGCAATCCGTGGCCGGCGGCGAACTTGGACTCGAGTACGGCGACCGTCGAGGCGGGACCACGCGCACCGAGGCCTTGGCCGCGGTCGACGTACAAGGCGTTGACCGGCGAAGAACCCGACGGCATACCGACGACCTCACCGGGGACGAGCAGTTGGTCCGCGCCGGTCGAGGCGTCCACCAGGGTCGGCGCGATCAGGCGCTCGACCGCCGCGTCGACGGCGGACGCGTCCGCTGTGCCTCCGATCGCTCGGAGCAGTGATCCCTGTGGGACGAACGCGCCCGCGGGCAGCTGCACCCGCAGATCGTGCATCCGAAGACTCGCGTAGCTGCGGTCGTTCGATGCGAGCCGCCAGGCGGTGGTCCCGCCGAGGCCGGCGTACGCGCCGGTGCCGAGGGAGATGACCAGAGCCAGCGCCGTCACCAGGAGCCATCGTCGTCGCAGGTCGCGCCACGACCAGATGACCCACAGACGAAGCGACCCGGTGCGCATGACGCCTACCAGTGCAGGTCGGCGGTGCGGCTCTTGCCGCCGGCGGGTGGACCGTCGCTGACGATGCGGCCGCTCGACAACTCGATCACCCGGTCGGCGACCCGGGACAGCTCACGGTTGTGCGTGACCACGAGCACCGTCTTGCCTGCCTCGGCTTGCTGCTGGAGCAGCTCCAGGATCTGTACTCCGGTGCGGAAGTCGAGCTCACCCGTCGGTTCGTCGGCCAGCAGGATCGGGTTGTCGGTGGCCAATGCCCGGGCGATCGCGACCCGCTGCTGCTCGCCACCGGAGAGTTGGTGCGGAAAGTGATGCAGGCGATCGGCCAGACCGACCCGCGACAGCTCCTCCCGGGCGACGTCCGCCGCCGCCGGACGGGCCGCGACATCGGCGCCGAACTGTACGTTCTCGAGGGCGGTCAGCCCCGGGAACAGGTTGAACGTCTGGAAGACGAAGCTCACCGTGTGGCGCCTCAGCTCGAACTGCCGGCGCCGTGACGCCCTGGTGGTGTCACGTCCGTTGAGAGCGACTCTGCCGCCGGTCGGCGTGTCGAGCAGGCCGATCATGTTGAGCAGCGTGGTCTTGCCGCTCCCCGAAGGACCGAGCACGACCACGAAAGCGGCCTCGTCGATGTGCAGGTTCACCTCGGCCAACGCGGTCACCGTAGTGTCGCCGACGACGTACCGCTTGACCACGTCGTCCAGGTCGACCCGCGTGCCGACGGACAGGTCGGGCGACGACGTCCGGAGGTGCGTACTGATGTCCTGCCCCATTCGTTCACCGTCGCAGTCCGATCGCACGGACGGCAGTGACCAAAGTCCTCTCGACCGCGGGCCATGCAGCCTCGGGCCGGCCGTTGGAACACATTGTGGTTCTGCTTCGGGGAAGTGGAAGCGCCCCAGGCGGGACTCGTAGCGGGGCCCGCGCGGACAGATCCGCGGCGAGGAGCCGGTGAACACGAAGTCGTTATGAAGCTGGGCTTCGAGAAGTACTTCCTGTGGAAGATGCGTCACGGGTACGTGCAACTGCCGTGAACCTCACCCTGCCAGGGTGATCGAGATCTCCGGCGGGGTGGTGATCGAGTTGTGCACGGTGCAGTGGTTGACGACGGCCAGCAGGGCGTCGCGCCGCGCGGGCGGGAGGTCGACCGGGAGCTTGACGGTGACGTCGATCCGGTCGACCCGCGCCGGCTTCTGCGCCAGTCCGAAGCTGGTCTCGACGCTGAGGCCGGTGGTGTCCAGGTTGTGCCGGTGCAGGTAGCGCCGGGCGTAGAACGCGACGCATGCGGCGAGGGACGCGACGAAGAGTTCCGTCGGCGTTGGGGCGGTGTCCTCGCCGCCGGCGTTCTTCGGCTGGTCGACGGTGAGCGTGTGCTCCCGGATCTGGATGCCGAACCGGTCGCCGTCCAGATGGCCGACCCGAATCGTCGTAGTGCCGTTCGGCTCGGAGGCCGGCGGTGTAGCTCGGCGCAGCCAACGGAAGTGCTCCTGGTTTCCCAGCAGGTCGAGGCGGTGCCAGAGCACACTCGTGGGGACGGCCTGCGAGGCGTGCGCGAGGCTTGCGATGCGCTGGTTCTCCCGGTCGACCGGAACCACCAGGTCGATGTCTCGCGAGTCGTGCCCGGCGAAGGCTGTCCAGAATTTCCGGTTCAGCCGGTCGGCGATCAGGCGCGGGATTGTCCAGCCGAGGACGGGCAGGTCCACGCAGCGAGCAGCTGCCAGCGCGGCGGCGGTGGCGGCCGAGTGGTCGGGATGCCCGCTCACCCCGGACGGGTCGAAAACGAGGATGCCGTCTGCGCCCGATGCCCTGATCTGGGCGAACACGTCGCTCTTCAACGTGTTCAGGTCGACGGTGGCCAAGGCGCCGTCGGGATGATCGAGCAGGACGGCCGAGTCGACGCCCAGTGCGCCGGCTGCGATCTGCAGCTCCTTGGCACGAAGGACGGCGAGGTCGCCGGCAGGTCCGAGCGTCGAGGCCTCCCCGTGCGTCAGGCACAGCACCGAGACGGCGCTGCCGGCCCGTGCGAAGGCGTCGAGCGCCGCGCCGAGCCCGAACGATTCGTCGTCCGGATGCGCGACAACCGCCAGCACGGACGACCAGCGGGGCAAGGTACTCGTCACGTCGATGGTTGATCGGACTCGAGTCATCGTGCACCTCCGGACCGTCGGCGGGCTCGCCACGAACGCCGCACCGTACGTCGATCGTCCGTCCGGCGCAGCGCCGACCGAACGGACGAAGGTCCCGACCTCCGTCCGCAGACGTCCCGCTGCTCCGCACCGATGTCGGCCAAGGTCTCAAGCACGGGCCGGGTCCTGATCAGAGGCGGACGCGTTCGAGATGCCTGGGCGTCACTGCGGTCCAGTCGAGTTCGTCGCGGATCCGCCCGGCCAGTACGGCGCGGGCGTGGTCCTCGCCGTGGACGACGTACACGGTCTCGGGAGCGCTCGGCGCCGCCGACAGCCAGTTGAGCAGTTCGTCGGAGTCGGCGTGGGCGGAGAACTCGGACAGCCCGACGACCTGAGCGCGGACCGGCACGTAGCGGCCGTGGATCTTGAGCGCGCGGGCGCCGTCCAGCAGTGCGCGGCCGCGGGTGCCGGGAACCTGGAAGCCCGGGAGTACGACGGTGTTGCGCTTCCCGGGCAGCAGCCGCGCCAGGTGGTACAGGACCCGTCCTCCGGTCGCCATGCCGGACGCCGAGATCACGACCGACGGACGGCCGGGGTCGCTGATCCGCATGGACTCCTCGACGGAGTGGACCAGGCGCAGCGTCCCGGGGTCGAACGGGTCCGGCCCGCCGAGGATCCCGGGGCGCAACTCGGGTGACTTGTTCGCGACCGCTGCGCGGTAGACGTCGAGGGCGGCCAGGGCCATCGGGCTGTTGACGTACACCGGCAGGTGCGGGATGAGACCGTCGCGCATCAGGCCGGCGAGTTCGTGCAGGAGGATCGCGGTGCGGTCGATCGCGAAGGCCGGCATCAGGACGACACCCCCGCGTGCCGCGGTGGCGGAGATCAGGTGCGCGAGCTGGGCATGGTCGAGGGCGTCGTGGTGGCGGTCGCCGTACGTCGCCTCGATCAGGACCGTGTCGACGGCCGGCGGCGGCTCGGGCGGGCGGAGCAGCGGATGCTCTTGGCGGCCGAGATCCCCGCTCACCAGCAGCCTGCGCCCGTCGAACTCGAGCTCCGCGAAGGCCGAGCCGAGGATGTGGCCGGCCCGGTGCAGTCGTACGGAGGCGCCGGACAGGTCGACGCCGTCGGTCACGGGGCGGAAGAACCGGATCGCTCGTTCGGCGTCCTCGGAGTCGAAGAGCGGTTGCGGTGGATCGTGCTTGGAGTAGCCGCCGGCGCGGGCGTGCTGAGCGTCCTCCATCTGGAGCCGGGCGGCGTCACGGAGCACGATCGCGGCGACGTCCGCCGTACCGGGCGTGCAGATCACCGGTCCGTGGAAGCCTTGCCGGACGAGGCCGGGCAGGTAGCCGCAGTGGTCGAGGTGCGCGTGGGTGAGTACGACGGCGTCCAGCGACGCCGGGTCGATCGGGAACGGGTCCCAGTTGCGGCGTCGCCAGCGCGCCTCGCCCTGGAACAGGCCGCAGTCGATCAGGATCCGCTCGTCGCCGTGTTCCAGCAGGAACTTGCTGCCGGTCACCGTTCCGGCCGCGCCGAGGAAGGTGAGCGCCGTCATGTCCACTCCTCTCATGCCGGTCTCGTCAGGCTCGCCGGTGGAAGGAAGCGAAGGCAGCGGGCAAGAGTCCCGAGCTTCGGGGCCGTTCGGCACCCGCTACGGCTTGAGGCGCTGCTCGAAGAACGTCAGTACGCGATCCACGGCTTCCTGCTGGCGGTGCTCGGTCAGTGTGGCGTGTCTGCGGCCGGGGAACTCGACGGCGATGAACTTGTCGCCGAGCTCACGGCGAAGGGTGTCGAAGCGTGTCCCGACCGCAGGATCACCCGCGTAGCGCAGGCCGAGCACCGGACAGCCGGCGGCGACCTTGGCCTTGACAGCGCCGAGGTCGCCCGGGCTCAGTCCGAGGTCGGCCTTCCGCGCTCGTCCCACCGGGGCCGGCGAGGCGGGCTGAGCGAGCACAGGCGCGACGACGGGTGCGTCGGCCAGCATCGCGAGCGCGAAGCCTCCGGTCAGGCACATGCCCACGGCCCCCACGCCGGATCCGCCCAGCTCACTATGGAGCTCGCGCGCCAGGGACCGTAACCAGGTCGCCACCGGGCTGGTACGACCGAGCGCGAACAGGCTGAACTCCCGACTGACGCACACCTGAGCGATGCTCCGCACGGACTCCCGGACGGTCGCCCGGGCCCCCGGGTGCCCGAACAACGAAGGCATCACCACCGTGAAGCCGCGCCCGACCACCTCCTCGGCGAACGCGATGACCGCTGGTGTGATCCCCGGGATCTCGTGGATCACGATCACCCCCGGACCGGCGCCCTTGCGCAAGGTCGGATGCGTCGTCCCGCCGGCGGTGTAGCTCCCCGGCGCCCAGGAGTCGAGTCGTCCCATACCTGCACAGGCTACGGCCGACCTGGCGGGGACGTCAGCTGCTCCTGATGGGGCTCCGTCAGTGGGATGTCGGCAGGGCCCAAGGTCCCGCGGACACAGGACATTCCACCCTACGGAGGAATCCGCCCGCCGCGGTGGACTGAAAGCTCATCCTCCTCGTCGTTCGATGCACCGTCACCGATCCGCTGGAGCGGCCTGTCGAGGGGATTGCCGCTCCGGCCGCCGGGTGCCGGGCGACCGAACCTCACCGGCCGCTCGGCACCCTGCTTCGCGCGTGCCGGCGTCTTTCACCCCGGTACTGCGGTCATCTGCGGTAGGCGGATCCGCAGGCCGAGCCGGCGAGCAGGTCGGCGCGGACCTCGCGGTCGGCGAGGAGGTCGAGCAGATCGTCGCGGCTCAGCGTTCCGACCACTCGATCGTTGTCGACGACCGGCAGCAATGCCGCCGTGGTCGACCGGATCAGGTCGATGGGCACCGCGATCTCGTCGTCGCACCGTACGCAGGCGGTACGGCGTACCTGGACCTCACCGACGCGGTGGGTCGGCGCCGCGTCGCGGTCGGCGCCCTGCTCGGTTTCGTGCGTGCGCAAGTCGCTCAGTTCGACGGTACCGACGAGTGCCCGGGAGTCGTCGACGACGACGATCGACGTGAGCTGTTCATCGCCCATCAACCGCGATGCCGCGCCGATCGAGGTCTCCGCGGTCACGGTCGTCGCCGGTGTGGTCATCACGTCCCGGACCCGCATCGTCTAGGTCCCCACCCTCACTTTGCGCGGTCGTGCAGTTGCTCGAGCTGTTCCGCGGTGAGGATGTGCGTCCCGGGACCGGGCACGAAGACGGACTCGGTGCCGGTGTCGTCCCAGCGGACGAGGTACGGCGGGGAGCCGTCCGGACCATGGACCTCCATGATCAGGCCCTGCCGCTTGTGCTCGTTCAGGTGCGTGCTTTCGACGATGATCCAGTTGCCGGTGACTGCGTGCATGGCCGTTCCTCTCTCTCACTTGCACGCTGACGCTTCCGCTCGCCACGGGCCAGGACCGTTGGTCACCGAAGTCGGGCCGTTGGGCCCTGCTCGGGCGGCCGTTCGGGCCGGGACGCTCGGAGGGTGAGCACGATGCTGGATCGGCTGCGGCGCTTCCGTCCGGTCGGTACGCCGGGCGGCGCCGGGCCTGTCGGCGTGCCGATGGACAGCCGCACCGGCGTACCGGCCGAGCTCGTCCCCGTCTTCAGGGCACTCGATGCCGCGATCGCCGACAGCGAGGAGATCCGGGCACGAGCGAGCGAGCAGGCTGCCGGCCTCATCGCGACCGCCCGGACCGACGCCGCCGGGATGGTCATGGACGCTCGAGCGCGGGCGACCGGCGAGCAGGCGGAGGTGACCGCGGCGATCCAGGCCCGGGCAGACTCGGCGGTCGAGCAGCTGCTGACGACCGCGGCAGCCGCCGCGGTCCAGCTGCAGGAGGCCGGATCGCAGCGGATGGACAGCCTGGTCGCGGCGGTCCTGGACCGGCTCCGCGCGGATGTGTGGAGGACGTCCTGATGGGCGCGGGCTGGGTGGCGGCGACCGTTCGGGCGAAGGCGATGGCCCGCCGCCGGATGGGGGCCGGCGCGGCACGGCGGCTCGCGTCGTCCGCAGGGCTGCCCGATGCGCTCCGTCTGCTCGACGGTACGGCGTACGCGCGGGCCGCCGTACCGGGGACGACGCTGCCCGAGGCCGAACAACTGGTCACGGCTGCCGAGCTGTGGCAGCTGCGGGTGCTGTCCGGCTGGATGCCTGGATCCGCCGGCGGCCTGGCTCGGGCGCTCGCCGGACGCTACGAACTCGCCAACATCGAGGCGCACGCCCGGGGGCTGGCGGATGGACGGCGGCGGACCTATCTCGAGCTGGGCAGTCTGGCGACGTCCTGGCCCAGGATCGCGGTGACGACCTCGGCGGACGGCTTGCGGCGTGCGCTCGCCGCGTCACCTTGGGGTGATCCCGGTGATTCCATGGCCGAGAACCTGCACGACGTACTGGTGCTGCGCTGGCTGCGGATGGTCGTCGCCGAGGCGCCGCAGACGATCGGATGGGCGTCCGGCGCCGCGGTCCTGCTGGCCGCCAAACAGTTGCTGACGGCAACAGGAGGGCACGCCGTCGGCAGGGCCGCGACGCCACTGATCGGGGACGGTTGGCTGCGAGCCCGGTCGGTGGCGGCCCTGAGGCCGGCGGTACCGGTCGCCGGACGCTGGGTTCTGGAGGGAGTCGGCTCGCCGGCGGAGCTCTGGCGCGCCGAGGCGGGACTTGCCGGCCGGATCGAGGCGGACGGGTTCCGCCTGCTGCGACAGGGAACGCCCGGCATGGATCCGGTCCTGGGGGCAGTCGCTGTGCTGGCGGTCGACGGCTGGCGGGTGCGGGCCGCGCTCGGAGACGCGTCGTACGGCGCCGGTCCGGGGGAAGTGCTCGATGTCCTGGCGTGACGCCGTCCGACCCGTGCGCATGCAACGGATCGCGCTGGTCGCACCCGGTGCGCATGAGCGCGAACTGCTCGCCCGGCTGAGCTCCGCGGGCGTCGTCGAGCTCGATCCGGTGCGGTCCGACATCGAACTGGCCGTCGCGGCCGACCGGCAGCCGGACTGGTCGGATCGCGAACTGGAGGTCCGCCGGCGGACGGCCCAGGCGACTCCGCACGGCCCCGTGGTGGCACTCCTCGGCTGGACGCCGGCGTCGGCTCTTCCCGAGCTGACGGAGGCCTTGACGCCCGTCGGCGGGACCGCCGTACCGCTGCCGCCGCCACCCGGCGTGCAACCGCCGACCTTGTTGCGTCAGCACGGACGCGGCCGGTCGTTCGAACTGCTGGTGCAGACGTACACCACGGTTCCGTACGCCGATGTCGACCCCGCACTCGTCGCCGGACTCGCCTACGTGGCGATGTTCGGGATGATGTTCGGCGACGTCGGCCACGGGATCCTGCTGCTGCTCGGCGCCGTGATCGTCCGCAGCGGACGTCTCGGCCGATTGGCGAAGCTCCGGCCGGCCTGGCCGTTCCTCGCCGGAGCAGGCGCCGCGAGCGTCGTGTTCGGCGTGCTGTACGGCGAGATGTTCGGGCCGACCGGTCTGGTTCCGGTGGTGTGGCTCTCGCCGGTGGACGACATCACCACTTTGCTGCTGACCGCGATCGGGGTGGGGGCGGTGCTGCTGGCCGGCGCCTATGCGCTGGGCATCGTCAACCGGTTCCGCGAAGGTGGCTGGGCGTTCGCGCTCTACGCCCGGACCGGGATCGCCGGTGCGCTGCTGTTCCTCGCGCTCGGTGCGGTGGCCGGGGGCGCCTACTTCGGCAGCGGCTGGTTGCTGATCGGTGCGGTCCTGCTCGGGATAGCGGGTCTCGTACTCACCTTCCTCGGTCTGCTGGCCGGCTCGGGCGGCGGCGGCGCCGGTGTGCTGCAGGCGAGCGTCGAGCTGTTCGACGTCGTCGTCCGGCTGGGATCGAACGTGGTGTCGTTCGCGCGGCTGGCCGCCTTCGGCCTCACGCACGCGGCGCTGGGAGCGATCGTCTGGGCAGGCACCGTCGCGCTGTGGAACAGCGGCTCGGTGCCCGGCCGCCTGGGCGCGGGGCTGGTGCTGGTCGTCGGGACGGGCATCGCGTTCGCGCTCGAGGCTCTGGTGGCAGGTATCCAGGCGTTGCGGCTCGAGTACTACGAACTGTTCTCCCGGGTGTTCGCCACGGACGGACGCCCGTTCCGGCCCTGGCGACTGCCGGCGGACGACCTGGAGGTGACCTCATGAGGGAGTTCCTGCGGCGGCATCCCCGGGCGGCGGTGCTGCTGACCGTCGCGAACCTGCTGTTGCTGACCGGCGCAGTCGCCCTGCTGATCGTCATCGTGACCGCCGACTGGGGGTTCGCGGCCGGCCGCCCGGATGCGGCCGGGAGCCAGACCGTGCAGGCCAACGGGTCCGCACTGCTCGGCGCGGCGATCGCGGTGGCCGGCTCGGCAATCGGGGCCGGGATCGCGGTCGCCTACACCGGTGCCGCGGCGCTGGCGGCGATGAGCGAGCGGCCGGAGTTGTTCGGGCGCGCGATGGTGGTGGTCGGACTCGCCGAGGGCATCGCGATCTACGGCCTGATCGTCGCGATCATCCTGGTCGGGGAAGCACGATGACTCGGGTGGCCGTCCTGGGCGAGCCGACCCGGACGGCGGGCTACGGGCTCGCGGGCGTCACGTTGCTTCCAGCAACTACAGAGACAGAGGTGCGGCGGCAGTGGCGCGAGTTGCCCGCCGACGTCGGGGTCGTTCTGCTGACCGGCGCGGCGGCCGGGGCGCTCGGCGAGGAATGCCTGCGGACCGCTGCGGTGCTGACGGTGGTGCTGCCGCCGTGAGCCGGCCGCTGTCCGCAGCCGCCGATGCGGCTCTCGAACCGGTCCGCGCGGCGTTGCTGGCCGCGGCTCGTGCCGAAGCGGCCGAGGTCGCGCGCCAGGCCGAGGCTCAGAGCAGCCGGCTGCGCGAGGAGGCACGCTGTGCCGCCGACCGGATGATCGCCGATGCTCGCGCGGCGGGCGAGGCGACCGCGACCGCAGCCCTCGCGGTCCGGCTGGCGCGAAGCCGGCGGGAAGCCCGCCGATCGGCCCTGTCCGCGCAGCGCGGTCTGTACGAGGAACTCCGCCGCCGTTGCCGGCAAGCCGCCGCGTCGATCGCCGGGACCGCCGAATACGAACTGCTTCGGCGGCGGTTGGTCGATCGGGCGCGGGAGCAACTGGGCATGGAGGCGGACGTGGTGGACAGTCCGGACGGAGGCATCCTGGCGTCGGTCGGGAGCAGGCGTGTGGACTTGAGCCTGCCTGCGCTGGCGGATCGAGCGCTGGAGCAGTCGGGGCCGGAGGTGGCCGCACTGTGGACGGCTTGACTCGACCGGCGGCCATGGCCGGCCGGATCCACCGGGTCAACGGTCCGCTCGTGACGGCGACCGGCATCCCGGACGTAGCGATGTACGAGGTCGTGGAGCTCGGTGCGCAGCGGGTTCCGGCCGAGGTGGTCGCGATCGACGATGAGACGCTCACCCTCCAGGCGTTCGAGTACACGGGCGGGCTGATGGCGGACGACGTGGTCCGCCGGACCGGCAGGCCGCTGTCGGCACGGCTGGGGCCGGGTCTGCTCGGCCGGGTCTTCGACGGCCTGCTGCGACCGTTGTCGTCGGCACCGACCTGGTTGTCGCCACAAGCCCTGGCGCCGAGCGAGCAGGCTTCTGCCCGCTGGCACTTCGAGCCCAGGGCCGCTCCGGGCGACGAGCTCCGGCCGGGCGTTCTGCTCGGTGTGGTGGCCGACGCCGGGGCGATCGAGCATCGGGTGCTGGTGCCGCCTGGAGTGAGCGGCGAGCTGCGGTTCCTGGCCGACGCCGGAAAGGTGCCCGAGGCAGCGGTGGTTGCGAAGGTCGGAGAGGTCGAGCTCGGCCTGTTCGAGCAGTGGCCGGTCCGGCGGCCGCGGCCGTTCGCGGCGCGGGAGGAGACGTTCGCGCCGCTGCACACCGGACAACGGGTGCTGGACCTGCTGTTCCCGATCGGCGCCGGCTCGAGTACCGCCGTACCGGGTGGCTTCGGGACCGGGAAGACCGTGTTGCTGCAGCAGTTGGCGAAATGGTGTGACACCGACGTCATCGTGTACGTCGGCTGCGGCGAACGAGGCAACGAGATGGCCGACGTGCTCGGCGAGCTGGCCGAGCTCACCGACCCGCGGACCGGCGGCCGGATGATCGATCGGACGGTGATCCTGGCCAACACCTCGAACATGCCGATGATGGCGCGGGAGGCGAGCGTCTTCACCGCGCTCACCGTGGCGGAGTACTTCCGGGACATGGGATATCACGTGGTCGTGGTGGCCGACTCGACGTCGCGGTGGGCCGAGGCGCTGCGCGAGTTCGCCTCCCGCAGCGGCGCGTTGCCTGCCGAGGAGGGCTATCCGGCCGACCTGTCCTCGTCGCTCGCGGCGTTCTACGAGCGCGCGGGACGGGTCCGGACCGAAGGCGGCCGGATCGCGGCGGTCACGGTGGTGGGGGCGGTCTCGCCACCCGGCGGGGACCTGACGGAGCCGGTCACCACCGCGACGGAACGGTTCGTCCGCGGAGTGTGGAGCCTGGATCGCGATCTCGCCTACGCGCGGCACTACCCGGCGGTCAGTTGGTCGGCGTCGTACTCGCACGACGCGGAGGCGGTGGCCGCGTGGCAGGCCGGCCACGACAATCCGGGCTGGGCGGCGCGCCGCGCACGGGCGATCACGGTGCTCGCCGAGGCGGCGCGGCTGAGCGAACTCGCCGAGATCGTCGGGACCCGGACACTGCCGGGCCGGGAGCGGATGACGATTCTCGGGGGCAGGCTGCTGCGGGACGCTGTCCTCGCGCAGAGCGCGCTGAGCCCGGTCGACGCGACCTGCTCCGCCGAGCGGGGCGCGAGCTTGCTGCAGTTCGCCCTCGATGTGATCGACCGCTGTCTGAGCCTGATCGATCGGGGCGTGGCCGCGACCGAGGTCGAGCAGTTCGATTTCGGTGCGCTGGTGCGGGCGCGTGAGGAAGCCCCCTCGGCGGCGGAGCTGGACGCTTGCCGCAGCACGCTCATGACGGCGCTGGAGGCCTTGGCATGAAGGATCTCGAGTACGGTGACGTCCGCTCGCTGGAGGGATCGCTCCTGGTGGTCCGTGGCGTCCGCGGGGTGGGCTGGGACGAGTCGGCGGTGATCGGGGTCGACGACGGCAGCGAACGTCATGGCGTGGTGCTGGAGGTGGCCGGCGACCTCGCCGTACTGCAGGTGCTGGAAGGTACCGCGGGCATGCGGCCCGGCGGGGTCCGGGTGCGATTCACCGGCAGTCCGTTCCGGATTCCGCTCGGCCGGAGCTGGCTCGGCCGCACCTGCGACGGCCGTGGCCAGCCCCTCGACGGCGGCCCGCCGATCCTCGGAGCGACGGCGGCGGCGGTGAACGGGTGGCCGCTCAATCCGGTCGAGCGCGAGCCGCCGCGAGAACCGGTGCGCACCGGAGTGTCGGGGATCGACGCGCTGACCACGGTCGTCCGCGGGCAGAAGCTGCCGATCTTCTCGGTACCCGGTCTGCCGCACCTGCAGCTGGCTGCTCAGATCGCGGCCCAGTCATCGGCCGCCGGCGACCCCTTCGTGGTCGTCTTCGCGGCGATGGGACTGCCGCACGCCGAGATCGACTTCGTCCGGACGGCGCTCGAGGAGCGGGCCGCCGCGGGTGAGCTGGTGATGGTGCTGAACGGCGCCGACGACCCGGTGATCGAACGTTTGCTCACACCACGGATCGCCCTCACGGTCGCCGAGCACCTGGCATTCGTCGAGGGCAGCCACGTACTGGTGGTGATGGCCGACATGACCAGCTACTGCGAGGCGGTCCGGGAGGTCGCCGCGGCACGCCAGGAGATCCCGGCCCGGCGGGCGTATCCGGGCTACCTCTACAGTGACCTGGCCTCGCTGTACGAGCGGTGCGGCCGGATCCGCGGGCGCCCGGGATCCGTGACGATCATGCCGGTGCTCACCATGCCGGCGGGTGACATCACCCATCCCGTGCCGGATCTGACCGGCTACATCACCGAGGGACAGATCGTGCTGGCAGAGGATCTGCACGCCCGCGGCCTGTACCCCCCGCTCGATGTCCTGGGATCGCTGTCGCGCCTGATGCGCCACGGCGCCGGCCCGGGACGGACCCGGGACGATCATCTCGAGATCGCCGCACAAGCCGTCGCGGCGCTGGCCCGGGCCCGTCAGGCGGCCGAGCTGGCCGACCTGATCGGTACAGGTGCGCTGAACGACACCGATCGTGGCTATCTGGCCTACGCCACCGCGCTCGAGGACTCCTTGCTGCGACAGCGGCCGGATGAGGCTCGTACCTTCGAGGACACCCTCGACCGGTTGTGGCAAGCAGTGTCCGTGCTGCCCCGGCGCGAGCTGACCATGGTTTCGAAGGCGTCACTGGCCGAGCACCTGGCGGGCACCCGATGAGCCGCGCGGTGACCGGGCGATCGGGACGGCTGGTGCTCACCGGCCGGCTGGCGACCGCCCAGCGGGCGGTGGAGTTGCTGGATCGCAAGCAGCGTGCCCTGGCGATCGAACAGGAGCGGCTCGAACTCGTCGCGGGACGTGCCGCCGAGACCTTCGAGCGGGAGGCCCGAACGGCCGCCCTCTGGTTGCGGCGCAGTCTCGCGCTCGACGGGCACCGAAGGTTGCTCGCCTCGGCGCCGACGGCGGCCGTCGACGTCGTCGTGGGGTACGACGTGACGATGGGCGTCCGGCACCCGACCGGCGCGGAGATCACCTTCGGCCCCGAACTGCGGCCGGCCGGCTCGTCCGCGCTGGTTCAGGCGCTGCGTGCACACCGGACGGCGCTCGTCGCGGCGGTCGAGCTCGCCGCCGCCCGGCGCTCGGTCGTCCTGATCTCGGACGAGCTGGCGCTCACCCGTCAGCAGCAGCGGGCGCTCGAGCTGCGCTGGATCCCTGAACTGCGGCGGCAGTTGACGGTACTGGCGCAGCGCCTGGACGAAGCCGAACGGGAGGAGAACCTGCGACTGCGGTGGGCGGCCAGGCGGAGGGGATGGGAGCGATGATCAGGCAGATCCTTGCGGTGGTGGACGACTCCGCCGCGGCCTTGCGCGCGGCGCAGTTGGCGATCGACCTGGCGTCGGTGGTCGGCGCCGGGCTGACGCTGGTCACGGTGGTCGAGGACCACGTGCTCGATGCGCGACTCGGGGCGGCCTCGATACCGGAGGCGGCCGAGCGGCGGGTTCAGGGCGCGGTGGCGATGATGACGCGAATCACCGCCCGTGCGTCGCTGCGAGGTCTGCAGACCCACCAGGAGATCCTGTCCGGACGCGGCGCAGAGCAGGTGCTGGCGACCGCCGTACGGTTCGGAGCCGACCTGATCGTGGTCGGCCGCGACCCCGGCGGCAATGCGTCGGTGAACCTGGCCCATCTGCTGGAGTTCACCGGTGTTCCGGTGCTTGTCGTACCTGCCGGCGACTCAGGCGCGGGACCAGCTGTCACGTACTCAGGAAGCTGATGCAACCGGTCATCGTCCGAAGGGCGGGGTAGTCGTCCTCGTCGATCCGGCGGCCCGAGCCGGTGCTGAGCAGTTCCACGAAGCTGAGGAAGTCCAGCGAGTCCAGTTCGAGTTCGTCCCGGAACTGCGCGTCGTCTCCGAGCGCGTCGAGGTCGGCGTCGGGGACGATCCGCAGCAGCGAGTTGCCGACCAGTTCGCGTGCGTCCTGCAGGGTCAGGGTCATAGCTCCTCCGGTGTTTGCAGCAGGCGGTCGACGGTGGCCAGGAAGCGGCCGCCGGTGAAGCCGTCGGTGGCGCGGTGGTCGGCGGCGAGCGTGAGCGTCAGCGTCGGTCGGACGCCGAGCAGGCCGTCGACGGCCCACGGCCGCTCGACGATCCGGCCGGCGCCGACCAGCGCGACCTGAGGCGGGTAGATGATGCCGTGCACACTTTCCACGCCTTGGTCGCCGAGATTGGTGACGGTGATGGTCGCCTCGGTCATCTCGGTCCGGCGCAGTCGGCCGGAGCGCGCACGTTCGACCAGGTCCCGGAGGCCGGCCATGAGTTCGCGGACCGGCAGCGACGCGGCGTCGTGCAGGGCCGGCGCGACCAGGCCGCCGCCGCGGAGTGAGACGGCGACGCCGAGATGGACCTGCTCCGCGGCCCGGAAGGCGTCGTCGGTCCAGTATCCGTTGAGTTCGCGGTGGCGGTGCGCCGCGAGTGCAGTGGCCTTGAGCAACAGAGCCGCCGGCACCAGTCGTTCGGCGACGGGGAGCTCGCGGTTCGTCCGGGTCAACCAGGCGACGGCCGCGCCCATGTCGACGGTGGTGGACAGGTAGTACTGCGGGATCTCTTGGTTCGCCCGCACCATCAGCCGCGCAATCACTCCCCGCTGCGCGGCTCCTTGTCCGGCATGCCGCGCCGGCGATGCGCTGTCCGACGTCGGGGTGGTGGTGGGCACGGACTCTCGTTCAGCGGGGGTTGCGGCGTAGCGGCGCACGTCTTCGGCGGTGACCATGCCGTGCTGCCCGGTCGCCGGTACGGCGCTCAGTTCGACGCCGAGCGAGTAGGCGAGCTTGCGTGCGTACGGTGACGCCTTCTGCCGTTCAGCCGCCGGGCCGGACCTCACCGGACGCGGTGCAGGGACCTCGGCCGGTGGCGCCAGGGCGGTGGGTTCGGGCCGTGATGCCGGGGCGGCGGGTTCGGCGTGGGCGACTGGGGCGGTGGGCTGCGGGGCCGCCGGCGCTTCGGTGCCGTTGATGGTGGCGAGCGGGGTCCCCACCTGGACGCGTTCGCCGACCGGTACGAGGAGGCGGTCGATCGTGCCGGCAGCGAAGGTCTCGACCTCGATGGCGGCCTTGTCGGTGTCGACGACCGCGACCGGGTCGCCCTTGTGGACCGTGTCGCCCGGCTTCACCAGCCATTCGATCACGGTGCCCTCGTCCATGTCCGCGCCGAGTGACGGCATCCGGAACTCAGCCATCGCCGCCCACCACCTTCCGGGCGGCCGCGACGATGCCGGCCGTCTGCGGGAGCGCGGCGTCCTCGAGGTGTTTCGCGTACGGCATCGGCACCTCCGCGCTGCAGAGCCGCTCGACCGGGGCATCCAGATCCTCGAACGCCTGCTCGGTGATCCGCGCGCTGACCTCGGCCGACAGGCTCCCGCTGCGCCACCCCTCGTCGACCACCACAGCGCGGTGCGTACGGCGGACCGAGCCGACGACCGTGGCGTCGTCGAGCGGCCGCAGCGTGCGCAGATCGATCACCTCGGCCGAGATGCCCTCGGCGGCGAGCTCTTCGGCGGCGTCCAGCGTCTTGCCGAGGCTGCCGCCGTACGTCACGAGTGTCACGTCGCCGCCGGGCCGGCGGACCGCGGCGTGGTCGATGTCGACCGGCGCGGCGTCCGCGGCGAGTTCGCCGGCCTGGTTGTACAGCGAGCCGTGCTCGAACAGCAGCACCGGGTCGGGATCGAGCAGCGCCGGCCACAGCATGCCGCGGGCGTCCTCGAGGGTCGCGGGAGCGATCACCCGCAGGCCGGGAATGTGCGCGAGCCAGCCCTCGAGACTGTGCGAGTGCTGGGCGGCGAGCTGGCGGCCGGCACCGGTGGTCATCCGGATCACCAGCGGTACGCCGACCTGGCCGCCGGACATGTGCCGCAGGGTCGCGGCGTTGTTGAGGATCTGGTCCAGGGCGAGCAGGCTGAAGTTCACCGTCATGATCTCGACGATCGGCCGCATTCCGGCCATCGCCGCCCCGATCCCGGCGCCGACGAACGCCGACTCCGACAGCGGCGTGTCCCGGATCCGGTCCGGTCCGAACTCCTCCAGCAGCCCCAGGCTGACCCCGAAACAGCCGCCGTACGCCCCGACGTCCTCACCCATCAGAAACACCCGCTCGTCGCGGTGCAGCGCTTCGCGGATGGCTTCCCTGAGCGCCTCCCGGTACGTCGTGGTCATGGCTGCTCCGCATACACGAAGCGGGTCAGGTCCTCGACCGGCTCGAGCGGCCCGGCTTCGGCGCCGGCGATCGCCCGCCGCAGCTCGTCGTCGACCTCACGGTTCACCGCCTTGAGCGCGTCGTCGCTCAGGTCGTCCTCGGCCCGCATCCGCCGGGTCAGCGTCTCGATCGGATCGCGTTCCTTCCAGCGCTCGATCTCGGCCTTGTCCCGGTAGCGGTCGGAGTCGTACATCGAATGCGCCCGGAACCGGTACGTGCGCAGCTCCAGGAAGCACGGCCCGCCCCCGCCCCGGATCTCTCGGCCGCCCGCTGCGCGGCCTCCTCCACGGCGAGCACGTCCATCCCGTCGACGGCCCAGGCCGGCATGCCGTACGACGCTGCGCGCAAGGCCAGATCCGTCTGCGCCTGCGCCCGCGCGAGCGCGGTACCCATCGCGTAGAGGTTGTTCTCGCAGCAGAACAGCACCGGCAGCTTCCACAGCGCGGCGAGGTTCATACACTCGTGGAACTCGCCCTCGGCAACAGCGCCGTCGCCGAAGAAGCACGCCGTCACGTGGCTGTCGCCGCGGAGCCGATCGGCCAGCGCGATCCCGGTCGCGAGCGGCAGTCCGCCGCCGACGATCGCGTTGCCGCCGTAGAACCGCCGCTTGGCGTCGAACAGATGCATCGACCCGCCGCGGCCCCTGCTGCACCCGGTGGTGCGGCCGAACATCTCTGCCATCACGGCCTCCATCGGGATGCCGCGGGCCAGCGCGTGGCCGTGCTCGCGGTACGTCGTGACGATCGCGTCGTTCGCGTCCAGGCTGTTCATCACGCCGGCCGCGACAGCCTCCTCCCCGACGTACAGGTGCAGGAAGCCGCGGATCTTGGTCGCGCTGTAGAGCTCGACGCAGATCTCCTCGAACTTGCGGATCCGCAGCATCTGGCGCAGCAAGCCGGTGCGCTGTTTGACCACTTCGGTGTTCATCGTTGCCGCTCCAATGTCGACAGGTCGCCCTCGGGCAGACCGAGTTCGCGGGCCTTGAGCAGGCGGCGCATGACCTTGCCGCTGCTGGTGTGCGGGAGGTTCTGGTCGAACGCGATCTCCCGCGGTGCGACCGCACCGAGCCGGCGCCGCCCGAACGCGATCAGCTCCGCGCGCAACGCGTCGTCCGGTGCGTACCCCGCGCGCAGCGTGACGAAGGCCTTGACGATCTCGCCCGCGACCTCGTCCGGTACGCCGATGACTCCGGCCTCGGTCACGGCCGGGTGCTCGAGCAGGGCGCTCTCCACCTCGAAGGGTCCGACCAGGTGCCCGGAGGACTTGATCACATCGTCGGCGCGGCCAACGAACCAGAAGTAGCCGTCGGCATCGATCCGGGCCAGGTCGCCGGTCAGGTACCAGCCGCCCGCGAAGGACTTGCGGTACCGGAGCTCGTCGTGCAGATAGGTGCGGAACATCGACGGCCACCCGGGCCGCAGCGCCAGTTCCCCGACCTGGTCCGTACCCAGTACGTCGACCTGATCGTCGGTGACCGCGGCGCGTCCGTCCTCGGCGCAGCGCAGGACGGCGGCGTCGACCCCCGGCATCGGCCGGCCCATCGATCCGGGCCGGATCGGCATCGAGGGGTAGTTGCTGATCATGATCGCCCCGGTCTCGGTCTGCCACCAGTTGTCGTGGACCGGTAGGCCGTACGCGTTCTGTGCCCAGACGACTACTTCCGGTTCAGTGGCTCGCCGACGCTGGCGATGTGCCGCAGGGCGGACAGGTCGTAGCGCGACGCCATCTCGGCGCCGGCCCGCATCAGCATCCGCAAAGCGGTCGGTGCGGTGTACCAGACCGTCACGCGGTTGTCCGCGAGCACCTGGTACCACCGGGCGGCGTCGAAGTCACCGTCGTCGGCCAGCAGTGTGACGCCGTGCGTCAGGGGCGCGATGATGCCGTACGACGTACCGGTCACCCAGCCGGGATCCGCCGTACACCAGAACACGTCGTCGGGCCGCAGGTCGAGCGCGAACGCGGCCGTGACGTGGTGCGCGACGACAGCGTCATGGACATGGACGGCGCCCTTCGGCGTGCCGGTCGTTCCGCTGGTGAAATGGAGCAGCGCCATCTGTTCCGGGTCGGTGGCGGGAATCGTCCACAGGTCGGGCTGCGCCGCGAGGGCCGCCTGAAGGTCCAGCGTGCCGCGCGGCGGCTCGTCGGGTGCGTCGATCAACAGGACATGGCGGAGCCCGCAGAGCTGGTCGCGTTGGGGGGCGATCTTGCGCCGGTACAGGGAGGTCGTGGTGACCAGGACCTGTGCGTCGCCGAGCAGCAGCCGGTTCCGGATCGGTTCGGGGCCGAAGGCGGCGAACAGCGGCGACAGCACGCTCAGGCTCTTCCAGCACCCGAGCGCCACGGCGTACAGCTCAGGTTGCCGGCCCAGCAACGTGAAGACTCGTGCGCGCGGCCCGACGTCGAGCGATCGCAGCAGGTTGGCGAAGCGATTGCTCTGCTGACTCAGCTCCCGATAGGTCACGTCGCGCGTCCCCGTGCGCCCGATCGCCCGGATCGCCACGTGCTCGCCCCGGCCCGTAGCCACATGCCGGTCGACCGCCTCGTAGGCGATGTTGAGGCCGTGTCCTCCGGGGAGGCCGCTCAGCAGCTGTGCCGCAGCGCTCCACGAGAAATCCTGCCTGGCCTTCTCGTAACTGATCAGGTTGGGCGGTCGTGTGATCGGCATCGTGATCTCTCCTCCGCACCGCGGGGCTGTCCGGCTCTCGGCACCGGCAACCCGTCCCTGCGAACAGGGCGCTCATAGCACGACACTGCGCCGCCCTCGGCACCCCGCACAGAGCCGAAGGTCCCTAAGGGGTGAATCTGCACAGCGCGGCGATCGGCGGCGGGCCGTTCTCGATGATGCGGATCTCCGCGTCGGTCAGGACGGCGGCGCGGATCGCGACGTCCTCGAGCGCGGCCTCGTACGCCGGGATGCCCGCCTGCCGAAGCTGGTCCGGCCGCAGGTCGACGGCTGTCGGAGCAGGGCCGAACCAGGCGCGGGTGTCCGGCGACGGAGTCGCGGGCAGCAGCAGGACGCGGACGCGGCCGGCGGCGAGTGCCGCGACGGTGTCGCCGGCGCCCTGCACCGCTGACCCGCCGGTGCCCACGTGGGCGGCGAACTCCGCGAGGAGTCCGGCGTTCTGCTCGGCGACGATCTGCCGGGTCTGTACGGCGAGTTGTCCGGTACGCCGTTCTGCGGAGCCGTCCTCGCTGCGCCCTCCGGTGACGCGACGTACTGTCACGCCGGTGTGGATCCAGCGGGGGAGGTGCTCGTCGAGGTACTGCAGAGCGCGCACGTCACCGGCGAGCAGCAGCACACGGGCATCGAAGCGTTTGACGAGCCGGGCGAGAACCTCGGCCACGGCGACCGCGTTGTGCTCCCAGGAGTCCTCGGCGCGGTGCTGGTAGCGGCCTTGTGCCCATCCGCCCGGCGCATTGCGCTCGATCTCGTCGTCCGGCCCGGTCACGGTCGTGTCCACGGGCGAGGTGCTGCCGGCGGCGTAGACCGAGAGATCCGCGCCCGTCCGGTCGAGGACGGCCAGGACCCGGGCCGGATGGTCCTGTTCCCACGCCAGGAGCGGTCGCAGGTACGGCAGGGCGCCGTACCGAGCGGTGTCCGGCATCGACAGGTCGGGCAGATCGACGGCGAACCTCACCGTGGTGCCGTGCGCGAAGGCGGCCAGCACTCCCGGCCCCGGCACGGCATCGAGCACTCGCCGCTCCAACGCATCGATGATCTGCGTCGGTGCGCCGTCCTCGGCGAGCCGGCCGGCCAGTGCTCGCCAGCGGATCGGGACGTCCGCGGTCGCCCGCACGTCGAAGTACACCGAGGCGACCGGCACGGGCTCGATCAGCAGGGCTCTGATGGGCGTGTTGTTCGGCATGGTGCTCACCCCTTCGCGGTTCCAGCCCAACTCGGCGACGTGCTGCGGAACAGGGCACAAATGCCTGGCCGCGGGTACCGAACGCCCCTGCCGATCGCCGCGGACCTCAGGGCCTGGTGACGAAGCGGTAGCCGGTGACGAGTTGGAGGTCGATGCCGATCAGGACATCCAAGGGGAGGTCGGCCCACGGCTGGACCAGTGGGGTGTAGCGGGCGATTCGATCGGGATCGTCGATGGTGCGTGCCGTGCCGGTGACGACGACACTCCACCCCAGCCTGCGGATCGTGTCGAGATCGTCGGCCTCGTACGCGACCACTTCCCCTGCCGCGCTGCTGACGCACGCCGACAGTCGGGTGCGCATGACGATCCGTCCGTCGATGACGGCGTGGTTCACCGGGCGAATGGCCGGCAACGCGTTGCGGGTGAACACCACGCGACCGACGCGGACGCTCGCCAGCAGGGCGACTGCTTCCTGGCGATCGACCTCCACCAGGTGCCTCGCCTCGTCGACCGGCGCCTGGAGGCCGCGAAGATCGCCGTACCGAGCGGACATGGTCTGGGTCCTTTCGTACGGATGGCCTGCGCTCACGATGCTGCCCCGGAGGCCCGCATTCCAGGGCCGAAAGTCCTGATCTCGTCGAACCCGGCGGGGTCGCTCCGACGGCGGTGGCGACTTACGGGTCACTCACCTTTCGCGGGCAGGGGCGCGGCTCGGCCGGTGG
The DNA here is from genome assembly GCF_040610875.1 of Kribbella sp. NPDC003505. Taxonomy (NCBI): domain Bacteria; kingdom Bacillati; phylum Actinomycetota; class Actinomycetes; order Propionibacteriales; family Kribbellaceae; genus Kribbella; species Kribbella sp. NPDC003505. The sequence continues at coordinate 132,657 of NZ_JBEXNA010000009.1, read as the reverse complement.
CGTGCGAAGGTGGGGAGATGGTGATTCAGTGGTGGGACGGGGACCGTGAGGTGTTGCGGGGACTGTTCCTGGAGGCGGACGACTCCGAGGCGGAGATCGATCGGTACCTGGGATCCGGGGACATTCTCGTTGCCGAGGACAACGGACTGGTGGTCGGGCATCTCCAGGTCGTGGACCGTGACGGCGCCGTCGAGTTGAAGAGTATGGCGGTGCTGGCGGAGCGACGGGGGACCGGTGTGGGCCGGGCGTTGGTGGCGGCTGCCGTGGAGCACTGCCGGCGCGGTGGGGCTTCCAGGATGGTGGTCTCCACCGCGACGGCGGATGTGGGGAATCTCCGGTTCTACCAGCGCCAGGGGTTCCGGATGCTTCGGGTGGAGCGGGACGCTTTCACTTCCGCGTCCGGCTACCCGGACGGCATCGTCATCGACGGCATCCCGTTGCGAGATCGGATCTGGCTGGATCGGGAGCTCGTGGCGGACGAGTCGTGACCGGCCGGCTGTTCTGCGACCTCGGGCTCGCCGAGCGGATCGAGCAGGCCGAAACCGGGCTGATCGAGGCCAGCGCCCGGGCCACACATCGCCGGTTGGGCGACGGCCGGGGATTCGTGATCCCGGTGGGCGGCGGGCTGGCGAGCTTCGCGGCTGACGACTCGCCGTACAACAAGGTCGTCGGGCTCGGCTTCGGCGGCGTACCTGCCGAGCGGGAGCTGGACGAGATCGAGCGTGCCTACGCCCGGGTCGGGGCACCGGTGCAGGTCGAGCTCGCGCATCTCGGCGACCCGGAGATCGGCGTCCTGCTCAGTCGGCGCGGGTACCAACTGGAATCCTTCGAGAACGTACTCGGGCTCGCGATCGAGCAGCGCTACGACGTGACGCCGCCCGAGGGGATCACGATCCGGGTGAGCGGCGACGACGAGCTCGACCGGTGGCTGGACGTCATGGCCGACGCCGTCGCCGCACCGGACACGCAAGGGGTTCCGTGGCGCGAGGAGTTTCCGCGCGAGACCTACATCGAGGCGGAACGCGACGCCGCCGCCGCGGACATCACTCGGTACGTCGCCGTGCGGCACGGTGAGATCGCGGGCGGGGCCGGGCTGCGCACGGTCGCGGGCATCGCTCAGTTCGCGGGCGCCGCCACACTTCCGGAACACCGACGACACGGTATCCAGTCAGCATTCCTGACGACCCGCCTCGCCGACGCCGCGGCCGCCGGCTGCGACGTCGGAGTGATCACCACGCAACCGGCCTCCAAGTCCCAGCAGAACGCCCAGCGCAGCGGCTTCGACCTCCTCTACACCCGCGCGGTCCTCGTCAAGCACCCCTGAGCCTCGGCGGCTTGGCCGGTGCGAGCCCAATCGCGACGCCGGAAGGTGGTGCGGCCGGCAGCAGGGCGTCAGGACAGGACGAAGTAGCGCAGCCAGAGGTACGGCGCCGCGACGGCGATGGTGATCGCGGTCATCACTACGCCTTTGCGGGTGAATTCCCAGAAGCTGATCGGGTTGCCGGCGCGCAGGGCGATGCCGATCACCACGACGTTCGCGCTGGCGCCGATCGCGGTCGCGTTGCCGCCGAAGTCGGCGCCGGCCGCAAGGGCCCACCACAGGGCGTGGCCGTGGGCCGGGTCGGTGACGGTCTTGGTCAGTTCCAAGACGACCGGGCTCATCGTGGCGACGTACGGGATGTTGTCGACGACGCCGGACAGTACGGCGGACACGACCAGGATCAGCATCGTCGCCAGCAGGGGTCTGCCGTTGGTCACCTCGCCGACTGCCTGGGCGAGGTCGGCGATCACCCCGGTCCTGACCAAGGCTCCGACCATGATGAACAGACCAGCGAAGAAGAGCAGCGTCTGCCACTCGACACTGGACATGTAGTGGCGTGTGGGGACCTTCGAGATCAGCACGAGCAACCCCGCACCGAGCAATGCGACGACAGCCGGCTCGATGTGAAGCACCGTGTGCCCGATGAATCCGGTGAACACCAGGAGCAGGACCGCGCCGCACTTGATCAGGAGGCGGGTGTCCTGGATGGCTTCGCGCTCGTTGAGGCGCAGCACATCGGCGACGCGGTCCTCGTCCACCGCGAACGCGCCTTTGAACAGTCGCGGCAACACCACGACGAAGACAATGAGCTCGATCACGACCAACGGCGTGAGATGGATCAGGAAGTCGTTGAAGGTCAGTCCGGACCGGCTGGCGATGATGATGTTCGGCGGATCACCGATCAGGGTGGCGGTGCCGCCGATGTTGGACGCCATCACCTCGGCGATCAGGAACGGCACCGGGCTGATCCCGAGCCGGTCGCACACCAGCAGCGTCACCGGCGCGATCAGCAGGACGGTGGTGACGTTGTCGAGGAACGCCGAGGCGAGCGCCGTCATCAGCGTGAGCAGGATCATCACCCGCAGGGGTGATCCCTTGGCGCGTTTGGCCGCCCAGATCGCGACGTACTCGAAGACGCCGGTGCGGCGCAGGATGCCGACGATGATCATCATGCCGAGCAGGAGGAAGATGACGTCCCAGTCGATGCCGGTCTCATGGGAGTAGAAGGCATGCTCGGAATCGGTGACGCCCACTGCGAGCAGGACCGCTGCACCGCCGAGCGCGGCGAGGAGTTTGTGCGTCCACTCGGTCGCGATCAGAAGGTAGGCGACGAGGAAGACAACGACGGTGAGGGCCGTCACGCCGTCACCGCCAAGCGGTCAGGCGGCCCTAGTGCGGTATCACCAGTTGCAGCAGCCTCGCGGCGGTGATTGCTCCGACGATGTCCTTGTGCTTGACGACGGCAACCAGCGGACACCGCAGGCGGGCCATGATCGCAGCCACTTCCAGGACGGTGTCGTCGTGGTTCACCACGGGTAACTCCGCGGGCTCGTCCGGCAGCATCTGCCGGACGGTCACCTGCGCGAGCTTGTCGGCGACCCGATCCGCCAGCGACTCGTCGATCACCCGCGCGAGCGACGGGTCGTCCTGCACATAGCTCGGCACCAGGCAGCGGACCACTTGTGACGCGGGCAGGACCGAGTACGGGCGTTGGTCGTTGTCGACCACGATGATGCCGGGCAGCCGCTGTGAGGCGAGCAGCTCGGCCGCCTCGCGAGCGTTCGTGTCCAGCCTGACCACTGGATACGGCTCGGCGATCTGTTCTGCGTGCACAATCGCACCATACGCCGACGGCGACCGACGCACAGGATCTGTCCTCGGCGCTCGGGCTCGTGGCCGTCCACGTCACAGTGCCTCCTGGGATCGCCGGTCTGCCCGCACCCCAGGTCGAGGACGGGTACTGCCGACCAGACTTCCCGGCACACCGCGGCCCAGCTTCCCCCATCGACCGCGCCGAACGCAAACGATCGCCGCCCTTCGGCGCGGGCGGTTCCCACGGACTGCCGGCTCTGTCGTCTCGGTGGCTACCCGTGGGCACGGCGACTACCCGCGGAGCGCAGCCGTGAGTACGCGAGCCAGGCGCCGGCGATCGCGACACTGGTGGTGCCGCCGATCGCGACGAGACCCGAGACGCCGGATGGAATCCCGGTGTCGGCGGCGAAGTCCTCGGCGTCCACGAGAGCCATGACCTGAGACGGGTCGTCGGGCTTGTAGAGGATCCGCAGTGGCGGGGCGTACCGTGTTCCGGCCGCCGGTGGGTGCCGGCCCTCGGGATTGCCTTCCGGGTCGCCCAGGCTGTTCGACAGCGTCGCCAGGTGTCGTTGCGTCGCCACGACGAAGGTCACCTCGACGGTGTCGATGGAGCTTCCGCCCTTGCCGTACCGGACGTCGACGTCGACCCCGTCGGCGGTGGTCGCGACACCGGCGTCCAGGAACTCCTGCGCGACGGTTTGCTGGTGATGGATGTCGAGGACGGCGACGACACCGAACAACGTCGCCAGGAGCGCGTAGATACCGAGTACCGCGGCCCAGCGGGGAACATTCAGCATGATGTGCTTCCTTCGCAAGGGGCTCGCGCGTTACAGGCGTCAGGACGACAGCAGCAGCGGCATCGTGAGGGCGTAGGCGCCGAGGAGGACGACGGCCTCGACGCGGGTGAGGGCGAGACCGCGGCGCAGGAGCATCCAGGCCAGTGCCGCGGTGAGGATCATCGTGACGCTCAGGGCGACGGCTGCGCGTTCGGTCGGAGCTGAACCGGAGGCGATACCGACGACGGCGCCGCCGACCAGGCTGTTGAACAGGTTGCTGCCGAACAGGTTCCCGACGACGAGTTCGGACTCGCCGCGGCGCTGGGCCTGGACCGTGGTGACGAGCTCGGGAAGCGACGTCCCGAGCGCGACCAGCGTGAAGCCGATGATGACCTGCGGTACGCCGAGATCGGTCGCGATCGCCGACGCGTTGGAGACGAGCAACTGAGCACCGGCGAGAACCCCGGCCAGGCCGAGGACCGCGCGTACCGGCTCGAACCAGGTCGGCAGCCTCGACGCCTGCACCGGAACGTCAACGGCCGCGGGTGCCTTGGTGAACTCCGTTGCCTCCTCCGCGACCTCCTCGTTGCTGCGCCCCTCGCGGGCCCAGCGGACGAGGACGAACACCGCGCACACCCCCGCGGCGCCGAGCACCGCGCCGGTCACCGGGTGCAGGCCAACCCAGGCCAGGAACGAGAACAGGACGACCGCGCCGACGGCGAGCGGCACTTCGCGGCGGATCACGTGCGAGGTCACCGCGACCGATCCGGCCAGTGCGGCGATGCCGAGCACGAGAGTCAGGTTCAGGATGTTGGACCCGGCGATGTTGCCGACCGCCAGTCCGATCTCCCCGCGCGCCGCCGCGACGCCCGAGACGAGGAATTCGGGCGCCGACGTACCAAGGCCGATGACGACCACGCCGACCACGACCGGGCTGATCCGCAACCGCTGCGCGAGCCGCGACGAACCGAGCACCAGATGATCCGCCGCGAAGGTCAGAACGACCAGCCCCGCAACGGCAAGCAGAATCCGCACCACCATGAGATCGCCCTCCGATCGGCAAACAACACCCCTGCCGCCGACCAGGCTTCCCGGCACACCAAGCAGCAAGATACCGCAGCGATCGTCGAAACCGCGCGCCTTGTCGGCCTGTCAGCCGGGGTGGCCGTTTCAGGGCCTCCGGCCCAGAGGGGGCAGGGACCTCCGGCGGACGGAGTCAGGCCCGATGGATGTGGTACCGGTCACAGCCCGAGCCGGAGACTCGAAGCAATCGACAGGAGGCTGCGATGAGCACGGTGGGGGACTTGGACGAGGCGGTACGACTGACGGCGCTGTCGGCGCACGGTGTGCGGTTCCCGGATCTGATCGTGCGGTACGGCGAGGTGGTCGTGCTGTTGGGCCCCAATGGATCGGGCAAGAGCACGATCAGCCGGGTGGTCGTCGGCGACCTGGCCGCCGAGGGGACGGCGCGGGTGCTGGGGGCGGACCCGTTCACCGCCGACCTGAAAGGCCGGATCGGGTTCTTGGTGAAGGATCTGGAGACGATGGGGTCGTTGACCTCACGCGACGTCCTCGACATCTGCGCCGCCGTTCGCGACTGCGGTACGGCGTACGCGCATGAGCTGGCCGCGCGCCTGGAGCTGGATCTGGATCGCCCGATGGCACGACTGTCGCGTGGCCAGCTCCGACGGCTCGGCATCGTGCAGGCTCTGATGCACGAGCCCGACCTGATCGTCCTGGACGACCCGATGACCGAGCTGGACGACGAGGCGCGTCAGGTGCTGCCCGCGCTCTTGCGTGAGGCAGCTGCTCGCGGCGCGGCCGTTCTGGTCACCGCGCAGACGGAACTGCACACCGAGAGCTTCGCAGACCGGATCGTGCCGCTCCAGCAGCACGACGAGGACAGCCCGAGCCCGGCGCCGGTCCTGATCACCTTGAGCGTTGCGCGCATCCCCGACTCGCAGAACACCGAGCAGCCGACCGCGATCACGTCGCCGCGTCCCCCCGGGCGATCCCGCGAAGCATCTCGTCCGGCCTGGCGACGACACCGGTCGAAGTGCACGCGTCGGCCACCGCCCGCCCCCGCGCCGGCTGAGCCGTTCGTGAGCTGACCGTCGGGGATCAGGGCAGCAGCTGGATGACGGTGAGTGTGACGAAGACAGCGACCACGATGATGGCGATCACGCGGATCGCGATCTGCAACGGCCGGCTCCACCACGGGAGCTTCTCGGTGTCCGGCTCCGACCGGCGCATGCTCATCCGACCCTCCTTCGGTCAGCGGCGAAGGGAACCCGCCACGGCTGTGCGGGCACGGTTCGCGGAGGGGGGTTTCCGCTGCTTCGTACCTCTCGGCTCCCTCCGCCTACCTTCAGTCCACACCGGCAGGCGATCGCACGGCAGAGCCGAAGGTCACCAGTCCCCCGAGCCGTCCGACGGCTTCTCGTCCGCAGGCTTCTCGTCGTGGAAAGCGTGGACGGCGGCCGGTACGGCGAAGGCCAGGGCCGGGACGGACCAGAGCCAGAAGCCCCAGCCGAAGAGCATCAGCGCCAGGTGGAAGAGGATCACGGCGACGTAGCCGATGCGGGGGGACTTCACCAGCAGGACGGCGATGGTGAGTTCGGCGGCGGCGAGCAGCAACGCCCAGACCGTGGGGTGCGCCAGGAAGATCTGCTGCCAGGCGTCGTGGGTCCAGTCGAACAGCGCCGCGTCGGCGAAGCCCTGGTACGAGTCCGGAGTGAACAGCGCCAGGAAGGTGTGGACGGCGGCGCCGGAGCCGAAGAGGGCGACGAAGCCCCACTGGATCGCGCGCCAGGCAGTTGCCGCGGGCACCTGTGTGTCGGGCGTGGTCATGGTCAGCCTCCCGTCACGGCGAGCCTCGGTCGTCGGTGCGCCGCCGGCCAGTGACCAAAGACCTCTGGCCGCCGCCGAAGGTCACGACTGACAGCTTCTCCGTTCCCGTAGGAGGCCCGATCTGTCGTCCACATCACAGCGATCACCCGCCGGACGGGTCTTTCGGCCCTACGAGTGCCGCCGGGGCGGCGGTTCGCTCGAAAGGCACGGACTCGTCGAGTCGAAGGAGAAGGATCATGCAGTACGTCGCACCCGGGAAGCCCGGAAGTCCGGTCGAGGTCGCGGCACGGTACGCGAACTTCATCGGCGGCAGGTGGGTGGAGCCGTCGAAGGGTGAGCATCGCGTCGACCTGAGCCCGGCCACGGCCGAGCCGATCACCGAGGTGGCGCACTCGACGCCGGAGGACGTCGAGCTGGCGCTGGACGCCGCGCACGCCGCGAAGGATGCCTGGGGTGAGAAGTCCGCGGCCGAGCGCGCAGAGGTTCTGAACGCGGTCGCCGACGCGGTGGACGCGAACAAGGAGATGCTGGCTGTCGCCGAGAGCTGGGAGAACGGCAAGCCGGTCCGCGAGACGCTGAACGCGGACATTCCGCTGGTGGTCGACCACTTCCGGTACTTCGCCTCCGCGGCGCGGGCCGAGGAGGGCCGGTCGACGGAGATCGGCAAGGACCTGGTCGCGTACCACTTCCGTGAGCCGCTCGGCGTCGTCGGTCAGATCATCCCGTTCAACTTCCCGCTGCTGATGGCGGCCTGGAAACTCGCGCCGGCGTGGGCCGCGGGCAACTGTTCGGTCATGAAACCCGCCTCGCCGACCCCGTGGTCGATCCTCAAGCTGGCCGAGGTGATCGGCGATCTCGTTCCGCCGGGCGTGCTCAACATCGTGACCGGGCCGGGCGCCGAGATCGGCAAGGCGCTCGCCACCAGTCCGCGGATCGCGAAGATCGGATTCACCGGCGAGACGGTGACCGGGCGGCTGATCATGCAGTACGCCGCGCAGAACCTGATCCCGTCGACGGTCGAGCTCGGCGGCAAGAGCCCGAACATCTTCTTCGGCGACGTGATGGCGCACGACGACAAGTTCCTCGACAAGGCGGTCGAGGGTCTGGTGCTGTACGCGTTCAACAAGGGCGAGGTCTGCACCTGCCCGTCGCGCGCACTGATCCAGGAGGACATCTACGACGCGTTCATGAGCCGCTGCCTGGACCGGATCGCGCTGATCAAGCAGGGCAATCCGCTCGACACCGAGACCCAACTCGGGGCGCAGGTCTCGCAGGCGCAGCTGGACAAGATCGCGTCGTACGTCGAGATCGGCCGCGGCGAAGGCGCCGAGGTGCTGATCGGCGGTGAGCGCGCGAAGGTAGCCGGTGAGTTCGAGAACGGGTACTACTTCCAGCCGACCGTGCTGCGCGGCGACAACCGGATGCGGGTCTTCCAGGAGGAGATCTTCGGGCCGGTGCTCGCGGTGACCACGTTCAAGGACGAGGCCGAGGCGCTCGCGATCGCCAACGACACGCTCTACGGCCTGGGCGCCGGCGTGTGGACGCGGGACGGCAACCGTGCGTACCGGATGGGCCGGGCGATCAAGGCCGGCCGGGTATGGACGAACTGCTACCACCAGTACCCGGCGGGCGCGGCGTTCGGCGGCTACAAGATCTCCGGTATCGGCCGGGAGAACCACCGGATGATGCTCGACCACTACAGCCAGACCAAGAACCTGCTCGTCAGCTACAGCGACGAGCCGCTCGGGCTGTTCTGACCTGATGTCCGTCAACCGCATCACGGCCACCGCGGCCGCGCACACGGCGATCCTTCGCCTGTGCGCGGACCGCGGGCCGGTCATGTTCGTCCAGTCCGGCGGCTGCTGCGCCGGCAGCGCCCCGATGTGTTACCCGTCCGGCGAGTTCCTCATCGGCGCCGGCGACGTGCTGCTCGGCGACATCGAGGGCTGCCCGTTCTACATCGACTACGCACTGGACCAGGCCTGGGGCGAGTCCACGTTCGAGCTCGACGTCGCGGCCGGGGAGCCGGAGGGGTTCTCGCTCGCGGCCGGGCCCGGCACCCATTTCGTCACCCGGTCCGCCACATGCTCCGTGAACGAACCGTCGTGAGCGCCGCGCCCGCCGTTCGTTCCCGGATTCCGATGATGAAAGGTGCGAGATGAGCCTGTTGATCGGCTGCCCGCAGGAGACGGGCTGGCACGAGAACCGGGTGGCGGTCACCCCGGACGTGGTGGGCCGGCTGCGCCGGGCCGGTTTCGAAATCGTCCTCGAGGCCGGCGCCGGGACCGCCGCCGGCTTCCCCGACGAGGCGTACGTCGTGGCCGGCGCGCGGATCGCGGAGCGCGCGGACGTGTTCGCCCAGGCGGACATCCTGGCGGTGGTCCAGCGTCCGGACTGCCGGCGGCTGCGTCCCGGCCAGATCGTCATCGGCCTGCTCCGCCCGTACGACGCGCCCGAGGAACTGGCCGGTGTCACCGCGCTCAGCTTCGAGGGACTGCCGCGGACGCTCAGCCGGGCCCAGTCGATGGACGTGCTCACCTCGCAGGCCAACGTGGCGGGGTACAAGGCCGCCGTACTCGCCGCGGACACCTTCGGCGGGTTCTTCCCGATGATGATGACCGCGGCCGGAACGGTCCGTCCGGCCAAGGTCCTCGTGCTCGGCGGCGGAGTTGCCGGCCTCCAGGCGATCGGTACGGCGCGCCGGCTCGGCGCGCTGGTCACGGGGTACGACGTCCGCGCCGCGGCGCGCGCCGACATCGCGTCGACCGGCGCCGCCGTCCTCGATCTGGGGGTGGACGCCGAGGGCGAAGGCGGCTACGCGCGGACCCTGACCGCGGACGAGCAAGCCGCCCAGCAGCGGGCGCTGGTGGACGCGATCCGGGACTTCGACGTCGTCATCACCACCGCTCAGGTTCCGGGGCATCGTCCACCTGAACTGGTGCCGGCCGCGGCGCTCGCTGCGATGGCGCCCGGATCGGTGGTGGTCGACCTGGCGGCCGGTCCGCTCGGCGGCAACGTCGCGGGATCGCCTGCGGACGGCCGGATCGAGACCGGGAACGGCGTGGTCGTCCTCGGGGCGGGCAACCTGCCGGCCCAGTTGCCGCGCGCCGCATCGCACGCCTGGGCGCGCAACCTCGCGTCCGTGCTCGAGTACCTGACCCGGGACGGTTCCGTCGTGCTCGACCCGGACGACGAGATCACGACCGGCCTGCTCGTGCACCCGAAGGAGACAGTCTCATGACACCGGTACTGCTCGCCGACATCACGGTCTTCGTGCTCAGTGTGCTGGTCGGCTTCGAGGTCATCACCAAGGTCCCCGCGACCCTGCACACGCCGCTGATGTCCGGCGCCAACGCCATCCACGGCGTGGTCCTGGTCGGCGTCATGATCGTTGCTGCCAGCATCGACACGACGATCGGCTACGTGCTGCTGTTCGTCGCCGCCGCGTTCGCTGCCGCCAACGTGGTCGGCGGGTACGTCGTCACCGACCGCATGCTGGAGATGTTCCGCCGATGAACACCGCGACGCATCTGCTCTACCTGGGTACGGCGGTCTGCTTCGTGCTCGGTCTGCACCTGATGAACTCGCCGGCGACCGCCCGCCGCGGCAACCAGCTGTCCGCGTTCGGGATGGCCGTGGCGATCGCACTCACCGTCGTCGTGCTGATCGACGACGGCACGATCACGCTCACCGCGACCGTCGTCCTCGCGATCGGCGTGCTGGTGGGGTCCGCGGCCGGGCTGATCGCGGCCCGGCGGGTGAAGATGACCGCGATGCCGCAGCTGGTCAGCCTGTTCAACGCGGTCGGCGGCGGCGCGGCAGCACTCATCGCGTTCGGCGACGCGCTGCCCGGCTCGGCAGGCCGGCCGACCAGTACGACGCTCGCCACGTTCCTGGATGTGCTGATCGGCGCTGTCACGTTCTCGGGCTCCTTGATCGCCGCGGGCAAACTCGCCGGTGTCGTGCCCGGGCGGCCGTTGACGTTCGCCGGCGGACGGCTCGTCAACCTGCTGCTCGGTCTGACCGCGCTGACCGCTGGGGTGTTCTACACGGCGCGGGGCGGCCTCGGAGCCCTCGGGATCCTGACCGGGGCCGCGCTGGCCGTCGGCGTACTGGCGACGCTGCCGATCGGCGGCGCCGACATGCCGGTGGTGATCTCGCTGCTGAACGCCTGCACCGGAACGGCGGTGGCGATGGCGGGGTTCGTGATCGGGAGTACGCCGCTGATCATCGCGGGGGCACTCGTCGGCGCGGCCGGTGGCATTCTGACCAAGCTGATGGCGGTCGCGATGAACCGGTCGCTGCTGAACATCGTCGCGGGCGGATTCGGCACCGGCGACGAGCAGGCCGCGTCCGCGGCGACCGCGATCGGTAGCGTCCGCGCGGTGACGGCGGACGACGCGGCGCTGCAACTTGCCTACGCCCGCAAGGTCGTGATCGTGCCCGGCTACGGGCTCGCGGCGGCGCAGGCCCAGCACGAGGTGGTGGAGCTCGCGCAGGCCCTCGCCGAGCGCGGCGTCGACGTCAGCTACGGCATTCATCCGGTCGCCGGCCGGATGCCGGGGCACATGAACGTCCTGCTGGCCGAGGCGAACGCGCCGTACCCGCTGCTCAAGGACCTCGACGAGATCAACCCGCAGTTCGCGGCGACCGACGTCGTCCTGGTCGTCGGAGCGAACGACGTGACGAATCCGGCCGCGCGCCGGCCGGGCAACGCGGTCTCCGGGATGCCGATCCTGGACGTCGACAAGGCCCGCAGCGTGATCGTGGTGAAGCGTTCGCTCGGCCACGGGTACGCCGGGATCGACAACGAGCTCTACACGAATCCGCGTACGGCGATGCTGTTCGGCGACGCGAAGGTCGTCCTGACGGCCCTGATCACCGAGCTCCAGGCCTACGCCGTAGGGCGCTGAGCCGGCCGCGCAGCCGTCGGCCTCGCCCCGCACAGGACGTTCGGCCCTGCTCCGCGGGTACGCGACGGCAGACGCTGGATGCATGAGGGCATCAGCCAACGACCCGCGGTCGATGTCGAATCTCAGGGGGATGCCATGAGCTCGGTGAATGTCCAACTCACTGTCCGCGGCGACGTTCCGGAGTCGAGTGCGGAGTACGCGCGCGACAAGTTCCGCCACCTCGTGAGCCGCCGGGCAGACCGCGTCGACCTCGTGCACGTGGTACTGGCCGTTGCGGCCAACCCGGCGCACGAGGCGCCGGCCAGTGTCGCCGCCGACGCGGATGTCGGTGGGGCACGGGTGCACGCGCACGCGACGGCGTCGGTACTGACGGAGGCGGTCGACGAGGCCGTGGATCGCCTCCGTCGCCGGCTCACCGACCTCAGCGAACGGCCGCGGTCCCGCCGCCACACCGGGCCGCCGAAGGCAGCGGCCGGGGACCAGGACGACGAAGCATCGGAGGAACAGGACCATGAGTGAGAACGGACCTGGGCGCCCTCCGGACCGGGTGGTCCGCGACGTCCGTGCACGCTGGGCGATCGCGGTCGCCTGCCTGGCGATCATCGCGCTCGCGGTGGCGATGGTCATCCTGTTCAACGATTCCGGCAAGGATTCCGGCAAGGATTCCGGTACGTCGCAGGCGCCGGCCCCGACGGTCACGCAGACCGGGCCGACGGTGACCGGGACGCCGGAACCGTCGCCGACGACGAGTACACCGGCGCACCAGACCTTCCGCTACCAGCCTTTGTGGCCGTTCACGTCCGAGGACGCGGTGGCGGACTGGCAGCAGGCCTACCGCAGCGGCGGCAAGCAACCCTGGCACCTCGACCCGGCGCAGACCGCGCTGTCGTTCACGACCGGGTTCCTGGACTTCCACGAGATCGACCTGGTGGTCGCGAAGTCGGTGCGGGGTGACGAGGCCTACGTGTCGGTCGGCTACCGCGCCGAGCACAACCCGCCGTCGGTCGCGGCTGTCGTCCACCTCGCCCGGTACGGGCAGGGCGACGACGCCCCGTGGGAGGTCGTCGGGACCCGGGACAGCAGCCTGACGCTGACGCAACCGCGGTACGGCGCCGCGGCCCGCTCACCCCTCACGGTCGGCGGGCGGATCACCGGCGTCGACGAGGCCATCCGCGTGGACGTACGTCAGGCGTCGACCGAAGCGCGGCTCGGAACGTTGTGCTGCGTGGCCGCGGGTGGCGAGTCGCAGCCGTGGTCGGCGCAGGTGACCTTCCAGGGAGCGACGGATCCCGCGGTCGTCGTCGTGGCGTCGACCGGCGGCCACTACCAGGGCGTCGAGGCCTTCGCGATCACGGCGATCCGCACCGTCGACTGAAGGAGCCCGATGACACTCGATCTGCGGACGCCGCCCGGCCGCCCGCTGCGGTTGCGACGATGAACGAGACGCTGCGGTTCGGGCGGATCGCCGGCATCCCGATCGGCGCGCACTGGTCGGTGCTGCTGATGATGGGGCTGGTCAGCTACACGCTGGCCTCGACCGCGCTGCCCGAACTCGTTCCGGGCCGCAGCGCGGCGGCGTACTGGACCACGGGTGTCGTCGCGGCGATCGCCTTCGTGGCGTCGCTGCTCGCCCACGAACTCGCGCACGGGCTGACCGCCCGCCGGTACCAGCTGCCGGTTCAGCGGATCACGCTGTGGATGCTGGGCGGCGTGAGTGTGCTGGACGGCGATCCGGCCACCCCCCGTGCGGCGTTCATGATCGCGGCCGCGGGGCCGGCCACCAGCGTCGGTATCGGTGTCGTATCCGGCGGTGGCGGGTTGCTGCTCGCCGCCGTCCATGCTCCGGAGCTGTTGCAGGCGACCGTGCTGTGGTTCGCGGTGATGAACCTCGCGCTCGGTGTCTTCAACCTGCTGCCCGGCGTACCGCTGGACGGCGGCCGGGTGGTGCGCGCCTGGCTCTGGCATCGATACGGCGACCCCGACCGGGCGACCGCGGTGGCGTCGGTAGCCGGCCAGACCGTCGGCGGGCTGGTGGCGGTCGCGGGAATCGTGCAGCTGGTGACGGGGGACGCGGGCGGCTTCTGGCTGATCGCGGTCGGTTACGTCATCGCGATCGCGGCGACCGCCGAGGGCCGGCAGGCACGTGCTCGCAGCGCGAGTGCGCGGCTGGTCGCAGGTGACGTGATGCGGCCGGCGACCAGGTCCGGCGCCGCGTCCCTGTCGATCGACCGGTTCCTTGCCGAGATGCTTCCGGACATCCCGCAACTCGTCTTCCCCGTGGAGGGACCTGACGGCCGCACGACCGGCGTGGTCAGCCTCGGCCGGCTGGCCGGCGTACCGGTGGAACTGCGCCCCACGACAACGCTCGCTGACGTCCAGACCCCGCTCGAACAGCTCCCCGTCGTCGACCCCCGGGCACCGCTCGCCGACTTGCGGCAACTCGGCCCTGACGATGTCGCGCTGGTCGTCGAAGCCGCGGAGCTGGTCGGTTTGGTCACCGGGTACGACGTGGCGCGCGCCCTCGATCAGGACGTGTCGAGATCGACGTGAGTCCGGTGCCCAGGGGCCTGAGGATTCGGGACCAAAGGCCCTGCTCGGCACGGTCGACCGCGAGGAGGCTTGTGGACACGTCCGTGGGGGAGGTGGGGCACAGGTGTGTATCGGCATCGTGGGCCGGGTCGTCGACTTCGACGCCGCCGGGCCGGCCGTGGCCCGTACCGGGACGGTGGACACCGAGGTCGGCCGGCGGCAGGTCTGTTTCGCGTTCCTGCCGGACGCCGCGGTGGGTGACTTGGTGCTGGTGCATTCCGGGTACGCGATCGATCGGGTGGACGATGCCGACGGTGATGGGGGAGGCCGATGAGAGGACCCAGGGCACAGGGGATCGTGCTCGCCTTCGGTACGGCGCTGATCAGCGGCGTGTCCGTGTTCGTCAATTCGTACGGCGTCCGGGTCGTCCGCGACGCCACGGTGTACACCACAGCGAAGAACCTGGTCGCCGCGGCGGTGCTGATCCTGCTGGTGGCCGGTGTCCACGGACGACGGCCGGCGCCACGCCTCTCGAGGCGTCAATGGGCCGGCCTGTTGGCGGTGGCCGTCGTCGGCGGATCGGTGCCGTTCGTGCTGTTCTTCAACGGGTTGGCGCATGCGTCGTCGACCCACGCGGCCTTCGTACACAAGACGCTGGTGCTGTGGGTGGCGTTGCTCGCCGTACCGCTGCTGGGTGAGCGACTCGGGCTCCTGCAATACGTCGCGATCGGACTGCTGCTCGGTGGGCAGGTCGCGCTCGACGGAGGCCTCGGGGGGTTCCGCTTCGGGACCGGGGAACTGATGCTGCTGGCTGCGACGCTGCTGTGGGCGGTCGAGGTGATCGTGGTGAAGCGGCTCGTAGTCGCGGTGGCGCCGGACCTGCTGGCGGTAGCTCGAATGGGCCTTGGCGTGCTGCTGCTGATCGGCTGGGTCGCGGTCAGCGGGCATTGGTCCGGGTTCATCGGGCTGAGTGCGGCGGGCTGGCGGTGGGCGGCCCTCACCGGACTCCTGCTGGCCGGGTATGTCGCGACCTGGTACCGCGCGCTGGCGCTGGCTCCGGCGGTCGACGTCACCGCCGTACTGGTGGTCGCTGCCGTCATCACCGCCCTGCTCAACGCGATCGTCAAGGGCACAGTCGTGACACCGCAGGCCGGTATCGGTATCGCTTTGCTGGTGGCCGGCGCGGGCCTTGCGGCTCTGGCCCGGCCGCAACCGGTCCTGGCGCGATGAACCGCGCATCGGGTCCGCTGCTGTTCGCGCAGTACGCCTACCCGCCCAACGCGCTCGGCTACTGCGGCCCGCAGGATTCCGACGAACTGCTGGAGTACGCCGACAGCGCTGTGACCGATCGCGGTCTGGTGGCGATCGCGCAACGGTTCCTCGGTGCGTGGCCGTACCTGTCGCTGATCGCCGCGGCGAACGCACGCGACCCGCTCGATGCCGACGTGGTGGAGGCCTACTGGGTGGGCAACCGCCTGCTGGACAACGTCCCCGGCTCCTTGCTGGCCGCGCACCTGACCGACCGGTTCGACCGCCCCCTCAAGCACGGGGCGGCTGACCCGGTCGGACTGGCGATGCTCGGCGGCCGGCCGCACCACAACTTCCACGTGTTCGCGGTGTACCCGTGGACGGGCCTGCTGCGGGCGGGGCCTGCGGCCGATCCGTTGCGCGTGCTGGACAGCTGCCGGATCTCCTGGGGCACTGTCGTTGCCGTCGACAACGAGGCGGCGGACGTGAGCGTGCGCCCGTTGCGCTACGACAACGGCCGGCTCTGGTTGGGAGAGCCGACCGTACGGCGCGTGCAGAGAGGCTCGCGTGGCCGCCAGTTGATCCACTCGGCACAACCGGGCGATCTCGTCGCGGTGCACTGGAACTGGATTTGCGACGTCCTGACCCGCGCGCAGGTATCCGCGCTGCGCGAGACCACGGCGTACCTGCTCACGCTGGTCAACTACGCCCTCGGCCGCCCCGCGGTCGGCGGCGTACTCGAACCGGCGGTCAGGCCCGCCGTGGTCCGCTGACTGTTCAGATCTGACTGTTCAAAACCTTCAGACCATGTGGTGCTGGTGTCGGTAAACCGACCGGCTCGCCGGTACGGCAGCCAGCGCGGCGACCACTGTCACGCCTCCGGTGATCCATGAGGTCCACGCGGCCGCGGTGGCGTCGGTGTAGGTGAACACCCACGGGGCCGCGATCGCGGCGGCGCCGCCGACTGCGGTCATCCACTCGTCGAAGGGACCTAAGTCACAGCTTCGGAACGACCTTCGGCGGGCTCAGAGTTCGGGCACGACGAGCAGCGGTTCGACGGTGGCGTAGTCCACGACGGGGCCGTCGCGGCAGAGCAGCAACGGGCCGAGTTGGCAGTGGCCGCAGAGGCCGACGCCGCATTTCATCGAGCGCTCGAGCGACACCTGGATCCGGTCGTCCGGCACCCCCGCACCGCGCAGGACGCGGGCGCTGAACCGCATCATCGGCTCCGGTCCGCAGAGGAACGCGACAGTTCGCCCGGGCGTGATGCGCAGCCGTCGAAGTGGCTCGGTGACGAACCCGACCGCTCCGCGCCAGCCGTTCGCCGGGCGGTCGACGGTCAGCTCGGCGTCGAGGTCGTCGCGATCCGCCCAGCGGTCCAGCTCGGCGCGGAACAGGAACTCGTCCGGCGTCCGGGCGCCGGCGATCAGGACGATCCTGCGGTACGCCGCGCGCCGGCTCAGCGCCGCGAGCAGCAGCGGCCGCAGCGGGGCGAGACCGACTCCGCCGGCGACCACGACCAGGTCGTTGCCGTCGGCATCGTCAAGGTCCCACGTCGTACCGAACGGCCCGCGGACGCCGAGGATCGTTCCGGGACCGGCGTCGTGCAGCGCCCGGCTGACCGCGCCGACCGCCCGCACGGTGTGGATCAGCGTGCCGTCGTCGCCGATGCCGCTGATCGAGATCGGCACCTCACCGACGCCGTACGCGTAGAGCATGGCGAACTGTCCGGGATGGAACGGCGGCAGCCGACGCTCGACAGGTCGCAGCGACACCGTGGCCGAGTCGTGGGTCTCGACCGTCCGGTCGACGACCCGGTACCGGACCGGCAGCATCGGTTCAGCCACGAGCTCCGTCCTCAGGGATCGCATCGCCGTACAGATCGAGCAGCCGCGCCCGGGTCGTCTGCAGCCGGTCGAGGACGACCGCGAGCAGCTGCCGGGTGAGGGCGTACCCGAGCCGGGGATCCTGGTCCGCGAGCGCCCGGAGCCGGGCAGCGTCGAACGCCGTGGCCTGGACGGCGCCGATCGCGCGGGCGCCGAAATGCCAGCGGTACGGCGGAACGAGCCACGACCAGCCGAGCAGATCACCCGGGCCGAGTGTCTGTACGACGACGTGGCCGCGACCGGGGACCGCCGTGTCGAGCGCTACCCGGCCGTGCCGGATGAGCCAGCAGTAGCCGGCGGGCCCGCCCTCCTCGAACAGCCGGTCGCCGTCGTCGTAGGAGACCTCGTGGGCGGTGCTGAAAAACGCCTCCCGTTCGGGGGCGGTGAGGTCGTCGAAGAGCGTGGTGTCAGCCATGCGCGGACTCGGCGAGCCGGCCGACCTCTTCGGTGAGGTCGATGCCCACGGGACACCAAGCGATGCACCGGCCGCAACCGACGCAACCGGATCCGCCGAACTGGTCGTGCCAGGTGCCGAGCTTGTGGGTGATCCACTGCCGGTAACGGCTCTCGCCGGAGCTGCGGACGCTGCCCCCGTGCAGGTACGAGAAGTCGAGCTCGAAACACGACGACCAGCGTTGCCACCGTTCCGCGTGGTCGCCGGTGAGATCGGTGACGTCCTCGGTGGTCGTGCAGAAACAGGTCGGGCAGACCATGGTGCAGTTGCCACACGTGAGACAGCGCTCCGCGACGTCCTCCCAGTGCGCGGACTCGCGACTGCCGGCCAGCAGCGCGCGCAGGTCCACCTCCGGCATTGCGCGCCCCATCTTGTGGGTCGCGTCCTCGACCGCCAGGCGCGCGGCGGACGTCTCGTCCGCGGCGGCGTCGCGATGGTCGATCCGGGCCAGCAGAGCCTCGCCCGCGTCGGTCCCGGCCTCGGCGAGGAACCGGTGGCCGTCGGTCGGGGTCAGCTCGGTGAGCGTCAGGTCGGCGCCCGGCCCGGCGGCCGGTCCGGTGCCCATCGACGCACAGAAGCAGACCTCGCCGGGCTCGGTGCAGTTGACCGCCACGACGAACAGCGCGCGGTGCCGGTCCTGGAACGAGCCGTCCGGATGCGGACCGCCGCCGAGCACGTCGCGCAGCTTGCCGATCGCGGCCAGGTCACATCCCCGGACGCCGAGCAGCGCATACCGCCGGGCCGGCTCGTCGGCAGGACGGAACGAGCCGTCCGCATCCGTCTCCCACAGCGTGCGGCGGGGTGGATGTAGGAAGGTCTTCCAGGACTGCGGACCGGCCGAGTGGGCGAACATCGCGTCGTCCTCGCGACGGTGCAGGCGGTAGTGGCCGGGCCCGGTCTCGACGCCCCACCCGGCCGGCAGTTGGCCTGCGTCGGTGAGCTCCGCCAGCACGATGGCGCTGCCGGACACGGTCGGACCGACGACCTGGTAGCCGTCGCTCATCAGTACCTCGACCAGGTCGTCGAGGCCTTCGATGATCGCCTGCGTCATACCCGCGATGGTGCCTCCGGGGGCCGGAGCTCTCCAAGGGCCGAAGGTCCCGGCGGAGGCTGTCCTCGGCCCCTGGCCGTCGGTCCCGGTCAGCTGGTGTCCTGGCAGACGATGGACACTCCGACGCTAGCGGTCTTCAAACTCGCCTCGTGTGACGGTTGCCAGCTCACCGTGCTGGACTGCGAGGACGAGCTACTGACGCTGGCCGGGCGGGTGCGGATCGCGCACTTCCTGGAGGCGTCCAGCGCGGTCGAGCCCGGGCCGTACGACGTGGTGCTCGTGGAGGGATCGATCACCACGACGGCCGACGCCGAGCGGATCCGCCGGATCCGGGCCGCGGCGCGCGTGCTGGTGGCGATCGGCGCCTGTGCCACCGCAGGCGGGATCCAGGCGCTGCGGAACTTCGGCGACGTGGCCGAGTTCGCGTCCGTGGTGTACGCCCGGCCGGACTACATCGAGACCCTGGCGACCTCGACCGCGGTGGCCGACCACGTGCCGGTGGACTTCGAGTTGCGGGGCTGCCCGATCGATCGCCGGCAACTGCTCGAGGTACTGACCGCCTTCCTCGCGGGCCGGAAGCCCGATCTGCCGGAGACCTCGGTGTGCACCGAGTGCAAGCGCCGCGGTCTCACCTGTGTGATGGTGGCCGAAGGGACGCCGTGCCTCGGTCCGGTCACCCATGCCGGCTGTGGAGCGTTGTGCCCGGCGTACCGGCGGGGTTGCTTCGGCTGCTTCGGGCCGATGGCCAAGCCCAACGTCGCGGCCCTGCTCCCGCGGCTGCGTGAGACGGGGATGAGCGACGACGACATCGACCGCGTCTTCCACACGTTCAACGCCGCGGCAGCGGGCTGGTCGTCGTGAGCCACCGCGCCCGCCAGTTACGGGTCAGTTCGCTCGCCCGCGTCGAGGGGGAGGGCGCGCTGCACGTCGTCGTCCGCGACGGTGAGGTGGAGCGCGCGGACCTGCAGATCTACGAGCCGCCGCGCTTCTTCGAGGCGTTGCTGCGCGGCCGGGCGTACACGGAACCGCCCGACATCACGGCCCGGATCTGCGGCATCTGCCCGGTCGCCTACCAGACCAGCGCGATCGCCGCGATCGAGAACGCCTGCGGAGTCGTGGTCCGCGGCCCGATCGCCGACCTCCGGCGGCTGCTGTACTGCGGTGAATGGATCTCGAGCCATGCACTGCACATCTATCTGCTGCATGCCCCCGACTTCCTCGGTTATCCGGACGCCGTCGCACTGGCGACCGATCATCGCGACATCGTCGAACGCGGCCTGGCCCTGAAGAAGGCGGGCAACGCGATCCTCGAACTGGTCGGCGGCCGGGCGATCCACCCGATCAACGTCCGCGTCGGCGGCTTCTACGCCGCACCGAGCCAGGCCCAGCTCGACAAGCTCGCCGCTCAGCTCCGGCCGGCGCTCGACGCGGCGGTCGCGACGGTGCGCTGGGTCGCCGGCTTCGACTTCCCCGACCTGGAACTCGAGCACGAACTGCTGGCCGTCCACGACCCCGCGGGCTACGCGATCGAGCGCGGCACGACGCTGCGCCGCAGCGCGGGACCCGCCTTCGCAGTGGATGCCTTCAGCAACCATGTGGTCGAGGAACACGTCGCGCACTCGACCGCGCTGCGGGCCCGGCTCGACGGTGCGAGGTACCTGACCGGACCGCTGGCCCGCTATACGCTCAATCATCAGCACCTGTCCCCGTTGGCACTGGAACTCGCCGCAGACGCGGGGCTGGGGAACGAATGCCGCAACCCGTTCCGCAGCATCGTGGTCCGCGCGGTCGAGACCGTGTACGCCGTCGAGGAGGCGCTGCGGCTGATCGAGTCGTACCGGCAACCCGAACCGTCGTCCGTCGGCGTACAGGCCCGGGACGGTGTGGGCCACGGTGTCAGCGAAGCGCCCCGCGGTCTGCTGTACCACCGGTACGAGCTCGGCGCGGACGGCCTGATCCGGTCCGCGACGATCGTCCCGCCGACCTCACAGAACCAGGCGGCGATCGAGGACGACCTCCGGCGGGTGGTCGCGGCCAACCTCGACCTCGGCGACGGCCCGCTGACCGGGCTCTGCGAGCGCACTGTCCGCAACTACGACCCCTGCATCTCCTGCTCGACGCACTTCCTGGACCTGACGATGGAGCGCCTGTGAAGACAGCTGCGCCGGCTGCCGTGGTGATCGGAGTCGGCAACGAGTACCGCCGCGACGACGGGATCGGGCCCGCGCTGGTCGCCGCTCTCGAGGACCACTGGCTGCCGGGTGTGAGACTGGTCGTCGCCGACGGCGAACCCGCACGATTGATGGACGACTGGGCCGACGTACCGCTGGCCGTGGTGGTCGATGCGGTGGTGTGCGAGCCGTCCGCACCTGGCGAGATCCATCGGACGGACGTGTCGCTGCGGGAACCAGCCGATCCGGTCGTCGAGACCCACGCGCACTCGGCGGGCTCGCACAGCCTGGGCATCCCGGACGCGCTGCGGCTGGCAGGGGCGCTCGACCGGCTGCCGGGCCGGCTCGTCGTCTTCGCGGTCGAGGCCGCCGACGTCGGGTTCGGCACCGAGCTGACCACCCCGGTCTCCGCCGCACTGCCACGGCTGGTCGAGGCCGTGCTCGGCGAACTGCTCACGAACGCCACAGAGCGGGGGAAGCCTACCGCCGCTACTGCAGCGGGCCGAGATGTGCGGTGAACGGCGGGGACCGCTACTCCGCACCTTTTGGGTCTGGCTTCCCTCGCCCACCTCCAGTAGAGCGCGACCGCGCACCGAACAAGAGAGCCGAAGGTCCCGACTGCCGGGGACGGTCGGGCGCCGCCGGTCGCGGTGGGTCCGGTGAGGCGAGGCCTGTTGGACGGCGCGGACGGGGCTTTGGCCGGTGTTCACCCGATCCACCGGCCACGACGCTGAGGGTATGAAGCGTGTGCTGCAGTGGCTTTCGGGGCGCCGGGCGCGAGTGGTCGCGGCTGCCGTTGTGCTGGTCGCCCTTGTCGCCGCCGGCATCGGGTTCTCCCTCTGGAGGGGTGACGGCGAGTCGTCGCTGCCGTCGGAGACGCCCACAGCGCCGGCACCGACCGGCGACGGTCCAGTGGACATGGCCGGCCGTGCGCCGTTGACCGGGGTGCCGACCAAGGACGAGCTGAATCGGCCGGCCGTCACCGTCAAGGTCTCGAACACGCCCGACGCGCATCCGCAGCGAGGACTGGACCAGGCCGACATCGTGTTCGTCGAGCCGATCACCGGCGGCACCACGCGGCTCGCGGCGATCTTCCACTCCAGGCTGCCGGCGCAGGTCGGCCCGGTGCGTTCGCTGCGGCCGATGGACGCGGCGCTGATCGGCCCGACCAAGGGCATCATCGCCGACACGATGGCCGATCGGTGGGTCCTGGAGTACGTCGACCGGGTCGCCGATCTCGACGATCTGGGCACTCTGCGGGTGCCTTCGGGGACCTATCGCCTCGACGACATCAGGCGGGCTCCGAACCACGTGTTCGCGCGCCCGGACCAGCTCCTGCGCCTGAGCGCCCGCAAGGCCGCGCCTGCGCCGTACTTCAGCTACGCGGCGGACCTGCAGCGGTCGACCGCACAGCGGGCCGGCACGCCGGCGTCTTCGGTCACCATCGGGTACGGCGGTTCCGCGACCGCCACCTGGACCTACGACGGGGCGTCGCACCGCTGGCTGCGGGCGGAGAAATGGTCACCGCACGTGATCGAGAACGCTGGTCAGGTGGCGGCGGACAACGTCGTCGTAC
The DNA here is from genome assembly GCF_040610875.1 of Kribbella sp. NPDC003505. Taxonomy (NCBI): domain Bacteria; kingdom Bacillati; phylum Actinomycetota; class Actinomycetes; order Propionibacteriales; family Kribbellaceae; genus Kribbella; species Kribbella sp. NPDC003505. Next base: position 110,070 of record NZ_JBEXNA010000009.1, on the reverse strand, counting down.
TGACGGCCCAGCGGGACATCAGCTTCGCCAGGGCCAAGCCCGCGATGACGATCCTCGACGTCTTCGACGCCTCCGGAACGCTGAAGCTGTTCACGGGCGGCAAAGCCGTCACCGGCCGGTGGAGCAAGGGCGCTGTGAACGAAGCCTTCAAGTTCACCACCACCGACGGCAAGCCGCTGCTCCTGACCCCGGGAACGACCTGGGTCGAGTGCGCCCTCACCACGATGCCCGTCCAGGTCCGCTGAAGCCATGGGTGGAGCCTCAGTCACGAGAAGCGACGGGAGTCGGGACCTTTGGCCCTAGAGAGTAGCGCGCTAGTCCGGTTTGTTGGGTGACGGCAGGGCTGCTGTGGGTGATCGCGGAGCGGCCACTAGCAGCCGTCATTCGATGGACGAGGGGGAACAACATGCGCGGACGTCTGCGCCCTGGAGGACGGACAGGACTGGCACTGCTCGCGGGCTTCGGCCTGCTGCTGGCCGGTACGTCGGTGTCCTCCGCAACCCATCAGAACGCCACGGGGACGACTGCGTCGACGAGTGCCGCCACGTCGGCCGCGGTCGTGATCAAGAACAACGATTTCAACGGCGACACCAACTCCGACGTGCTGTCGGTCGACACGGCCGGCCGGTTGTGGCTCTACCCGGGCAACGGCTCGGGTGGCTGGCTGCCACGCATCGGGTACAGCTACGGCTGGGACGCCATGACGGCGATCCTGGCGCCCGGAGACTTCGACGGGGACGGGCACGCGGATCTGATGTCGGTCGACAGCGACGGCTATCTGCGGTTGTACTCGGGCAACGGCGCGGGCGGCTGGCTGATCTGGAAGCGCTACGGAAGTGGCTGGAACGCGATGACGTCGGTGTTCGGGCCAGGCGACTTCAACGGCGACGGCCACATGGATCTGCTGGCGCGCCAGAGCACGGGCCAGCTGTGGCTCTACCCGGGTGACGGCAAGGGCGGCTGGCTGCCCCGCGTCGGCTACGGGTACGGCTGGAACGCGATGACCTCGGTGCGCGGACCGGGCGACTTCGACGGCGACGGTTTCGTCGACGTCACGGCCCGTGACGGAGACGGGAACCTGTGGCTCTACCGCGGCAACGGTACGGGCGGCTGGCTGGCCGGCCGAACCCTGATCGGAACCAGTTGGCAGAACCTCACGGCGATCGTGACACCGTGGGACTTCTCCGGCGACGACAAGGTGGACCTGCTGGTTCGCAACGCGAGTGGGGCCCTCTACATGTATCGCGGTAACGGTACTGGCGGGTGGATCTTGCCGCCGGTGCTCGTCGGCTCGGGCTGGAACAGCATGACGGCCATCACGGCCTGACCATCTCGCGGCACAACTCGTGGCGGGGGCTCTGCGTTCCCGGTGCCGCCGGATGCGGCAGCGGATCCCCACCAGGGCCTTCGCCACCCCCTGTGCCCGCCCGCCTGCTGCAGGGCTGAAGTGCCTGCCGGATCGGGACTGGAGGTCCCTGGCGACTGCACGGGCCGCGTCCGGACGATGGACGTGAGAGGAGGCCGCGCAGATGGCCGAAACCACTGCCCCCGTGTTGGAGGTGTCGCGGCTCGGCAAGCGGTTCGGGGACCGGGTCGCCGTCGATGAAGTCAGCTTCGACGTCGCGCCCGGCGAGACCTACGGACTGCTCGGGCCGAACGGCGCCGGGAAGACGACGACGATCCGCCTGGTCTGCGGCCTGCTGCGCGCGGACGCCGGCCAGGTCCGGGTCGCCGGTACGCCGGTCGGCGCGACATCGACCGCGGCGAAACGTGCCATCGGCTACGTACCGCAAGAGATCGCGCTGTACCCGGACCTGACGGCACGGGAGAACCTGCGGTTCTTCGGCAAGCTCTACGGAATACGCGGTACGGCGCTCAACCGGCGCGTCGGCGAGGTACTCGAGCTGATCGGGCTGTCGGAACGCGCCACCGACCGGGTCGAATCGTTCTCCGGCGGAATGAAGCGCCGCCTGAACATCGGCGCCGGGCTGCTGCACGAGCCGACGCTGCTGGTCCTGGACGAGCCGACGGTCGGAGTCGATCCGCAGAGCCGGCACGCCGTGATGGAGAGCGTGCGGTCCTTCGGCGCCTCGGGTATGGCGGTGCTCTACACGACGCACTACATGGAGGAAGCCGAGCGGCTGTGCGACCGGGTCGGCATCATCGACCACGGCAGGTTGGTTGCCGAGGGCACCCGCCGTGAGCTGGTGGCTGAGCTCGGCGAACGGGACCGCATCACGTTGGCCGCCGCCGGCGACCTGGGTGTGCTGGCAAAGCGTCTTCGGGGCCTGGCCGGTGTGGACCGGGCGGACGTGAAGGACGGGGAGGTCCAGCTGCTGGCCGCTGACGGACGGCGGCTGCTGCCCGGCGTCCTGGAAGCCGCCGAGCGTTCCGGGCTGTCCCTGCGATCCGTGGAGGTGGACGAGCCCGATCTCGAGGCGGTCTTCCTGCATCTGACCGGTACGGCGCTGCGGGAGTGATCATGTTCGGCGCCTTCGTCATCGCTGCCAAAGATCTGCGGCAACGCTTCCGGGACAGGTCGGCGCTGATCCTCGGCTTCGTGGCGCCCGTCGCGGTCGCTGCGCTGATGAGTTTCGCGTTCTCCGGCGTGGAGTCCTTCCACGCGAACATCGCACTGGTCGACAACGACCGCGGCCAGATCGCCACCGCCCTGCGTGGGGCGCTGACCGGTCCCGAGCTTTCCGACGTACTGACGATCCGCCAGGCGTCCAGCGATGCGGAGGCGCGCAGGATGGTCGACGACGGGGACGCCGGCGCCGGCCTGATCATTCCCGCCGGATTCAGTGCTGCCGCAGTCGGTGACAGGCCCATCGGCCTGCGGGTGCTGGGCGATCCGGACGAGCCGCTGCAGGCGCAGGTCGCCCGTGCGGTGGCCGATGCGTATGTCGCTCAGCTCAATGCCGACCGGCTGGCGGTGCATACGGCTCTGGCCGCTGGGTTCCCCGAGAGCCGCACTGCGGAGTTGGCCGCGGCGGTGGCGAAGCTTCAGCTGCCGGAGTCTGTACAGCCGCAGCCGACCGGCTATCGCCAACTCCGGACCGCGAGCTACTACGCGCCCGCGATGGGGATCATGTTCGTGCTGTTCGCGATCGGCTTCACCGCGCGGAGCTACTTCGCCGAGCAGCGCAGCGGCACGCTGGAGCGGATCGGCGCGGCCCCGTTGTCGCGCGGCGTCGTACTGCTCGGCAAGTCGCTGGCCGTCTTCGTCTACAGCGTCGTCAGCCTGAGCACGCTGGCGATCGTGTCGTCGCTCGCGTTCGGTGCCGAATGGGGGCCACCGGTTCCGGCGTTCGCGTTGATCCTCGCGATGTCGGCCGTGCTGGTGGCGTTGACCGCCCTGGTCGTCGCGACGGCACGCACCGAGCGTCAGGCCGAAGGGCTGGCGACGATCGTCACGTTCGTGCTGCTCCTGCTCGGCGGCAACTTCGTCCTGCTCAGCCAGGCGCCGGAGACGCTGCGCAGACTCGCGCTGCTCACCCCGAACGGCTGGGCCCTGCGCGGGTTCACGGATCTCGCGACCGGGGCGGGCGCCACCAGTGCGATCGTCCCGGTCCTGGTCATGCTCGGTATGGCCGCGGTGCTGGGAGCGATCGCCGCGATCGTCGGCCGCGGGAGGCTCACATGAGGGCTGCACTGGCTGTTGCGGGCGTCTCGCTGCGCCGGATGTTGCGGGACCGGACGGCGCTGTTCTTCATCGTGGTGCTGCCCGTCGTCATCATCACCGTCATCGGCACCGTCGTCCAGAACCCGGGCGGTTTCCGGATCGGAGTGCTCGCCGATCAGCTCGCGGGTCCGCAGCTGGCGACCAGCTTGGTCGACGAGCTGAAGTCGGTCGGGCCGCTGCACACGATGGCGGACGAGCCGGCGGCTCGGACGGCGTTGCGCCGGGGAGAGATCGACGCGGTCGTGCTGGTGCCGACCGGCCTGGACGCCGACCTGCTGAGCGGGAAGGACGTACGGATCCCGGTGCTCGCGGGAGGCGCCGAGTCGACGCAGAGCGCCGTACGGTCGGCCGTCGCCGCCGCGGTCGCCCGGCACGCCGAACGCGTCCAGGCGGCGGCCTTCGCGGCCCGGACGACGGGTACGACGACGGCCGAGCAGTTGCCCAGGGCAACCGCGCTGCAGCGGGTGACGCCGCGGATCGGCATCAGTACGGAGAACATCGCGACCGGGAGCGACTACCTTCCGCTGGGCTTCAGCTACAGTGCGCCGACGATGCTCGTCCTGTTCGTCTTCATCAACGCGCTGGCCGGCGGGGCCTCGATCATCCAGACGCGGCAGCTCGGCATCTACCAGCGGGCCCAGGCCGCGCCGATCCGCGTGCGGAGCCTGGTCCTGGGGGAGACCCTCTGCTACCTGGTCTTCGCGTTGCTGCAGTCGGTGCTGATCGTGGCGGTCGGTGCGCTGTTGTTCGGTGTGAGCTGGGGCAATCCGGCGGCGGCCGTCGCCCTGATCGGCACCTGGGCGCTGGTCGGCACCGGAGCCGGGATGCTCAGCGGCGCACTCTTCAAGACACCGGACCAGGCGTCCGCGATCGGCCCGGTGATCGGTATCGCGTTCGCCATGCTCGGCGGCTGCATGTGGCCGTTGGAGATCGTCCCGAACGCGGTGCGCACGCTCGGCCACGTCACGCCGCACGCCTGGGCGGTCGACGCCTGGATCACCGTCCTGTCGCGGAACGGCGGCGTCGCCGACATCGCCGGGAACCTCGCCGTACTCGCCGCCTTCGCGGTGGCCATGCTCGGTCTCGCCTCGATGATCCACCAGCGCAGATTGACCAGCTGATTCCCCACTTCGGCCGGGATGCCTACACTTCGAGGAGGAGTGTGAGTTCGATGGTGGGTGTGGCCGAGTGGGAGCCGTTCACCCCGCCGGCCGCGCTGCGCCGGCGTGAGGTGTTCGGGTGGCTCGGGTACGTCCAGGCCGTGGGGCCGCGGGTTCCGGCGGTGGACGCTCGGCGGTCGGCGCCGGTTCCGGTGCTGACGGTGCCCGGCTTCCTGACCGGTGACTGGTCGATGATCCCGCTGGCGCGGCACCTGCGTCGCTCCGGCCACGCGACGTTCACGAGCGGTATGGCGCTGAACTCGGGCTGTACCGAGATGCATCTCGAACTGCTCGAACGACGCCTTCAGCAGGTTGTCGACGAAGCGGGTCGTCCGGTCGCGCTGGTAGGACAGAGCCGGGGCGGCACGCTCTGCCGGATGCTGGCGGTTCGGCGGCCGGAGCTGCTGGCCGGTGTGGTCACACTGGCGTCCCCGCTGCTGCATCAGCTCGCGGCGACCCAGGCGCTGATCAGCCAGGTGAAACTCATGGCTCGGTTGAACGTCTGTGCGTGGCCGTGGTTGCTCTCCACCGACTGCTTGTTCGGTGGCTGTGCGGAACGGACGAGCGCGTTGCTCGAATCGCCGTGGCCGGCGGGACTGCCGTTCGTGTCGATGTACTCGCGGCAGGACGGCGTCGTGGACTGGCGCTCGTGTCTGGATCCGGCCGCCGAGCACGTCGAGGTCGGCAGCACCCACAACGGGATGGGAACCGACCGGCACGTCCAGCGACTGCTCGCGGCGAAGCTCGGGTCGTTCGGCGCCGGTCGGTCAGGGCTGGGCGAGCCCGACCAGTAGGCCGAGCTCCTCGCCCATCCAGTCCGCGATCCGCTGCACGTCGGCGACCTGATCGCGGTCGGCGACGACGCCGGCCGACAGCTGGTCGCGGTAGCTCAGCACGGTCACATTCAGCCCCAGCCCGTCGGTGATACCGGCCAGCGGCACCATCGATTCCACTGTCGCGCCGGCCAGGTACAGCCGCCGGCCCGGTCCGCGGATGTTCGAGATGTTCACGTTCATCGCCGGTGTCAGCGGCGCCCAGGCGTTCAGGTTGGTGAGCAGCTGGACGGTCCGTACGGTGAACGCCGGCGGGACCATGCGGACCGTGTCGACGAGCGCGTCCGGCGCCGTCGTACCGAGGTCGTGCAACGCGGTGAGCATCGCCCGGTGCGCGACCGCCAGCCGGGCGGCGGCGTCGTCCACATCGGTCGGGATCGGCACGACGACGGCGCTCAGCTGGTTGCCGAAGGATTGCGCGTCGGGATCCCGTAGAGCGACCGGCACGACCGCGGTGAGCGGCCGCTCCGGGAGCTCCGAGTGCTCGATGAGCCACCGGCGCAGTGCACCCGCCGAGATCGCCATCACCACGTCGTTCACACTCACCGCGAAGTGGTTCTTCACCGCCTTGACGTCGCCGAGCGCCAGCGTGGCGATGCCGATCCGGCGGTGCCGCGAGATCTGCCGGTTGAACGACGTACGCGGCGCCCTCGCGAGTCCGGTGTGCAGGCGCTGACCGCGGATCAGTGAGGTGGTGGCGCCGAGCAGTCGCGCGCCGGGCAGGGTGCCGAAGACCGGCAGTTCGTCGACGCCGGACAACGCCGCGGGTACGCCGGACAACGCTCGCAACGGCTGCCGAACCACGCCCGCCAGGCCGCGCAGCAGCATCGGCAGTGCAGCAGGTGGCGACGGCGGCGGTTCGGGCGGTTCCGGCGGTGCCGGCGGTTCTGTGGCTCGGCGGGCTCTGCGTGGTCCGGTGTCCGTCAGGGCGGAGAGGATCTGGATCCCGGCGCGGCCGTCGGCGATCGCATGGTGCACCTTGGTGAGTACGGCGGCCCGCCCGCCGCCGAGGCCCTGGATCAGGTACATCTCCCACAGTGGCCACGCGCGATCGAGCGGACGGGCGAAGATCCGCGCGACCTGTTCGCGCAGTTGTTCGTCGTCGCCCGGCGGGGGCAGCGCGATCTCCCTGAGGTGGTAGTCGAGGTTGGGGTCCGTCTGCGTCCAGTACGGCCGATCCAGCCCGAGCGGTACGCCGGTGAGCCGCCGGCGGAACGCGGGCACCTGATCGATCCGCTCGCGGACCAGCTCGCGCAGCCGGCCGAGGGTGAGGGTGCGGCCGGGCAGCCTGGCCGGATCGACGATCATGAGAATCGCCGTGTGCGTCCGGACCCGGTCGTTCTCCGCGGCGAGATACATCGCGCCGAGGTCGTCGACCTGGTGCATGGTCACAGCGCCTCCGCGGCGAGGTCACGGCGTACGGCGTCCTCCGGCACGCCCAGGTGATCGAGGGGATCCTCCAGGCGGCGACGCAGCAGCTCGGCCGACCGAGCGGCGTACAGACCGTCCTCGATCCGCTCGTCGAACGTCCACCGCAGCGGGAGGATCGGCCGGATCCGGATCTGCCCGTCGTGGACGACGGGTGTCGGACGGACCCGGCCGACGACCAGGAACAGCGGGCAGTTGCCGTGCTCGTACAAGTGGTGGAAGGCGGCGTCGGTCTTCAGGCTGCCCAGATTCGACACGAAGGCCGACGAGTACATCGGATCCGACCGGGTCAGGGCGGACGGAAGCACGCCACGCGCGTCCAGCCAGTGGAACACCGAGACGGCGAGGTCGAGCACCGGCACCGGCAACGAGAGGAAAAGTCGCATTTCCTTGTCGACCTCGGCCACGCCGGACGTCCGGGCGTTGCGGACCGCGCCGTCGAGGTCGTTGATCACCGCCGCCAGGCTCTCGTCCGGCTCGAACCGGCGCTTGATCATCTCCAGCGGCGCGTTGTCCGCGAACTCCTTGATGGCGCCGAACGACAGGTGGACGCCGTCACGCTGGTACAGCCGGCGGCCGGCCACGAAGCGGTTCATCCGCGGCCGGGCGTGCAACATGCCGGCGACCTCGTGCAGCACCAGGACGAACAGGCTCAGGTGCGGTCCGCCGGCCGCGTTCCACCGCTGGATCCAGTCCTGCGCGGCGGCGATGTCGACGAGCTGCTCGAAGTACACCGCCGACTCGGTCCGGCGGCGCATGATGAACGGCATGATCGCCCGCTCGTCGGGAATGTCGGTGACGAGCCGGCCGTCACGGCGTCGCGCTCCGGGATGCAGTCTGCTCCGCATGGCGTCCTCCCTCGCTCCCGATGGTGAACATCTGCGAGGTCCCCGAGTAGGGCCGAAGTACCTGCTGGTGTGCCTTTCCGTGGTGCCGGATGCGGTACTCGCCGGCGGCGTCGGCGGGTACGGTCCAGGTCACGACGGCGAGCTGTGCGGTCCGGGTCCGGCGCCAGCGGAACGTCGTGGACCAGTCGCCGTCGTCGGCAACCGTCTCCCAGCCGTCCGCGATCCGGCGCTGGACCTCCAGGTAGGTGCCGTTGCGCCGCAGGTCGTTGTTCGGGTACGCCGCCACGAAGATCGCGGTGACCAGGTCACCGGGCCGGTACCGGCGCCGCGGCTCGACCACCACGTCGCCGAACGCGTGGCCGGCCGGCGTACGGTCGTAGGGGATCCGCGGCCGCGCGAGTCGTTCCTGTCCGGTCAGATCCGGCCCTTCGTCGCCGTAGCGGACCGGGCGGCCGTCCCGCATCGCCTCGGCGAGCTGTCCAGCCACCTGTTGCAGTGCGGGCAGGGTCCACCGGCCGAACAGGGTGCTGCCGCCTTCGTACTGCTGGGTGTCGTACTCCTCCGGCGTCGTGACGTAGTGCAGGTAGCCGTTGCTGTAGCCGACGACCAGCACGTCGGCGAGCTCCGCGCCGACGATCGAGGCGACCGTACGGCGCAGCCGCAGGCCCGCGACGACCGTGACCTCGGCCGGGATGCCGAGCAGATACAACTGACCGATGCGCAGCAACTGGATCGGCGCGTTCCGTGCGACGTAGTGTCCCCGGAGACCGCCGACCACGAGTGCCTTGGGCGCCTGGACGTCGCGGAGGCGCGGATTGCGGTGGTAGAGCGTTCGCGACACCGTGTCCCACACCGGATTCCGGCCCTCGTGGAAGCCGCGGAAGGCAGGGCCGTCCTCCTGGCTGCCCGCCAGCGCGGCGGCGCCGCCGATCGGAGCGCCCGTCCGGTGCTCGCGGCCGTCGCCGGTGAACTCCGGGCGGACGACGGCCGCGCCCAGATCCACGTGGGTCAGCCGGTGGTCGACGCCTCCGTCCAGGACGGATCCCGGCGCCGCCATGAGGCGGGCGGCGGCTTCGTACTGGCGCAGGCCGATGATCCGTGTGTTCTCCGTCTCGTCGGAGCCCGGGCCCTGACCGGGCCGCAGGTCCAGGTTCGGGGTGAGATCGCCGGCGTTGGTCTGCGCGAACGCCGCCACGAAGTCGTCCGGTCGGCGATCCAGGTAGTCGACACCGGCCACCAGACGTTCCCAGTGATAGGCGGCGTACCCCTTGTTGTCGCCGCTGATCAACGTGTTCGCGTTGGTCATGCTGGTGTTGTGCACCCCGAACCAGTTGATCGCCCCGATCGGTCTCCCGGCGCGCTCGATCCGCAGCAGTGTGGTCTGGGCGTCGACGCCGTCCGGGAACCGCTGCCGGTCGGCCGCCGGATTGTTGTCGAAGGCCACTTTCGACCGGTTCGCGCTGGCGTCCCGGAGCTCGCCGTGCGACAGCGTGAGCGCGGCGGGGGAGAGGTCGCCGTGCGCCCGGACGACGGCCTCGGTCATCCCGTCGACGATCGCGTCGAACGTCTTCGGGCGGAAGCCGCCGGTGTTCGAGTGGTACAGCCGATGGTGCGAGTAGCCGCCGGGACCGCTGTGCGTGTGCGTGGCCGTGATCATGGTGTTGTGCTCGGTGTACAGCGTCCCGTACTCATGCCGCAGCCGGTCGAGCACAGCCCGGCAGACGTTGTCGAACACCATCGGCAGGTCGTTCACGACCAGCAGCACCCGTCGTCCGCTCGCGGGGTCCGCGATCACGAACGCGCGCGACCGCAACCGCAGGTGGATCCCGTCGCTGCGTTGCCGGGACTTGCCGTACCCGAGCATGCCGGTGTCCGCCGGTTCGCCGGTGATGTCCGCGATCCCGCGACCACACAGGAACATCAGCGGGCCACCTAACCGGTCACCAGCGCCTTGAGGCTCTGCCAGACGAGCTGCTCGCGGTCGGCGATCTCGTGCAGTGGGGTCGTGGCCGCTTCCAGGAGGTCCGCCGGATCGTCGAGTTCGGCGGCCGCGGCGAAGGTGGCCGCGACGCCTTCCCAGAGGTCGCCGATCGCGTTGAGTTCGCTGCCGAGCTCGTCCAGCCGGGACTCACCCGTGATGACGGTCGCCTCGCCGAGGAACCGCGCGTACATGTACCGGAAGATGCCCCCGCCGGTGCCGCCGCGGGAGTCGATGAACAGGGCGGTCTCGAAGCAGGTACGACGCAGCGCGGCGGCGTCGAGGACGTCGGGCCACCGCAGCGTCTCCTGGAGAGCTTTGCGGATCCCGCGGACGCCGAGGTTGGCGATCGGCGGCGTCAGCATGCCGTCGCAGACCTGGTCGATCGCCGCCCGGACGTCGTCCGCGTGCGGCTCGCGCGCGCCGGCGAAGTCGAAGGTGTACCAGGTGTGCCGCGGCGGGAACGGGCGGAACCTCGACCCGCGTGCCGCTTCGAGGACGTCCCAGTCGACCGGATGGAGTTCCCGATCCCGATCCGCGATCAGTACCCGTCCGGTCGGCGGGTCGTAGCCTGCCGCCACGACCACATGGCCGCCGAAGTGATAGTCCGGCGGCAGGTCGAAGTACGGCAGGAATCCCATGTCGACGTAGAGCAGCGCGGGCTCGCCGGCCTCCAGGACCTTGCGGAGCTCGGCCTGCGCGACGCGGGTGCTGGACGTGGAGCGGGACGTGACCGCGACGCCGGTACGGCGACCCGCCGTCTTCTCCAGGCCCTCTTCCCGCGGGCTCGCGTTGTTGGCGCGGCCGCCGAAGAACGGGTCGGTGCCCTTGAAGTGGAAGTACACGAACCCGAGACCCGCCCCGAGCCCGAACAGCAGCTCCTCGCTGATTGGGTAGCCGTAGAAGTCGTACACGTGCTTCAACGACCCGGTGACGCAGTGATGCGTCGGATAACTGCCGAAACCCGCGAAAGGCCTGAACCTCTCCGGCCCACTGACCGTGGTCGTCATCTCAGTACCTCCCGATCACCCGGTTGCCGCGATCCAGCCTGGTCCGGCGGGCTCGTCGGGCACAGGGCCGAAGGTCCTGTCGTGTGCGGCGGACTGCCGCGGCAGGCCAAGTCCAGGACTTTCGCCCCTGGCTGCTCCGGGGTGCGGTGCAGAGCGTGGAAGTGAGCGGAGGGAGAAGCGCATGTCCAAAATCCGCACGATCCTCGCGGCCACGACGATCCTCGCAGCCCTCGTCACGGCCGGCTGTGGTGCCGGCGGAAAGGCATCCGCGCCCCCGGCCGGGTCCACCACGGCGTCGGCCGGTCCGGCGACGCCGAGCACGCCGTACGTCACCAGGGTAGGAAAGCTGCCGGCCGCGCAGATCCTCGCCCGTGCCAAGGCTGCGCTGACCGCGGCCGGCAGCGTCCGGGTGAAGGGCAGTGTGACGTCCGAAGACGGGAAGCCGACGACGATGGACCTGGCGCTGACCCGGACGGCCGGCAGGTCCACGATCGGCTTCTCCGGCGGGCGGCTCACGGTCATCGTGATCGGGCGCACGGCCTACTTCCAGGGCGACGACGCCTTCTGGAAGGCGAACGCCGCGGACGCCCGGCAAGGAGCGGCGTACGCCGCCATGTTCCGCGGCAAGTGGCTCAAGACGACCGCCGGGGACAAGCGGTTCGGCGACTTCTCCGACCTGGCGAACATGAAGGCCTTCGTCGCGGAGCTGGAGACTCCGGGGACCGCGAAGAAGACCGGACCGCGGATCGTCGACGGGGTCAACTGCATCGGCTTGGTGGGCGACGACGGCTCGGTGCTGTGGATCGACCAGGTCACCGCCCGACCCGTTCGGGGAACGAGTTCCGGTGCGGGCACCGGTCTCGCCTTCACCGACTACGACCGGGTACCGACGCCGACGGCCCCGCCGTCCGACCTCGTGATCGACGCCGCCGCCCTGCACTGACCGGCGTGGTACTCCCGATTCCCGGGACTTTGGGCCCTGGCCGGTAGCCATGGCCGGTCGGACGGTGAAGGTATGACGGAGTTGGTGCAGCACGTGGTGAGCGGTGCCTGGCCGGACTGGGGCGGCGACGAGCTCGGGCCGCGGTCGGTGACGATCTTCCGCCTGCCGGGTGAATTCCGGGCGGTGGTTGCTGTGGACAACGTGACGCTCGGACCGGCGATCGGCGGCGTCCGGATGCGGCCGGAGGTGACACCCGGTGAGGTGATCCGGCTGGCGCGCGGGATGACGCTGAAGTGCGCGGCGGTCGGACTGCCGCACGGGGGCGCGAAGGCGGGCATCGCCGCGCCGCCGTGGCTGGACGTCCGGACCAAGGAGGCGCTCATCCGCACGTTCGCGGTGCGGATCGCCGATCTGACCGACTACTGGCCCGGCCCGGACATGGGGACGGACGAAACCGCGATGGCGTGGGTCCACGACGAGATCGGGCGATCCGTCGGCCGGCCGGCGGCGATCGGCGGGATCCCGCTCGACACCCTGGGGGCCACCGGGTACGGCCTCGCGATCTGCGCCGAGGCACTCGAGAAGTCCGGCAGACTGGAGATCGACGGCGCCCGGATCGCGGTCCAGGGCTTCGGCGCGGTCGGCCGGTCGGTGGCGTTGCAGCTGCACGAGCGGGGAGCCCGCGTCGTCGCGGTGTCCGACATCGAGGGGGCGGTGACCAATCCGGACGGGCTGGACATCGCCAAGCTGATCGACTTCCAGCACGAGCGACCGCTGAACCAGTTCCCCGGCGGTGCGCCGATGATCCGCGACGAGCTGCTCGGCGTGCCGTGCGACGTACTGATTCCGGCCGCGCAACCCGATGTCCTGAACCGGGCCACCGCCGCCCAGGTCCGGGCCTCGATCGTCCTCGAGGGAGCCAACATCCCCGCCACCATCGAGGCCGAGCAGATCTTCGCCGCGCGCAACGTCCTGGTGGTTCCGGACATCATCGCGAACGCCGGCGGCGTGATCTGTGCCGCGGCCGAGTCCCGTGGACTGACCGCGGCCCAGGCGTTCGCCGACATCGCGGAGCGGCTGCGCGCCGCCATGACCGAATGGCTCGCGCGCACCGAGTCAGGCCAGGCCCCGCGGAACGCCGCGCGCACGATGGCGCAGGAACGGCTCCAGGCTGCCGCGGCATACCGGCGTACGTTCTGACCGCGTCACGCGACCTTTGGCCGTCGCAGTGAGACGGCTCTTCCTCGGGCGGTGGGTTCCGGGTCAGGATTGGGGTATGACCGCGACCATCGTCCTGACCCACGGCTTGGTGAGCCGGCGGTGGCGGTGGCGTGCGCTGAGGCTCTGAGTACCTCCGAGAAGTCCGGCTGTCACCGCCCGCAGGTCACCCCGGGACGGTGGCCGTCGCGCTGACCGTCAGCCGGTGTGGTGATCCCTCCCCGGCGTCCCGGTTGCCGCATGCCGTACCTGTGAAACGTTTCCACACCGTGCCGAACAGTATGAAGAAAGGACAGAGCGATGCTTGATCCCGTCGTCGGCAAAGGTCAGCTGACCGAGACCGACCGCTTCATCTTCGAGTCGTGGGGCTACTTCCTGATTCCGAACGTCCTGACCAAGGACGAGGCCGCCGAGGCGTACGACGTGTCGCAGCGTCTGCACCAGAGCCGCGACCGTGAGTTCGGTCAGATCGGCCGGACCTACGAGAGTGAGCCGGTGCTCGAGCGGCTCATCGACCACCCGGACGTCCTCCCCAAGGTGCAGGGTCTGCTCGGGGACCGGTTCGTACTGCAGGCCGGCTGGAACACCATGCAGCCGGCGCATGCGGGCAACGGCGGGTGGCACCAGGACGGATCGTCCGCGTTCGACTTCAAGGACCTGGGCTACCCGGTCCCGTTGCTGCAACTCAGGGTGTCGTACCTGCTCACCGACCAGACGGTGCCCGGTATGGGCAACATGGAACTGATCCCCGGCAGCCACCGCTCGCGGGTCGGCCTGCCTGATTCGATCCGGGAGAGCAAGGGCGACATCGCGATCGGCCATGTCGTGTGTGCCGAGGCCGGCGCCGCGCTCGTCTTCCACAACGGCGTCTGGCACCGGACCTTCCGCCACGACGGCGACTACGACCGCTTCACCACCCACTACGTCTACAGTCCGCCGTGGGTGCGCATGGCCGACCGTTTCGGCAACGACCCCGAGTTCCTCGAACGCACCACCCCGCTCAGGCGCGCCCTGATGGGGGAGTTCACCAGGCCGGACGCCCCGTTCGGCGCCAACTACGACCCGCTACCGATCTGACCCGCACTCGTTCCGGCGCGGCACCGGCTTCCCAGAGGCCGGTGCCTGGCCGACGTCAGTTGCTGATCTTGAACTTCGGCGACGTCACCAGTTCGGCCAGCTGGTCGGCGGTGAACACCGGTTGCTTCAGCGGCGACCGTGCGTCGTTGTCGCTCTTCTTGGTCTGCGCGAGGACCACGACGGTGCCGTCGTCGTACCGATAGGCGGCCCACTGGTCATACCGTGCGTCGGAGCCCTTGGTGGTGAGCACACCGACCTTCTTGCCGCCGACGTCGACGACTGCGCAGGTACCGGTCCCGCCCCAGAACTTCTGCGCGACCTTGCACGGGTTTGTCGCCGGCTTCCCGTCGGGCGTGGTCGACTGCACGAGCAGTTGGCCGACCCGGTCGTCCTTCTGCACCGGGATGGTGGCCATGTAGTCCCAGTAGTCCTGCTCCCCGTCACTGGATGCGTATTGGCTCTGCGGGTAGCTCATCCGGCGACCGTCCGGGTACTTCAGGTCCGGTGTGCCGAAACCTGCCGGTACGGCCGAGCGCAGGTCCTGCATCAGCGTCACGGCCCGGGTGGCGCGCGGCCCCGCGGTCGCCGTACGGTCCACCTGGCCCTCCGGCCAGGGATCGTTCGACTTCCGCGCCTTCGGCGTCACCGTGGAGACCGGCCGCGTCGGAGGTTGGGTCGTGGGTTGGGTCGTTCCTGTGTCGCCGGCCACCATCTGGCCCGCCGACCGGTGACCGCTGTAGTTCGCGATCACGGTGGGAGCGGCTCCGACCCCGACCACCAGCGGTACGGCGGCGACCGCCGCCCACCTCACCCTGCGCCGCTTGCGCGTCCGGCGGGCCCGGTCGAGCGCGTGGGCGGGATCCATCGACGGCGGCGGGGTGCTGCGCACCATCACGTCGCGGAACGCCTCGCTGAGATCCTCTTCGTTCATCGAACCTTCTCCTCCTCCAGCAGACCGCGCATCGCGGCCAGCCCGCGCGATGCCTGGCTCTTGACAGTTCCGGTCGAGCAGTCGAGCAGCTCGGCCGTCTGCTCCACGGACTGGTCCTCCCAGTACCGCAGCACCAGTACGGCGCGTTGCCTCGGCGGCACCTTCACCAGCGCCTCGAGCAACACGAGCCGTTCCTCGGTGGGGCCCGCCGACGCCGTCGGCGGATCGGCCGGCGGGACGCCGACGGACTCGTACCTGAACCACCCCCGGCGGCGCTCGGACAGGAACGTCCGGATCAGCGTCTGCCTGGTGTAGTTGTCCATCGCGTCCTGCCGCTGGATCCGGCGCCACACCTGGTAGATCTTGGTGAACGTCTGCTGGACCAGGTCCTCCGCACGATGCCAGTCGCCGCACAGCAGGTACGCCGTACCACGCATGGCATCGGAACGAGCCGCGAAATAGGCCTCGAACGCGGCGTCCCGATCACTCATCTGCCCTCCCCATCCTCGGTACCGGGTTAGACACGCCCCGAGCGCCGAAGTTGGTTGCACGCTCGTCACGCTCACGCCGTTCCTTCGACACCAGACCGGCCCGGAGTAGTGTCGGGCTGGAGTCGAATCGGGAGATGACCGTGAACGAGACCAGGATGCCCGTTGCTTTCCTTGGCCATGGCAACCCGATGAACGCGCTGCAGACGAATCGCTACACGCAGGCCTGGCGGGTTTTCGGGGCGGCGGTGCCGAGACCGCGCGCGATCCTGGTCATCTCCGCGCACTGGTACACCAATGCGACCGCGGTGACCGCGATGCCGCGTCCCCGCACCATCCACGACTTCTACGGATTCCCGCAAGAGTTGTTCGATGTGCAGTACCCGGCGCCCGGTGCGCCCGAGGTCGCGGAACTCGTGGCGGACGTCTGCAAGCCCAGGTGGGTGGGGCAGGACCTCGACAGTTGGGGAATCGACCACGGCACCTGGTCGGTCCTCCTGCACGCCTTCCCGGACGCCTCCATCCCGGTCGTTCAGCTGTCTCTCAACGCGTTCAAGGACTTCGACCACCATCTCGAACTCGGCCGCAGACTGAGCCCGCTGCGCGATGAGGGCGTTCTCATCGTCGGCAGTGGCAACATCGTCCACAATCTGCGCGCCGTCGATTACCGCAAGCCGGACTCGGGGTACGACTGGGCACTGCGCTTCGACGAGGCGGCACGCGAGCTGCTCGAGGCTTCACCCTCGGAGGTGGCCGCTCTCGACGCCCACCCCGACTTCGGTCACGCAGTTCCCACACCGGATCACTTCCTGCCGCTGCTCTACGCGGCCGGGCTCGCCGGCGACGAGCCGTTCGATCTGCTCGTCGACGGACATGCCGCCGGCTCGATCTCGATGGCGGCGTACACCCTCGGGCTGGCCTGTGACGCGGCCGTCGGACCGGACGCGGGCCCTGCGGCGCCACTGCCCGATGGCTTCCCCACATCGGACAGCAACCTCTGACGCCGTGTGATCCGAGCCAGAGGACGATCTCGAGCGGGATGGAAACAATCCTCGTGCTGCTGGTGGGCGCGACGGCGGTGTCCCTGATGGTCAGAGTTGCCGCGCGACGGTACCGAGACAAGCCGCAGGTCTGGCGCAGTCAGGCATTTCTGTCTGGTGTCAGTTCTTCACCACGGCCGGAGTTAGAAGGTCGACGGCGCGGTCCATCCATCCCTTGCGCGGCGAGCCGAACCTGAGGACCTCAGCGAGGTAGGCGCCGACCAGTACGCCGAGGACCGTGTCAGGATCGATCTTCGGCTGCAGGCGTCCGGCCTTCCTGTCGATCGTCATCAGGTCGGCGAGCGCGCTCAGTCGAGTGGCGAGCCGTGACCGCACCGCCGTCGAGAACTCGGGATCGCTGTCGGCGATGATCGCGGCCGTGGCGCCCGGTCCCAGCCGGTTCTCCAGGATGTCGCTGATCCGCTCCATGACCCACCGCAGCTTCTCGCCGACCGGAAGGTCAGGCGCCAGGGGCGCCGGGTCGATGAGGTGCTCCAGGATCGCGTGCATCAGGTCGTCCCGGCTGCGATAGCGGCGATAGATCGTCGTCCGGGCGACGCCGGAGCGAGCCGCGACGGAGTCGATGTTCACCGCGGCCGGCCCCTTCAGGCGGAGCAGTTCGCGCGCCGCCTCGAGGATGCGCTGGTCGGTCGACTCGAGCCGGGGCCGGCCGCGGCCGCTCGTAGTGGGTGGCATGGGCCCAGTCTGCCGGGAACAGACGTGCGGCGATATACGCTACAAACTATGTATCGAAAATGTTAGGAGGAGGTCATATGAGTACGTCGACGTTCGATGCGATCGACCTGGTGCTGCTGATCGTCGTCGGGGTGGCTGCACCCCTGGTCTGCCTCGGAGGTGTCGGGCTCGCCCATCGGGCGCAGGAGCGGGCCTCGGCCAGAACGCGCTCGAAGCGTACGAACCACGTCTGAGGAGGGTCGAGATGGAGAAGATCGTTGTCGGCATCGACGGCAGCAAGGGTGCTCGACGAGCACTCGAATGGGCGGTCGCCGAGGCACGAGCGCGTGGCGCCGGCCTCGTCGTCGTCCACGCCTGGCAGCAATCCACGGCGGCGCTGATGTCGCCGTATGCGCCGCTGCTGGCTGATCCTGCGAGTCTCGTCGAGACGGCACACAAGACGATGACCGACAGCCTGGCGACGGTAGATCTCAGCGGACTGGCCCGCGAGGCTGAACGACGGATCGTCCAGGGCCCCGCCGCGCCCGCTCTGCTCACAGCTGCACGGGACGCGACGTTGCTGGTCGTCGGCTCGCGAGGGCGGGGCGGATTCGCCGGGCTGCTGCTCGGCTCAGTCAGCCAGCAGGTCGCCCATGAGTCCACGATCCCGGTGGTCATCATCCCGCCGGCAGCCCGCTCCAACAGCCGGCCGGACGGCTGACATGGCCACCGCACAGACTGTTGCCCTGGACAAGCGTCAGCTGTCGGAACATGACCTGGCTGAACTGCAATTCAGGCTGCAGGAACACCGCATCTTCCGCCGGAATCAACTGCACGACTTGTTTGCCTCGCGCAACTTGAATGAGCTCCGGGAGAGTTGCAACTCTGGTGGCCCTACGCGTCGCTCTCGAGGCGAACGCAGCAGTAGTCCGGGGTCGGCCGAAGGTGGGCTTGCAGGTTGGTGATGCCGAGGCCTGAGAGGAGACCTTCGACGAGGCAGAGGTTCATCTCGCAGACCAGGTCGGTGTGCTGTCGGGCGAGGGTGTGGAACGGGCAGTTGCCGAGGACGATCGCGTCCCGCTGACTGCGCGGCTCGAAGCCTTGCTCCTCGAGCAGACGCATGAGCGCGCGTGCGCCGGTCGGGTCGGACGTGTGGTCGACGGCGGCGGCAAGGTCGGTGCCGAACTGGCGGGCGCGACGGTCGAGGGCTGCGCGTGGGGTTTCGCCCGAGGCCTCGACGTCCTCGAGGGCAGTGGCGAGGAGGCTGCCGGCGAGGTCGTAGCGGCGTTCGGGCAGGGAGACGCCGATGTACTCGCTGGAGCGTCGGTACAGCTTCGAAGGTCGTCCTGCTCCCGGGCCGGTGCGGCCGGTGCGGCGCTCGAAGACAACCTCGAGCAGCCCTTCCTCGGCCAACTTGTCGAGGTGGAAGGCAGCCGTCGAGCGAGGGATCTCCAGCGCGGCGGCCGCCTCGTCCCGCGTCACCGGATCGGCCTGGCGTGCGACGTGGTCGTACAGCAGGCGCCGTGTCGGTTCTTCCAACGCTGCGACTGCCGAGATCCGGGCGTCCCTGGAGTCGTTCACCTGACCCACTCTAAAGCCAAGGTCCATTGACGAAACGTTGAGGCTCCTTCTAAAGTCAGAATACGTCTATTTTAGAAGGAGTCGATCATGAGCACTGAGGGGCGCACAGCCCGCACCACCGGCCGTGAGTCGCTGTCGGATCCGGCGTACCAAGCCTTCCTGGCCCTGCGAACCGTCTTCACGGTGGCGCCGATCGTCTTCGGCCTGGACAAGTTCGCCAACCTGTTGACCGACTGGCCGAACTACCTGGCCCCCTGGATCAACGACATCGTTCCCGGCTCCGGCCAGGACGCGATGTACGTCGTCGGGGTCATCGAGATCGTCGCCGGTATCGCCGTCGCAGTCATCCCGCGCTACGGCGCACTGCTCGTCGCGGCCTGGCTCGCGGGCATCATCGTCAACCTGCTGACCCTCTCCGGCTTCTACGACGTCGCCCTGCGCGACTTCGGCCTCCTGGTCGCCGCCGTCGCACTGGCCCGCCTCGCCACTCGGTACGCGCCGGCCCGGCACGGTTCTTCGTCCACGACGAGCTCCGGTACGTCGAGCACCAGGTAGAGCTGCTAAGCCCGGTCGACCGCGTCAGTGCGTCTTCTGCAGCAGTGTTGCCAGGACGGCTGCTTGGCTGTGCTCCGTGTCCTTGGTTGCGGTCAGCAACGTCACGGTCGACTTCGTGGCCAGCGCGCGCAGGTGATCAAGGGCTGCCCGCGGACCGGATGTCGCGAGTTCCTCGCGGTAGCGCGCCTCGAACTGCGAGAACTTCTCCGGAACGTGGCCGTACCACTGACGCAGTTCCGTGGACGGCGCGACGTCCTTGACCCACTCGTCGATGGCGGCCGTTTCCTTGCGGACGCCTCGGGGCCACACGCGATCAACCAGAATCCGGAGGCCGTCGTCGGAGCCTGGCTCGTCGTAGATCCTGCGGACCCGCACCGGGTGGCCTGCGGATTGGTCGTCGTGCATCGTGTCAGCCATGACATCAACGTCCTCAAGGGGTGGACCGACGGTGCGTGGAACCACCTGGACGGTCCGAGGTTCTCTCGGTTGCGACGCTGGGCCGGCACATCCTGCGGCGAGTCCGCGCCGCTGAGATGATACCGGCCCAGCTGATGGGGGGCAGGCTGGATTGCCTGCGAGGAATGCCCGCGCGTAGCCGCGCGGCGCGGAGGTCATGGCAGTTCCTTCAGCTCCGGAAGCCGCTTCCGTGCTGCGACCCGGCGACCGGGCCGGCTCCGGGGGAGCGCGGACCGTGCACGGTCGGGGTGGACGACGGCCACCGGACAGGCAGCGTGCTGGAGAACGGCCTGGCTGACCGAGCCGAGGAGCATGCCAGTGAAGCCTCCGTGGCCGCGGGAACCGACGACGACCAGGTCGGCCGCGTCGGATGCGTCGATCAACGCCTGCGCGGGATGGCCGTGCACGACCTTCATGTCCAGATCGATGCGGGGATCGAGGACTCGCCGGCTTTCCATCGCCGCGGCGAACAATTGTTCCTCGACCTGTTCGACGACGTGCGGCGGGACGCGCAGCGAGGACTGCTGCCGAGCCGGCGGTACGGCGTGGACGGTCAGGACACCGACGCGCCGTCGGACTGCCTCGTGGTACGCGAACCGGATCGCCGCGGCGGAGACCTCGGAGCCGTCGACGCCGACCACGACCCGGCCGGTCCGAAGCGCCGGGAACGCCGTACCGTCTCGATGCGGACGAACGACGACGACCGGGCATCGGGCGTGGGCGGCCACGGCGGTGCTCACCGAGCCGACCAGCAAGCCCCGGAAGCCGCCGATTCCGCGGCTGCCCAGAACCAGCAGTTCCGCGTCGTGTGCCTGACTCAACAGTGTCGGCGCGGCTCCGGCGACGAACAGCTCGCGAGTGATGGTGATGTCGGGTGCCAGGTAGCGCGCGGAGGACTCCGACTCGGCCAGGACCCAGTCGGCCACCGATCGGAGGTCGGCGGTCAGATCCCTGATCGGGATCATGTCGGGTGCGCTGCCGAGGAGCGGCACAGTGAACGTGTGGATGATGCGTAGCGGGCAGCGCCGGGCGGACGCTGTCAGGGCGGCCCAGGCCAACGCCCCCTGCGCGGAGACCGAGCCGTCGACACCGACCACGACGGCGCGGCCGCGGGTGTGAGGAACAGTTGTCATCGTCATGTTCGCCGCTCCGCTTCGGTTCTGGATGTCCTGCGGTCCCGAATGTGCCGTTTCCGCGGCGCGACGGGTACGGCCGTCCTCGGCGAACCTGTGACCAGCCTTATGGCCGACGTCCGGCAACGATGCTCTACTGGACGGCACCGCGCCCCGGCAACGGTTCCGCCGGGGGAAGGGAGCGAGATGGGCGGTTCCGGTGGAGTGCGATGGCCGGGGTCCGGCGCGGACAACAGCGCGGACGAGGCTTGGCTGACGGCGATCGCGGAGGCGGCCGCGGGCGACTCGCAGGCACCGTTGGAGCTACTGGTCGAATACCTCACGCTGCTCGCCGATGCCGCCATCTCCGGGCGGCGGCCGCGCGACCACGAACTGGCGATCGTGCGTGAACTCGGCCGGCGGGCCGCTGAGCAGGGCATTCCGGCCGGGCGGGTCGTCGACCTGTACCTCGCGGCGGCCTGGCGGATGTGGCGCGACCTGCCCGACGTCGTGCCGTACCGCGACCGCGACACGGTGCGAGCCTCGGCCCAGACCGTGCTGCGCGTCGTCGGTGAGGCGATCGCGGTCCTCGTCGACAGCTACCAGGTCGCAACCCAGCACCTGATCCGGCAGGAGGAGGCGCTGCGCCGCGAACTGGTCGACGACCTGCTGCGTGGCGACGCCGACGTGTCCCGGATCGTCGAGCGTGCCGAGCCGTTCGGGCTCGATCTCGGCCGGCCCCATCAGGTGGTGCTCGCCGTTCCCGCGGATGGCCTGGCCGAGGGCGACACCGCGACCACCATGCTCGAGCGGTTCATCCTCGACCGCTTCGGCGACCGCGAAGTCCTGGTCGCGACCAAGGACGGCCTTCTGGTCGTGCTCGTTCCCGCAACCACCGCGACTACTGCGACTGCTGCTCCGCGGACGGGTGCCAAGGGCGTCGGGGCGCCGATTCACGAGGCGCTGGTCCGGCACCGAGCAGGGCGGGCGTGGCGGGTTGCGACCGGTCGCGCCTATCCAGGCGCCTATGGCATCGCCCGCTCGTACGAGGAGGCTCGTGAGGCGCTGACCCTCAGCGAACGGCTGCAGCTCGACGCCGCTGTTGTGGACGCGCGTGACATGCTCGTGTACCGGGTGCTGGTCCGCGACCAGGCAGCGATCGTCGATCTCATCAACGCCGTACTCGTCCCGCTGACCCGCGCGCGAGGCGGCGCTGAATCGTTGCTGCAGACCCTCGAGACCTACTTCGCCACCGGCGAGGTGGCCACCGAGGCTGCTCGGCGCCTCAACGTGTCGGTCCGCACCGTCACTTATCGGCTGGCCAAGGTCAGGGAGCTCACCGGCCAGGACCCAGGTGATCCGGCGCAGCGGTTCACCTTGCACATCGCCGTACTCGGCGCCCGGCTTCTCGACTGGCCGGCGAGCGACCTTCCGCCGAACGCCCTAGGTCCTGTGCGGAGCTGGTTGCCGGGCGTCGGCGATCTGGACGGCTCCGGGTTCGCCGGTCGCTGCCGTACAGATTCCGGCCGCGGAGCGGCAGAGTCGTAGCTGCACGATCAGCTCGGAAGCGGTCAGGAGGTCTCCGGTGAACCTGTCATCCGCCGTCCTGCAGCAGGCCGTGGTCGAGGCCGCAAGGGTGGTTCCGCGATGAGGATCTACCGTGCCGGTTGGCTGGTCGTGTGCGGCAGCATCGGCGTACTCGGTCTGATCGTGTCGTTCACCTGGTCGCTGGCCGTGATCATGACGATCTTCCTTTGCGCAGTCCTCAGCGGCTGGGCAGTCGCGTTGGTTGCCCTGAGCCCTGAAGACGGCACACGGCTTCCCCGGAACCTCCGGCGAATCGTTGCCCGGAGCGCCGTCCTCACGGGTGCCGGAGTCGTCGCATTCATCGGCCTGGGCACCTTGCTCGGAGCTCCGGCCGCGGTGCTCCTGGTGGCGACAACGGCGGGCGGATCGCCGTACGTCACCACGCGCTGTGTTCACTGGCTCCACGAGCATGGTCATCTCTCTGAGCCCGCAGCGCGTCCTCCGCTACCGGATTCCGCTCAGCAGCCTCGCCAGTCCACCCCGCTGCGGATCACACCGGTCGATGGCGAGTGGCGGCTGGAACCCGCGGATCTGGCGTCCCTCAGCGACGAGGCCCTCTGCCTGGCCTGGCGCGCCAGCTACTCGGCCCTCCAACGGGCCGAGTCACCAACGCAACGACTGAGTGTCATCGAGGAGCGACAGGGCTATCTGGACGAGATCGAGCGCCGCAACGCTCCGGGGATGGCCGCCTGGTTGGCATCGGGCCCCAGGGCCGCGGGGGATCCCAGCAGGTTCGTTCTCGGGGACAGCGCCACCAGTCGCGCTCGCATCGACTGGAACGAACTACTCCACGACACAGACCAGTGACTCTGCTGCTCGCCGACGGAGCGTTCGCAAGCGCCAGGGGCAGCGCGCCTCGCGGCCCGGAGTCACGAGCGGCCGGCGCCGTCGCTGGGGTGCGGTGAGGTCGCGACCTCCGGATGGTGCAGGTCGAACGCGGGAGACTCCGAGCGGATCCGGGGCAGCTTCTCGAAGTTGTGGCGAGGTGGTGGGCAACTGGTGGCCCACTCGAGCGACCGGCCCCAGCCCCACGGGTCGTCGACGCCGACCGGCGGTGTCTTGCGGGACTTGTAGATGTTGTAGAAGAACGGCAGCATCGACGCGCCCAGGATGAAGGCGCCGACGCTGGACACCTGGTTGAGGGTGGTGAAGCCTTCGTTGGCGCCGTACGACGCGTAGCGCCGCGGCATACCCTCGACGCCCAGCCAGTGCTGCACCAGGAACGTGGTGTGGAAACCGACGAACAGCAGCCAGAAGTGCAGCTTGCCCAGCCGCTCGTCCAGCATCCGCCCGGTGAACTTGGGCCACCAGAAGTAGAACCCGGCGAACATCGCGAACACCACCGTGCCGAACACGACGTAGTGGAAGTGCGCGACCACGAAGTACGTGTCGGTGACGTGGAAGTCGAGGGTCGGCGACGCGAGGATCACCCCGGTCAGGCCGCCGAACAGGAAGGTGGTCATGAAGCCGAGGGACCACAGCATGGGTGTGTCGAAGGAGACCGAGCCGCCCCAGATCGTGCCGATCCAGTTGAAGAACTTCACCCCGGTCGGGACCGCGATCAGGAAGGACATGAACGAGAAGAACGGCAGACTGACGCCGCCGGTGGCGAACATGTGGTGCGCCCAGACACCGGCGGACAGGAAGGCGATGGCCATTGTCGCTCCGACGAGGCCCATATAACCGAAGACGGGTTTACGGCTGAAGACCGGCAGGATCTCGGTCACGATGCCGAAGAACGGCAACGCGATGATGTAGACCTCGGGATGGCCGAAGAACCAGAACAGATGCTGCCAGAGCAGCGGTCCGCCGTTCGCGGCATCGAAGACATGAGCTCCCAAGGCTCTGTCCGCTTCGAGGACGAGCAGTGCGCCGGCCAGGACCGGGAACGCGATCAGCACCAGCAGTGAGGTGATGAAGACGTTCCAGGTGAAGATCGGCATCCGGAACATCGTCATACCGGGAGCGCGGAGGCAGATGACGGTGGTGATGAAGTTGACCGCACCGAGGATCGTGCCCAGACCGGCCATCCACAGACCCATGATCCACAGGTCCCCGCCGATCCCCGGCGAACGCACCGCGTTCGACAACGGGGCGTAGGCAAACCAGCCGAAGTCGGCGGCACCGCCGGGGGTGAAGAAGCCGCTGATCGTGATCAGGCCGCCGAACAGGAACAGCCAGTAGCTGAACATGTTCAGCCGCGGGAACGCCACATCGGGAGCGCCGATCTGGATCGGCATGATGACGTTGGCGAAGCCGACGAACAGCGGCGTCGCGAACAGCAGCAGCATGATCGTACCGTGCATGGTGAAGAGCTGGTTGTAGACCTCTTCGTTCACGATCTGCAGACCCGGCTTGGCCAGCTCGGCGCGGATCAGCAGCGCCATCACGCCGCCGATCAGGAAGAACGCGAACGACGTGACCAGGTACAACTGGCCGATCAGCTTGTGATCGGTCGTGGTGAGCCACTTCGCCGCGACCCGGCCCATTTGCCGACGGCGGGCTTGCGGCGCGACGGCGCGGCCGAGTTCCGGCATCCCTGATCCTCCTCGCCTCGTCGGGACCGGCGGATCAGTACGCCGTACCTTCGATCCGGCGGCCTGAGGCCCACCTTCTCGCCGAGCGCGACGACGAGGTAGGTCGACGACCGGCCAACAACCGGACGACCCGCCTGCCGATCACCGGCAACACGACCGTCCGGGTCACGGTTCGAGGAGGCCGGCCCGGATGGCGTAGCGGGTGAGGTCGAGGCGGTCGCGGAGGCCGAGTTTCTGGAGCATGTTCGAGCGGTGGCGCTCGACGGTCTTGATGCTGATCGTCAGGATCTCGGCGATCTCCTTCGACGAGTTGCCCTCGGCCACCAGTTTGAGAACCTCCTCCTCGCGGGCGGTGAGGATCTGGGCGGGCAGATCGATGCCTTGCCGGACCCGGTCCAGGTAGCTGCGGACGAGTCTGGTGACAGCACCTGCGTACAGGAACGGTTCGCCGCGCATCGCGGCGCGGCAGGCCTCGATCAGATCCCGGTCCAGCACGGACTTGAGTACGTAGCCCGACGCTCCGGCCTTGAGAGCCTGGAAGAAGTACTGCTCGTTGTCGTACATCGTCAGCATCAGCACGCGCACGTCCGGCCGAACCGCCGCCAGTTCCCTGGCCGCTTGCAGCCCGGTCATGCGAGGCATCGCGATGTCGAGGATCGCCAGATCGATCGGCTGACTGCGGGCCGCCGCGACCGCCTCGTGTCCGTCGGAGACCTCCGCCACGACCTTCAGATCGGGCTCGGCGTCCAGGATCAGGCGTACGCCGCGGCGTACCAGCGCATGGTCGTCGGCCAGCAGGATCCGTGCCGGTTCCGGTGTCACGCCGTGCCTCCAGGCCTGGGCACCGTGAGCGTCACCTCGGTCCCTCCTGACTGTCCGTCGGCGACCACGAGGTTCGCGCCGATGAGCAGCGCCCGCTCACGCATCCCGCGTATTCCGGCGCCCTCGTGCGCGAAGCCGATGCCCCGGCCGTCGTCCTTGATCCGCAGTACGACGTGACCGTCGCGCGTGTCCAAGGTCAGCTCGACCGCGGACGCGGCGGCGTGCCGGGCGACGTTGGTGAGGCCTTCCTGCGTGACGCGATAGAGCACGAGCTCCGTCTGGTCGTCCATCACCGGCAGGTTGTTGCCGAAGTGGTGCGTGATCCGCAGACCGGTGTGGTCGGAGATCTCTGTCGCCAGAGCCGTCAGCGCACTGACCAGGCCGAGATCGTCCAAGACGCCAGGCCGCAGCCGGCGTGCCAGACGACGTACCTCGTCGAGGCTTTCACGGGTGGTTTCCTGGGCCTGGGTGAGCTCGTCCCGCAGGGCCTGATCGTCGGCAAGATCGGCAGCCCTCTTCAGGTCGAGGAGTACGGCGGTCATGCTCTGCCCGACTTCGTCGTGCAGTTCGCGGGCGACCCTTCGGCGCTCGGACTCCTGGGCGGACAACGCCCGCGCGGCACTCGTCGCCCGTTCGGCCTCCAGACGATCGAGCATGGCGTTGAAGGCGCGAAGGAGGTCGGCGACCCCGCCGTGGCCGTGCACCGCCAACCGGTCCTCCGGACGCAGCAGGTCGACCGTCGACATCTGACGGCTCAGGCGCACGAGCGGCGCGAGGCCGATGCGCAGCAGGGCCGCATTCGCAATGAGCATCACGACCAGTCCGCCGATCAGGACGACGGCTTCGGTGAAGAGCACGGGGACCGACACAGTCACGGGCGCCCACAGCAGCAACGCCGTAGCCGCGCCGAGAACCACAGCGTTGAGGGCGAAGATCCGCCAGAACAACGACATCGCCGGCATCCCTTCCTCGAGTGCGACACCGTCCATTGTCCCGGGTGTCCCGGGTGTCGCCGGTCGGTGCGCCGAGTACGTCTCGTCGAAGGTGCGATGTAGTGCCGTCCTGCCCACCTGTCCAGCATGGGCAGCGTCTCCGGACGTGTCCATCGGGACTGACCCCCATGTGCGCGCGGCCCGCCGAAAGATGGGTGCTGGTCCCGATTGGCCGGCGATGGTCCACGGGCGACTCTGGGGCCATGACGACACACCGGATGACCACCCGGGCGGAGGCTGCCGACGAGCGTCGGATGCACGAGCCTCTGCGCCGGTTGCAGCGGGAGCGCAACACCCGGCTGGCGCAGCTCACGGCCATGGAGGCCGACCGGCCGAACGCCAACGAGGAACTGATGACGGCGCAGACGAAGGCGATCCGCCTGGTCCTCGCCGAGATCGACGCCGCGGTGGAGCGTGCCAAGAACGGCGCGTACGGAGACTGTCAGGACTGCAAGGTCCGGATCCCGGTCGAACGACTCGAGATCCTGCCCTACGTCCGGTACTGCGTGCGCTGCCAGCAACTCGCCCTCGACGCGGGCAGCTGACGGAGAGAGGAACCGAGCGCAATGGCTGGACGAGTCGCACCAGTTGCCAACGCCGGAATTGCCAGCCGTGATCTTGCGGTGCTGCGGTCGAGCCTGCTCGAACAGCGTGCGTTTCGCCGTGAGCAGTTGCGGCGGATCCGCCAGTCTCCCGGGAGCCCGGCGCGACTCCGCTCCGCAATGGTCGAGGTGCAGGACTGCCTTGCCATGGGAGCGAGGATCGTTCTGGCTGATGTGGAGGCCGCACTCGCCCGGATGGAGACCGGACACTACGGACGGTGCTGCCAGTGCCGCGAAGCCGTCGGCCTCGCGCGGTTGCGCATCTGCCCGCAGACGTTGTACTGCGCAGAATGCCATCGCCTGCGGGAACAGGGATGATGCGAGCTGGGCGGCTGACGAGCATGACGCGACGCCGAGGCTCGGAGCCGGGCGGACCCCTGCTCTACGGCGTCGCGGCGGACCTCGGCAGCGCCCGTGTGAAGCTGTGGACCTCCGACCGGCGCGGCCCCGTCGAGGTTCGGACGGCCGAGGGCGACCGGACCGTCCTCGTACGTCGTGGCGCGATCGTCGACGTGGCGGCGATCGCGTCCTTGCTGGACGGTTTGGTCCCGGTCCGCGCCCACCGGGAATCCGTCGTCATGGTGACGACACCGGTTGGTAGCGGCGACGGCCATCGCCGCGATCTGCTCGAGATCCTCGGTCCGCGGCGCTTGCTGACCATCGACGGTGTGAAAGCGGCCGCGCTCGGTGCACGAGCCGATCTCACCAGGGCTCTGCTGGTCGTCGACCTGGGAGCACAGCTGACGGAGGTGGCTCTGATCGAGGCGGGCCAGGTCAGCCGGGGACACCGTACGCCGTTGGGGCTCGACGATCTGGGATCCGGCGTGTCACCCGCGGATCTGGTCCGCGCGATCGCGACCGCGACGATCCAGATGCTCGACGACGACTGCGGACCACGGGTGGTCGACGCCCTCGACCGCGGGGTCCTGCTCACCGGCGGCGGCGCCCTTCGTCCCGAGCTCACGTACAAGCTCGCACAGCAACTCGGCGCGAAGGTCAGACCCGCACCGGCGCCGATCACCGCCGCCGTCCGCGGCGCTGTCCTCGCATTGCAAGCGACCTGCCGTCACCCGGGCTCGATGAACCGGTGAGAGGTCCCGGTCCACGCGAACGCGAACAGGCCCTCGGGCCGGTCGGGACGGGACCTAAGGTCCTGGGGACGGGGTGGCGGACCGACATAGCCTCGCGGCATGTGCGAACACTGTGGCTGCCGTGAGATCGAACCGATCGCCCGATTGATGGACGAGCACCTGGAGATGCGGGAGCTGTCGGGCCAGATCAGGCGCTCGCTGCTGGCCGGCGACCGGGCGACCGCCGAAGGGGCGCTCGCCTTGCTCGGTGCGCGGCTCGTCCCCCATGCGCGGCGCGAGGAGCGTGGTCTGTTCACGGCGCTCGAGGAGCAGGGCGACTTCGCCGACGAGGTACGACGGCTCGAGGCCGACCACCGCGCCTTCGACGAGATCTTGGACGAGCTCGACGCCACTGCGCCGGACTTCGAGCAGCGGGTCACGGCTCTGCTCGCCGACCTCTCACTGCACATCGATCGGGAGGACCTCGGCATCTTCCCGGTCAGCGTCGTCACGCTCGGCGCGGAGGGCTGGGAGACAGTCGAGCGCGCCCACGCCGAGAAGGACGAAACACCGACGCCGGCGCACTGAAACCGGGTCGAGCGGCCTCGGCCCGGTCTCGATTTCTACCGCTTCTACCGCGGCTGGTCAGTCGGCTCGAATGCGACGCGCCACACGTCGGGGCCCTGGGCGACGTACTCCACCGAGAACCTCCCTGGCGCGCGCTGTTCGAGTTGGGCGAGCAGCGGCAGCGGGTCGTGTGACGCGGTCAGGACGAGGCAACTTCCGGGGCGGAGAGCGTCGAGGGCGCCGAAGATCGCCCCGTGCCGAACGGCGTGCGGAATGGCGCTGCTGTCGAGCTCCAGAGCTGGACCGTCGCCGTCACCGCAGGCGCAGGTGTCGTTGCTCTCGTCTGCCGGTGCGTTGGGGCTCGGGTGCGGATGAGCCTCTTCGCCGATCAGCTCGTGCATCCCCGCGAGCAGTTGAGCGACCGACACGTCCGGGGCCGCGAGCAGGATCGGGAGGACCTGCTCGTTCTCCTTGGCCAGGTGCGCACCGAACAACACGCTGAGCGCGCGAGCGTGTTCGGCGGCTCTGGGGGCGTCTGTGGTCGCGGCCAAGGCATCGACCAGGCCGACGATCACCCGGTGCTCGGCCACCATCGCTTCGACGAGAAGACGCAGGTCTTCGCGTCGGGCTGCTTCGGCGTACAGGGTTCGTTCCTCGGCCAGAGCATGCGGCACCAGCTCTGTGCGGCACCACTCGACCAAGCCGAGGCGAGCCGTGTCGGCAGCCTGCCACCGGCGGGCGGCCGCGGCCGCGGACAGCGTCTCCACCTGTCGCGCGAGCGCGCCGGCCAGCTCGGAGTGATGCCGCTCGACGGCTTCGCCGGCGTGCACCTCTGCCTCGCTCGACGCGATGGTCACGTCGTTCATGTTCGACCTCCTCAAGCCCCATCTGCTATCGAATTTATACTATAGTTAGCTCCGTGGAAAATAGGCCGTCTTCTGATTCCGAGTGGGGCCCGCGCAGTGCCGTGCGGTCGCCCCGGCGGCTGTCGCCGGCGCGGGCCGCCGTGCTCGACCTGCTGAAGGGTCAGACCGAACCGCTCAGCCAGGCGGCGCTGGTCGAGGCGAGCGGACTGCACGCAAACACCGTTCGGGAGCACCTCGACGGCCTGCGCCGGCGTGGTCTGGTCCGGCGGCTGCGCGCGGAATCGTCGGGCCGCGGGCGCCCGGCGTGGCTGTACGAGGCGACCGACAACGAGTCCACGGCTTCGGAGTACGGCGGGTTGGCCGCCGCTCTCGCGGCAGCCATCGCCCGGACCAGCGAACGGCCCGCAGAGATCGCGGCGGCAGCAGGTGAGGAGTGGGGCCACGAGTTGGCCAGGGATCGTGGTGCCGCGCCGGCTGTGCCGACAACAGCGCGCCGGCACGTGATCGGCCTGCTGGACGAGCTCGGGTTCGAGCCCGAAGGCGGCGGCTCACCGGACCAGGTGCGGCTCACCGAATGCCCGCTGCTCGAGGCCGCCCACCGTTATCCCGAGGTGGTGTGCGCGGTGCACCTGGGCATCGTGCGCGGTGCCCTCGAGGAGTACGGCGCCGATCCCACCGGCGCCCGGCTGGTGCCGTTCGCCGAGCCCGGTGCGTGCAGGCTCGTCGTACCGCCCATCGAGGGACCGGGCGCATGAACCGGCGCTCCGGTCGCGGGTTCTGGCCGTTGCGCGACCTTCCCGTGGTCTTCTGGCTGTTCGCCACGGTGGTCGTTGCGTTGCTGCACCCGATGGTGCCGGCGCCGCGGTGGCTGCTCATCCATCTGGTGCTGCTCGGCGCGGTCAGCCACTCGATCCTCGTGTGGAGTCGTCATTTCGCCGACGCGTTGCTGCGCGCGCCGACCGGGCCGGTCGAGCGCCGCGAGCAGAGCCTGCGGCTGCTGCTCTTGAATGTCGGTGTTCTCTGCGTCGTCACGGGAATCGTGGCTGACCACTGGTTCGTCACGGTGGCGGGGGCCGTCGCCGTGATCGTGGCTGTCGGATGGCACGGGGCGCGTCTGGTGATGCAGTTGCGGACAGCGCTGCCGGGACGG
The DNA here is from genome assembly GCF_040610875.1 of Kribbella sp. NPDC003505. Classification (NCBI taxonomy): domain Bacteria; kingdom Bacillati; phylum Actinomycetota; class Actinomycetes; order Propionibacteriales; family Kribbellaceae; genus Kribbella; species Kribbella sp. NPDC003505. The sequence continues at coordinate 78,859 of NZ_JBEXNA010000009.1, read as the reverse complement.
TTCGCGGTGACAGTTCGGTACTACGTCGCGGCCGCGGCGTTGCTGCCTGTCGGCGTCACGATCGGTGTCGTGCTGGCGAGAGTGCAGGCCGATCCGTGGCACGTGCGATTGCTGGTCGCGCATGCGTCGATCAACCTGTTGGGCTGGATCGGGCTGACTGCCCTCGGCACGCTGGTGACGTTGTGGCCGACGATCTTGCGGACGAGGATCGCGTCCGGCGCCGAAAGCTCCGCGCGTCGCGCACTCCCGGTGCTGTTGGTTGCTGTGCTGTCGGCGGCTGCTGGTGCATTGATCGATGGACGGCTGCTCACGATCGCCGGTTATCTGCTGTACCTCGCAGGCGTGGGCCTGCTGGCGAAAGCCTTCGTGACCGCAGCTCGCTCGCGTCCACCGCGAGACTTCTCGGCGTACTCCGTGGTCGCGGCGCTGATCTGGTTCGTCGGTTGCCTGGCGGCCCTCGTTGTCGCGTTGAGTACGGCGAGCACCTGGAGTCAGGTCGACGCCCGCTTCGCCTGGTTCACGCCGTTGCTCGCGGCCGGGTTCGGCGCACAGTTGTTGATCGGGGCCCTGGCGTACTTGATTCCGGTGGCCCTGGGCGGTGGCCCGAGCGCGGTTCGGGCGGCGAGCCTGACGCTCGATAGCGCGGGTGGACTGCGGGCGGTCGCGGCGAACGGCGCTCTTGTCGTCTGTGCGTTCCCGGTTCAGGCAGCTGTCCGGGTGATGTGTGCCGGAGTCGTGCTGGTGGCCTTGGCGTCATTTCTTCCGCTGCTCCTGCTCGCCATCCGGGCCTCCCGCAGCGTCAAGCGTGGTGGCGCGGGACCGAGACCTGTGCCAGATCGTCCGAACCGCCTGCGACGGGCGAGCGTCGTGGGATTGGCCGTCGTGATGACTGCAGTGGCTGCCGGAGTGATCGTCGGCCAGGTCGCTGCCGGGGCGTTCCGTGGGGAGTCGGCGGCGGCCGGCGTGGCAGCGACCGGACGGACCACGGTCGCCAAGGTCACGGCGTCCGACATGCGATTCCATCCGGCCTCGATCAGTGTTCCGGCAGGCGACCGTCTCGTCATCGAACTCACCAACGCCGACACCGAGGACGTCCACGACCTTGTCCTCGACAACGGCCAGGACAGCGGGCGACTGCGGCCGGGAGCCTCCGCGCGAATGGACGTCGGCATAGTCGGGCGTGACGTCTCCGGCTGGTGCTCGGTGATCGGTCACCGGCAGATGGGCATGACGCTGTCGATCGTCGCCGTCGGCGGCGAACCCGCAGCGGCGTCCGGTGACACGACGACCCATCACCACTCCGCCGTCGATCTTGCCAAGTCGCCCGCTGCCGGGTTCACTGCTTACGACCCACACCTTCCCGCCCTCGAGCCGGGCCGCGTCCACCGCCGTACCTTGCATATCCGCGAGGTTGAACGTGAGGTCGCGCCGGGCGTCACGCAGAAGCTCTGGACGTACGACGGTTCGGTGCCAGGACCGACCCTGCACGGCCGGGTCGGAGACCAGTTCGAGATCACCCTGGTCAACGAGTCGGAGATGGGCCACTCGATCGACTTCCACGCCGGGTCTCGCGCTCCTGACCAGGTGATGCGGACCATTCCACCCGGGGGCCGGCTGGTCTACCGCTTCACCGCCGGCCGCGCGGGTATCTGGATGTACCACTGCTCCACGATGCCGATGTCCGCCCACATCGCCAACGGGCTGTTCGGCGCGGTCGTCATCGACCCGCCAGATCTCGCGCCGGTCGACCAGAGCTACGTGCTGCTGCAATCCGAGCTCTACCTCGGCGCCGACGGCGGTGAAGTCGACACGGACAAACTCCTGGCCGAACGTCCTGACCTCGTGGTCTTCAACGGGTATGCCAACCAGTACGACCATCAGCCGCTTCGGGCGCGGACAGGTGAACGGGTCCGAGTGTGGGTGCTCGACGCCGGTCCGAACCGCACCACCGCGTTCCACGTGGTCGGCAGCCAATTCGACACCACGTACCTCGAGGGCGCCTGGACCCTGCGCAACGCCGCGACGGGAGGCAGCCAGTCGCTTGCGCTGGCTCCCAGCCAGGGCGGTTTCGTCGAACTGACCTTCACCGAACCGGGCCGCTATCCCTTCGTCTCCCATCAGATGATCGACGCCGAGCGCGGCGCCCACGGCACCTTCGCCGTCACCCGGTGATCGCTGGAAGATGATCAGATCGTTTCCTGCGGAGGGGCCATCGTAGAGATGAGTGAGCGCGTGATCCGGATCGAGCCGTACGATCCTGCGTGGCGTCGGCGCTTCGGCGAGCTCGGGGCGCGGCTGCGAGATGCGCTGGGGGATGCTGCCCTGCGCATCGACCACATCGGGTCGACTGCGGTGCCTGAGCTGGCGGCGAAGCCGGTGATCGACGTCCAGATCTCGGTGGCGGCACTCGAGCCGGTCGAGCCGTTCCGCCGACCGCTGGAACGGCTGGGATTCGTGTATCGCCCGGGAAACGCCGAGCGGACGAAACGGTACTTCCGGGAATCACCGGGCGAGCGGCGTACGCACATTCATGTCCGCAAGGCAGGCACCTTCTCCGAGCAGTTCCCGTTGCTGCTGCGGGACTACCTGCGCGAGCATCCTGAAGAGCGCACCCAGTACGAGCAACTGAAGCGCGATCTCGCCGAAGAGTACGGACGCGACCGCGCCGGCTACACCGACGCGAAAGCGCCCTGGTTCTGGCAGACGATCCGGCGCGCGGATGCCTGGGCGCAGCGAACCGGTTGGGAGGTCGGCCCGAGCGACGCCTGAGCGTAGCTACTGAGCCGTGCCTCGGCGGGACGAGCGCACCGCGACGATGCCGAACGTCAATGCGGCGAGGCCCAGCAGGCCGATCACCGCGGCGACGATCAGGAACCCTCTCAGCATCGCGCTGAACGCCTCGCCGTCGCCACCGCCTCCGAGCAGAAACAGGCCGAACGGGAGCACCAGGACGACCAGCGCCACGCCCAGCAGAACCACCCCGGCAACGACCCCCGCGACACCGCCCCGCCGCCGCGCATCAGATGCTCCTGATTGTTGCCTCGGGCCAACATTCCACGCACTCATGAGGCCCGACAATAGCTGAACCTATTGGAGCGGGCAGCAAGCTGCGGCTCGCTCGCCAGGGGGACCAGCTTGCTGGTCTGAGGAGGACGTAACGGGTAGGGCCGTCTGGGCGATGTGGTGGGCGGGGGAGTTGGAGTATGGAACCAGATGAGGGTCGACAAGTTCTGACGTTACGTGGGCGAGGTCCTCGTCACGCTGTTATTGGCGTGCTGTTCTCGCAGCCGGGTCTGCTGCGGTCTCGTGGCCGGCTTGGGCGGTTGATGGGTGTTGCGCCGCTGACCGAGCAGGGGATGGCTTGGTACCGGGGTGCATTGGCGGAGATCGCGGTTGGGCGGATGCTGTCGAAGCTCGGACCGCGGTGGGTCGTCATGCACGCGGTACCGGTTGGGCGCCGTGGTTCTGACATCGACCATCTGGTCGTCGGGTCGTCCGGCGTGTTCACGGTGAACACGAAGAACCACTCCGGTCAGAGGGTCTGGGTCATGGATCGCCATGTCATGGTGGCCGGGCGCCGGTGTGATCACGTCCGGAACAGCGAGTTCGAGGCGAGTCGGGTTGCCAAGCTGCTCGGCGAGATTCTCGGGTGGCCGGTGCCCGTCCGAGGCGTTGTCGCGGTGCTGGATCCGGAACGGCTGGTCGTCGAGCAGCGGCCTCCGGGCGTCGAGGTGCTGGAGGCTCGGAAGCTGGTGCGCTGGCTGAAGAAGCGGAAGGAGTTCCTCGATCCTGGACAGCTGGCGCAGATCGAGTCGATCGTCGGACTCCGAACGACCTGGCAACAGGGGCCGGAAACTCTCATGGACCTGGACCGGCGCGAGGAGTTCGAGCAACTCCAGCGCACGGTGAGTCACGCCAAGCGCCGACGGATGGCTTGGGCAGTCGGCGGGCTGGGCGTGCTTGTCGTCGGGGCGTTGCTGCTGTTGGTGTGAACGGGGGATCCGGGCGTTGTAATTGTGTGGACAGTGGACTAGACGAGTGCGATGGTGGCGAGAGTTGTCGCGCCCGCGGGTTGTTGGTTGAGGTTCCGTTGTTGTGGCCGGGTCGTTCTGTGCTGAGCGAGAGGAGTTAGTGCGATGAGTTGTTCCAGGCAACAAGCTTCCGCTTTCATCGCTCAGCGTGCGTTCGAAGGACGCGCCGGATTCACAGGAGTTGGTCCCCACGTTCACCCCAGTCGGGCGGGTTGTCGGAATCGCGGCCGGTACGGCGCTGCTGACGACCGCTTGTGCATCGTCGTCTGACAACGAACCGCACACCTACACCAGCGGTGACCAGCGCCGCTACGCCGCGAGTCCTGATCCGTTTCCGGGGCGGGCTGTCGGTGTGCCTGACACCGTCGTTCACATTCCTGCGGAAGAGACCGTTCTGGCGATCCGGTCGGGTGCCGGCGACAGCCAGGCCCCGGTCGCTCTCCCCGCAGCTCCGGAGCTCGTGCTGTACGCGCGGTGCAGCGGAGGCCGGGTCGGGCTCAAGGGAGAGTTCGGCGCGGAAGTACAGATTCCTTGCGGGCCCGTGCAGATCCGCCAGCAGGTCGTGGGCGGTGACCTGATCAGCGTGGTCGGTGATCCGTCGGCGCGCTGGACCTTCGTCGTGACGCGCCGGCACGAATGACCAAGGGGTCAGCGGACGGCCTGTTTCGTCAAGGTGCTGATTTGGGCTTCTACTGCGGGTGTTAGCTGGGTCAGGGCGAATGTGGTCGGCCACATCGTGTCCTGGTCGAGGTTGGCCTGGTCGCTGAAGCCGAGGGTGGCGTAGCGGGCCTTGAACTTCTCGGCGCTCTGGAAGTAGCAGACGATCTTGCCGTCGAGCGCGTAGGCGGGCATCCCGTACCAGAGCTTCGGCGCGAGGGCCGGAGCGCTGGACGTGACTACGGCGTGGACACGCTCGGCGAGGACGCGGTCCGAGTCCTGCATCTCGGCGATCTTCGCGAGTACGTCCCGGGCCGCCTCGGCGGCCTTGTCCGCGCGGGAGCCGCGGCGTGCCGCGTTCTTCTGCTCCCGGGCGTGGTCCTTCATCGCGGCCCGTTCCTCGGCCGTGAATCCTTCGTACTTACCGGTGGTGACGCTGCTCATGGCGGAGTTCTCCTGCGGTGGATGCTGTGCTGGTCAGGCGGTCGCGGTTTCCCAGACGAACTGGTCTGGGTCGGTGAGGGGACCGGCCGAACCGCTGAGCACGATGCGGTGCGATCCGGTGCCTTCCTGGCCGACGCCGGTGTCCTTGGCGAGGGCGCGCCGCGGGTAGAGGGCGAGCGTGACGGCCGACGACGGGGTGTCGAACTCGACGTACTTCCCGCCGAAGCTCTTCGCCACCGCCAGGCCCTTGCCGACGTAGAACCGCTTGCTGGCCTTGACGTCGGCCACGCCGAGCAGGAGTGCGACCTGGTCGATGGTGCGGGAAGCCGGGGCGGTGTCCTTCTTCTGCGAGGTCGCGACCTTGATGACGGTGCCGTCCGGGGCCTGGATGACGCCGCCGTACCCCCAGAAGCTCTTCGTGGCCGGCTTCAGCACCGTCGCGCCGGCGCCGACGGCGGCGTCGATGATCGCGTCGACGTTGCCCGGCTGCGACGTCACGGGCGACAGGGCGAAACCGCGGAAGCCGGTGGTCGGCGCGTCCGTGCCCCGGACGCTCACGTAGCTGTCCAGGCCGGCGGCCCGGTAGAAGGCCTCGGCGGCGGTCGGGTCGGACACTTCCAGGATGACGGAGTCGAAGGCGGTCATGGCAGATCCTTTGTGATCGAGAAACGGGATGAGGTGTCGTGCTCGCGAGCGGTGGGCGCTCAGCGGTCTTGCAGGAGCCCGAGGACGTTGCCGTCAGGGTCGATGACGGTGGCCACCAGTCGGCCGGCGCCAACCTCGTGCGCGGCCTCCTTCACGGTGGCCCCGGCCGCGGTCAGGTCGGCCAGCTTCGCCTCGATGTCAGGCACGTGCCAGTAGGCCACCGGCGAGACCATGCCCTGCGGTCCACCGCCCGGAACCAGGCCGATGTGCTGGCCCTCGGCCTCGAAGCCGACGTAGTACTGCGAGTCGGTTTGCGGCGGTATGCCGAGCAGGGCCGCGTAGACGGCCTTGGCCTTGGCCAGGTCGGTCACGGGGTGCAGCACGGTCTTGATGCCGTGGGTGGAAGCGCTGGTCACGGTCACTCCTCTGGTCGTGGGTCCCATCGACCCGCTGTCGTGGTCACAGTCTTTCCGCCGGCCCCGCCGCACCACATCCGTGCCGAGCACGGATCCCCACCACGGATCCCCACCACGGATCAGGGCCACGGATCAGGGCCACGGATCAGGGCACGGACCGGTGGCACCGATGAGGCAAGATGGGGCGGTGACAGCAACGGTGGACATCTCGCTTCGCGAAGCCGAGGTACTGGAACTGGTCGGCGCCCGGCTCAGCAACGCCGAGATCGCGGCCAGGCTGTACATCTCGGTGCGCACCGTGGAGAGCCACGTTTCCTCGCTGCTGCGCAAGCTGGAGGTGCCGGACCGCCGTGCGCTTGCCCAGCGCGCACCCGAGCCGGCCGGCGACGACGCTTCGGCCCAGCCGGTGCCGGTGCTGCCGGCCCCGTTGACGGCGTTCGTCGGCCGGGTCGCCGAGCAGGCCGAGCTGGCCGAGCTGCTCGAGGCCCATCGGGAGGTGACCGCGGTCGGGCCGGGAGGGGTCGGCAAGACACGGCTCGCCTTGGCCGTAGCCGCCGAAACATCCGGCCGGTACGGCGACGGAGTGTGGTTCGTCGACCTCGTTCCGGTCACGGATCCGGGCATGATCGCGACGGCGGTCGCCGGTGCCCTCGGCCTCGGGGAGCAGCCTGGCCGTGACATGACGGAGTCGGTGATTGCCGCGCTGGCCGATCGGCAGTCCTTGCTGGTGCTGGACAACTGCGAGCAAGCCCTCGACGGAGTGGCGCTGTTCGTCGAGCGGCTGCTGGCGTCCTGCCCTCGCGTGACGGTGCTGGCGACGAGCCGGGCCCGGTTGATGGTGCCGTTCGAGCGGGTGTACCAGGTCCCGCCGCTGTCGCTGCCCGTCGACGGCCAGTCGGACGCGGTCGCGCTGTTCCTGGCCCGGGCCGCAGCAGCCGGCTCGCCGCTGGATCCGACGTCGCGTGAGGATATCGTCTCCATCTGCGAGCGGTTGGACGGTATGGCGCTCGCCATCGAGCTGGCCGCCGCGCGGTACCACTCGCTCGGCCTCGACGGCGTCACCGCTGCTTTGTCTCACCCGCTCCGGATGCTCACCGGCGGCTTCCGTGCCGACGAACGACACCGTTCGGTGCGAGCCGCACTGGACTGGAGCCATGCCCTGCTGGACCCGACCGACAAAGCATTGCTGCGCCGGGTGTCGGTCTTCATGGCGCCGTTCACGGCCGCGGCGGCGGCGAAGGTGACCGGGACCGAGGAGTTCCTGGTGGCCGAGGGGCTCGCCCGGCTGGCCGAGCAGAGCCTGCTGGTGGTCATCACGTCCCCGGGCGGTACGGCGTACCGCGCGCTGGAGACGATCCGCGAATACGCGACGGAGCAGCTGATCGAGGCCGGCGAACTGGTCGACACGCGATCCCGGCACCTTCACTGGTGCCTGGCACAGGCCACTGAGCTGGAGGTCGTCCGGCCGGAGTGGCGGGCCGGCTTCGACGCGATTGCCGACGATCTTCGCGCCGCGCTGGCGTGGGCGGCGCTGGAACCAGAGCAGCGCACCGACGCCTACCGGGTCGCGGGCACGCTGGCCGAGCTGACCTTCACCCGCAACCTGATCGGCGAATCCCAGCAACGCTACGAGCAGGCAGCGGCACTGGCCGAGGACCCGCAGTCAGCTGCGTCGGCACTGCGCCAGGCCGCGGCGGTGGCTGGTTGCCGAATGCGCGGCGACGACGTGTACCGCCTGTACGGCGAGGCCGCGGAGGCCGCCTCCAGGGCGGGTGACAGCGCGGGCGCCGCCCGGGATCTCGCGGCGATCGCCACGACTGCGTACCGGTTCTCGACCAAGTTCGTAAGGAAGCTGTCCGTGGAGGAGACGGACTCGCTCGTCGCCCGTGCACGGGACCTGGCCGGCGACGATCCTGCGGCGCGGGCCACCGTAGCGGTGGCCGAGGCCGGCCAGCTGCTCAACGGCGCGATCAGCACCGCCCAAGGCCACCCCGGTGCGTCCGTCACGGACACGGTCGCCCGCGCCGAGCGAGCGGTGGACCTGACGCATCGGACAGGCGATCCGCTCGACGAGTCCGTCGCGCTGGATGTCCTGACCGGGGCCCTCAGCTGGGCAGGTGACCCGTTCGCCGCGGCGGCCACGACCCAGCGCCGGATCACGCTGCTGTCGTCCATGCCGAAGGCTCCGGCCGCCACCCACGAGCTGCTCGAGGCGCTCGCCGAAGCGGCCGAAGCCAATCTGGGCACCGGCGACCTGGCGGCCGCTCGCCGGTGGGCAGGACAACTCGCCGACCATCCACTGCTCGCCGAGGTCGGCCACCGCGCCACCAGCTGGCTTCTGGTCGCGGACGCCTTCGCAGGCAACGTCGAGCAACTGCTCAACGGGAGCGTTCGATTCCTCGACGCGTGGCGACGGGCCGGTCGCCCCGCACGGTCGTCTCTCGGCCCGGCCGCCGCCGCGGTGGCGATGACGCATGGCCTCCGTGGAGACGACGACGCGCGGCAGGAATGGAACCTGGTGCTGGATGAGCTCGGCCCGCTGCCCGAGCACGCCCACGGCTACGGGGCGGTCTTCGACACCCTGCTCCTGCTGCACCACGGGCAACTGCCGGAGGCGCTGGAGCGGATGTCTCCCGCGCCGCAGGAGGTATGGAAGTGGGTCACCTGGATCTGGCACCACTGGTACGTCGCGCTGCGTGCCGAGGTCGCTGTCCTGGCGGGGACGCCCGACGCTCGCGACCGTCTGGCTGAGGCGCGGACCATTGTGACCGGCAACCCGGTTGCCGGAGGCATGGTGGCGCGAGCCGCGGCCCTTCTCGACGGCGAGCAGGAGGCTCTGCTCGCCGCCGCAGACGCGTTCGACGTTGCCGGCTGCCACTATCAAGCCGCACGCACTCTGGTGCTGGCAGGCGGCGAGCACGCTGAGCGCGGGGCCGCAGTACTCGCCGCACTCGGCCTCGCTCCGATGAGCCCGACCGGCGCGTAGTCGCGAGGCCCGACCGGCGCCTCACTGTCCAAAAGCGCTTCCCGCGTAGCCTGGCGCGTGTGGAGGAGCTTCGTGGGCAGCTGACGGCTTGGGTGCAGAAGTGGCGTTGGTACCAGCGGAGTTCGTTGCCGTGGAACCGGGGGCGGATCCACTGGGAGCTGATGCGGCGCGGGGCGTTCGCGCGGTGGCCGTTGCACGGGAACGTGCTGGAAGCCTTGCGGGACGGGCGGCTCGAGGTCGGGGCCAACACGCTGTTCGAACCCAATGTGTGGATCACGATGGGCGACGAGGGGCGGGTGCGGATCGGGGAGGGGACGTTCCTCAACATCGCGGTGATGGTCGCGGCGCTCGACCTGGTGGAGATCGGATCGCACTGCATGCTGGCGAACGGGTGCTTCGTGACGGACGCCAGTCACCGGTACGACGATCCGGACCGGCCGGTGCCGTGGCAGGGGTTCGACTCCAAGGGGGCGACGCGGATCGGCGACAATGTCTGGCTGGGCGCGAACGTGGTCGTCACGAGCGGCGTGACGATCGGCGAGAGGTGCGTGATCGGCGCCAACAGCGTCGTCACGCAGGACATCCCGCCGTACTCCGTCGCGGCCGGTGCCCCGGCGAAGATCCTGCGAGCCGTCACCTACCCGAACGCCCGACCCTGACAGTTGTCGGATTCCGGGTAGCTGGTTCGTGGAGAGGGCAGAGGGACCGAAAAGACGGGCCCAGACTCAAGGAGAACCACGATGCCCGACCGGGCCAGTACGACCAGACCATTCCGCTTCGGGGTCGTTGCCCCGGTCGGTCCGGACCTGCGGGCGTGGCGGGACCGCGCACGACGGATTGCCGACCACGGTTACTCGACGTTGCTGATGCCCGACGTACCCACGTGGCAACCGACGCTTGGTCCCACGCTGGCGACCGCGGCCGCGCTCACTGACCTGCGGATCGGCTCGTGGGTGTACGCCGCCGCGCTGCGCGAATCATGGAGCACAGCATGGGAGGCGCACTCACTCTCAGTGCTCACCGAAGGCCGCTTCGAGATGGGCATCGGAGCCGGCCGGCCCGGAATCGAAGTCGAGTTGGGGCTGCCCGCCGTCTCCCCGGCCGAGCGTCGTGCCAGGATGCGGGAGACCGTGGAGACCCTCCGGAGGTTCGACGGACCCGATCTGCACACGCCGGTGGTCATGGCGGTGAGCGGACCGAAGTCGCAGGCGCTGGCGCTCGAGGTCGCCGACGCGGTCACGTTCGTCCTCGCGACGGACGACGACCGGGCCGAGACCACGAAACGGGTCCGCGACTTCGCCGCCCGCGGAGACATGGAGCTCGCTCAGCACGTCGCCGCCGTCGGTGACCGTGCCGCTCCGTTCATGGCGGCGCCCAACCTCGACACCGCGGCGCTCCGCGAGGCCGATTCGCTCGTCATCCTGCCGAGTGACCCCGCCGCAGCGGCCGAGGAAATCCAGCGGCGGCGCGAGGAGATCGGCTTCTCGTACTTCGTGATCGGCGCCGACTTCGCCGACACGCTCGCCCCCGTCGTGGCGAAGCTGGCCGGGCGGTAGACCCCGGCGACAGCTCGTGGTCAAACATCGCGTCCTGAACGGATGCGCTTGGTAGCAGACCGGTGACGCGCGGGGCACGTGTGGCTGCAGGTACCTGCAGAATCCTTGGTGTGGCGGCGTTCCCGCTTCCCGAGCGGTCGCGCTGTTGGCAGGATGCGAAGCGTTCCGCACCTGGGAGAGTTATGACCGAGAACAAGTCCGGGGGCGCGCTCGGCGCCGCGTTCCTGGCATTCCTGCTGCTCCTGGTCGGCGTGGCGGTCGCGATCGCGATCTGGGGCTCGCTGTCCGACTCCGACGGGCCACCGCCGTCCGGCACGACCGACAGCGGAGCGGCCCTCGTCGCGAGCTGCCCCAAGGTTTGCTCGATGCTATGAGGCCGGGATGCGGCCTGGTGCCCAGAGGTCGTTGACGTCCTCTCCGGCGGCTTCGCGGCGCCGGAGGTCTTCGAGGAACTCGATGAAGTCGTGCCGCGGGCGCCAGCCGAGGAGGTCGGCGGCCGCGCTGAGATCATGCTGCTCGACGCGGTCCGGCAGCGCGAGTCGGTGGCGCTCGATCAGGGCCGTCGCGCCGGGCAGCCTCGACTCCGCCCACGCGGCGCCGTGCGTCGTGAAGTCGTCCTGGACTTCCTTCGGCATTGCGTGATCGCTGTGCACGATCGTGCTGAAGAGATCGATGCGGCCCGCCAGCGCGGCCTCGGTCGCGGCGGCGGTCGCGGTCGCGATGTCGCGTACGTCGACGCCGTTGCGTAGCAGCCGCTCGCCCCAGCGCAGGTACGGCTCGGGCACGAAGCCGTGGTAGCGCAGGAGCGCGACCGACGCGCCGGTGACCTCGCGGTACATCTTCCAGAGGTCCTCGCCGAGGACCTTGGTGACGCTGTAGACGCTTCCCCAGCCGTACGCCATCGAGGAGGCGAAGACGACGCTCCGGACGCCGGCCGCGCGGCACGCCTGGACGACGTTGAACGTGCCGTCGACGTTGACCGCGAAGATCGTCGCGTCGCTGACCCCCGGCTGGTGAGCGTTGTGCCAGGCGGCGAGGTGGACGACCGCGTCGCACCCTGCCACCGCCTCGAGCACGTCGGTCGGCGTCCGGGTGTCGCACCGAACGAACTCGCCGATCGCGGCGTCGGCGGGATCGGGCGACGGGGCGATGTCCGCGCGCCGTACGTGATGACCCGCTGCGGCGAGCACCCGCGACACCTCACGCCCGGCGATACCTGACGCACCGGTGACCAGGACTGTGCTCATCGGAATCCTCCACAACGAGTCGGACAGCACGACCGACGCGACGTTACCCGGCCAGGCGGCCGTCGGCGACCTCGGCGATCCGGTCGGCGGCGCTCAGGTGGGTGCGGTCGTGGGTGACGAGCACGGTGGCGGTCGAGTGGTCGTGGGTGAGCCGGGTGATGAGGTCGATCACGGCCGCGCCGCGTTCGTGGTCGAGTGCGCTGGTCGGTTCGTCGACGAGGAGCAGCTTCGGGTCGTTCATCAGGGCCCGGGCGATGTTGATGCGCTGGCGCTGACCGCCGGACAGCTGGTGCGGGCGCCGGCCGGCCTGGCCGGCGAGGCCGACGGCGTCGAGGAGTTCGGATGCCTTGCGGGCGGCGGTGCGCGGACTGCGGCCGTCGATCTGTGCCATCACCTGGAGTTGCTCGGTGGCGGTGAGGGACGGCAGCAGGTTCGGTTGCTGGAACACGATGCCGATGGTGTGGCGGCGGAGCTCGGCGAGCTCGCCGCGGGTGAGTCCGGCTGTCGTGCTGCCGTCGACTGTGACTGTGCCGCTGTCGGGGGTGATCAGGGTCGCGGCGACGGCGAGGAGGCTGGACTTGCCGGAGCCGGAGGGGCCGATGACGGCGGTGAGGCTGCCGGGAGGTACGTGGAGCGTGACGTGGTCGAGTGCGGTCAGGCGAGAGTCGCCGTCGGGGTAGGTGAGGGTGATGTCGGACAGTTCCAGGCTCATCGGGCGCTCCCCAGAGCGGTCAGCGGGTCCACCGACGTGATCCTGCGTACGGACAAGGCGGCCCCGGCGGCGCCGAGGACGACCATCACCGCCGCCGGGACGGCGACGACCGGCGGAGTGAGGACGAACGGCACGGCCGAACCGGCGACGGCAGCTCCGAGGACCGCCGCGAGACCGATGCCGATCAGCGTGCCGCCGACGAGCAGGACGACGGCCTGGCCGAGCGCGTCCCTCAGCAGCGCGGCCGTCGAGGCTCCCAGGGCCTTGAGTACGGCGATGTCGCCGCTGCGCTGGATCGTCCATACGGTGAAGAACGCGCCGATCACCAGCGCCGAGATCGCGAACAAGAAGCCGCGCATCAACTGCAGCGAGCCGTTCTCGGAGCGGTACGAGCCGATCGCCGACAGCGAGTCGTCCTTGCCGACCGTTCGGGTTCCGGCCGCCCTGTCCCCGGCCTGGAGGTCGGCTCCGGACGTCGTGTTCAAGGCGATGACGGTGGCCGTCGGGCCCCCTGGCGGCGCGGCCTGCTGCCACGTGTTCAGGCTGATCCAGATCACCGGAGCATGGCTGAAGGAGGCATCGCCACGGACGGCCCCGACGACCAGTTCCCGGCCGGCCAGGGTGACGGTGCCGCCCGCGGCGACGCCGAGGTCCGCTGCGGCCGCTGTCGACACAACCGCGGTCCCGTCGTCGATGACCGCGCCGGCCGGAGGGAGGGCGGACGCGGGCTGAACGCCGAACGCCGACACCCCGATGCTCCTGGCGCCGGCGACGGCCCTGGTCAGCGAGATGCCGAGTGGCTCCGCGCTGCGGACTCCGGGCGTCCGCGCCCACTGCTGCCACTGGGCCTCGGTGACCGTCGAGTTCGAGTACGACGGTTCCTGCCCGGCACCCGCGGCGCCGAACACGATGTGGCTCGCCGGGAGTTCGGTGATCGCGGACACGTTCTGCCGGCCGAGCCCGGCGGTGAGGCCGGACAGCAGTCCGACGAGCAGCGTGATCAGCACGATGACGGTCCCCATCAGGGCGAAACGCCCCTTGGCGAACCTCAGGTCTCTCCAGGCAACGAACATAGCTCCAGGATCGCCACCGAGACGCTGCCGGACATCTGGCGCAGGACGGCACTCGCGGTGCCGAAAGAGAGCCGGCGGCTTCCATCTTTCGATAGAGGTCCGGCCATCGCTTTGCCTCTAACCTGGGAGCACAGTGAACGCCGTTGTCCTGACCCCGACCACTCGAATGCTCGCGTGGTGCCTGCATCTGCTGGTCATCGCCCTGCTGGCCCTGACTGTGATCCGGGCCGTGGCCGACGACAACCCGCGAGTGGCACTGATCGCGGTCGCAGCCGCGATCTGCGCGGCGGTCTACGTGTCCGGCCCGGCGTTGCCCGCCGTACGACGTTCGTCGCGCAACGCCCTTGTGTGGCTGACTGTTCTCGGGGCGGCGTGGGTGGTCGTACTGGCGCTCTCCGCCGACGGGGTGTGGCTCGCCTTTCCGCTGTACTTCCTGCTGCTGCACCTGGCGCCCCGGCGTACCGGTCTGGTCGCCGTGGTGCTGACTGCGATCGTGGCGATCGTCGGCTTCGCCGCGCATCAGGGCTCCTTCAGCGTCGCGATCGCGATCGGACCGGCCCTCGGCGCCGCCGTGGCCGTGGCTGTGGTCTGGGGTTATCAGGCCTTGTACCGAGAGAGCGAACAGCGCCGGCGCCTGATCGGCGAGCTGACCGCTACGCGCAGCGACCTCGCGGCCGCCCAACACGCCGCCGGCGTCGCGGCCGAACGGGAACGCCTGGCCCGCGAGATCCACGACACGCTCGCCCAGGGACTGTCGAGCATCCAGTTGTTGCTGCGCGCCGCCGAACGATCCCTCCCGGCGAACCCGCAGAACGCGTCGGAGTACGTCGACCAGGCCCGCCGGGCCGCCGCTGACAACCTGGCCGAGGTACGGCAGTTCGTCGCAGCGCTCGCCCCGCCCTCCCTCGACGGCGCGACGTTGGCCGGCGCGTTGGAGCGTCTGTGTGCCACGACCAGCGCCCGGCACCACCTCGATGCGCGGTTCCGCCAGGAGGGCGACGCCGTACCGTTGCCGACGGCATCGGAGGTGGCGCTGTTGCGGGTCGCCCAGTCCGCGCTCGCGAACGTCGTCCGGCACGCCGGCGCGAGCATGGCCGACCTGACCCTGAGCTTCTCCCACGACCACGTGGTCGTGGGCATCGCCGACGACGGGCGCGGGTTCGACCCGAACGAGTTGCCGGACCGGACACCGGACGGTGGCGGCTTCGGCCTTCCCGCCATGCGGTCCCGGCTGGAGGAGCTCGGCGGGTCCTTGACGATCAAGTCCGTCCCCGGCGACGGTACGACGGTGCTGGCCGCACTGCCGGCATTGCCCGCTGGGACGACCAGGGCTCGCTCGTGACCGACGTACCCATCCGTGTCCTGCTGGCGGACGACCACCCGATCGTCCGGGCCGGGCTGCGTGCGGTCCTGTCGACCGAGCCGGACATCGAGGTGGTGGCCGAGGCGGCCACGGCGGAGGAGGCCGTCGTCCGGGCCGCCCGAGGCGACATCGACGTGGTCCTGATGGACATCCAGTTCGGGAAGGACCTGAACGGCACCGAGGCCACGGCCGCCATCGTGGGCCGGGCCGGAGCGCCCCGCGTCTTGATCGTCACGACGTACGACAGCGACGCCGACATCCTGCCGGCCATCGAGGCCGGCGCGACCGGCTACCTGCTCAAGGACGCCCCACCGGAAGACCTGGCCGCCGCCGTGCGCACCGCCGCCGAAGGCCGTACGGCGCTGGCGCCCAGTGTCGCGGATCGCCTGATGACCCGGCTCCGGACACCGGGCACCGCCCTGACCCGGCGCGAGACCGAAGTCCTCGCGCTGGTCGCCCAGGGACTGTCCAACCAGGCCATCGGCGAGCGGCTGCACCTCACCGAGGGCACGGTGAAGTCCCACCTGGCCCGCATCTACACCAAACTCGGCGTCGACTCCCGCACCGCCGCCGTCGCCACGGCCACCTCCCTCGGTCTGATCCGGCGTTAGGTGAAGTCGGGGAGGGGCTACCCCTGTGACTACCCTCCTAAGCGACCGAGGGGCCGAGGCCCAGGGATTGGGGGGTGCTGGAGTCGGGGGAGGGCTGGTGCAGGCCCTCGTCGAGTGCGCCGTACTCGGTCATCAGGGCGGGGCTGCCGCCCCACGGGGTCTGCTCCTCGGCGATCAGGGTGTTGGTGGTGAGGAGCAGACCCGCGACCGAGGCACCGTTCTGCAGCGCGGAGCGAGCCACCCGGAGCGGGTCGATGATGCCCATCGTGAGCATGTTGCCGTAACGACCTTCCAGGGCGTCGAAGCCGTCGTCGACGTCCATCGCCGACGTGCGCTGCAGCACCTCGGCGCCGTTGTAGCCGGCATTCGCCGCGATCAGGTACGCCGGTTCGCGCAGCGCCCGCCGGACGATGTCGACCCCGGTCCGGTAGTCGCCCTGCACGTCCAGGCCGTCGAGCGCGGAGGCGGCATGCAAGAGAGCCATGCCGCCACCCGCGACGATGCCCTCGGCCATCGCGGCCCGCGTCGCGGACAGCGCGTCCTCGACCCGGTGCTGCAACTCCTTGAGCTCCGCCGGTGTCGGCGCACCGACCCGGATCACCGCGACCTTGCCGGACAGCGCGCCGATCCGCTCGGTCAGGACGTCCTCGTCGACGCCGAACGTCGCCCGCTCCAGTTCGGCCCGCAGCTGTGCGACTCGGAACGCGACAGCGTCCTCGTGGCCCGAACCGGCGACGATCGCCGTCCGGTCCGCGTCCACCCGCACCTGGTCCGCGCGGCCCAGCTGGTCCAGCGTCATGGTCTCGAGGCTGAAGCCCGAGTGCCGGCTGTAGACCGCGCCCCCGGTGATCGCCGCGATGTCCTCCAGCTTGTGCAGCCGCCGGTCGCCGAACCCCGGCGCCTTCACGGCGACGCACTGGAACAACCCGTTGACGTGGTTGTGCACCAGCATGCTGAGTGCCGTGCCTTCGAGGCTCTCGGCGATGATCACCAGCGGCCGCGGCTCGCGCATGATCCGGTCCAGCAGCGGCATCACCTCCTGGACCTTGGTGATCTTCTCGCTGCACAACAGGATGTAGGGGTCGTCGAGAACGGCCTGCAGACTTCCCGGATCGGTCACCATGTACGGCGACAGGTAGCCGTTGTCGAACTCGAAACCCTCGACGAAGTCGACGGCCATCCCGTGCACCGACGACTCCTCGACCGTCACGATGCCGCCGTCGCCGACGGTGTGCAGGGCCTTCGCGATCACCGCGCCGACCACGTCGTCGTCGTTCGCCGAGATCGCGGCGACCCGCGCGTAGTCCTGCTCGGTCACCACCGGGTGTGCGACCTCGCGCAGCCGGTCGACCAGCTTGCCGACGGCCAGGTCGATCCCCCGCTTCACCAGGACGGGGTTCCCGCCGGAGCCGATCGCGGCCATCCCCTCGCGGATGATCGCCTGCGCGATCACGGTCGCGGTCGTGGTGCCGTCGCCGACGATGTCGTTGGTCTTGATCGCGGCTTCCTTGACCAGCTGGGCGCCCATGTTCTCGAACTGGTTCTTGAGGTGGATCTCCCGGGCGATCGTGACGCCGTCGTTGGTCACCACCGGCGACCCGGTGATCTTCTCCAGGATCACGTTGCGGCCCTTGGGGCCGAGCGTCGACTTCACCGCGTCCGCGAGCTGGTCGACCCCGGCCAGCAGCAGATCACGGGCGTTCTCTCCGAAGCGCAGCTCCTTCGCCATGACTTCCCTCCAGAATCACGGAACCAGAATCGCCCGGCCGCGGACGCGGCCGGCGTCGAGATCGGCGACCGCGTCGGCGGCCGCCTCGAGCGGGTAGGTCCTGGTGTGCAGCGTGACCTTCCCGGCCTGGGCGAGTGCCATCAGCTCGGCCAGCTCGTTGAACGTGCCGACGATGTTGCCGACGATGTTCCGTTCGGTGGAGATGATGTCCAGGGTCGGGATCTGCACCTGGCCGCCGTACCCGATGACGAAGTACGACCCGGCCCGGCCGGTCATCGCGAAGCCGTCCTGCTCCGCGCCCTGCTCGGCGACGAAGTCCAGGACGACGTGCGCGCCGGCGCCGTCGGTCAGGCCGAGCACCGCGTCCACCTGTTGGCCGTCGGCAACGACCGTCTGGTCGGCGCCGAGCTGCTCGGCCAGCTTGAGCGCGTCCGGGTTGCGGTCGACGACGATGATCCGGGCCGCGGTCAGTGCCGCCAGACACTGGACGCCGATGTGCCCGAGACCGCCCGCGCCGATCACGACGCAGGTCGTTCCCGGCGGCAGCAGCGGAATCGCCTTGCGCACCGCGTGGTACGCCGTGATGCCGGCGTCGGCCAGCGCGGCGACGTCCTGCGGCCGGGTGCTCGGATCGAGCTTGACGCAGGCCCGGGCGGAGGTGAGGAGGTACTCCGCCATCCCGCCGTCGCTGTCGAGTCCCGGGAACGTGCTGTTCACGCAGTGCATGTCGTCCCCGGCGCGACAGGCCGTGCAGAGCCCGCAGGTGGGCGTCGGGTGCAGGATGACGGTGTCGCCGACCTGTACGTTGGTGACGGCCGAGCCGATCTCGTGCACCCAGCCGGCGTTCTCGTGGCCGATCGTGTACGGCAGCTTCGGGTGCATCGCCGCGTCCCACTGGCCCTCGATGATGTGCAGGTCGGTACGGCACACGCCGGCGCCGCCGATCTTGACGACGACGTCGAGCGGGCCCTTGACGACCGGTTCCGGTACGTCGTCGACCACTGGTTGCTGGTGGTACCCGTGCAGTCGAACGGCCTTCATGACGATTCCTCCTCGCCCGCACCGGACTCGGCGTACCGGTGCTTCAGCATTCCTCGACAGATGCCTGTGTTGGCCTCGATCCCGGTCCGGGTCAGCCGGGCCAGCCCGAGGTGCCGGGCCGCGGCGTCCGCGGCGATCGCCGCACCCGTGCCGACGTCGACGAGCAGTGGCGCGTCCGGACCCACCGGCAGCCCGAGCTCGGCCCGGCGGCGCAGCAACCGGTCGAGCTCGGGCGACGGCGGCACGTCGGCGATCGCCAGCCGGGCGACGCCGGCCGGATCGATGCCTGACGCAACCAGCGGGCGGCAGACCTGATCGGTTCCGGCCAGCACCGCCTTGGCGACGAACGTGCGGCGGAGCTCGTCGAGCTCCGCGGCGGCCTCACCGTCGAACGACGCGACGAATCCGGCCCGGGCGGCCACGCCGGCGTTGATCTGCGCGGCCGCGAAGTGGTCCTCGAGCGCGACGTCGACCGAGCGCACGGCGGGCACCGCGGAGACCACGTCGTACGCGTCGGCGACCATCAGGAAGGCGAAGTTCGGCGCACAGAAGTAGGTGGGCAGCCGGAGCCGGACGACCACGTCGCCGGCCGCCGACACGACGCAGGTGGACACGAAACCCAGCGTCGTGATCGGCTCGTCCAGTTCCGGGTCCCGGACGGCGGCCAGCGCGTCCAGGACCCGGTCCCGCTCAGTCGCCACTGCCGGCATCAGGACGTGACCAACTTGGAGTCGTCCTGTGCGGCCGGCGTCGCCTCCTTCAGTTGCAGTTCGTCCGGCACCTTCAGGTCGTAGAGCTTGGCGGCGTTCAGCCCGAGGATCTTCTTCTTCCCCTCGACCCCGAGCCGCGGGTAGTCGGCGAACTCCGGCTCGTCGGGGAGCTCCCAGTCCACGAAGCCCTCGACCTGCCACTTCGGCTCCCAGATCCCGTAGTCGCTGCCGAACGTCATCTTGTCCTCGCCGACCCAGAACAGCAGCTCGCCCATCACCTTCGCGAAGAACCGCGGCCGGGCGTGCATCAGGCCGCCGATGACGACCGACAGACCGGCGTACACGTTCGGTTCCTGGGTGGCCATGAAGCAGAAGTCCTCGATCCGCGGCAGGCCGACGTGCTCGACGATGAAGTTCAGCTCCGGGAAGTCGGTCGCGGCGTGGTCGACGTCGGAGACGTCGAACGCGTCCTTGTCCAGCGGCCAGATCGTCGGGCCCTTGTGGACGTGGATGTTCTTGATCCCCAGCTCCTGCGCCCTCTCCAGGTACCGGTACGCCGCGGTGTCGGTGAGCTTGTAGCCGCGGGACCCCGCGTTCCACTCGGCCGTGTAGAGCTTGACGCCCTTCGAACCGTACCGGTCGACGTTGTGCGCGAGCTCCTCCAGCCCGGCGTCCCCGTCGCGCGGGTCGAACCGGGTGTTCAGCACGAACATCCCCGGGTGCTTCTCGCCGAGCGTCGCGTTCTGCTCGGTGGTGTTGAACCCCTCCTTGTACCACTCCTTCAGGTACGTCGGCTGGAAGATCGCCACGTCCACGTAGCCGTCCTCGAAGACGTCCCTCATCAGGTCGTCCTCGGAGTAGCGCATGAACTTCTCGAGCGGCCAGTGCGTGTTCTGCGGCGCCAGGCTCATGTACGCGTGGAAGCACTCGATCCAGCCCTTCGCGTACTGCTCCGCGCCCGGCACCCAGTTGTCCGGTGCCGCGTTCCAGAAGTGCATGTGGCTGTCGACCACGAAGTACTTCTCACCGTTCTTCTCGTACACGACAGACCCCCTTGTCAGGTGGATGCGGTCAGGTGGATGCGGTCAGGTCGAAACCGATGTAGTCGGCGGCGTCCTCGGGATTGGCGAACAGAATCGTCCGGTCGTCCAGGTGCACCATCCGCCCGTAGTGGGTGGACATGTTCTCCTCGAACTCGGCCTGGTCGAAGTAGCCCGGCTCCTCGCCGAGGGCCTCGGACACATCGTCGTAGACGACCTCCATCTTGCCGATCGCGTCGACCCGGATCATCGACGGCAACGGCGTCACGGTGACGTTCTCGTAGGCCTTCATCACGTCCGCGACGACGACGCCGACCTGGTTGTTCATCAGGGTGAAGCCGCACTTGTTCGACGCCGTGCTGTCGGACTTGAACGGGCTCTCGACGACTGCCTTGAGCGTGGTCACTGTGCCAACTCCTTCGGTTCGGTCAGGCCCAGCGCGGTGACGATCCCGCTGAACCGGCTCTTCGCGCGGTCGAGTCCGTCCTCGAACCGCGGCGGTTTGGCGTCCGGCTGCGACCACAGCGGCTGCAGCGTCCGGGCCGCGGCGAGCGCCTTCGCGGTCCAGCTCGACAGCCAGCCCGCCATGATCGTCTTGTTGTGGTCGGCGAACTCCCGGTCGTCGGTCAGCAGCTCGAACATCGCCGTGGTGTAGCGCAGGTCGCGTTCGGCGAAGTCGTACTCCGCCGCGCCGATCACGGTCGGGGTGACGAAGTCGCCGTTGCGCGGCGCGGCCTGCTGGACCAGCTGGCTGCGGAACAGCTCGCCGACCAGCGGTTCGAACACGACGTTCGCCGCGAAGATCGCCTCGCACCAGTCGTCGATCGCCGTCAGCCCCTCGGCGACCTCGCGCACGCCCTGCCAGGCCGGGTCGTTGTTCCAGGTGTCCAGGTGCGCGCTGCCGTCGAAGCCCTCGATCTCCTCCGACAAGGTGAGGTTGTAGAGGGCGAGGTCCTGCGCGGCGCGGATCCGGTGCATGCTGTTCACCGAGATCGCGTTGTTGTGCATGTTCGTGGGCGCACGCCGGTTGGCGTTCGCGAACAGGTACAGACCGAGTCCGTGGTCGACGTGCATCCAGGCGCCGATGTGGTGCTCGACGAAGCGCACCCAGTTCGCGTTCCACTGCTCGAAGGCCTTCGACTGGCGGGCCGCCTCGACGTTCTGGGTGACCTGCCGCACGACGTTGGAGTTGTAGCGGTAGAGCGTGAGCTCCCACTCCTCGTTCGGGTCCCGGAACTCGTGCCAGCCGGTGGCCGGCCAGTCCTTCACGAACAGTCCGCCGGTGCCCGGCCCGCGCTTCGGCGCCGGCTGGTCGGAACCCCAGGCCTTCAGGGCGGTCCAGTCCAACGGGTAGCCGCCGCGCCCGTCGGAGAATCCGTACAGCCAGCCCTGGCTGAGGTAGTGCCGCGGATCCGGCTGGACGTCGACCGTGACGTCCTCATAGTGGCTCTGCTTGCGCTTCTGCGGCTTGTAGTAGTTGTAGTGCCGCAGGGTCGAGTCAGGGAACTCGCGGGCGCCCGCCTCGGCATCGGTGAAGACCGGCTTGGGGACACTGCGTTCGGTCTTGGGTGCGTCCTGTGTGGTGGTCATCGGCTTTCTGCCTCCAGCACCTTCGAGTCACCGGCGTCGCCGGTCGTGGTGAACTTGTCGTAGTAGATGTGCTTCGTCGCGACGCCGAGCTGTTCGAGCAGCGGGATCGCCGCCTCGACCATCGGCGGCGGACCGCACACGTAGGCATCCGCTCCGGCCAGGTCGGGCTCGAGCCGCCGGACCACATCGGTGATCAGTCCGCTCTCGCCGTCCCAGTCCGCCTCCGACAGCGCCGGGACGTACCGGAACCGGGGCAAGGTCTGCTCGAGCGCCCGCAGTTCGTCCTCGAAACACAGGTCGAGCTGCGTGCGGGAGCCGTAGTAGAACGTCACCGGCCGGTCGATGCCGCGCTCGGCCATCGACCGCAGCAGCGCGAGGATCGGCGCCATGCCGGCCCCGCCGCCGAGGAAGACCAGCCGGGCGTCCGGGTTGTCCCGGAGGGTGAACACCCCGAACGGCCCGGTCAGGTCCAGGCGGTCGCCGACCCGGAGACGCCGGTCGAGGAACTCCGAGAACAGACCGCCCGGGTACACCTTGATCACGAACTCGAGCAGGCCGCCCTCCCGGCTCGACGTGTTCGCCATCGAGAACGAGCGGCTCGCGCCGGTGCCGGGCACCGAGATGTCGACGTACTGCCCCGGGAAGAACTTCAGCTCGCCGGACACCCGCAGCACCAGGTGCCGCAGGTCGTGGGTCACCGGGGTGATCGACACGACCTCGGCGGTGCGCTCCTGGATCGGCAGCCCGGAACGGATCATCTCCTCGTCGTAGTTCAGCAGCTCGATCGTGAGGTCCTCGAAGGCGTGCGCGCGGCACAGCAGCGTGTAGCCCTCGTCCAGTTCGTACTCCGGCAGCGCGAAGGTGGAGTAGCGGTCCAGGTCGATGTCCTCACCGTCGAGGACGAACGACTTGCAGGACGCACACTGTCCCTCCTTGCAGCCGTGCATGAGCATCACGCCCTGCTCGGCCGCGGCGCGCAGGATCGTCTGCTCCTCGTCGACCTCGATCTCGATGCCGACCGGTTCGAACCTCACGACGTGCTTCATCAGGCCATCAGGCTTCGGCCGGGGCGGGACGGCCGGCGGGACCACCCTTCACGTAGCGGGCGGCGAACGCCGTACGCTCGTCGTCGCTCATCTCGTTGAGCAGCACGTTCGGGCTGGCCAGCGGCGGGCACTTGCGCAGGTGGTCCAGCGTCCACATCTTGTCCGGGTCCAGGTCGAGGTGCGGCTGCGCGACCATGGTCTTGCCGTCGTCGCGGACGAAGCCCATGTCCGACACCACGTCGGCCCAGTTCCAGCCGTGGTACAGCGTCTCCCACTCACGGTGACCGATCAGCTTGCCCATGTTCGGCGTCTGCCGACCCATGTACGTCGGGCGGAACGCGGTCTCGTCGGTCCACTTGCACATTTCGTGGCAGTACGTCCGCCACTGCCCGTCGACCTTCGCCATCACCATGTCCTCACGGACCAGGCACGGCACCATGCACGTCCAGCACCGGTGCGGGTACTCGTAGTCGACGTCCTCGAAGACGATCGGCTTGTGCCCGTTCGGCCGGGACAGCCGGTTGTAGTTCTCCCACCACTTGCCGTACTTGTCGTACCAGCCCGGGTACTTGTCCTCGAACCACTCGAAGTCCTTGTCCGTCATCGGGTCGATCCGCCAGTAGTTGGCGAGCCAGCCGGTGGCGAAGAACTGCGCGACCTCGTGCACGTAGCCCTTGTTCCAGATCTGGTTCCAGGCCTCCTCGATCAGGTCGTGCGGGATCTCCAGGCCGTACTTCTCCAGCGGCACCAGGTAGCTGCGGTAGTAGTCGTCGTAGATCCAGCGCCGCCACATCTCGGCGTACGACTCGCGGTCCTTGCGGCGGTCCTTGGTGCCGTACTCGATGAAGGTGCCGATCGCGGCGTCGACGACGCGGTGGTTGTTCCACCAGGCGTACCGCAGGTCGCGGGCGAGCAGTTGGTGGTTGTCCTCGTCGGCGAGCGCCATCAGCAGGGTCGCGTAGCCGTTGCTGATGTGCCGGGACTCGTCCGACTGCACAGAGTGGAACACGGTGGGCAGCAGGTAGTCGCCGTTGGCCGCGGCCTCGGCCGGCATCGCGACGAACAGCGTGTTGGTGAACGCGGTCTCGGCCACGATGGTCAGGTAGATGCTGGCCGCCGTGATCGCGTCACCGGTGATGAACCCCTCGGCGAACTGCCGGCCGATGGTGCCGCAGTAGTCGCTCTGGAAGTCCCGCAGGCTCGAGTTGAAGCCTGCCGGGTCGATGTAGTTGTTCATGTACAGGCGCTTGAGGTTCTGCTGGATCGTCGAGTGCCGGACCTCGTCGATCATCTGGATGGCCTGCCCGTTGTGCAGTTCGGGGTTGGGCACGTTCCGGAACAGCAGCGGCATCGCCCGGGCCGCCGAGATCTCCGGCAGCGGAATGATGCTGAGGAAAAGCTTCTGCCATTCCAGCCAGCGTTCCTGCACCTGGCGGAACATGTTTCCGCGGATCGCGCCGTCGGCGGCGCCGTACACCCGGTGGTCCTTCTCCTCCTGCATCGGGAAGTACGACCGCAGAACCTGCTTCAGCGGGTCCTTCTTCTGCGCCTTGCGGAACGTGTAGTCCGTCCCGTACTGGGAGACCGGCTCGTGGTACGCCGGCTCCCAGGACAACTCCTGGATCTTCTGGTGGGCCTTCGCCACACTCTGGCGACTCATGGCACTCCTCCCGCTCATGTGACCGGCTGTCTTTTGCAGTACAGCCCCGTCAGCGGCGGGACGAGGTCCTAAATTGAGACACCCGTCACGGTTCGTCCAGGTAGGCTGCGCGGAGCCTCGCCAGCTCCGCCTCCTTGCGTTCGGCGGTGCGATGGTCGCCCTGCGGATCGGGCCGGATACCGAAGCAGCGCAGGAGCTCGGCGGCCGGTTCGCCCGGGTGTCCGGTGCCACCGAGCACAGGGTGCAGACCGGCCGCGGCCAAGTGATCGAAGACCAGCCGGACCACAGTCCAAGGGTTGTACGACTCCTGCCGCGAGACATCGTTGTCCATCGGAACCTCCGTGGCCGCCTGTTGGCATCACAAGCCCGAGACGAGGCGATGGCTGTCTCATTCTGAGACGTCGCTGGTGGCCGACTGCACTATTCTCGGAAGGGGATGACCGGGCAGGGGCCGTGCGGATCGGCTGCAGCTGCCCGGCCTCGGGAGGTCCCGTGGACGAATTCGCGCCCTCGGAGGCGGACAACCGGCGAGCAGCTGCGGCCCGCCTGAACTTCCTGACTCTCGATCCGGTCAGTTCGCAGGACGTCCGGCCGCCGATCCTGGCCTCCTGGCAGCGGTCGCGGCGCTGGAACCTGTCGGCGGACCGGATCACCCTGCCGTACGTCGCGGATCCCGAGCTGGACCTCCCGCTGACGCGCAGCGCCCGGCCCGTGCTGGAGCGGCTGCACGAGAATCTCGACGGCCAGCCGATCAGCGTCATCCTCACCGACCGGACCGGCCTGGTCCTCCAGCGGCTGACCGCCGACACCAAGCTGGCGCAGCACCTCGACAGGGTCTTCCTGGCGCCGGGCTTCAGTTACGCCGAGCAGTTCGCGGGCACCAACGGTATCGGGACGGCGCTCGAGGGCGGCGGGCCGATGCACGTGTTCGGTCACGAGCACTACGCGGAGGATCTCGAGGAGCTCGCCTGTGCCGGCGTACCGATCAAGCATCCGGTGACCGGCAAGACGATCGGCGCGATCGACCTCACCTGCTGGCGCAAGGACGCCGGTTCGCTGCTGATGGCGCTCGCCAAGACGACCGCGGAGAGCATCCGGCGGGCGCTGCTCGACGACAGCTCCGCGCGGGAGCTGCGCCTGCTGCGCGCGTACCTGCAGAGTTCGCGCCGGCTCGGTGACATGGTGATCGCGGTCGACGACGATCTGTTGCTGATGAACGCCAAAGCCGGTCAGGCCCTCGACGCCGTCGACCAGCGTGCGGTGCTCGGGCACGCGGCCGAGATGATGACCCGCGGCGCCCCGGAGGCGATCGTGACCGAGTTGCCGACCGGTTCCCGGGTCCGGATCACCTGCCGGCCCGTCGTCCCCGGTGGTCGTGGCGGCGCGGGGATCGTCCAGGTCAGTCCGCACGCGTCCGCGACCGGCAGCGGCCCGGCGACCTCCGGTCATCGCCCGCCGCCGCGTCCCGCCCTCCCCGGACTCGTCGGCCACACCGCGCCGTGGCTCGGCAGCAGCCGCGACGTCGACAACGCGTGCCGGGCCGGGCAGTGGGTCGTGCTGACCGGGGAACGCGGTGTCGGCAAGGTCGCGCTGGCCCGGGCGGCGCACCGCCAGAACAGCCAGGCCGGCCGGTTCCACGTCGTCGACGCGGCCCGGCTCGGGGACGGCTACGCCGGTGAGCTGGAGGCCGAGCTCGAGGACGACGCGCTGCAGGCGCTGGTGATCCGGCACGCCGAGGCGCTCGACCAGGACCGGGCGCAGGCCACCGTCGAGGCGCTGTACGACGTCGTCGAACGCCGGCCGGCGGAGCCGCCGTGGATCGTGCTCACCCTGACGTGCGACGCGACCGACCCGCCCGATCTCGGCGAGCTGCTGACGATCTTCCCGCTGACCATCGAAGTACCGCCGCTGCGGCACCACATCGAGGACATCCGCGAGCTGGTGCCGCACTTCCTCGACCGCCTGAGCCACGGCGAACTGACCTGCGGGCCGGACACCATGCAGCAGCTGATGCGCTCGGCCTGGCCGGGCAACACCGCCGAGCTGGGCCAGATCCTGCGGCAGATCGTCGTCCGCCGCCGGCGCGCCGGTGTGATCACCCCCGCCGACCTCCCGGCCCGGCTGCAGGCGATCAGCCGTCGCAGCCTGAGCCAGTTGGAGGCACTCGAGCGCGACGCGATCATCCGCAGCCTGATCGCCAACGAGGGCCACAAGGGCCGCGCCGCCAAGTCACTCGGCATGTCCCGCGCCACCATCTACCGCAAGATCCACGACTACGGCATCCAGCCTCCACCGGTCTGACCCGCGGCACCTCACCCCGCGCGGCAGACCTCACCCCGGATTCGGGTGACGAAATGGTCGGTCTCGAAGTGCTGGGCGAGGTAGGCGAAGCCGGTCGCGCCTTCGTAGCGGTCGGTGCCGCCGGTGAACTGCTGGGTGCCGCCCGCGTGGCCCGTGCCGGTCTGGGTGTTGACGTTGCCGATGCTGGTCTCGAGTGCCGTCAGGGTCGAACCGTCCGCGAAGGTGTACGTGAGTGTGCCGCTGACCGGGCGCTGGTCCGGAGCCGTCGGCGGCGCTTCGCCACGCGACCCGAGCACGAACACAGTCGTCCCGTCGAAGTGATGCTTGCCGCTGACGGTTCCGGCCACGCAGACCGGAACGCCCGGCGGGCAGCCCTCGGTGACGACCTTGTCGGAGATCGTTGCGTCGACCACCTGGCAGCGGGGCTGCGCCACCGCCTGCGACGTACCGGCCAGGACGCCGGCCGCGGCGGTGACGGCGGCGATCGCGGTGATGCGGGACGATGTCATGAAGCCTCCTCGGGCTGGGTTCCCAGCAGGCTAGGCGGGGCGGTGGACCGGCGGTGGGGCCAATCCGGCGCGATCTGCACTGGTCCGGTGTCGACGAGATAACACCGCGGTCGCCCAGATAGGGCCTAGCATCGCCGAGTGGTGGACCTGCACCTGACCCTCGACGAGCAGAGCGGGCTCGCACGGCAGATCTACGACCAGATCCGCCGCGCGATCCTGACCGGCAGGCTCCCCGCCGGCACCAGGCTTCCGTCGAGCCGTGAGCTGGCCCAGTCGCTCGGGATCGCCCGCAACACGGTGACCGCGGCCCTCGATCACCTCGTCGCCGAGGGATACCTGCAGGCGCGAGCGGGAGTCGGGACGTTCGTCAGCCCGGACGCCGACCCGGCGGCGCGGTCCGCGCAGACATCACGGTCCTCGCCGCTGACGCCGGTGCCGCTGTGGCGAGGCGAGACGCCGCAGGTACCGGTGCTGGACGGCGAGCCACCGGCGTACGACTTCCGCACCGGGCTGCCGGACGACTCGCGATTCCCGTACCCGGCATGGCGCCGGCACGTGGACGTCGTGGTCCGCAGGAGCAGCCGGTACGCCGTGTATGCCGGCCCTGCCGGTCCGCCCGCGCTGCGCGCCGCCATCGCCCGGCACCTGGGCGTCTCACGCGGTCTGAGCGTGGGCCCGGACGACCTGCTCGTCACCGACGGCGTGCAGCAGGCCTTGTCCCTGCTCGCGCAGGTGCTGGTCGAGCCCGGTGATGTGGTCGCCGTCGAGGACCCCGGCTACCCACCGGCCCGCAGGGCCTTCGAGTTCGCGCGCGCCACCGTCGTGCCGGTGCCGGTGGACGAGCAGGGGATTGTCGTCGACCGACTTCCCGTCCGCGCGACCGCGGTCTACGTCACGCCCGCACACCAGTTCCCGTTAGGTGTCCGGATGAGCCTGGCCCGGCGTACCGCTCTGCTGGAGTGGGCCCGCGCCGCGGGCGCGGCGGTCATCGAGGACGACTACGACACCGACTTCCGGTACGGCGCCCGGCCGATCGACCCGTTGCACGTTCTCGACGACTCCGGCCGGGTGGTCTACGTCGGATCCTTCTCCAAGTCGATGCTGCCGGCTCTACGGGTGGGCTATTGCCTTGCTCCACCGGCTTTGCTCGACGCGCTGCTGCGCGCCCGGTTCGTCGCCGACTGGCACGGGTCGAGCCTGACCCAGCTGGCGTTGGCCGGGTTCATCGACGACGGGCACCTCGCGGCCCACGTGCGCCGGATGCGGCGCGAGTACGAGCAGCGGCGCGACCGGATCGCGATGCTGCTGGACGAGGGCTTCCGTCCCCACCTGCGACCGATTCCCACCGTGGCCGGGCTGCATCTGGCTGCCAGGTGCGAGGGTGCGGGGCACGACACGGTCGCCGCCTGGGTCGCGGCGTGCGCGAAGCAGGGGGTGGCCATCGGGTCGGTGGGCGACTACGCCCTCGGCGAGGTGGAGCCCGGCGTGGTGATCGGGTTCGGCGCTGTCCCGGTGGGGCGGATCGACGAAGGGCTCCGTCGGCTCCGGACGATCATCGAGTCCTGAGACTTCGGCTGGGCGAGGAGCACGCGGGTGTGACGTACCTGTGCTTGCGTGGCGGTGGCCGGCGTGCATCAATTGTGCATAAGTTTGGTGTGACGGGCCCCGGTACCGGCGACCCGGGACAACAACCGATACGGCGGGCGGCGGCTGATGGCAGACAAGCAGCTTCCGACGGCGGTCACCTGGGCTGACGACCGTCTCGGGATCGCGAAGATCGGCAAGAAGAACCTCCGGAAGATCTTTCCGGACCACTGGTCGTTCATGCTCGGCGAGATCGCGCTCTACAGTTTCCTGATCCTGGTGCTGACCGGTGTGTTCCTGACGCTGTGGTTCAAGCCGTCGATGGCCGAGGTCGAGTACCAGGGTTCGTACAGCATGCTCAAGGGCCTGCACATGTCGGAGGCGTACGAGTCGGCGCTGAACATCTCGTTCGACGTCCGCGGCGGCCTGCTGATGCGCCAGATCCACCACTGGGCAGCGGTGCTGTTCGTCGCCGCGATGAGCGTCCACCTGTTGCGGATCTTCTTCACCGGCGCGTTCCGCAAGCCGCGGGAGCTGAACTGGCTGATCGGCATCGTGATGCTGTTCCTGGGCGTCGTGGAAGGCTTCATCGGCTACGGCCTGCCCGACGATCTCCTGTCGGGCACCGGCCTGCGAATCACGCAGGGCCTGGTGCTGGCCGCTCCGGTGGTCGGCAGCTACCTGGCGTTCTTCATCTTCGGGGGAGAGTTCCCCGGTGACGACTTCGTGCCGCGGTTCTTCACCGTTCACGTGCTGCTGATCCCGGGGATCCTGCTGGCCTTGATCACGGTGCACCTGTTCCTGGTCGTGTATCACAAGCACACGCAGTACCGCGGACCCGGCCGGACCGAGAAGAATGTCGTCGGTTTCCCGCTGTTCCCGGTGTACGTCGCGAAGGCGGGCGGCTTCTTCTTCGTGGTCTTCGGCGTCACCGCGCTGATGGGCGCGCTGCTCCAGATCAACCCGATCTGGCTCTACGGGCCCTACAACCCGGCCGAGGTGACAGCGGGGTCGCAGCCCGACTGGTACATGGGATGGCTTGACGGCGCCGTCCGGCTGATGCCCGGTGCCGAGTCGCATTTCTGGGGAGTCACAGTCAGCTGGAACATCTTCCTGCCGGCGTTGCTGGTGCCGCCGCTGTTCATCGGGTTCGTTGCCCTCTACCCCTTCCTCGAGGCGTGGATCACCGGCGACCGGCGCGAACACCACCTGCTCGACCGGCCGCGCGACAACCCGACGCGGACCGGTGTCGGCGTCGCGATGATCACCTTCTACGGCGTCCTGTGGCTGAACAGCGGCAACGACCTGATCGCGACGCACTTCCACAGCTCGATCAACGCGATCACCTGGGCCTGCCGGGTGCTGATCGTCGTGGGGCCGGTCCTCGGGTTCTGGATCACCCGGCGCTGGGCGATCTCGCTCCAGCGGGCCGACCGGGAGCGGCTGCTGCACGGCCGGGAGAGCGGCGTCATCGTCCGCGCCCCCGACGGCGGGTACTCCGAACGGCACGAGGAGATCTCGGTGTACGAGGCGTACGCGCTGACCGCCCGCGACCGGGACACCGTGCTCGACGAGCCGCCGCCGGCCGACGAGAACGGCGTCGCGCGGCCGCACCGCCGCCGTGAGCGTCTCCGGTCCGTGCTGAGTCGCTTCTACTTCGCCGACGCCGTCCAGAAACCGACCGCCGCCGAGCTCGAAGCCGCCCAGGCCGACGAGGCCGACCACGCCGATCAAACGGACCGGACCGACGGCACTCGCGAGCTCGAGTCCGCCACGAGCCGGGAGCGCTCCAGGACCTAGCTCGCCAGCATGACTATCGTAGAAGGATGCCGAACCGTCCGAGTGCCGCCCGACCCGCCGTCCCGGAGGAGATGGTGTGGCCGGTGGGGCGGGTCGCGGAGATGCTGGGCGTCCCGACGGTGACGATCCGGAGCTGGGAGCGGCGCTACGGCATCGGCCCGTCGCAGCGCAGCACCGGGCAGCATCGGCGCTATTCGGCCGACGACGTGGCCAGGCTGCGCCGGATGAT
The DNA here is from genome assembly GCF_040610875.1 of Kribbella sp. NPDC003505. Lineage (NCBI taxonomy): Bacteria > Bacillati > Actinomycetota > Actinomycetes > Propionibacteriales > Kribbellaceae > Kribbella > Kribbella sp. NPDC003505. Next base: position 47,879 of record NZ_JBEXNA010000009.1, on the reverse strand, counting down.
CGCCTTGATCGCGAAGGGCGCCGCGCCGGTGGACGCCGCGCGGCTGACCGCGGGGACCGGACAGGCCGTCACCGAACCCGATGCGCTGCTCGCGTCGGCGGAGTCGTACCGGGTCACCACGATGGCGGAGATCCTCGACAATCTGCTGCAGAAACGCGGCGTCGGGCCGGCCTGGAACGAGGTGATCGCGCCCGCGTTCCACGAGCTGGAGCGCCGGTTCAGCGACATCGGCGACTGCATCGATCTCACGTTCCTGCTGGCCAGGACGGTCGAGGACGCGATCGAGCGGTACGTCGCCGAGCGCGGCCTGCAGCGCACCGGGCGCCCGTGCCTGCTCGCCATCTGCCCCGGCGAGCGTCACACCTTGCCGATGACGGTCCTGCGTGGCTGTCTGCTCGAGCGGGGCATCCCGGCGATCGCCCTCGAGGCAGGTCTGAACGACGACGCCGTGGTCGCGGCGGCGGAGCGGACCGATCCCACGGTGGTGGTGCTGTGGACGACGCTGCGGCGCAGCGGCCAGACCGCCCTCAGCAGGCGCCTGCAGCGGCTGGGGCACCAGGTCCTGAAGGCAGGCCACGGCTGGCCCGGTCCCGATCGTGAGCTGGACGACCTGGACGGGGCCGTGACGCGGATCGTCGCAGCCTCCCGTCAGATGCAGCGCGCCTGACGGTCAGCTGGGCAGCGTGCCCCGGATGATGCTGTCGTGGGAGTGCTCCGGGTTCCCGTCGTCCGGTTCGAGGGAGACGTCGACGATGCGGTAGCCCTGGCCGGTCAGGTCGGACGGGATCTGGAAGGTGCCGCCCGTGCTCGGGTTCAGCACGCCGAGCGCGACCATCCGCTTGCCGTCCTCGTTGATCAGCCAGACCTCGTAGAAGCCCGGAGCTGCCGCCAGGCCCGTCGCGCTGACCTTCAACTCGATGCCGTTGGCTCCGCGGAGGAGGTCGGCGTTGCCGTCGCCGGACTTGCCGGCCAAGGGTTCCAGCTTGGCGACCGCCTCGGAGGTCGGCCCGCCCGCGTCGTCCGAGGTGACCAGGAGCGCGCCGATCGCGCCGACGCCGATGCCGACCACGGCAGCGATGCTCGCAGCGATCGCCACTGCGGTCCTGCCGACCTGGCGTCGCCGTGGCCTGAACTCGGCAACGGACGCGTCGGGCACGGACGACGGCACAGCCGACGGTCCTGACGGTGCCGACGGTGCTGACCGTACGGATGATCGCGCCTGCGTCGTGCCCGGCTCGAAGCCGAGCTCGGCGCCGATCCGGTCCCAGACGTCGGCAGGTGCCGTGTCCAGGCGCGGCAGCTCACCGAGGTGCCCCGCGACGACCCGCAGCTCCTGCAGGCTCTCGCGGCAGCGGCCGCACAGCCGCAGGTGATCGGCGGCGGCATCATCGGGCAACTCGCCGTCGATGACCCACTGGGCCAGCAGTTCCTCATCCAGATGTGTCGTCACCTTTCACCTCCTTCAGTCTGTCACGCAGGTGCAGCAGGCCGCGCCGGACATGGCTCTTCACGGTTCCGAGCGGCAGGTCGAGCTGCTCCGCGATCGCGGGGTACGTCTGGTCTTCGTAGAAGGCGAGGCGAAGGATGGTCCGGCGCGGGTCGTCGATCTTGGCCAGCTCGTCGGCCAGGACCACCTTGTCGACCGTGTCCTGGTCGACGCGGTCCGGCGACGCCTCCCGGTCCAGCAGGCCGCCGGCGGCCTCGGCGTTGCGGTGCTCCCGGGTCCGGGCGGCGAGCCGGTCCGCGATCCGGTGTCGGGTGATACCCGTCAGCCAGGCGCCGAGCTCGCCTTGCGACGGGTCGAAGTTCGCGCGCCCGCGCCAGGCGGACACGAAGACCTGCTGGGTCACGTCCTCGGCATCGGTCCGGTCGCCGAGAGCTCGCAATGCCAAGGTGAACACCAGGCCGGACCACTGCCGGTAGGCGTCCGCGAGGCTCTGCTCGCGGCCTTCCGCCAGACCTTTCGCAATGTCGGGCGGCGACGGTGCGCCGGCCTCGATGCTGGTCACAAACGGCACTGTAGCGAATCTCCCGTCGAGGAGCCGGTGTCGACGGCAGGCCCGAGCCGAAACGTCACCGCGCCCAGGCGTCCGGTCACGCTGTGCTGATCCCGGACTCGCCGGACGGCGCTCATGTGGGCGCTGCCGTGACGACGAGATTGTCCCGGTAGCCGCCGGCGTTGCGGTCGTACGGTCCGCCGCAGGTGATGATCCGCAGCAGTGGCGTGCCGTCGCGATCGAAGACCCGGTCGAGGGCCAGGCTGGACTTCGCGATGTCCTCGACGGTCCGGACCCGGTAGCTGGTCGTCGAGTTGTCGCTCAGCCGGACTGTCACGAGGTCCCCGGGCCGGAGTTTCCGGAGCCGGACGAGAGGGCCCACGCCGTACTGCTTGCTGTCGAGGTGGCCGCCGAGGACCACCGAGCCACGTTGGTCGGTCGTACTCGGCCCGAACCGGTACCAGCCGATGACGGCGGGATTGGGCGGCAGCTCCATCTGCCCGTCGGCCGCCACGCCCACGGCAACAACCGGAACGTCGACCCCGATGGCGTCGAGTCGCAAGCGGTTCGGCTGGACGACCTTGGGTGCGGTCGGCGGCTCGGCCGGCCGGACGCGAATCCCGTTGCCGGTCGTGGCCGGGGGAGCGGACGGAGCGGACGACCGTGCCGGTGAAGGAGCGGTGGGGGACACCGCTACGGTCTGCTCCGTCCGCTCGCTTCGGTCAGGGTCGGCCGGTGCTGCGCCGGAGGACGAGCAGCCGGCCGCCAGGCCGAAGACCGGGAGTGCGGCCGTCAGGACGACGGCCGCACCGCGGGTGATTCTCACGACCGGGCACGCTGCCGGATGGCCGCCGTGCCGAAGCCGATCATGCCGAGGGCAATCAGGCCGAGTACGCCGGTGAGCCACAGAAGGCCGGCGGACGTGTCCTGGGCCGCGGCCTGACCGCCGGTTCCGCCCGGGACGCCGGACGGGTTGCCGTGCAGGCCGTCGATCGTCTGGACGGCGAGCTTCAGGTTCTTGTCCGCGGCGCTGCCCCACGCGTACACGATCGTGTTGGTGCCTTCCTTCAGGGTGACGTCGGCCGGGCCGATCGCGACGGTCGACGTACCGGCGAGGACCACGTCGGCCTTGACCGTGCCGGCCGGCAGGTCGGCCTTGGCCTCGTTGGGGTTGGTCAGGCCCTTGAACACGGGCTTGCCGCCCGCGCGGACGTCGACGGCGGGCGCTGCCGCGTCGTGCCGCACGGTCAGACGCGCCTGACCGGCCGAGAGCTTCGAGACGTCGTTGACGTACGGCGTCAGGACCGGCTTGCCCGCCGCGGACAGGTGCGCGACGACGGTGATGTTCGCGCCGCCCGGGACCTTGACGTCGTTCGCCTGGATGACCGCCGCACCTCCGGCGCCCGCACCGGCCGCCGTGACCTTGAGGTCGTACGTGCCCTCCGGGAGCTTGACCGGGTCGGTCAGCGTTCCGGGCTTGAAGTTGGTCAGCAGTGCCTTGCCGTTGGCGTAGACATCGACCGTCGCACCGGGCACCGCGTGCAGCACGGACACGGACGAGGTAGCTGCCGGCTTCGCCTCGGCGCTGGCAGCCACGGCCACCGGCGTACCGGCAACGACGAGGCCGGTGGCGAGCAGTGCAGTGACTCGACGCACGGACATAGGAACCCTCCTAGGATCGGACTACTTACCCCCTCTTCCGACGAAGCCGTCGGCGCGGATGCGGTGATTCCAAAATTTATGCAGAAGTGAGGCAACGGCCCGCCGGTTCGTGAGATGCTGGCCGACGTGGGGAACCCAGTTGGTGCGATCCGGAGGTATCCGTTCATGGGACTCACCCGTTCGGCAGTCGTCGCCGCGCCGCGGTCGGAGGTCTTCGCCTGGCACGAGCGGCCGGGGGCGATCGTCCGGCTGACGCCGCCCTGGATGCCGGTCAGCATCGAGCAGGAGGCGACCGACCTGTCCGGCGGCACCGCGGTGCTCGGGTTCCCGCTGGGATTGCGCTGGATCGCGCGGCACAGCTCGGCGGAGGTGCCGAAGCGGTTCGTCGACGAGTTCGACACGCCGCTCGCGCGGCAGATCGTCCACTGGCGGCACACCCACGAGTTCGTGGCCGAGGACGACGATCACACCAGGGTCGTCGACGACATCCGCAGCAACGTCCCCGGATTCCTGCTGCGCTCGATGCTGGAGTACCGGCACCGGCAACTGGCCGACGACCTCGCCGCGCTGCAGCGGGCGCATGCCACGGGGATGCGCCCGCTGACGGTCGCGGTCACGGGGACGCACGGAACCGTCGGCCGCTCGCTCTGTGCGCTGCTGAGCACCTCCGGGCACACCGTCGTCAAGCTGGTGCGCGGCGAACCAGGAGGGCCCGACGAGCGTCGGTGGGACCCGGCGAGCCCGGATCGCTCACTGCTGGAGGGGATCGACGCCGTCGTCCATCTGGCCGGAGCCTCGATCGCCGGCCGCTTCACACCACAGCACAAGCAGCGGTTGCGGGATTCCCGCATCGGTCCGACCACAACCCTGGCAGAGCTCGCGGCTGCGACGGACGGAGGGCCGTCGGTGTTCGTTTCCGCCTCGGCGATCGGGTACTACGGCGCCGACCGCGGTGACGAGGAGCTGACGGAGGTCAGTGCCCGGGGCGAAGGTTTCCTTGCCGAGTTGGTGGGTGACTGGGAGCAGGCGACCGAGCCGGCCGCCGCGGGCGGCCTGCGGGTCGTGCAGGTGCGGACCGGCTTGGTGCAGACTCCGGCGGGCGGCACGCTGAAGGCCCTCTACCCGTTGTTCGCCGCCGGGCTCGGAGGCCGGCTCGGAAGCGGTGCGCAATGGCAGGCGTGGATCGGCATCGACGACCTGCTGGACATCTACCACCGGGCGCTGTACGACGATCAGCTCAGCGGCCCGGTGAACGCCGTCGCCCCGGCGCCGGTACGCAACCAGGACTACGCGGCCGTTCTGGCGCGGGTTCTGCATCGGCCCGCGCTGTTGCCGACTCCGTCGTTCGGCCCGCGGCTCCTCCTCGGAGCTGAGGGTGCCGGCGAGCTGGCGGAGGCCAGCCAGCGCGTAGTGCCGACCCGCCTCCTCGAGGCCGGGCACGTCTTCCGCTACCCGGAGCTCGAGCCAGCCCTGCGTCATCTCCTCGGTCGACCGCAGGGTTGATCGCTCGACCCGCAGTCACGGCCTGAGATCGCGGACGACGGCTTCCGCCACCCGTCGACCGGACACCAGCGCGCCCTGGATCGAGCTGGTGTCCCGGTGGTCACCGCTGACGTAGAGCTGCGGGCCGACCTTGGCAGGACTGGTGAAGACGTGGTTGGAGCTCATCCGGGGCAGAGCTCGCGGGATGCGGTACTCCGCGACGAGCTCCCATCCGCTGGTGGACGTACGGTAAAGCTCACCGAGCCGGGACCTGATCGCACTCTCCGCTGGGGTGTCGCCTGGGACCGACGCCGCGACCAGGGCCTTTCCAGCCGGTGCGTAGGTGTCCGCCACCTCGCTCATGACGACCGTGTTCATGAGCGAGCCTGAAACGCCGTCCAGCAGGAGCGTCGGCCGGCGGAGCGGCGGCTCGTCGACCGCGAAGTACCAGGTCGTGACGCCGCCCCACTCAGGAGCGCGGATCGCCGGTGCCAGCGCGGACGCCGCCGTACCGTCGGTCGCGATCACGACGGCCCGGGCTTTCAAGGGTGCACCTGCTCTGACCACACCGCCGTCGACCGAGTCGACGGTCGTCGACAGGCTGAGCGCATCGTCGGCCACGAGTTCGGCGAGGGCGCGCGGCAGCATCCGCATCCCGTCGGCGGGGACGGCGGCACCGCCCCGGACGAAGCATCTCCACAACAGGTGCAGCATCTTCGAGGTGGTGGTCAGCTCGGAATCCAGGAAGACACCGGCCAGGAACGGCCGGAAGACCTCCTCGATCGTGGGCCGCGAGATGCGCCACCTGGCCAGCTCGCGGCCGGTCTCGGTCGGTACCGCCGCGCGAAGGCGGGTCGCGTCGATCGTGGTGTCGCGGAGCGTGAGGGCGCCGACGGCCAGGGCGTCCAGCGGGCGCTTGGCCGCGAAGCGTGCCAACGAGACCAGGGTCTCCCGGCCGCGCGACGAGAAGTCGAGATCCCATCGCTCGTCGCGCCCCTCGGCGAGCACACCGCGGCTGAAGAACCTGAGGTCGAGGCTCTCCGGGGCGAGCAGTCGCCGGAGCTCCGGGTACGCCGGGAGCAGCACCTGGAAGCCTCGGTCCAGGAGGAAACCGTCAACCTCGTCCGTGCGAACCCGGCCACCGACCTCGTCAGCTTGTTCCAGCAGCTTCACCCGCAGGCCGGCGGCCTGCAGGTGGATCGTCGCGGCCAGACCGGCCAGCCCGGCTCCCACGACGATGACGTCGGCATCTTCCACGACCAGTTCCTTCCCGTCCGCTCGATCAGGGGGCCCGAGATCCCCGGTCGTCCTCCTGCAGGACGACCTCCTCGATGCCGTCGAGCGTCTCCAGTTGTTTCAGCGGGCGTGCCAGCCGATGGTTGTGGCGCAACCGCTCCTGGTTCCTGCTCAGGAACCACCAGTACCCGGCAGTGAACGGGCATGCGTCCGGGCCGACACGCACCTTCGGGTCGTAGACGCAGCTGCCGCAGTAGTCGCTCATCTTGTTGAGGTACGAACCGCCGGCCGCATACGGCTTGGTGGCGAGCAGACCTCCGTCGGCGTGCTGGGACATGCCGACGACGTTGGTCACCATGACCCAGTCGTAGCCGTCGACGAAGCTGCGGTGGAACCAGTCCGTCAGTTGGTCCGGCCGCCAGCCCCGTTGCAGGGCGTAGTTGCCCAGGACCATGAGGCGCTGGATGTGGTGCGCCCATCCGTTCTCCCGGACGCCCCGCAGCGTCTCGGACAGGCAGCGCGCCCGAACGTTGCCCTCAGCATCGAGATCCTGGAACCAGTTCGGTACGTCGCGGTGTGCGCGGAGCGCGTTGCGCTCGCGGTAGTCCCGGTCGAAGTGCCAGTACAGGTGCCAGGTCCAGTCGCGCCAGCCGATGATCTGGCGGACGAATCCCTCGACCGCGGCGATCGGTGCGTGCCCGGAGCGGTACGACGCCTCGGCCGCTTCGACGACCTCGAGCGGATCGAGCAGACCCAGGTTGAGCGGGACGGACAGCAGCGAATGCGCCATCCAGTCGTCGCCCGCGAGCATCGCGTCCTCGTGCGCCCCGAAGGCGGGCAGGCGGTGCTCGACGAAATGTTCCAGGGCGGACACGGCTTCGTCGCGGGTCACCGCGAACCGCCGGGGACCGTCCGATCCGACGGAGCGCAGCGAGCCGTCGCGCTCCCAGCGATCGAGGTCCTGCCGGACCTCGGCGTCGATCGCGTCCTCCTCCGGCCACCACGGAGCGGGCGCCCCGAGCCCGCTGCTGCCTCGCGGTGGCGGTTTGCGGTTGTCATGGTCGAAGTTCCAGCGTCCGCCGGCGGGCGTGCCCCCGTCCATCAGGATCTCCCGCCGGACGCGGACGTCGCGGTAGAAGTCCTCCAGCAGCAGCCGGCGGCGACCCCGGTTCGCGGCCCAGTGGGCGAAATCTTCGCGGCTGGTCACGAAACCTCTGGCCGGCAGGACGGTCACCGATTCCTGCCGCTGGACGAACCTCTCCGCGGCGTGCGTCGTCGGTCCGCAGATCGTCAACGGTTCGCCGACCTGGGCGAGCGCGGCGGCGTAGGTGTCCGCCTGGATGAACGTGGCCTGCCGATCAAGCTCCGCGGCGCGGTGGCGCAGCGCCGACAGCACCAGGTGCGCCTTCTGCCGGTGGAAGCGGCGCCGGGCGAACGCGTGGCGGGACTCGATCATCAGCACCGGTTGCTGCGGAGTGTCCAGGAAGTGCGGCCCGAGCTGGTCCGCGAACAGCCATCGGCGCCCGAGGTCGCCGGTCGCTCGGCTGCGCGGTCCCATCCGACTCCCTCGGCTTGCCGTTCCGTCTCGCGCCAAATCTATGCAAAGTCGATGCAGAGTGGGAACCCGCAACGCCGAGACCCGAGTGCGGCGAGCTGACAGTCGCCACGGGTGTGCGGCTCGTCACGTAGCGGAAGTACATGGCACCCAAGGCGTTGGGTACCGGTTGGTTGCGAAGTTGACCGGTCCGCCGTTCAGCAGAGAGCGCGGACCCGGCCCGCTGATTGCCTTCCCGGATCCGCGCCGGACCCGGGAAGGCAATCAGCCGCCTTCCGTCCGCAAGCCGTGCTTGCGCAGTGCCGCGTCGAGCCGGTTGTCGTGCTGTGCATCGACGAATTCCTTGGACAGCTCACGGAGCTTGACGTTGCCGTCCTGGGAGCAGCGTTTGAGGACGTCGAACGCCACGCTCGACGTGACCCCGTAGCGATGCATCAGCAGTCCTTGGGCCTGACCGATCAGGTTGCGCGTGGTGAGAGCCGTCCGGAGCTGCTCGATCAGTGTCCGGCTGTCGTCGAACAGCTGGACGTTGTCGAACGCGACGCCGGCGTTGAGCGCGAACAGCAGCGCGACGTCGTACGACATCCCTCCGAAGGCGTCCGGCTCGGCGGAGAACAGGCTGAAGGCCGCCGCCGCGTCGCCGTCGGCGGGCAGCGGGAGGAACAGACAGCTCCGATAGCCGGCGTTGATCGCCGCGGCGGCGAACTTCGGCCAGCGGTGATCCGCCGCCAGGTCGCCGATCCGGCGCGGCTCGCCGTACGTCAACGCGTCGTGCAACGGGCCGTCGGCGGCGATCAGCTGAGCGGTAAACGTGGGCTGGGCAGGCTCGGTGGTCGGGTCCGTGGCGTCCTGCCGGGCGATCAGCTCGGCCTCGCCGTCCGCGAGGATCGCGATCGCGGCCGCGTCGCAGTCCGGGACGGTTCGCACGATCCGGCTGACGAAGCGACCCAGCGTGCTGCTGACGTCGTCGTCCGCCACGAGCCGGCTGACCTCTGCCAGCTCCTGCGCCAGTCCCAAGATGTCGTCCATGCGGACATCATCCGTTGTCTCGCCCGCTGTGGATGAGGTGGGGGACACGATCGTGTGTCGATGATGAAGGATGGACACGGCAGAGGCGTCCGGGCCGGAGCCCGGTTCGGCAGCGCATCGAGGTCCGGTTTTCGCCCTCGATGTGGTCATCGGGGCGTCGACCCTGGTGGTCGCGCGAACCGTCGCGGCCGGTCGCGGCGCGAAGCAGGCGGTCGCCACGGCCCTGCAGGCTCCCGGCGCCGTTCCCGGCCAGGTCGCCGGCCATGTCCCCGGCCGCGATCGGGTGGACAGCTGGGTGTCGGAGCTGGCACGGCGTGGTGAGCGGGAGCAGGACGAGCTCAAGGACCGCGTGACGTCGTTCGCCGACGACCTGGTCCGGGCGGTGCTGCATCTGGTCCTCGACCGGATCGACCTGACCGAAACGGTCCGGCAGTACGTCGACGTGAACAGCATCGTCCAGGATGTCGATCTCGACGCGGTGATCGGCAAGATGGACGTGGCGGGACTGGCCGAGGGCGTGATCGCTGAGGTCGACATCGCCGAGATCATTCGCCAGTCGACCGGCTCGCTGACCTCCGAGACGGTGCAGAGCGTTCGGATGCAGGGCATCTCCGGCGACGAGGCCGTCGACAAGGCGACCGGCCGGATCCGGGTGCGGTTCAGCCGCAAGCACGCGCCGACGGCGGCGCGGCCGGAGCCGTGAGCCTGGGATCCGTCCCGGCGCAGGCGCGGCCGTTCCAGGGCAGACCGGCAGGGCTGGTGACCAGGACCGTCGCGGGAGTCGTCGACGTGATCGTCGTGCTCGCCCTACTGATGATCGGATACCTGGCGGTCAACGGCGCGGGGTTCGTCGCCGACCCGAGGCACTTCCACTTCGTGAGTGTGTCGGCGGTGGTGAGCCGGACGGTCGGTCTGTGCCTGCTGATCGGCTATCTGTCCGTGGGGTGGTGGCTGAACGGACGAACGTACGGTTGCCGCGTGATGGGCCTGCGGGTCATCGCCGCCAAGGGAGGCCGGGTGCGGCCCTTCGTCGCGCTGGTGCGGGCTCTTATCTGTGTCGTGTTCCCGATCGGGCTGCTGCTGTGTGTCTTCGGCCGGCGCCGCCGTTCGCTGCCGGACCTGCTGCTGCGAACGGCGGTCATCTACGACTGGCGAGCTCAGCTGCCGGTGGTCACGCTGCCAGCGCCTTAGCCTTGAGCGTGTCGAACTCGGTCTGCGAGATGGTGCCGTCGTCGAGCATCGCCTTGGCCCGCGCGATCTGATCGGTCGGCGTGGCCGTCGCGGCGACGTTCCGGATGTAGGTCTCCTGCTCGCGCTGCGCGTCCCGGACCCTGCTCGCCTGACGGTCCGCCATGGACTTGCCACGCACGATGACGTAGACGAGCGAAGTCAGCAGCGGCAGGAAGAACAGGCAGACCAGCCAGATGGCCTTGACAACACCGGACGTGTCCCGGTCACGGAAGATGTCCGTCAGAATCCAGAACAGCATCATCAGGTACGCGACGAACGCGAAGCTGATGATGATGAACCACACGACGTCCCAGAATGACATGTCAGTTCCCTTCTCGCTGTCGACCAAGCTCGACAGCGCTGACTCTGCTCCACCACCGGCCGCCGGGCATCATCCTTGCTGGGGGAGCGCGGGCTCCGGGCTGCCCTTCATCCCTCCTGGGTGAGTTCACCGGCTGCTCGCGCGCCTAGCGTCGAACTGCAGGCGCTGGACCGGGATCGACGGCGAATGCACCGGCCCGGCAACGGGTGAGGGGCGGCGAATGAAGCGGGAGTGGGCCGAGCATCCGCGCGTGCGGCGATTCGCCGGCTGGTTCCGGACGAGCCTGATCGGCCGGATCGTCGTGGCCGCCCTCGAGATCAGGGTGTACGACCGGGCGCTGACCCTGGCGGGCAAGGCGTTCATCGCGCTGGTTCCGCTGCTGATCGTGGTGGCGACCCTGCTCAGCGGCTCCGGAGCGCTGGCCCTGGCCGACTGGCTGATCGACAAGTTCGAGCTCACCGGGGGAGCCGCCGACGCGGTCCGGTCGCTGTTCGGCCGGCCGCCGTCGGCATCCGGCGGCCTGACGATCCTGAGCGTCCTCACGGTCCTGGTGTCGGCGAGCAGCTTCGCGCGGTCCGTCCAGCGAACCTACGAGGCGGCGTGGAAGCTTCCCGCGCGGGGGCTGCGCGGTACCGTCCACGGCATCCAGGGCGCGGGTCTCGTCCTCCTGGTGCTGTTCGTGCTCGCCTACCTGGCGAGCCTGACCGACGAGCTGCCGGGTGGCCGGATCGTCACCGTCCTGGCACAGACCGTCGTCGCGGTCCCCGGCTGGTGGCTCGCCAGCTGGCTGTTGCTGACCCGGCGGGTGGCGTGGCGCCTGCTGTTGCCGGGGGCGGTGGTCAGCGCGTTCGGGCAGGTGCTCGTGGGTGCGGTGGGCAGCCGGTACGTACCCCACCTGATCGAGCGGAACGCCGAGCGGTACGGCGTCATCGGCGTGGCGATCGCGCTGATCTCCTGGCTGGTGATCCTGGCGCTGCTGATCGTCGCGTCGGCGGTCGTCGGCGCCCAGGTGGGCGCCACGCTCGCCGGGCGCGGCCCCGCGCCCGATCCGGCGCGGGAACCCGGACGAACGGCGTCAGGTGCGGATCGCGCCCGGGCGGGTCAGGGCCCAGATCACCCAGATGTCGAGGCCGATCAGCAGGAGTGACCACCACGGGTAGTACGGAATGAAGAAGAAGTTGTCGACCGCGCTGAGCACCACGAGGAACAACGCCGACACACCGGCCCAGGTGGCCCGGCTGTACAGCCCGAAGGCGACCACGAGCAGCAGGATGCCGAGGATCAGGTGGATCCAGCCCCAGGCCGTGGTGTCCAGGTCGAACGTGTATCCGCGGACCCTGATGAAGAACTCGTCGTTGATGATCGCGGCCAGGCCCGTGATCATGTGGAAGATCCCGATGATCACCAGCATCGTCGCCGCGAAGGTGATTCCGCCGACTGCCCAACCCGACACCGGCTGCTGTGATCGCTCTGTGCGACTCATCTCGCCTCCTCTTGTCACCCTGACCAGACGGTAGGCCGCGTCGGCCGGCTGCTGACTCACCCCTGACGGGTGAGCCGGTGGCTGTCAGGTGGTGCAGGCGGTGACGCCGCCCTCGACGCCGGTGCTGAACGCGGAGGTCCGCTGCTCGGCGTTTCCGTGGTCGCTGACGTCGGTCCAGGGGTAGTCGTCCGCGACCGCCGCCAGCGTTCTCGCGATCTCCTCGCTGTCTCCGGGTTCGATCGTGATCAGGCCCTCGTCGGCCGCACCCTGGAGCGCGGCTCCGGCGAGGCAGTCCGCCTGGAGTTCCGCGGCGACCGAGACGCGGTCGTCGCGCAGCCTGGCCTGGATCGCGTGGCCCCACTCGTGCGCGATGATCAGGTACACCCAGGCGTCGCCGATCTGGCTGTAGCCGGCCGCCATCAGGTTGTCGTCCCAGGCCACGAAATCACCCGGCCGGCAGTACACGGCGTTGAACGGCACGGATTCCGGTTCGCCTCCGCACGGCGGCCCGTCGGTCCCGACGTACGACCCGGCGACGCGGGGACTTCGGTACGGCTGACCGAACAGCTCGGCGAAGTGCCGGCGCCAGAACGAGTCCACGGCGTTCACGGCGTCCTGCTCATCGGTCTTCATCGCTTCGCGATCGACCGCCGGCGTCACCGCCGCCGGCGGCGTGGCCGACTGGTCGTACGGGTCCGAGGATGTCGTGTTGCAGGCGGCGACGAAGGCGACCGCGATCACCGCCGCAGCCAGCCGCCAGGTCAGCGTGCGCACGAGTACAGCCTCGGGGGACGGCGAGGTGACCGCATCCTCCTCGCCGGGTGATCGGGGTGCCAGGACCTGCCCCGGCGGGGTTGTCCGGGGGGACGGACAAGTCGGGCAGATTCTGTCCGGTGGGACAGATACCTGGGCGTGGCGGCTGTCTAGCTTGACGGCATGGCAGCGTTGACGGAGATCGAGAAGTGGCTGGCAGAGACCGTGCCGGGAGCCATCGAGCGGTACGACGTACCCGGGGTGGCGTGGGCGGTTCTGGCCGACGGAGATGTGGTGGACGGCGCCGCCGGCGTCCTGAGCAGGTCGACGCTCGTCGATGCGACCGCGGACTCGGTGTTCCAGATCGGCTCGATCACGAAGCTGTGGACCGCCACGCTGGTGCTGCAGCTCGTGGACGAGGGCAAGATCGATCTGGACGTACCGATCCGGACCTATCTGCCGGAGTTCCGGATCGCGGACGAGCAGGCCGCGGCCCGCATCACCACGCGGCAGTTGCTGTCGCACACGGCCGGCTTCGAAGGGGACATCTTCACCGACACCGGTCGCGGCGACGACTGCGTGGAGAAGTACCTGCTGGAGTTGCACGGGGTCGCGCAGCTGTTCCCGCCCGGTGAGCAGTTCTCGTACAACAACGCCGGCTACTGCGTCCTGGGGCGGCTCGTCGAGGTACTGAGGAACTCGCCGTACGACGTGTGCCTGCGTGACCACCTGATCGCGCCGCTCGGGCTCACCCACACCGCGCCCGGCCCGTACGAGGCGATCCTGTTCCGCGCGGCCGTCGGTCACATCGAGACCGAGCCGGGCGCCGGGTACCAGCCGGCGCCCGTCTGGTCCCTGGTCCGGTCGAACGCGCCGGCCGGCTCCTCGCTCGCGATGCGGCCGCGGGACCTGCTGACCTTCGCCAAGCTGCACCTGGACGACGGCAAGGCTGCCGACGGCACGCAGGTGCTCGCCCCGGGGACCGCCGGCCGGATGCACCAGCAGCAGGTCGACCTTCCCGATCTCGGGTTGATGGGCACCTCCTGGGGCCTCGGCTTCGAGCGCTTCGAGACGCCTGACGGCCTGGTCATCGGTCACGACGGCGGAACCATCGGTCAGTCGGCGTTCCTGCGGATCGTCCCCGAGAGCGGCGTCGCCGTCGCCCTGCTGACCAACGGCGGCGACGCCGTCTCTCTCTACCGCGACGTCGTCGGGCACGTGCTGGAACAGCTCGGCGGCGTCCACCTGCCCGCACTGCCGCAGCCGCCCGCCGCAGCGGAGCGGATCGACGCCGGCCGGTACATCGGTACCTACGAGGCGGACGTGGTGGAGATGACCGTCAGCCAGGACGCGGGCGGCCGGATCTGGCTGGAGCAGAAGCCGAAGGGCGTCTTCGCGGAGCTCGGCGAACAGGTCGAGCGCAAGGAGCTCGTGCCGTACCGCGAGGGGAGCCTGATCCCGGTCGAGGCCGACCGCGGCATGCACCTGCCGCACGTCTTCGTCGGCGACGACGGCCACGGCCACGCCCTGTACCTGCACATCGGCCGGGCCGTCCGCCGGGCCGGCGCCTGAGATCCTTCGACGAAACGGATTCCGCCATGTTCCTCCGCGCTCCTGTCTGTGCCGCCGTCCTGGTCTCACTTGTTGCTTGTAGCAACCAGAGTGCCAAGGGCGGCGGTGATGCCCCGGTGGTGGACGGCGGCACGTTCACGATGGCGCTGCCGACCGATCCGGGCAACCTCGATCCGCAGTCGTCGGCCGCGGGCGCGCTGTTCACGGTGACCCAGCTGGCCTACGACCCGCTCCTGTCGGTCGACGCCGGCAACGGCGACATCCGGTCCGGTCTGGCGACCAAGTGGGCGGTGAACGGGAAGACCGTCACGCTGACCCTTGCCGACGGCATCAAGTGTTCCGACGGCACGCCGCTGACCGCGTCGAGCGTGGTCGCCAACCTGAAGTACGTCGGCGACCCGAAGAACAAGAGTCCGTTCCTCGGCACCTTCCTCCCGGTCGGCGCGACCGGGAAGGCCGACGACGCGACGAGGACCGTCACGATCACCCTCGCCACGCCGGCCCCGTTCGTCCTGAACGGCCTGGCCAGCCTGCCGATCGTGTGCTCGTCGGGTCTGACCGACCGCAAGTCGCTGGCGCACAAGACCTCGGGCACAGGACCGTACGAGCTGACCGAGGCCGCGCCCGGCGACCACTACACGTACCAGCGTCGCGACGGCTACACCTGGGGACCGAACGGCGCGACCACGGCGACGCCGGGCATGCCGAAGACGGTCGTGATGAAAGTCGTCCAGAACGAGACCACCGCCGCGAACCTGCTGCTGTCCGGTGGTCTCAACGCCGCCGTGATCATCGGGCCGGACGCCCTGCGGCTCGAGAAGGCGGGTCTGTTCGCCACCAAGACGACGGCGTTGGTGGGCGAGCAGTGGTACAACCACGCCAAGGGCCGGGCGACCAGTGACCCGGCCGTCCGGATGGCGCTCACCCAGGCTCTCGACCTGCCCGAGCTCCGCAAGGTGCTCACCTCCGGGAAGGGCACGCCGCCGACCACGCTCGCGACGATCGAGCCGGCCGCCTGCGTCGGCGACGCGCTCGCGCGGAGTTTGCCGGCACGCGACGTCGCGGCGGCGAAAACCGCCGTACAGAAGGCGAATGTGCGACCTCTGACGTTCTTGTACGACAACAGTCGGGGGAGCGGAGTCGCCGCCGCGGCCGAGCTCGCCGTCCAGCAGTGGCAGGCCATCGGGGTGAAGGTCACCGCGAAGGGCATGAACGGCACAGCGCTGAACGAGACGCTGTTCAGCTCCGGTGACTGGGACATCGTCTGGGTGCCGCTGGGCGTCAGCAGTCCGGACCAGGTGGTGCCGTTCCTGTCCGGCCCGGCCGCACCGAACGGAACCAACTTCGCCGCGATCCGGAACAAGACCTACGAGGCCACGGTCCAGAAGGCGGGTGCGATGTCCGGCAAGGCGAGTTGCCCGACCTGGCTGGAGGCGGAATCCGCGGTCGTGGCCGCCGCCGATCTGGTGCCGTTCGCGAACAGCGCGGTCCAGACGTTCGGCGCCAAGGCGCGGTTCGCGGCACCGGGGCTCGTCCCGACCAGCATCCGGATGCTGGCGAACTGATCACATGACGACCACGGATCCGGCGCCCGGGATCGCCGTACGGCAAGGGTTGTGGGCGCACGACTGGGTGCGCTTCGGGGTACGGCGGGCGGGCCGCCTGCTCGTCTCGTTGTGGGTGGTGGTGACGGCCTCGTTCCTGATGATCCACCTGATCCCGGGTGACCCGGTCCGGGCCGCGCTCGGACCGACCGCACCGGCCGAGCTGGTCGCGGCCAAGCGGGCGGCGCTCGGCCTCGACGACCCGCTGTGGCGGCAGTACGGCGCCTACCTCGAGCGGCTGTTCAGCGGCGATCTCGGCAGCTCGCTCGTGTCGCAGCTGCCGGTGTCCGACGTGATCGCGCAGCGGCTCCCGGCGACGCTGGCCCTGGCCGTTCTCGCGTTCGTCCTCGCGGTGACGATCGCGCTCCCGGTCGGTGTCGTGGTCGGCGTGCTGACCCGCGGCGGCCGGGGCCGGCGTACCGAGCTCGCGTTCACCGCCGGCAGCGTGATCCTCGGCATCGTCCCGGACTTCCTGATCGGGGTCGGCCTGGTCTTCGTCTTCGGTGTCAGCCTGAGCTGGCTGCCGGTCGCGGGCAACCAGTCGCCGGCCGCCTACGTCCTTCCGGTGCTCTGTCTCGCGCTCGGCCCGGCGGCGATCCTGGCGCGGATCCTGCGCGTCGAGCTGGTCAGCGTGCTCGACGCCGACTTCATCCGCACCGCCCGCGCGAAACGGCTGCCGGCCCGCGTGGTCTATCTGCGGCACGCCCTGCCCAACGCGGCGACGGCCGCGCTCACCCTCGGTGCGCTGATCCTCAGCTCGATGGTTGCCGGGACGGTGCTGATCGAGAACGTCTTCAGCTGGCCGGGCCTGGGGATGACGATCGTGCAGTCGATCCTCGACAAGGACTATCCCGTCGTCCAGGGCATCGTCCTCGTGTACGGCGTCGGCGTGCTGGCCGCGAACACCGTCGTCGACGTCGCCCTCGCCCTGCTCGACCCGCGCTCGATCATCCGGGAGGACTGAATGCAGCGGCGACGATGGATCGGCGTACTCCGGACCCCGCTCGGACTCACCGCGACGGCCCTGGTGGTCGCGGTGCTGCTCCTGGCCGTCCTCGGGCCGGTGATCTGGTCGGGCCCGGCGAACGCGGTCGACACCGGCAACATCCTGGCCGGACCGTCGGCCGAGCACTGGACCGGGACCGACAACCTCGGCCGGGACATCTTCTACCGCGTCCTGGTGGCCGGGCGGCTGTCCGTCGAGCTCGCACTCGCCGCCACCGCGATCGCGATCGCGGCCGGCCTGCTGCTCGGCACCGCGCCGTTCCTGCTGGGGCGCCGGCTCGGCCGGCTCGTGACCGGCGCCGTCAACGTCGCGGTCGCCTTCCCGGGACTGCTGCTCGCGCTGTTCTTCGCCGTGATCTTCGGTGTCGGCGCGACCGGAGCCGTGCTCGCGATCGGGCTGGCCGGGGCGCCGGCGTTCGCCAGGCTGACGCAGACGCTGGTCGCCGGACTCGCCGCACGCGACTTCATCGCGGCCGCACGGATCGCCGGGGTCGGCCGGATCCGGATCCTGTTCCGGCACGTGCTGCCGAACATCGCCGAGCCGCTGGTCGTGAACGCCACGCTCGGCGCGGGCGGCGCGCTGCTGGCCTTCGCGGGCTTGTCGTTCCTGGGCCTCGGCGTGCAGCCGCCGGCGTACGACTGGGGCCGGCTGCTGTACGACGGGATCGGCGCGATCTACGTGAACCCGGCGGCCGCGCTGGCGCCCGGTGCCGCCGTACTGCTCGCCGGGCTGGCGTTCAACCTGTTCGGCGAGACCGTCGCCAAGGGCCTCGGTGTGACCCGGCTCGGCGCCCTCCGCGGTGCGATCTCACGGCCCGTGACCGAGGACCGAGCTGCACAGGGCGAACCGGTGTCGGACGTCGTGCTGGACGTCCGCGACCTCTCGGTGAGTTTCCCCGGTCCGGCCGGCGAGATCCGCCCGGTACGTGGGGTGTCCTTCGCCGTACGACGAGGTGAGGCGCTCGGCGTGGTGGGGGAGTCGGGCTCCGGCAAGTCGCTCACCGCGCTGGCGGTCTCGCGGCTGATCGACGCTCCCGGGCAGGTCGACGCCGAGCGGGTCCAGTTCCTGGGGACCGACCTGCGCGGCCCCGACACCAAGGCGCGGCAGCGGCTGCTCGGGACCTCGCTGGCGATGGTGTTCCAGGACCCGATGACGTCGTTCAACCCGACCCAACGGATCGGCGGCCAACTGGCCGAGGTGGCCCGCCACCACCAGGGACTGGGCCGGCGCGCGGCGCTGGCCCGGGCGGCCGACCGGTTGCGGGCGGTGCGGATCCCCGCGGCCGAGCGACGGATCCGGCAGTATCCGCACGAGTTCTCCGGCGGGATGCGGCAGCGCGCGATGATCGGTCTGGGGCTGATGGGCACGCCCGCACTGATCGTCGCCGACGAGCCGACCACCGCGCTGGACGTCACCGTGCAGCGGCAGATCCTCGAGCTGCTCGACGCGATCCGGCAGGCCGACGACGTCGCGCTGGTCCTGATCAGTCACGACGTCACCGTCGTCCGCGAGGTGTGCGACCGCGTGCTGGTGATGTACGCCGGCCGGATCGTGGAGGACCTTCCCGCGCACGAACTGACGACCGGGGCGCGGCATCCGTACACGCGCGCTCTGGTGGCCGCCGTGCCCGATCTGGACACCGATCTCGATCAGCCGCTGGCCGTGATTCCCGGCCGGCCGGTCGCGCCCGCGGAGTTTCCGCAGGGCTGCGCGTTCGCTGCCCGCTGCCCGCTGGCCGACGAGCGTTGCCGGGCGGAGGATCCGCCGCTGACCGCCGACGGCGCGGGACGCCGGGTCGCCTGCTGGCATGCGGGCGAGCCGCTCGCGGTCGAATCGTCCGTCGACGAGCTGGTGGAGGCGCCGTGAGCGAGTTGCGCTTCGACGACGTGCGGGTCAGCTACGGCCGGACCACGGCCGTCGACGGTGTCAGCCTGACCGTTCCGGCCGGCCAGATCGTCGGTCTGGTCGGCGAGTCGGGATCGGGGAAGTCCACTTTGGCCCGGGCCGCGGTCGGACTCGCGCCGCTGGACGGCGGACAGATCCTGCTGGACGGCCGGCCGGTGCCGACGCGGGGCCGGCAGCGCCCGTTGCAGATGGTGTTCCAGGATCCGTACTCCTCGCTGGATCCGCGGATGCGGATCGGTGAGAGCGTCGCGGAGGTCGTCCCGCCCGGAGGATCGCGGGCCGACCGCCGGGCCGAGGTCGAGCGGCTGCTCGGGCTCGTCCATCTCGATCCCGTCCAGGCCGCGTCCTACCCGTCGCAGTTGTCCGGCGGTCAGCGCCAGCGGGTCGCGCTGGCGCGGGCCCTGGCCGGCCGGCCGCGGGTGGTGATCGCCGACGAGATCACGTCCGCACTGGACGTCTCGATCCAGGGCGCCGTCCTCAACCTGGTGCGTGAGCTCCAGCGCGAGCTCGGTCTGTCCATCCTCTTCATCTCGCACAACCTCGTGGTGGTCCGGTACGTGTCGACGCGGCTCGCGGTGATGTACCGCGGCCGGATCGTCGAGCAGGGACCGACCGACCGCGTCCTGGCCGAACCTCGCGACGACTACACCCGCGAGCTGCTCGCCGCCGTCCCCGGGCCTACGGCCCCGACCGACAGGAGTACCCCATGACCCGACGGATGCGTATCGACGACCTGACCGATCTCGTGGTCCCGTCCCAGCCGGTGCTGTCCCCGGACGGCACGCGGATCGCTTACGTGGTGAGGACTCTGGACGCCGACCTCGACCGCAACGTCGACCAGCTGTGGCTCACGGCGACCGACGGCGGTCCGGCCCGCCGCCTGACCGCGGGCCCGAAGGACGTCGCACCTGCCTGGTCACCGGACGGCACGCGCGTCGCGTTCGTACGGGACGGACAGCTCGCCGTCCTCACCGCCGACGGGGGCGAAGCGGAGACGCTGACCGACCTGTCCCTCGGCGCGGGTGCGCCGGTGTGGAGCCCGGATGGCCGGCGGCTGGCGTTCAGCGCGCCGGTCGACGACGGCACGAGCGGTCCGCTGGTCGCGGATCGCGTCGACTACCAGGCCGATGGCGCCGGCCGGTACGGCGCTGTGCGGAACCAGTTGCACGTCTTCGATCTCGAGACGCACGACGTACGTCGGCTGACGGACGACCCGGAGAGCGCGGGACAACCCGTGTGGTCGCCCGACGGTACGACGCTCGCCTTCACCCGGCGCGTCGGCGACGACAGCGATCTGCGGTACCGGACCGCCGTACACCTGCTCGCCGTCGACGACCCGAAGGCCGAGCCACGCGCAGTCGCGCTCACGGACGGTCTCGCGGCGACCGTCGACTACACCGCGGACGGCAACGCGTTGCTCGTCATCGGCTGGCCGGGGGAGCCGAAGGGCCACCTGCGGTTGCTGCTCGTTCCGCTGGACGGTGGGGAGACCGTCGAGCTGTCCGGATCGCTTGATCGCAACGTGATGCCGGGCGCGACCGCGTACCCGGGCGGGCGGCCGCAGGAGCACGACGGCCGGATCTACTTCTGCGTCCGCGACCGCGGCTGCACGAACTTGTGGTCCGTCGCCCGCGACGGCACTGACGCCCGTCCGGTCCTGGCCGGTGACGACCGTGTGGTCGGCGGCCTGTCCGTTGCCTCCGGCAACGCCGCGATCACCCTCGCCGGCAGCACGTCGTACGGCGAGATCGCGGTCGTCGACCTGTCCACCGGCGACTCGACAGTGTTGACCGAGCACGGATCGGCGCTGAACGACGTGCAGCTGTTCCCCCACGAGGAGCGGACGTTCACGATCTCGGACGGGACGCAGGTGCAAGCCTGGCTGGTGCGTGATCCGGATCGCTCCGGTCCCTCGCCGGTGCTGCTCGACATTCACGGTGGCCCGCACAACGCCTGGAACGGAGCCGCCGACGAGGTGCACCTGTACCACCAGGAGCTTGCGGCGCGCGGGTGGACCGTGCTGCTCGTCAACCCGCGCGGCAGCGACGGATACGGCGAGGCCTTCTTCGACGGGGCGGTGGGCGCCTGGGGTGTCGCCGACAGCAAGGACTTCCTCGAGCCGCTGGACCAACTCGTCGCGGAGGGGCTGGCCGACCCGGACTGGTTGGCGGTCGCGGGCTACAGCTACGGCGGTTTCATGACGTGCTGGCTGACCGCGCACGACGACCGGTTCGCCGCCGCGGTGGCCGGCGGGGTGGTCAGCGACCTGGTCAGCATGGCCGGGACCTCCGACGACGGGCATTTCCTCAGCGCCCACGAACTCGGCGGCCTGCCCTGGACGCAGCCCGAGCGGTACGCCGCGATGTCGCCGATCGCGAGCGTGGCGGCCGTCCGCACCCCGACGCTGATCCTGCACGGCGCGGAGGATCTCAGGTGCCCGGTCGGGCAGGCACAGCAGTGGCACACCGCGCTGCGTGAGCTCGGCGTGCCGACACGGCTGGTCCTGTACCCGGAGGCGTCACACGCGTTCATCCTGACCGGCCCGCCGTCGCAGCGGCTCGACTACAACCACCGGATCGTCGAGTGGGTCGAGCAGCACGCCGTCCGCTCGGGCCGTCCGCGCATCGACGTTGCGCACTGGCAGAAGCGGTTGGCCCGGCTGGCGGAACGGCACCACGTGCCGGGCGCGCAGCTGGGCATCCTTCGCGCGGACGAGCAGGTAGAGGCGTCGTACGGCGTACTCAACCTGAACACGGGCGCTCCGGTGACGGGGGAGTCGGTGTTCCAGATCGGGTCGATCACCAAGGTGTGGACCGCGACCGTCGCGATGCAACTGGTCGACGAGGGGCTGCTCGACCTCGACGCTCCGCTCGTGGAGGTGCTGCCGGAGCTGCGGCTGAAGGACCCGGACGTGACCAAGGCCGTCACGCTGCGGCACCTGCTCACCCACACCAGCGGGATCGACGGCGACATCTTCACCGACACCGGGCGCGGCGACGACTGCCTGGAGAGGTACGTCGACCTGCTGGCCGACGCGGCGCAGAACCATCCGCTCGGCGCGACCTGGTCGTACTGCAACTCGGGCTACTCGCTGCTCGGTCGTGTGATCGAGAAGGTCACCGGCAAGACCTGGGACCAGGCGATGCGCGAGCGTCTGTTCACACCGCTCGGTCTGACCCACACGACGACGCTGCCGGAGGAAGCGCTGGTGTTCGCCGCGGCGGTCGGTCATGAGGAGCGGGACGGGAAGCAGCAGCCCGTCCGGGTCTGGGGACTGCCGCGGTCGGTCGGACCCGCGGGACTCGTGACGTCGACGGTGTCCGACGTGCTGGCATTCGCTCGCTTGCATTTGGACGGCGGTACGACCGCCGACGGGCACCGGCTGCTCGTCGAAGCCAGCGCGACGGCGATGACCGAGCACCAGGCCGACCTGCCGGACAAGCACGTCCTCGGCGACTCGTGGGGACTCGGCTGGATCCGTTTCGGCTGGGACGGCCAACGGTTGTACGGCCACGACGGCAACACCCTCGGGCAGGCCGCGTTCCTGCGGGTCCTGCCGTCGCAAGGACTTGCCGTCACGTTGCTGACGAACGGCGGCAACACCCGCGATCTGTACGAGGACCTGTACCGCGAGATCTTCGCCGAGCTGGCCGGTGTGGCGATGCCGGCGCCGGTGGCTCCGCCCACGGAGCCGGTCGAGGTGGACGTCACGCCGTACGTCGGAGCCTACGAGCGCGCGTCGGTCCGGATGGAGGTCGAGGCGACGGCCGACGGGCCGCTGCTGCGGACGATCCTGACCGGTCCGCTCGCCGAGCTCGTGCCCGACCCGGTGGAGGAGTACCCGATGGTGCCGTTCGGGCCTAGGCAGTTCCTGGTCAAGCCGCCGGAGGCCGAGACCTGGGCGCCGGTGACCTTCTACGAGTTGCCGACCGGCGAACAGTACGTCCACTTCGGGGTGCGGGCGACTCCGCGGGTGAAGTGATGCCGACTGATCTCCTGGCGGACATCCAGGCGCTCGTGGAGTGCGAGTCGCCGTCGGCCGACCTGTCCGCGGTCGCCCGCTCCGCCGAGGTGGTGGCGCGGATCGGCACGGCTCGGCTCGGGGTCGGGCCCGAGCGGATCGTGCTCGACGGCCGCACCCATCTGCGCTGGCGGCTCGGCGCGCGGCCGCGGGTCCTCCTGCTCGGCCATCACGACACGGTGTGGCCGCTGGGGTCGCTGGCGACCCGCCCGTACTCGGTCGAGGGCGGCGTACTGCGCGGGCCGGGCTGCTTCGACATGAAGGCCGGGCTCGCGATGGCCTTCCACGCCGCCGCCGGACAGGACGGCGTCACCCTGCTCGTCACCGGCGACGAGGAGCTCGGCTCCCCGTCGTCGCGATCGCTGATCGAGGACGAGGCCCGGGTCGCGGAGGCCGCCTTGGTGCTCGAGGCCTCCGCCGACGGCGGCGCGCTCAAGACCGAGCGCAAGGGCGTGTCGCTGTACGACGTACGCATCACCGGCCGCGCTGCCCATGCGGGCCTCGAGCCGGAGCGCGGGATCAACGCGACCCTGGAGCTCGCCCACCAGGCACTCGCCGTGCATGCACTCGGCGCACCGGAACTCGGCACGTCGGTCACGCCGACAAGCTCCCGCGCCGGAACGACGACCAACACGGTCCCGGCGGCCGGATCGTTCGCGGTGGATGTACGAGCCCGGACGACCGCCGAGCAGGATCGCGTCGACGCAGCGATGCGTGAGTTGCGACCGGCGCTCCCGGGGGCCGCCATCGAAGTCGGCGGCGGGCCGAACAGGCCGCCGCTGGAGTCGTCCGCGGTACTTCTCGAACGGATCCGCGCCGTCGCGGCCCGGCTCGGGATGCCGGCGCCGACAACGGCCGCGGTCGGCGGTGCGTCGGACGGCAACTTCACGGCCGGCGCCGGGACACCGACGCTCGACGGACTCGGTGCGGTCGGCGGCGGTGCACACGCCGACGACGAGCATGTCCTGATCGAACCGCTCGCGGCACGGACCGAGCTCCTGCGCGCGCTCGTCGCGGACCTGCTGGCCGATCCGATCCGGCACCTGACGACGACTGGCACGGGGCGACGATGACAAGAGCTGAAGACCAGGGCGGGCTGCGGGTCCTGGCCGACCCGGTCCAGGACCGCGCGACGGCCGCAGCGGAGGCGGCGGCGCTGAGCGCGGGAGTGGTGGTCCGCGAGATCTGGGACCTGACCGAGCTGGAGGGCGTCGTGCGGCTGTACGGCGCGATCTGGGGCAACGGTACCAACCCCCAGGTCACCGTCGAGCTGTTGCGCGCGTTGACCAAGGCCGGCAACTATGTCGGCGGCGCGTTCGTCGGCGGCCGGCTGATCGGCGCCTGCGTCGGCTTCTTCCACGCCCCCGCCGAGGACGCCTTGCACAGCCACATCGCCGGGGTGTCCCGGGACGGCATCGGGCGTGGTGTGGGCTTCGCGCTCAAGCTGCACCAGCGGGCCTGGGCGCTGCGCCGCGGCGTCTCGGAGGTGGCCTGGACGTTCGACCCGCTGATCAGGCGCAACGCCTACTTCAACCTGGTGAAGCTCGGCGCCCGGGCCGACGAGTACCTACCCAACTTCTACGGCGCGATGACCGACGCGATCAACGGCGGCGACGACTCCGACCGGCTGCTGGTCCGTTGGCGGCTCGCCGATCCGGTCGCCGTGGCAGCCTGCGACGGCGCACCCGTCGCCGTCGACACCAGCTCGGCGGTCGTTGCCCTCGGCATCTCTGAGGCCGGCGCGCCGGTCGTACGTCCGACGGGTGCCGCCACCTACCTGGTCGCGGTGCCGTCGGACGTCGAGGCGCTGCGGGTGCGCGAGCCGGCGCTCGCCCGGCAGTGGCGGACCGCGGTGCGCGACACGCTCGGGGTACTGCTGGCGGACGGCGGGCGGATCACCGGCTTCGACCGAGCAGGTTGGTACGTCGTGAGGAGAGAGCAGTGAGGAGAGAGCAGTGAAGCTGACCGGTGTTGAACTGCGGCACGTCTCGATGCCGCTCGTCGCTCCGTTCCGTACGTCGTTCGGCACCCAGACCACGCGTGACGTCCTGCTGCTGCGGGTCGTCACCGACGAGTCCGAGGGCTGGGGCGAGTGCGTGGCGATGACCGATCCGTTGTACTCGTCGGAGTACGTCGACGGCGCTGCCGACGTGCTGCGGCGGTTCCTGGTGCCCGCGCTGGCGGCGGCCGGCCCGATCGATGCGCACGCGGTCGCGACGGTGCTGACGCCGTACCGGGGGCACCGGATGGCGAAGGCCGCGCTCGAGACCGCCGTCCTCGACGCCGAGCTGCGGGCCGAGGGGCGTTCGTTCGCCCGCGAGCTCGGCGCGGTGCACGACCGGGTGCCGTGCGGGGTGTCGGTCGGGATCATGGACAGCGTCCCGGCCCTGCTCGATGCGGTCGGCAACTACCTCGACGAGGGCTACCTGCGGATCAAGCTCAAGATCGAGCCGGGGTGGGACGTCGAGCCGGTCCGAGCGGTCCGCGAGCGGTACGGCGACGACGTCCTGCTGCAGGTCGACGCGAACACGGCGTACACGCCGGCCGATGCGCGGCACCTGGCCCGGCTGGACCCGTTCGGGCTGCTCCTGATCGAGCAGCCGCTGGACGAGGAGGACGTGCTCGGTCACGCCGAGCTGGCGCGGCTGATCGAGACGCCGGTGTGCCTGGACGAGTCGATCACGTCCGCGCGATCGGCCGCCGCGGCGATCCGGCTGGGCGCCTGCCAGGTCGTGAACATCAAGCCCGGCCGGGTCGGCGGCTACCTGGAGGCGCGCCGGATCCACGACGTGTGCGTCGCGCACGGCGTGCCGGTGTGGTGTGGCGGGATGCTGGAGACCGGCATCGGCCGGGCCGCGAACGTCGCGCTGGCCGCGCTTCCCGGGTTCGTCCTGCCGGGCGACACGTCGGCGTCCGGTCGCTACTACCGCACGGACATCACCGAGCCGTTCGTGCTGGTCGACGGACAGCTCGCCGTACCGACGGGGCCGGGATCGGGGGTGTCGCCCGTGCCCGAGTTGCTGGACGAGGTCACGACCGGGGTCGAGTGGCTGGCGGTGTAGTTGTCCGGCCGGACAGGTTTCGTGCTGGATCTTGTCCGCTCGGACGAAGTACTCTGAGTACGTCCGCGCCTACCTTCGGGAGGTGCTCTCCGCGATGAGCTCGAGCCGCCCACGGGCCAGTCTGTCCCGGATCGTCGACGATCTCGGGGCGACCCTGCTCGACCTGGTGCACGGCGACACCGAGCCGGCCGCCGGTATCGGCGGCATCGGCGGGGTGGTCATCCACGACCCGGTCGACGCTCCGCCGCTGCCGCCGCACGCCCTGATCCTCGGCGTCGGCCTGGACGATCCGGAGCGGATCGCCGAGCTCCTCGGGGGTCTTCGGCGTGGTGCGGCCGCGGCTCTCGTCCTGCGGGCGCCGGTGCCGTTGACGCCTGCTGTCAGGGCGGCCGCGGACGCGGCGAACGTCGCGCTGCTGGGCCTCAGCCGCGGTGTCCCGTGGGCGCACCTCGCCGCGATGCTGCGGTCGTTGCTGGCCGAGGGCGACGTCGGCGTCGCGCAGCCCGAGTCGCTCGGCGGGCTGCCGTCCGGCGACCTGTTCGCGGTCGCCAACGCCGTCGCCGCGTTGCTCGACGCACCGATCACGATCGAGGACCGCAACTCCCGCGTGCTGGCCTTCTCCGGCCGCCAGGACGAGGCCGACGCGTCCCGGGTGGAAACCATTCTCGGCCGGCAGGTTCCGGAACGGTTCTCCCGGATGCTGTCCGAGCGGGGCGTGTTCCGCGAGCTGCACCGCAGCGACCGGCCGGTGTACATCGAGCCGCTGCCCGACAGCCGGTCCGGCCTGACGATGCTCCGGGTGGCGATCGCGGTCCGCGCCGGGGACGAGTTCCTCGGCTCGATCTGGGCGGCGGTGCCCGAGCCGCTGAGCGAGGAGCGGACCGGGGCCCTGACGGAGGCCGTGAAGCTCGTTGCCCTGCACCTGTTGCGGGTGCGCGCGGGGGCCGACGTACAGCGTCGTCTCCGGGCGGATCTGCTCAGCTCGGCGCTCGAAGGCGGTGCGGGTGCGCGCGACGCTCTCGAACGGCTGGGACTGGCCGGCCGGTCCCTGGTCGTGCTCGCGGTCGCGCTCCGCGAGTCCGCCGCCGACGGCGCGATCGTCGCGCAGGAACTCGAACGGGTCGGCGACGCGCTCGCCGTCCATCTGGGTGCGGTGCAGCCACGGTCCGCGGCTGCACTCGTCGGCGGCGTGATCTACGGCCTGGTCCCGGCGACCGAGGACAGCGTCGTCCGCATCGCGACCGACTTCCTGCACCGGGTCGGCGACCGGATGTGCCCGATCGTCGGGCTCGGGCCCGCCGCCCGCGACCTGGCCGGCATCGTCCAGGCGCGCGCGGCTGCGGACCGCGCCTTACGAGTGCTCCGGGAGCGGCGCGGCGCACCCCGGATCGCCCGGCTGGCCGACGTACAGGTCGAATCGCTCGTGCTCGACCTGCGCGATCTGGCCGCGGCTCGCGGTGACCGTCCGGGCGAGGCGCTGGAACGGCTGATCCGCTACGACGAGCGGCACCGGAGCAACCTCGTCGAGACCCTGCACGCCTGGCTGGACGCGTTCGGCGACGTCGCGATCGCCTCCGACGCACTGCAGGTGCCTGCGAACACCTTCCGCTACCGCCTACGCCGAGCCGTCGAGATCGGCGACCTCGACCTGGCCGACCCCACCACCCGCTTCGGCCTCCAACTCCAGCTCCGCGTCCTCGTCCCACGCCGGCCGCACCGAGCCCGTCCGGAATGAACGGGCGCCGCGGCTCAGGCCAGTGCCATGCCCGGAACCCGCCGGCGGATGGCTTCCATCTCGGCCTCGTCGGACACGCCCTGCCAGTCGTACCGCGGCGTGTAGGGAGCCTCCAGAGCTTGTACGTCGTCGTTGGTGAGCTCGACGTCCAGCGACGCCACGGCCTCGTCGATCTGCCGGATCGAGCCCGCTCCGACCAGCGGTGCGGTGACCACCGGCTGACGTCGAAGCCAGGCGAGAGCGACCTGTGCGCGGGTCACGCCGTGCGCTTGGGCGATCTGGCCGACTGCGTCGAGGATCGCGCGGTTCGACTCCTCCTCGGCGGGGGAGTACAGCAGGTCGGCGTACGAGCCGTCGGTCTCCGAGCGCGCCGTCGCCTTCGCGTCGTCCCACCCGCGGGCCAGCCGGCCACGGGCCAGCGGCGACCAGATGATCGTGCCGACGCCCTCGTCCAGACACAGCGGGATCATCTCGCGCTCCTCCTCACGCGCGAGCAGGTTGTAGTGGTCCTGCATCGACACGAACCGGGCCCAGCCGTTGCGCTGCTGCAGGTGCAGCGCCTTGGCGAACTCCCAGGCGTGCATCGACGAGGCGCCGAGGTAGCGCACCTTGCCGGCCTTCACCAGATCGCTGAGCGCCTCGAGGGTCTCCTCCCATGGTGTCGCGTGGTCGTTGCGGTGGATCTGGTACAGGTCGATGTAGTCGGTCCCGAGGCGGCGCAGCGAGTGCTCGACCTCGGTCATGATCGCCTTGCGCGACAGGCCGCGGCCGTTCGGGCCGAGGCGCATCGGGTGCCGGAGTTTGGTCGCGATCACCACGCTGTCGCGGTCGGTGAAGTCCTGCAGCGCGCGGCCGAGGATCTCCTCGCTGGAACCGTTCGAGTACATGTTCGCGGTGTCGAAGAAGTTGATCCCGGCCTCCAGCGCGTGCCGGATCAGCGGGCGGGCCTCATCCTCGCCCTTCGACCAGACGGGATGCCCGCGGTCGGGCTCGCCGTACGTCATCGCGCCGATCGCGATCGGGGACACGTCCAGGCCGGTCGTGCCGAGCTTGATGTACTGCATGATGCTCCTCTAGGCTATGTGGAGAGTTCTCCGGATACCGTAGTGGAGAGCTCTCCACTTATCAAGGCGAGGACTTCTGATGGTTCGTTCGGACGCGCGGGAGAACCGGGCCCGGATCGTCGCGGCCGCCCGCGAGGCGTTCCTCGACGACGACCGCACGTCGATGAACCAGGTCGCGCAGCGCGCGGGCGTCGGCGCCGGCACCCTGTACCGCAACTTCCCGACCCGGGAGGCGCTGGTGCTCGCCGTCTACCAGGACGAGGTCGAGCGGATCGTCGGAGCCGTGCCGGAGTTGCTGTCCCGGATGGCACCGATCGCGGCGCTCCAGGAGTGGACGCTCGGGCTCGTCGACGCGATGCGCCGCAAGCACGGTCTCGGCGACGCACTCAGCCCCACCGCGCACCAGACGATCAGCGAGCAGACGTACGGGCCGGTCGTTGCCGCGATCACCGACCTGCTCGACGCCGGCAAGCGGGACGGCAGCATCCGCCCCGACGCCGACCCGGGCGACTTCCTCCAACTCACCGGCGCACTCTGGCGCGCCGCGACCCACCCCGAGGACCGGGCCCCGCACATGCTCGCCCTCATCCTCGACGGCCTCCGGCCCCGCTGAGCGGACCGGATCTACGGGCCGGAGGTGCAGGGATGCCAGTTGGGTGGTTCGGGTCTGCTCGATCTTGGTGGCGAGGGACTTGACGGCCGGGGACCGGCCGGCGGTCTTCACGCTGCGGGTGATCAGGGCGGACTGGTTGAGGTGGTCCTGGATCTCGGTGGTGAAGGTCTTGTCGAAGGCGGGGCCCTGGAGGTTGCTAAGGGCAAGTAGTTCGTCGGCGCGCATCATGCCCGGCATGTCATGGCCCTCGTGCGGGTTGGTGGTCGGCAGGCCCGCCTCGGTGCGGAAGGCGGTCAGCTGCTGGAGCTCGGTTCGATGGCTCGGGGCGAGCCAGCCTGCAGGTGAACAGCAACGACGTGATCGGCGACCACCTGTGGTTGTGGCGTGGTGACCACGGCGACGGTGTCGGCTGGACCGTGAACACCGCCGCCAACGGTTTGGTGGTCAACGGCAACGACGTGACGATGTACGGGCTGTTCGTCGAGCACTACCAGCAGTACGAGGTGCTCTGGAACGGCAACGGCGGCCGCACGTACTTCTTCCAGAACGAGTTCCCGTACGACGTACCGGACCAGGCGTCGTGGTCGAGCGGCGGCGGGACACAGGGCTGGGCGGCGTACAAGGTGGCGAACACCGTGACGTCCCACGAGGCGTGGGGTGTCGGCAGCTACTGCTTCTTCAGCCCCAACAACTCGATCGTCGCCTCCCGCTCCTTCGAGGTCCCCGACACCGCCGGCGTGCGCTTCCACGACCTGGTCTCGGTCTCCCTCGGCGGCGTCGGCACCATCGCCAACGTCATCAACACCACCGGCGGCACCGCGAACACCGCCAACCAGCAGCGCTACCTGGTCAGCTATCCCTGACATCGCATGACCAGGAACTCCCCGACCGTGACGGCACGGCCGGGGAGTTCCTCGTCGTTCGCCCGATTGGGGCGCAGGTTGATCCGCGGGATAGCCTGACCAATTGGACGTGGGCGGTTGCTGGTGGAGTGGCATGGGTACGGGAGTCGGATGCTGATCGCGGAGCGGTACCGGTTGGGCGCGTCCTTGGGGCGGGGCGGCATGGGGGAGGTCTACCGGGCGACGGACGAGACGCTGGGGCGTGAGGTCGCGGTCAAGCTGATGCTCCGGTCGGTCCAGAACACCTCGGCGGTGGAGCGTTTCCAGCGGGAGGCGCGGGCCGCCGCGCGGCTGACCGATCCGCACATCGTGGCCGTCTACGACTTCGGTGAGCACGACGACACGTTCTACCTGGTGATGGAGCTCGTCGAGGGCCGGTCGGTCGCGGCCGAGCTGGCCGAGAGCGGCTCGCTGTCGTGGGAGCGCGCGATCACGATCGTCGAGCAGGCCGCGGTCGGTCTCGCGGCCGCGCACGCGCAGAACGTCGTGCATCGCGACATCAAGCCGAGCAACCTGCTGGTCGCGGCCGACGGGACCGTGAAGGTCGCGGACTTCGGGATCGCCCATCTGCCCGGGGCCGAGACCAAGGAGCTGACGATCACCGGCGAGATCCTCGGCAGCCCGCACTACCTCGCCCCCGAGCGGGCCAGAGGTCTCCAGGGCGGACCGGAGTCGGACGTGTACGCGCTGGGCTGCGTGTTGTACCAGCTGGTCACCGGCCGCCCGCCGTTCGTCGGCGACCACCCGACCGCGGTGCTGTACCAGCACGTCGACACGCCGCCGGTCCCGCCGGCCCAGCTGCGTCCGGAGCTCGCCGGCCCGTACGACGGCGTACTGCTGCGAATGCTGGCCAAGGCACCCGAGGACCGTCCGACGGCCGAGCAGCTCACCGTCATGTCACTCGCGGCCGAGTCGTTCCCCACCGTGCCGCTCGTCGCCGAGCCGCCCGCGGGACCACCTCCCGAACCTGTCGCCGCGCCGGTGGCCGCGCCGTTGGGCGAGTCTTCCGGCCGCCGGAAGCCCCTGCTCATCGCGGCCGCTGCCGTGCTCGTCCTCGCCGGCGCGATCGCGGCGGGCGTCGTCCTGCGCAACACCGGGAACGACCTGCCGCCGACCGTTGACGTCGGCCCGCGGCCGAGCCAGTCAACTGCCACCCCGACGACCTCGGCGACGACCAGCGACCCGACGACGACGAGTACCCGGCCTTCCGAGGCCGCAAGGACGACGCGGACCACTCCGACCGCGACGCCGTCGGATACCCCCAGTCCCACCCCGACTCCCACTGCCTCGAGCCCGACACCGTCCTCCTCGCCGAGCCCGACCCCTTCGTCGTCGCCGACCCCGACGAAGTCGTCGTCGTCGCCCACACCGTCGTCGACTCCCACCTCGACCCCGCCGAGCCCGTCGCCGACTCCGAAGTCCACGAGCACGCCGCCCCCATCGCCAACTCCTACTCCGTAGCGCTCACGAAACCCCAGTCGCCGAAGCGGGCTCGTCCACCAGCTGGGACCGATGCTTGGCGGCGTGGTTCGCGAGGACCGCGGTCGCGGTGCCGGTGAGGGCGAAGATCGCGCCGAGGGCCAGCCAGCCCGGTGTGCCATGGTCGACGGCGGTCGTGGTGACGACCGCTGGGCCGAGCATCAGTGCGAGTGCGAGCCCGGTCTGGCTGAGGCCCTGGTAGGCGCCGGCGCGGGCTGGATCGGCGAGTTCGAACGCCATACCCCAACTCCCGGCTTCGCCGCGGGTCTCGGCCGCCGAGGAAGCGAGGGCGGCCAGCAGCAGGACCCCGGTCGCGGCCGCGGCACCGAGATGACCCGCGACGGCGAACAGCACGCAGGCGGCGAGCAGGAGCAGCCCGGCCCGGCGGACCGATCGCCCGGCCGTGCGCAGGTCCTGCGTGCCCCGCGACGCGCGCACCTGGAACAGCGCGACGTAGGCGGTGTTGACCACCAGCAGCGCCGAGACGACGACGGTCGGGGCTTCGGTGTGATCCGCCACCCACAGCGGTATGCCGATGCTCGTCAGCCCGAAATGCATGGCGAGTACGGCGTTGAGCACCGTCGACGTCACGTACGTCCGATCGCGCAGCGGCGAAGGTCCCCG
This sequence comes from Kribbella sp. NPDC003505, assembly GCF_040610875.1. Taxonomy (NCBI): domain Bacteria; kingdom Bacillati; phylum Actinomycetota; class Actinomycetes; order Propionibacteriales; family Kribbellaceae; genus Kribbella; species Kribbella sp. NPDC003505. The sequence goes on along the minus strand of NZ_JBEXNA010000009.1, from coordinate 15,543 downwards.
CGGCGCTTCCGGGCCGGCCGCGGAGTCCATCCGCTCGGCCAGCCCGGAAACCCTGCGGCGCAAGCCGATCAGCGGAAGCGTGCCGAGCATCGTGAGCGCGCCGACGAGCATCACGGTCAGGCGATAGGCCGTGGCCGTGTCGACCACCAGAGCCAGGCCCGCGAGCAGCGTCCCGATGCCGATACCCACATTCATCACCACGCGCAGCCGGGCGCGGACAGCGACCCGCTCCGGGCCGACGTACCACCGGGCGAGCAACGTCATCTGAGCGGTGCTCTGCAGGCCGCGGGACGCGGAGACGCAGGCCGCCACCAGGACGAAGCTGACGACGTCGCGGGCCAAGGCGTAACCCAGCAGGGCGGCGCCGTTCGCAGCGAGAGCCCACTGCTGCAGCCGATCGGCGCCGATCCGGTCGCTCAGCCGGCCACCGGCGTACGACGCCAGGACGCCGACTCCGCCGGCGACAGTGAGCCCGATGCCGACCGTAGCCGGTGAGAGTCCGACACCACGAGTGAAGTAGAGGGCACTGACGGCGAAGAACATGCCGCGGGACAGCGAGAGGGCGGCGACGGCGCAGGCGAGCGCTCGTTCGACGGGATCGCGGAGGAGCTCAGGCACCCGTCAGTTGTCGCATCCGCCGCGCGGCGGCACCACCGATGTAGCGTAATGCTTCATGATCGAGTACGAGCTCGTCGGCAACGACCTCGGAGAGGTGCGCTTCGCAATCTCACCGCTGAACGAGTTGGTGCTGTCGCTGCGGACCCTGCGCGACCCGGGCCGGTTCCCGTTGCAGCTGCCCTGGCTGCGGGCCACCGAGCCGTCGCGGGCCGCACTGCGGCTGGACCTGCTGCGCGCGCTGACCAACGACGCGCTGTGGACGCCGGACTTCCTCACACCGCGGCCGTACACCCCGCTGGGCAGGATCGAGGACGAGTTCGCCGCCCTCACCGGGACACCCGGCACCGTCGTCCGCGCCGACCTGGCGGAGGTCCATCCGGCAGGGTTGCCGCCCGTGCTGCGAGGCCGGCCGGACCGCGTTCTCACCCGGGTGCTGTCGGCGCTGCGGGAGTACTGGGACGCCTGCTTCGAGCCGTACTGGCAACGGATGCGGACCGTGCTGGAGGCCGACGTCGTGTACCGCGGGCGAGTGACGGCGCAGTCCGGCCTCGCGGCGATGTTCGCCGACATCGACCCGCACGTCCGCCTCGAGGAGAGCGTGGTGACGGTACGGCTGCGCAGCGACCTGTCGTACCGCTGTTCGACCGCGGGGCGCGGGCTCACCCTGGTCCCCTCGCTGTTCAGCAGGCGGGCGTCGGCGCCGATCTCCGCCGACGAGCCGCCGCACATCATGTACCCGGCACGGGGTCTCGGGACCCTGTGGCAGACCGAGACGACCACGCCGCCGAACGCCTTGGTCGGCCTGATCGGCCGGGTTCGCGCGCGGCTGATGAGCCTGCTCGAGACGCCGACCTCGTCGACCGAGCTCGCCGTCCGGCTGGGCGTCACGCCGACCGCGGTCAACCAGCACCTGCGGGCGCTGCGCGCGGCCGGTCTGCTGCTGTCCGCCCGCCACGGCCGCTCGGTGCTGTACCGGCGCTCGGACCTCGGTGACCGTCTGGTCCGCGGCGCCGGACGGCAAGGTGCCGTAAACTCGTCTAGTCCAATATTGACAACCACGGCGCCGCGCCCGTAGACACGAGCCGTGCCGATCACCGACCGGGCCGTCCTGGAGTGTTTCTACGGCCCTCTGTGGAGTCCTGCCGACCGCGCCGAGGTCGTCCGCCGCGCACACCGGCACGGCGCCACGGCGTACGTCTACGGTCCTTCTGCCGACGACCGCACCGGGCCGGACTGGCGGCAGCCGTACGGTGCGGACGGCAACCACCTGGACGAACTGGTTGCCCTCACCAACGACCTCGGGATGACGGCCACCTGGCGGGTCTCGCCCGGGGCGCCGTTGCGCCGCGAACACGCCATGCGGCTCGCCGCCGCGGACGAGCTCGCCGTGCTGATCGACCGGTTGACCGAGATGGTGCGGAGGGGATTCGGCCGGATCATCATCGCCTTCGACGACCTCGACGCGGAGCTGGATCCGGCCACCCGGTCGGCGTACGCCAATGATCCGCATCCGATGGCGGCTGCCCAGGCCGGCGTGGTCAATGCCGTGCACGATCGGCTCGCCGGCTTGGGGGCCGAGCTGCTGGTGTGCCCGACGCACTACTGGGGTGTCGAGTCGTCGCCCTACCGGCAGCGGCTCGGCGAGTTGCTGCACAGTGATCTGGTCGCGTGCTGGACCGGTTCCGCGGTGATCTCTCCGACGGTCACGGCCGCGCAGGTTCGCGCGGTGGCGGAGCAACTCCAGCGCCCGATCTGGCTCTGGGACAACTACCCGGTCAACGACTGGGACTCTGTCGACGGCGTGTTCGCGAACACCATGACGCCCCGGCGCCTCCCGCTGGCCCCGTTGCAGGGCCGGGATCCCGGGCTGGCCGACGTCCTCGCCGGGTACGGCGCGAACGCTGCGCTGCAGCCGCTCGCCGGACTGCCTGCACTGTGTACTGCGCTGGACTGGGCGCGCGATCCGCACGGGTACGAGGCGGACGCATCGTTCGCGCGGGCGCTGGACGAGACTGGCCAGGGCAAGTCCCTCAGGGTGCTGGCCGAGCTCGCCGGGCCGAGCATCCTCGCCGAACGGCCCGGCCGGGTGGCCGAGGAGTGCCGGCGGGTGCTGGCGGGTCCGGACCCGGCGGCCTTGTCGGCGCTCGACGAGACGGTTGCCCAGGCGGCGATCGCGGCCGCGGCGCTCGACGGGCCGATCGCCGCCGAGCTCCGGCCGTGGCTCGACGCGCTGCGTACGGTGCTGCCGATCTCGGCCGCCGCCGTCCGCGCGATCGCCGCGGCCCGCGCCGGTGAACCGGTGCAGAACGAGGACATCGCCGCACTGCGCGCCGGCCTCCAGGACTGGCCCCGGATGTCCATCGCCGCCGGAGCGCCGTACGCGCTCGCCGACCACGCCCTCGCCCTGTCCGGCGGCGGCACACCGACCTTTTGATCGGCGCGGCCGCTTCTTGACACCCGGTCCGTACTGGGCCGGAAGGACCTACGGGCAGAGCCATGGTGCCCTGGCGGTCCAGCTTCGCGGGAGGAATCGTCGGGGCATGGCTACGGTCAGCGTCGGACGGGTGAGGGTGTCAGGAGAGACTGTCCTGCTCGTGCTGGTCACCGCGCTGCTGGCCGCCGGTGGAGCCGCGCGGTTCGGCGGACCGGTCCGCGCCGACAGCTTGTGGGCCGCCGCGGATCTGGTGGCGTTGCTACCCGCGGTCGTGTGGGTCGTCGCGGACCTGCGGGCCGGCCGGTACGGCGCGGATCTGCTGGCGCTGCTCGCACTGGGCGGCACGCTCGCGGTCGGGGAGTATCTTGCGGGCGCGATCATCGCGGTGATGGTCGCGACCGGACGGGTACTGGAGAAGGCCGCGCAGCGCCGGGCCGGTCGTGATCTGTCCGCGCTGCTGCAACGGGCTCCGAGCCAGGCACACGTACGCCAAGGCGACGACGTCGTCACGGTCGTGATCGGCCAGGTGCGGCAGGGGGACCAGGTCGTGGTGCTGCCCGGCGAGGTGGTGCCTGTCGACGGCGCGTTGCTCGGGGACGGGACGTTCGACGAGTCGGCGCTGACCGGCGAGGCCGTTCCGGTGACCCGGCCGGCGTCGGACCAGGTGCGCAGCGGGGTGGTCAACGCCGGCGCCGTGGTCGAGCTCCGGGCGACGGCCAGTGCGGCGGACAGTACCTATGCAGGCGTGGTCGAACTGGCCCAGGAGGCCGCGGCGAGCAGCGCGCCGGTCGCGCGGCTGGCCGACCGGATCGCCGTCTTCTTCCTGCCGGCCGCGTTGCTGATCGCGGCGCTCGCGTGGACGATCAGCGGCGACCCCGGACGGGCGGTCGCCGTACTGGTCACCGCCACTCCGTGCCCGCTGCTGCTCGCGGTGCCGATCGCCGTCACCGGTGGGATGTCTCGCGCTTCCAGGGCAGGCGTCGTGGTCAAGGGCGGTGCGGCGCTCGAACTGCTCGGCCGGGTGAACACGCTCGTCATGGACAAGACCGGTACGGTGACCGCCGGCCGCCCCGAGGTCGTCGACGTGGTCTGGGCGCCCGGGACGACCCGCGCAGAGGCATTGGCGTCCGCGGCCGGGATCGAGCAGTACTCACCGCACGTGCTCGCCGGTGCGGTCCTGCGGGCCGCCGAGCGCGCCGGTGTGACACCACTGCGCGCCGAATCGGTGACCGAAGAGCCCGGTCGCGGCGCTGTCGGAATCATCGACGGCCAGCAGGTTCAGGTGGGGAAGCTGCCTCCCGGACTCGTGCTGCCGAGTTGGGCACGGGGCGCCGCCCGGCGCGGCCGGCTCGACCTGGCGAGCGTCATCTGGGTCTGCCGGGACGCCGAGCCGCTCGCGGCGATCTTCGTCCGCGACCGGATCCGGACCGACGCCGCACGCACCATGCGCCGGCTGCGCGCAGCGGGAATCCGGCGCGTCATGCTGCTCACCGGCGATCACGTCGACAACGCCGTCGAAGTCGCCGGCATGCTGGGCGTCGACGAGGTGCACGCCGACGTGACCCCGGCCGGCAAGATCGAGCAGGTACGGGCGACCCGGGCGCGCGGAATCACCGCGATGGTCGGTGACGGCATCAACGACGCGCCGGCGCTCGCCGCTGCCGACGTCGGCATCGCCCTCGGCTCCCGAGGCTCCACCGCCGCGGCGCAGGCCGCCGACGCGGTCATCCTCGACGACCGCATCGACCGGCTCGCCGACGCCGTCGAGGTCGCACGCCGTACCCGGCGACTCGCCGTGCAGAGCGCCGCGGCCGGGACCGCGCTCTCCCTGCTCGCGATGCTCGCCGCGGCCGGTGGCCGGCTGGGACCTGTGGCGGGCGCGGTCGTCCAGGAGGGGATCGATCTGGTCGTCATCCTGAACGCGCTGCGAGCGCTCGGCGGCCGGACGCGGAAACCTCACACCGAGGCCGACGCGTTGCTGCACCGCTTCGCCAAGGAGCACGAGGATCTGATCCAGGTTCGCGCCGCGGTCAGAGAAGCGGCCGACGCCGTCGCGGGTGGCACCGGTCCACGCACCGACACGATCGTCGCCCGCACCTACGCACTCCTCGTCGACCGGTTGCTGCCCCACGAGTACGCCGAGGAACACACCCTCTACCCGGCGCTGGCCGACGTCCTGGGCGGCCCGGAAGGCACCTTCACGATGAGCCGCGAGCACGCGGAGATCGAACGACTGGTTCGTCGCATCGGTCGTCATCTCGCCGAGTCGCGCCGGATCCAACCCGACCAGCTCGACGATCTCCGCGCCACCCTGTACGGACTCGACGCCGTCCTCACGCTGCACTTCGCGCAGGAGGAAGAGGCCTACTTCACCCTCGGCACCACGACCGCATCGGGCGACGCCCGTCACCCGTGACCCGCCGCGGCCCGGCCGGCGACCGCAAGGTGGGGCCTGCGACGGTGCGGCCAGCGGACGAACGACTCCGCCTGCAGAGTGGCCGACGCGATCCGGGGAAGGTCGCGGGTGCGCGGGTAGCAGACGAAGCGCGGATTCCAGGCCGGCCGGTACTTGGCGTTGGCCCGGTACAGCGACTCGATCTGCCAGAACCGGCTCAGCCCGAGCAGGACGCGATACCGAACCCGCGCCGCGACGCCGGCTCCGGTCAGGCCGCCGCGCTCGAACACCTCGCGGAAGACCGCGAAGTTGAGGGAGATCCGCGTGACTCCCAGGTCCGGACCGGCTCGGACGAGTTCGTTGACCATGAACTCGATCACCCCGTTGCCGGCGTTCGGCGAGCGGACCATCAGATCGAGCGAGAGCCCGTCGTCGTTCCAGGGCACCAGACTCAGTATCGCGACCAGCTCCGCGTCGGCGTCGCGGCAGCTGACCACCACCGCGTCGCTGTCCCGGGGATCCCCGAACCGCCCGAGCGCCATCGAGAACCCGCGCTCCGCCTGACCTGCACGCCAGCCGGCCACCTGCCGGGACAGCTCGTCGAGTTCGTGGCCGTCGATCTGGCGCAACCGGCGGACCTGTGCCACGTGCCCCCGTCGTTCGGCCCGCCGTACCGCCTGCCGGACGGACCGCATCGGCCGGGACGCCAGGCTGAAGGTCGCCGTGTCGAGGACTGCCTCGTCGCCGAGCTGGACAGCCGCCAGCCCATGATCGCGGTAGCTCGACACACCACTCTCGCTGGCCCCCACGACCCCTGGCGTCCAGGCATACCGGCGAGCTTCGGTCAGCCAGGCGTCGATCGCTTCCGGCCACCCAGCCCGGTCGCCGATCGGATCGCCGCCGGCCAGCGAGACACCCGCGACGACGCGGTACGCCACCGCTGCCCTTCCGGAGGGCGAGAAGATCAGGGACTTGTCGTCGCGGAGCGCGAAATAGCTCAGGGAGTCGTTACGGCTTCCGGCCAGCAAGGCCCGCAGGTGCGCGGCTTCGACATCGATCTGGTGCCGCGGCGCGCGAGCGGTCCGCAGCGCCACGAGCACTGTCGTCAGTGCCACGACGACCCCCAGCAGGAGCAGGGTGGTCTCGAGTCGCTGCCGAGATTGCGCCGATTCGAACTGAGCCGGTCCGCTGACACCGACGAAACCGAGCCAGACCTCGCTCATCAGCTTCCGCAGCGGGAGACGATCCGTCAGAGCGTCCGGGTCGGCCACGAGCGCGCCCGCGCCCACGAGCGTCGCCAGCAGGAGCGACCCCAGGAACGTGAGCGCGACGGTACGCCGGCTGCCCGGGTCCGGCCGACCGGTGAACGCCGAGCGGGTGACCACCAGCAGCACGATGACCACCACGGCCGCGATCGACTCCCCGATCGATCGGGCCAGTCCGTTGAGGACCAGCAGGCCGGTCGTCGCCGCCAACGCCCCCACCCAGGCACGCCGCTTGCGCCGTGCGAGACCTCGCGACAACAGCACCAGGACCACACCGAGCGGCACGGCCGCGCCCGCCGCTTGTGGTACCAGGACCGGTAGTACGTCGGTCAACGCCTCCAACCGTGGCCGCAGCGGCGGGCTGATGGCGTCGAGCACGCTCACGACACCGAGCAGGCCCACCAGGGCGGCGATCCACGGCGCCCACCGCGCCTGATCACGCGGTGTGTCCGCGGTCCGCCGGTCTCGCCGCCTGTGCATGTCAGTCAGTTCACGCCGGGGCGGGCGTGATGCGGAAGACGGGGTAATCCGCGGCGATGCGCTCGAATTCGGCGAGCGGAGCGGTGCGGTCCACCGGCAGGTGCGCCCGCGCGCCGGGAGCCAGCTCAAGGTACTTCTGCAGGATCGCTGCCCGGGCGGCCGGTTCCACCTCCACGAGCCGAACAGCCTCGCGGTGACCGGAGCGTAGGACCGCCCGTCCGTCGGCGGCGCGGACGTTCCGCACCCAGTTGGTGTGCTCGCCCAGCATCGAGACCAGGTACCGCTGACCGTCGTACGGCGTGAGCACCAGCGGGAACGAGATCGCCTTGCCCGTACGCCGCCCGACCACCTCCAGCGTGACCGCCTGCCTGGGCGCGGCGATCCGGTGCGCGTACTGGACCGCCCCGATCCGGTTCAGCACCCGCGCGACCCGGTTCGGCCGGCCGCCCCGGTACATCCACCGATCGAGCCGGTGCAGCATCCCCGCGGATGTGGTGTCAGCGTGCTTCATGAGTCCTCCGCCGATGTCCGTACTTCGATCGTGTGCCGGGCGGTGCGTCGTACGAACGGGCGAAGGTCCTGAGCGGCGTCGGCAGACGGCCCGGACCTGGCCGGGCGAGACGCCGGTGCATGGCAGGATGCGGCGTATGGCGACGTTCAGGCATCCGCTTCGGGTCACAGAGGCGGCCCGCGATCAGCCGGTCACCACGTTGGAGTTGTTCTTCGACCTGGTGTTCGTGTTCGCGCTGACGCAGATCACCGCGCTGATGGCGCACGAGTTGACGTGGCACGGTGTCGTCCGCGGACTGCTGCTCGTCGGGCTGCTCTGGTGGAGCTGGATCGGGTACGCCTGGCTGTGCAACATCGTGAAGGCGGACGTGGGGGCGTTCCGCGGCGTCCTGCTGCTCGCGATGGCGGCGATGTTCGTGATCGCGCTGGCGATCCCGGAGGCGTTTCACGACCTGCCTGGCGGGCTGCCCGGACCGGTGGTCATCGCCTGGGCGTACTTCGCCTTCCGGGCACTGCACCTGGTGTTGTTCTGGATGATCGCCGGCGGGGATCGTGCCCTGCGCCGTACGCTGGCGCGGTTCACGCCGTCGATGCTCGGCGGCACCGCGCTGCTGCTGGTCGCGTCGCAGTTCCACGGCTGGACCCAGACCGCGCTGTGGGCGGGCGCGCTCGCGGCCGACTACGGCGGGACGTACCTGATCGACGCGCGCGGCTGGCGGTTCCGGTCCGCCTCGCACTTCGCCGAGCGGCACGGACTGATCGTGATCATCGCGCTCGGCGAGTCGATCGTGGCGATCGGGGTCGGCGTCACCGATCTGCCGATCTCCTGGCCGGTCCTGATCGCGTCGCTGCTCGGCCTGGGGGTGTCGGCCGCGCTGTGGTGGATCTACTTCGACGCGACCGTGCACTACGGCGAGCACGCGCTGGCGGCGGAGCCCGAGGAGACCCGGTCGGTGATGGCCCGCGACGCCTACACCTTCTGGCATTTCCCGATGGTGACCGGCATCGTGCTGCTCGCGCTCGGCCTGAAGAAGGTCCGGGAGTACGTCGCCGACGCCGAGCACCACGACCTGTCGGACCCCTTGAAGGGCCCCGGTCTGTACGCGCTGTACTTCGGCGTCGTGGTCTACCTGCTCGGTCACGTCGGCTTCAAGTGGCGCACGGTGCACGTCGTCGGCATGACCCGGCTGGCCGCGGCGGTGACGCTGATCGTCGCGGCGCTGCTCGTCGGCAAGGTGCCCGCCCTGGGGCAACTCGGCGTCCTGGCCGCGGTGCTGGCGGCGCTGGTCGTCGTCGAGTCCGTCTACTACGCCCGGGACCGCGCCCAGCTGCACCACACCGGCGACCAGGCGTCATAGCGGAGAAAAGTGCCCGAGTCCGGGACCAAGGGCCCTGACACCTGCGCGGTGCAGGGGCCATGGTGGAGGGGACGAACAAACCTGGGGAGGGACCATGCAGGCCGAGTTCCGGACAGTTCGTGAGCAGCCGACCGCCGTACTGCGGGCGACTCTGGGGCGTCGTGATGTCGTCGGCTGGTTCGACGCCGCCTTCTCCACGGTCGCCGACTACCTCTACCGGCACGGCGTCGCGGCGTGCGGGTTCCCGTTCTCCCGCGACCACCTCCTCCCCGACGGCAGCTACCTGCTCGAAGCCGGGTTCCCGGTCGGTACGAGGATCAAGGGCGACGGGCAGGTCCAGCCGTCCTGCCTGCCCGGTGGGAAGGTCGTGGTGGCCCGGCACATCGGGTCGTACGCGGACGTGGCGGACGCCTATCAGGCGATCGACGAGTGGCTGAAGGCAGAGCACGCGATCCGCACCGGCGACGCGTGGGAGGTGTACCGCGGAGCGGGCGGCGACCGGGCCGGACAGACCACCGAGGTCGTCCAGCCCTTCCGCCTCGCACCGGTCGGCAGCCTCACGCACTGACCGTTACAAGGCCTCAGCCGACGCGCACGTGGGCGCGCGCCGCGGCGGGGTTGCGCATCTTCAGCAGCGGGGTGCCGATGCCGTAGGTGAGGAAGAAGCCTTCCGGGAAGATCTCGACGATCCGGGTGTCGGCCAGCCGCTCGGCCGGTACGAGCGTGGCCAGTTGCGACGACAGTGAGTCGATGTCCAGCGATCCCCGCGGATGGACGACCGCTCTGGCATGAAAACTGATGGTGGCCGGCGGGATCGGCCAGATCAGCGAGAGCAGACCACCGCGCCGCACCGGCACGGTCACCGCCACCTGGCCGGTGACCGGGATGTGCCTCGCCTTCCAGCTGTCAGGTGCGACGGCCGCGTACAGCCGGCCGGGCGCGGCGACGTACACGACGCCGCTCGACCGCGGCTCGCCGGTCGGCGTGACGTAGCTGAGCACGGCGAACGACCGCTTCTCGAGCTGCTTCCAGACCTCCGCGCCGGTCGGTCCGGGCGTCCGGGGCGTCTTCACTCGGTTGTCTGTCTCGACCATCGGCCTGCCTTTCGAGCTGTTGAAGGGTCGCGCCCGCTCAGCGGATGACGGCGACGGGACAGGGGGCGTGGTGGAGGACGTGCTGGCTGACGGAGCCGACCAGGAGTCCGGCGAAGCCTCCGCGGCCGCGGGATCCGACGACGATGAGATCGGCGGAGTCGCCCGCGCGAAGGATGGCACGGGCCGCCTGGCCGTTGATCAGCCGCGTCTGCCACGGCACGTCCGGATAGTCCAGGACGGCCCCGGCGACCGACTCGGCGACGAGCAGCCGGCTGGACTCCTTGACGTCCTCCTCGTCGAACTGCAGCATCGACTCGCCGTCGACGTAGGTGAGATACGGGCTGGTCCAGGCATGGACGGCGACCACCCGGGCGCCGAGCGCGTCGGCGTGCTCGAAGGCGAAGCCGATCGCCCGGGCCGAGGTCTGCGATCCGTCGACGCCGACGACGACGGTCGGCTGGTCGGCGACCCGCGGCCGTTGATCGGGAGGCACGACGACGACCGGGCAGGGCGCGTGCATCGTCACCTGCATCGCCACCGAGCCGAGCATCAGGCCGGTCCAGCCGCCGAGGCCGCGGGAGCCGAGAACCATCAGCCGGGCCTCTGCGGCCTCCTCGACGAGTCGTTTCGCGGCCACGCCGTCCAGGAGTACTGCCTCGACCTGCAGAGCGGGATGCCGGAGCCGGATCCCCTCGGCGATGGCGTTGAGACCTCGCTCCCGCAGCGCCCGCAGCGTCGCGAGCGGGACGGTCTTGCCCAGCGCGGGGCGGGTCGCGATGACCAGCTGGAAGACCTCCGCGATCCGCAGCGGAGCGTGCAGCCGGACCGCTTCGGTGGTCGCCCAGTCGAGCGCGGCCAGGCCCGCGGGCGAACCGTCGTACCCGGTGACGACCGGAGCAGGTCGTGTGGTCATGTGCCCCCCTCGCAGGCACGCGCTGAGCCGCGTGGCCAGTCCAGTCGACCGCGCCGCGCGGTCCGCGCCCAAGGGCCGATCGGCCTCATCGGTCCTGCCGTTGGGCCCTGCTGCCGCTGCCGTACGCGAAATCGGGACTTCGGACCCTAGCCGGGCGAGGCCTCGCGGCTGATCGTGGAGCTATGACGTAGTCGGCCGCCCTGGCGTCCGACGGGGGGAGGCTCCGCCATGGGGTCTGGTTGGTGCTCCGATTCCGAGGGGACGGCCGGCGCGCAACTGGCGCTCTACCGGGCCGTCTGGTGGGGGTTCTGCGGGGCGTTCATCGTGATCTGCGGTGCCGCGGCGGCGCTGTTGCTGCCGGCGGACATCCTGTTGCTCGCGCTGGCGCTCGTTCCGGTGTCCGGTGCGACGGCCGCGGCGATGTACGGCGGCGACATCGAGTGGCTCTCCCGCTGGACGAGATGGCAGGTTGCCGTCGCGGTGGCAGTCATCGCGGGCGCGAGCACGTTGATCCTCGGCCTCACCGATGTTCTCGGATACAGCGTGCTCTGGCTGGTCCTGCTCCTCGGAGCGAGCTCACCGCCCGCGGTGCGCTGGTACCGCGGGGGACCGCGGATCGGCCGCGTCGGACTACCGGAACGCAGTACCGCGGAGCTGTGCCGGCAGTGGCGCGACAGTTACGACGCGCTGCGGCGGGCGACGAGCGACGCGCACCGGCTGCGGATCGTCCTGGAGCGCCAGCACTGCCTGGACGAACTCGGCCGCCGGGATCCCGAGGGCCTGCAAGCCTGGCTCGCTTCCGCCGCCAGCGCGGCCGGCGACCCCGAACGGTTCCTCAAGAGCCAATAGAGCCGACAGAGCCGACAGTTCAGCGGAGGCGTTCGAGATGGGGTGCGAGGAAGCCGAGGATCTCTGTGTGGACTTCGGCGGAGGCGCTGATCACGGCGCCGTCTTCGGTGCCGAGCGGGGCGCCGCGCAGGTCGGTGATGATGCAGCCGGCGGCTTCGGCGAGGGCGAGGCCGGCGGCGAAGTGCAGGTCGTCGCGGAGTTCGCCGTCGGTGACGTACGCCGCGCGCCGACCCGCGGCGACCCAGGCGACTCCGAGGGTCGACGACAGCACCCGCGGCGAGAACCGCGCCCGGAACGCGACATCGGCGACGAGCTGGCCGCTGACGGAGGCGGCGCCGGTGGGCCGGTCGGCGTTGATCTCGACCAGTCCGGTCGCCACGGAAGGCACCAGCGGCTGGTCGGTGCCCGCGCGCCGGACCTGCGCCGACATGCCGTCGGTCCAGAACGTCTCCTGCGCGACCGGGTCGGCAGCCGCGGCGGCGATCGTGCGCTCGCCGTCGAGCAAGGCCACGTTCACGACCATCAGCGGTGTCGTCGCCGCGAAGTTCAGCGTCCCGCACAGCGGGTCGATGAGCCAGCGACGGGCGGTAGCCGCCGGTCCGGAGCGACCGAACTCTTCGCCTTCGCGCGCGTCATCGGGCCGCCGGGCCGAGAGCACCGCGGTGATGGCCCGCTCCGCGTCGAGGTCGGTCTGGGTCGCGAAGTCGGTCGCCGACTTCGCGAACCTCAGGTGTTCACGACCGTACGAGCCCGCGACGACCGCCGCGCCCGCATCGGCTGCCTCGATCGCCACATCCGCATCACTCATCGCCATCCGCCGACCCTAGCCGCCGGCCGGAGGCCGGTGCGGTGGTACGTCGGGGTACCGGGGTAGTGAGCACGCCGTCGCGGACGGATGTGCTGGTCAGGGAGTCGCCATGGTCCGTCGGCGGGACAAACAGTCCGACCGGGTGGTCGAGGTCGGGCTGGACGAACTGCTCTGGCCCGGCGCCAGCACGGAGGACGAGCCAGACGAGCCGACCGAAGAACCGGCCGATGAACGAGGGGCCGATGAACGAGGGGCCGATGAACGAGGGGCCGGTGAACGAGGGGCCGGTGAACGAGGGGCCGGTGAACGAGGGGCCGGTGAACGAGGGGCCGGTGAACGAGAGGCCGGTGAACCGGCGGCCGGGCCGGTGCAGCCGGGTGCGTCGTTCGGTGTCGCGTTCTTCGGCTGGCTCGTCGCCAGTGGCACCTCGGTCCTGCTGATGGCCCTGGTCGGTGCCGTCGGCACGGTGATCGGCTGGAGCAAACTCGCCGACTGGTCGAGAGACTGGCTGTTCGTCGGCCTGTGGGCACTTCTCGTGCTGTCGTTGGCCATCGGCGCGTTCTCCGGCGGGTACGCCGCCGCGCGCATGGTGCCGTCCCAAGGCGCGTGGCAGGGCCTCGAAGTCTGGCTCTTCAGCTGGTGCGCAGCCGCCGTCCTGGGCGGGCTGGGCTATTTCGCCAACCGGGAGTACGAGCTCGTGGCTCGCGTCGACTGGCCGTCCGTGCCCGTCGCCGAGCCCGATCGGGGGCTGGCCGCTGTGATCGCGACGGCGGCGGTCCTGCTCGTCACGCTGGTGGGCTCGATACTCGGTGGTGCCTCGGGCAACAGAAAGTAGTCAGGCCCCGCGAGGGCCGGCGGCGCGGCGGAGACGGTTGGCAATCGCCACGCCCAGCTCCTTCTCCTCCGGGAGCGAGGCGATGATCAGATCGCAGCCGCGCTGGTCGAGCTCCCGGAGGAAGCCGTATAGCTCGCGCGCGTACACCGCCGGCGACTCCGGGACCGCGACGACCGCGTGCGCCTTCACCGGAGTGCCCGCCAGGGACGGCGGCAGGAAGACACCGACCCGGTGGCTGCGGTCCTGCGCCGACTCGGCCTCGGCGACGACGTCCGCGGGCTCGACGAGGACGACCTTCGCGTTCGGCGCGTAGTGCGAGGGGTGCTGACCCGGCACCCGGATGTGGCTCGTCGCGGGCACCGCGAGCTGGATGCCCAGCACGGCTTCCAGGTCCTCCCGGGTGACTCCGCCGGGACGCAGGACGTTGGGCGTGTCGCCGGTGACGTCGACGATCGTCGACTCGAGGCCGACCTGACAGGGGCCGCCGTCGAGCACGAAGTCGACGGCGTCGCCGAGCTCGGCGCGCACGTGGTCCGCCGTGGTCGGGCTGACCGAGCCGAACCGGTTGGCCGACGGGGCCGCGATGCCGCCGCCGAAGGCCGCGAGCAGCGCGAGCGCCACGGGATGCGCCGGGACGCGCAGCGCGACGGTCTCCAGACCGCCGGTCGCCTCGAGCGGAACCCGGCGGCCGCGGCGCAGGACGAGCGTCAGCGGCCCGGGCCAGAAGTGTTCGGCCAGCCGGCGCGCGGTCTCCGGCACCTCGTCGACCCAGTCGCCGAGCTGCTCCGCGCCGCCGATGTGGACGATCAGCGGATGCGACGGCGGGCGGCCCTTGGCCTGGAAGATCCGGGCGAGCGCCGCCGGGTCCTCCGCGTTCGCGCCCAGCCCGTACACGGTCTCGGTGGGGACCGCGACCAGACCCCCGGCGCGCAGCACCTCGGCCGCCTTCTCGATCTCAGCACTTCCTGCGAACACGCCCGCAATCCTCCCACTGCCGGCCACTCCGGACTCAATCGACGCCGATTTCACCCGATGTCACGATCCGATGGCTTACCGTGACAAGGAGAGTGCTCCAATCCATGGGGGGTCCAACAAGGAGGCTGTCGTGGAATCACCCAGTCCTGCGGCTCGGATCGGTGCGGAATTCCTGGGGACGTTCTGGCTGGTGTTCGGCGGCTGTGGCGCCGCCGTGCTGGCCGGCGTCGTGCTCAGCCCGGACAAGGTGCCGGTCGGCATCGGCTACCTCGGCGTGGCGCTGGCCTTCGGCCTGACCGTGCTGACCATGGCGTTCGCCGTCGGCCACGTGTCCGGCGGTCACTTCAACCCGGCGGTCACGATCGGCCTCGCGGTCGCGCGGCGGATCGAGTGGAAATGGGTCCCGACGTACATCGTGACCCAGGTCGTGGCCGCCAGTGCGGCCGGCGCCGTCCTGCTGGCGGTTGCCAGCGGCAAGGACGGCTTCAGCGCCGCCGAGAGCGGCTTCGCGAGCAACGGCTACGGTGACCGGTCGCCGGGCGGCTACTCCCTGCTGGCCTGCCTGATCGTGGAGGTCGTGCTGACCGCCTTCTTCCTGTACGTGATCCTCGGCGCCACCGACGACCGGGCGCCGAAAGGGTTCGCCCCGCTCGCGATCGGTCTCGCCCTGACGCTCATCCACCTCGTCGGCATCCCGGTCACGAACACCTCGGTGAATCCGGCGCGGTCGCTCGGTGTCGCCTGGTTCGCCGGGGGCGACGCGCTCGGCCAGGTCTGGCTCTTCGTCCTGGCCCCGATCGCCGGCGCCGCGATCGCCGGGATCAGCTACCCCGCCATCACCGGGGCCCGCGGGGCAGCGGCCGAGGTCGACGCGGGGGTCGCCAACAACCCGTGAGGAGCGCGGCGTGCGGGCGCCGGGGGCTACGCCGGCCCCCCCCCCACCCCCGGGGGGGAGACCCCAGAAAACCGGGCCGGGGCGAGATTGGCCGGGGGGGGGCGGAAGGCCCGC
>NZ_JBEXNA010000008.1:162840-363942 GCF_040610875.1 Kribbella sp. NPDC003505 | reverse complement strand
TCGGCCCAGTCATCTCCGACAAAGAACTTCAACTTCTTCTCCCGCGCTCGAAACCGCTCGTTCGTCAGCAAGCCGGTCGGGAGAACCATCAGCGACCTAATGAAGCAGTGCTCACGCCTCACCACACGGCGAGCCGGGCACGACATCCCATCAGCGATCAACTCTCCCGGTCACCGGCAGGGGCACGCTCTGTCGACAGGACTCAACGTCCAGGAGGTCTAGAGTGCTCACCCACCGGCGGCCTACCAGCTACCGAGTCTGCCCGACGGCGACCCGATAACTCTCATTAGGAGGTGTCGCCCGAGACCACCAGGCCGCACGCTCAGCCCTCCGCCCGCCGGCCCGCAGTGGGCGTATACGTACTGTCGAGCTGCCGAGAACCCCGAGATGTGTGCTCTAGGTGAGGGTCACGCCGGCGTTGCGGAGGTCGGTCAGGGCTTGTTGGGTGGTGGGTTCGGCTACGCCGGCGGTGAGGGTGGTGAGGACTCTCGTGGTGAAGCCTTCTTTGCGGGCGTCCAGGGCGGTGGCTTTGACGCAGTAGTCGGTGGCTATGCCGCAGACGTCCACGGTGGTGACGGACTTGGCGCGTAGCCAGTCGGCGAGGGTGTGGCCGCCTTCGTGGGACTTGCCTTCGAAGCCGGAGTAGGCGGCGGCGTACTCGCCCTTGTCGAAGATCGCGTCGAAGGGTTGCGGGTCGAGGTTGGGGTGGAAGCCGACGCCGTCGGTTCCGGCCACACAGTGCGGTGGCCAGGAGTTCACGAAGTCGGGTTCGCGGGAGAAGTGGTCGCCGGGGTCGATGTGGTGGTCGCGGGTGGCGACCACGTAGTCGTACCGGCGGTCCTGTGGTTCGGCCTCGTGCCACTTGTGCAACAGCTCGCCGATACGGAACGCGACGTCGGCACCACCGGCCACGGCCAGGCTCCCGCCCTCGCAGAAGTCGTTCTGCACATCAACCACGATCAGTGCCCTGGCCATCGCGACGCCTCCTTCTCCGGAGTACTCCTGAGCCCACCGTACAAGCGTCGACGCCACCGGCGCCGCATTGACCATCAGTCCGCCACCGACCGGCCCGCCCCTCGGCGGGGCGGGCGGCCCCGCGGAAGGGTCAGGCGGGGATCAGGTGGCCGCCGGTGATGTGGAGGTGTTCGCCCTGGACGGCTTTGGTGCGGGGTGAGGTGAGGAACAGGATGGCGTCGGCGAGCTCGGAGACGTCGGGGAGGTGCCGGGCGGTGAAGCCGGCGGTGATCTTGTCCAGTGCTTCGCGCGGGATGATGCGGTGTACGCCGTTCTCGAGGGTGATGCCGGGGAGGACGACGTTGACCAGGACGCCGTCCGCGCCGAGGTCGTGCTGCAGGCTCGCTGCCAGGCCGTGCAGCCCGGCTTTCGCTGCGCCGTACGCCCAGGCTCCGCCGCCCATGCCGCGCTCCGCCAGGTCGGTCGAGACCAGCACCAGCCGGCCGTGCGCGGATCGCCGCAAGGCGGGTGCCACCTGCTGCGCCAGGTGCATGTTGCCCTCGAGGTTCGCCCGGACGATCCGGGTCCACCACTCCGGCGAGGCGTCCTCCATCTTGTCCGTGCGCCCGTCGAGCGGTCCCCAGTCGACGGCGTTCGCGACGACTGCGTCCAGCCCGCCCCACTGTTCCACCGTCGACGCGACGGCCGCGGCGATCGTCTCCGGCGCGCTGAGATCCATCGGTACGACGTACGCCGCGCCGCCCGCCGCCTCGATCTCCTCGGCGACCGTCTCGGCCGCGTCCTTCCGGGAGTTGTAGGTGATCGCGACCCGCGCCCCCTCCCGCCCGTACGCGACCGCGGTCGCCCGCCCGATCCCGGACGACCCGCCCGTCACGAGCACCGCCGCGTCCTTGAATCCCAGGTCCATGACCCGTCCTCCTGCTTATAGTTAGTCGGCTAAGCAGAAAACTTAGCCGACTAACAAAGCAGCGGCAAGCTGTGGGCGTCAGATCATGGCAGCACCCGCTGGAGGAAATCGCGGATCAGCGCGGCGATCTCGTCGCCGTGGGTCTCCAGGGCGAAGTGTCCGGCGTCCAGGAGGTGGATCTCGGCGTCGGGCAGGTCGCGGGCGAACGCGGTGGCTCCGGCGGCGCCGAAGATCTCGTCATGCTTGCCCCAGGCAACCAGCGTCGGCGGCTGGTGGCGGCGGAAGTACTGCTGGAACGCGGGGTACTCGTCGAGGTTGTGCTGGTAGTCGTGGAACAGTTGCAGCTGGATCTCCTGGTTACCGGGCCGGTCGAGGTACGACTGGTCCAGGGCCCAGGTGTCGGGGCTGATCCGATCCAGGAACTGGGCCGGTACGCCGTGGGTGTATTGCCAGCGCGTCGCTTCCGCTGTCAGCAGTGAACGTACGTCGGGTTCGTAGGTGGCCCGGTCCTTCGCGTGGTTGAACAGCGGTTCCCAGAAGGGTGTGAACCCGTCGAGATAGGCGTTGCCGCTTTGGGTGATCAGGGCGGTGATGCGTTCGGGGTGGCGGCTGGCGATGCGGAGTCCGATCGGTGCGCCGTAGTCCTGGATGTAGAGGGCGAACTGCTGCACGTCCAGCTTGTCCAGCAGTCCCAGGGTGAGCTCGGTGAGGGCGTCGAACGAGTAGGCGAACTCGTCCACCGACGGCATGCCGGACTGGCCGAAGCCGAGGTGGTCGGGTGCGATGAGGTGGTACGAGTCGGCGAGATCGCGGAGCAGGTTGCGGAACATGGCAGAACTCGTGGGGAAGCCGTGCAGCAGCACGACGGTGGGGTTGGCCGGGTCGCCCGCCTCCCGGTAGAAGATCGGCTGTCCGTCGATGTCAACGGTGCCGTACCGCACTGCGTTCATGGGTGCTCTCCTGATTCTTGACGAGTACTTCGTGGTGGGGTCGGAGCAAGACGAGACAGGCCGCGGCGAGGCCGAGGCCGAGGGCGAAGAAAGCGCGATAACTGCCGGTGAGACGGTCGATGACGACCGCGATGGCGAGCCCGCTCGCGGCCGCGGCCTGATGGGTGACCCAGGCGGGGGCGAGTGTCCGGCCCATCCGGTGCGGGTCGAGTCCTCGGGACAGCACGGCCATGGTGAGCGGAATGATCGGGAACGACGACATTCCGAAGATCACCGCGGCGGCGACGAGTCCGGCCGGAGCCTGCGCAACGGTGAGCAGACCGAGCGACAGTGCTCGCAGTAGGTGGAGCAGGCGCAAGAGGTCCTCGGGGCGCCGGCCCCGGCGCAACAGGCTCGCGACGACGGCCGACGTGATGCCGGCCGACAGTGCGGCGACGGCGACCAGGCGGCCTGCGCCGGCGACTGACCAGCCGAGCTCGGCGGCGTGCTTGGGCAGCATGAGCACGACGACGTACATCGTCGCGGCATGCAGACCGAACGAAGTCAGTACCCGACCACGGCCGCGCAGGCTCTCGCGCGTCTTGTCACCGGACAGGCTCGTCGCCGCCGGATCATTGGGCAGGACACAGACGAGGACTGCCGTCACGGCCAGGCCGACACCTCCCAGTACGGCATAGGTTCCGCGGACGCCGATCGGGACGAACAGCGACGTCGCTGCCCAGGGCATGAGGAGTTGTCCCAGGTTGATCCCGACGGCGGCGCGAGCGAGTGCCGGCCCGGCGTCGGCGCCGTACGCCCGACCGATCAAGGTGCTGACGGTCAGGCTGGAGGAACCCGCGAAGCCGAGGCCGCCGAGGATCGTGTACGCCGCGATGAACTGCCACGTCTGCGTGACCACGGCGAGCACCAGGTAGCTCGCCGAGATGAAGATCAGTCCGAGCACGAGGATTCGCTTGGCGCCGGCGCCGTCCAGCAGGCGGCCTACGAGCGGCTGCGCGGCGCCGGTGAGCAGTGTGCTCAGCGCGGCAGCCGTCGTCAGGGCCGAGGCGTTGAGTCCGTACTCAGCGGCGGCGGGGGCGAAGAACACACCCGCGGAGAAGTTCAGTCCGAAGGAGACTGTCATAGCCGCGAGGGCGGCGAAGGTCGTTCTCATGATCGCTTCAGCTGGGTCATCTGTGTCTTCACACTTTCCGAGGGCACGGCTGTCGCCGGGACGGACGGGATGAGGGCAGGCTCGATTGCCGAGACGTCGACGACGTCTCGGCTGATGGCGGGAGCGGGGTTAGCGGATCGGGCTCAGTGGTGGCGGGCGTAGTGGCGGGCGGCGCGGGCACGGTTACCGCAGGCGGCCGAGCACCACCGTCGTTGCGGACGATCCTGGAGGTACAACAGCACGCAGCCCGGCCCCTGACAGGCGCGCAGGTCCGCGTGCCGGCGTACGAACAGGTCGATCGCTTCCTGGGCGATGAAGGACAGGATCGCCGTGACTGGCGGCGCCGCGCTACGCACCTGTGCGGCCGGCTCGCCCTGCCACCGCAGCTCCTGCCAGTACGGCGCCCAGCGCGCGTGGCGGTTGAGCGCCTCGACAGCCCCGACTGACGGAGCAGCGCCCGCCATGCTCCCGGCGGCCACCTGAGCGGCGTCGCGTCCGGTGATCGCCTGGGCGATGTCGCGGACGGCCTCGCGAAGTTCCCGGGCCGCCGTCAGCTCGAAGTCGCCGATCGCGGCGACTTCCTCGGCCGAGAGCCGCCACGGCAACCGGTCCGCTATGGCCGCCAGCCATTCGGTGAACAGTTCGACGTTCTCCAGGCCGTCGCGCGGTTCGCCCCGGACGGCGTACGCGGTGTTGGCCAGCTCGATCGGCAGCGGTTCGCCGAGCACGGGCACGGACATCGCCTTCACCGGCTCCCGTCGTGACGCAGGTCGGACCGCAACCGGGCGTTCTCCTGCTCGAGCGCGGTGATCCGGTCCCGCAGCGAGCCGATGGCCTGCTCCACGACGTCGCGGCCGAACAGCTGCGGGATGTGCTGCCGGCAGTTCCAGTCCCATCCCTCGATCTCGATGAGAACGGCCCCTTCCACCTTCCCCGGGTAGTCCGGGACGACCAGCTCGCGCAGGATATCCGGATCCTCGGTGACCCGGGCATGACCCAGGAGCTTCAGGCGTGCCTGCAGGGCGTAGTCCATCAGGAACAGCGCGACGCGATCGGAGTGGTCCAGGTTGCCCCGGGTGATGTACTGCCGGTTTCCGCGAAGATCCGCGAACCCCAGCGTGCGTTCGTCCAGGACGCGCAGGAAGCCGCGCGGCCCGCCGCGATGCTGGAGGTAGGGCCAGCCCGTCTCGCCGACGCTGGCGATGTAGAAGCTGTCCCGCTGCTCGACGAACGCCGCTTCGTCGGGACCGAGAACGTCACCGCTCGCCGAGCCCTCCAGCATCCGGCGGTAGGCGCGATCGCTGCCGTGCAGCCGCTGCTGCGCCTGCACCGCGTCGGTGAACGCCAACTGGGCAAACCTGGCACCCATCGCCAGCCTCCTAATGGTCGTCGTCTGTCGTGGTCGTTAGGGGAACGAGGATTTCCCCGAGCTCTCGCTAGATTTCTAACGATACAGAGCAAGTCAAATCATTAGAATGTCGGACGCTGTTGGTCCCCGGGGGTGGGTCTGGCCGGCGGAACCGATTGTGTGGCGATATGTGCCGGGAGTTATCGTTTGATCGCGCATTGTCATCGAGTCATGGGGCCGGTATCTTCCGCCGGAGCGGGCCCTTGGGGGTTCGCTCATGAAGAAGGCTGTCCTGGGTGTCGTCACGGCGGCGGCGGTCGTCGCCGCGGCGCTCGTTCCGTCCGGGCCGTCGGTGCAGGCCGCAACCCGTAGCGCCGCCAGTGCGCCGCCGGGGTTCGGGTCGGCGTTGTCGTCGGTGCAGCAGTCGTCCTGGCAGACGAACGCGAGCGTGAACGCGGTCGCCGTCGCCGGGAACCTGGTGTTCGCGGGCGGGCTGTTCACCCGCGTCCGGCCGCCGGGGAAGGCACGCGGTGTGGGCGACGCGGCGCGGAAGTACTTCGCGGTCTTCGACCGGACCACCGGCGTGCCGACCCGGTTCGCGCCGAAAGTCAACGGGCCGGTGTGGAGCGTCGCCACCTCTCCGGACGGCAAGCGGGTCGTGATCGGCGGTGATTTCACCGTCGTGGACGGGGCGCCGCGGTCGCGGGTGGCGATGTTCGATGTCGGCACCGGCAAGCTGGTGGCCGGCTGGGACCCGGTGGTCAACTACCGGGTCGCGGCGCTGAAGGTCACCGGCAGCATCGTCTACCTGGGCGGATCGTTCGGCAGTGTGGACAAGGTGGCCCGGCACCGCATCGCGGCGGTCAGCCTGAGCACCGGCGCGCTGCTGCCCTGGGACCCGGACGCCGACGACGACGTCCACGCGATCGAGGTGTCCACCGACGGGACGCGGGTCTTCGTCGGTGGCGGCTTCGTCGAGATCGGTGGGCGGTCCTCGCACTCGCTGGCGATGCTGAGCCCGGCCACCGGCGCGGCGTACGACATGCCGGCCGCCGAGGCGATCCCGCCGCTGACCCCGGACTGCGACAGCCGCGTGAAGGACATCGAAGTCCAGGGAAACAAGGTGTTCGCGGCCAACGCGGGATCAGGGATCGGCTGCTACGACGGCGTGCTCGCCGCGGACGCGAAGACCGGCAAGCTGATCTGGCAGAGCCATTGCCTGGGCGCGACCGAGGCGATCAAGGCGATCGGCAACTGGCTCTACAAGGGGTCGCACGCGCACGACTGCAGCGCGGACGGCGGGTTCCCGGACAAGACCGGCATGCACCACCTGCTGGTCTACAGCGCGATCACCGGCAAGCTCGGCCCGTGGTTCCCGAACGCCACAGCCGGCGGCGAGACGCTCGTCGGCCCGTTGTCGTTCGCGTGCGGCGGCAACGACCTGTGGGCCGGCGGTGACTTCGTCGAGGTCAACGGCACACCGCAGGAAGGGCTGACCCGGTTCACCACCACCCCGGGCGGCGCGGCTCCGGCCAGGCCGGCGGCGCCGAAGGTCGCCAGCGCGCGGGCGAACAAGGTGACGATCGCCTTCGAGACGGTGCTGGACCGCGACAACCTCACGCTCACCTACTCGGTGTACCGCGGCAGCACCCGGATCGGCAGCTGGTCGCGGACGTCGAACTCCTGGACGAAGCCGACCGTCACCTCGGTCACCGACTCCGGTCTGACGAGCCGTCAGACGTTGTCGTACCACGTCGAGGTCAGCGACGGCCGCAACGTCCAGAAGAGCCCGACGGTCAGCGTGAAGGTTCGCTGATCAGCACCTGGTCCCTCGACGCGGTACGACGAGGTCCACGAGGTAGCCGTCGATCTTGGCGCGGGCGCATTCGTTGGACTGGTAGAGCGTGTGCCCCGGACCGTCGTGGTAGATCGAGCCGCTGCCCGGCACCTGGTCGACGACGCGGGACGCGGTGTCGTACTCGCTCCAGTTGCCCGCCATCAGCAGCGGCGGCAGGCCGGCGGGCAGAGCGGCGGGTGGGTTGCGGACCGGCACCGGCCACCCGACGCAGGACAGCATCGCGAGCTGGATCGTGCCGGCGGCCCCGGTAGAGGGCGCGGCGGCTTCCATCCGCCGTACCTGCTGCTGCAGTTGTCGTTGGCTGGTCGGATGCGGCCAGTCCGTGCACTCGACGACGCCCGGAGACGGCGCGGACGGGAACGGAGCGTTCGGCGGCTCCGGCACGAACCCGGACGCGTCACCGGTCGCCGCGGCCTTCTTCAGCGCGGCCAGGAGTTTCGGGTACGTCGCCTCGCCGAGCCGCGCGAGCCGCAGCCCGGTCCACCGGATCTCGTTGCCGTCGTACGTCGTGCTCCCGGCCGGCAGCGGATGGCGCTGTGCCCGGGCCACCACCTGTCGCCACGACGCCGCGCAACGGCACCAGTCGAAGAAGCGGGTCATGAACGTCTGCACGTCGCGGGCGAGCTCGGTGAGTTCGCGGTCCCAGTTGTCGGTGCTGTGGTTCCACGTGCCGTCTAGCACCATCGACCGGACGTGCTGCGGGAACAACCGGGCATACGACTGGCCGATGAAACCGCCGTACGACGCGCCGTAGAAGTTGACCGTCGACTCGCCGAGCGCCCGCCGGATCGCGTCGAGGTCGCGGGCGTGGCTCCCCGAGTCCATCGCCGCGAACAGCTCCGGATCCTTCGCCTGGCACTTCTCCGCAACCGCCCGATTGGCGGCGGCGAGCGCGTCGAACGCGGCCTGGTCGCGCGGCACCCGCGGCTGCCGGACACCGGTCCACTCGCAGGGCAGATTGGTGCTCATCCCGGCAAGGTTGGGGCCGCCCCGGAGATCCCAGGTGATGATGTCCATCCTCCGGCGCAGACCGGCGAAGGCATTCGCGCCGCCGTACGAGCGCAGCAGGTCGATGTTCATCCCCATCGGCCCGCCGAGGTTGACCTGCACGGATCCGCGTTTCGGCCCAGTGGCTGGTAGGCGACCGACCATCAGGGTGATCTTCCGGCCGGCGGGACGGTTCCAGTCGACCGGCACCTGCAGGCTGGCGCACTCGATGCCGACGGTTCCTGGTCCACCGGGGCATTCGCCCCAGTCGAGAGTCGGGGCGGGCGGGGTGAGAGCGTTGGCCGTCAGCAGGCCGCTCGCCGCGAGCGAGAGTAGTTTCAGCATGCCGCCCACGGTTTCGCGGATGCGCCGCCCGCACATCGGACCGGAGTCCGACGGCCCACGGTCCGAGGTGGTGGTCCATCGGCTCGGCTAGGTTCGGCGTGTGGAGTACGGACTGAGCCGGCGGCAACTGATCGCCGCGGACTGCCTGGTCGCGGTCGGGTACGCCGCCCTCGTCCTGCTCACGTCCTCCACCGGCCCGGGGCTCGTCGCGGTCGGGCTCGCGCTGCCGATCGCGGTCCGCAGGATCTGGCCGCTGCCGGCGCTCGCCGTGGTCGCCGTCGCGTCGGTGATCGCGTACTTCGTGGACGCGTTGCGCGATCCGCTGCTCGCCGCCGCCTACGTGCTGTACGTCGTCGCGCTGACCCGCTCGTCGAACCGCCCGCTGTCATGCCGGCGCCTGATCGGTCTGGCCGGCGGAGTCGGTTTCGTCGTGCTCGTCCTCGCCGCGGTGGCCGGCGCGCCGGCCGGTCAGTCCCGCGCCGCGCTCGTGCTCACCGGGATCGCCGCCTTGTACGGCGCCTGGATCCTGGGACAGGTCGTGCGCGACCGACGAGCTGCCGCCGCCCGTGCGGCGCAGGTGCTGGCCGAGCAGGCGGTCGCCGCGGAACGGCTGCGGATCGCCCGCGAGCTGCACGACATCGTTGCCCACAGCATGGGATTGATCGCGGTCAAGGCCGGTGTCGCGAACCATGTCCTGCAGGTCCGTCCCGAGGAGGTGTCCGACGCGTTGTCGGTGATCGAGTCCACGAGCCGCGACGCTCTCGTCGAGCTTCGGCACATGCTCGGCCTGCTGCGGGCCCCCGGCGAACCAGCGGACCTCGCACCGCCGGCGGGTCTCGCCGCGCTGCCGGAGCTGGTCGCGCGGGTCGAGTCGACCGGCGTGCAGGTCGAGCTGCAGGTCGACGTCCCCGAACCGCTCCCGGACGCCGTCGCGCTCACCGTCCACCGGATCGTCCAGGAGTGCCTGACGAACGTCACGAAGCACGCCCACGCGCGCTGCTGCAGCATCACGATCACCGGCAGCGCCAACGCCGTACAGCTCGAGGTGATCGACGACGGCGTCGGTGGGGCAGCGGTGGAAGGGCACGGTCTGATCGGGATCCGCGAACGGGCCGGCGTGTACGGCGGTTCGTACCGGGCCGGGCCGCGGACCACCGGCGGGTTCGAGGTCGTCGTACGGCTGCCGCATGAGTGAGATCCGGGTGCTGGTCGCGGACGACCAGGCGTTGCTGCGCGGCAGCTTCCGGGTCTTGATCGACACCACACCCGGCCTGACCGCGATCGGCGAAGCGGCCGACGGAGCCGAGGCCGTCCAGCTCGCGCGCCGCGAGCGGCCGGACGTCGTCCTGATGGATGTCCGGATGCCGAAGCTGGACGGGATCGAGGCGACCCGGCAGATCTGTTCCGCACCGGAGACGGCCGGGACGAAGGTGCTGATCCTGACGATGTTCGACCTCGACGACGCCGTGTACGCCGGTCTGCGAGCCGGAGCGAGCGGCTTCCTGCTGAAGGACGTCCCGCCCGTGGAGTTGCTGCAGGCAATCACTGTCGTCGCGGCGGGCGACGGGCTGCTGGCGCCGTCGATCACGCGACGGCTGATCGCGGAGTTCGCCCGGCTGGCCGAGCCCGGGCAGGCGCCCCTGACCGGCCTCGACGGCGTGACCGATCGCGAGCGCGAGGTGCTGTCGCTGATCGCGCGCGGCCTGTCGAACGACGAGATCTGCGACCACCTCCACGTCGGCCGCGGCACCGTCAAGACCCACATCGGGCACCTGCTCGCCAAACTCCACGCCCGCGACCGGGCCCAGTTGGTGATCGCCGCGTACGAGTCCGGGCTGGTGCGACCTCGCCGGTTCTAGAGGTGCGGGAGGATCGCGCTGAGCGCGATCAGCAGGCAGATGCCGCCGTTGAGGTACGGGTGGCTGACCAGGATCGCGACGAATTCGCGGATCGTTGCCGTCGGCCAGTAGTACGCCGCCGTCGGGGAGCCGATCACCTGGCCGTTCACCTTCGCCCTGCGGGCGGTCAGCGCGGCGCGGAACGCGTGGAAGTTGTTCGTGACGATCAGGCAGCGGTACTGCGGTCGTAGGCCGGCCATCAGGTCACGGCTGAAGGTCAGGTTCTCCCAGGTGGTCGTCGACTTGTCCTCGCGCAGGATCTGCTCGTCCGGGACGCCGCGCTCGACCAGGTACGCCGCCATCGCGTGCGACTCGGGCAGGTCTTCGTTCGGCCCCTGGCCGCCGGACGTGACGAGCAGCGGCGAGCGGCCCCTGCGGACGGCGCGCTCGTACACCTGCTTCGCCCGGTCGAGGCGGCCGGCCAGTAACGGCGGTACCCGGGAGCCGATCAGGCCCGAGCCGAGCACGACGACGAAGTCGACCTTCCGGGACGAGCGGACCCGGCTGTAGACGAACGCGTACACCAGGAAGCACAGGAACAGGAACGAGATGTAGGTCAGCACGCCGAGCAGCACCGACCGTACGGCGGCCAGCGGCTCCCAGCCGATCTTCTCCACCAGCACGCTGAACACCACGAAACCGATGATCCCGAGCCCGACGAGCAGCGACAGCAGGTTGGACAGCCGGCGGCGCTCCCGGCGCAGCATCGTGACGCCGTTGATCACCAGGAACACGGCGAGCACCGCGATCGAGAGCGGGATCGCGGCCAGCACCGCGACCGCCAGCCAGCGCCCGGCGGTCGCGTTCACGCTCTCGACCGCGAAGATCAGCCCGAGGCCGGCGAACATCAGCGCGAGAACCAGAAAGATCCCGTTCTTGAACAGGCGCCGGTCGCGCAGGAAGCTGACGCCGAAGACGAGGAACCAGAAGGCGGCGATCCCGAAGCAGATGACCATCGGGCGTCATCAAAGCACGCTCCGTCGCCGAGCGGGGGGAGGCAGGGCGGGGCGCCGCCCGGACAGCTCGCGCGGTCGTTCGCGGTGTGGACGGACCGAGGCGCGGCGCGGGCCGGTGTGCGAGGCTCGGGCGGACGGGTCGGGTGGTCGAGAGAGGCGGTGGTCGGACGTGAGCCAGGTGACGAACTGGGCAGGCAACGTCAGCTTTGCGAGTGCGCTGCAGCGGCCGCGGACCGTCGAGGAACTGCAGGAGCTGGTCGCGGCGGCCGAGAAGGTCCGGGTGCTCGGCACCGGGCACTCGTTCAACCGGATCGCCGACAGCACCGGTGTGCTGGTCAGCGTGCAGGACCTGCCGCAGGTCGTCGAGGTCGGCGAGCGCGGCGTGACGGTCTCGGCCGGCCTCCGGTACGGCGAGATCACCGCCGCGCTGCAGGCCCAGGGACTCGCGCTGCACAACCTCGGGTCACTGCCGCACATCTCGGTCGCGGGCGCGTGCTCGACCGGTACGCACGGCTCCGGCGACACCAACGGCCCGCTCGCGGACGCGGTCAGCGCGATCACGTTCGTCGACGCGCGCGGCGAACTCGTGACGCTGACCCGCGACGACCCGGACTTCGCCGGCTCGGTCGTCTCGCTCGGCGCACTCGGGGTGACCGTGAGCTTGACGCTCGACGTGCAACCGTCGTACGAGATCAGCCAGGTGGTGTACGACGGGCTGCCGGTGGAGCGGCTCGGGTCGGACCTGGACGCGGTGATGGGCAGCGCGTACAGCGTGAGCGCGTTCACCGACTGGGTGGACCCCGACGTCATGGTCTGGCGCAAGCGCCGCGAACTGACCGCGCCCGAGCCGCAGTGGCTGGGCGCCTCGCTCGCCGACGGGCCGCGGCACCCGATCAAGGTGATGCCGGCCGACTACGCGACCCAGCAGGGCGGCGTACCGGGCCCGTGGAACGAGCGGCTGCCGCACTTCCGGCTGGAGTTCACGCCGAGCAACGGGGACGAGTTGCAGTCGGAGTACTTCGTGGCGCGTGGGCGGGCCGCCGAGGCGTTCGACGTACTGCGGGCCCTGGGCAACCGGTTCGCGCCGGTGATCCAGGTGTCGGAGGTCCGCACGATCGCTGCCGACGACTTGTGGCTGAGCCCGAGCCAGGGCCGCGACACGGTCGCCCTGCACTTCACCTGGATCCAGGACGAGACCGCCGTACGCCCGGTGGTCGCTGAGCTGGAGGAACGGCTCGCGCCGCTGGACGCCCGCCCGCACTGGGGCAAGGTCTTCGCCGCCGACGCCGCCACGCTCGCCGAGCGCTACCCCCGCGTCCCGGACTTCGTCGCCCTGGCCGCGAAGTACGACCCGGCCGGCAAGTTCCGCAACCCCTACCTCGACACCTTCCTGCCCGGTTAGAGCTGAGCGAGGTCCTCGAGGGTGCCGGTGATGGTCCACAGCAGATTGCGGAGGACACGGCGGTCCTCGGGCGTGAGCTGGGCGAGGGCGCGGCGGCCGGCCCGGTCGTAGATCTCCTGGACCGTGTGGGCGAGCTCGACGCCGTGCTCGGTCAGCTCGATGCCGACCTGCCGCGCGTCGGTCGTGCTCTTCACCCGCCGTACGAGCCCGGCGGCCTCCATCCGCTGCGTGGTCCTGGTGGCCGTCGGCACCTCGACGTCGAGCACCTTCGCGAGCCGAGCCACCGGCAACGACCCGTGGTGCAGCAGCTTGGCGAGCACGAGCTCCTGGCCCGTGTGCAGCACGGTCCCCGCCAGCTCGTCGGCCACCGCCTTCCGTGCCGCCCGCTCCGCGAACCGCAATGCGACCAGCACGTCCGCCTCGTCGGCCGGCGCCTCCGGCGACCACCCGCCGTCGGTGGCGGTCACGTGTGACTCCGCGGGAGGAACGGGTTGCGGGAGTTGAAGTCGCCGATGTAGTCGGTCGGGATCGCCGGCTCGCCCCGGCTGAGCTGGCTGGCGGAGCGGGGGAGCTCGTCGCGGACCTTCTGGTGGTGGGCCTGCGACTCCTGCGGGGTGGTCCGGCCGACGATCTTGCCCGACTCCACGAGCGGTTTCAGCAGGTCGCGGTCGTCGCCGTCGTCGGTCGGCCGCTCACCGACGCCGATCAGCTCGACCTCCGCGACGCCGGCGGCCGAACGCCGCCGCAGCGCCCACTTCCGGCCGCCGATCGAGATCTTGTCCGGGCTCTTCTTCGCCACCGGCACCAGGTCACCGCTCGCGTCCTCGCGCGCGACCAGCTTGTACACGAACCCGCAGGTCGGGTAGCCGGAGCCGGTGACCAGCGACGTACCGACGCCGTACCCGTCGACCGGCGCCGGCGCGAGCGCGGCGATCTGGTACTCGTCCAGGTCGCTGGTCACGATGATCCGGGTCTTCGTCGCGCCGAGGGAGTCCAGCTGTTCCCGGACCTGACCGGCCAGCGACGGCAGGTCGCCCGAGTCCAGCCGGACCGCGCCCAGTTCGGGGCCGGTCAGCTCGATCGCGGTACGCACCGCCGCGGCGACGTCGAACGTGTCGACGAGCAGCGTCGTCCCCTTGCCGAGCGCGTTCACCTGCGACCGGAACGCGTCCTCCTCGCGGTCGTGCAGCAGCGTGAACGCGTGCGCCGCGGTCCCGGTGCTCGGGATGCCGAACCGGCGGGCCGCCTCCAGGTTCGAGGTCGCGCTGAACCCCGCGATGTACGCCGCCAGCGCCGCGCCGACCGCGGCGCCTTCGTGGGTGCGCCGCGAGCCCATCTCGATACAGGGCCGCCCGCCGGCCCACCAGGTCATCCGGGACGCCGCCGAGGCGACCGCGGAGTCGTGGTTCAGGATCGACAAGAAAACGGTTTCCAGCAGCACCGCCTCGGCGAACGACGACTCCACCACGAGCACCGGCGACCCCGGGAAGAAGATCTCCCCGTCGGCGTAGCCGGAGATGTCGCCGGTGAACCGGTACTCCGCCAGCCAGTCCCGGGTAGCCTGGTCGACGACGCCGCGATCGGCCAGGAAGGCGATCGTCTGCTCGTCGAACCGGAACCGCTCGAGTGCGTCCAGCAGGCGGTTGACGCCCGCGACCACGCCGTACCGGCGGCCGTCCGGCAGCCGGCGCGCGAACAGCTCGAACACCGAGCGGCGCTGCGCCGTACCGTCGGCCAGCGCGGCCTGCAGCATGGTCAGCTCGTAGTGGTCGGTCAGGAGCGCCGTGGAGTTGGCCTCTGTGTGGGTCACAGGTGCAGCCTATTGCGACAGCGGAACCGATGATGGAGAGAATGGACAGGTGACCACCGCACCGAGCGAACTCGAGAGCCCCGAGGTCGATGAGGCGATCGAGCTGAGCCCACCTTGGGTGACCGTCGTCTGGAACGACCCGGTCAACCTGATGGACTACGTCACGTTCGTCTTCCAGACCTATTTCGGCTACTCCAAGTCCAAGGCGGAGAAGCTGATGCTGCAGGTGCACCAGGAAGGCAAGTCGGCGGTCTCGAACGGCAATCGGGAAGCGATGGAACGCGACGTGGAAGCGATGCACACCTACGGCCTGTGGGCCACTTGCGAGAAGTCGTGACGCGGTTCCGCAAGCGCCGCAAGACCGTCGTCGTCAGTTTCGCCGAGCACGAGGCGGACATCCTGGCGAACCTGCTCCGCAACCTGGTCGAGCTGCTGTACGACGGGCTGCCGCCGCGCGCGACCGAGTCCAGCGACCCGCTGGCGGCGCTGCTGGACTCCGACGGCCCGACGTCGCCGCCCGAGGACGTCGTCCTGCAGCGGCTGCTCCCGGACGCGTACAAGCAGGACGACATGGCGGCGGCCGAGTTCCGGCGGTTCACCGAGCGCGGGTTGCGCGAGGGCAAGGTCAGCGACGCCAAGCGGGTGCTGTCCGCGCTCGAGCAGTCCGGCGCCGACGAGATCGCGCTCGAGCCCGACGAACAGCTCTCCTGGCTGCGCGCGCTGAACGATCTCCGCCTCGCGATCGGCACCCGCCTCGACATCAAGGACGAGGACGACTACTCCACCTGGGAGAAGCTCGCCGACGACGACCCGCGCCGCCTCACCTACGACCTCTACGACTGGCTCGGCTACCTCCAGTCCGCCCTCCTCCACAACATGCGCCCGTAACACCACGCCCACCCCCTCCGTCGACGCGAAAGGACACCGCCTTCGGCGGCGACTGACTGTTGGCGCCTTCGGCGCGAGAGGGGTCGTGACGCGCGGAGGTGGTTGGCGCGGACGGATGTGGCTCCGGGGGAAGCGCGACCTGGCACCGCCCTCCGTCGGCGTGTGCTGCCTCGGGCGGCAGCACACCGTCTTCAGCCGCGGCTGACCGTTGGCGCCTCCGGCGGTGGCGTGCTTGGTGGTTGGTGGGGTGAGTGTGGTTCGGCGGAAGGGGGAGCGCCTTCGGCGGCGGGTGTTTGTTGGCGCCTTCGGCGCGGGCGTGTCAGGGGGCGACCGGGGTGGAGTTGGTTGGCGCGGGCGGATATTTATGCGGGGACCGCGAAGTGGTGCCGGCTTCGTGGGTGAAGAGACGTGCTGCTGGCGGCAACCGCACCGGTGGGCTCGGCGACCGTCGGACCTGATCGTGAGTGATCGGCCGCCAGGGGCTGCGCTTAGGGTTGCGGTCATGGAGACGCGGCGGCTCGGGCGGACCGGGCGGGATGTTGGGGTGGTCGGGCTCGGGGCTTGGCAGCTCGGGGCGGACTGGGGCGCGGTGGACGAGGGCGACGCGCTCGCGGTGCTGCAGGCTGCGGTCGACGGTGGCGTGACGTTCATCGACACCGCGGACGTGTACGGCGACGGGCGCAGCGAGCGGCTCGTCGGGCAGGTGCTGGAGTCGCGCAACGGGCTGACGGTGGCGACCAAGATGGGCCGGCGCGTCGAGCAAGTGCCGGAGAACTACACACTGGAGAACTTCCGCGGCTGGAACGACCGCTCGCGGCAGAACCTCGGCGTCGACACCATCGACCTGGTCCAGCTGCACTGCCCGCCGACGCCGGTGTACTCCGACGACGCGGTCTTCGACGCGCTCGACACGCTCGTCGACGAGGGGCGCATCGCGGCGTACGGCGTCAGCGTCGAGACCTGCGCGGAGGCGCTGACCGCGATCGCCCGGCCGAACGTGGCGTCGGTGCAGATCATCCTGAACGCGTTCCGCCTCAAGCCGCTCGACGAGGTGCTGCCCGCGGCGCGGGAGGCGGGCGTCGGCATCATCGCCCGCGTCCCGCTCGCCAGCGGGCTGCTGTCCGGCAAGTACGACGAACACACCACCTTCTCTGCCGACGACCACCGCACCTACAACCGCCACGGCGAGGCGTTCGACGTCGGCGAGACGTTCTCCGGCGTCGACTTCGGCGCCGGCCTGGAAGCCGTCCGCCGCCTGATGCCCTGGCTCACGGCCGGCACCACGATGGCCCAGTTCGCCCTCCGCTGGATCCTCGACCAACCCGGCGTCTCGGTCGTCATCCCCGGCGCCCGCAACCCAGCCCAGGTAGCCGGCAACATCTCCGCCGCCACCCTGCCCCCACTCACCCCCGATCAGCTCACCGCCGTCCAGGAGACCTACGACACCCTGATCCGCCCCCAGATTCACGACCGCTGGTAGGGCGCTGTCCGCATTCTGGACCGACTCCGCGGTTGGCGAGGCCGGCGCGGCGCTCGCCGTACCGTGGAGACGTGCTGGTCATCGAGAAGGCGACGTACGACGCGATCGTGGCGCACGCGCGGCGGGATCATCCCGACGAGGCGTGTGGTGTGGTCGCGGGCGCGGAGGGCAGTGACCGGGCCACCCGGTTCATCCCGATGCTGAACGCCGCGATGTCGCCGACGTTCTACGAGTTCGACTCCGGCGACCTGCTCCGGCTCTACAAGGAGCTCGACGAGCGGGACGAGGAGCCGGTGGTGATCTACCACTCACACACCGCCACCGAGGCGTACCCGTCGCGGACCGATATCAACCTGGCCCAGGAGCCGGGCGCCCACTACGTGCTGGTCTCGACGCGGGACGGCGCCGACTCCCCGGCGTACGACGGGCCGGTCGAGTTCCGGTCGTACCGGATCGTCGACGGCGAGGTCACGGAAGAAGAAGTACGCGTGGTTGGTTCCTATGGAGAAAGCCCTGAAGGAGAAGACTGATATGGCGATCGAGCTGCGCGTGCCGACGATCCTGCGCACCTACACGGGTGGGGCGAAGGCGGTCACCGGCGACGGAGCGACCCTGGCCGAGTTCATCGACAACGTGAACGGGACCCACGCGGGTCTCAAGGAGCGCATCGTGGAGGGCGACCCGGAGGAATTGCGCCGGTTCGTGAACGTGTACGTGAACGACGAGGACGTCCGGTTCACCGGCGGCCTGAAGACCGAGGTCAAGGACGGCGACGTCGTCGTCGTGCTGCCGGCCGTCGCCGGCGGCTGAGCCTGATGCGTTTCGACAGCCTGCTCGACTCGGTCGGCGGCACCCCGCTGGTCGGGCTGCCGCGGTTGTCGCCGTCGGCCGACGTCCGGCTCTGGGCGAAGCTCGAGGACCGCAACCCGACCGGGTCGATCAAGGACCGGGCCGCGTTGCGGATGCTGCTGGACGCCGAGAAGGACGGTCGGCTGCGCCCGGGCAACACGATCCTGGAGCCGACGTCCGGCAACACCGGCATCTCGCTGGCGATGGCGGCCAAGCTGCGCGGCTACCGGATGGTCTGCGTGCTGCCGGAGAACACCTCCGAGGAGCGCCGCCAGATCCTGCGGATGTGGGGTGTGGAGATCATCTCCTCCCCGGCCGCGGGCGGCTCCAACGAGGCGGTCCGGGTCGCGAAGCAGGTCGCGGAGGAGCACCCCGACTGGGTGATGCTGTACCAGTACGGCAACCCGTCGAACGCGCTCGCGCACTACGACGGCACCGCGCGGGAGATCCTCGACGACCTCCCCTCGGTCACGCATTTCGTGGCCGGCCTCGGCACGACCGGGACGCTGATGGGCGCCGGCCGGTTCTTCCGCGAGCACAAACCCGCGGTGAAGATCGTGGCCGCCGAGCCGCGGTACGGCGAGCTGGTCTACGGCCTGCGCAACCTCGACGAGGGTTTCGTCCCCGAGCTGTACGACGAGACGCTGATCGACGCCCGCTTCTCGGTCGGTCCGCGCGACGCCGTCCGCCGGGTGCGGGAGCTGCTCGACAACGAGGGCATCTTCGCCGGCGTCTCGACCGGCGCGATCCTGCATGCGGCGCTCGGCCAGGCGGCCAAGTGCGTGCGTGCCGGCGAGACCGCGGACATCGCGTTCGTGGTGCCCGACGGCGGCTGGAAGTACCTGTCGACCGGTGCCTACGAGGGCACGATCGACGAGGCGGAGGACCGGCTCGAGGGTCAGCTCTGGGCCTGAGCGCTTGCCGGTTCGGCAAGTTCGCGTGCTGTTTCGGCGCTGTGTCGCCAGGCTGGTCCGGTGCAGAGACGCGATGCCGGACCGCCGGCGACCGGGCCGGGTGAGCGGGACGTGCTCGTCGGTTTCCTCGACTACCTCCGGACGTCGATCGCGGCCAAGGCCGAGGGCCTGGCCGACGAGCTCGTGCGGCAACCCGGCGTACCGTCCGGGACCAACGTGCTCGGGCTGATCAAGCACCTGACCGCCGTCGAGCGGCACTGGGTGCTCGGGCAGCCGGTGCGGAGTTGGCCGGCGACGTTCCGCGCGCGTGCGGACGAGACGGCGGCGGAGGTGCTCGCGGCGTACTGCGGGACAACCGCCGAAGCGAACACGGAGGTCGCGACGTGGGACGACCTCGAGGCGCCGGGGCCCAGGCCGGGAAGGTCGAGCGCGCCGTCGCGGCGGTGGACGCTCGTGCATCTGATCGAGGAGACCGCCCGGCACGCGGGGCATGCCGACATCCTGCGGGAACAGCTGGACGGCCGGACCGGGCGCTGAAACCAGCGGGTCCGGGGGTGCAGGGGTTCGTGCAGGATCAGGGGAGTGGCCGGGCCGGCGGGCGGAGGGCCGGTCCGTGCCGTCGAGTGCCTATCGTTGCCTTAGGCACCTTCTGCGAGTTCTACGTCATGTCCGCCTACGGTTGCTTGAAGAGGACCTTGCGGCCCAGTCGGGGGTGGACGCCACGTCCCTTGCAGCTGTTGCACGGGCGCTGGGCGTAACTGAAGATGCTGCCGCGGTGCCGGCCGGCACCCTTGCACCGGTTGCACTTGGCATTCGGGTGCAGCGACAGCGAGACGACGTACGCAGCGAACGCCGCCATGAGGACGAGCAACATCAATCCCACCGGCCCGAGGGCCGTTGCGATATCGGCTGCGGTGCCCGGGGTCGACTCCGTGGCCTGACTCGCGGCCTGCCCTGCGGCCTGCACGTGGTCGGGCTGTGGAGTTGGTGCTGCGGTGGTTCCCAACACCACCGCGAGGTGATGCGTCAGGTTCATGGCATCACGAGGGGCGGTCGAACAAACATCGCTCCAGAGTGGCGTGCATCACGCGAAAAGGCAATTCCATAACGTAAAGATGTGGATAACCTCGGCGTGTCGTTCAGGACCGTTAGGTAAGGCTGCACTTCGCGTCTGCCCGTACTCGGACCCGTATAGGCTTTTCCCGTGGCTGACGCACCGGTGGGGATCTTCGATTCAGGCTTCGGGGGACTCACCGTCGCCCGCGCGGTTCTGGACCAGTTGCCGCACGAGCCGATCCTGTATCTGGGCGACACCGCCCGCCAGCCGTACGGTCCGAAGCCGATCGCCGAGGTGCGTGAGTACGCGCTGGAGTGTCTCGATCATCTCGTCGAGGCCGGCGTGAAGATGCTGGTGATCGCGTGCAACTCCGCGAGTGCGGCGATGCTGCGCGACGCCCGCGAGCGGTACGACGTACCGGTCGTCGAGGTGATCCTGCCGGCCGCGCGCCGGGCCGTCGCCGCGACGCGGAACCAGCGCGTCGGCGTGATCTGCACGAAGGCGACCGCGCAGTCGCTCGCCTACGAGGACGGGTTCGCGGCCGCGCCGCAGGTGGAGCTGTTCACTCATGCGTGCCCCAAGTTCGTGGACTTCGTCGAGTCCGGTGTGACGTCCGGGCCGGAGTTGCTCGAGGCCGCCCATGAGTACCTGGACCCGCTGGTCGAGGCCGGCGTCGACACGTTGATCCTCGGCTGCACGCACTACCCGTTGCTCACCGGCGTCATCTCGTACGTGATGGGCGACAACGTCACGCTGGTCAGCAGCGCGGAGGAGTGCGCCAAGGACGTCTACGGCGTACTGACGAAGACCGGCCTGCTCCGCCCCGACAACCTGCCCGCCCCCGAGCACCGGTTCGTCACGACCGGAAACCCCGCGGAGTTCGCGGCGATCGGCTCGCGCTTCCTCGGCCCCGCGCTGGCGAACGTCGACCAGTTCGCCTGGGTCCGCTGACTGTGACCTGGATCGCACCCGGCCGTTGTCCAAGGCACCGGACGCGGCCGGGATGCCTGTGCAGTAACCGAATCGACGCCTCCGGTCGTCCTGCGAAGGCCGAGACTCGCCGGTAGGGTTCCAGGTATGAAGCTCACCGTGATCGGTTGCTCCGGGTCTGTGCCCGGGCCGGACTCGGCCGCCTCGAGCTATCTGGTCACCGCCGACGGGTTCAACCTGGTCCTCGACCTCGGCAGTGGCGCGCTCGGTTCGCTCCAACGGCACATCGCCGTCCCGGAGATCGGGGCGATCGGCCTGTCCCACCTGCATCCTGACCACTGCATGGATCTGTGCGGGCTGTACGTCGCGGCGCGCTACGCGCCCGGGGCGCCGATCCCGCGGATCCCCGTGTTCGGGCCGCCCGGTACGTCGGAACGCATGGCGCTGGCGTACGACCTGCCGCTCGAGCCCGGGATGGAGGAGGAGCTGGAATTCCACGCCTGGCAGGACGTCCAGCAGGTCGGGCCGTTCACGATCCGCACCGCGCGGATGGTGCACCCGGTGCCGGCGTACGCGATCCGGGTCGAGCACGGGACCAAGTCGCTGGTCTACACCGGCGACACCGGGCCGAACGACGCGCTGATCGAGCTCGCCCGCGGCGCCGACGTGCTGCTGTCGGAGGCCGCGCTGCCGGACAACGAGCCGAACAACCCGGTCGACCTGCACCTGACGCCGTCCGACGCCGGTGAGCACGCCAAGAAGGCCGGCGTGAAGCGGCTCGTCATCACCCACGTCCCGCCGTGGTACGACCGCGTCACGCAGGCCGAGAACGCCCGCCGTACCTTCCCCGGTCCCGTCGAACTCGCCACACCGCACGCCGTCTTCGACATCTGACGCCGGACGCCGGCCTAGGGTGCGCCCGCGGGTTCGTCGGGCGGCTTGGCGTACGCGGAGACGACACCGGGAAGCGTGCGGAGAGCGCGGACCATGATCGTGTCCTCGGCGTCGCCCTCGCCGGCCGTGAACCAGGCGGACAGCTCCGCGTCCTGGACGCCGGGATGGAGCGGGCGCAGCTCGATGCCGAGCGCAGCTGCCGCGGCGACGACCGCTTCAGGGTCGTCGCCGGACAGTCTCGCGACAAC
Organism: Kribbella sp. NPDC003505; assembly: GCF_040610875.1. NCBI lineage: Bacteria > Bacillati > Actinomycetota > Actinomycetes > Propionibacteriales > Kribbellaceae > Kribbella > Kribbella sp. NPDC003505. Next base: position 342,093 of record NZ_JBEXNA010000008.1, on the reverse strand, counting down.
GGTCAACCTGACACCACCAGGCCGACCACGGTGCCGCCGTCGTACCAGGCCTGGACCGTGCTGCCGCTGCCGAGGAAGGCCCGCTGCACCATGTCGCACTGGATCGCCGTCGGGTTGGTCAAAGCCCGCCAGCCGTTGTCGGCAAACAACCACAGCCGCATCGGGCCGGACGGAATCGGGACGAGCTCCATCCAGTACTGCGTGGCGATCGCGGAGGTGACTGCTGCCACCGCATCGGGTGTCGCAGCCCGCATCGGCTGTCCGGCAGTCGGTGTGGTGGTGGCAGCACGGCCGGCAGCCGCGGCCGGACCGCCGTTGCTCGACTGGATGACTGGATTGGTCGTGGTCATGAGAACTCCTTGAGCAAAGTATGTACCGAATTCAGCAGATCAAGTGCCGGAGACGACCAGGCCGACGACGACGTCGCCCTGGTGCCAGACCTGGACGGTCGAGCCGGAGCCGAGGAACGCGCGCTGGACCATGTCCTGGATGACCGCGTTCGGGTCGTCCAGATGCCGCCAGGCCGAGTTGACGAAGAACCACAAGCTGCGTGCGCTACCGGCCGGGTACGGCGTCAGCTCGTCCCAGTACTGGCTGGCGATACCGCTCTCCGTCACCACCGGTACGAGCGCCGCCATCGCCTGGCGCAGATCCGGACGGTTGCCGATCCGCTGGGTGGCCGGTCCGTTGAGTCCGTCCTGCTGCGGTGACCCCGTGGTCCGCAGCAGGTTCTGTGCCTGCGCCGGTGTCAGTTTCGCCCGGCCCGCGGCTGCCTGCATGCCCTGGATCGCGGCCAGTGAGCCGACCACGATCGGCGACGCGGACGACGTACCGCTGAACCGCTCGGTGTACCAGCGGTTCTCGTCCGCCCCGTCCTGCAGGTCGCCGTACCCGGTGGTCACCACTTCGCGGCCCCAGCCCTGGGCGTCCACCCGGGCGCCGTAGTTGGAGAAGTCGAGCCGTGACCGGTCGGGGCCGAAGGTGCCCGAGGGCGGCGCGCCGGCTCCGACGATCACCGCGCCGGACGACGGGTTGGCGGGGTTGAACGGGTTCTGCCAGGTCGCCGGGAATCCGGCCGCCGGGGTGTCGTACAGGGCGTCGTCGAGGTTCTCCGCGCCGTTCCCCGCGGCGCCGACGACGATGATGCCCTTGCCGACCGCGTAGCGTACGGCGGCGAGGTCGTCGGGCCACCACTCGATCGCGATGTACCCGCGCTGGTCCCCGCGCGGTGCGAAGTCGAACCGCGGGCCGGGCCGGTGCAGCTCGAGCAGGATGATGTCGCCGGGGCCGAGCGCGTCGGCCGCCTGCTGGATGCAGGTCGCCGATCCGGGGTTGCCGAAGATCGACGCACCGCGGACGACGGCGTCGGGGGCGATCCCGAGCACGCCGATACCGTTGTCATCGGCACCTATCTCGCCGATCACCGCGGTGCCGTGGTTACGCCAGCCGAGGTCCCCGGGCGGGTTCCCGGTCAGCACGCCGCCGGCATTGAGGAGGAGATCCTCGTGGGTGAACAGCCACTCGCCCTCGACGTCGATGATCCGGATGGTGGCGCCGCGGCCGCCGGCCTGAGTGGCCGCCCACTGCGCGTCGACACCGCCCGGCGCCGGGCCGAGGTACCCCTGCAACGGGGTGAAGTCCGGCGTCGCCGCGGGTGGTTGCAGTACCTCGAGACGGGGCGGGGCCTCGACCGAGGCCGGTTCCGCCGCCGGCTTCACGTACGCGGCGGACACGTGTTCCGCGGCCGCGAGCCGCTCGGCCAGCGCGTCGAGCCGGTCGTCGCCGGCGCGTACCCGGTAGAACTCCGCGAGCCCCGCCGTACCTGCTGCGGGTGCCGCGGCGCCGCGCGCCCGGATCGTCTCCTCGTCCGGCCCGAACACCGGCTCGAGGGTGATCTCCTCGGCGGTCAGTACCGCCGACAGCTGTGAGGTGTCCGCACCGGCCAGTGACGCGACGGCGTACGGCGCGGCCCGCAACCTGGCAGACGGCTCCGCCACCACGATGAGTTCCCGCTCCGGCCGCAGGGACGCGGACGGAGTGCCAGACCCGTCGCTGCCGCTGCCGCCGCCGCTGTTGCCGCCGCTGGTGCCGCCGGTACGACTTCCGCGGTTGCCCCCGCCGCCTGCTTTCTCCTTCGTCGTCCGAGTCCTTCGTTCGGCCATGACGCCCTCCCTTGCGTTAGCCGGCGCTGCGGACGCTGCCAGCGCAGCGTCACCACGGCGTCACTCGCGCAAGGTCCAACGCTTGTTCATGCCCGGAGCACCCGGCAGGGGCGATGACGCGGTGTGCGGACCGTGCTATCAAAGGAAGCAGGGGCTTCGGGGGGAGCCGATGGCCGGGGGAGGGCGATCATGTCGCCGGATTTCGTGAGTTGGCTCGTGAGCCGTGCGGTGCGCGGAAGCCCGCCGGTTCTGCGGCTCTTCAGCGGCCCGGAGACCTCCCTCGGAGCTCGCCCGCTCCGCATCCCGGACACGAGCAAGCGGTTGTGCGCGTTCGTCGCGGTGCATCAGGGCGCCGTCAGCCGGAGGCACGCGGCCGGGACGTTGTGGCCGGACTGCGACGACGACCGTGCCGCGGCGAACCTGCGGTCGGCGTTGTGGCGGCTCAACGGCTACGGCGTGCGGTTCGTCGAGACCCGGCGGCACGCCCTCGCCGTCGCGCAGAACGTCGTCGTCGACCTCGACGTCGTGGACGACTGGGCCAACCGCCTGATCGGCCACCACGAGGTCCCCGAGGACCTGGCTGCGGTGCCGCGGGACGTGAACGCGCTCGAGCTGCTGCCGGGGCTGTCCGACGACTGGGTCCTGTTCGAGCGCGAGCGGATCCGGCAGCGGCTGCTGCACGCGTTCGAGGCGCAGAGCCGGCGGCTGCTCGCCCGGGACCGGTACGCCGAGGCCCTTGACGTCGCCCTGCTCATCGTCTGCGCCGACCCGCTCCGCGAGACTGCGCAGCGCGCCCTGATCGAGTGTCACCTGGCCGAGCACAATCTCGCCGAAGCGGCCCGCGCGTACACGCGGTACCGCAGTCTGCTGCAGCGTGAACTAGGTGCCGAACCGGACGCATCGCTGACCGAGCTGGTCGTCCACCCGGCTCAGCATCCTACGCAGCACCGCGAGTTGGTCCGGCTCCGGATCTCCTGATGCTCACGCCACCTGCGCACGGACTGTTTCCAGCAAGGCGTCGCCCGGTCGGAGGCCGAAGTGCTCGGCTGCCGATCCGCCGCGGATGACGAGTTCGGTGAAGCCGGTGCCGGAGCTGCCGGGGACGATGCCCGGGGTGAGGCGGGGTACGGCGGTGAGGTGCGGGTAGCAGGTCACGTCGACGTACGCGGTGCTGCCGTCGTCGTTGCGTCGGGCAACGGAAAGGGTGTCGCCGGGGACGAGGTCGAGCCGGCGGTCCAGCTTGCAGTTGCCGAAGTTGTCGACCACGGTCACGGTCGGCTCGTCGTCGGCGAGTTCGGGTACGGCGGTCTCGGTCGCCGGCACCGGGCGGCCGTCGGCGACCCATTTCGCCAGTAGCGGCAGGTACCAGAGGCTGCGGAACTGCGTGCCGGCGATCTTGTCGACGTCGTCCGCGCCGAAGCCGGCTGCCGTGACGGCCTCGCGGATGTCGGTGACGCGGACGTGGTCGATGCCGAGCTCACGCCGTACCAGCGACAGGACGCGAGGGTTGAAGGTGCTCGCGACCAGGTGCTTGCCGAAGTAGAAGAAGCAGAACGGTACGCCGTTCGGCCAGCCGCCGTCGCGCGGTGCGATGTTCAGCAGCGTGATGGTCGGATGCCCGTCCTCGCCCAGTGCCGTGGTGGCGATCAGGCAGTCGAGCAGGGTGAGCGCGGCGAACGACTCCGGATCGGGTCCGTCGGCGGCGACGATCGTCGGCGACTGGCCGAACAGGGCGCCGATCCGGGTGCTGAGTCTGGCGCGGGCGTTGCCGTCGAAACAGTCGGTGATGTAGGTGATCGGGGACATGGCGAAAGGCTCCTGTGGTGTGCAGCGGGTCGTGGAAAACGAAAGAGGCCCCCGACATCGGGGGCCTCTCGCTGCAAGCACACGTGCCTACGCCGCTGAAGTCCTCCCGCATCGAGGGCTCAGCATTCGCATCGCGGCGTACCTGGTCACGTCCACGAGCGTAGCACCCTCACCTGGCCTGCCCGTTGTCGAAATACGCCACCAGGGCCGGGTCGAGCGCGGGGATGTCCTGCGGTACGCCGTTCGCGCGCAGCGACTCGGTGGCGGCGTAGCCGGCCGCGACCGCGGCGCGGGCGGCGACCGGGGACGTGAGGGTCGCGCCGCCGTTGCGGACGAAGTTGACGAACTCGGCCACCAGGTGCGGGTCGGCGCCGCCGTGGTGCTCGGTCTCGCCGGCGATCTCGACGACCTGGTCGGCGTCCTCGCGGTAGCCCGAGCGGCGGCTGTTCCACACCTTCACCACGCCGCCGGCGGTGTCACCGAAGTTCTCCAGCCGGCCGTGGGTGCCGATCACCGTGTAGTTGCGCCAGTAGTCCGGCGTGTAGTGGCACTGCTCGTAGGTCAGGAAGACGCCGTTGTCGAGCAGCAGATTCGCCATCGAGATGTCCTCGACGTCCATCACCGGCGCCAGGCCCTTCTGCTCCAGCGGCGGCCAGTTGTCGCTGGACACGAAGTCCTTGAACCGCTGGCCGGTCCGGTCCTGCCGGTCGGTGATCCCGCCGTACAGCGTGAGCGCGCCCATCGCGTTCACCCGGGTCGTGTAGCCGCCGGCCAGCCAGTGCATCACGTCGATGTCGTGGGCGCCCTTCTGCAGCAGCAGTCCGGTCGTCCGGCGGCGGTCCGCGTGCCAGTCCTTGAAGTAGAAGTCGCCGCCGTGGCCGACGAAGTGCCGGCACCAGATCGCCTTCACGTCGCCGATCGCGCCGTCCTGGATCAGTTGGCGCATCGTCAGGACGACCGGCATGTGGCGCATGTTGTGGCCGACGTACAGCCGGGCGCCGGACTCGTACGCCGCGCGCAGGACCCGGTCGCAGCCCTCGGTGGTGATCGCCAGCGGCTTCTCGACGAACACCGAGACGCCCGCCTCGAGGAAGTCGATCGCCGGACCCTCGTGCAGGTCGTCGGGCGTGGTCAGGAAGACGCCGTCGAGCTTGGCGTCGAGCAGGTCGGTGTGGTCGGCGTGCCCGCTCGCCTCCGGGTACAGCTCGAGCGCCGCGTCCCGCTGCGGTGCGGACGGGTCGGCCACGGCCACGACCTCGGACCCCTCGCCGGGACGGTGCGCGTACTGCGCGATGCGGCTGCGGGCGCCGAGACCCACGACGCCAAACCGAAGATCAGTCATACCAGGCAACTCCTGCACATAGTTGTTTGCAACAGCCTAACTCCGAGCAATTCTGGCTAGCAATCACCGATCCTCCAGCTGGAATTGGGCTGCCCGTCATCCACCGCACATCGAGGTCTCGCTCCGTGCCGTCACCATGGCGGAATGTGAGCCTCCACTACGTGGCACTGGGGGACTCGACCACAGTAGGGGTCGGGGACCCGCTGAACGGCAGCAGTACGAAGGACCTGTCCGGTGCCGGTGCGCGGCCGGGGGAGGGCTGGCGCGGCTGGGCCGCGCTGCTTGCGGACTCCCTGGCCGGCACCCACCGTGTGACGTTCTCCAACTTCGCGACCAGCGGCGCCACGGTGCCGGTCGTCGCGACCGAGCAACTGCCCTCGATCGGCGACGGCCCGATCGACCTCGCCTCGCTGGTCGTCGGCGTCAACGACACCCTGCGGTCCACGTTCGACGCGGGCCGGATCCGCCACCACCTGTACGAGTGCGCGGAGCAGCTGACCGCCCGCGGCGCGTTGCTGCTGACCGTCCGCTTCCACGACCACGGCAAGGTGTTCGGCCTGCCGCGCTGGCTGCGACGGCCGCTGTGGCAGCGGATCGAGCAGGTCAACGTCGCGTTCGACGACCTGCACGCGCGGTACGGCGGCATCCGGCTGGACTTGGCCGACTACCCCGAGGTGTACCGGCGGGACTTCTGGAGTATCGACCGGCTGCATCCGGGCGAACGCGGGCACCGGACGCTGGCCCGCGCGTTCGCCGACGGACTGGCGGCGCGGGGCGTGCCGATCGACGCGCCACCGGACCTGGACTGCGCGTACCGGCCGCCGAGCCGGTGGGCGGACGCGGTCTGGCTCGCGCGGGAGGGCGTGCCCTGGGTCGGCCGCCGCGCCCACGACCTGCTGCCCTGGGCCGCGCGGATGGCGATCAGCCAGGTCCGGTCGGGTCCGCTCGATGCGGAGGTCCGACGAGTGGAGGCATAGGGTCTGCTGCATGGCCCGTATCGATGGACGTAATGCTGACCAGCTCCGACCGGTGCAGGTGACCCGGAACTGGCTCGACCACGCCGAGGGCTCGGTGCTGGTCGAGTTCGGGCGCACCCGGGTGCTGTGTGCGGCGAGTGTGACCGAGGGCGTGCCGCGCTGGCGCAAGGGCTCCGGCCTCGGCTGGGTGAGCGCGGAGTACGCGATGCTCCCGCGGTCCACCAACACCCGCTCGGACCGCGAGTCGGTGAAGGGCCGGATCGGTGGCCGCACCCACGAGATCTCCCGGCTGATCGGCCGGTCGCTGCGGGCCGTGATCGACTACAAGGCGCTCGGCGAGAACACGATCCTGCTCGACTGCGACGTCCTGCAGGCCGACGGCGGCACCCGGACGGCGGCCATCACCGGGGCGTACGTCGCGCTCGCCGACGCGGTCTCCTGGCTGCGCGAGCGGAAGCTGCTGAAGAGCGAGCCGCTGACCGGCACGGTGTCCGCGGTCTCGGTCGGGATCATCGACGGGACGCCGATGCTGGACCTCTGCTACGAGGAGGACGTCCGGGCCGAGACCGACATGAACCTGGTGATCACCGGCGACGGCAAGTTCATCGAGGTGCAGGGCACGGCGGAGGGCGCGCCGTTCGACCGCGCCGAGCTGGACAGCCTGCTGGAGCTCGGCGTCGCCGGCTGCGCGGAGCTTGCCAAGATCCAGCAGGAGGCGCTCGCGTGACCCGGGTGCTGCTCGCGTCGAACAACCAGAAGAAGCTCGAGGAACTGCGCCGGATCCTGACCCCGATCGTGCCGGGCATCGAGGTGCTCGGGCTCGGCGACGTCCCGCCGTACGACGAGCCGGCCGAGACCGAGCCGACCTTCGAGGGCAACGCGTTGCTGAAGGCGCACGCCGCGCTCGCCGCGACCGGTCTGCCGTCGATCGCCGACGACAGCGGGATCTGCGTCGACGCGCTGAACGGTATGCCCGGCGTGCTGTCCGCGCGCTGGGCAGGGCCGGCGAAGGACAACCACGCGAACAACTTGCTGCTGCTCGGGCAGCTCGAGGACGTGCCGGACGAGCGGCGCGGCGCGTCGTTCGTGGCGGCGGTCGCGTTCGTCCGGCCGGACGGCCCGGACGAGTTGGTGCTCGGCGAGATGCGCGGCTCGGTGATCCGGTCGTTGCGCGGAACGGGCGGGTTCGGGTACGACGTGCTGTTCCAGGCCGAGGGGTACGACCGCACCACGGCCGAGCTGTCGATCGAGGAGAAGGACGCGATCAGCCACCGCGGCAAGGCCCTGCGCGAACTGGCCCCGATCGTGGCGAAGGCGTTGGGGAGCTAGAGATGTTGTTCGCAGGATCGGACAAGGACGGCGTCGCCGAGGGGCGGATCACCGTGGCGTACCGGCGGTGGGCCGAGCCGCGGGTCGTCGAGGGGCGGATCTACCGGACGAACGCCGGGCGGATCGAGATCGACAGCATCCGCCAGGTGAATCCGGACCTGATCGCGGACGGCGATGCCGACCTGGAGCTGGCCGATCGCCAGAACGCACGCGACGTCCGGCGCCGGTTGCGCGGCGACGAGTCGCTGCCGACGTTCCTGATCCGGTTCCATCTCGTCGAAGGGCCGGATCCGCGGGACGAGCTGGCCGCCCAGACATCGCTGTCGGCCGAGGACCTGGCCGACCTGCGGGCGCGGCTGGCCCAGTTCGACGAGCTCAGCCATCACGGGGCCTGGACTCTCGAGACGCTCCGGCTCATCCAGACCCGGCCTGCTGTCCGGGCCGCCGACCTCGCCGCTGCCGTCGGGCGCGAGACGGCGCCGTTCAAGCTCGACGTACGCAAGCTGAAGAACCTTGGGCTGACCTACAGTCTCGAGGTCGGGTACCGGCTCTCGCCCCGTGGCGCCGCGTACCTGGATGCTGAGGGCAACTAGGCCCTAGCGGCGCAGGTTGAGGGTCGCCAGCAGGTCCTCGTGCAGCTCGAACCAGACGCGGTGGCAGGAGTCGACGTCGCTGCGGTCGACCCAGCCACGCTCCAGCGCGTTGGTGAACCGCACGTCGTAGCCTCGGAACCTCGGGAGGACGGCGCTCAGCCGCGCGGCGATCGAGGCCAGGGCGCGGTCGATCATCTTCAGTTCGTGCAACACACCCGCGTCCCACGCCGCATCCGTGTGGTCGTTGGCGGCCAGCGGGTCGGTTGCCGTGGGCCGCAGTTGCCAGTCGGTGCACGCCTGCTGGAGGAGGGCGTTGAGCGGCAGGAACTCCTCGTACAGCTCCTGCACGGCGTCCTCGTTGCCGGTCAGCTCGGCCTTCAGCAGGCGCTCGTTCTCGGCGCGGCCCGCTTCGGTGAGCGACCAGCCCGAGGTGCCTGCGAAGCTGCTGTACGTCGCCCAGCCGCGCGCCTCGGCGTCCCGCAACGTCGGCTCGACATCGCCCTGGTCGAATCGCGCGGCGACGGCGGCCGTGTCCGCGAAGCCCAGGAGACGGACGGCGTGCAGGACCAGGTGCGTCATGACTCCTGCCGCGCGGCCAGCCGGTTGAATCGCTGCTGACAAGCCTGCGGCGAGCTGAACCCCATCGCGTCGGCCATGTCCGCCCAGGTCAGCCCCGAACTCCGGGCCATGAACAGCAGGCCGGCTTCGACCTCGTCGACCTCGGCCCGGGCGGCCGGCAGCAACGCGAGCGCGGCCAGCAGGTCGTCGTCGCTCAGCTCGGCGGCGCGCCAGGCGGCGAACTGGGTGAGATCCACCGCGGACAACGGGATCGGCGCCGGGCGCCACGGGCGTGACGGCAGGTCCTTGGCGCCCTTCTCGAGCAGTTGCTCCCGGGCCTCGCGCTGGCGGTCGGCCTGCTGCTGGTCCGCGTCGTGCTTGCGTCGCATCCGTCCACAGTGGATCATCAACAGAACGTTGTCAACATTATATTGCCAACGTTTCGTTGATAGGAGACCTGGATGCTGGTGCCGCTGGCCGCCGCCACCGTCGACCGTTGCGGCGCCAAAGCCGCCACCCTCGGCACCCTCCTCCGGCAGAACCTCCCGGTCCCGGACGGCATCGTCATCCCGTTCGGTCTGGCGGGTGACTTGGTGCCGCCGGTGGCTGACTGGCTCGCGAGTGTCGGGGATCCGCCGGTCGCGGTGCGGTCGTCGGCTGCGAACGAGGACGGCGCGTTGGCGTCGGCGGCGGGGCAGCACGACAGTTTCCTCGGCGTACAAGGGGTTGCCGCGGTCCTGGACGCCGTACGGGCCTGTCGCGCGTCGGTGTGGTCGACGCGCGCGACGACGTACCGTGTCGGGGCCGAGGCTCCGGCGATGGCGGTCATCGTCCAGCGTCATCTGGATGCGGACGTGGCCGGCGTGATGTTCACGCGGGCTGACGGCTCCACGCTCATCGAGTCCTCGTGGGGACTAGGCCCGAGCGTCGTCGAGGGCCGCGTGACCCCCGACTCTTATCTGGTCGCGGACGGCTCCGTGACCCGCACGATCGCCGACAAGCACACGTCCCTCGACCGCAACGGCTCAGGCCTCGTCGTACGCCGCGTCCCACCCGGCCAGCGCCGTACGCCGACCCTCTCCGACGCGACCGCCTCCCAGTTGGCCGACCTGGGCCACACGGTCACCGCAGTGCTGGGCGCTCCGCAAGACATCGAGTGGGCTCTCGTCGACGGCGTCCCGTGGCTCCTGCAGGCCCGGCCCATCACAGCCGAGCCCCCGACCCCCACCGCCGCACACCCCGCACCCCTGACCGGCATCCCCGGCAGCCACGGCACCGCAACCGGCCCCGCAAGAGTCGTCCGCGGCCCAGCCGACTTCCCCACCGTCCGCCCCGGCGACATCCTCATCTGCCCCCACACCGACCCCGCCTGGACCCCACTCCTGTCCATCGCCGCCGGCGTAGTCACCGAAACCGGCGGCACCCTCTCCCACGCCGCCATAGTCGCCCGCGAGAAGAACATCCCCGCAGTCCTGGCCGTAGAAGCAGCCACCACAACAATCCCGACCGGCACCACAATCACCATCAACGGCACGACCGGCGTCGTCCATCTGAAGGGCTGTGCCAGAGGCGGGAGTTGAACCCGCACGCCCGGGGGCGCCGGCACCTAAAGCCGGTGTGTCTGCCGTTCCACCACTCTGGCTGGGGGAGGGTCGCCTCCCCTAGGTGGACATCCTAGGGGAGGCTGAGAGAGGGGCTGGAATCTGGTCTGTCAGCGGCTTTGGAGGGCGTCGATGAAGACGCTCTTCAGGTCGCCGGGGTTGCGGGCGACGTACGCCGCGCCGCCGGTGGCTCCGGCGAGGGCGCTGAGCTCGTCGGCGTTCGCCTCGGGGCCCATGCCCAGGGCGATGATGCGGACCGGGCGGGCCGGGTCCTGCAGGCTGCGGAGGGCCTGCACGGCCTGGGCGAGGGTCGGGCTGCCGGGGTCGTCGTTCTTGCCGTCGGTGAACAGCAGGACGGTGTTGACCGCGTTCGACTTGTACTCCTGCCGGACCTGCGTGACCGCGGCGATCGCGGTGTCGTAGAGCCCGGTGCCGCCGTTCGGGATCGGGCCCTGGATCTTCAGTTGGGCGGTGATCTTGCCGCGCTGCACCTTCGACAGCGGTGCGATCGGCACCAGCGGCTTGTAGTCGGCGCCGAGCTTGCCGATCTTGGTGGAGAACGTCCACAGGCCGAGCTGGGCGCTGTCCGGGAACAGGTTCAGGCCGCCGATCGCCGCCTCGATCGTGAGCTGCATGCGGGTCTTGCCGCCGACCTTCTCGGCCATCGAGCCGGAGACGTCGATGACGGCCAGCGAGTGCGTGGACAGCGACAGCCGGGTCCAGTTCTGCAGCGTGGTGTTGATCGCCTGGTTGGTCGGCTTGGTCAGCTGGGTCATGTCCCCGACGCCACGGCCGCCGCTCAGCGGGCTGAACGTGGTGTCCCGGAAGCCGGCCTGGTCACGGGCCTGTCCGGCGCTGTCGGTCAGCAACTCGCCGGCCAGCGCCTGCGCGGCCCCGTTCGCCGCGTCGGTGTCGGACTTCGCGGTGACGACGATCGGGTAGTCGAGGTACAGCGTGCCCGTGCTCGGCTGGATCGCGCGCAGTTGGGTGTCCGGGTGCGACTCCTGGTACTTCAGGAAGCTCTGCTCGGTCGCCGGCACGACGGTCTTGCTGCCGTCCTGGTCGGCGCGGCCGAACAGCGCGTTCACGTCGGAGTACGGCTTGGCCATCGACCCGAGGTGCTGCGCGAGCGGTACGACGAGTTGCGACACCTGGCCGTCGGACGCGGACGTCTTCTGCCGCTCCATCTGCACCGCCAGCAGCGTCAGCGCGCCGGGGGAGGAGTTCAGCGGGTCGAGCAGGGCCGGCTCGCTAGCGCCCAGGACGCGCAGCCAGGACGACGTGTCGGCGAAGTTGTCCCGTCGGCCGACGATGACCATCGGCGACGTGGCGATCGAGGCGACCGCGATGTTCGGGACGCTCTGGCCGTCGTCGGCCTGGGCGACCCACAGCGAGGAGTCCGGCACCCACAGGTCGGGCCGGTTGTCGCTGCCGTGCGCGACGTCCCGTGCGACCTGGGCCGACGGCGCCGCGCTGATGGTGACCTGCAGGCACGGGGCACCGTCCTTGCCGCCCTTGGCCGCGACCGCCTTGGCGGCCGCCTCGAGCGGCGCCTGCATCTCGGGCGTGGTGGACAGCTGGATCTGCGTCGGGTCGGCGCAGGCCTTACCGGAACCGAGGAACCCGTCGGCGCCCGATTCGGACCCGAAGGAGCGGACCACGAAGACGGCGCCGAGTGAAAGCACCAGTAGTCCGACCGCGGTGATGTACACCGAGCGACGGTTGTTGTTACTACGCGTCACCGCAGAGGAATGTTTTCCCATCGCGGCAGGTCCCTCCCTCCCAGAGGCTGACTGCGCGCGCAGATTACCCGGTTTCCGCATGTCACGGCGAAGGCCGGCAAAGGTCGTGACACACCCGTCGCTGAACCGGAACCGTCCCCGGAGTACGGCTCTTTCACAGGAACGCTTAAAAAGTCACCCTACGTACCGGCTCCGCTGCGGTGTGCTGAGACTTTCGTGTGACCCAAATCACAGCGGGACTTTGCTCAAACGACCGTTCCATGGACCGTCGTCATGAAACGGTCGAAGGTTTTCCTCCGCCGGACGGTACAACCAGGTGCCTTTTCACACCTCGGATCGGCCCAGTTCACAGGCCCAGGTCGCGGCGGAGCTTGGCGACGTGGCCGGTCGCTTTCACGTTGTACTGCGCGACCGCGATCTTCCCGTCCGGGTCGACGACGAACGTGGACCGGATCACGCCGGTCACCTTCTTGCCGTACATGGTCTTCTCGCCGAACGCGCCGTACGCGGTCAGCACTTCCTTGTCCGGGTCGCTGAGCAGCGGGAACGTCACGCCGTCGCGGTCGCGGAACTTGGCCAGCTTGGCCGGCTTGTCGGGGGAGATGCCGAGGACGGCGTACCCGGCGGCCTGCAGCGAGTCGAGCGAGTCGCGGAAGTCGCAGGCCTGCTTGGTACAGCCCGGCGTCATCGCGGCCGGGTAGAAGTAGACGATCACGTTCTTGCCGCGCAGGCCGGCCAACGCCACGTCGTTGCCGTCGGCATCGGGCAGGGTGAAGTCGGGTGCGGTGTCGCCGACGGACAGACGATCGGACATCAGGACCTCCACGGGTTGGTCTACTGCGCGCAATGTTACGTCCGCGAAGGCTGCCCTCCGCCGCAGGTGCGAGCACCGTCGTGGGTGAGAAGGTCGTTGGCGAGAGCCACCGAGGTGACCGTCGGCATGACCCGGTTAGCCTGAGCCGATGCGGGCCATGACAGTGACGCCGGGCAAAGCCGACTCGGCGGCAGTCGGTGACGTGCCGGAGCCTCCCGTCGCCGACGGATCGATGCTGGTGGAGGGCCTGCTGACCGGCATCTGCGGGACCGACCTCGAGCTGGTGTCCGGAGCGTTCGGCAGCGGTCGCCCCGGTGCGGACCGGCTCGTCATCGGGCACGAGTCGCTCGGACGGGTGCTGGAGGCGCCGGTGGGCTCGGGCTTCGCGAGCGGCGACCTGGTCGCCGGCGTCGTCCGTCGCCCCGACCCGGTGCCCTGTGTCGCGTGTGCTCGCGGCGAGTGGGACTTCTGCCGCAACGGGCAGTACACCGAGCGCGGCATCAAGGAGATGGACGGGTACGGCGCCGAGCGCTGGCGGGTCGACCCGTACTTCGCCGTACCGGTGCCTGCTGAGCTGGGAGAGCTCGGCGTCCTCGTGGAGCCGGCCAGCATCCTCACCAAGGCGTGGGAGCAGGTGGACCAGGTCGGGGCCCGGTCGTGGTTCGCGCCACGGCACGTGCTGGTGACGGGCGCCGGTCCGATCGGGCTGCTGGCCGCGTTGATCGCCCGGCAGCGCGGGTACGACGTACACGTGTTGGACCGGGTCGTGGACGGGCCGAAACCGGAGCTGGTCCGGGCGCTCGGCGGGACGTACATCACCGACCTGGGGCAGCTGGACGCCGTACCGGATGTGGTGATCGAGGCAACAGGCGCCGGGCAGTTGGTGTTCGACTGTGCGTCGCTGCTGCCGCCGGCCGGGGTCATGTGCCTGGCCGGGATCCACCCCGGCCCTGCGACCGTCAGTGTGCAGCTCGACGCACTGGTCCGGCAGTTGGTGGTCCGCAACGCCGCACTGGTCGGCACCGTGAACGCAGGGAAGCGCCACTATGCGGCCGCGGTCGACGCGCTGCTCGCGGCGGACCGGGCCTGGCTGGAGCGGCTGGTCACCCGGAGCGTCCCGCTGTCCGATTGGCCGGCCGCATTGGTGCGGGAACCGGATGACATCAAGGTGGTCGTGGACTTGCTGCGATGACCTGCGAGGATGGTGGGTGACGAAGGGCAGACCGGGCCAGGCCCCGAGCTGCCCCGCCGATGGAAGGGAGCGCCGACTCGTGTCGGACACGAACGCTCGGACCGCCGAGCAGATCGAGGCGGATATCGCCGCCACCCGTGCGCGCCTGGCCTCGACCGTGGACGAGCTGGTCGACCGGGCCAACCCGAAGAACCTGGCCCTGCGCCAGGTCGAGCAGGCCAAGTCGCAGGTCTTCGACGAGCAGGGTCAGTTGCGGACCCAGAAGCTCCTCGCGGTCGTCGGCGCCGTGGCCGGTGTGGTCGGTGTGCTTCTCGTGATCCGTCGCCTGGTGGGTCGCCGGTGACTCCACGCAAGCGGCTCTCCGACGACAAGCTGCCGATCCGGATGCTGCACGACCGCGTCCTGGTCTCCCTCGAGCAGGAGGGCGAGCGCAAGTCGTCGGCGGGCATCCTGATCCCCGCCACCGCGCAGATGGGCCGTCGGCTGGCCTGGGCGAAGGTCGTCGCGATCGGCGCCAACGTGCGCACGGTCGAGGTCGACGACCGGGTGCTGTTCGACCCTGAGGACCGGGCCGAGGTGGAGGTGCGCGGCGACGACTACATCCTGCTGCGCGAGCGGGACCTGCACGCGGTGGCCGCCGGCCGCCTGGAGGACGGCCAGACCGGCCTCTACCTCTGAACTACCTCTGAATTACCTCTGAACTACCTCTAAAGGTATCTCTGGAATCCGAACCGCCCCGGCGTCTTCGCCGCACCCGTGACCAGGTCGCGGACGAAGGCGCCGACCAGCGGCACGAACTTGAATCCCTGCCCGGAGAACCCGGCCGCGACCGTGACCGGCCCGGCGCGGTCGATGACGAAGTCGGACGTCGGCGTGTTGTCGTAGACGCAGCTGATCGCCGTGGACCGTCCCGCGTCGAGCCCCGGGAACCACCCCTCGACGTACCGCCGCAGGGTCGCGTCGCGCTCGGGCTCCGGCTGGAAGTCCCGCGTGTCGGGGTCCACCTCCGGCCCGGTCGCGTGCAGACCGACCTTGACGCCGGAGCCGGGCTCGTAGAGGCCGTAGCTGGTGGGGCCGTGGTGCACGAAGCTCGGCCACTCCAGCTCGTCCGACACGGGCGTGAAGAACCTGGGCTGCTCCTGCGTCACCTTGAACGGCGGCAGCGTCACCAGACCGTCCGCCAGTCGTGGGGTCCACGGCCCGGCCGTCAGTACGACGTGCCGCGCCCGCACCGCCCCGCCCGGGACGTCGAGCTCGACCAGCCCGTCGTACGTCCGCAGCGCCCGCACCGGCGACTGCACACGGAACTCGGCGCCCAACCGAGCAGCGACGGCCTGTAGCGCGTGCACAGTCCGATCGGCGTACAGCCGGCCCGACCCTGGTTGGTACAGCACCGGCGTCTCGAACCGGAATCCCGGCCAGCGCTCCGCAGCCTCTGCCGCGGTCAGCACCGAGCCGGTTGCCGCGTGCAACGAGCGGAAGACGGCGACCGCCGCGTCGCTCATCCCGTGGTCGATCCCGCCGGTCTCTTCGAGCAGGGTCTCGCCCGACTCCGCCTCCAGCTCCCGCCACAGCGGCCGGGCCCGCTCGGTCAGCTCAGCGATCTCCGCGTCGTCCGCAGCCGGCCGGAACAGCCGGGTGGCCCCGTGCGACCCGCCCCGCTCGTGCCCGAGCGTGAACTGCTCCAGGACGACGACCTCTCGTCCCGCCGCGGCCAGTGCGCGCGCAGCGGCCGACCCCATCGCACCGGCACCGACCACCGCCACGTCGTACGTCATCCGGTCACCCCCTGTCCGCACAGATCGTAGTGAAGTGGACAGTCGATCTCACCTGCCGAGCGGGTAGGGGAGAATGGGCGCGTGATCTTCGAGACCTCCAGCCGGTTGCCCGATTTCCCGTGGGACAAGCTCGACCCCTTCAAGCAGAAGGCGGCCGCGCACCCCGACGGCATCGTCGACCTGTCGGTCGGCAGCCCGGTGGACCCGGTGCCGGCGCTGGTGAAGCAGGCGCTGGCCGACGCCGCGGACGCCCCGGCGTACCCGACGACGATCGGTACGTCGGCGGCGCGGCAGGCGGCCGTGGACTGGATGGCGCGACGGCTCGGGGTGACCGGGGTGGACCCGCAGCGCGGCGTCCTGCCCGTGATCGGCACCAAGGAGCTGATCATGATGCTCCCGACGCTGCTCGGCATCGGGGCCGGTGACACCGTCCTGATCCCGGACCTGGCCTACCCGACGTACGAGGCCGGTGCGGCGCTCGCGCGGGCGGCCAGCGTGCCGGTCGCGGACCCGACGACGTACGACGGCCCGGTCCGGATCGCGTACCTGAACTCGCCGCGCAACCCGTCCGGGGAGATCACCTCGCCGGACGACCTGCGGCGTGCGGTCGAGTGGGCGCGGGCGAACGACGTCCTGCTGGTCAGCGACGAGTGCTACACGGAGTTCGGCTGGGACGAGAAGCCGGTGTCCGTGCTGCACCCGGACGTGTCCGGCGGCAGCTTCGACAACCTGCTGGCGGTGCACTCGCTGTCCAAGCGCTCCAACCTCGCCGGGTACCGCGGCGGCTTCGTGGCCGGCGACGAGACGGTCGTGGCCGAGTTGCTCGCCGTCCGCAAGCACGCCGGGTTGATGGTGCCGTCGCCGATCCAGGCCGCGATGGCCGCCGCGTTCGCCGACGACGCCCACGTGGAGGAGCAGCGTGCGCGCTACCTGCGTCGCCGCGCCGTACTGCGGGACGCGCTGACCGACGCGGGCTGGGAGATCACCCTGTCGAACGGCGGGCTGTACCTGTGGGCGTCACACCCGTCGTACGACGCGTACGGCTCCGTCGGTGCGCTGGCGGACCGGGGCATCCTCGTCGCGCCCGGCGTGTTCTACGGGACCGCGGGCGAGCGGCACGTCCGCGTCGCGCTCACCGGAACCGACGAGCGCGTCGACGCCGCCGTGAAGCGACTGCAGGAGTAAAAGAACTTCTCGCCTTCGTGTGACGTCTCCCTGTGTGACTACCTCTTATATGGGTAGGTGTTGTCGAGGGGAGGGTGAGGCGGATGAGGCGCTTCGTTGGGGTGGCGGTAGCGGTTGTACTGAGTCTCGGGTCCGTCGGTGTGGCCCATGCGGACGAGACTCCCTCGCCGAGTGTGACTCCGTCGGCGACACCAGCTGAAACGCCGACGCCGACCCCGACTCCCACGCCGACACCCACGCCGACACCCACGCCGACACCCACGCAGTCGGCTGCGGTGACCCCGGCGGCGGCCTGGTCGATCACGCTGGACCAGCCGGCGGCCTCGTGGGAGGACAAGCCGACGGTCTTCACCGGCAAGATCAGCCAGCCGATCACCGGGTCGTACATCACGCTGTGGCAGCGCGTCCCGGGTGCCTGGGTGCTGCGCGCGTCGACCCGGACCACGACCGGCGGCGTCTACCGGTTCAGCTACGTCTCGGCGTACACGGGGACGTGGGCGTTCCGCACGATGATCGGCGTCAAGGCGGAGACGGCCCTCGCGATCTCGGACTACCGGACGGTGCCGATCCAGGACCGGAAGATCCTGATCAACACCCCGGCCTCCTGGTACGCAACGCTGACCGGCGTCTCGGTCACCGGCCGGATGGTGCCGGCCGAACCGGGCAAGGAACTCGCGCTACAGGAGTACCTCGGCAGCGGCCGCTGGGCACTGCTGAACATCGCGAAGATGGATGCGGCCGGCAACTTCCGGCTGAGAGTCCCCGACGACCTGCCCAAGACCCGCACGGTCCGCGTCGTCACGCGGTACGTCACGCAGCCCGCGATGGAGTACTCCGGCCTGGCGACGATCGTGATCAAGGCGGCCCTGAACCCGAAGGTGTACGCCGTGTCCGCCGCGATGGTGCCCTACACCTATCGCAGCGGGTGCCCGGTGCGGCCCTCGTCGCTGCGGCTGCTGCAGCTGAACTACTGGGGCTTCGACGGCCGCGTGCACCGGGGTGAGCTGATCCTGCGGGACGCCGCGGTGGCGAAGATGATCACCGTGTGGACCTCGACGTTCACGTCCAAGTTCCCGATCCGGCAGATGCGCCGGGTGGACGTGTTCGGCGGCAGCGACATCAAGTCGATGGCGGCCGACAACACGTCGGCGTTCAACTGCCGCCGCGTCACGGGCGACCCGTACTCGTTGTCGCCGCACTCGTACGGCTGGGCGATCGACATCAACACCGTCGAGAACCCGTACCTGGCCGCGAACGGCGTCTGGTACCCGTCGAACGGGCTGACGTACCGCAACCGGTCCGTGGTGCGCCCGGGCATGCTGTTCTCCAGCAGCGTCGCCACGAAGGCCCTGATCGGACAGGGGTACTTCTGGGGTGCCGGCTGGGCCAAGCCCGACTACCAGCACTTCCAGCCGAAGTGAAGGCCGTTGTAGTCGCCGGTGTCCTGGCCGCGGTCCTGGTCGGTTGCAGCTCCAAGTCGGCTGCTGAACAACCAGCACCGAGTTCGACGCCGACGCCGGTGATCCCCAGCACGGTCAGCGGGACGGTGCCGGTGCCGCCGACCACACTGCCCAGCAGCAACCCGACTGACGCCGCCGTCCCACCCGAGGTACCGGAGCAGGCGACCGCGCCGCCTCCGGCGAGCGCCGGCCCGCTGACCGCCCACAACCTCCCGGCCCCGGACAAGCTGGGCACAGGGTGGAAGACGTACACGGACCCCGGTGGCGCAGAGGCGGGCTTCATCGGCAACAACACGTGGACTCGCCGCCGCGACCCACACCAGGCGTCGTACGAGGCCCTGCCCTCCGGTTGCGCCGGCCAGCCGGTCAAGGGATCCCTCCCGATCCCGCAGTACGCACTGACCGGCAACTACCGTACCGCCGACGCCTTACCTGCCACGGCTCTCCTGCTCCGCTTCGGCACCTCAGAGGCGGCCACTGCGTACTACCGCGGCTACGAGACCCGTATGAAGGCCTGCGGCACCGGTGGCGATCTGAGCGTCAAGCAGCTCTGGGACTCCGCCACAGCTGCGACCGCTGTTCGCACGTACGCCGGAGCGGAGTCCTACGTCGACGTGTCGGTCGTGAAGGGTTCGACAGTCGCCCTGCTCGCGACGACCTCCACACAACCGGACAAACAGGCCGACTGGGCACACGCCGTCGTACCGGCCCTGGAGGCCGTCATCGACTAGCGTCGACTACTGCCTGGGCGAACTCGCGCGGCGCCTCCTGCGGCACGTTGTGCCCGACGTCGAACGTCCGGTGCTCGTACCGGCCGATGAAGTGGTCCCGGTACGACGAGCCGTTGCCGGCCGGCGTGAACGGGTCGTATCGCCCGTCGATCGTGATCGTGGGAACGCCGATCTTGGGAGCCTTCTGCAGTTGGACCTCCAGCTCGGCGTACTCCGGCTCGGCGGGGGCCAGGCTCTGCCGCCACCGGTAATTACCGATCACGATGGTCTCCCAGTCCGGGTTGTCGAAGGCGGCCGCGGTCCGGGCGTACGTCTCCGGGCTGTACTTCCAGGTCGGCGAGTTGAACTTCCAGATGAAGTCGCCGAGCTCCCGCTTGTACTGGTGCAGCCCTTTCACGCCGCGCTCGGTGGCGAAGTAGTACTGGTACCACCAGGCGTTCTCGGCCGCGGGCGGCAGCGGGTTCAAGTTCGCCTCGAGGTTGGTGATCAGGTACCCGGTGACCGAGACCAGCGCCTTCACCCGCTCCGGCCAGAGCGCCGCGATGATGTCCGCCGTGCGTGAGCCCCAGTCGTAGCCGGCCAGCACAGCGCACTGGATGCCGAGTGCGTCCATCAGCGCGACGATGTCGAGCGCGAACGCGGCCTGGTCGACGTTGCGGGGCGTGCCGGCCGAGCGGAACGTCGTACTTCCGTGGCCGCGCAGGTAGGGGACGACGACGCGGTAGCCGCGGCGGGCGAGCAGCGGGGCGACCTGTTCGAAGCTGTGGATGTCGTACGGGAACCCGTGCAGCAGAAGCACCGGGGCGCCGTGCGCCGGGCCGAGTTCGACGTAGCCGACGTCGAGGACACCGGCGTCGATCTGCTTGACCGGGCCGAAGGGCAGCTTGGGGGTCGCGGCTGCGCCGCCGGTCACGAGCGGGACGACACCGGCCGCGAGCGCGGCGGCGCCGGTGGTCCGGAGGAGGGTGCGGCGGCTGACGTTCATGGAGACCTCTCTGGTCGGGTCTGGTCGGGTCTGGTCGGTTCGCCCTCAGATTCGCCCGGGCCGGGCACCGCTCGAACCCGTGAGATCCACTGGTCCGGCCGCACACCACACCAGAAGTTGTATTACCTTTCAGTATTTCGTGACCTACACTCCGGTTATGGGTGACTTCGACAGGTATGCCCGGCTCACCGCGCGGCTGGACGCGCCGTACGCGGTGATCGACCTCGCCGCGTTCCGGCGCAACGCCGACGACCTGGTCCGGCGCGCCGCCGGGACGCCGATCCGGATCGCGTCCAAGTCGGTCCGCTGCCGCGCGCTGATCGCGGCCGCGCTCGAGCGGCCCGGCTTCCGCGGCGTGATGAGCTACGCGCTCCCCGAGGCGCTCTGGCTGGCGCGCAACGGTGTCGACGACATCCTGCTCGGTTACCCGACGACGCATCGGGCCGCGCTCCGCGAGCTGTCGGCGGATCCCGGGGCGGCCTCCCGGATCACGCTGATGATCGACTCGCCGGAGCACCTCGGGTACATCAAGGCCGCCGCGACCGGCCCCGCCCGGATCCAGGTCTGCCTCGACGTCGACGCCTCGCTGCGGGTCCTCGGCCGGCACCTCGGCGTCCGGCGGTCCCCGCTGCGCACCCCGGCCGAGGTCGCGGCGCTCGCCCGGACGGTCGCCGCGGACGACACATTCGAGCTGACCGGGGTGATGTTCTACGAGGCGCAGATCGCCGGTCTGCCGGACACGTCGCCGGCGGTCCGCTGGGTCAAGCGCCGGTCGGCCGCCGAGCTGGCCGACCGGCGCGGCGCCGTCGTCGACGCGGTCAAGCAGGTCGCGCCGCTGCGGATCGTCAACAGCGGCGGCACCGGCAGCCTCGAGATCAGCAGCGCCGACCCGGTCGTCACCGAGGTGACCGCGGGCTCCGGCCTCTATGGCCCGACCCTCTTCGACAAGTACGACGTGTTCCAGCCCGAGCACGCGATGGCGTACGCGCTGGACGTCGTTCGTCGCCCCGCGCCGCGGATCGCCACGCTGTTCGGCGGTGGGTACGTCGCGTCCGGACCGGCGAAGAAGTCACGGCTGCCGCTGCCCGCCGCTCCGTCCGGCCTGAAGCTGCTGGGCACCGAAGGCGCGGGCGAGGTGCAGACGCCGGTCCAGGGTCAATCGGCCGATCGGCTGCGTCTCGGAGACAGAGTGTGGATGCGCTACGCGAAGGCGGGCGAGATGCTGGAGCGGTTCGACGTCGTGCAGGCAATCGACGGCGACCAGGTGACCGAGCTGGTCACCTACCGCGGCGAAGGGAAGAACTTCGGATGAGCACCTGGCGGAACTGGGCCGGCACCGAGTCGGCGACCGGGATCGAGACCCTGCGTCCGGGTTCTGTCGACGAGCTCGCGGCGGCGGTCAAGTCCGCGGCCGAGCAGGGTAAGAAGCTCAAGGCGGTCGGCTCCGGGCATTCGTTCACGGGCTGTTCGGTGCCGCAGGAGGTGATGATCCGCCTCGACGGTCTGTCCTCGATCACCCATGCGGACCAGGAGTCCGGCCGGGTGACCGTCGGCGCGGGCACCGGTCTGCGGAAGCTCAACGAGGGTCTCGCGGCCTTCGACCTGGCGATGGCGAACCTCGGCGACATCGACAAGCAGACCGTCTCCGGCGCGATCTCCACCGGCACGCACGGGACCGGCGCCCGGCTCGGCGGCCTGGCCACGCAGATCGCCGCGCTCGACCTGGTCACCGCCGACGGTTCGGTGCTGCACTGCTCGCCCGACGAGAACCCGGACGTGTTCGCCGCGGCCCGGGTGTCGGTCGGCGCGCTCGGTGTGATCAGCTCGCTGACGCTGCAGTGCGTGCCGGCGTTCCTGCTGCGCGCGCAGGAGATGCCGCTGCCGCTCGGCGAGGTCCTGGACGGTTTCGACGAGCTTGCCGACGGCAACGACCATTTCGAGTTCTACTGGTTCCCGCACACCGATATCGCGCTCACCAAGCGGAACAACCGGGTCGGCCCCGGCGTCGGCGCGTCGCCGGTCGGCCGGGTCCGCGGCTGGATCGACGACGAGTTGCTGTCCAACAAGGTCTTCGAGCTGACCAACCGGCTCGCCGTGCGGCGGCCCGGGACGGTGCCGCGGATCAACCGGATCGCCTCCCGCGCGCTGTCCGCCCGCGAGTACGTCGACGCGTCGTACAAGGTGTTCTGTTCCGAGCGCAACGTGATCTTCCGCGAGTCGGAGTACGCCGTGCCGCGTGCGCACGTCGTCGACGTGATCCGCCGGCTGCGCGAGTGGATCGACGCGTCCGGGTCGCGGATCCCGTTCCCGATCGAGGTCCGGGTGGCCGCGCCGGACGACATCTGGCTGTCCACGGCGTCCGGCCGCGCGACGGCGTACGTCGCGATCCACCAGTACCACCGGCTGCCGCACGACCCGTACTTCCGCGCCTTCGAGGACATCGTCGCCGACTACGACGGCCGGCCGCACTGGGGCAAGCTGCACACGCTGACGGCCGCCGAGCTGCGCGGCCGGTACCCGCACTTCGACGACTTCCTCGCCGTCCGCGACCGGCTGGATCCGCAGCGAACGTTCGAGAACCCCTACACCCGCCAGGTCTTCGGCGGCTAGCCTGCGACCATGAGTGAACCGCAACCGCTCGAGCCGGTGACCGAAGACTGGCAGAAGGCGCTCGCTGTCGTCGCCCACCCGGACGACCTGGAATTCGGCGCCGCGGCCGCGATCGCGCGGTGGACCGGGCAGGGCAAGCAGGTCGTCTACTGCCTGCTGACCTCCGGCGAGGCGGGGATCGACGGCGTCGACCCGGCCGAGTGCGGCCCGCTGCGCGAGGCCGAGCAGATCGAGTCGTCCCGGATCGTCGGAGTCTCCGTGGTCGAGTTCCTCGGCCA
This sequence comes from Kribbella sp. NPDC003505, assembly GCF_040610875.1. Classification (NCBI taxonomy): domain Bacteria; kingdom Bacillati; phylum Actinomycetota; class Actinomycetes; order Propionibacteriales; family Kribbellaceae; genus Kribbella; species Kribbella sp. NPDC003505. The sequence goes on along the minus strand of NZ_JBEXNA010000008.1, from coordinate 318,950 downwards.
GCCGGACGGCACCATCGAGTACGGCGTGGCGCTGCGCCGCCTGATCACCGCCGCGATCCGCCGGCACCAGCCGGACATCGTCATCACGAACAACTTCCGCGACACCTGGGACGGCGACGTGCTGCTGAACCAGGCCGACCACATCAGCACCGGCCGGGCCACGCTCGACGCCGTCCGCGACGCCGCGAACCGCTGGATCTTCCCGGACGCCGGCGACAAGTGGGACGGCGTCCGCCAGGTCTGGGCAGCCGGCTCACCGAACTCGCGGCACGGTGTGGACACCACCGGCACGTTCGAGGTCGGCGTCCGGTCGCTGCAGGCGCACAAGGCCTACATCGACGGGCTGAACCGCAGCTTCGACGCCGAGGAGTTCCTCGAAGGCACGTCCCGCCCGGCCGGCACCCAGCTCGGCACGAAGTACGGCGCGCGGTTCGAGGTCTTCACTCCGTGAGGTAGGCGCGCAGGTGCGGCGGCGTCGGCTTCGGGCGGCGTGGCTCGCGGTCGCCGGCGGTGCCCGGGCCCGGCGGGTTGTTCGGCCCGACCCAGGAGCGGACCAGCGCGCGGCCGCCCTTGCGGGTCAGCCGGTGCAGGTCGATCTGCTGGACCTGGGCGGCCCGGATGCCGAGCTGGGCGAGGCTCCGGTTGGCCATCTCGCAGGCCGCGTCGTGCTTGCGCGGCGACATCTTCTGCTGCAGGACGATCGCGACCGTGCCGTCCGGCAGGTCCTCGATCCGCTGGAAACGCAGGCCCTTGTCCAGGGACCACGAGTTCAGCGCGAGGTCGATGTAGGCGGCGTTGGACAGTCGGCGATCAGGCTTCGCGCGCGCAACCACTTCGTATCGGGCCATGCTCCGATCATCCGTCGGCCGGCATCGGAATTCCAGGAATCTGCGATCAGCGAAGTCGGTCGATCGCCGCCGCCACGGCGGCCGGGCTGGAGATCGGCGTGAGGTGGTTGGCGCCCGGGATCACCGTCGGCGCGGGGGCGCCGATGCGGGTCGCGGTCTCGTCCGGGTTCCCGCCGTTGGTGTCCTCGGCGCCGAAAACGACCGCTTTCGGGAGCTTCAGCGCACTGAGCATCGCCAGCCGGTCGGGGGAGACCGCCGGGATACCGTGCGCCGTCATCTGCCAGATCGCCTGCTCCGCGCCGGGCTGCCGGAACGGGCGCGTCCACTGGTCGACATCCATCTCCGGGCAGGCGGGCGAGCAGACGCTGTTGTAGATCCGCTTCAGCAGCCAGCCCTGGTCGAGCACCAGCCGGAACAGCGAGGTCCGGTACGGCGGGACCACCAGCCAGCGCGGCGGCCCGGCCTGACCGCCCGGCAACGGCAGCCCGTCGCCGTCGAGGAACATGATCCCGCCGATCCGGTCCGGCGCCTCGAGCGTCGCCTCGGCCGCGATCCCGGCGCCGAGCGAGTGCCCGACCAGGAGCGGCCGCGGTTCACCCGGCCCGCCGAGGTGCATCGCCTCGAGGAATCCGAGCAGCTGCGCCGCGAGATGCTCGACCGTGTACGGCCCCTTGCGCTCGGAGTATCCGTAGCCGGTGATGTCGTACGCGTACACGCGGTGGTTGGCGGCGAGCAGCGGCACGACCCGTGACCAGGTGTCGACGGACTCCGCCGAACCGTGGACGAGGACGACGGGCGCTCCCGACGTACCCCACGTGTCGTAGCGGGTGTTGATGCCGGCCGCCTGCACGTACTTGAGGCCGGGCGGCGGCGCGGCGGTTCCGTTGGTGGCGAGGTTGTAGCCGAGTGAAGCTGCGGTGACGATCAGCCAGAGCCCGAGAAGTCCCAGGAACCCCCGCCACAGGAACCGTTTCACGGCCCCCAGTCTGACATCTAGAGCTGCAGGATCCGCTGGGACTCGGTCAGCACCGCGGGTGAGGCGAGAGACTGCCAGCGTGGGATCTGCTCCTGGAGGAACGGGCGCAGCTGCACGGCCCGCTCGGCGTCGTGGTCGAGGACGTCGAGCTCGTTGACGATCGTCAGGTCGACGAAGTCGCGGAGCTCCTCGGTGCCGAGCTCCTCCGAGGTGCCGGTGAAGCGGTCCGTCACCGTCCGGTGCTCGGCGAGGTCACGCCACGTGGTCTCCCGGTCGCATGCGCCGTACCGGTAGACGATCAGCTCGGCCTCGGTACCGATCACCGACTCCAGGACCGGGCGCTCGGTCCGCCAGTCGAACAGATGGGTCGGGAAGCCGTCGGTGCCGTACGCGGCGTGGGCCAGGCCGGCCAGCACCAGAGTGTCGGACGCACCCATGGAGCCGAGGCGCTTGGCGACGCGGTGCAGGTGGACATACAGGCTTCCGCCCGCATGGTCGATCTCGTCGGCGCCGCGCACCAGCAGCAGCGAACCCAAGTCCTGGAAAGTGCTCATCTGACCCCTTCTCACCCCGGAGCGGCCAAATCCCGCAGGGCACCCACGGTAAGGGCAATGACCGACCCCCGCCCAGCACTACGGCGTGCCGTTTCAGTCACACCGTGTTCATGTCCGTGTTCATGTCCCGGTTCATGTCCTGTTCGCTGCTCAGGACTCCGCCGGAGGCGATCCCGGAGCGAGCCCTGAAACCGCCCGACAGAGGTTCCGGACGGTGGGGGCCGGCGGGACCATCAGGACATGAGCAACACCGCAGCCCGCTGGACGCTGGTGGCCGTGCTGGCCGCCGTGCTCCTGCTGACCATCACCGTCACCAACGCCTTGGCCGCCGCCGCCGAGGACCGCCCCGCCACGCCGTCCTCCGCAACCGCCGACCACTGACCCACGTGGTTGCCGCAGGCAAGTGTGTCGCGAGCCCGGCGAGAGTCTGTGACGCAGTCTGAAACATCAGAACCCGTCCGCAACCACCTCACACGGTTGCGGACGGGTTCTGCATTTTCTGCCCGTGGTGGTCAGGGAAGGTGACCGACCACGGGGAGTCTTCAGTCGAGGTCGGCGAGGGCCTTGCGGGCTGCTTCCAGCTCGGCCTCGAGGGCGGCCACCTTCGCGGCCTGCTGCGCGCGGGCCTCCTCGATCACCTCGTCGATCGGGGTCGACAGGTCCTCGTGCAGCTCCTTGGCCGCGCGGGACACCGCGGCCGCGGCGACGGCCAGGTCGCGAGCCAGATACGTCGTGCCCTGCTTGAGCTCGGCCCGCCACTCGCCGTCGGCCGTCCCGGTGACGGTCAGCGTGAGCTCGAGGGTCTTGGTCTTCTTGCTCGCGGCCTTCTTCGCCGGCGCCTTCTTCGGCTTCGCGACCTCGGCCGAGGCGGCGTCAGACGCGTCGGCGGTCACCGGCGCCGGAGTTTCGGGCGCCGCGGATTCGGGCGTGGTGGCCGACGAGTTGATCAGGTCGGGAGTGTCGGCGACGTCGGACGGCGTCTCTACTGCCAGAGTGTCTACAGTCATCGTTGCGGCGATCTCCTTCGAAATGGCGCTGTGCGACTATTAGAACACATGTTCGATTCGCACACCAACCAGCCTGACCAGGAAGCGATCGATCTGCGCTTCCAGCGGTGGTAGCTCCACCTCCGGTTCGTTGATCCGGATCGAGACCGCGCCGTGCACGGCCGCGCGGAGATCGAGCGCCACGGCCGCCGCGTCGTCGGGCGGCGCGAGTCCGGCGTCCATGCAGGCCTGGACGGCGGCCTTCGCGCGGACCGTCAGTTCCTCCTTGAAGACCAGGCGCATCCGCCGGTTCAGCGTGCTCTCGTGCAGCACCTTGTAGAGGCCGGCGTAGTCGCGCGTCCAGGCGCCGAGGAAGAGCAGCCGCGCGCGTAGCCGCCGTACCGGATCGTCACCCGCGCTCGTCTCCGCCTCCTCGAGGTCGCGCAAGAGGTCGGCGGTGCACTGTTCGAGGGCGGCGAACACGAGTTCGTCGCGGTCGGCGAAGTGGATGTACACCGAGGTCGCGGCGATCCCGACCTCGCGGGCGACCGCGCGCAGCGAGAGCGCCTCGTCGTCACCGAGCTCGTTCAGCATCCGCAGTGCCGCGTCGATGATCTCGCGGCGCAGCAACTCACCCTGCCCGCGCCGGTTCCGGCTCCGCGTCGTCCCAGCGTCCATACCGCCGATTGTATTGCAACGCACGTTGCCTTACAGTCGTAGCACTACAGCTGTTCACTTAAGGATGACGATGAGCGAACGCAACAAGCAGACCGTCCGCGACTTCTACGAGGCCGGCCTGAACCGGAAGGATTTCCACGCCGCGGCCAAGCTGATCGGCGGTCACTACGTCCAGCACAATCCGCGAATCGCCGACGGCATCGACGGTCTCGAGGCCTTCCTGGCGACCCTGCGAAGGGACTTTCCCGACCTGAAGGCCGAGGTCAAGCAACTCTTCGCCGACGGCGACCACGTCATGGCCCACGTGCACGGAGTGCGGGTGCCGGGGCAGCCGGGGACGGCGATCGTGGACATCTTCCGCCTCGACGAGGAGGGCAGGATCGTCGAGCACTGGGATGTCATGCAGCCGATCCCGGACACGGCGGCGAACTCGAACGGTATGTTCTAGTGGCGACCACGGAGGTGCCGGCCCAGGTCGGTACGAGGCGTTGGTGGGCGTTGGGGGCGGTGGCTGCGGGGCAGTTGATGGTGGGGATCGATCTGACGATCGTGAACATCGCGCTGCCGTCGATGCAGCAGGACCTGGGGCTGTCGGATCCGTCGCGGCAGTGGGTGATCACGCTCTTCGCGTTGGGGTACGGCGGCTTCCTGCTGCTCGGCGGTCGGATGAGCGACCTGATCGGACGGCGGCGGGCACTCCTCGTCGGATTGACCGGCTTCGCGCTGTCCTCGGCGCTTGGTGGAGCGGCTGCCAACGGGGCCATGTTGCTGGCCGGGCGTGGACTGCAAGGCGTTTTCGGTGCGCTGCTGACTCCAGCGGTGCTGGCGACGCTGGCAGCCGCTTTTCCGTCGCCGGCCGAGCGTGGCAAGGCGTTCGGAATCTACGGCGCTGTGATGGGCAGTGCGTCCGGACTGGGTGTCCTGGCCGGTGGTGTGCTGACGGAGTACCTGGACTGGCGCTGGTCCATGTACGTGAACCTCCCGATCGCTGCACTCGCCGCAGCAGGTGTGCTTTACGCCGTACCTGCGGTGCAGCGCGCCAGCGTACGAGTCGACGTACTGGGTGCTCTGCTGGCCACGGTGGGTCTGATGGCACTGGTGTTGGGATTTGCGAGAGCTGAGTCGGACGGCTGGGGCGCAGCCGCGACGTACGCGCCATTGGCCGCCGGCGTGGCACTGCTGGCCGCGTTCTTGGCCGTGCAGGCCCGCGTTAAATCCCCACTCCTGCCGCTGCGGATCGTCACGAACCGCAAGCGTGGCGGCTCGTACCTGGCTGTGTTCAGCCTGGCCATCGGCATGTTCGCCGCGCTGTTCTTCCTGACCTTCTACCTGCAGACGGTCCGCCACTACTCGCCGATCAGGGCCGGACTTGGCTTCCTGCCGCTGACAGTCGGGCTGATGGTCGGAGTGCGCGCTGTGAGCCGGCTGCTGGCCCAGGCGAGCGTCCGCACACTCATCTGCCCCGGACTGCTCACCATCGCAGCAGGTCTCGCCCTGCTCGGCCTCTTGCGCTCAGACAGCAACTACTGGCTGCAGATCATGCCGGTGTTCCTGCTGGTCGGCCTGGGGACCGGATGGGTACTGGTCGCGGCCAACAGCACGGCCACGCTCGGCGCAGGCTCGGACAGCGCGGTCGCGGGCGCCATGGTGATGACGTCGCAGCAGGTCGGTGCATCACTGGGTACGGCGTTGCTCAGCACCGTCGCCGGGACAGTGGCCGCCCACTCCGACGTCGTCCACGGGTTCAACGTGGCCGGCGTCGGAGCGGCGGGCTTCCTGTGTGTGGCTGCGGTCGCCGTCTACTGGGTGCTCTCGGAGCGGTCGCCGGACCACTCGAGGTGGAAGCTGCCCTCACGGTCGACGCGCTTGTAGGTGTGGGCGCCGAAGAGGTCGCGCAGGCCCTGGATCAGGGCGGCCGGCAGGCGCTCGGCGCGGAGTCCGTCGTAGTACGACAGCGCGGCCGAGAAGCCCGGAGCCGGGACGCCGACGGTCGCCGCGGTCGCCACCACGCGGCGCCACGCCTCCTGCCCGCTTGCGACCGCGTCCCGGAAGTAGTCGTCGACGAGCAGCGACGGCAGGTCCGGGTTCCGGTCGTACGCCTCCTTGATGCGGTCCAGGAACCGCGCCCGGATGATGCAGCCGCCGCGCCAGATCGTCGCCATCGCGCCGAGGTCGATGTTCCAGCCGTACTCGTCGCTGGCGGCGCGGATCGCGTCGAAGCCCTGCGCGTACGCGACGAGCTTCGACGAGTACAGCGCGTGCCGTACGTCGTCGATGAACGCGTCCCGGTCGACGTCCGCCTTCGTCTCCGACGGACCGGGCAGTACGCCGGCGGCAGCCTCCCGCCGTACGACGTCACCCGACAGCGACCGGGCGAACACGGCCTCGGCCATGCCGCTGACCGGGATGCCCAGGTCGAGCGCCGACTGCACCGTCCACCGGCCGGTGCCCTTCTGCTCGGCCTGGTCGAGGATGATGTCGACGAACGCGCCGCCGGTCGTCGGGTCGGTCTGGCTGAGCACCTCGGCGGTGATCTCGATCAGGAACGACTCGAGGTCGCCGGTGTTCCAGTCCCGGAACACGTCCGCGAGCTCCGCGGGGGCCAGGCCGAGGACGTGCCGGAGCAGGTCGTACGCCTCCGCGATCAGCTGCATGTCGGCGTACTCGATGCCGTTGTGCAGCATCTTCACGAAGTGACCGGCACCGTCCGGTCCGACGTGCACGCAGCACGGCTCGCCGTTCACGTGGGCGGAGATCTTGGTGAGCATCGGCTCCAGCGCCGCGTACGACTCCGGGGAGCCGCCCGGCATGATGCTCGGGCCGTTCAGTGCGCCCTCCTCGCCGCCGGAGACGCCGCTGCCGACGAAGTGCAGGCCCTTCTCCTTCAGTGCCGCCTCCCGGCGCCGGGTGTCGACGAAGTGCGCGTTGCCGGCGTCGACGACGATGTCGCCCTCGTCGAGCAGCGGCACCAGCTCGTCGATGACCGCGTCGGTCGGCGCGCCGGCCTTGACCATGATGATCACCTTGCGCGGCTGCTCCAGCGACTCGACGAAGCCCGCGAGGTCCGTCGACGGCACGAACTCGCCCTCGGAGCCGAACTCCGCGACCAGCGCGTCGGTCCGGGCCTGGGAGCGGTTGTGCAGGGCGACGCGGAACCCGTTGCGCGCGAGGTTCCGGGCCAGGTTGCGGCCCATCACCGCGAGGCCTGTTACGCCGATTTGCGCCTTGCCAGAACTCATCGAAATCTCCCGCAGTCTCAAGTTGTGTGCGGGACCAAGTCTCCCGCGAACGGCAACCCCGGTCTGCAGCGGGCTCGGCAACTGGACAGCGGTGAGCCCTTCTCAAAGCGGTGGCAACGATGGTACCCATCTCAGAAATCGATTGCCCCCACGAAGTACGAGTTGTCGGCCGTGCTGACGACGGCGGCCGGCTACGGCACGCGGCAGCGACCGGCTACCTGGTCGGTGTGGATCTGCTCGACCTTAAGCTCACCCCGTGAATCCCTTGGAGCCTCGCCGTACCGCACTGATCCTGATCGACCTGATGCCACGGATCGTCGCGCTGCAGACCGCGCCGCTCGGCGGACCGGTCGTGCTCGAGCGATCCGTGGCGCTGGCCGCGGCGACGCGGTCGGCGGGCGGGCTGGTGGTGAACGTCCGGGTCGAGCGGCCCGGGGTGGACGTGCAGCCCGAGGGCAGCGAGTTCGCGCCCGAGGTCGTGCCGCAGGAGGGCGACCTGGAGGTCGTCAAGCGAACGATCGGCGCCTTCGGGCAGTCGCCGCTCGACGCCGAGCTCCGGTCCCGCGGCATCGCGAACGTGGTGCTGGCCGGTATCGCCACGAACTTCGGCGTCGAGTCGACCGGCAGGGCCGCGTCCGACCTCGGCTACGAGACGTTCTTCGTCACCGACGCGATGACCGGCCTCGACGACCACGCCCACGACTTCGCGGTCTCGTACGTCTTCCCGCGCATCGGCGCCAACTGCACGAGTGAGGAGTACCTGAAGGCGCTGAGCTAACCGAAAAGTGCAGCGTTTTCCCGGGCCCATGCCTGGAGAGTCCGGGGCTGGTGGCCGGTGACTTCGGCGACGGTGCCGTTGACGGTGGTCTCGTCGATGGCGCCGTCGCCGAAGAAGGCTTCGATGGCCTGCGCGTACGGTTCCGGCATCGACGCGAACAGGGCGTCGTGGGTCTCCGTGCGGCTCATCGGGTACGCCGTCAGCGGGCGGCCGAGGGCATCGGCGAGGATTGCGACCTGCTCGACGGGGGTGAGCGCGACCGGCCCGGTGAGCCGCAGTACCTGGCCGTCGTGCCCGCCCTGCAGGGCCCGCACCGCGACGTCGCCGATGTCGCGCGGATGGATCGTCGACACCGCGACGTCGGGGAACTGGACCCGCACCTCGTCACCGGCCCGCAACTGATCCCGCCAGCGCAGCGTGTTCGACATGAACGAGTTCGGCCGCAGGAACGTCCAGGCCAGACCCGACGCCCGCACCGCTTCCTCGGTCGCGTGGTGGTACGCGGCGACCGCGTTCGTCACGTCGCCGTCGAGCGAACTGCTCGACAGGACGACGACTTTCCGGACCCCTGCGTGGACGGCGTTCGCGAGCAGTTCGTCCAGTCGTTCGTAGCCGCTCATCAGGAAGATCCCGGTCACACCGGGCAACGCGTCCAGGAACGTCTCCGGACGGTTGAGGTCGCCGATCACCGGCTCGATCCCGCCCGGCAGCCGCCGCTCCGACCGAATCAGCGCCCGCCCCGGAATCCCCTGTTCCGCCAGCGCCCCGACCACCGCACCACCGGCGTTCCCGGTCGCCCCGGTCACCAGAACGGTCATGATCCCCACCCTCTCGCCTCGACCCGCACAGCCTGCCACGCGCGCAGGGCCGCGCGCAGACAGATCCCGGGGTCGCCCGCGTGGTAGACGCGCTCGTCAGGCTCGATGTTGTCGAGGAACCGCTGGTAGGTCAGCGCGTAGGTGAGCGGGCTCAGCACGCTCATCGGCCGCAGCGCACGCAGCGGCTCGGACCCCGGCACCTCGCGCCGCCAGGCCTGTGCCCAGATCTCAGCGGGGTGCAAACGGCGCTCCTCGGGCAGGAAGTCCTGCAGCCGCTTGATGTCGATCGCTGGGTGGCCGACGAAGGCGTCGGCCCAGTCGACGATCCTGCGGGTCGATCCGTCCGAGCGCCAGTTGCCCGGGTGGAAGTCGCCGTGGACGAGCGTGATCGGCAGTCCGGCCGAGTCGAGTTCGTCGACGACGTCGGGGAGCCCAGCGATCAGCCGATCGAGGTCGGCCACCTCGTTCGCAGTGAGGTCGACGCGGGGCAGGAGCCGGGTGACGTCGGCGACGAGGTCGTGCGGCAACACACTCGGCGCCGCGAGCTCGTCGGCCTCGGCCGCCAGGGCGGCTTGTACGGCCACCCAGCGACAGACGACGTGGTCGATGGTGTCCCGGTCCGGTTCCCAGCAGTCGATGCCCGGAGCGTGGGCCAGGAGCGACCATCGGTTGTCCGGCGACTGACCGAGTACAGCCGGTACGAGCGTCGCGTCGTACCGGCTGACGTGCTGGATGATGTCCGCGTCGACACCGCAGAACCGGCCGGTCGCCTTCGCCCACGCACCTGGAAAGCGGATCAGGCACGACAGGTTCCACGTCTTCACCTGGACGGCGTCGCGCGGTCCGAGGATGCCTCGGGCCCACTCGATCAGCCGGCTCGGTCCGTCCACCTCGGCCCACGTCGACCGCAGCGGATGCGCCGCGACGATCGACTCCCACGCGGGCAGCGGCGTGGTGTCGAGTACGTCCGGCCGCGGCTCCTCCAGCGCCTGCACGTGGTAGACGACCCGGCCGCCACGCCCGATCACGGCCTCGTCCGCGTGCACCAGCCGCAGGACCAGCGTCCGTACGCCGAGCAGGGCGTCGAGGTGCCGGGTGATCGCCTCGACCTCGGCCCACCACGCCGGCTCGACCTCGAACGCGGGCGCCCGGCCGACGTAGCGGCCGCCGACGCTGACCAACGCTTCCACGGTCCTGATCTCCATTCGCCTACTCTCGCCTGATCCGGTGCCACGTGCGAGCGCCGGACTTCAGGACGACCTCCGTGCCGAGGTCGACGGGTGCCGCCGGATCGTCGGTCCGGACGCCGTTGATCGTCACCGCGCCCTGGCGCAGCAGCCGGCGGAGGTCGGAGTTGCTGTCGCCGGGACGGGCCGCGCGGAGCAGATCGAAGGCCGTGGTGACGTCGTGGGCGACGACCAGCTTGGGCATCCCGGCCGGTTCGGAACGGTCGGAAACGTGTGACGGAAGGCGGCCAGCTCGGAGCGGGCGGCGCCGGCCCCGTGGTACCGGGTGACGATCGCGGCGGCCAGCCGGAGCTTGGCGTCCCGGGCGGCCGGCCCGGTGGCGTCCGCGAGGGCGTCGACCGTCTCCAGGGGCAGCTCGGTGTAGACCCGTGCGTACGCCTCGATCAGCGAGTCCGGGATGCTCATCACCTTCCCGAACTTGTCCCGCGGGCTGTCCGTCAGCCCGATGTAGTTGTCCAGCGACTTCGACTGCTTGGCCCGGCCGTCGATCCCGGGCGTGATCGTGGTCGTGATCACGGCCTGCGGGGGCGCGCCCAGCCGCTGCTGGAAGTGCCGCCCGAGTTGCTCGTTGAACAGCTGGTCCGACCCCACGATCGTCAGGTCGCTGCGCATCGCGAAGCTGTCGTAGCCCTGCAGCACCGGGTACACCAGCTCGTGTACGGCGATCTCGCGCCCGGCCGCGACCCGGGACCGGAACATGTCCCGGGCCATCAACTGCGCGTGCGTGACCTGGGCGAACAGGCCGAGCAGCTCGGCGATCGGCATCGCGTCGTACCACTCGGAGTTCCGCCGTACCTCGAACACCTCCGGGTCGGTCCGCAGCACCAGCGACACCTGCTCGAGGAACGACGCGGCGTTCACCTCGATCTGCGCGGGCGTGAGCACCGGCCGGGTCTCGGAGCGCCCGGTCGGGTCGCCGACGCGGGTGGTGAGGTCGCCGAGCAGGAACACGACCCGATGCCCGAGATCCTGCAGTTGGCGCATCATCCACAGGTTGACCGCGTGCCCGAGATGCAGGTCGGGCGCGGTGCAGTCGACGCCGTACTTGATCCGCAACGGCCGGCCGGACTCCAGCCGGGCTTCCAGATCGTCGAGGCCGACGACGGTGTCGGTGGTACGGCGCAACCGGTCGATGACAGCGTTCACGAGGGTTCCTCTCGGGACGAGGCACCCGTGCACCAGTGCCTCCGGCAAACGGAAAGAGGCAGGAACCGGACGGTTCCTGCCTCGGAGGCTCTGGGTGGAGCGACTGCGGGGACTACCGAAGGCCGGCTCCTCCCAGAGCCGGTCGATAGGTCACGCAGTGCTTGGTCACACTCCCAGGCTAACAGCCGCCGCCGAGCCTCCGGAACCGGATTAGGGCATGTCTGATCATCCAGCGCCTACTGCGGGGCACTCGGCACGGCAGTTCGCCGCACGGGAGCAAAGGCCACGATGCGCCGCATCGAGACCTTCGCTCCCGCACGCCGAGCTACCGCACCGAGCACCTCCTCGCGACGGCGCTGGACTATCAGACATGCCCTAGGCTCGGCCCGTGATCGACGAGCGGGTTGTGCTGGTGGACGAGGGCGGGCGTGCGGTCGGGACCGAGGCGAAGGCGACGGTCCACCACGCGGCGACGCCGCTGCACCTGGCGTTCTCCAGCTATGTGGTCGACCCGGCCGGGCGGGTGCTGCTGACCCAGCGGGCGTTCGGCAAGCCGACCTGGCCGGGCGTCTGGACCAATAGTTGCTGCGGGCACCCACTCCCCGGCGAAAGGCCCGCGCAGGCGGTCCGGCGCCGGCTCGCCGACGAGCTGGGCATCGTCGTGGACGCCGCGGAGCTGGTGCTGCCGGAGTTCCGGTACCGCGCCGAGATGCCGACGGGCGTGGTCGAGAACGAGATCTGCCCGGTGTACCGGGTGTGGTGGAGCGGTGACCCCACGCCGAACCCGGCCGAGGTGGCGGACTACCGATGGGCCGACTGGTCCGAGCTCCGGGACCTCCCGGATCTCTCGCCCTGGTGCCTGCTGCAACTCGACGAGCTCCCGGGATCGCCGCTGGAGTGGCCGATCGCCGACCCGGCGCAGCTACCGCCGGCTGCCCAGATCCAGCTCTAGCAGATCCGCGTGGACGGCGACGGCCGCCATACTCGCGTGCCCTGCGGCGCCGATCGCGAGCAGCGCCGGACTCGCCGTCGTACCGACCGCGTAGATGCCCGGCATGGTCGTCCGCCCGCCCTCGTCGGTCACGACCGCACCGTCGGTGACCTGGCACCCGAGTCGCTCGGCCAGGTCGCTCTGCTGATGCTGCCGGACGACGACGAAAACCCTCCGCGCCGGCAGTTCGGCGTCTGTCAGCGCGACTGAACCGGCCCGCACCTCCGCGACGCGCTCGGTGCGAACCGCGACTCCGGCCCGGTCGAGCTGATCTCGTTGAGCTGCGGTCAGCTCGTCTCCGTCGGTGCACAGCGTCACGTCGTCGCTCCAACGGCTCAACAGGACAGCCCGCGCCACCGAACGCTCAGGCGCTCCGCGCATCCCGAGCTGCACCAACGGCTGATCACGGACCTCCCACCCGTGGCAGTGCGGACACGCGACGACCGACTGCCCCCAGCCGTCGGCGACGCCCGGTACGTCGGGCAGCTCGTCCCGCAACCCGGTCGCCAGCACCACGGCTCGCACGTGTTCACCACCGGCGACGAACCCGTCGTCCACCACGTCGACGTCGTCGACCCGCCCATCGCGGACGGCGACGTCGTACGTCGCGAGCTGCCGTCTCCCCGCCGCGAGCAGCTCATCCGGCGCCGGCTCTTCCGCGCCGAGGAAGTTGTGCACGTGGGACGCCGCGCGGTTCCGCGCCCGCCCGTCGTCGAAGACCACCACCTGCCGCCGGGCCCGTCCCAAGGTCAGTGCGGCCTGGAGTCCCGCCACGCTGCCACCGATCACCGCAACATCCATATGTTCATTATACGAGAGAATTGATCTCATAATATGAAATTCGTTAGCAGGGTGAGATCCCGGTGGAGCCTAATGACCGGGTGATCCGGATCAGGCCCGTCGAGACCGACGCCGACTACGAAGCCTGGCGTCAAGTGCGCCTCGCCGTGCTGCCCGACGAGCGTGCGCCGAGCATCGCCGAGCTCCGGAAGGCCGAGACGCCGCAGCGGCTGTTCTTGGTCGCGGAGCTGGACGGCGAGGTCGCCGCGCACGGCACCTCCGACCGCTCGAACGAGGCGGATCGCGCCTCGGTGATCGCGCGGGTCCGCCCGGAGGCGCGCCGGCGGGGGATCGGAACCGCGGTGCTGCGAGCGCTCACCGAGCACGCGGTGGCGCAGGGCTTCACGATCGCCGGCTGCAGCATCGACGACGACGGCTCGCTCGAGTTCGCGAAGCGTTTCGGCTACACCGAGTACCTCCGCCAGGTCGAGCAGGTCCGCCGGATCGCCGACGAGCCCTGGCCGGCCACGCCGACGGAGTACGACGTCGTGCAGGTCTCGGAGCGCCCCGAGCTGTGGGCCGCGGCGTACGAGCAGGTCGCCGTCCCGACTCTCCCGGATCTCGACACCACGGCCCCGATGGACGTGACGGCCGAGGAGTGGGCGACGGAGTGGATCAACGACCCGGCCGCGATGTTCCTGGCCGTGGCCGGTGACCAGGTGATCGGTGTCGCCGGTCTGATGCTCGACACCGACAAGCCCGAGCGCGCCGAGGTCGCCTACACCGCCGTCGTACCGCAATGGCGCGGCAAGGCCGTGGCGTCGACGCTGAAGCGGTCGAGTATGGCGTGGGCGGCCGAGCACGGCATCACCGAGATCTACACGTGGACGCAGCAGGGCAACGCGAACATGCGGCGGCTGAACGAGCACCTCGGCTTCACCTACCGGACGGTAAGCGTCAACGTGCGGGCGGAGCTACCGCTGAAGTTCCCGGACGAGCTCGGGTCCTGACCAGGAGCGGCGGTCCGTCTCGGCCGCGTGGATGAGCTCCACGAGCCGTTCGTTGACCGGCGCGGTCCGGCCGAGCGACCGCGCGAGGCGGACGACCTCGCCGTTCAGGTAGTCGATCTCGGTCGGCCGTCCGGCTTCGAGGTCCTCCCACATCGACGTCCGGGCGAGCGGATCGACCGCGAGGACCTTGCTCGCCAGCCGCCGGAACAGGAAATCGGGCAGCCGGAGGACAGTGGGGAAGCGGTGCATCGGGATCGCCAGCAGCTGGGCCGGCCGGATCCCGGCGGCGTCGAGGATGCCGAGGGTCTCGGCCTGTGCCGCGGCCAGGCAACGGCGGTACGAGCGCTGCGAGAGCTCGTCGCGCAGCGGGAGGTTCGACAGCGCGTTGATCGGGTTGTTCAGGTTCAGCAGGAGCTTCGCCCATTGCACCGGGAGGATGTCGTCGTGTTGCGTGAGCGGCAGCCCGGCCCGCTCGAACGCGCTCAGGTACGGCGTCAGCGCGGCGTCCCGTTGGACGTCGAGCGCACCCTCGGTGCCTTGGTGGAACACGCCGGCGCCCCGGTTCAGCACGTTGAACGGGACCATGCCGGCGATCACCACCTGCTCGGTCAACCTGGACCGCAGCAGTTCACCGTTCCGGATGCCGTTCTGGAAGCTCACCACGACCGCGCCCGGCTTCAGAACGCCGGCGAGCTCGGCCGCAGCGGCTTCGGTCGCGGCGGACTTCACCGTCACCAGCACCAGATCCGCGCCGGCCGCACCGGACGGCGTCGTCTCGAACCGCACATCCTCGACCCGGAGGTCCGCCCCCAGGTAGTCGGTCAGCCGCAGCCCGTTCGCGGCCAGTTCGGCGGCCGTCCGCGGCCGGCCGACGAACGTCACCGGCGTACCGGCCGCGGCCAGCCGCCCGCCGACGTAGCACCCGATGCCACCCGCACCGTAAACAGCGATCACGCCGACAAGGTACCGAAGGAGTCAGTTCTTCTCGTATCCCTCCGGCGGTTTCGTCGAGACGTGCTGGTGGTCTCCGGGTTCGTAGTGCGCCGCGGTCTCGCCGGACCCGTGGCGCCGCGTGAACTTGGCGAAGCTGAACGCTTCCACTCCGACGGCGTACAGCGTCCAGAGCGCGAAAGCGAGCGAGATCAGAGCGATCGTGAGCAGCGGCAATGCAATGGCTGCACCCATGGTGAGCCTCCAATCCGGCCACAGGCCCGGTACCCGACGACCGGCGCCCGCACACGGGCGGGGGTCCTGTCACCACCACCGTCCGTCCACGGTTCGTCGCCGGGCAGAGGCCGAAGACCTTCCGGCCAGGCCGAAGGTCACGGCAGGCCGGAGGGCAGGAGGCCCGTCCTGACCCGTTCCGGCGGGTCACTACGGATCACACCCCCTGCCCTCCGGGGCCGCCGCCCGGGCGTCAGTGCAGCCGGACGCGCGGGTCCAGTACGGCGTACGCGATGTCCACCAGCAGGTTGGCGATCACCACCGCGGCCGAGGCGAACAGGACGATGCCGATGATCACCGGCAGGTCCTGCTGGTTGATGGCGACGACCGCGGTCTGCCCCAGTCCCGGCAGGCTGAACACGGTCTCGATGACGACCACGCCGCCGATCAGTTGCCCGAGATCGATGCCGAACTGCGTGACCACCGGCGTCAGCGCGCTGCGCAGACCGTGCCGGACGACCACCCGGCTCTCCCGGATCCCCTTCGACCGCGCGGTCCGGATGTAGTCCTCGCCGAGCACGTCCAGCATCGAGCCGCGGGTCAGCCGGGTATACGTTGCCGCCAGCAACAGGGCGAGCGCGACCCAGGGCAGCAGCAGGTGCTGGAACCAGGGCCCGATCCCGCCGGTGATCGGCGAGTACCCGCCCGGCGGGAACCAGCTGAAGCCGCTGAGCGTGAGCCGGAAGTACAGGAAGTACAGCAGCAGCAGACCGAGCAGGAACGACGGGAACGAGTAGAAGAACAACGAGAACAACGTCAGCCCGCGGTCCGCCAGCGATCGCGGATGGGTCGCCGAGATCACCCCGTTGAAGATGCCCAGAGCCAGCCACAGTACGGCGGCTCCGAGCGCCAGTGACACGGTGATCGGCAGCGCCTGTCCGATGATGTGCGTCACCGGCACCTGGTGGTAGTAGTCGTACCCGAGATTGCCCCGCACCGCGTTGCCGAGGAAGTCCAGGTACTGCCTCCAGACCGGCAGGTCGAGACCGAGCCGGTGCTTGATCAGCGCGATCGTCTCCGGCGTGGCCTGCCGGCCCGCGAGCGTCTGCGCCACGTTGCTCGGAGCAACGAAGAACAGACCGAACACCGCGATGCTGATCAGCCACAGGACCAGGATCCCGTGACCGAGGCGGCGAAGCAGGAACATGGCCATGTCAGGTCCGATCTGCGCGGGGGTCGAAGGCGTCCCGGACCCCGTCGCCGAACAGGTTGAAGGCGAGCGTGGTGATCAGCAGCGCCAGACCGGGGAACAGGATGAACCACCAGGCGGTCGTGTAGTAGTTCTGCGACTCGCTGATCATCCCGCCCCAGTCCGCCGTCGGCGGCGGCAGGCCGAGCCCGAGGAACGACAACGTCGCCTGGGTCACGATCACCACCGGGATCAGCAGCGTCGTGTAGACGATCACCGGGGCGATCACGTTCGGCAGGATGTCGACGAACATGATCCGGGTGTCGCCGGCGCCGAGCGAGCGGGCCGCTTCGACGAACTCCCGTTCGCGCAGCGACAGCACCTGGCCGCGGACGATCCGGGCGACCGACGCCCAGCTGAAGCAGCCGATCACCAGCACCGTGACGGTCAGGCTCGGCCCGGTCACCGACACGAGCGCGATCGCGACCAGCAGGAACGGTACGGACAGCACCACGTCGATCAGCCGGGCCAGGATCGTGTCGGTGATCCCGCCGAGGAAGCCCGCCGCCAGTCCGAGCACGACGCCGATGACGACCGTGATGGCGGTCGCGATCACGCCGACGAGCAGCGAGATCCGGGCGCCGTACGCGATCCGCACCAAGATGTCCCGGCCGAGGTCGTCGGTGCCCAGCCAGAACGTGCCGTTCGGCCCGCGCGGCAGGCCGTCCGGGGTCAGCCCGATGTCGCGGTACTGCTCGTTCGGCGGATGCCCGGTCACGGCCGCGAACACCGGCGCGAAGATCGCCATCAGCACGATCAGCACGATCACGGTGAGCGAGATCATCGCCACCTTGTCCTTGCGCAGCCGGCGCATCGCGAGCGCGAACGGGCTTCGCCCCTCGATCACCTGGGGTTCGTCGACGACGTCGACCATCTCGATCGCGGTACTCATCGACGTCCTCGCTTCGCTCCGGGCGCCGATGAGGCACAAAGAGGGCTGTGCTTTCTGATGAGCTCGCTTCGCTCGCTCATGATGCCCTCAGGTCCGGTACGGCGGTGGACAAGTCCTCGCCCACCGTCAACGGGTAGAAGCACGCGGTGCGGTGCTCGGGCCGGTCGTCCAGGACGGGCTCCAGCACCGGCTCCTCGGCCGCACAGTCCAGCCGCGCCTTCGGGCAACGGGTGTGGAACCGGCAGCCCGACGGCGGGTTCGTCGCCGACGGGATGTCGCCGCCGAGGATGATCTGCTCGCGGCTGTCGGCGGTGTCCGGGTCCGCGACCGGCAGGGCCGACAGCAACGCCCTCGTGTACGGATGCCGGGTCTGCCCGAACAGCTCGGTGGTCGGCGCCAGCTCGACGATCTTGCCCAGGTACATGACCGCGATCCGGTCGCTCACGTGCCGGACCACCGACAGGTCGTGCGAGATGAACACGTAGGTGAGGTCGAACTCCTGCTGCAGGTCCGACAGCAGGTTGATGATCTGCGCCTGGATCGACACGTCGAGCGCCGACACCGGCTCGTCGCAGATCACCAGCTTCGGCCGCAGCGCCAGCGCCCGCGCGACGCCGATCCGCTGCCGCTGACCGCCGGAGAACTCGGCCGGGAACCTGTTGTAGTGCTCGGGGTTCAGCCCGACCAGCTCCATCAGTTCCTGGACCTTCTTCTTCCGTTCGTTGCCGGAAGCAATGTTGTGGATGCTGAACGGGTCGCCGATGATCGAGCCGACCCGGTGGCGCGGGTTCAGCGAGCCGTACGGATCCTGGAAGATCACCTGGACGTCGCGGCGCAGCGGCCGCATCGCCTTCCGGGAGAGCTTGGTGATGTCCCTGCCCTCGAACCACACCGAGCCCGACGTCACGTCGTACAGGTGAGCCATGCAGCGGGCCAGCGAGGACTTCCCGCAGCCCGTTTCGCCGACCAGACCGAGGGTCTCGCCCTTGCGCACCTCCAGCGAGACACCGGCGACTGCCTGCACCACCTCCTTGGAGGACGTCGGGAAGTCCTTCCGGACGTCGTCGACCTTCAGCAGTACTTCGTTCATGACGCTACCGCCTCGTTCACGTTGTGGGGGAGCCAGCAGGCGGACTGGTGACGTGGGTCGCCGCCCACGTCGGTCAGCGGCGGCGGCTCCGAGCACTTGTCGAACACGTGCGGGCAGCGGGCCGCGAACGGGCAGCCCTTCGGCAGGCCGATCAGGCTGGGCGGCGCGCCGGCGATCGGCGTCAGCCGGTCCCCGCTGCGCGCGGGCAGCGACGCCAGCAGGCCCTGCGTGTACGGGTGGTGGTTGCGGTAGAAGATGTCCCGGCGCGGCGCGCGTTCCATCACCGCGCCGGCGTACATCACCACCACGTCGTCGGCCATCTCCGCCACCACGCCGAGATCGTGGGTGATCAGGATGATCGCCGTACCGAACTGCTCCTGCAGCCGGCGCATCACGTTCAGCACCTGCGCCTGCACGGTCACGTCCAGCGCCGTGGTCGGCTCGTCGGCGATCAGCAACGCCGGGTCGAGCGCCATCGCCATCGCGATCATCACCCGTTGCCGCATCCCGCCGGAGAACTGGTGCGGGTAGTCGTCGATCCGCTCCGCCGCCCGCGGGATGCCGACCAGGGTGAGCAGTTCGGCGGCCCGTTTCCGGGCCGCCTGCTTGCTGATCTCCAGGTCGTGCGCGCGGATCATCTCCACGATCTGCCAGCCGATCCGGTACTGCGGGTGCAGGCTGGACAGCGGGTCCTGGAAGATCATCCCGATCCGGGCGCCCCGGAGCCGCCGGAGCGTGGCCTGGTCCGCGGTGATCAGGTCGGTGCCGTCGAAGTACGCCGTACCGGACACGGTCGCGCCGCGGGTGAGGCCGGTGATGGTCTGGGTGGCGACGCTCTTGCCGGACCCGGACTCGCCGACCACGGCGAGGGTCTGCCCGGCTTCCACGTCGAACGACAACCCCCGGACGGCACGGACGGTGCCGTCCGGGGTGTCGAAGGAGACCCTGAGGTCCCTTACTTCCAACAAGGCCATGGGGTCAGCCCTGCTTGTCCTTGTCGAGCCAGACATTGGTCGGATCGAACATCTGCATCGCCGGCACGTAGACCGCGTTGTGGACCTGCGCCGCGTGGTAGTTGGCGTTCTTCGGGTTGGTCAGCGGGTAGAACGGCGCGTCGGCCATCACCTGTGCGTCGGCCTTCGCCCACAGGCCCGCCGCCTGGTCCTGGCTGGTCGCCTTCGCGGCCTGCTCGATGAGGCCGTTGGTGGTCGCGCTGTTGTACAGCCCGAAGTTGCTGCCGATCGGCGGGTACGACGGCTCGCCGGAGAACAGCGGGTTGAAGAAGGACAGCGCCGCGTTGCCGTACCAGTCGGCACCCCACCCGGCCAGCGACACGTCCCAGACACCGCGCCGCGCGACAGTCGGCACCTGCAGGTACTTCACGTAGAAGTCCGCGTTCGGCGACGGGACGCCGGTCACGGTGACACCGGCCTTGGACAGGTCCTGCTGGACGGTCTGGAAGGCTTTGCTGCTGCCTTCGGACGCGTTGCGGTACAGGAACTTCAACGTCAGGTGCGGGTAGCCCGCCTCCTGGAGCAGTTGCTTGGCCTTGTCCACGTTGTACGGGTACGGATCGATCTGCTTCGAGCCGACGATGTTGTCCGGCAGCACGTGGGTCAGCGGCGGGTTGATCGTCGGTCCGCCGATCACCTGGAGGATGTGGTCACGGTTGATCGCGTAGCTGAGAGCCTGCCGCACCTTGACGTTCGCGAGCGCCTTGTTGTTGTTCGGCGACGCGGTGTTGAAGATGACGTACGGGTTGCTCGACGCGGTCATGCCCAGGTTCAGGTTCGGGTCCTTCTTCGCGATCAGGGCCGGCAGCTGCGACGGTGGCGGGCCGACGTCGAACTCGAGGTCGGCGGCCGGCGTCCCGGTCTGCAGTTGCTGCTGGATCGAGTCCTGGCTGACCGTCTCGTTGACCTCGATCTTGTCGACGTACGCCTTGCGGACCGGGTCCGACGCCGCGTCCCAGGCGGAGTTGCGGGAGTACGAGATCGACTTCGTCGGGACCCACTTGTCGACCTTGTACGGGCCGTCGGACGGGAAGTTGTTGCCCAGGTCGGTGCTGGCCGGGAGGTACTTGAGCGACTCGACCGGCGCCGGTGAGAAGGCGGGCAGCGTCAGCATGTCGACGAAGTACGTGGCCGGCTGGGTGAGGTGGAACTCGACCGTGGTCTGGTCCTTGGCGAACACGCCCGGCAGCGGCGTCTTGTCGATGTAGTTCTTGATCCCCTCGACGGTCTTCGGCGCCTTGGCGAAGCCGTCGGCGAACGCCTTGTACCCGACGATCAGGTTGGCGAAGTCCGGGATGCCGCCGAACGGCTGCACCGGGTTCGCGGTGCGCTTGACGCCGAGGACCATGTCCGCGGCGGTCACCTGGCGGGCCGGGGTGGTGTTCCACTTCGCCCCGGGCCGGATCTTGATCGTGTAGGTCTTGCCGTCGGCGCTGATCCCGCCGTTCGCCGCGGTCGGGATGTCGGTGGCCAGGTCGGCCACCGGCTTGGTGTTGTCGCTGCCGGGATCGGCCGGATAGGTGAACAGCTGCCGGCTCCACATCCGCAGGTTCAGGTACCCGACGGAGTAGTAGCTGACGTTGGGGTCCATGTAGTCGACGTCGCCGGCGCCCAGCATGTTCAGGGTGCCGCCGGTGACCGCGGTGCCGGCGGATCCGCCTCCGGATCCGGACGCGGTTCCGCCGCCGTTGCTGCAGGCGGCGAGCGCGATCAGGCTCGCCGCGGCGGCAAGGGATACTGCCGCCAGCCGTCTTCTGGCCATTGGTCCTCCTCCGGGACTCGATAGCGCCGAAGCTAGGCCGCCCGGACCCGCCGGGACCCGGGGTCACGCAACCGTCATGAGGACGTCAACCGGGCCCCGCGCGAAGATGACGGATTCATGACGGCTGTCATCGGGCTCCGGCCCGGCGATGAGCGACACTGGTCGCGTGGCACACAGCTTGCTGCTGGTCGACGACGAACCGCGGATCCGGCGGGTCCTGCGGCTCGCCCTGGAGGACGAGGGGTACCAGGTCGCGGAGGCGGCCAACGGGTACGACGCTCTGGCCGCCCTGCGCCGGGAACCGCCGGACGTGGTGCTGCTGGATCTGATGCTGCCGGACCGCGACGGGTTCACGGTGTGCCGGGAGATCCGGCGCGCCAGCGACGTACCGGTGATCATGGTGACCGCGCGGACCGACAGTCACGACGTGGTCGCCGGGCTGGAGGCGGGCGCCGACGACTACGTGACGAAACCGCTGGTCGCGAAGGAGCTGTCGGCCCGGATCCGGGCGCTGCTGCGCCGGGTCGAGCCGGCCAACGCGCGGCAGGCCGACCTGCTCGAGGTCGGTGACCTGCGGATCGACGTACCGGGCGGCGAGGTGACGCGGGACGGCGAGGCGCTGCCGCTGACCCGGACCGAGTTCAAGCTGCTCGCCGAGCTTGCCGGCGGCGAGGGCAAGGTGCTCAGCCGCGAGCAGCTGCTCTCGAAGGTCTGGGGCTACGGGTACTTCGGGGACAGCCGGATCGTCGACGTCCACATCCGGCGGCTCCGCCTGAAGATCGAGCGCGACCCGGCCAGCCCGAAGCACCTCGTCACCGCCCGCGGTCTGGGCTACCGACTGGTGAGCTGACCTTGCTCGGGCGGTTCAGCCTGCGGGGGCGGGTGATGCTGGCGTACGGGATGCTGGCGCTCGGGTTGTCGATGGTGCTGTCGGTGGTGACCTGGAGTGTGGTCTCGGACTACCTCGTCCAGCAGCGCGAGGCGGCGGCGGAGACGATCACGGCGGACAACGGCGCTGCCTTGCGGTACGGGCTGTTCGGTCCGCCGGAGGCGTGCCGGCCGAGCCACGAGCGGGTCGAGTGCGACAGCCCGACGCTGCAGAAGGGCGTCTCGGTGATGGAGCTGATGAACAGCCTGCCGTCCACCGACGCGGCGGCGTCGATGCTCTACCTCGAGGACCACTGGTACTCGTTGACCGGGAAGCCGTCCGACCTGCCGCCGGACATGATCCAGGACGCGATCGGCGGCAACGTCGTGCAGCGCCGGATCGACGTGGGCGGGCAGCCGGTGCTCGCGGTCGGCGTACCGATCGGGCGGCAGGGCGACGCGTTCTTCGAGTGGCATCCGCTGACCAGCCTGGACGCGACGCTGCAGCGGATGAAGATCACGCTGATCGCGGCGGCGATCGCGACCGCGATGCTCGGGCTCGCGGTCGGGCGGCTGGCCAGCACACTCGCCCTGCGGCCGCTGGCCGAACTCACCCGGGTCGCGGACCATGTCGCCCGCGGCAAGCTGGACGCGCGGTTGCAGGCCGAGAACGACAAGGACCTGGGCGGCCTGGCACGGTCGTTCAACCAGACCGCGGCGGCGCTGGAGCGCCGGGTGGCCGCCGACGCCCGGTTCGCCGGCGACGTGAGCCACGAGCTGCGGACGCCGTTGATGACGATGCTCAACTCGATGCAGCTGATCCAGAACCACCGCGCCGAGCTGCCGGCCGCTGTCCGGGAGCCGGTGGAACTGCTCGGCGACGACCTGGACCGGTTCCGGCGGCTGGTGATCGACCTGCTGGAGATCTCCCGCGACGACGGGGGCGACCGGGGGAGCCGCGAGATCGTGCGGATCGCCGACCTGGTCCGGGCCGCGGCCGACGCGGCGGCCGGACGCGAGGTGACGGACGTCCAGCCGGAGGCCGAGGGACTCACCCTGCAGGCCGACAAGCGCCGGCTCGAGCGGGTGATCGCGAACCTGGTCGAGAACGCCGAGGACCACGCGGGCGGCTGCAAGGGCGTCGGGGTCGCGGCCGGCGGCCTGGGGGTCGTCATCACCGTCGACGACGCCGGGCCTGGGATCGCCGAGGAGGACCGGACCCGGATCTTCGAGCGCTTCGGCCGCGGCGAGACCTCGAGTCGCGGGCGGGGCGTCGGACTCGGCCTGGCGATCGTCGCGCGCCATGTGCAGTGGCACCACGGCACCATCCAGGTCACCGACCGTCCGGGCGGCGGCGCCCGCTTCGTCGTCGAGCTGCCCGCGAAAATCAGCTGACGGCGCCGGCCCGCCCCGGCTACCGTGGGCGCATGGCTACTTGCCTCTGTGTCTAGCTGGCGCACCCGCTTCTGCAGGTGAGGTGCGTCCACTAGCTAACACGGAGAGTAACCATCATGATCACCGTTCGCGGTGTAGATATTCGGGTCGGTGCACAGGTGCTGCTGGCCGAGCTGTCGTTCACTGTCGGCGCGGGCGACCGCGTCGGACTCGTCGGCCGCAACGGCGCCGGCAAGACCACGCTGATGAAGACGCTGGCCGGCGAGGCCCGTCCGGCAACGGGACAGATCGCTGTGACCGGGTCGATCGGCTACCTGCCGCAGGACCCGCGCGCGGCCGATCCGGCCATCACCGTCACGGCACGCATCCTGTCCGCGCGCGGCCTGGACGTCGCGGTCCGGGAGCTTCGCGCGGCCGAGGCCGCGATGAGTACGGCGACCGGCGCGGCGCAGGACAGGGCGATGGCGGCGTACGCGCGCGCCGAGGCGGCGTTCCAGGCCGGCGGCGGCTACGCGGCCGAGGCCGAAGCGGCCCGGCTGGCGGCCGGCGTCGGACTGCCCAACCGTGCCCTCGAGCAGCCGATCGGTGAACTGTCGGGCGGTCAGCGCCGTCGCGTCGAGCTGGCGCGGATCCTGTTCGCCCAGCACGACGTGCTGCTGCTCGACGAGCCGACCAACCACCTCGACGCCGACTCGGTGCTGTGGCTGCGGCAGTTCCTGCTGGCCTACCCCGGCGGGCTGATCGTCATCAGCCACGACCGTGAGTTGCTCAAGGCAACGGTCAACCGGGTCTTCCACCTGGACCCGCAGCGGCTGACGGTCGACATCCACAACACCGGCTGGACGAAGTACCTCGAGCAGCTGGACGTGGACGAGCGCCGCCGGCAGCGCGAGCGTGCGGTCGCCGAGCGCAAGGCCGCGGTCCTGCACGCCCAGGCGGCGAAGATGCAGGCTGGTGCGAACACGGCGGTCGCGGCGCGGAACATGGCCCGCCGCGCGGACAAGCTGCTCGGCGGCCTCGAACCGGTACGCCGGGCCGCGCGGGTCGCCAAGATCCGTCTCCCGGCACCGGCCCCGTCGGGCCGGACGCCGTTGTCCGCGGTCGGCCTGAAGAAGTCCTACGGCGCCCTGCAGGTCCTGGACGGTGTGGATCTGGCCGTGGACCGGGGGAGCCGGGTCGTCATCCTCGGGCTGAACGGCGCGGGCAAGACCACGCTGCTCCGGCTCCTCGCGGGCCGCGAACAGCCGGACGCCGGCCGCGTCGTACCAGGTCACGGGCTGCGGCTCGGGTACTTCGCGCAGGAGCACGACACGCTGGACCTGGCCGGCACCGTCCGGCAGAACCTGGCGACGGTCGCGCCCGGGCTGACCGACGGCGAGGTGCGGAACGTGCTCGGCTCGTTCCTGTTCAGCGGTGACGACGTGGACAAGCCCGCCGGCGTCCTGTCCGGTGGCGAGAAGACCCGGCTGGCCCTGGCCGGCCTGGTCCACTCGAGTGCGAACGTGCTGCTGCTGGACGAGCCGACGAACAACCTCGACCCGGCCTCCCGGGACGAGGTCCTGGGCGCGGTCGGCAGCTACCCGGGCGCGATCGTGATGGTCACCCACGACGAGGGCGCGATCGAGGCTCTGCGCCCCGGCCGCGTCCTGATCCTCCCCGACGCCACCGAGGACCTGTGGTCCGACGACTACCTCGACCTGGTGTCGCTGGCGTGATCACCGTCCGGGCCCGCCGCGGGCGGGCCCGGACGGTCCGGAACGGACCTTCGTCGGGTCGTACGCGGGACGTTCGTCCCTGACCGGTGCGTGCCGGGGCTCCAAGGCTGGAAGGAACGAACCCTCGTTCCCGCCCGCGCCCGTGAGGAGGACCACCATGCTGAAACGCCGGGCCGGTCGGCCGTCGGGTACCGAGCAAACCACGAGCGACGTCATCGTTTCTGCCACCGCCGTACGGAAGACGTACGACACCGGGCAGGTCCGGGTCGACGCGCTCCAGGGCATCGACCTGGAGTTGCGGCGCGGCGAGATGGCCGCCGTGATGGCCCGAGCGGCTGCGGCAAGACCACCCTGCTGAATTGCCTGTCCGGGCTGGACGAGATCGACGGGGGCCGGATCCTGATCGAAGGCGTCGATCTGACCGAGCTGCCGGACCGGGCGCGGACCCGGTACCGGGCCGAGCGGATGGGGTTCGTCTTCCAGTTCTACAACCTGATGCCGGTGCTGTCGGCGGTGGAGAACGTCGAACTGTCGCTGCTGCTCGCCGGGCAGGCGCCGAAGCCCGCCCGCGAGCGCGCGATCGAAGCGCTCGAGCTGGTCGGCCTGGCCGACCGCGCCGCGCATGTCCCGGACGAACTGTCGGGTGGCGAGCGGCAGCGGGTCACCATCGCCCGGGCCCTGGTCAACGAGCCCGCGATCGTCTGGGCCGACGAACCGACCGGCGACCTGGACAGCGAGTCGGCGGAGGACATCACGTCGCTGATGCGGCGGCTGAACCGGGAGCGGGGCCTGACCTTCCTGATCGTGACCCACGACATCGCCGTCGGCCGGCGGACCGACCGGATCATCAGGATGCTCGACGGCCGGGTGGTCGACGAGCAGGTCGTGAACGAACGGAGGGAGCCCAGCCATGTTCACGCGTCTCACGTTGCTTGAGATCGACACCGTCCGGATCGACACCGCGTCGGCGGTCGAGCGGTTCCGGGCCGAGGTGCTCCCGGAGCTGCACGAGCAGCCCGGGTACGCGGGCGTGCTGGTGATGGCCACGCCGGAGGGCCTGGGCGCGATCATCAGTTTCTGGGAGACGTCCGAGGCCGCCGACGCGGCCGGCTCCCAAGGCTTCTACGCCGAGGTTCTGGAGCGCTACACGACAATCTTCCGGTCTCCGCCGGGACGCGAGCGCTACCAGATCGCGCTCGCCGAGCTGCCGTCCGTGGAAGCCACCGCCCCTGCCGCGAACTGAGGGGGTGCCGGCCATGACCGAGCTGTTCGGAATTCCGGTCAGGGCGCTGGCCGTCGTACTCGGCCTGCTGGTGGTCGTCACGCTGGCCGTCGTGGCCGCACTGGCGGTGCGGAACCGGGTGCTGTTCAAACTGGGCGTCCGCAACATGGCCCGGCGCCGCGGCCGGACCGCCATCATCGTCGGCGGGCTGATGCTCGGGACGATGATCATCGCCTCGGCCCTCGGCTTCGGCGACATCATCTCGCACACGGTCCGGACGTCGGTGATCACGACGTACGGCCAGACCGACGAGATCATCTCGGCACGCTCCACCGACGAACCGGACATCGCGACGCTCGGCCAGGGTGCGGGCGCCCGCTTCCTGACCGCGACCGAGGCGGCGCGCGTGATCGCCGCGGCCGGGCGGGTCCCGGCCGTCGACGCGGTCGCGCCGGCGATCAGCGCGTCGATCGCCGTCCAGAACGCGCGCAGCCGGACGAGCGAGCCGAGCGTGACCCTGTTCGCGACCGACCCGGCGTCGGTCTTCGGGCGGATCCGTTCGACATCAGGTGAGAACCTCCGGCTGGACGAACTCGCGGCCGGGCAGACCTACCTGAACGCCGAGGCGGCGGACGACCTCGCGGCCGCCCCTGGCGACGAGCTCGTGGTGTTCGCGGGCGGCCGTCAGCAGCGGCTCACCGTCGCGCGAGTGGTCACGTACGACGGCGCCGGCACTGACGGTGGTGCTTTGCTGATGCCGTTGCGGACCGCCCAGCAGTTGCTCGGCGTGGGGTCCGGTGTCCAGCAGATCCTGGTGTCGAACGACGGCAACGAGATCAGCGGCGCGGATCGTACCGACGAGGTCGTCACCGCGCTGCGGCCGACGACGGCCACGCTCGGCCTGTTCGTCGACCCGGTCAAGCGCGACGGGCTCGACCAGGCCGACGAGCAGGGCGCCAGTTTCCTGTCGATGTTCTCGACGATGGGCACGTTCACCGTCTCGGCCGGCGTCCTGCTGATCTTCCTGGTCTTCGTGATGCTTGCCGCGGAGCGCCGCGGTGAGATGGGTACCGCCCGCGCGATCGGGACCCAGCGCCGCCAGCTGGTGCAGATGTTCGTCTTCGAGGGGGTCGCGTACGACGTCCTGGCCGCGGTCGTCGGCGCCGTGCTGGGGCTCGCCCTGTCGGTGGGCATGGTCCGGGCGATCGCCGGCGCGTTGTCCGGCCCCGGTATGGTCACGATCCGGTACCACCTGACCCTGACCAGCCTGATCGTCTCGTTCGCCCTCGGGGTGCTGCTCACCCTCGGGGTGGTGCTGATCGCCTCGTGGCGGGTCAGCCGGCTCAACATCGTCAGCGCGGTCCGCAATCTTCCGCAGCCGCCAAGACGGCGCCGCCGGAGGTCCTGGGGTGTCCACGTCGCCTGGACGCTCCTGCTCGGCACCGCCTTCATCGCCTTGTCGTATCGCGGCAAGAGCGCCGAACTGCTGCTCGCCGGCGGCACCCTGGTGATCTTCGCCCTGGTTCCGCTGATCCGCCTCCTCGGCGGTAGCGAACGGCTGACCTACACCGTGGCGGGCCTCGGCGTCCTGGTCTGGAACCTGCTGCCGTTCTGGGTCTACGAGAAGCTCGTGCCGGGGCTGCGGATGGGGTTCTCGGTCTTCGTCCTGGCCGGGCTGTTGCTGGTGGCCGGCGCGACCATGGTCGTGATCTACAACGCGACCGCCGTGCAGTCCGCGCTGATGTGGGTCTTCGGCCGGTCCCGGCACGCCGCACCGGTCGTCCGGACGGCGATCGCCCAGCCGCTGCGGACCCGGTTCCGCACCGGCGCGACGATCGGGCTGTTCATGCTGGTCGTGTTCACGCTGGTGGTGGGATCGGCCACCTCCGGCTCGTTCGTGGCGGCGTACAACGACGAGGAGACCTTCGGCGGCGGGTACGACGTCACCGCGCAGACCTCACCGCTGACCCCGATCACGGACATGAACCAGGCGCTGTCCACCGCGCCGGGGATCGACCGCTCCGACATCACCGCGGTCGCCGGACAGTCGTACCTGCCCGTGCAGGCTCGTCAGGCCGGGCAGAGCGGTTTCCGCGGGTACGTCCTCAGGGGACTCGACGACGAGTTCACCCGGTCGACGACGTACGGCTTCGCGATCAGGGCCGCGGGGTACGGCTCCGACCGTGCGGTCTGGGACGCGGTCGCCACCCATCCCGGGCTGGCCGTCGTGGACGCGTACTCCGTGCCGCGCCGCGACAACTTCGGCACGCCGAAGGTCTCGGACTTCGGGCTGACCGGGTTCCATCTGGAGGACGACAGCTTCCGGCCCGTGCCGATCGAGGTCCGCGACATCCAGTCCGGCAAGACCCTCCGGCTCACGGTCATCGGTGTCCTGGCCGACACCGTGCCGCTCGCCATGGTCGGCATCTCGACGGCGCAGCGGACCGTGGCGCCGCTGGGCGCGGCGGCGGCGCCGAGCGTCTGGTACTTCCGGACCGCTCCGGGCGCCGACCCCGAGGTCGTGGCGCAGCAGCTGGAGTCGGCGTTCCTGGACAACGGGATGCAGGCCACGGCGCAGCGGGAGGCGCAGCGGGACGCGGTCGGCGCGAGCCTGACCTTCCAGTACCTGATCCTGGGATTCCTGGGCCTCGGGCTGGTGATCGGCGTCGCCGCGCTGGGCGTGATCAGCGCCCGCTCGGTGGTCGAGCGGCGCCAGCAGATCGGCGTACTGCGGGCGATCGGCTTCCAGGCGCGGATGGTCCAGATGACCTTCTTGGTCGAGTCGCTGTTCATCACGCTGACAGGAGTGGTCGTCGGCGCCGTACTCGGGCTGGTGGTCGCAGCCAACGTCATCTCCGACGCGGCCGACCAGCCAGGGATGGAGAACCTGGCACTGAAACCGCCGTGGACCGCGCTCGGGATCATCCTCGTCGTCGTGGTGATCTCGACGATCCTGACCACCTGGCTGCCCAGCGTCAAAGCCTCCCGCACCTATCCCGCGACCGCGCTCCGCTACGAGTGAGCGGTCAGGCTCGGTCCCCCGCGAAATGGGTCTTTGGTCCCGGCAGGACGGGACCCAAGATCCTTGGTTGGCCCTGACCACCGGCCGCTTGATGAGAGGACCAACAGTCGCAGGGGGAGGAAGCGGCGATGGAACTCACGAGCAGGGAGTGGTGGGGCCTGATTCACGGGATGGTGCTCGGCGCACTGTTCCTGCTGGGTTTCGCGGGCGGACTGGCCGAGCTGCATGCCTTGCGGCCCGCAGCCGAGACAACGGCCGGCATCCGGACCTCGGCGCGTCGGCTCCGGCTGGGTGTGTCGTCGATGGCAGTGGCGGCGTGGGGCACCGTCATCACCGGAACGTGGATCGTCTATCCCTGGTACCGGGAGAAGAACCCGGCCAGCCCACGGTCGGTGTTGCTCGCCGACCCCAACACCGAGAGATGGCACACGTTCGGGATGGAGTGGAAAGAGCACCTCGCCTGGCTCAGCCCGATGCTCGCCACCACGGCCGCGTTCCTGGTGCTCTACTACGGAGCCGGCCTGGCGCGTAACGACCGGCTTCGCCGCGTCGCGATGGGTTTGTTCATCACGGCGTTCGCCACCGCCGCGGTCGCCGGAACCTTCGGTGCGCTGATCACCAAGGTCGCACCGGTGCAATGAGGAGCTGATCATGACTGACTTCGATGATCCGCGGACCGCGGAGCAGGTGGTGGAGGAACCGACGCGGAGCGCCGCGGAGGTCGACGAGACCCCCGGAAAGCCGGAGGGACCGGCGGCCGCCGCCGTGCTGGCCGTCGGGATCGGTGCCCTCACGCTGGGTGTTGTGACGACCGTTGCGGAGATGAGTACGTCGGTGAGCGACTGGCTCAACTGGTACAACCGGGTCGGTCCGCTGTCGGGAAAGACGATCCTGACTGTCGCCGTCTGGCTGCTCAGCTGGGCCGTCCTGCACGCGACGCTGCGCCGCCGCGCGGTGATGAGCCGCGCCGTGCTGCTCACCGCCGTGATCCTGATCGCCCTCGGTCTGCTCGGTACCTTCCCGCCCTTCTTCGACCTGTTCGCAAGCGACTGAAGTGACCGCGCGGTGGGTGTCTACCAGTTCGACCTCTGCTGACGGACTGCGTCCACCAGCAGGTCGAGGTGCCCACGGTGCTGCGCGGTCTCCTCGATCATGTGCAGGTAGATCCACCGCAGGCTCACCAATTGCCCACCGAACGACCCTCGTACGGCGAGATGCTCGAGCGACTCGACGCCCGCCGTGATCGTGCGGCTGGTGGCGCACGCTGATCGATACAGGTCGCGTAGCTCGGCGACCGTGTTGCCGGCGGCCGAGTGGAACTCCCAGTCGGGGTCTTGGTCGAACGGCGCCGACCGCCACGGTTCGGCGGACGGTACGTCGAGGAACTTGTGGCTGAACCACAGGTCCTCGACCGCGGCGAGGTGCTTGACGATGCCGCCGACGGTCAGGTCGGTCGCGGGCAACGGCCGGGTGGCCGCCTCGGCGTCGGTGACCTCGTCGAGCGTTCGCAGCACGGCGGCGCGATGGAAGTCCAGGAACTGTTCGAGCGTCTGCCGCTCGCCGGCTGCGACCTCTGGGTAACCGTTCATGGGGTCAGTGTTGCCGGGGGCCGGCTTCTTGGCCTACCGTGAATATATGAAGAGTTCTGCAGATGTGCAGCCGGACGCCTGCAGTGTGCGGCTCGTCGATCCGGAGCGGGTGGCGAGCGTCAATGCCAGGATGCCGGGCGAGGAGGACATCGTCGACACGGCCGACGTGTTCGGGCTGCTCGGCGATCCGCGGCGGCTGAAGCTGCTCGTCGCGCTGCTCGACGGGGAGCTGTGTGTCTGCGATCTCGCCGCGATCACCGGCCTCAGCGAGTCGGCGACGTCGCACGCGCTCCGGCTGCTCCGGGCGCACCGCGTGGTCGCCGTCCGGCGCGACGGGCGGAACGCCTTCTACCGGCTCGACGACGCGCACGTGCGGATGCTGCTGGACCTCGCGGTCGCGCACACCGAGCACACCGACGCCATCCACCCGGAACGGTCGCAAGCATGAGTCACGACCACGGGGAAGGCGCCGCGGCAGGACACGGGCACGGCCACGGGCACGGCGTGAGCGCGAACGCGGACCGGAAGCTGCTCAGCGGCGCGCTCGCGCTGATCGTCGGCTTCATGATCGCCGAGGTGATCGTCGGCGTCGCGGCCGGCTCGCTGGCCCTCGTCACCGATGCCGCGCACATGCTCACCGACGCGATCGCCATCGCGCTGGCACTGCTCGCGATCCGGCTCGCCGCCAAACCGCCGGCCGGCGGGTTCACGTACGGCTTCAAGCGGGTCGAGATCCTGTCCGCACAGGCGAACGGCATCACGCTGCTGCTGCTCGCGGTCTATTTCGTGTACGAGGCCGTCAGCCGGCTGATCCACCCGCCCGAGGTGAAGGGTGCGCTGGTCCTGATCACCGGCGTCGTCGGCATCGTGGTGAACCTGTTCGCCACCTGGCTGATCAGCAAGGCGAACCGCTCCAGCCTGAACGTAGAGGGCGCCTTCCAGCACATCCTCAACGACCTCTTCGCGTTCGTCGCGACCGCCATCGCCGGTCTCGTCGTCCTGCTCACCGGGTTCGCCCGGGCGGACGCGATCGCGGCGTTCGTGGTCGCGGTGCTGATGCTGAAGGCCGGCGTCTCACTGGTCCGGGACTCGGGCCGGATCTTCCTCGAAGCTGCGCCGGCCGCGATCGACCCGCAGGCGCTCGGCGCCGAGCTCTGCGCGGTGCCGGGTGTGGTCGAGGTGCACGACCTGCACGTCTGGGAGATCACCTCCGGCGAGCCGGCCGCGTCCGCGCACATCTTGGTTGCCGAGGGCCTCGACTGCCACCAGATCCGCGTCCGGATCGAGCAGTTGCTTGCCGAGCGCCACCATCTGACGCATTCCACGCTCCAGGTCGACCACGCCGGCGCCGAGGCCCCGGAGCACTGCAGCGACGCGCACGGTGCGGTCCACCGCGCGGTCACAGGCGCTGGACCAGCACCTGACCCGGCCAATCCACATCATTGACGCGCGGTACGGCGAACGCGGTGTCGCGCGTGAAGCCCTGCTGCTCGTAGTACCGGACCAGTGCACCGTCACCGCCGGCGAAGCAGTCCACCCGCAGCAGCCGTACGCCTGCTGCGCGGGCGAGCCCGCGCGCGTGGTCGAGCAGCGTCCCGCCGAGGTTCTGCCCGGCGGACGCGCGATCGGTCACGAGCAGCCGCACGTACAGCTCCGGCTCGGCGGCCGGCGGCACGTAGTCGAGCGCGGCGCCCACGGCCAGCGCGCCGACCACCCGATGGTCCGCCGTACCGACCCAGAGGCCGCCGTCGTCGGCGAAGCCGGTGATCTGCTCGACCCGCCGCGGGCTCGTCGAGTGCGGCGCCGTACCCCACTGGTCGGTCCGGCCGCGCGCGACCAGCCATTCGGTCGCTTCGTCGAGGAGCGCCAGCACGGCCGGTACGTCGTCCCGCCCGGCCCGGCGGATCGTCATCTGCACGCTGCCCAGAATAAGTTGGCGGCAGATGTCGAAACCGCGTCCGCAGTCTCTACCCAAGGGTGTAGAGAGGAGCTCACGATGAGCAAGAAGACCGGAAAGCTGGACAAGACCTTCACCGCGCCGCTGTTGAAGAGCGACGCCAAGGGCGGCTGGACCTACGTGCAGATGCCGGATTCGGCCGCGTACTTCGGGACGCGCGGACTGGTCAAGGTGCGTGGCACGATGGACGGCCACCCGTTCGAGAGTTCGTTCATGGCGCTCGGTGACGGTACGCACAAACTGCCCGTCAGGAGCGAGCTGCGAACCCTGCTCGGCAAGCAGCCCGGAGACGAGATCACCGTTCATTTGGAGGAACGTCTCGGTTGAGAGTCACCGCCGTTTGATCTGAGATCACCGTCACAACCGGTCATGTCCTGAGTAAGGACTGTGTGAAGAATCAGTGCTGACCGGCTGCTCGGGTGGGTCGATCGCGGGCCGGACCGTACCGTCGAACCTGGGTGGTCCGACGAAGGCAGGAGTGAACGAGGTGCAACGGGGCTCATGGGGCATGCCGTCGGCATGCCCGCGATCAGCGGAGCCGGTCTCACCGTGATTTCGCTGAACAAGATTCTCGGCGTGGCCGGCCTGGTGCTGCTGGTCGGCGGCGCGCTGCTCGGATTCCGGTCGGTGTCGGCGAGCGGGGCCGACTGCGGTTCGGCCTTCCGGCCGGCCGGCGGGATCACGCCGATGGCCTGCGACAACGCGCTCAGCGGCGCCAGCACGCTGACCACGGTCGTGATCAGCGCCGGCGTGCTCTGCCTGATCGGCGCCGTCGCGATCAAGGTCGTCCACGACCGCGCGCAGGAGAAGGTCAGCGCCTGAAACCAGGTGCGAACCTCGCCCCGGTGCGTCAGGGTGCCGGGGTGACGATCGAACCGTTCCGGCTGGACGTGCCGGACAGCGAGCTGGACGACCTGCGGCAACGACTCGACCTGGTGCGCTGGCCGTCGGAGCTTCCGGGCGCCGGCTGGTCGCGCGGCGTACCGCTGGAGTATCTGCGGGACCTGGCCGGCTACTGGCGGGACGGGTACGACTGGCGGGCGGCTGAGGCGCGGCTGAACGAGTGGCCGCAGTACACCACCGTCATCGACGGGGCGCTCGTGCACTTCGCGCATCTCCGCTCGTCGTCGCCGGACGCGATCCCGCTGGTGCTGACCCATGGCTGGCCGGGCTCCGTCGTCGAGTTCACCTCCGTCGCACCGCTGCTGAGCGACTTCCACCTGATCCTCCCGACCATCCCGGGCTTCACGCTGTCCGGCCCGACCCGCGAGCCCGGGTGGGAGTTCACCCGGGTCGCGCGCGCGTGGACCGAGCTGATGACGCGGCTCGGATACCGGCGGTACGGCGTCCAGGGCGGCGACTGGGGCGCGGCGATCTCCCGCGAGGTCGGGCGGATCGATCCGGAACGGGTGCTCGGCGTACACCTCAACCTGATCCCCGGCGCGGGCGCGACGGCCGAGCCGACGCCGGCGGAGCTCGCGCCGCTGGACGCCGCCGAGCGCGAGCGCACATGGGCGTCGTGGCGGCGGCAGCAGGAGTTCGCGTCCGAGCAGCAGGGGTACGCCGACCTGCAGTCGACCCGGCCGCAGACGCTGGCGTACGCGCTGACCGATTCGCCGGTCGGGCAGCTGGCCTGGATCGCGGAGAAGTTCGCGACCTGGTCGGACGTCCCGATCGACCGGGATCTGCTGCTCACCAACGTGATGCTCTACTGGCTGACCAGGACGGCGGGCTCGGCCGGGGCGATCTACTACGAGCGCGCGCAGGCGGCGTACTGGGGTCAACCGCCCGAGCCGTCGCGGACGCCGACCGCGCTGCTCGACCTCGCGCACGAGAACTTCATCCCGCTGCGGCACAAGGTCGCCGGCACCGACAACGTCGTCCGCTGGACCAGCCATCCGCGGGGCGGCCACTTCGCCGCGCTCGAGGTGCCCGAGCTGCTGGCCGCCGACGTCCGCGCCTTCTTCAGAGCTTGAGGCTGCCGTCCGTCGGATCGGACGGGAGAACTATCGTGACCGCATGAGTTTTACCGGGTTTCCGGCTGCGGCGCTGGACTTCTACGACGATCTCGAGATGGACAACACCAAGACCTTCTGGACGGAGCACAAGCACGTCTACGAGGAGTCGGTCCGGGCGCCGATGGCCGCGCTGCTGGCCGAGCTCGAGGAGGAGTTCGGTATGGCGAAACTCTTCCGCCCGTACCGTGACGTCCGCTTCGCCAAGGACAAGACGCCGTACAAGACCCACCAGGGCGCGTTCATCGACGTCGCGCCGTCCACCGGGTGGTACGTGCAGGTCTCCGCACCCGGCGTCCGGGTCGCGGCCGGCTTCTACGAGGCGTCGTCGGAGCGCCTGGCCCGGGTCCGCACCGCCATCGACGACGACCGCCGCGGGAAGCAACTGGAGAAGCTGCTCGCCAAACTGACGAGGGCCGGCTGGACGGTCGGCGGCGACAAGCTCAAGACCAGCCCTCGCGGCTACGACCCCGAGCACCCCCGGATCGACCTGCTCCGCCACAAGTCCCTGACGGTCGGCAAGAGCTACGGCTTCGAACCCGTCATCCACACCGCCGACCTCGCCGACCGGATCCGCGCAGACTGGCGAGCCACCAAACCCCTGATCACCTGGCTGACCGACAACACCTGATCGTCGAGGTCAGGACTCGAAGTCCTTCTTGATGGTGGTGAGGATGTCGCGGGTCCTGTTCGGCGGCGGGGCCGCGACGCAGAGGGCTTCCATGGTGGCCGTGTACTGATCGAGGTCCTCGAGCTTGTCCAGGTACAGGGCGCTGCTGAGGTGCTCGATGTAGACCATGTCCGGGAGGTCCTGCTCCGGGAACCGCAGGATGCTGTACGCGCCGCCGGTGGCCGCGTGGCCGCCGACGTTGAACGGCATCACCTGGAGCGTGACGTTCGGGTACTGCGACGCGTCGATCAGGTGGTCGAGCTGCTGGACCATCGCCTTCACGCCGCCGATCGGCCGGCGCAGCACCGCCTCGTCGACGACTGCCCAGATCCGCACCGGGTCCGGGCGGGTCAGGACGCTCTGCCGGCCGGTCCGCAGCGCGACCCGGCGCTCGACCTCCTCGGCCGGGATCAGTCCGCGGCCGAGTTGGATGACCGCGCGGATGTAGTCGGGGGTCTGCAGCAGACCCGGGACGAACTGCAGCTCGTAGACACGGATCAGCTGCGCCGCGGCCTCGAGGTCAAGGTAGGAGTGGAACCAGCTCGGCAGCACGTCGCCGTACCGGTGCCACCAGCCGGGGTTGTTCGCCTCCCGGGTGAGCGCGAGGAGACGCTCGCGCTCTTCCTCGTCGTCGACGCCGTACAGCGTCAGCAGGTCGCGGACGTCGCGCTCCTTGAGGCCGACGCGGCCGAGCTCCATCCTGCTGACCTTGGACTCCGACGACCGGATCTCCCACCCCGCGTCGGATCTGCTGATCCCTGCTGCCACCCGCATCCGGCGTAGATGCCCGCCGAGAATGATGCGCAGCGCGGTCGGTCCGCTCTGCGCGCCCGACTCGGTCACACCCACCTCCCAGCGGCCCCAGCGGTCTCCATCGGCAACCTCACCCGCAGACGCACATCATCGCACGCCGGA
This sequence comes from Kribbella sp. NPDC003505, assembly GCF_040610875.1. NCBI lineage: Bacteria > Bacillati > Actinomycetota > Actinomycetes > Propionibacteriales > Kribbellaceae > Kribbella > Kribbella sp. NPDC003505. The sequence goes on along the minus strand of NZ_JBEXNA010000008.1, from coordinate 282,362 downwards.
GCGCTGATCTGCCGAAGTTCTTACAAAAGAGCGGCAATTCCGGATCGGCGATCACGGAGCGTAAGCCTAGCCGATGAGTGGTTCGCCTGTTTTGTCAGTACATACTAGCGGTCCGACGCGCCGTCGAACACCGTTCGGCGGCGCCTCATCCCACCTCGCTGAGGCGCAAACAGGCCCAATCTGGTCTCGAAATGGAAAACGTGCGGATGCACGTGCATCGGGCGCTTGCATTCGTCGCGTGCCGACGCCATGATTGCTTCATGCACAGAAGGTGAGCTGGATCTCGCGAAAAGTGACATCGCGTGAACCGGCAGGCCGGTCCTACAGAGCGCCGACGGCCCCCCGTTGGCATGACTGGTTGGGGAACCCGAGTCGATGAACGACGACGACAGTGAGGTTGTGGAGCAGACCGCCGCGCTGGCCGGCAGCCGTGCGCCCGAGGAGCTGACGGAGCGGGAGATCCAGGACCTGGTCGCGCGTTGCCCCGAGCAACAGCGCTGGGCCTTCGAGGGCTGGTTGCGCGGCGTCCGCCAACTCGACGGCGACCCGATCGTGAGCCTGGCCCCATGACCACCGACAGAGCAGCAGGAGGACGGAAGATGGTGCGGATCTGGCTGGGTGATCACCTGATCGCCGAGTACGTCGCCGAGCCGGACCGCGCGTCGCGGTACCAGCGGGTGATGACGCCGAAGTTCACCGGATTGCGAATCACCGTTGACAATGCGGCGACCGGGAAGGCCTCCGAGCTGCCGAGCGAGCAGCTCTGGCCGCTCACCGTCCAGTAAGTCCGTACCCGCCCCTCGGGCACACCAGGACCGACTCTCGCCGGAGAGTCGGTCCTGGCGTTTTTGTGCGTCGTCACGCCGCTGCGCGAGGCCCCGTCCGGGCCCGCGGGTCTCCGGGCACAGGAAAGGGCCCCTTCGTCACTCGCCTGGCGAAGGGGCCCTTGCTTCTGTGGTGCCCTGTACTTCTCTGTATTGCTCTTGTGCTGCTCAGTGGTGCCGGGTCCTGCTCAGATCAGGTAGCCGAACTCGCCATCCTGAACGCCGCCGAGGAACGCCTCGATCTCTGCCTTCGTGAACACCAGCGCCGGGCCGTCGGTGAAGCGCGAGTTGCGCACCGCCACACCGCCGTCCGGGAGCTTCGCTACCTCGACACAGTTGCCCTGGGGGCCGCTGCGCTGGCTCTTGCGCCAGATCAGCTCGCTGTTCGAGTCGCCGGGCATGCCGTTGTAGATCGCAGTCATCAGCTGCACCTTCCGTACGTCCTTGGCATATGCACGTGCATTTGGCCTTGCATTTGCATCGTACACGGTTTGGGCTCACGTGTCCGCTGCCTTACGTGCTGTGATCGTGGTGCCGTGAAGCGAGCGTTTCGGCCGGTGATCCGGTCGCGATCGGTGACCGTTGCCCGGCTGTCGCAGAGCCGTTGCCCGACCGTTGGAAAACTTCTGTGCATGACTTCCAGAACTGTGGGGTACGGTTCCTGGTGCAGGCATGACCGTGGTTCAGCGAAGTGCCACGCCGTGACGACAGTCGCGAGGTCATACCAATGGTCATCAACACCATCGAGCGGGAATCCACCCGCAGCGGAGCGCCCACGGATCGGGCCGCCCGCGAAGCAGCTACCCGGGAACTGATGGAACGGCGAGCTGCCAGCACCGACGAGGTCGAGCGTCAGGAAATTCTCGAACAGGTCGTCGAGCTCAACCTCGAAATGGCCAAAGGCATCGCGCGCCGCTTCCGCGGCCGGGGCGCCGAGGCCGACGACCTGGAGCAGGTCGCGTATCTCGGGCTGGTGAAAGCCGCCCACCATTACCGGCTGGAGGCCGACACCCCGTTCATCGGGTTCGCGATCCCCACCATCCGCGGCGAGGTCAAGCGGTACTTCCGCGACTGCGCCTGGACGGTGCGGATCCCACGCCGGCTGCAGGAGATGCAAGGCACCATCGCGAACAAGCTGCCGGAGCTGGAGCAGCAGCTGAACCGCGAACCCACCCCGGCCGAACTGGCCGATCACCTCGAGGTCGAGGTCACCGAGGTCGAGCAGGCGCTCGCGGCGCGCGGGTGCTTCAACGTCCTCTCGCTGGACCGGCCCGCCGAGGCCGACGCCGAGCTCACGCTCGCCGACGTGGTCGCCGACGACGAGGACGCGAGCATCGACCAGCTGGAAACGGTCGAGATGCTGCAGCCGGTGCTCGCCGATCTCGGCGAACGGGACCGCCGCATCCTGCAGCTGCGGTTCGTCGAGGGCTGGACGCAGTCCGAGATCGGCGAGGACATCGGCGTCAGCCAGATGCAGGTCTCGCGGGTCCTTCGCCGGATCCTCGACGACCTCCGCAAGAAGCTGACTCCGCTCCAGGCCGCCGCCTAGGCGGTCGCGGGTCCGCAGTACACAACTCGAGGTTCCGCCGGTCCGTCGTCGACGAAAACTGCGACGGGCCGGCGTGACCTCCCCTCCGTCCACACCTCGCCGGCGACTCGCTGGGCGCTGAGTCTCACCGACGGTGCCAGGTAGCTGCACAATGGGTGGAAGACGAGGGGATGAGTCGTTGCGGTTGGCTTTGCGGATGTTCAGGACCGTGCCCGCGGACGCGGTCGCGGTGCTGCGCGCGTATCCGCCGATGGTGGTGTGCTTCGCGGCCGCACTGACCGGCACCGCGCTGGTGTTCGACGTCTTCTACCTGGTCGCGAGTCCGGGACTGACGCTCGCACTTGTCTATACAGTGCCGGTGCTGGCCGGACTGATCGCCGGGCTGGTCGCGGCGGCCGACGATGTCGGGCTGGATCGACGCGTCGTGCTCCGGACCGTCGGCGTGGCCGTTGCCTTCGGCATCACCAATGCGATAGTCGTCGCGATGATCGCGGCGATGACCCGGACCGACCCGTCGAACTGGGCGGCCGGCGGCCAGGCAGTGCTGTTCGCCGGGTGCACGGTGTTCGCGGTCGCGCTCTCGATCGTTGCCTGCCGCAAGCTGATCGATGTGCTCGGCATCGAGTTGCGGACCCGGCTCCCGCATCGCCGCCCGCCCCGCAGCCCGCTCGCCGCGCCCGCGGTCGCCGCCGTCAGGCCGCGGGTGAGCAAGGAGTCGGCCGCGCGCGCCAAGCCGGCCCCGCCGGTCGAGCCGCCCGCGGCCGTCGACGAGGAGGAGACCGTCGCGGTCTTCGTCCCGCCGCCGCCGAAGATCGTCGACCTCGACGAGGCCCGCCCGGTGTCCGGCTCCGGCCCCGTCGGATCGCACACTCCACGCGCCCGCCGGACCACCGTGCGCCGTGTCAGCAAACCAGGCCGCCGCCCCGGCACCTAGGCCCTGTGCCGTCGACCCCTGTCCGGCGTCTCCGGCCGGCGCGCGGACGGTGCCCGGAACTGCGAGACTGGGGCCCGACCAGGGGAGGGTGTCTGTGTGGGATCTGGTGGTTGTCGGAGCCGGGCCGGCGGGGGCCTCGGCCGCGCTCGGGGCGTTGGCGGCGGACCCGAGCTTGTCGGTGCTGCTGCTCGACCGGCACGAGTTCCCCCGGGACAAGGCCTGCGGTGACGGCATCGCGCCGCACGTCCTGGACCTGTTGGCCGGCGTCGGCGTCACCGGCATCCTCGACGACTGGACCCCGGTACGGCGCTTCGTGCTGAACCGGGGTGCTGTGGGGGTGGACCGCGAGCTGTCCCGGCCGACGTGGGTGGTCCCGCGCACCGTCTTCGACCAGCGGCTCGTCGAGGCCGCGCGTACGGCCGGCGCGCAGTTCGTCCGCCGCCGGGTCCGCGGCCTCGCGATCCGGCCAGGGTCGGTCGGCGTCGACGACCTGGAGGCCCGCTTCGTGGTCGGGGCCGACGGCGCGCATTCCGTCGTACGGCGGGAGCTCGGCCTGAAGTCGGGCCCGGTGGCGCTCGCGATCCGCGGCTACGCGCCGACCCCGCCGGCGCGGGCCGCGAGCCAGGTGATCGCGTACGGGCCTGGCCGGCAGCCGTCGTACGCGTGGTCCTTCGACCGCGGCGACGGGTGGTCGAACGTCGGGTACGGCGAACTCCTGGCCGGCACCCGCCCGACCCGGACCGACCTGCTGAACAACCTGGAGAAGCTGCTGCCGGGAGCGACCGACGGCGGGCAGTCGTGGTGGGGACACCACCTGCCGCTCGCCGGCTGGACGTGGCGGCCGCACCGCGGACCGGTGCTGCTCGCCGGCGACGCGGCCGGGCTGATCAACCCGATGACGGGGGAGGGCATCTACTACGCGGTCGCGACCGGTCTGCTCGCCGGCCGCGCGATCGCCGACGCCCTCCGAGCAGGCAGCCCGGACGCGGGGACGCCGTACCGCCGTCGCACGTCCCGCCTGCTGTCCCGGCACCTTCGCGACACCGCGGTGGTCGCCCAGCTCAGCCGTTCGGACCGGATCCTCGACGCCGGGATCCGGGCCGCCGCGGCCGACCAGCACGTCTTCGACGATCTAGTCGAGCTAGGCCTCGCGGACGGCGGCCTGACCCGCCGCCTGCTCCGAACCATCCTGCCCTGACGCCTCGAGTCGCCGAGCGTCGCGAGCGCGCGCTCCGGCGCGTCGCATGATGGACGTATGGACCAGATGCAGGCGTGGGCGGTGGATCGTCCCGGACCGATCGACGGCGGTCCGCTGAAGCAGGTTCGCCGGACCGTCCCGGAGCCCGGCGCCGGTGAGGTCCTGGTGAAGGTGGAGGCGTGCGGGATCTGCCGGACGGACCTGCATCTGACCGAGGGCGACCTCGAGCCGAAGCGGCCCGGCGTCATCCCCGGTCATCAGGTGGTCGGCACCGTCGTCGGGCCGGGCGGTCGCTTCGCGGCCGGGGACCGTGTCGGGATCGCCTGGTTGCGCGGGACCTGCGGCGTGTGCGAGTTCTGCCGGCAGGGCGCCGAGAACCTCTGCCCGCGGTCGACGTACACGGGCTGGGACGCCGACGGGGGCTTCGCGGAGTACGCCGTGGTGCCCGAGGACTACGCGTACGCGCTGCCGGCCGACCGGCCCGCGGCGGAACTCGCGCCGTGGCTGTGCGCCGGGATCATCGGCTACCGCTCGTTGCTCCGCGCGAACCTCCCGCCCGGCGGCCGGCTCGGCATCTACGGCTTCGGGTCGAGCGCCCATCTCACCGCGCAGCTCGCGCTGGCCCAGGGCGCCGAGCTGTTCGTGATGAGCCGCGGCGAGGGGAACCGTGCCCTGGCCGCGGAGCTCGGCGCCGCCTTCGTCGGCGAGACTGCCGATCGGCCGCCGGCACCGCTGGACTCGGCGATCGTGTTCGCTCCGGCCGGCGATGTCGTACCGTACGCGCTCGAGGCGCTGAAGCCGGGCGGGACCGCGGCGGTCGCCGGCATCTACCTGTCCGACGTACCGGGGCTGAACTACGAGCGGTACCTGTTCCACGAGCGCGACCTGCGCAGCGTCACCTCGAACACGCGTCGTGACGGCGAGGAACTGTTCCGCCTGATCGCGCGGCTGCCGGTGACGGCGCACACGACCGTTGTCCCGTTCGGCGCCGTCGACGAGGCGCTCGCCGACGTCGCCCATGGCCGCGCGAGCGGGTCCCTGGTCACCGTGCTCGATTAACTGAACCGCCGCGGGCCGGAGAGCGTTAGAACTGGGTGAAGATTCCACTTGCGGGCGCCGCCCGGCTTCAACGGTGCCTGCTAGCTGCGTTAGATTTGATCAAATCTGACCGACCTGCCAGGGAGCGTGCGCGTGCGTATGTTGGAGCTGACCCGCCGTCCGCGGTCGGTCCCGGCTGCCGTACGCCTCTCGTCCGGAGAGGGCGGCCGGTGCTGAGCAAGGTCCTCGGCGCAGTAGGTGCGGTCCTGCTGATCGTCGGGGTGGTGCTCGCCGTCCGGCCGGTGCACGCCGGCGGGGACGCCTGCGGATCGGTCTTCCAGCCCGACAAGGGCATCACGCCGATGCAGTGCGACGCCCGGCTGGGCAGCCGCGGCACCCTGGTCGCCGGCTTCGGCGCCGGCGGCGTCGCCCTCGCCGTCACCGCCGTCTCACTCGCCGCGATCCGCGACCGCCGCACCCGCGTCACCTCCTGACCCCTCTCTTTGAGCCCTCACCAACCGTTTCGCAGGCCGGAAGATGGTTGGTGGGGGCTCAAAGTCGGTCGTGCGACGGCACGCTTGACCTTCACACTGTGTCAAGCCGGAAGGTGGCTGCATGTTCACCATCGGAGACTTCGCGGCGTTCGGACAGGTGTCCGCGCGGATGTTGCGGCACTACGACGCGCTCGGGTTGCTGCGGCCGGCCGTGGTCGACCAGGCCACCGGGTACCGGTACTACTCGGCCGACCAGTTCAGCCGGCTGAACCGGATCGTCGCGCTCAAGGACCTCGGGTTCAGCCTGCAGCAGGTCGGCGAGATCGTCGACGCCAAGCTGTCGGCCGAGGAACTGCGCGGCATGCTGCGGCTGCGGCAGGCGCAACTCGAGGACGAGCTGGCCCGTAGTGCGGCCCGGCTGACGAGCGTCGAGGCGAGGCTCCGGCTCATCGAGAGGGAAGGTCACATGCCCACCGACGACGTCGTCCTGAAAACCATCGCCGCGACCCGGGTCGCCGAACTGTCCGCGATCTCACCGAGCTACGACGGTGCGGACATCGGCCCGGTGCTCCAGCCCCTGTTCGGCCAGCTCTTCGAACGCCTCGGCGCGGCCGGTATCGACCCGTGCGGTTCGCCGGTCGCGTACTACGAGGACGCCGGGAACGAGACGATCCGCGTGCACGCCGCCGTACCCGTAGAGACCAGTACGGCGGCGGACGTCGACATCCTCGAGCTCCCCGAGCTCACCCAGGCCGCCACGATCGTCCACCAGGGCGACATGATGGAGGCCGATCGCAGCATGCAGACGCTGGCCCGCTGGATCGAGGACAACGGCTACCGGAGCCAGGGGTACGCCCGGGAGGTCACGCTCCAGTTCGACATGGACAACCCGGCGAACTGGGTGCACGAGTTCCAGATCCCGGTCACAAGGTCAAGCTGACCGTCGCGAACGAGTGCGGCGGGAGCGTCACCCGCAGGCCGCGCGACTCCGGTTCCACCTCGAGCGGAACCGGGGCCACCGCGTCCGGGGCGGCGACGGTGTTGTGCGTCTGCGGCTTCGATGCCGTCAGCAACCGTCCCGACGACTCCCACGACGACGCGCCGCGCAGGTCGAGGACGACGTCGAGCGCCGCCTCCGGATCGAGGTTGCTGAGCGACACCAGCGCCCGCCCGTCCTTCACCGACGCCGACGCCGAGACCAGCTGCATCGCCGTACCGTCGAGATCGTAGGTGCGACCCTCGACCACGTGCACCGGCAGCGCCTGCGCGTCCTGGTGTCCCTTGTTCATCTCGAACACGTGGTACGTCGGCGTCCGCACCAGGCCCCCGTCATCATCGGTGAGCAGCATCGCCTGCAGCACGTTCACCGTCTGCGCGATGTTCGCCATCACCAGCCGCTCCGCGTGCCGGTGGAACACATCGAAGTGCAGGCTCGCCACGAGTGCGTCCCGCATCGCGTTCTGCTGGAACAAGAATCCGGGGTTCGTGCCCGGCTCCACGTCCCACCAGGTGCCCCACTCGTCCAGCACCAGGCCGATCTTGCGCTCCGGGTCGTAGGCGTCCATCAGCGCCGAGTGCGCACGGATGACCCGCTCGATGTCCTGGGCCTTGGCCAGTGTCCGGTAGTAGTCCTCCAGGCCGAACTCGGTCGCGCTGCCCTTGTGCTCCCAGGTGCCGGCGACCGTGTAGTAGTGGATCGAGATCGCCTGGAAGATGTTCTTCGGGTCGCGCCCGCAGCCGAGGCAGCTGACCGCCTTCAGCAACGCCTCGGTCCAGGCCAGGTCGTCGTCCGACGCGCCCGCGGCGATTCGGTACAGCTGGTTGTCGCCGTGGTCCTTCAGGAACGTCGCGTACTGCCGCGCCAGGTCGGCGTATGCCTCGGCGCGCAGGTTGCCGCCGCAGCCCCACGCCTCGTTGCCGATTCCCCAGAACGGGACCTGCCACGGCTCGTCACGCCCGTTGGCCTTCCGCAGCCGCACCATCGGGCTGTCGCCGTCGCGGGTCAGGTACTCGACCCATTCGCTCATCTCGCGCACAGTCCCGCTGCCCACGTTCCCGTTGACGTACGGCGCCGCGCCGAGCAGCTCGCACAGCGCCATGAACTCGTGGGTGCCGAAGTGGTTGTTCTCCTCGACGTTGCCCCAGTGCGTGTTCACCATCGACGGCCGGTCCGCCTTCGGTCCGATGCCGTCCTTCCAGTGGTACTCGTCCGCGAAGCAGCCGCCCGGCCAGCGCAGGTTCGGGATGTCGAGCGCCCGGAGCGCCTCGACGACGTCCAGCCGGATGCCGCCCTCGTTCGGGATGTCCGAGTCCTCGCCGACGTAGAAGCCGCCGTAGATGCAGCGGCCGAGGTGTTCGGCGAAGTGCCCGTAGAGATGCCGGTTGATCGTCGGTCCGGGGACGTCGAGGTCGATCACGACCCGTGCATCAGGCATGGAGCCCTCCTGGTTCCTTACAGTTGTCGGCATGGGGAAGCCATCCAGTGGTCTCGTGACGATGGCGGACGTCGCCCGCTTCGCCGGGGTGTCGACGATGACGGTGTCGAACGTGATCAACGGCCGGCCGCGGGTCGGGCCGGAGACCCGGGAACGGGTGCTGGCGGCGATCGGCGAGCTCGGGTACCAGGTGAACCTGGCGGCCCGGCATCTGCGCGCCGGCCGCACCGGTGTCGTCGGCCTGGCCGTGCCCGAGCTCGAGCGCCCGTACTTCGCGCAGCTGGCCGGCCGCCTCGCCGACCGCTTCGAGGCGCACGGCCTGCGGATCGTCACCGAACGCACCGGCGCCAGCCGCGAAGGCGAGCTGGACGCGGTCGCGTTCTCCCGGCTGCGGATGTACGACGGGCTGATCCTCAGCGTGGTCGACATCGACCCGGCCGAGCTCGGCCAGCTCCGCACCGACGCGCCGGTGGTGATGATCGGGGAGCGGGCGCTGCCGTCCCGTTTCGACCACGTGATGATGGACAACGTCGACGGCGCCCGGCAGGCGACCGCGCAGCTGCTCGCGACCGGCGCGCGCCGGGTCGCGATGATCGGCGGCGATCCCGGCGGCTCCGCGACCATGCAGGCGCTCCGCGCCGAGGGATACGCGCTCGCCCACGCCGAGGCCGGCGTCGAGGTCGATCCGGAGCTGAACGTGCGCTGCTCGTTCGGCCTGCGGGACGGGTACGACGCCGTCCGCGGACTGCGCGAGCGCGGGGTCGCGTTCGACGCGGTGTTCGCGCTGACCGACGTGGTCGCGATGGGGGCGCTGCGGGCGCTGGCCGACGCGGGGCTCCGAGTGCCGGACGACATCCAGGTGGTCGGCTTCGACGACATCGACGAGGCGGCGTTCCTGGTGCCGTCGCTGTCCACGGTCAACCCCGGTCACGACGAGATGGCCGACGCGATCACCACGCTGATGACGGCACAGCTGCGCAGCCCGGGCGGCGAGCCGAAGGAACTCGTCGTACCCGCGCAGCTGGTCCTGCGGGGCACGACGAAGCCGTCGGCCTGAAGTCCACTGTCGCCGCACGGCAGTAGGTATATCGATAAACAAGGGCGCTGACAAGGCCCCGCGGTGTGGCGGGGCCTTGCGAGGTCAGCGCAGCAGCTTCGCGACTTCCGTCATCTGGTCCTCGGTCAGCGGGCCGAAGGCCATCGCCCGGGCGTTCTCCTCGGCCTGCGCGACGGTCCGGAACCCGGGGATCGGGACGGTCCGCGGACTGCGGGCCCACAGCCAGGCGAGTGCGCCCTGGGCCAAGGTCCGCCCGTCGCTCTGCAGCACGTCGCGGATCGCGGACACCTTCTCCCACCACTCCGGCGCCGGCACGCCGCCGTCGTCGAAGTACCGCAGCCAGGACGGCGGCAGCGTACGGATGTCCGCGCCGGTGGCCGGCCTGTTCGCGTCCCGGCGGCCGAGGATCCCCATCCCCAGCGGGGTCCGGTTGATGCTCGCCAGGTTCTCGCGCTCGCACAGCGCGAAGAAGTCCGGCGCGTCGTGCAGCACGCTCGCTTCGTGCTGGACCGCGGCGCAGTGCTCGCCCTGGGCGAAGAACTCCGCGCTGTGCACCGTGTCGGTGCTCCAGGCGTAGCTGCGGATCAGCCCGTCGCGGACCAGTTCCTCGCAGGCCTCGCGCAGCGGCAACGCGATCTCGTCGGTGGTGTCGAAGTGCAGCTGGCAGAGATCCAGGTAGTCGGTCCCGAGTCGCTCGAGCGACGCCCGGACGGCCTTGTGGACGTACTCGGGGCTGCTGTCCTGGTGATGCATGACCCGGGTCGACTCGTCGAACGTGTTGCCCCACTTGGTGGCGATCACCACCTGGTCGCGGATGCCCTCGAGGGCCTTGCCCAGAACGCGTTCGCTGTGGCCGGCGCCGTACACGTCCGCGGTGTCGAAGAACGTGACGCCGAGCTCGACCGCCCGGCGGATCGCCCGCACCGACTCGTCGTCGTCCACGACACCCCAGCCCAGCGGTTCACCGGCCGGATTGCTGAACGGCCCTCCGATCGCCCAGCACCCGAATCCGACCGGGCTGACCTCGATTCCTGCTCGTCCCAACGTGCGCATATCCATGGCATCGAGCCAACCAGCGTGGCGCTCATCCGTCCAATGAATCTTCTGTGTGGACTTCATGCGTCCCATGCATATAACGAAATTACCCTCTTTACCTACCATTAGCTGTTAGGTAACCTTCCTAACAATTCTGGCTCCGCGCCCCCGGAGGAATCTCATGAGACTGCGCATGCTCGCGCTGGTACTGCCCGTCGGACTGCTCGCCGCACTGGGCGGCTCGGCCGCCAGTGCCCGGATGAACGCCGACACCCTGCTGTCGCAGGGCAAGCCGGTGACCGCCTCGAGCGTCGAGGACGACACGCTGACCGCGGCGAAGGCGGTCGACGGCAGTACGTCGACCCGCTGGGCCAGCGCCGAAGGCGTTGATCCGCAGTGGATCCGCGTCGACCTCGGTCAGCCGGTCGCGGTCGGCCGGGTCAAGCTGAACTGGGAGGCCGCGTACGCGAAGGCGTACCGGATCGAGGTCTCCGACAACGGGACAGACTTCACCACGGTCAAAGAGGTTGCGGACGGCAACGGCGCCACCGACGACCTGACCGGCCTGCAGGCGCACGGCCGGTACGTGCGGCTCGTCGGCACCGAGCGCGGCACGTCGTACGGCTACTCGCTGTGGGAGCTCCAGGTCTACGGCACGGCCGACTCGAGCGGCGACACCCAGGCGCCGACGGTTCCGGCCGATCTGAAGAGCACCGGCGCGACGGCCACCTCCGTCGCGCTCAGCTGGACCGCCTCGACCGACGACATCGGCGTCAGCGGGTACGACGTCCTGCGCGGCGGCACGGTGGTCGCGACGACGCCGGGCACGCAGTACAACGACACCGGGCTGACCGCGAACACGGCGTACACGTACTCGGTGCGCGCCCGCGATCTGGCCGGGAACGCGTCCGCGGCGAGCGCGCCGGTCACGGTCACCACCTCCGCCGGCGGCAGCGGGAGTTTCGTGCTCGCGGCCGCGGGGGACATCGCGGACCGCTGTACGGCGTCCGACTCCGACTGCATCCATCCGAAGACGGCGAACCTGGTCCAGGCGATGAACCCGGCCGCGGTGATCACGATGGGCGACAACCAGTACGACGACGCGCACCTGTCGGACTTCCAGAACTATTACGCGAAGACTTGGGGGAAGTTCAAGGCCATCACGCACCCGATCCCTGGCAACCACGAGACGTACGACGACACGCCGTTCGAGGGGTACCACGACTACTTCGGGTCGATCGCGACACCGCAGGGCAAGAACTACTACAGCTGGAACCTCGGCAACTGGCACTTCGTCGCCCTCGACTCGAACGACTTCGTCAAGGAGGACGGGCTGAGCGAGCCGGCCCAGCTCACCTGGCTGAAGCAGGACCTCGCGAACAACACCAAGGGCTGCATCGCCGCGTACTACCACCATCCGCGCTTCAGCTCCGGCGACCACGGCGACAACGTCGACGCCGATCCGCTCTGGCAGACGCTGGTGGCGGCGAGGACCGACCTGGTGCTGAACGGCCACGACCACCACTACGAGCGGTTCGTGCCGCAGAACGTGGACGGCGACAGGGACGCCGACGGGCCGGTGCAGATCATCGGCGGCATGGGCGGTGCGCCGCTGTACCCGGTGCACGCCGCGCATCCGGCGACCGCCAAGATCATCTCCGACTTCGGGGTGCTGAAGCTGTCGATGACCGACAGCACGTTCGCCACCCAGCTGATCGGTCTGGACGGCGACGTCCTCGACAGCAGCCCGACGTACAGCTGCCACTGATGTACCTCGCATCCGTCGGCCCGCTGCGGACACCGCTGCGCCGCGTCCCCGGCAATGTCCCCGGAAATGTTCTGGCCCTGGGCGTCGTCAGTCTGGTGACCGACGTGTCGGCCGAGATGGTGACCGCGATCCTGCCGCTGTACCTGGTCTTCGGGCTCGGGCTGAACCCCCTGCAGTTCGGCCTGCTCGACGGCCTGTACGCCGGGGCCACCGCCGTACTGCGGCTGGCCGGCGGACATGTGGCCGACCGCTGGCGACGGTTGAAGGCCGTCGCCGGCGTCGGCTACGCGCTCTCGGCGGTCGCGAAGCTCGGCTTCCTGGCCGCCGGTTCCACGGTCCCCGCGATCGGCGCCGTCCTGGCGCTGGACCGCGCCGGCAAAGGCATCCGTACAGCCCCGCGCGACGCCCTCATCTCCCTGAGCAGCGACCCATCAACCCTGGGCCGCTCCTTCGGCGTCCACCGCACCCTCGACACAGTTGGCGCCTTCCTGGGCCCTCTAGCCGCAACCCTCGTCCTCTGGACCAGCCTCAACAATTACAACGCAGTCTTCGTCACCAGCTTCGCCCTGGCGACCTCCGCCGTCCTCCTTCTGACCACCTTCGTCCGCGACCACACGCCGCGCAGTACTCCGGCCCCCACTACCTCTACTCCGGTGATCGGCTTGTTGAGGGATGCCGACTTCAGGAAGTGTTGTTTGTGGGCGGCAGGGCTTGGGTTGTTCACGATCACTGACTCGTTCGTCTATCTGGCTGTGCAGCGTCGTTGGGATATTGACGCTGGGCTGTTTCCGTTGCTGCCGTTGGGGACTGCTGGGACCTTTCTGCTGCTTGCGATTCCGCTTGGTCGGCTGGGTGATCGGGTCGGGCGGTGGAAGGTCTTTCTCGGCGGGCATCTTGCACTTGTACTCGCGTTGCTGCTCCTGTCCGGTCCGGTTGGTAGTTGGTGGCTGGTGCTTGTGTTGCACGGCGGCTTTTACGCCGCGACTGACGGCGTACTGCCTGCGGCGGTTGGGCCGCTGCTCCCGGAGCACCGGCGCGCGAGTGGTCTCGCCGTACTGCAGACCGGTCAGGCCCTGGCTCGGATGGCTGCCGCCGTCACGGTCGGTCTGCTGTGGACCCTCTGGGACCTCCGCCCCGCGATCCTCGCGTTCACCCTCGGCCTCCTGGCGGTCACGCTCGCCGCGGCCGTCTTCAAACCGTTGGAGGTACGCCGATGACGCGCCGCCTGCTCGTCACCGCGATCGGCATCCTCGCGCTCATCGGCGGCGCGATCAGCTACACAGCCAAGGCGCGCGACGGCGGCGCGACCGAGAACGCCGTACCGGTCGTCACGGGGCAAGCGATGCGGCTCGACGGCAAGACGCTGTACTTCCGCAACCTCGCCGACGGACCCGACTCCGGCAAGCTGGCTGCCGTACCGACGGACGATCCATCCGCCGCCCGCCGCGTGGGGAACCTGCACTGCGACCGGTTCGCCGCGGCCCACGGGACCGCGGTCTGCCTGCGCCTGAAGGCCAACTCCCTCCCCGTGCTGACCGAGGTGATCGTCCTCGACGCGGATCTCCGTGAACGGCATCGCGAGACCCTGCCCGGTACGCCGAGCCGGGCGCGGGTGTCGCCGGACGGACGGATCGTGAACTGGACGATGTTCGTCACCGGCGACTCGTACGCGGCCAGCGGCTTCTCCACCCGCACCGGGCTGTACGAAGTGGACACCGGACGGCTGGTCAAGACGATCGAGGAGCTCGCGGTCTTCGTCGGCGGGAAACGGTACTTCGCGTCGGACGCGAACTTCTGGGGTGTCACGTTCGGCGTCGACGGCAACCGCTTCTACGTGACCATGGCGAGCAAAGGAAAGACGTACCTGATCGAGGCCGACTACCGCTCCTACCGCGGCACGGCGATCGCCGAGAACGTCGAGTGCCCGTCGCTCTCGCCCGACGGTCGCCGGATCGCCTACAAGCAGAAGAACCCCGACGGCACTTGGCGCCTGGCCGTCCTCGACCTCACCACCCGCGGCATCACCCACCCCGCCGAGGACCGCCCGATCGACGACCAGCCGGTCTGGCAGGGCAACGCCACCCTCCTCTACCCGATCCGCAACCCCGACAACACCGTGGACGTCTGGTCCGTCGGCTTGACCACCCCCGCCAGGCTCTTGATCCCGAAAGCCACCACGCCTTCCCTCGCGTAGCGCACTCCAGCACGAGGCCCCCAACGTCCGCATCTGGTGGGTGGGCGTCCGGGATGCAGGGTTTACGACCGAGATCCCGGCCGCAAACCAGGTATCTCAGACGCCCACCCACCAGATGCAACCGGGGTAGCGGAAGAGATCGCTGCCATGGATTGTCAGGGTTTGCTGGCAGCGTCGTCCGGGTGACCTCGCGACCCCAGTTGCTGCTGCCCGCAGCCTTCATCACGTCCCTCGGCAACAACATCCAGCTCCTCGGCGCCGCGTTACTGCTGGTCCGCGCGCAAGGCTCGATGCTCGACGTCGGCTGGCTCTTCATCGCGGTCGCCGTACCGCAGGCCGTGCTCTCGCCGTACTTCGGCCGCCTGGCGGACCGGTTCGACCGGCGCCGCCTGTGGGTCGGCTGCGATCTCCTCGGCGCTGCGGCCGCGCTGGCCCTTCCGATCGGTCTGGCGCTCGGGGTGTCCCAGCAACCGCTCGTCTACGCGACCAACTTCGCGCTGGCCGTCATCGCCGCCCAGTTCACGCTGGCGAGCGCGGCGCTCATTCGTGAGCGGGTTCCCGCCGCGCAGTTGCGCCGCTTCAACGCGCACTACGAGATCGCGCTCCAGTGCGGGATGCTGCTGTCCGCCTGTGTCGGGGGAGTCGCGCTCCAGTACTTCGGCCCGAAGCCGCTCTTCGCGTTCAACGCGCTCACCTTCGCGCTGTCTGCGGTGCTGGTGTTCCGGGTCGGGGTCGTCCGCCGGCCGCAAGAGTTGAGCCCGACGACCACTCGTGCCGTGCACCGCTCGGGGATCCCGCTGGCGCCGCTGGCTGTTCTGTTCGGGCAGGGGCTCGTTGTCGTGACAGTCTTCAACGCCCTGCTGCCGGTCCTGCTGATCGGTGAGTGGCATCGCGGTCCGGCCTTGCTCGGCGTGGTTGATGCGTTGGGCGGAGCCGGCTTCCTGCTCGCCGCGGCCGTCTACCGCCGATCTGCCGCACGCATCGGTGATCTGAGGCTGGCGATCGGTGCTTTCCTGATCTGTACGTCGCTGTTCGCTCTCCAGCCGCTCTTCGGCGTACCGCTGCTGATGACGCTCGTACCGTTGGGCGCCTTCTTGTTCGGGCAGGCGCGGATCGCGACGCGGTCGCTCCTGATGACGTCGGTGGACGAGTCGCGGGTCGGGTATGCGTTCGGGCTGGCCAACGGGTACGGGCTGGCCGCTACTGTCGTCGTCATGCTGATCACCTCGGTCGTCACAGGCCGCACCGACACCCGCTACGGCTTCGCAACCGTCGCCGTCATCAGCCTCCTTGCCGCCGGTCTGGCCGCTGCCTGGATCTCGCGCCGCCGGGTGCCTGCAGTCCGGAGGTCAGATGTAACAGTGCTTATATAAGTGCTGTTATTATCGGCGCCATGGAGGATCCCACGGAGCAGAGTTTGTGGCGGCCGTTGCACGAGCTGCTGGGGCGGATGGATGCCGAGATCGGGCGGATCTACACCGATCGCGACATCTTGGGGCTGAAGCCGACGTACGTGCGGGAGCTGCTCCAGCTGCATCACAGGGGCCCGATGACGATCACCGAGCTTGCCGACGCGACGGGGCGGACGCACTCGGCGCTCAGCCAGAAGGTGGCCGGAATGCGCGCCGCCGGCCTGGTCCGGACCGTGCCGGGCGCGGACGCGCGCAGCAAGCGGGTCACGCTGACCGCGAAGTCGAAGAAGCTCGTCGAGCTGCTGGCCGCCGAGTGGCGGGCCACCGAGGCCGCGATCGCCGAGCTCGAGGCGGAGCTGCCGTATCCGATGAGTCAGGTGGTCCGCGACGTCGAGGCGGCCCTGGCCCGGAAGAGCTTCCACGACCGCATCGCGGAGAAGCTTCGGTGAGGCGGGCGCTCATCGACCTGGGCCCGTTGCGGGTGCTGACGTACCGGCGGTTGTGGATCGGGCAGGTGCTGTCGGCGTTCGGCGGTCAGCTGACCTTCGTCGCGGTGATGTTCCAGGTGTGGGACCAGACCGCGAGCCCGGCCTGGACCGGCGCGGTCGGGCTGGCGCAGGCCTTGCCGCTGATCGTGCTCGGCCTGTTCGCGGGCACCCTCGTCGACCGGCTCGAGCGGCGCCGGATCTACCTGGTCACCACGATCGCGCAGTTGCTCACCGCAACCGTCATGGCGAGCCAGTTGGTGATCGGCCGGGTCCCGGTAGGGGTGCTGCTGGCGCTGGTCGCCGTCCAGGCGTCGTTCGGTGCGACCGCCGGACCGGTGGCGCGGACGGTGCTGCCGCATCTGCTGTCACGTGACCAGTTGGCGGCCGGGCTCGCGCTCAACCGGATCGGGTTCCAGGGGGCGATGCTGCTCGGCCCGGCGCTCGGCGGCGTGATCGTCGGCACCTGGGGCGTCGGCGTCTGCTATCTGGTCGACGCGCTGAGTTTCCTCGCCGCGCTGTACGGCGTCCTCGGGCTGCCGCACCTGCGGATCGAGGCCGTCGCGAAACCGGGACTGCGCGGCGTGTGGGACGGGCTGTCGTTCATCGCCGCGACCCCGGTGATCCGGGGCGCGCTGATCACCGACCTGGCCGCGACCGTGCTGTCGATGCCGATCAGTCTGTTCCCGGTGATCAACGCGGAGCGGTTCGGCAACAATCCGCGGACGCTTGGGCTGTTCCTGACCGCGATCGCTGTCGGCGGGGTCGCCGCGTCGCTGTTCTCCGGGACGTTCACCCGGCTGCCCCGGCACGGCGTGGTGATGTTGTGCGGTTCGGCCGGGTGGGGAATCGCGTTGCTGCTGTTCGCCTTCTCGCCGGCGGCGTGGCCTGCGTTGGTGTTCCTGGCGGTGGCAGGTGCCGCGGACACCGTCGCCGTCGTGTCGCGGAGCACGATCGTCCAGCTGCACACGCCGACCGAGCTGCTCGGCCGGGTCAGCGCCGCCGAGCAGATCGTCGGCCAGGCCGGTCCCGACCTCGGCAACCTCCGCGGCGGTGTCGTCGCACAGCTCACCTCACCGGTCGTGTCGCTCGCGTCCGGAGCCCTGCTGTGTGTCGCGGCCGTCGCCGCGGTCGCCGGCACGACGCCAGGTTTGCGAGCGGCCGAGGAAGTTCCGGTTACAGACTGACGGTGCGGAAGCCGGCGTTGCCCATCGACGACTCCGGCGTGTTCGACGAGCGGGCGGCGTTGCGGTAGCGGTTGCAGTACGAGTCGTGGCACAGGTACGAGCCGCCGCGCATCACGCGCGCCGCGCCGAGCGACGGGCCGGGCGGGTTCCCGGCCGGGGAGAACTTGTAGTACCGCGGGCCGAACCAGTCCTGGCACCACTCCCAGACGTTCCCGACCATCTGCCACAGGCCGTAGCCGTTCGGCTGGAAGGTGCGGACCGGTGCGGTCGTCAGGTAGCCGTCCTCCTCGGTGTTCGTCCGCGGAAACTCGCCCTGCCAGATATTGCAGCGCCACTCACCGTCGTCGCCGATCAGCTCGTCGCCCCACGGGTAGCGGGCGCCCTCGAGACCGCCGCGGGCGGCGTACTCCCACTGGGCCTCGGTCGGCAGCCGCCGGCCGGCCCACTTGCAGTACGCGACCGCGTCGTTCCAGCTCACGTGGACGACGGGATGGTCGTCGAGCCCGTCGAGGTCGGACCGCGAGCCGCCCGGATGCCGCCAGTCGGCGCCGCGGACGCCGGCCCACCACGGAGTACCGGACGCCGGGCCCATCACCTCGTCCGGCTCGGCAGCCAGCGCGAGATGGAACACCGCGGAGTATCCGAAGGTCTCGGCCTCGGTCCGGTAGCCGGTCGCGTCGGCGAAGTGGGCGAAGTCGGCGTTCGTCACGCTGGTCGCGTCGATGCTGAACGGCGCCACCTCGACCTGGTGCACCGGCGTCTCACCGTCACCGGCGTTCTCGTCGCCGTTGCTGTTCCCCATCGCGAACGAGCCGCCGCCGAGCGCGATCTGCTCGATCCCGTGCGCACCGGCCGCGGCCGGCACCGGGGAACCGACCGGGAAGTCCAGCGGGACCCCGGTCCGGGCCGGCGCACAGCAGGACGGGTGCTCGTCGCTCATGCCGGCCAGCTTAGTTGTCGGCTCCGGGCCGAAACCGGCCTATCCGAGGCTTGGCGGTCCGGCCTCGATCCGGCGCAGGACCGGGTCGAGACGGTAGAAGTCGGTGCCGGTGATGAGCTGGCGCTCGTCCCACCAGGTCGCGCCCGCCTCGGCGAGCGGCTCGATCAGGGCGCGGGAGCGGGCAGGGTCGGTCGGGCTGATACCGCCGACGATCACGTCGTACGGCGTGCTCGTGTCCGTGCGCTGCTCGGTCACGAAGGCGACCAGGTCGCGCAGCTCGCCGACGGGCGGCGCTTCGCCGTGATTGGCGGTCTTGAACAGCGGTACGGCGCCGTCCCAGCGCGCGGCCCGGCGCATCGGCGCCTTCCGCGGCCAGTACCCCGCGATCCACACCGGCGGCCGCGGTCGCTGGACCGAGGCGGGCAGCAGCTCCACGTCGTCGGCCCGGTAGTGCTCGCCGCGGTGGTTCACGCGGTCACCCGACCAGTACGCCGTCAGCAGGTCGAGGCCCTCGTCCAGCTTCGAGGCCAGCACCTTCGGGTCGGTCTCGTCGCCGAAGCTGCCGAACTCGTCGTCGATCGGCCCGCCGAGCCCGGCGCCGAAGATCACCCGGCCGCCGCTCAGCCCGTCGAGCGTGGCGACCTGCCGGGCGAGCTGCTCGGGCCGCCGGCGCGCGACCGGCGTGACGAGCGGACCGAGCGTGATCCGCGAGGTCGCCAGCGCGGCCGCGGTCATCAGCATCCACGGGTCGCCGAACGGCTGCCCGCGCCGCCGTTCCTTGCTGTGCACCACGTGATCCCAGAGGAACAGGCCGTCCCAGCCTGCCGCCTCGGCCGCCGTCGCCACGCGGGCCACGGTCCGGGCGTCCGCGAAGTCCCCGAAGTTCGGGATGTTGATCGAGAAGCGCATCGTCACTCACCCAGTCGTAGTTCGACGAACGGAATCGTGTCGCCCGGCAGCAGATAGGTCTCCACCTCGACGAAGCCGTGCGCCTTCGCGAACCGGAGGCCGTCGGCGTTGCTGCTCAGGATGTGCGTCTCGATACCGTCGCCCAGCTCCCGACCGCGCCGCAGGCAGTGCTCGTAGAGCGCCGTACCGACACCACGGCGCCGGTACGCCGGGAGCACCCGGGCGATCACCACCGCCGCCGAGGTCTCCTCCGACGGCGGGCGGACCGTGGAACATCCGACGAGGACGTCGCCGTCGTAGGCCACCTCGAGCACGTTCCGCGTCACCCGCTCCTGGATGTCGTCGACCGACAACGGGGCCGTCGGGATGATCTCGTTGTGCACCCGCTGCCAGTCCAGCACGGTCTGCTCATCGCTCACCGGCACAATCCGCAACTCACTCACCCCGCCACCCAACAGCCAGCCGGGGGCAGCGGTCAAACGAGTAGTAGCGTCCGTGGCGTGCGGATTCTGTTTGTGGGTAACAGCTTCACGTCGCGGAACAACCTGCCCGGGTTGATCAAGGGTCTGGCTGCCGCGCGGGGGATCGAGGTCGGGCACAAGCTGATCTCGGCCGGTGGCGCGTCGCTGCGGCAGCATCTCAACGCCGGCAAGGCGCTCGACGAGATCGCGAACGGCGGGTACGACACCGTCGTCCTGCAGGAGCAGAGCACCTTGCCGATCAAGAGCCCGGACCGCTTCCGCGCGAGCGCCCGCGACTTCGGTGCGGCGATCACCGCGGCCGGCGCGCGGACGGCGTTGTACCTGACCTGGGCGCGCCGCAACGCGCCGGAGACCCAGCGGGCGTTGACCGACGCGTACGGCGCCGCCGCGGTCGAGCTCGGCGCGACGCTCGTCCCGGTCGGCATGATCTGGGAACGCTTTCTCGCCGAGCACGACGAACCCGCGCGCCACGACGCCGACAACAGCCACCCGGCCCTCGCCGGCAGCTACCTCGCGGCGTGCGTCTTCCTGATCGCGCTGCTCGACGAGGACCCGGTCGGCATCGACACCCCGGTCAAGGGCCTCGACAACGAGACCGCGGCCTTGCTCCAGCAGTCGGCGTGGGACATCTGCAGCGCTATTTAGCGTCGTGGAACACGAGCCCGAGGGTATGGCGCTGACCTGAGCGGATCGCGGACACGCCGTGCCGGACCGGCGCGGCCGACCAGCCGCGCGCCGACTTCACCGGCCGATCGCGCGTCGTGAAGACCAGCCCGTGGCCCTGCGGGATCAGCGTCGACGTACCCCGCGACTGCGCCCGCGGCCGCTGCTCGACCAGCAGGAACTCGCCGCCGGTGTGGTCGACGCCAGGGTCGTTCAAGTTGATCACGACCTGCAGCGGGAAGACCTTGTCGCCGTACAGGTCCCGGTGCAGGGCGTTCCAGTCGCCCGCGCCGTACCGCAGGAGGATCGGTGTCGGTCGTGCCTGCCCGGCCTGATGGCACCTGTCCAGCCACTCGTCGAGCGTGTCCGGCCACTCCGCCTCCCGGCCGAGCTTCGCGTACCAGTCGCGCGCGATCGGCAGCAGCCACGGGTACAGCGCCTGCCGCAACGACTCGACCGCCTCGGGGAACGGCCGGTCGAAGTACCGGTACTGACCCTCGCCGAACCGGTGCCGCGCCATGTCGATCGTGGCGCGGAATCGCTGGACGTCGTCGTACATGCCGGCGATCCGTGCACACTCGGCCGGGGTCAACAGCTGCGGCAGCAGGCCGCAACCGAGGTCGTCAACCTCCGCGGCCACGGCGTCCCAGTCGGCTCCGGCCACTCGTCGCTCGTACCTGTTCATACCTCCTGAACGGTCTGGCCCACGATTGTGTGAGTCTGTTCCAGCACGGTGATCGGGGCGAGCATGGTGGCGTCGTCCAGCGGGCGCTCGCCGCTCTCGAGCATGTCGAGGAACACCTTCAGACCCGGTACGACGTACTCCGAGTCCAGCCGTACGTCGTGACTCACCAGCCCGGTGCGCCCGACGATCTCGGCGTGGAACGGCACCCGCCCGTCGTCCGTCGGCTTCACCAGCTGCAAGGTCACGAGCACCCCGCCGCACAGATAGCGGACGACCACAGTGGAACCGACCCGCTCGACAGTGACCGGACCCGGCTCGCCGGGAGCCAGTCGCTGTGCCAGATCGGCCGCGTGAATTCCGTAGAAGAAGATCCCGCTGTACTCGCTGTCCGGATCGGCCGGCCCGGTGACCGTGACCGCCTGGAGCTCACCGACCTCGGCGGCCGCGAGCGCATCCGCGTCCGCGACCCAGCGCACCGCGGAGTACGACGTCACTGCCGCAGCACCGCGCCGCGCCGCGTCCAGGATCGCCCGCGCATCCGCCGTACTCGCGGCCAGCGGCTTGTCCACCCACACGGGCAGACCGGCCTCGAGGAACGGTACGGCGTGTTCGCGGTGCAGCGCCCCGTCCCGGTTGGTGACGATCAGCGCGTCGACGCTGCCGAGCAGCTCCGCCGACGTCGGCACGATCTGGGTGATGCCGCCGGTCGCGGCGAGCTTGCGGTTGCGTTCGTCGTCCGCGCCGACCAGTGCGACGATGCGCGCGGTGGCAGTGCCGGTTTCCCTGACGGGGTCGACGTTGAGGTGCGCGACGATGTGGTCGGCGTGGCTGTTCTCGGTGCCGACGAGAGCGATGCGCAGCGGCATGGGTCAGTCCTCCTTCAGCTCGACCGGCTGCCCGGAGCGGGCGGACTCGTAGACCGCGAGCACCGTCGCCAGCGACCGCCGACCCGCTTCCAGCGTCACGGCCGGCGGACGGCCTTCGCGGACGGCGGCGATGAAGTCGCGGTACTGCGCGAGGTGCGCGAGCTCGGTCGGCCCCCAACCGTCCGGTCCTTCCAGCGCCGGCGCCTCGGGTGCCGCGGCGTCCGCGGCGGCGAAGTACGCGAGCTGGTCGTCGTCGAGGACCGCCGTGCCCTGGTCGCCGTGGATCGTCAGCCGGACCGGGCGGCCCGGGTACGCCGCCGTACTGGCGAGCATCAGGCCGATCGCCCCGCTCTCGAACACGATCGACGCGCCCGCGAGATCCTCGACCTCGATGCCCTCGTGCGCGAGCCGTCCGGTCTGTGCGCTCACCCGGATCGGGCGGCCGAGCATCCAGACCAGCAGGTCGAGCGCGTGGATGCCCTGATTCATCAGCGCGCCGCCGCCGTCGACCGCGAGGGTACCGCGCCAGTCGTCGCCGTCGTAGTACGACTGCGGCCGGAAGAACGCCGACTCGGCGATCCCGGACGTCACCCGGCCGAGCGCACCGTTGTCGATCGCGGCCCGGATCTGCGCGACCGGGGGCTGGAACCGGCGCTGGCTGATCACCGCGACGGTCAGCCCGGTCTCCCGCTGCGCGTCGATCAATCGGTCCGCGGCAGCCAGGCTGATGTCGACCGGCTTCTCGACGACGACGTGCTTGCCCGCGTGCAGCGCCTCGACGGCGACGTCGGCGTGCAGTGCGCTGGGCAGGCAGATCCCGACGGCGTCGATCTCCTCGGCGGCGTACGCGGCGGCCGGTGTCGGGTACGCGCGGCCGCCGTACTGCGAGACCAGTTTGCCGGCGCGGTCGAGGTCCTTGTCCACGACCGCGACCAGGACGGCCTCGTCCCCGAGGGCTTCGAGGAGGCGGGCGTGTACGGCGCCGATCACGCCGGCGCCGATGAGGGCGAAACGCATGAAACTCTCCGATCGATGGCTAGTCGGCTGTCCAGGCCAGGGGGCTTCCATCTGTTTCTGCCGAGCGCTGGGCCAGCAGGGCGATTCGCGTGACGAGCAGGCTCCGGTCCGTCGTGATGTCCGGTTCGTTGCCTGCAGCAAGCGCCTGCAGCGGCTTCTCGGCGGGCCGGAAGCCGGCCGGCAACGGTACGTCGTGCGGCGCCAGGTCGGTCGTGGTGAGGACCAGGCGGTTGCGGGCCCAGAGCAGCTCCGCGGTGCCTTCGGTGCCGACCAGCTTCATTCGGTAGTCGCCGTGCACCGGTGAGCCGGCCGGGTTCATCCAGTCCACACCCGCGGTGATGACCGCGCCCGGTCCGCTCAGCGTCGCCACGCCGTACGAGCTGTCCACGACGGTGCCGCTGACGGTTCCCGCGGTCAGGCCGGTGAAGAGCAGAGCGGCGTCGATGTCGTGCACCGCGAGGTCGTTGAGGAGTCCGCCGTACCGCTCGCGCTCGAAGAACCACGCCGGACGGGTCGGGCGGTTCAGTTTGTGCGGGCCGGACGACGTCACGCCGTGGATGGCGCCGACCCGGCCGGCGATCTCCAGGGCCGCGAGAGTGACGGGGTAGTACCGCTTCTCGAGCAGCAGGGTCACGTGCCGACCGGTGCGGCGCGCGGCCTCGGCGATCGCCTCCAGGTCCTCGAGCGTCGTACACAGCGGCTTGTCGGCGATCACGTGGCAGCCGGCCTCGAGCGCGTCGACGACCACCTGGCCGCGGTCGCCGTAGATCCCGGCGACCATGACGACGTCAGGCTCGAGGTCGCGCAGCATCTGCCGGTGGTCGGTGAAAACCTCGGCGTCGTACGGCGCTGCCCAGCGCTCGGCGGTCTCGCGGGACGGGTCCGCCACCGCGACCAGCTCGAACGCGGCGACCTGGTCGACCTCGGCGGTCGCATAGGCCACGTGCGGGTGGGCGGCGCCGGCGATCGCGATTCGCGTCATATCCGTGATTCCAGCATGCAACCGGTTGCACGTCAACGCATCACGGCGCGGGTCTCGGCGCCGGCGCGGTCGTCGCGCGGGTGACCAGGTGCGTCGCGATCGTGACGCACCCGCCGCTCGGCTCGGTGGCCTCCAGCAGGTCGACGAGCAGCTTCGCGGCCGCCGTGCCGGCGGTCGCCGCCCCGGCCGAGACGCTGGTCAGCGCGGGCGTGGTGAGCGGGGCGAGGGTGTCGTCACAGCCGACCAGGCTGAAGTCGGCGGGCACCGAGATGCCGCGCACCTCGAGCCCGGCCAGCACGCCCTGCGAGACCACGTCGTCGAACGCGATCGCCGCGGTCGAACCGGACCGGACGAGCGCCGACACCGAGTCCCGCCCGGCCGTGTAGGTCGGCCGCCCGACCTCGATGATCTCGACCGTCAGTCCCGCCTTAGCGGAGGTCTGCGTGAGCGTCTCCCGGCGCTGCTGGTCCGACCAGGAGTCCCGCGGTCCGGCCAGGTACGCGAGCCGCTCGTGACCGAGTTTCTTCAGCAGCAGCACGGCCTCGGTCATCCCGCCCGACGAGTCGATCAGTACCCGTGGGATGCCGTCCAGGTCGCGGTTCACCAGGACGACCGGACGGGTCGCGGCCAGTCCGCGGATCAGCTCCTCGGACAGCCGCGGCGAGGCGAGCACGAACCCCTCGACCTGCGGCGCCAGCCGGGCGATCAGCTTGGCCTCCCGCTCCGCCGACTCGTCGGAGTCGCCGAGGAACACCGCGAGGTCGGCGGTCTCGGCGGCGAGTTGCAGGCTCCGCACCAGCGGCGGGAAGAACGGGTTCGCAATGTCCGGTACGACGACCGCGATGTTCCCGAACCGGCCGGTCGACAGCGCCCGCGCGGCCTGGTTCCCGACGTACCCGAGCCGGGCCGCGATCGCGCGCACGTGCTCCACGGTCTCCGGGCTGAGCAGGTGCGGCCTGGTGAAGGCCCGCGACACCGTCGACCGCGACACCTCGGCGGCGATCGCGACCTCGCGAATCGTGACCCCGGTACGTGTTGCCATGCGGCCACGATAGTGCAACCGGTTGCATCACTTCACGACCCCGAACCAGAAATTCAGGTTCTCGGCCGAGCGGAGCTTCAGCCGGGTCGGGTGCACGCCGGGGCTGTCGTAGAAGCGGACGCCTTCGCCCAGCAGCACGGGGACGACGTGCAGGACGATCTCGTCGACCAGACCGGCGTCCAGCGCCAGGCGGGGAACGGCGCCGCCGGTGACGACGAGGTTCCGGCCGGCGGCCGCGCGCAGCCCGTCCGCCACCACGTCGCGGATGTCGCCGCTCACGTAGGTGAACTCCGGGATCGGGTTCGTGGCCGGGTCCTTGCGCGTGTAGACCAGGATCGGCCCCTTCCACACCCCGCCGTACGGACGGTTCTCGCCGACCGCCTCGACCCGCTTGCCGCCGCACAGGAACGCGCCACAGCCGGCGATCACCTCCGCGCCGAGACCGGACGGCCCGCCGTCGGCGAGCGAGGTCCAGTCGAGGTTGTCGTCGCGGTCCCCGATGAAGCCGTCGAGGGACATCGTCATATGCCAGATCACTGTGCCGGTCATGGTCATCAGCGTCGCCCGGCGGCCATTCATGCGTCCAATGCCAATTGAACGGTAGAGGCATAGATAGCATCGATACATGCTCGATCTGGTTCGGCTCCGGGTGCTGGCCGCGGTCGCCGCGCACGGTTCGGTCACCGCGGCGGCCGCGGCGCTGCACTACACGCAGCCCACCGTCAGTCATCACCTCGCCCGGCTGGAGGCCGCGACGGGAGCGAAGCTGGTGCAGAAGGCCGGCCGCGGGATCCGGCTCACCCCGGAAGGGGAGGTGCTCGCCCGCCGTGCCGCGGAGATCGTCGGCCGCGTCGACGCCGCCGACGCCGAGCTCGCCGCGCTCGTGGGCCTGCGCTCCGGCCGGGTCCGGGTCGGCGCCTTCAGCTCGGCACTCAGCGAACTCGTGCCACCGGCCGCGGCCGAGCTGCGCCGCGACTACCCGGACCTCCGGCTGGAACTCACCGACGCCCACCCGCGGGTCGCCGTACGGCAGCTGCGGACGGGGGACATCGACCTCGCGATCGTGTTCCGGTATGACGACGAGCAGCCGGACGACGGCATCCGCTACAGCTACCTGCGCGACGACCCGATCCACCTGCTGAGCAGCCGCCCCGGTGAGACCCTCACCGACCACCGCGACTCGGACTGGATCGCCGGCTGCGAGAACTGCCGGCGCGAGCTGCTGCAGCATTGCGCCGATGCCGGGTTCACGCCGCGGATCGCGTTCACCAGCGACGACGTGATCGTCAAGCAGGCCCTCGTCCGGGCCGGGCTCGGCGTCACCACCTCGCCCGGCCTGGCGCTGCGCTCGCACCTGGCCGACGGGGTGTGCTCGACGGAGCTGCCGGTCTTCCGGCGCATCTTCCTCGCGACGTACGGCGAACCGCCCGATCCGCCGGCCACAACAGCCTTCATTGCAGCCCTGAAACGCGTCACACTGGCCTGAGGACTCCGGTTGCAGAGCCGGGCGATGGGGCACTGGGTGAGCATGGTGGATGCCGAGCTGCGATATCTGCGGATCTGGCGGGCAGCCGTGGTGGTGCTGGCCGTGATCGGAGTGCTGGCCTCGCTGGTGTTCGTGTCACCGGCGACCAATCTCGCGGCCTTCGCGGTCGCCGCGTTCACCACCGGAGCGATCTTTCTCAGTATCGGCCTCGGCCGCGACCTGCCGTCCTCGGACCTGCTGCACGTGGTGCCGCGGGGCGCGGTGCTCGGTGGACTCTGTTTGCTCGCGGTCTGCGGGTACGCCGCCGCGATCGGGGCGCCCACCGCGGTCCTGCTCCTGCTGATCGTCGCGGTCTCGCCCCCGGTCGTCGGCTGGCTGCGCTCGGGTCGCCCCGAGCGCCCCGAGCGCCCCGAGCGCCCCGAGCGGCCTGGGCGGCCGGCCCGGACGCTGCCGCGCCGGCGCATCCGGTTGCCCAAGGCATCGAGTCGGCAGCTGAAGGCGGTCCGCGCCGACCCCGACCCGACCGCCCAGTGGCCGATGCCGAAGTACCTGACCGCGGTGGTGCGCAGCGTCGGCGAGTTGAGCGACGAGGAGCTGTGCCTGGCCTGGCGCCGCAGTTTCAACCAGCTCCAGCGCGCGATGAGCGCCGACCGCCGGCAGGCGATGGTCGACGTACGGCGGGCCTACCTGGACGAGCTCGAACGCCGCCATCCCGACTCCTTCACCACCTGGCTGGCGTCGAACCCGCGCGCCGCCGGCAACCCGGCCCGGTTCTTCACCCACCGCGCCGACCACTAGGACCTGTAGGACCTGGGCCCTAGCCGAACGCGGCGCGCAGGTCCGCCGCGATCAGCTCGACCGCGTGCCGGCCGGCGGAGAGCGCCGCCGGGAAGTTCAGGAAAGCGTGCATCGTGTCCGCGTACTCCACCAGCCGCGTCGGTACGCCGTCCTGCTCCAGCCGACCGGCGTACGCGAGCGCGTCGGCGCGCAACCAGTCCCGCCCGGCAGCGAGCATCAGCGTCGGCGGCAGCCCCGCGAGCGTCGCAGCCTGCAACGGTACGGCGCCCGCAGGGATGTCACGTGCTCCGAAGTACCACTCGTGCCAGTCGGCGGCCGGATGCAGGTCCAGGACCGGGTAGCACAGGATCTGCCGGTCGGGGAGTGGCGCACCCGCGTCGCGGGCGAGCTGGCACGCGCCGGCGGCCAGTGCGCCGCCCGCGCTCTGGCCACCCACGGCGATCCGTCCGTCGCCGTCGACGTTCGCGCGGATCCAGGCGAGCGTGTCGCTGACGTCCTGAAGCCCCGCGGGGCAAGGGTTCTCGGGCGCGAGGCGATAGTTGAGTGAGATCACCGTGACGTTGCCGGCGGCGGCGATCCCGGACGTCGCGAACTCGATGTCCCGCAGGTCTCCGCCGACGAAGCCGCCGCCGTGGAGCCAGAGCAGGACCGGCCGGGGCTGCGGCGACGGCCGATAGATCCGGGCCTGCAGCGTCCGCCCGGGCAACTCGATCGCGAGGTCCTCGACGGTGACCCGCGGGTCACGTTCGCCGGCCACGGCCGGGTCGGGCAGCTCCTCCCGATCGAGCAGCAGCGCCTGGTACGGATCCAGTCCTGGATGATCCGGCTGGTCGGCGAGCAGCTTCCGCAAGGCGTCCGTCTCAGGCCCGTACTGCGGGCTGTCGACGATCTCGTGGATCATGCGCGCACCATAGCCAGGTGGCGGGCCGCGTGCGCGAACAGGATCCCGTCCGGTGTGGTCGAGACGTACTCCGCCAGCGCGCCGATGCCGCCGTCGAACCCGGCGCCCGTCGACGGATCCGTCCAGGTGCCGTCGTCGTACTGCGAGATCTCGTCGACGAGCGCGGCGCCGACGCTGCGGAACCGGTGCAGCACGAGCTCGGACGGGATCCGCCGGCCCGCCTCCACGCCGCCGAGGTTCAGTGCGCGCCCGCTGTCGGCGGTCTCCCAGCGCGGATCGAGACTCCAGTGCAGCCGGCCGGCCCGGGCGTCCCGCAGCACGGCAAGGGTGATCTCGTCCCACATCAGCACGTGCGCGACCAGATCGTGCAGCGAGTCGCAGAAGTCGCCGAGCGGCCCGGCGGTCACGTCGTACGGCGCGCGCAGCTCGGTCTCGTTCAAGCCTTCGGTCCGGCTCAGCAGCAGGTCCTGGTCGCGCCGGATCAGCTCGGCCGCCTGCGCGGGGGTTGTCGTCGGTGTACGCATGCCGACAATCAACCAGCCCGGCCGGGGCGGGCGCGGTCGATTGCGCGAACCTCTCAATCCACCGCGCTACGGTTACCAGTTGAATCGGACAGAGGGAGTGGGCTGTGAGGATCGGGATCGTCGGCGCGGGCGGGGTGGGCGGCTATTTCGGCGCGCGGCTGGCCGCCGCCGGGCAGGACGTGGCGTTCGTCGCGCGGGGCAAGCACCTGGAAGCGATGAACGCCGACGGGCTCGCGGTGCTGAGCCCGGCAGGTGACCTGCGGTTGCCGGTGCGGGCGACGAGCGATCCGGCGGAGATCGGTCCGGTCGACTACGCGCTGGTCTGCGTGAAGACGTGGCAGCTGCCCGCGGCGATCGCCGCGATCCGGCCGCTGGTGGGCGCGGACACCGCGATCGTCACCGTGCAGAACGGGGTCGAAGCGCCCGGCCAGGTCGCGGACGTCTACGGGCGGGACGCCGTACTGCCCGGGGCCGCGGAGGTGATCGCGTACGTCGAGAGTCCTGGTGTCGTCCGGCATCTCGGCAACGGGAAGCTCAATGTCGGGGAGTGGGACAACCAGGTCACGCCGCGGACCGACCGGCTGCGGGACGCGGTCGTCGGCGCGGGACTGCAGGCGAACGTCCCGGACGACATCTGGGCGGCGCTGTGGACGAAGTTCCTGTCGGTCGTCCCGGGCGGCGGCCTCGGTACGGCGACCGGCGCCCCGTACGGCGTGCTCCGCACCCACCCCGCCACCCGCCGGCTGCTCACCGAGGCCATCACCGAGATCCGCGACGTCGCGCTCGCCCGCGGCATCCAGCTCGCAGCCGACGTCGTACCGCGCACGCTGGCCTGGATCGACCAGCTCCCCGCCGACGGCACCACGTCACTCCAGCGCGACCTGATCGCCGGCCGCCCGTCCGAACTGGACGCCTGGACCGGAGCCGTCGTCCGCCTCGGCAACGACGCCGGCGTCCCGACCCCCGTCAACACCTTCCTCTACGACCTCGCCACCGCCCGAGCACTTGCCGCCGGCAACTGACGCGCGTGGTTAGTTGCCGGCCAGGCGCTGGAGCAGGTTTGCCAGGGTCTGTTGTTCCTCGGGGGTCAGGCGCGCCAGTTGGTCGGCCATCACGGCGCGGCGCTTCTCGCGGAGGGTGGAGAGGATCTTCAGGCCGTCGGGCGTGAGATCGACGAGAGTGGCGCGGCGGTCGTCCGGGTCCGGCTGTCGCGCGACGAGCCCAGCTGCCTCGAGATCGTCAACGACCGAGGTGGCGGACCGCGGCACGATGCCCAACTGCGCTGCCAATTCGCTGAGGCGCAGCGCGCGGCCCGCGTGGTCGAGGGTGCGCAGCACCCGGAACTGGCCGTGGGTGACGCTTTCGCCGAAGCTCTCGCGGCCGGCTCGTCGCTGGCGGCGGACGATGCCGTCCAGCAGGCCGGCGATCTGCTCGGCGGCGTCCTCGGGCTCAGACATGCCCAGAGCCTAGTGGCCCTTCTTCCCCGGAGGGGAACAAACCGAGGTGGTTGTGAGTTTTACTCATAGTGAGTTAACCTCAGTATATCTTGGTCCCTGACTGGAAGGAACTGCATGTCGCAGATCTCCGGCTTTCCGGGCGGGGGATCCGGCGGCGGGCGTGCGATGCGTTCGCTGTTGAAGGACTCCTCCGTCCGGCATCACAAGTTGTCGGCGGGCACCCTCCGCCGGATCCTCTCCTTCGCCCGTCCGTACCGCGGCTACCTGGCCGTGTTCCTCGTCCTCGTCGCGTTCGACGCCGGCACCGGCGCGGTCACCCCGCTGCTGTTCCGCGCGATCATCGACCGCGGAATCGTGCCGGGCCACGCCGAGGTCGTGGTCTGGCTCGCTCTCGTCGTCGCGCTGCTCGCGATCGCGAACAGCGCGATCACCCTCGCCGAGCGCTGGTTCTCCGCGCGGATCGGCGAGGGCCTCGTCTACGACCTCCGCACCGCCGTGTTCGACCATGTCCAGCAGTTGCCCGTCGCGTTCTTCAGCCGCACGCAGACCGGCGCGCTCATCCAGCGCCTGAACGGCGACGTCCTCGGTGCCCAGCAGGCGTTCACCTCCACGTTGTCGAACGTCGTCAGCAACCTGCTCAGCGTCGTGCTGGTGCTCGCTGCGATGTTCGTGATGTCGTGGCAGATCACGCTGCTCGCGCTCGTCGTGCTGCCGCTGTTCGTCGTTCCGGCCCGGCTGCTCGCCGGGAAGTTGCGCGCGGCGACGGCGGAGACGTACAAGCTGAACGCCACCATGGCGCAGGCCATGACCGAGCGCTTCAACGTCGCCGGCGCGGTGCTCGCCAAGGTGTTCGGCCGGACCGAGGACGCCTCCCGGGACTTCGCCGGGAAGGCCGCCCGGGTCCGCGACATCGGCGTCACCACGTCGATGTACGCCGGCGTCTTCCGCGTCTCCCTGACCCTGGTCGCCGCGCTCGCGGTGGCGCTTGTGTACGGCGTCGGCGGCGTCTTCGCCGTCGAAGGGATGCTCGGGATCGGGACGGTCGTCGCGCTGACGGCGTACCTGAACCGGCTGTACGGCCCGCTGACCGCGCTGTCCAACATCCAGGTCGACGTGATGACCACGCTGGTCAGCTTCGAGCGCGTGCTCGAGGTTCTCGACCTGCCGCCGATGGTTGCCGATCGCAAGGACGCGAAGACGCTGCCGGCGACCGAGGAGCCGTCGATCGAGTTCGACCACGTGTCGTTCCACTACCCGTCCGCGGACGAGGTGTCGCTCGCCTCGCTGGAGTCGGTCGCGACGCTGTCGGCAGAGACCGGGGATGAGGTGCTGAAGGACGTCACGTTCAGCGTCGAGCCGGGGCAGATGGTCGCCGTGGTCGGCCCCTCCGGCGCCGGCAAGTCCACCCTGTCCTCGCTCGTCTCCCGGATGTACGACGCCACCGGCGGCGCCGTCCTGGTCGGCGGTCGCGACGTCCGCGAGGTCACGCAGAGCTCGCTCCGTGCGGCGATCGGCGTGGTCACGCAGGACTCGCACCTGTACCACGACACGATCCGCGCCAACCTGCAGCTGGCCCGCCCGGACGCGACCGACGACGAGCTGCGCGCGGCGCTCGGAGCGGCGCAGATCGCCGCCCTCGTCGACAACCTCCCGGACGGTCTGGACACCGTGGTCGGCGACCGCGGCTACCGGTTGTCCGGCGGCGAACGCCAGCGGCTCGCGATCGCCCGGCTGCTGCTCAAGTCGCCGTCCATCGTGATCCTCGACGAGGCCACGGCGCACCTCGACTCGGAGTCCGAGGCCGCCGTCCAGACCGCACTCGCGAACGCGCTGGCCGGCCGGACGTCGCTCGTCATCGCGCACCGCCTGTCGACGATCCGCAACGCCGACGTCATCCTCGTCCTCGACGACGGCCGCATCCAGGAGCGGGGCACGCACGACGAACTGCTCGCCCGCGGCGGGCTGTATGCCGACCTCTACGCGACCCAGTTCGCCGAAGCAGCCTAACCACCGCCTGACCACCTGCCGGACCCCCGGTCGCGCGGCGCGTCGTGCACGGGGGAGGATCTGCCCTATGAGAGATCGGATGACTGCGGCCGCCACGGAGCTCACGTACGACGCACCCGCGGCGGACTGGCTGGCGGCGCTGCCGCTCGGCAACGGCCGGATCGGGGCGATGTGGTTCGGCGGCGCCGAGCGGGACCGGATCGCGCTGAACGACGAGACGCTGTGGTCGGGCAGCCCGGAGACCACCCGCCGGCTGTCGACACCGATCGGCGAGACCGGCGCGGCGGCGGTCGACCGGGTCCGGGCCGCGCTGGCGCAGGGCGACGTCCGCACGGCCGAGGAGCTCTCGCACGGCTTCCACAGCGGGCACTCACAGGCGTACATGCCGCTCGGCGACCTGCTGCTGGAATACCGGCCGTCAGGTGCTGCCGCGAACTACCGGCGTCGGCTCGACCTGGACGCCGCGGTCGCGCGGGCCGAGTACGAGATCGGCGGCGTCGAGGTCTGGCAGGAGGTGTTCGTCAGCGCGCCGGCACAGGCATTGATCCTACGTCTGGGTGCATCGCAGCCGCTCACCGCGACGCTCAGCCTCACCTCGCAGCTCCGCCCGACGACGGAAGCGGTCGGTGACAACGGGCTGGCTCTATTGGCGACCTGCCCGTCGTCCGTCGCGCCGCCGCACGGCAACGCCGCCGACCCGATCCAGTACTCCGACGGCGACGACCGTGGCATGAACGCAGCCGTCGTACTGCGGGCGCAGACCGACGGAACCATCACGGCGACCGACGACGCGCTGACGGTCAGCGAGGCGACCGAGCTGTACGTCGTGCTGTCCACCGCCACCGGCTACGAAGGACCGGCGATCGCACCGACACGTACCCGCGAAGAGTGCCGCGATGCCGCCGATACCACTGTCCGCGCTGCGCTTGCCAAGGCGGAGGAGCTGCGTGACGAGCATGTGGCCGACTACCAGGAGTTGTTCCGGCGTTCGGTGCTCACACTGCCCTCCGCTGTCGAGCTGACCACCGACCGGCGGCTCACCACCGCGGGCGACGATCCGGGACTGGCGGCGCTCATCTACAACTTCGGGCGCTACCTGATGATCTCCAGCTCCCGCCCGGGCGGCCTGCCGACCAACCTCCAGGGCATCTGGAACGAGCACCTGCAGCCGCCGTGGAGCAGCAACTACACGGTCAACATCAACACCGAGATGAACTACTGGCCGGCCGAGACGACGTCCCTGTCCGAGTGTCACGAGCCCCTGCTCACCTACGTGGCGAACCTCGCCCAGGCAGGACGCCGGACGGCCGAGGAGCTCTACGGAACGAAGGGCTGGACCGCGCATCACAACGCCGACGCCTGGTGCTGGACCGCGCCCGTCGACGGCAACCCGAAGTGGTCGAACTGGCCGCTGGCCGGCGTCTGGCTGTGCCGTCATCTCTGGGACCACTACGCGTTCACCGGCGACCGCGAGTATCTCCGCGACGCCTGGCCGGTGTTGCGCGGTGCCGCCGAGTTCTGTCTCGATTGGCTGCTCGAGCTGCCGGACGGCACGCTCGGCACGGCGCCGTCGACCTCGCCGGAGAACGAGTACGTCGCCGCCGACGGCGAACCCGCCTCGGTCACGACCTCCGCGACGATGGACCTGTCGCTGATCGCGGACCTGTTCGACCGCTGCGTGCAGGCCGCGGCCGAGCTCGAGCTCGCCGACCCGCTCGTCGACGACCTGACCGCCGCCCGCAAGCGCATCCCCGACCCGCGGGTCGGCAGCCGGGGCCAGCTGCAGGAGTGGCTGGCGGACTTCGCCGAGGCCGAACCGCAGCACCGCCACACGTCGCATCTGATCGGCCTGCACCCCGGCGACCAGATCACCCCGGACGGTACGCCGGAGCTCGCTCACGCCGCGGCCCGCACCTTGGAGCTGCGTGGGGACAAGAGCACGGGCTGGTCGCTGGCGTGGCGGATCTCGTTGTGGGCAAGGCTCCGCAACGGCGCGGCCGCTCACCGTCTGGTCCGGGAGCTGCTGACTCCGGCCTCCGATTCGGGCACCGACTACGTAGGTGACGGCTCGGGCCTGTATCCGAACCTCTTCTGCGCGCACCCGCCGTTCCAGATCGACGGCAACTTCGGTGCGACCGCCGGGATCGCGGAGATGCTGCTGCAGAGCCACACCGGCGAGCTCGAGATCTTCCCCGCGCTGCCGGACGCCTGGCCGGAGGGGTCGATCACCGGTCTGCGCGCCCGCGTCGGCGTCGGCGTCGACCTGATCTGGTCCGCGGACGCGGCGCAAGCCGTCCTGACGGCCGACCGGGACGGCGCTGTCGTGCTCCGCCACGGCGAGCGTCGCGAGGAGGTGTCTCTCGCCGCCGGGGTCCCGTACACCTGGACAATTGCCGGATGAGTTTCGTCATCGGCGTCGACATCGGTACCGGCAGTACGAAGGCTGTTCTGTGCACGCTCGACGGCGAGGTCGTGGCGGTCGCACGCCGCGACCACGCCCCGAGCCTGCCGCAGCCGGGCTGGGCCGAGATGGATCCCGAGCGCGACTGGTGGGGCGACGTCGCCGAGGTTCTCGCCGAGCTGGACACGACCGACGTCGCGGCGGTCTGCGTCTCCGGTCTCGGGCCGTGCGTCGTCCAGACCGACGCCGACCTGCGCCCGCGCCGGCCGGCGATCCTGTACGGCGTCGACACCCGCTCGACCCGCGAGATCGCCGAGATCACCGAGCAGCTCGGCGCGGACGCGATCCTGGAGCGCTGCGGGAAGGACCTGTCCAGCCAGGCGATCGGGCCGAAGCTGGCCTGGCTGCGGCGCGCCGCCGGTGACGCCTGGCGGCCGCAGGACCGCTGGTTCAGCGCGCACACGTACGTCGTGGCGCGGCTGACCGGCGAATGGGTGCTCGACCACCACACGGCCAGCCAATGTGACCCGTTCTACGACGTCCGCCGACAGGACTGGGCAGCGGATTGGGCGGAAGCAGTACTGCCGGGTCTCGCCTTGCCGCGCCTGGTGTGGCCGTCCGAGCAGGTGGGCGTCGTACGGCGGGACGCCGCGGAGCAGACCGGCCTGTCCGAAGGGACGCCGGTCGTCGCGGGGACTGTCGACGCGTGGGCGGAGGCGTTCAGCGTCGGTGTACGACGGCCCGGCGACCTGATGCTGATGTACGGCTCGACGATGTTCTTCGTCCAGGTCCTTCCCGCACCGACGAGCGTGCGCGGCCTGTGGACGACGTCCGGGGTCGAGCGCGGCTCGCACACCCTGGCCGCCGGTATGGCCACGTCCGGGACGGTCACGACCTGGCTGCAGGACCTGACCGGCGGTGCGCCCTTCGAGACGTTGCTCGCGGAAGCAGCCGCCGTCCCCGCGGGCAGTGAAGGGCTCGTCCTGTTGCCGTACTTCAGCGGCGAGCGGACCCCGATCTACGACCCGCTGGCACGCGGCGTGATCGCGGGCCTGACGCTGCGGCACGGCCGCGGTCATCTGCTGCGCGCGGCGTACGAAGGGATCGCCTGTGGGGTGCGGCAGATCCTGGACATCTTCGGGCCGGCCGACCGGATCGTTGCCGTCGGCGGCGGAACGCAGGGCGGCCTGTGGGCGCAGATCGTCAGCGACGTCGCGGGGGTCGAGCAGATCGTTCCCCGGCAGACGATCGGGGCGTCGTACGGCGATGCGCTGCTGGCCGCGATCGGGATCGGCGCGGTCGCACCGGACACCGACTGGACCAGACCGGATCACGTCGTGGCACCGGACCTGGCGACGGCACCGACGTACGCGAGTCTGCTGCGGACCTTCACCGAGCTGTACCCGGCGACGCGGGCGCAGGTCCACCGGCTGGCGCGGAGCGCGCTCTAGGTCAGGTCGCGGACGTGCAGGACGGTGCCGCTGGCGACGTCACGGTCGAGCAGCGACCAGATGGACCGCGCCACCGTCTCGGGTTTGGAGAGCTTGCCGAGGGCCTCCATCTCGCGGAAGCGGCTCGACACCGGGACCTCGAACGGACTGGCCGCGCGCAGTTCGGCCTGCATTGCCGTGTCGACCGAGCCGGGGGACACGGAGACGACCCGACAGCCGGGACTTCGGCGCCGCTGCTCGAGCCCGACCGTGCGCACCCATTGGTCGATCGCGGCCTTGCCCGCGCAGTAGCTGGACTCGCCCTCGTGCGGTCTGCTCGCCGCGCCGGACGACACCATGATCAGGTGCTGTTCGCAGTTTCGCCCGGACAGCGCGCTCAGGAACGACTGCCCGAGCACCTGGGCGGCCGCGGAGTTCAACAGCACGTTACGGGTGTACTGCTCGGTGTCGACATGATCCGCCGAGCCGAGCGGCGTCAGCGTCGCGGCGTTGTGGATGAACACCACCAGCTCCGGATCGCCGGCCTCGACCCGCTGCCGGAAGTCCTTGTCGACCACCGGCCACGAGTCCGGATCGGCGAGATCCACCGCGACGTGGTGCGCCCCCGGCGTACCGCCGCGGCGTGAGATGTCGATCAGCTCGGCGCTCTCGAACGGAATCGTCGCCGCCAGCGCGGCCCCCAGCCCGGCCGACGCGCCGGAGATCCAGACCAGAATCCGCCGCCGTAGCGGCGTCACCGGCTTCCCGTCC
The DNA here is from genome assembly GCF_040610875.1 of Kribbella sp. NPDC003505. Classification (NCBI taxonomy): domain Bacteria; kingdom Bacillati; phylum Actinomycetota; class Actinomycetes; order Propionibacteriales; family Kribbellaceae; genus Kribbella; species Kribbella sp. NPDC003505. Next base: position 245,391 of record NZ_JBEXNA010000008.1, on the reverse strand, counting down.
CCGAGTGCAGGCAAAAATCCAGCATCATGCAGTTCCCCCCTGCAGCCCCATCCACCCCTTGCAAGAGGCAGAGTACGTCCTGAGGCCCACATGGCGTAGCCCCCTCGGCGTTTCTCACCCCTTGCGACCGGACGGTTGCCCGCAGCGCCTGACAGGCAACACTCAGCGGGCTCTCAGGGAACTTGTTGCCAAGAGCACCGATGAGCGCGGTGAAGGGTTCGCGGTACGCCGGACGGCCGCGGCGAGTTCCGCGGCCGCTCGGGCGTACCGTCGCGCCGGAACGGGCTCAGGACTCGTTGTCCCGGAGGTCGTCGTTCTGGCCGTCCAGGTTGTCCAGCTGGTCCCGGGCCATGTCGGTGCCCTGGTCGATCTTGTCGCCGTACTTGCCGCCGGTCTTCTCGTCGGCGAACTCGCCGGCCTTGTCCAAGCCCTCGTCGACCTTGTCGCCGTGCTCGTCGACCAGGTCGCCGGCCTTGTCCTTCATGTTGTCGAACATGCCCATCGCGGTTTCCCCGTTCTCTCGATGGTTGCCTTCCACTACCGAACCGCCATTACCCGATCGCCCGGATTCCACACACCTGACCTCATGCGGTGAACGGATTCCGATCCGCCGTGAGCGCCGGCAGCACGGTCCTGGCGAACGTCGCGTAGAGGTGCCGCTGGAACATCGGCCCGAAGCTGACCCGGGCGACACCTCGTGCGGCGTAGTCCGCGACGGAATGGACGCCCTGCCCGTAGCCGACGTTCACCGGGCCGTCGAGCTGCGTGGCGAGCGTGCAGATCAGGTCGAGGTCGCCGACGCCGATCGGGTACACGCAGTCGGCGCCGGCGGCCAGGTAGCGGTTGCCGCGGTCGAGCGCGGTCGCCAGCTGTTCGTCCGCCGTACCGGCTCGGCGGACGAACGCGTCGATCCGGGCGTTGATCACGAGTGCGTCGCCGGCCGCGGCTCGCACCGCGGCCAGGAAGTCCTCCTGCGCCGCGGCGTCGATCATCCGGCCGGTCGCCGGATCGGAGTCCTCCAGGTTGAGTCCGACGGCGCCGGTCGCGACGAAGCGCTCCACCAGCTCAGCCGGAGCCAGCCGGTACCCGCGCTCGAAGTCGACCGTGACCGGCACGGACACCGACCGCGCGATCCGCGTCGCGGCCGCCAGGACGTCGTCGACGGGCGCTTGCTCGCCGTCGTCGTACCCGAGGACCGCCGCGGTCGCGTTGCTGCTGGTCGCGACCGCGGCGAAGCCGGCCTCCTCGACCAGGCGCGCCGAGGCCGCGTCCCAGGCGTTCGGTACGACGAGGGGCGTGCCGGGAACGTGCAGGTCCCGCAAGGTAGTTGCTGAAGACATCAGGATCTCCTGTGGATCAAAGGCAGCCCGAAGGCTGGGAACAAGGCAGGTTGGTGGAACGCGAGGACGGCCGAGATCGCGTCGTTCGTACAGGTCAGGACCTTGATCGAGTGCGCGTGGAATTGGTCGTCGGAGCCGTGGATGTAGAGCGCGAACGCGGGCTGTCCGTTCGCCGAGGTCTCGACCAGGACCCGTCGGTCCGGCCCCGGCCGCAGCTTCGCGTCGAGCAGCCGCAGCACGTCGGCACGCCCGCTGAACCAGGTCAGGATCGGAGGCATCTCCCACCGCGCGTCCGCGCTGAACACCCCCTCCAGAGCGACGAGGTCCTTGCTCTCCATCGCCGCCTGGAACTGGTCGAGCAAGGCCCGTCGTACCGGCTCGTGCGGTTCGCTCAGGTCGTCCTCCCGCGGCCGCAGCCGGGCAAGCTCGGCCCGCGCCCGCTGCAGCGAACTGTTCACCGCGGCAGTCGTGGTGTCGAGCAACGACGCGACCTCCGCGGCGGGCCAGGTGAGGACCTCGCGCAGGATCAGTACGGCGCGTTGCCGCGGCGGCAGGTGCTGCATCGCGGCGACCATCGCCAGCCGCAGGCTCGCGCGGTCGCCGACCACCGTGGCCGGGTCGGCCCCGAGCAACCGGTCCGGGAACGGCTCCAGCCACGGCACCTCCAGGGCCTGGCCATGCAGCTCGTCCGGATCGTTGCCCGGGGCACCCAGCGCCGACGGGACGACCCGCCGGCTGCTGTGCTGGAGGAGGTTCAGGCACACGTTGGTGGCGATCCGGTACAGCCAGGTCCGGACCGACGAACGGTGCTCGAAGTCCGCGTGACCACGCCAGGCGCGCAGGTACGTCTCCTGGACGGCGTCCTCGGCGTCGTGCAGCGACCCGAGCATCCGGTAGCAGTGCGCCACCAGCTCACCCCGGTACTGCGCGAACTCCTCCTCGAGGTTCATCGGACTCCTTCCGCCACCTTCTCCGGCACGACCTCGGCACTGCGGCGGGCGGCGACGGCCAGACCCGAGACGGCCCCGAGCAACGACAGTACGCCGCACCCCGCGAGCGCCCGGGCGAAGCCGTCACCGGTGTAGCCGCCCGCGGCGGTGAACACCGACCCGAGGACGGCCACCCCGGCCGCGCCGCCCAGCTGCCGGTTCATGCTGTAGATCCCGGACGCGATGCCGACGGCCTCCCGGGGCAGCGCGGCCATCGCCGCGCTCTGCGCCGCGGGCATCGCGAGCGAGATCCCGCAACCGGTGACGATCAGCGGCACGATCAGCTCCCCGTAGTGGTCGGTGCCGCGACTGACCCAGAACATGCCCGCGGTCTGCAGCGCCATACCGATCACGACCAGTGGACGCTCGCCGACGCGCTCGACCAGCCGGCCGGCGATCGGGCCGACCACGAACAGGGTCGCGGTCCACGGCAGGAGCTGCAGACCTGCCTTCAACGGCGCCGATCCGAGCACGGCCTGCATGTACTGCGACAGGAAGAAGACCGCGCTGAACAACGCCGCGCTGAGGAAGAAACCGGCCGAGTTCGCCGCGGTGAACGTGCGGTTCCGGAAGAACGCGAGCGGAACCATCGCGTGATCCGTCCGCCGCTCCCACCAGCCGAACGCAGCCAGCATCACCACCCCGGCCGCGAACGCGCCGAGGACCTCCGCGCTCGTCCAGCCGGCCGACTCACCGCGCACCGTGCCCCAGACCAGCCCGAGTACGGCGAGGCTGATCAAGACCGCGCCGACGAGGTCGAGCCGTCGCGCCGGGCCGGTGCTCTCACTGATCTTCGTCAGCACCAACGCGATCGCGGCCACGCCGATCGGCACGTTGATCCAGAAGATCCACTGCCACGACAGCCCTTCGGTGACCGCGCCGCCGATCAGGGGACCGCCCAGTACGGCGATCCCCGTGACGCCGCTGAACACGCCGATCGCCCGGCCGCGCCGCTCCGGCGGGAAGGCCGCCCCGAGCAGCCCCATCGCCAGCGGCATCACCATCGCCGCACCGACACCCTGCACGGCCCGGGCCGCGATCAGCAGCGGCAAGGTCGTCGCCAAGGCGCAGGCGACGGACGCGGCCGTGAACACGGCCAGCCCGGCGGCATACGTCCGTCGTCGGCCCAGACGGTCACCGATCGCGGCGGCCGTCATCAGGAGCATCGCAAAACTCAGCCCATAGGCGTTGACCGTCCACTCCAGCTGCTCGGCCGACGCGCCGAGATCCGCCCGAATCGTGGTCAACGCCGCAGCGACGACCAGAACGTCCAACGCCACCATGACCGACCCGATCGAGGCCAGTCCCAGAACCCATCTCTGCTCAGCAGTCTCTTTCACACCTCTACAGACCGCCGCCGAGCCCCGAACTCATCGCTGCGATGAGAGAAAGGCCGCTCAGTGTTCGGGACGGGACTCGATCTGGATGAGGGTTTGCTGGCCGGCGGCCACCAGGGTGCGGTGGGCGGGGGTGACGGCGAAGACCTCGAGGCGGCAGATGGTGAGGGTGCGGCCGGGTTTGATCACGGTGCCCACGGCCTCCAGCCGATCGCCTTCGGCCGGGGCCAGCAGGTTGATCTTGAACTCGACCGTGAGCACCGACGTACCCTCCGGGAACAGCGTGAACGCGGCGTACCCGCCGGCGCTGTCCGCGATCGAGCTCGTCGCGCCGGCGTGGAAGTAGCCGTGCTGCTGCGTGACCTCGGGCCGGCTCGGCAGCACGATGTGCACCTCGCCCGGCCCGATGTGCGCGATCCGCGCCCCGAGATGGCTCATCAGCCCCTGGCGGTCGAAGCTTGCCTGAACCCGCTCCCGTACTTCGGCCGCCGCCTGCTCCATACCCGGGACGCTACTAGGTCAACGCGATCAGCGCGGCCGCGGGCAGCGTCGGCGTCGGGGATCCGCCGGCCGGCTCGACGGTGAGTCCGAACGCCGTCATCCCGGCAGTCGAGCCGTTGACGACCTGGGTGAGGTCGCCCGCGGCCAGGCCGACCGAGTGCGCGGTCTTGCCCTGGTCGATCATCCACAGTTGCCACGTCCGGTCGTCGGGCAGCTTGGGAAGGCCCCGCAGTACGACGACCGACTTGTCGGCCTGCGCAGATGCGACGACCGTGGCCTGACCGCCGCCCTGGACCGCCCCGTGAACGGTCCGCGCGTCGGGTTGGGCCAGAACGGCCGCCACCTGCCGATTGGTGCGCTCCGCCGCCTGCCGGTCCCGGTACTGGTCGACCGCGACCCCGCCGCTGAGCGCGACCGCCACGGCCGCAGCGGCGAGCGTGAGCATCGACCGGCGACCGAACCGGCGCGGTACGGCGGGACTTGCCGGCCCGCCCTCGACGACCGGGGGGAGCTGGCGGACGTGCTCGATCGCCGCCATCACGTTCGCCTTCAGGGCGGGCGGTGGCGAGGCGGACACCTGGGTGGCCAGCTTCACCGCGGCCGCGCGGAGCTCCGCGACCTCGGTGGTGCAGAACGCGCATTCGGCCAGGTGGGCTTCGAAGCGGACCCGCTCGTCGTCGGGCAGCGCGTCGAGAACGTACGGGCCGGTGAGGGTGTGCACATCGGGTTCCGTCATGATCCTTGCCCCCTTGTGGCTCCGAGGCAGTCGCGGAGCCGGATCAGGCCGTCGCGCATTCTCGCCTTGATGGTCGGAAGCTTGGCGCCGAGTTGCTGGGCGACCTCCGGGTAGGTGTAGCCGTTGTAGTACGCGAGCTCGATGGACTCCCGTTGCAGCTCGGTCAGCGAATCCAGGCAGCGCCGCACCTGCTCGGCCTCGAGCCGGGTGCTGACGGTGTCCGCGACCTGGTCGAACTCCACCTCGACGGTCCGCGCACCGACCTGCTCGGTGCGATCGGCGGCGGCCTGCTCGGAGCGGACCCGGTCGACCGCGCGGCGGTGCGCGATGGTCAGGATCCACGAGTGGGCGGAGCCGCGGCCGGCGTCGTACCGGCTCGCGGTGCGCCAGACGTCGATCATGACCTCTTGGGTCACCTCCTCGGACTGGGCCGGGTTGCGGAGGATCCGCCGTACCAGCCCGAACACCGAGGGGGCGACGCGGTCGTAGAGCGCGCTGAACGCGGCCGTGTCGCCGGTCGCGGTCAGCACCAGGAGGTCGCCGTCGCCGACCGCGCCGGATCGCGAGTGCGATCCGGCGGGCCAGGGCAGCGAAGTAGGTCCGGTCACGGGTCAGCTTGCCGGGGGCATCAGCACGGAGTCGATGAGGTACACGGTAGCGTTCGCGGTCTTCACGCCGCCGCAGATCACGTTCGCGCCGTTCACCTTGAGCGCGTCGCCCGAGCCGCTCACCGTGACGTCCTGCTTCTCGACGGTCGGGTGCTTGCCGACGACCGCCATCGGGTCGAGCTGGCCCGCGACCACGTGATACGTCAGGATCTTGGTCAGCAGCGCGTCGTTCGTCTTCAGCGTGTTCACGGTCGCGGCCGGGATCTTCGCGAACGCGGTGTCGACCGGGGCGAAGACGGTGAACTCGCCGCCGTTCAGCGTGGAGACCAGGTCGACCTTCGGGTTCAGCTTGCCGGAGACCGCCGCGACCAGCGTCTTGAGCAGCGGGTTGCCCGACGCGGCGGTGGCCACCGGCGCGGCCGCCATACCGTCGATCGAGCCGGCGCCCGACGGGTTCGCCTTCGCGTAGTCGGCGCAGCCCGGTCCGACCAGGCCGTCGGCGGCGTCGCTCATCGTCGGCGTGGCGCTCGTCGCCGGTGCGCTGCTGCTCGTGCTGGTGGTGCTCGCACCGCCGGCGGCGCCGTTGTCGTCGTCACCACCACAGGCGGATGCGGTCATTGCGAGAGCCAGTGCGCTGAGGGCGAGACCGGCGCGGGTGAGGTGCTTGGACATGAGGTGATCTCTTTCCTGAGGAGGGTGCTGACTGAACAGTTCGGGATTACTTCGGGGCAGGTCGCGGGCCGGATGGGTCACTCCACCATCACGACCGTGTTGTGCAGTCCGCTCGAGCCGTTCGGGCGCGGTGGCGCCGGGCGATCGGTCTGGATCTCGCCGGTCGCGTCGGTCGCGCGGACGGTGAGTTTGTGCGTGCCGGGCGTGGCGTCCCAGCGGAACGTCCACTGCCGCCAGGTGTCCGGGCCGTCGACCGGTGCGAGCCGGGCCGGTTGCCACGGGCCGTTGTCGACCCGGACCTCGACCTTGCGGATGCCGCGGTGCTGCGCCCACGCGACCCCGGCCGCGATCGCGGGCCCGGCCTTGACGGTCGCGAAGCCCTTCGGTACGTCGATCCGCGCGGACGTCTTGATCGGCGCCTCGACCGACCAGCCGCGGTCGGTCCAGTACGCGCTGAAATCCTGGAACCTGGTGACCTCGAAGTCGACGATCCACTTGGTCGCGGACACGTACCCGTACAGCCCGGGCACCACCATCCGGACCGGGAAGCCGTGCTCGAACGGCAGCGGTTCACCGTTCATCGCGACCGCGAAGATCGCGTCGCGGCCGTCGGTGAGCGCGGCCAACGGCGTACCGATGGTGAGACCGTCCACGCTGGTCGACTTCACCGCATCGGCGCCGTCCCGGACGCCGGCCTCGCGCAGGACGTCCGCGATCGGTACGCCGATCCACCGGGCGTTCCCGACGTACGGTCCGCCGACCTCGTTGGACACGCAGGTCAGGGTGATGTCACGCTCGACCAGGCGGCGTTCGAGCAGTTGGTCGAACGAGATCCGGAGCTCTTTGTCGACAAGTCCGTGGACGCGCAGTTCCCAATCCCGCGGATCGATCCGGGGAACCTGCAGCAGCGTGTCGACCCGATAGAACTTGCTGTTCGGCGTCGTGAACGGACTGATCCCCGGTACGTCGACACTCGCCCGCAGCGGACCTGCGGCCTGTGTCGGTCGGGGGACCCGGACCCGCGCCCGGAGCTCGTTCCCGGACCCTCCGACAACCTTGGTGGCGCCGGCGCTCACCACCCCCGTCGCGGCGAGCGCCGACACAGTCAGGAGGAAGCGCCGCCGGTCGAACCCGGCCGGTTGCGCAGTTGCTGCTCGACGGGCCTTTCGAGGGCTACGGACCACCAGCCACATGGCGGCGACGGCGACAGCGAGCGTGACAGTTGCCGGAAGCAACCGGTCGACCAGGTTCCCGGCCGACGACCGGCTGAAGACCGCGAACACGAGCCCGACCAGACCGAGCCCGCCGGCGATCCCGACCGCAGTCCGCCGCCGGCCCCGAGCGCCGATCAGACCGGCGACGGCGGCGACGATCACCAGGGCCGAGCAGATACCGACCCGGAGCAGCGGCCGGTCGGCGGTCCCGAGCGTCCGCACCGCCCAGTCCTTCACCGGCCCCGGCGCCCAGTCGATGACCTGCACACCGACCGCGTCAACCGGCCACGGTCCACCCGTCAGGTCCGCGACGAGATACCCGACCGCGAGCGCCGCACCAGCCGCGACCACACCACCAACTGCTCCCAGAAACCTGTGCATGCACAAGCCTTCGACGCCGACACCCCTCCGGATGGGGGAGAGCACGCCGAAGCCCAACAGCCTCACACGAAGAGGACTGCTCAGAGACTCGTGTTGGAGATTGAGGGTGGTGGCTTCGGTGGTCGGTCGTAGGTTTGTCTGCGCGACCTGGGCGCCACTTGCTCGTGCGCCGCTCCGATGACCACCGTGGCCCTGGGGCGGCGCGGTTCCACGGTCGTCGGCAGCCCAGGTCCGCCTTCATGGCAGCGCCCCTTGTGGCGGCTGGCTCCGGGTCAGGGGCTTGGGTAGGCCTTTCAGACAAGGCGGTTGACGGGAGCGTGCGGGTGGTGGCCGGCTTCGGCGGTCGGTCGTAGGTTTGTCTGCGCGACCTGGGCGCCACTTGCGCGTACGCCGCTCCGATCACCACCGTGGCCCTGCGGGCGGCGCGGTTCCACGGTCGTCGGCAGCCGAGGTCGGCCTTCGTGGCAGCGCCCCTTGTGGCGGCCGGCTCCGGCTCCGCTCGTGTGGGCCTTTCAGACAGGCGGTTGACGGGAGCGTGCGGGTGGTGGCCGGCTTCGGCGGTCGGTCGTAGGTTTGTCTGCGCGACCTGGGCGCCACTTGCGCGTGCGCCGCTCCGATCACCACCGTGGCCCTGCGGATGGCCCGGTTCCACCGTCGTCGACCGCCGAGGTCGGCCTTCGTGGCAGCCCCCTGGTGGCGGCCGGCTCCGGGGTTCGCCACGAGCGGTGGAGGACAGACGCCGGGCAGGACAAGCGGGGTGCGGGTGTGGCCGGCGAGGCTCGACGTGGGAGGCGAGTCGGTCCGCGAGCGGGCGGACCCCTCACCGGTTGAATGTGGCAGATGAGCCGCACGAAGCCGAAGGCGACTGGGAAGCTTCCGCGGCCTGAGGACCGCCGCAGCACAACGACCTCCTACCCGCTGCCTGCGGGTAGGAGGTTGTTGTGTTCATTGGTCTGAGCCGGTGGCTTCGAAGTCAGCCGGTGGCTGCGAAGTCGGCTGCTTGTTGGAGCGCAGCCGCGTCGGCGCGCCATCGCGACCGGTCGGCGACGGTCGCCACCGCGACATCCGCGGACACCCGCAGGCCGGCTTCGGTGGGCCCGGTGAACCCGGCAGGCCCGGCAGGCCCGGCAGGCCCGGTCGGCCCGGTCGGCTCGGTGAACTCGGTGGGCCCGGTCGGCTCGGCGGGCTTGGTGGGCTCGGCGGCGCGTGAGCCTGGCCCGCTGCCTGGTGGCCGGGCGCGCGGAGGCGCGGTGCGTCGCGCTGTGGCGGGGGTGGGTGCGGGTTCGGCCCAGCTCGGACGGGCGACGTGGACTTCGCCGTCGAGGATGGTGAGGTGCCAGCGGCCTCTGTGGAGGTCGGTGTGGTGACGGCGGCAGAGCAGGGCCAGGTTCGAGACCTTGGTGTCGCCGCCGTCGATCCAGGAGACCAGGTGATGGGCGTCGCACATCACCGGCGGGGCTCCGCAGACCACACAGCCACGGTCACGGACCTCCAGGGCACGGCGCATCGCCTTGGTGACCAGCCGCACCCGGCGCCCCACGTCGAGCGGTTCGGAGTTCGAGCCCAGCACCAACGGGATGATGTTCGCGTCACAGGCCAGCCGCCGGATCGTGGCGGCGGACAGCCCGCCGCTGTAGACGGTGCGCCCGACCGCGTCCGCGGTCGCGGCTTTGAGGTCGTCGAAGTCGATCGTGACCGTGATGGTCGCCTTCGCGCCGTACCCGGCCACCCGACCACCGGTCCCCGCGGCGCCCGCGGCACCGGCTGTGTCCTCGGCGCTCTCAGCCGCCGAAGCCACGGCTGCGATGTCCCCTGTACCCGCGGTGCGCGCGGCGCCACCTGTACCCGCAGCGCCCTCAGTACCCGCAGTGCCCTCAGTGCCCGCGGTGCCCGCGGCGGGGCCGGGTGTGGGGCCGGTGGTGGGGCCGGTGGTGTCCCACACGGCGGCGGCGATGCTCAAGGCGGCGGACAGCGCGTCGGCCTGGCGCTTGTCGCGCGGCCGCGGGTCGTGTTCGCCGTCGACGGTCTTGTGCGGGCGGGCACCGGCATGCACGACCGCCCGGAGGAGTTCGGCGTTCTCGTTGGCCAGGAAGCCTTTGAACTTCACCCCGTTGTCCGCGGCCGACAGCGTCAGGGACTCCCGTTCATACGCCTTGTCCTCTTCGGGTTCGGGGCCGTCGGAGTCCAGCAGGTCGGCGATCTCCTTCGCGGCCGTGCGCAGTTCGCCGGGCGACAGGTGACCGGCCAGCCCGACCAGTTGCTCCGCGGCCGCGTCCAGGTGCTCCACCGGGACCCGTGAGCGGACCCGGTCCAGCCCGAACACGATCGCGGCTGCCTGCGCCGGCCGCACCAACCACCCACCGTCAGATCCGCCGTCGCCCGATCCGCTGTCATCGGCTTGGTTGTCGCCGGATCCGCTGTCGTCGGATCGGCTGTCGTCGGGGGCGTCGGTGGTGGCGGAGGAGGCCGTGCGGTCCAGGGCGGCCGCCACGGCCGGGTAGTGCGGGGCGGCCTGGGCCAGGCGCAGGGTGCGGCGGGCGGCCGGCGCGTCCAGCCGGTAGCGGAACCGCAGCAGCTCGGCGGTGTCGCGGGCGCCGAGCTCTTCGGCGTACCCGGTGGACTCGATCGCGGCGATCACGCTCAGCCGGTACGCCTCCCGGCGAGCCAGCTCGGCCTCCACCTCGTCGAGAGTGGACAGCAATTCGCTGCCACTCATCGACCACACCGGCCGCTCGCCCAGAAGCTCCATGGCATTGACTCTAGACGGCGCCACCGACAGTTTCCGAGCCGGAATCCCCTTATTTTGTGGGCTTTTCGTGGGCCCACAACCAGCAAACACCACGATCTCGCCAGAACTGTCGGCGGGCCGGTGACACTCGGCATGCAGGAGCGGTACCGATCCGCCGTGGGAGGGGATTGCGGGCCCTCAGGTGTCCTGCCGCCGGCTGGCCGCGCGGTTCCCGGTCGCACCAGGGGCCCGTCGACCAGCACGTCGCGATTGGCGAACACGTTGGTCAACTCGGGTTCGTGCTGGCAGAGCAGCGCGGCATGATCACCAGTAGATCGGCGACACCGGTCTGCATGCCGTCGGCTGAGTGATGTTGTCCAGGTCTGCCAGGACCTCCTGAGGCGCGTTGTACCGCGGATACACCTGGGCCCATAATCCGCCGCTGGGCTTCGAGGACCGGCACCTCGATGTCAGGAAACCAGAAGTCGCACTGCGCGATCTCACCGGCGGCATAGCTGGTCCGCGGCGCGGGGTCCGGCGGCAGATACACCGGCCGCAGCTCAGCCACCCGGCTACTCAACGCGCGGATCGAGTAGGGGCCAGCCGATCCGTTACCCGATCACCGTCGCCGGCATCGTCGGATGGGCCTGCAGCAACTTGCGGATCCGCGGTTCGAACCCATCCACCACCGAACCCGTCGCCCTGCGCCTCGAGATCGCCATCACCCGCGCGATCTCTCCGAGAGCGACACACCCTCCGACCGACGCAACCGCCGGATCTCGGGCCCAGTCCTCCACGCTCAACATCTGGCTCCCCCCGGCTCGCTACAAGCCCAGGGTCTCGGGAACTTCTCGATCGCGACCAGGTTGCACCTGTCGCGGCGTACAGTGCCGACCCGTTGCGAACCGTCGGGGAAGGGTGGAGCTGGTGCTTCGGAAGGTGATTGGGACGGCGGTGGTGGCGACCGCGCTCGCCGTGTCGGTGGTGCCGGCTGCTGAGGCCGTGCCGGTTGTGCGGCTCGGGGGAGTGCAGCAGACCGCGCCGACGTTCGACGGGCTGAGTGAATTGGTGGCGCAGCGGATTCTGATCGGCGACGATGTCGCGGCCTCGAAGTACTTCAGCGGTAAGCCGGTCGACGATCCGGTGCGTGAGCAGCAGATCCTGGAGGCGGTCCGCGCGTCCGCCGTCCGGCTCGGCATCGACCCGGACTCGACCGCGGCGTTCTTCCGCGCCCAGATCGAGGCCAGCAAGGTTGTGCAGCGCGGCCTGCTCGCCTACTGGGCCGCCCATCCCGGCAAGGCGCCGACCACCGGCCCCGACCTGAACGTCATCCGCGAGAGACTCGACACGCTCACCACCCAGCTCCTCGCCGAACTGGTCCGCGTCGACGACCTCCGCCAGGCGGGCCTCCGCTGCGACATCTCTCTCGCGATCGCCAACGCAGCAACGGCGGCCCACCACCACCTCGACGGTCTCCACCGCCAGGCCCTCCGCACCGCCTCGACGGCGACCTGCTGATCAACCCATCCGAGCCGGTGTGGCCATGGCAGCCCGCCGTCAGCTCGACGGACTGCATCGCCTGGTACTCCGGGTGGTGTCGGCGGTGGTCTGCTGATCAGGCCATTCGGGCGAGCGTGGCCTCGGTCAGCTCGTACTGGAGGGGGCGGCCTGCCGCGTGGTGTTCGATCTCGTTGACGGTGATTTCGCCCATCTCGAAGTAGCACTCGACGGTGGCGGCGGCCTGGTGGGGCGTGAGCAGGACGTTGGGGAGGCCGCGGAACGGGTCGTCGGGTGGCAGGGGTTCCTCGTCGAAGACGTCCAGGGCGGCGTCGATCCGTCCGGTGCGGAGCTCCTCAAGCAGTGCGGCGGTGTCGACCAGCCAGGAGCGGGCAGTGTTGATCAGCGCGGCGCCGTCCGGCATCAGCGCGAGTTCGCGGGCGCCGATCAGGTGGCGGGTCTCGGGCAGCGTCGGCGCGTGCAGGGCGACGACCCGGCTGGTGCGCAGTAGTTCGTCCAGCGCGGTACGACGTACGCCGAGTTCGGCCGCCCGCTCGTCGGTGAGATAGGGATCGTGGACGACGACCTCGTGAGCCCGCAGCGCGACGAGCATTCGGATGTACTCGACACCGGTCCGGGACGCCCCGACGACGCCGATCCGCGACGCCGTCAGGCCGTGCTGCGGAGGTACGGCGTTCCGCCACGCCCCGGCGTGCATCTGGTGATCGAACCGCTGGATGCGGTGCAGCATGCTCAACGTGAACGCCAGTGACACCTCGGCGACCGGCTCCGCCATCGCCTGGCCCGCCTGTGTGATCCGCAGCCCGCGCCGGAACACCTCCTCGGTGACGAAATGCTTCACCGAGGACGCACTGTGCGCGATCAGCCGCAACCGTTCCGCATGATCGAGCACCGCCGCGGTGAGCGGCGTCGCGCCCCACGACGTGATCAGTACGTCGGCCCCGGGCAGCGCCGCCGTCAACGCGTCCGCATCGCCCGGATCGTCCAGGACGACGACCTCCCCGAGCGCCTCCAGCCGCGCCACACTGTCCGGCGCGAACACCATCTCCCGGTACGACGGTGTCGCCGCCAGCACGATGCGCAGTTTTCCGGTCATGGCCGAATTCTAGGCACGCGGGAAACCGTCAGCTGCAGCACCAGTGTGCCGGCGAGGACGACGGCCGCGATGCCGAGCAGGTCGTGCGGTGCGGACCCGGCTGTCAGCGCGAGCCCGCCGAGGGCGCTGCCGAGTGCGGAGCCGAGCGAGATCGCGCTCCCGTTCAGCGCCATCAGGATCGCCGGGGACTCGGGTGCGAGGCCGGCGAGGCGGACCTGCTGCGGTACGGCGGCGCCGCCGTTGCCGATGCCCTGGGCGAAGAACCAGCTCACGGCGATGACCGCGAGGGCGGCGGCCGAGGTGAGCATCAGGCCGGCCATTCCGAGAATCGAGTTCAGCAGCAGGAAGACCAGGACAACGGTGAGGACGCGCGGTGCGGCGAAGCGGTCGGCCAGCCGGCCGGTGACGGCGTTTCCCAGCGCACTGGCGACGCCGTACCCGAACATGATCACGACGATCATCCAGCCGGCCGGGAAGGACGGGCCGAGGATCAGGACGGCGTACGTGAAGCAGGTAAAACTGCCGGTCAGGATGCCGGTGGTGACGAGCAGCGCGCCGAGCAGCCGGGGCCGGGCGAGCGGCCGCAGTTGGTCGGTGAGTCGCCCGGCCGGGAGCTGCCGGCGGGGAAGGCCGCGCAGGATGCCGGCGAGCGCGACGACGCCCATCGCGGCGACCAGGATCATCGGGTAGCGCCAGCTGGACTGCCCGATCAGCAGCCCGAACGGTACGCCGAGGGCGGTCGCGGTCAGCAACCCGCCGAGCACGAACGACAACGCCTTCCCGCGGTGCCGGACCGGCGTCACGGCGATCACGTAGCCGCTCACGGCGGCGTTCAGCAGGCAGGCGCCGAGCGCCGCCAGCACCCGGCCGGCGAACGCGATCGGGTACGTCGTGGCGAGCCCGACGACGAGGTTGCCGAGCACGAACACGGCCAGCGCGGCGGCGATCGTCGTACGGCGCTCCCACCGCGAGGTGGCCGCTCCGAGCACCGGCCCGGCGAATGCCGCGGTCAGCGCGAAGGCGGACATCAACTGGCCGGCGGCCGCCACACTCACGTGCAGGTCCTCGGCGATGCTCGGCAGCAACCCGGTCAGGACGTAGCCGTCGATCCCCATCGAGAAGGTCGCGACCGCCAGCCAGGCCAACGGCCGGTACGAGAATTCCTGATCCGCATCCGTCTCAGCGGCGCACGTCTCCGTCACCTGACGGCGGCTTGTGAGGCACGGGTGACGAGCGCATGCAGCCCGACGGTGAGAGCCAGTACGACGGCGGAGACGCCGAGCAGGCCGTTCGGCGCCGCGCCCGCGGTCAGCGCGACACCGCCCAGGCCGCTGCCGAGCGCCGATCCGAGCGAGATCGCGCTGCCGTTGAGCGCCATCACGATCGCGGCCGAGTCGGGCGCCATCTGCGCCAGCCGGGCCTGCTGCGGCACGGCCGCGCCGCCGTTGCCGACACCGGCCGAGAAGAACCAGATCAGCCCCCACACCGCGGCAACGACTGCCGGCGCGAACATCAGCGCGATCATGCCCAGAACGGCGTTCAGCAGCAGCCCGACGAGTACGACGGTGAGCACCCGCAGCGCGGTGAACTTGTCGACCAGCCGGCCCGTCACCGCGTTGCCGGCCATGCTCGAGACGCCGTACCCGAACATGATCAGGATGATCGCCCACTCGGCGTGGAAGTGCGGGCCGAGGATCAGCGTCGCGTACGTGAAGCAGGCGTAGCTGCTGCACAGGATGCCGGTGGTGACGAGCAGCCCGGCGACCAGCCGCGGCTGCCCGAGCGGGCGGAGGCGTTCGACCAGGGTCCCACCGGGCAGATGCAGCTGGGGCAGCCGGAGCATGATGCCGAGCAGCGCGATCGTGCCGACGGCCGCGACCAGGATCATCGGGAACCGCCAGCTGGACTGCCCGAGGACCAGCCCGATCGGCACGCCGAGCGCGGTCGCGGTCATCCAGCCGCCGAGCACGAATGACAACGCCTTGCCGTGGTGCCGGACCGGCGTCAGCGCGATCACGTACCCGGTGACCGCGGCGTTCAGCAGACTGCCGCCCAGCGCGGCCAGCACCCGGCCGCCGAGCGCCATCGGGTAGTTCGCGGCGAGCCCGACGACCAGGTTGCCGAGCACGAACACCCCGAGCGACAGCACGATCGTCGTCCGGCGTTCCCACCGCGACGTCAGGGTGCCGAGGACGGGGCCCGCCAGCGCGGCGGTGAACGCGAACACCGACATCAGCTGGCCCGCGGCCGCCGGCGTGACCTCGAGGTCGCCCGCGATCTGCGGCAGCAGTCCGGCCAGCACGTAGCCGTCGATGCCCATCGAGAACGTCGCGACCGCCAGCCAGATGAACGGGCGGTAGGAGAAGTCCCGCCCCTGCGCCGCGTCGGCGGGTCGCGTTTGCGTCATCTGCCAATCTCACCCTGAGCGGATCGCTCGCGGCAAGAGGAATCTGATCAAATCTGCAGAAAACGACCCAGCTACGATCACCGACGGTCAGGATGGCCAGCGGTACTCGACACACTCCGGCTTGACGGGCGGACTCGGAGTGAACGTGTGCCGGCCGTTCGGCAACGTGACGTTCACGTACGGACAGGTGACCGGAGCTGCCGCCGAGTTCGGGCCGCTGTCGGTGAAGAGCAGGGCGCCTGCGGCGTCGTACCCGCGAACCACGAAGTCCCCGCGGCCGGGGTCGTCGGCGTCGTACGGGCCCCAGTCGGTGCGGCCGACGGTCGGCGCGAACCAGAATCCGTCCTGCAGGAGAGCCTCGATCGGCTGCTGCCCCTTCGGCTGCACGGTGACGCGGGCGACCGTCTTCGTGTACACGCCGGCGTTGCGAGCGATCCGCATCCCGGGCGCGCCGCTCAGGACGGCACCCGGTGAGAACCGAATGCTGGGCTCACTGATCACGCCGCCGGCCGTGCGGCTGCACAGCCAGTACGCCGGATGGCTCCTCTCCGGCATCGGATGCCGGCCGATCGTCGGATACGTCTGGAGGCCGGAGCCGATCAGCCAGGTGCTGACGACGTCCGGATCCTTCACGTCGGTGAACTCGAACGCCTTCACCACCTTGTAGTCCGTGAACGGGTGCGGAAGGGACTTGCTGGTGATCCGATTCGCCTCGGCCAGGCACTGGGTACGCAGCGCGTCGGTCTCGGAGGCCGTCAACGCCCTGACGACGGGCGGCCCGCCCGCGGGCGGTGCGGCCTCGGTGCGGAACGCCCGGACGCTGAGCGCGAGGCCGGCCACCACCGCGAGCACCGCCGCGGCCGCGAGCGCCGGGGCCAGGATCCGCCGGCGTGGCGGCTCGGACTCGATCGCGGCCAGCAGGTCGGCGCGCATCCGCTCGTGCGCCCCGGGCGGCAGCGGCCGGTCGGGCCGGCGGGTGAGCAACTCGTTCATGACAGGTTCTCCAAGGACTCCGACGGTACGGCGACACTGAGATCGCGAAGGCGCTTGCGGGCCCGGGCCAGCCGGGACTTCACGGTGCCGAGCGGTACGTCGAGCGCGACGGCCGCGGACTGTGCGTCGAGGCCGCTCCAGAAGCACAGCTCGACGATCTCCTGCTCGTGCCGCGGCAACCTCCGCAGCAGTTCCCGCAACCGCCGTGCGTCCCGCTCGTCGTCGATCCGGGCAGCCACCCGGTCGGCGTGATCCGGCTCGTCCGTCGCCGGCGCCTGCCGGTGGAGGTTGAGCCACCGGAACCGTTGCCGGCGCCGCTCGTTGCGCACCACGAAGTCCGCTGTCCGCAACAACCACGGCAACGCCGAGTCGTGCACGAGCACGACCTCGCCGCGCCGCCGCCACGCGTGCAGGAACACCAGCGAGGTCAGGTCCTCGGCGTCACTCCACGACCCGATCCGCCGGAACACGAAGTTGTACACGGCCGTGGCATGCCGATCGAACAGGTCGCCGAAGGCCTCCGGCTCCCCGTCCGCGCCCCGCCGCCACAACTCCTCGTCGCCCACCGCCACCTCCGGATCGTCCGCATTCACCCGGTATGTGTCCCGGCCCGGGAGCCGGGGTTCATCGTTCGGTGTTGACCAGAACGACGGCGGTGGGCGGACGGAGGCCGGTTGCCTGGAGGGCGGCGAGGGTGGCGGCGCCGCAGGGGCCGGTGTGGACGTGGTGGGAGTGCAGGAGGGCCTGGGCGGCGCGGGTCTCGGCGTCGGTGACGGCGACTGCGGCGTCGAGACCGTTCCGGATGACGGGCCAGGCGATGGTGGAGACGGTTCCGCAGTTGAGGCCGGCCATGATCGTCGGGGCGGACGTGTCGACGGTGACCGGGTGCCCGGCGGCGAGGGACTCGGTGACGCAGGCGGCGGTGACCGGTTCGGCGGCGAGGATCGACGGGCGGCGGCCCGCGGTCCGGTAATGCTCGATGGCGGACTGGAGCAGCGAGCCGACGCCTGCCGGGACCACGACGAGCCCGATGTCGGCCGGATGCTGTTCGTCGAGTTCGGCGAACAGCGTTGAGTACCCGGCGACGATCGATCGCGGCACGTCCTCGTACCCGGGCCAGGCGGTGTCCTGGATGAGTACCTCGTCGGCGTGCACACTCGCCGCGGCGGCACGGACGGCGTCGTCGTACGACAGGTCCGTGCTCACCACGTCCGCGCCCTCGTCGCGGATCGCCTGCGCCGGCTCCGCCGGCAGCCCGGCCGGGATGTAGATGCGCGACCTCAGACCGAGCAGCCGCGCGAGGTAGGCGAGCGCCCGTCCGTGATTGCCGTCCGTCGCGGTCACCAGCGTCAGCCGCCTGCCCGCGACCAGCGCGGCCAGTTCCGCGAAGGTCCGCGCCGGGCCGAGCGCCCGGTTGACCGCCCACGAAGCGCCGAGCACCTTGAACGCCGGCAGTCCGAACCGGTTGGACTCGTCCTTCACCCAGACGCTCCCGACCCCGAGCGACCCGGCGAGCGCAGGCACCTCGACGAGCGGAGTCACGGCGTACCCGGGCATGCTCCGGTGGAACTCGAGCGCGGAGTCCCGGACACCCGGCGCGATCCACCGCGCAGCCTCAGGGTTGGTTGCCCAGGGCCTCGGTCCGCGGAGGCCCGCCGTACGACGAGGTTCGTTCATGGTCCGAGTCTGCCGTGGGCACAGCCGACGCCGGAATCCGAAGCCGCGCGCCGAGAGGCGAAGGCCGTGCTGGCGCTCCAGGTCAGGGCGTGGGTCAATCGGGCTCAGCACGCCGACGGGTCGGGTCGACGCCCCTGCCCCGCCGGCAACCTGGGGGAGGGCAGCGATGGACGGACTGGCCCAGCAGTATCGAGCCCGGCTGGAGGGGTTGCTCGGTGAGCCGGTGATGGTCGACGACCCGCTGATCACGACCGCGCAGGCCGCGGTCCTGCTCGGGGTAGCGCCGCAACGAGTCGCCGGGCTGGTCCGCGCCGGGCACCTGCCGGCTCGCTCCCGGACGCACCGCCGGCTGCTGCTGTCGGACGTGGCCCGGTGTGGTTTCGACCAGTGGATCTCGGTCGCGGAAGCCGGCGCCATGCTCGGGCTCGGGCAGACCGGCGTACGGCGGCTGATCACGGCCGGACTGCTGGCCGCACACGGAAGGGAGCTGCCGCTGCGGCGCAACGACGTCGAGGTGCTGGTGGTGCTGCGCCGCGGCTGGCTGACCTTGTCGACGGCGGCGAGCGCGCTCGGGATGGAGGTCGACGACATTCAGCAGATGCTGCGCGCTCGTCGCCTCACACACACCTGCGACGTGGCCCGGCCGGTGTACCGGCACGAGATCGCCACCATGCTGACCGCGCGCCGTCAGCGGCTCTCGCGCAGCGTCGTCCCGGGGGACCGCCCGTAGGTGTCCCGGTAGTGGCGGGTGAACCACCCCGTCGACGTGAAGCCCCAGCGGAGCGCGATTCCGGCGACCGTCTCGCCGGGCCCCGCGTCCTGGAGTTCGCGATGCGCGCGCTCCAGCCGAACCCGGCGCAGGTACTCGCGGGGCGTGCAGCCGAGGTGCCGGCGGAACGCATACTGCAGCGCGCGGGCGCCGGTCCCGGCGGCCGACGCGATGTCCTCGATCGTGATCGGCCGGTCGGCGTTGGCGTCCACGAACGCGACCGCGCGGCGCAGGGTCGCCGTACCGACCGCTCCTGGGGACGCCACGTGCGACAATTGCATCGTGGCGTTCGGGAAGGCCGCGAGCATCGACGAGGCGACGTACTCGACCAGCTGCCCGGCGACCAGCGGATGCTCGGCGACCGACGGCGCCGCGGCCAGCGTCTGGCGGACGAACCCGCTGAGGACCTGCCAATGGGTGTTCATCGCCCGCGACACCGGCCGGCCGCCGACCGGCCAGAGGTCCTTCGGTACGACGCCGAAGTGGCGTGCCGCCGCGCGGGCGACGTCCTCCTGCCCGATGCGGATCACGATCAGCTCAAGCGGCTGCGACCGGAACCGCATCGCGTCCTTGACCGAGTACAGGAAGCTGTCGCCCGCGGTGAGCGATTGGTCGTCGATGCCGAGCCGGCCCTTGATCAGCCAGATCGCGTTGAGGTCCCGCCACGGGTCGGTGGCGGCGTCGAACCGCATCTGCATCCGGCATCGGTCGGCGCCGACGCCGCCGCAGTCCGCCGTACTGAGCGCGAGTGAACCGCTGTCCGGGTGCCTGCCGACCAGACGCGTCCGATTCGGGTAGATGTGGTTCAGCAACTGCATCGTCGCGTCGAGCCCGCTGCTGTGAACACTCTCCCGCCGCACTTCCACGGACGCAGGTGTCATTACGCAGTCATACACCCCCGATTACGAGACGTGACAGCCTCAGAGCGTGCCCGGGGGCTGACTGACGGTAGTTGACTCCTCCCGCTAGTTCCCGTTGATCAGGTGGACGGCGAGGTCGGGGCTGAACGTGCCGGCCGGGATGCCGGCGCCGATGCCGCAGTCGCCGTCGGAATCGCCGGGGACCTTGATCCACAACAGCATCTCGGCTCCGCCGCCGGTCTGGGCGGTGACGCCGAGCTTGCGGCCGGGCGGGTTGCACCAGTCGCTGCCCGCGCCGTTGCCGTTCCGGCTGGTGTCGACGACGAACGGCTTCGCCGCCGACAGATGGCTGTTGACCGCGTTGCCGTAACTCACCGTCTGTGCGGTGGTGTAGTAGTTCGAGACGTTGAGCGCGAAGCCGTGCGCGTTCGCCAGGCCCGCGCCGTTCAGCCGCTGCGCCATCACGTCGGCGGCCACCCACCCGGCGTTGCCGCCGTCCAGGTACGCCCACGCGTTCGGCGTCAGATCCTTGAACTGCTGGACGGCGTAGCTGAGCATCCCGTTGCGCTCGGCGATCTGGTCCGCGTTCAGGCAGTTGAAGTCACCGAGCGCGTCGGGCTCGATCACGACCACCGCCGGGCGGTTGCCGATGGCAACGGCGAAGTCGTGGATCCAGGTGCGGTATGCGGCTGGAGTGCCGGCGCCGCCGCCGGAGTGGCCGCCGCAGGCGTCCCGGCCGGGGATGTTGTACGCGACCAGCACGGGCAGCTTGTCGGCGGCGTCCGCGGCGCCGACGAAGCTGCCGACCGCGGTGCCGATCGGGGTGCTCCAGTTGCCGAACCAGCGCGCCATCGGCTTGGACGCGATCGAGTTCTGGATCGCGGTCCGGCGGCTGTCGCCGGGGTTGTTGCGGACCCAGACGGCCGGGTTCGAGTTCGGGTCGACGTAGAAGCCGCTGGTCAGCTGGACGGGGTTGCCGGTGGTGGCGGCGCCGGCGCCCTGCTGCGCCGGGACGACGGCGGCGAGGACGAGGCCGGCCGCGACCAGGCCTCTGTGGATCCATCGCATGTGCTGCTCCTGTCTCGAGATGGGGGCGGATGCTCCGGGAGCGCTTCCAGTTTTAGTGCCGTTCCCGATCGTGTCGGACCAGCTGCTGGTCGTCAACAGTCTGTAGCTGGTCGCTGAAAACTGCACGCAACCTCAATTCCCGTCTCCGAGAGCGCTTCCAATCGTCAGCCGATGGTTGA
This sequence comes from Kribbella sp. NPDC003505, assembly GCF_040610875.1. Taxonomy (NCBI): domain Bacteria; kingdom Bacillati; phylum Actinomycetota; class Actinomycetes; order Propionibacteriales; family Kribbellaceae; genus Kribbella; species Kribbella sp. NPDC003505. Next base: position 224,318 of record NZ_JBEXNA010000008.1, on the reverse strand, counting down.
TGTAATTTGAAGCTCGGAAGCGGCCTGCCGTGGGTCGCCGTACGGCCCAGTTCGTTCGCAACCAACGTCATCGGCATGTTCGGCGCGCAGATCCGCGGCGGCGACGTCGTCGGTGCGCCGTACGGCGACTTCGCGGAGGAGTTCGTGAGCGCGTTGATGGCCCGGTACGAGCGCGGCGCCGGGCAGCCGGCTGAGGTCACCGACGAGGTGCGGCGCGTCCTCGTCCGTCCGGCCCGGAATTTCGGGCAGTGGGTCGCCGATCACGCCGGCGCGTTCGGCGGTGTGACCGGCGGTGTGATCTGAGGCGTCAGGTAGCCGCGAGCTTCGCGGTGGACGTCTCGCCGGCTTCCGCGCAGCGGCGCAGGAAGCCGGCGATCAGGTCGAGCTCGTCCTCGGAGTAGCCGGCGCAGATCCGGTCGACCGCGCTGTTCATCCCGCGGTACAGCTGGTAGACCTCGGCCGCGCGGTCCTTCACGACGCTGACCGTCACCCGCCGGCGGTCGGCCTGGTCACGGTCGCGGACGATCCAGCCGCCGCGCTCGAGCCGGTCGAGGATGCCGGTCATCGTGGCCGGGTGGATCCCGGAGCGCCGGGCCAGGACGCTCGGCGTGAGCGCCCCGTCCCGGGCGAGGACGTCCAGGCAGTCCAGCTCGGCGTCCTTCAGCGACAGCTGGTAGCCGACGTGATGGTTCAGCAGCGCGAGCTGGACCCGCAGGTCCCGCAACGCGGTCCGGATCTCGGCACTGCGCTTCGGCATACTTCCGCTCTCGTATCATCCGAGTTTCAGATCATCTCGGACAGCAGCCTAGCTCATCGCAACCGCGCGGCCGAGCGGTGCGGGCGTGAGCACCGGGTGGGCGCGAAGGTAGGAGATGAAGCCTTCGTGGTCACGGTCGTTGCGGACCGGGTCGGTGAAGCCCTTGAAGACCGTGGTCCCGTCGCCGCCGATCAGCGTGTAGGCCAGCGCGGCGACCCGGTAGTCGCGGTCCAGGTCGAGCGGCTTGCCGTCGATCAGCACGGTCGCGGGATCCACGCGCTGACCGATCGGCTGGGTCTTGTCGTAGCTGTACCTGACGTTGTGCGACACGGCGAACGGCGCGAACTTCTCGGTCCCGTCGGCCTGCGGCACCCACTGGGCCTCGAAGGCGGCGTGCAGCTGGGTGCCTGGCAGTGTCACAGTCAGGATCGGGTTGCCGTACCCGAAGGCGCCCCAGGCTTCGCCGAACAGCACCGTGCCGTCCACGTCGGACGCGTTGCTGCCTTTGGCGAAGAGCAGGTCGCCGGTCAGCGCGTTCGACCCCGAGACCGGCTTGACCGAGATCAGAGCCAGGTCGGCGCGGCCGTCGCGGTGCTGGTTCGCGTCCCAGTAGGCGAAGTCCGCGGCCAGGTTGCCCATCGTGCTCTCGCCCGACGTGTTCGGCGTCCGGGTGAAGTCGGCGGTGACCCGGGCCAGCGGCGTCGCGTACCGCTTCTTGCCCTGGGCGGTCCAGTAGTCGGCGATGTACTGCAGCTCCTCGTCGAGCGGTACGTCGCGGGAGTTCGCGTGGTTCGTCGAGCGGGTGAGCTCGCGGATCACCTCGCCGGTGCGCGGGTCCAGCTTCAGGTTGATCTCGTTGATCAGCGACCCGTGGTTGCCGGCCTCGACGACCGGCCGCGGTACGCCGTTCGGGTCCGGGACCATCATGTTGAACCGGCAGTGCCAGTGGCCGGTGACGATCGCGCAGATGTCCGGCGACGCGTTCGCCGCGAGCTGGAACACCGGCCCCGACGGGTTCGTGCCCGCGTTGTAGTCGTTGCCGGCGACGCCGCCGTCGTGGATGTTGATGACGATCGCGTTGACCCCGCGCTTCTTCAGCTGGGCGGCCAGCTTGTTCGCCTGCTCGAGGTCGGACAGTGACCGCAGCCCGGGCTGGTACGACGTGGAGCCGACCTCGCTGCCCACCAGGGTCAGGTGGATGAACGCGATCGGCAGCTTCCGGCCGTGCCCGGCGTCGACCCACTCGATGTTGTACGGCGGCACGATCGTCTTGCCGGTGTCCGCATGCACGATGTTCGCGGTGTAGAAGCGGAAGTTCGCGCCCTGGAAGCGCTGCCCGGTCGAGTCGACGAAGTTGTCGTCGCGCCCGCTGACCGGGTACGGCTTGCCGCGCTCGATGTGGTCGACGAGGAACTCGACCGAGTGGTCGAGCTCGTGGTTGCCGACCGTGCTGAACTGCAGGCCCATCGCGTTCAGCGCCTCGATGGTCGGCTCGTTCGCGTGTGCGTCGACCTCGAACGGCCAGCCGTTGAAGTTGTCGCCGGAGGAGAAGAAGATCGAGTTCGGCTGGCCCTCGCGGAGCCGCTTCAGGTGCGTCGCCAGGTACCCGGCGCCGCCGACGGTGACCTGGACGCCGCCGGCGCCGGTGATCACGCTGCCCTGGCTCGGCGTCGTCGGCTGCAGGTAGCCGTGGAAGTCGGTGATGTTCAGCAGTTGCACGTCGACGTACTCCGAGGGCCCGGACGAGGCGCTGTCGAGCGCGTGCGGCGTGGCGTAGGCGACGTCACCGACCGCGGTGGCGGTGGCGATCGCGCCGGTGGCGGTGAGGAACGTCCGGCGGCGGATCCGACTGTTCACGGCAAACCTGCTTCCTGGCGGGAGGGTGCGCGTTAGTGCGCGATTATCGCCTGTTTGCGACATTATTAGCTGCCGGACCGGACAGGCGTCAACGGCCCGATGAACAATCGGCCAACGTGCTCGTCAGATGCTGCGCGCGGACAACCGGGGGAGCGGGCCGCGGCCGGCAGTCAGCAGCCGGGCGTCGATCGCGTCCTGCGCGAGGCTGGCGGCGCCGAGCGCGACGCACAGCGCGCCGAGCGACGACGCGTGCAACTCGGGGACCCGTGGACAGAGCCGCTCGAGTTCGGCAGCGAGCGGCTCCATGAGGATGTCGGCTGCCTGCGAGAACGCCCCGCCGAGTACGAGCAGCCGCGGGTCGACGATCGCGATCGCGGTCGCGGCGGCCACCGCCATCGCGCGGGCGTACTTCCGGACGGCCGCCCGCGCGGCGCTGTTCCCGTCGCGGGCGGCGGCGAACGCGCGCTCGGCCTTGTCCACCGTCGGAACCTCCGCCGGTACGACGGCGTGCAGGTGCTCGAGCGCGGCCTCCCAGGCGACGCCGCGCAGCGCGGACATGTCCGCGGCCGCGCCGTACGCGCCGCGTCGCAATTGCCCGTCGAGCACCAGCGCCAAGCCGGTCCGGCGTCCTGCGTGCAGGAACACCATGTCCGACGCGTGCTGCGCGCCTCCGCGACGCAGCTCGGCCAGCGCCGCGAGCTGGCTGTCGTTGTCGACGACAACGAGTTGCGCCGGGAAGTGGCCGGCGAGGTCGGTGCCGGCCCAGTCCGGGATCGCGTTGGCCCGGACGACGGTGCCGGCCGGGTCCACCAGGCCGGTGGTGCCGACGCCGACCGCCCACACCCGCGAGACCGGTACGCCGGCTTCGCGCGCGCAGTCGGCGATCACCTGGTCGGCCGTGGCCAAGCGCTTCTTCCGTGGTGTCTGCGGCGTGACGGAGCGCCGTACGTCCGCGAGCATCCGTCCGTCGAGATCGGTCAGCACCGCTCGGATCGAGAACGCGCCGATGTCGAGGCCGGCGACGTACCCCGCCTCCGCGCGGAACCGGTAGCTGCGCGCCGGTCGGCCGCGGCCGCGGATCGCCGGACTCTCCTCGACCAGCCACCGCCGCGCCACGAGGCTCGCCAGCACCTCTTCGACCGCGGTCCGCCCGAGCCCGCTGCGCTCCACGATCTGAGCGACCCGCAGTTCCCCGGCGCCCCGCACCGACGCCAGCACCGCCCGCTCGTTCAGCTGCCGCAGGCGAGACTGGTCGCCACCGTCCGAGGGCCCCATGATCGAGCCAGCTTAGACCGAGCTCACCCCGTCTTCGCAGCCTTCCCCACGCCGGCGCAACATTGCCTGAAGGTGACTAGGTTGAACCCTTGACGAGCAGTTCTGCGCACTGGCTAACTAGAGGTCCGCCTGCCCGAGGAGACTCATGCGCCTGCTCCGGTCTGCCGTCAGTGTGTTCGCTCTGGTTGTCCCGCTCGTGCTCGTGCCGCAGTCCGCCGGTGCCGCCCCGGCCGCGGCTCCGGTGGTTTCTCCGCAGCCGCAACAGGTCGTGCCGCGCGCCGACGGGTTTCCGATCACTCCGGTGGTCGGTCTGGTCCGCACCGCGCGGACCGATGCCGATGCCGAGCGCGTCGTCCGCCAGGTCCTGAGCCGGGCCGGTGTGACGACTGTCCGGACCACGGACGGCGCCGATCCGCGGACGCCGGTGACGATCTGGCTGGGCCGGGACGCGTCGGTGCTGAGCGCCCTGCGCGTGCCGGACAGCACCGGACTGCCCGTCGAGGGGTACGTGCTCGCGGCCGGCCGCGACAGCAACGATCGCGGTCATGTCGTGCTCGACGGCGTCGACGCCGACGGCACGTACTACGCGGCCCAGTCCCTCGCACAGCTGATCCAGGCCCGTCCCGGCGCCGACTGGATGCCCGGCGTGGCGATCCGGGACTGGCCGACGATGCGCTACCGCGGCGCGATCGAAGGCTTCTACGGCACGCCCTGGTCGCACGCGGACCGGCTGGACGAGCTCAGCTACCTCGGTGAGCATCGCATGAACACCTACGAGTACGCGCCGAAGGACGACCCTTACCACCGGGAGCAGTGGCGCGACCCGTACCCGGCGGACAAGCTCGCGCAGCTCGCCGAGCTCGTCACCCGCGCACGGCAGAACAAGGTCGACTTCACCTTCGCGCTCTCGCCGGGCCTGTCGATCTGTTACACCTCGGACGCGGACTTCCAGGCGCTGATCGCGAAGTTCCAGGCGCTGTACGACGTGGGCGCGAGGTCGTTCAACGTGCCGCTCGACGACATCGACTACAACACCTGGCACTGCGACGCGGACAAGGCGAAGTACGGCACCGGGGGCGGCGCCGCGGGCCGGGCGCAGAGCGAGCTGCTGAACCGGGTGCAGCGCGAATGGGTGGAGACCAAGCCCGACGTCGCGCCGCTGCAGATGGTCCCGACCGAGTACTACAACGTCAGCGAAACGCCGTACAAGAAGGCGTTGCGCGAACAGCTCGACACCGACGTCGTCGTGCACTGGACCGGCATCGGCGTGGTGCCGCGGACGATCACGGCGGCGCAGGCGGCCCAGGCGAAGGCGGTGTTCGGCCACGACATCCTGATCTGGGACAACTACCCGGTCAACGACTACGCCGCCGGACGGCTGCTGCTGGCGCCGTACAGCGGCCGGGAGCCGGCCATCGCCGATCACGTCGCGGGCGTCATCTCGAATCCGATGAACCAGGCCGCGGTGAGCAAGATCGCGCTGTACTCGTTCGCCGAGCTCGGCTGGAACCCGGCGACGTACGACGAGCAGGCGTCGCACCGCCGCGCCCTGGCCGAGCGCGCGGGCAACGACCCGGCGACGATCGCCGCGCTGCAGGTGTTCGCCGACCTCAACACCTACGACGGCACGCTGCACCCGGAGAGTGCGCCGGTGTTCGGTGCCGCGGTCGAGCAGTTCTGGCAGCTGTGGCGGTCCGGGCAGCGGTCCCAGGCGATCGCCGCACTCCGTCCGAAGGTCGACGCCGTCGTCGCGGCTCCGGCCAGGATCCGGTACGGTGTCGCCGACCCGGCGTTCGCAGTCGAGGCCGAATCGTGGCTGAAGGCAACGGAGCTGTGGGGACAAGCGATGCAGCGCGCGCTCGGCCTGCTCGCGGCGCTGGACGCCGGCGACGGGGCGGCGGCGTGGACGGCGCGGCAGCAGTTGAGCGGTCTCGTCACCGAGGCCAAGGCGATCCGCGACAGCCGCCTCCCGCACAGCGGTACCTATCCGCGGATCGGTGAGCGGGTGGTCGACGAGCTGATCGCCGAGACCGGCCGGGTCCACGACCGCTGGCTCGGCGTACAGCCCGGCCGGACGGCAACCACGAACCTGGGCACGTACCAGGACAACGTGCCGGCCCGGATGGTCGACGGAGACCCGAACACGTTCTTCTGGAGCAGCGGCGCCCCGGCCCCGGGCTCCGAGATTCGCGTCGACCTGGGCGCGCCCGCGACGATCGGCGCGATCGCGCTCCTGATGGGCAAGTCGTCGAGCCCCAACGACTACATCCACTCGGGAGCATTGGAGTACTCGCTCGACGGCACGCGGTGGACGGAGTTGACCCGAGCGACGACGGCCGAGGTACGAACCACCGCCCCGGCCGGGACAACAGCACGCTACGTCCGCTACCGCTCGTTGTCGGCGAGCGACTTCTGGCTGGTGGTGCGCGAATTCTCGGTCGAGACGATCGGTGGACGGCAGACGACGCTGACGGCTACTGGTACGCCGGCCCCCGCGCCGGGCTCGTCGTACCGGTCCGCGGTGGACGGGAATCCGGAGACTGCGTACCTGCCGGTCGCGGCGCCCGCGGCCGGTGATGCGCTGACCGTCGGCCTGTCGGCTCCCCGGGAACTGGCCGGTCTCACTGTTCTCCAGCGGTCGTCGGCCGTCGGATCCGCGGACGTCGAGGTCCAGGTCGGCGGCGCCTGGCAGCAGGTCGGCTCCGTCGCGTCGGCGTACGCCGAGGTGCCCGTGAACGACCTGACAGCCGAGGCCGTGCGCCTGGTCTGGAAGAGCGGTACGCCGGCCGTGGCCGAAATCGTGCCGCTGTGGGCGGACACTCCGCTCGCCGCGGTGCGTGTCGACGAGCACCGGACCGACGTGATCCGCGGTGAGGTGTCGAGCCTGGTCGTGGACGTCTCAGCCGGTCGCGGCGTCGATGTGAGCGGCACCCTCACGATCGCCGCGCCGGCCGGCTGGACCGTCGATCCGGCCAGTACGGCGGTCGCCGTCAAGCGCGGCTTCACGCGGTCCGTGACAGTGAAGCTGACGCCGCCCGCGGACGCAGCCCTTGCGGACGTGGACATCCCGGTGCGGTTCACCGTCGGTACGACCACCTTCGAGGCCGTGCTGCGCGTCGCGGTGCGGCCGCGCACCGGCAGTGTCAACGTGGCGCTGCATCGCCCGGTCGTTGCCTCGAGCATCGAGCCCGGCACGTCGTTCACCGCGGACCTCGCCGTCGACGGCGACGCCAGCACGCGCTGGGCGTCCGGCTACGACGACGCCTCGTGGTTCCAGGTCGACCTCGGCGCGACGACGCGGCTCGGCAAGCTCGTGCTGCGCTGGGAGGCGGCGTACGGCGCGGCGTACCGGATCCAGGTCTCCGACGACGCGAACACGTGGACGACCGCGGCCGAGGTCACCGACGGGGACGGCGGAACCGACACGGTCTGGCTCGACGCGAGCGCCCGCTACGTCCGGCTGCAGGGCGTCGACCGGGCCACGCAGTACGGCTACTCGCTGTACGAATTCGAGACGTATGCGGAGGATTTGTAGTTTTTGGCGACTATTTTGTCGTAAAGTGCTGTTCTTCCTCTTGCGGGAGGGTGGGTCGGCGCGCTATCAATGCACGATTAGGAAACTTTCCTAACAGTTTGAGCGCACCTCCCTGACTGGGCTCAGCCCACCCGGAAGAAGGAGAAGAGCATGCGTCGACGCGCGGTGAAGTGGTTCTCGAGATGGTCTGCGGCACTGATACTGGCCGCCGTGCCGGCCACCGTGTTCCTCGGTGCCGGTCACGCGGCCGAGGCGGCGGATCTGGACGACCCGGTGAAGAAGGAGATCGCCCAGCAGATCGTGTCCTCGGCGGAGAACTCGTCGCTGAACTGGCGGGACCAGTTCGGCTACATCGAGGACATCGGCGACGGCCGCGGCTACACGGCCGGCATCATCGGCTTCTGCTCGGGAACGCACGACATGCTCGAGCTCGTCGAGTACTACACCGGCCAGGTCCCGGACAACCCGCTCGCCGAGTACCTGCCGGCGCTCCGGAACGTCGACGGCAGCGACTCGCACGAGGGCCTCGATCCCGGCTTCACCGGCGCCTGGAAGGAGGCGGCCGCGACGCCGGAGTTCCAGGCCGCCCAGGAACACGAGCGTGACCGGGTCTACTTCGACCCGGCGGTCGCGCAGGCGAAGGGCGACGGGCTGCGGACCCTCGGCCAGTTCGCCTACTACGACGCGATCGTCATGCACGGCGAGGAAGGCCTGCAGAGCATCCGCGCCGACGCCAGGGCGCACGCCGACACCCCGGCCGACGGCGGCGACGAGGTCGAGTACCTGAACGCGTTCCTCGACGCGCGCGTCGTGGAGATGAAGAAGGAGGCCGCGCACGAGGACACCAGCCGGGTCGACACGGCGCAGCGGGTCTTCCTCGACAACGGCAACCTCGACCTGAACACGCCGCTGAGCTGGGCGGTGTACGGCGAGCCGTTCCGGATCGACTCCGATCCCGACCCCGGCACCGATCCGGAGCCGACCGACACGCTGATCTCGAAGGGCCGGCCGGCGACCGCGTCGTCCGTCGAGGACTCGACCCTGACCGCCGGCCGCGCCGTGGACGGCAACACGTCCACCCGGTGGGCGAGCGCCGAAGGATCCGATCCGCAGTGGATCCGGGTGGACCTCGGAGCGGGTGCGACGGTGTCGAAGGTCCGGCTCAGCTGGGAGGCGGCGTACGCGAAGGCCTACCGGGTCGAGATCTCCGCCGACGGTTCCACCTGGACGAGTCTGGCCACCGAGACCGCGGGGAGCGGCGGCACGGACGAGTGGGCGAACCTGACCGGCCAGGGCCGGTACCTGCGCGTGTACGGGACCGCCCGCGGCACGTCGTACGGCTACTCGCTGTGGGAGCTCGAGGTCTTCGGCAAGAGCGGCGGATGACGCGAGCCTCGCTACAGTGAGGCGCATGAGTACGGCGACAGTCCGCGTGTGGTGGGTGCGGCTGTCGCAGGTGGACGACGCGCTCGATGCGGCAACGGCCCGCCTGCTCGTAGGTGCGGAGCGGGCCCGCGCCGCCGCCTATCTGCGGTCGGACGATCGGCTCCGCTTCCAGATCGGCGTGGCCGTCACGCGGTCGGTCCTGGCGACCGACCTGGATTGCCGCCCCGACGAGATCCAGCTCGACCGGACGTGTCCTGAGTGCGGACGGCCGCACGGCAAGGTTCGGGTGGCGGGGCCGCGGCCCGGCCGGCAGGTGTCGGTCTCGCACTCGGGCGATCTCATCGGGGTTGCCGTGGGCACCGTCGCGCCCCTCGGACTGGACGTCGAGCAGATCCGCGCCGTCGAGGCCGCCGTGGCCCCGCTGGTGCTCACGCCGTCCGAGGAGCGTCAGGTGCGGTCGGCTGCGGACTTCATCAGGTACTGGACGCGCAAGGAAGCCGTCGTCAAGGCGACCGAGGACGGCCTGCGGCAACCCCTCAACCTCATCACCGTGACCGCCCCGACCGAACCGCCCCGTGTCCTCGCCTGGACCGGCCGCGACCAGCTCACCGCCACCATCCAGCTGCACGACCTCGCCACCCGCACCGACCACCTGGCGTCCCTGGCCGTCCTCAGCCGCGACGAACTCACGATCACCGAGCACGACGCACGGTCACTCCTCCTGACCTGAAAGCCGTTTGCCCGCAAGTGGCCCGGGTACCGGCGGGCGGATGCGGACGTGCCGTCAGGAGGAGTGACATGAGCACGACAGTGGGCGACTACGTACTCCAGCGACTGCGGGACTGGGGTGTCGAGCAGGTCTTCGGCTACGCCGGGGACGGCATCAACGGGCTGCTCTCGGCGTGGCAGAAGGCGGACAATCAGCCGCGGTTCATCCAGGCCAGGCACGAGGAGATGGCCGCGTTCGAGGCCGTCGGGTACGCGAAGTTCACCGGCCGCGTGGGCGTGTGTACGGCGACCAGCGGCCCGGGCGCGATCCACCTGCTGAACGGGCTGTACGACGCGAAGCTCGACCATGTCCCGGTGGTGGCGATCGTCGGCCAGACGGCCCGAAGTGCGATGGGCGGCAGCTACCAGCAGGAGGTCGACCTGCACACGCTGTTCAAGGACGTCGCGGCCGAGTACTGCGAGACCGTGATGGTCGCCGAGCAGTTGCCGAACGTCCTCGACCGGGCGATCCGGATCGCCACGGCGCGCCGTACGGTGACCGCGCTGATCATCCCGTCGGACCTGCAGGAGCTCGAGTACGCGGCGCCGTCGCACGCATTCAAGATGGTCCCGTCGAGCATGGACCTGAGCTGGTCCGCATCCGTCCCGGACCCGGAGCAGGTCGACCGGGCGGCGGAGATCCTGAACGCCGGGGACCGGGTGGCGATCCTGGTCGGCCAGGGCGCACGCGGCGCGGCCGCGGAGGTGACGGAGCTCGCGGAGCTGACCGGGGCCGGTGTGGCCAAAGCCCTGCTGGGCAAGGACGTTCTGTCCGACGAGCTGCCCTGGGTGACCGGTTCGATCGGGCTGCTCGGCACCCGGCCGTCGTACGAGCTGATGACGGACTGTGACACGCTGCTGGTGGTCGGGTCGAACTTCCCATACAGCCAGTTCCTGCCGGAGTTCGGGAAGGCGCGGGCGATCCAGATCGATCTCGATCCGACGATGATCGGGATGCGGTACCCGTTCGAGGTGAACCTGGTCGGGGACGCGGCCCGGACGCTGCGCGCGCTGATCCCGCTGGTACGGCGCAAGGAGGACCGGTCCTGGCGGTCGGGGATCGAGAGCAACGTCACGCGCTGGTGGGAGGTGATGGAGCGGCGCGCGCACACGTCGGCGGATCCGATCAACCCGGAGCTGGTGTTCCACGAGCTGTCGGCACGGCTGCCCTCCGACGCGATCCTGGCGGCCGACTCGGGGTCGGCGGCGAACTGGTACGCGCGGCACGTCAAGATCCGCGGGACGATGCGCGGATCGCTGTCCGGGACGCTCGCGACCATGGGACCCGGCGTGCCGTACGTGATCGGCGCGAAGTTCGGGCTGCCGGACCGGCCGTGCTACGCGCTGGTCGGCGACGGCGCGATGCAGATGAACGGGCTGAACGAGCTGATCACGATCGCGAAGTACTGGCAGGAATGGGCCGATCCGCGGCTCGTGGTCGCCGTCCTGCACAACAACGACCTCAATCAGGTGACCTGGGAGCTGCGGGCGATGGGCGGATCGCCGCAGTTCCTGCCGTCCCAGGAGTTGCCGGAATTCCCCTACGCCGGGTACGCGAAGCTGCTCGGCCTGCACGGCATCACGGCCGAGAAGCCCGAGGAGGTCGGCCCCGCCTGGGACGAGGCGTTGCGGTCGGACCGGCCGTGCGTGGTCGAGTTCCGGACGGACCCCGCGGTGCCGCCGATCCCACCGCACGCCACCTGGGACCAGATGGAGAAGGCCCTCGAATCGATCGTCCGGGGTGACAGCGACCGGGCCGCCGTCATCAAGGAGGGGTTCAAGTCCAAGGTGCAGGAGTTCCTGCCCGGCAAGTCGTGAGCCCTCAGCCCTCGGCCGCCTGTTTCAGGCGGTCGAGGGCCTCGGTCCAGAGGACGTCGTAGCTGTGCAGCATGCCCCGGTGGATACCGCCGTGGGTCAGGATCAGATGGCTGTACCCGCCGGCCGGTACGACGTCCACGAGCACCGTGCTCGGATGGTGCGGCGGATTGTTGAAGGCCGCCTGGAGGTAGTGCGGCGGCGAGCACGTCGTCACGATTCCGGTGTGCTGCACATGCGCGCCCGTCGCGATCGTGAAGCCGCCGTGCTGGGTGTCGCTCAGCACGGTCTGCCCGAGCCAGCCGCTGAGCAGCTCCGGCCGGGTGATGAGGCTCCAGAGGCGGTCGGCGTCACACTCGATCATGCGGACATATCTGAGCTGCGGCGCCCGAGCCGAACGGGGCGCCCTTCGTTCCTGCGAAATATGCGCCATGGACAACCAGTGCCCGCCTCCGCGATCACTACGCGTCCGTTTTCAGCCGGGACAGGTGTGGCACCGGACAGGTATGAAAGCACTGACCTGGCAGGGAAAACGGTCGATCGGGTACGGCGAGGTTCCGGATCCCCGGATCGAGGAACCGACCGACGCGATCGTGAAGGTGACCTCGAGCGGTATCTGCGGCTCGGACCTGCACCTGTACGAGGTGATGGGCCCGTTCCTGGACGTCGGTGACGTGCTCGGCCACGAGGTGATCGGGATCGTGGAGGAGACCGGTGCCGAGGTGGGCAATCTGCAGCGCGGCGACCGGGTCGTGGTCCCGTTCCAGATCGCCTGCGGCTCGTGCTACATGTGCGCGCAGGGTCTGCAGACGCAATGTGAGACGACGCAGGTCCGTAATCAGGGGATGGGCGCGGCGCTGTTCGGCTACACCAAGCTGTACGGGCAGGTGCCGGGCGGGCAGGCGGAGTACCTGCGGGTGCCGCAGGCGCAGTACGGTCCGATCAAGGTGCCCGAAGGGCCGCCGGACGACAGGTTCGTCTACTTGTCCGACGTGCTTCCGACGGCTTGGCAGGCGGTCGAGTACGCCGGGATACCGCCGGACGGCACGGTCGTCGTGCTGGGGCTGGGACCGATCGGCGACATGGCCTGCCGGGTCGCGATGCACCGCGGTCATCGGGTGATCGGCGTCGACCTGGTGCCCGAGCGACTGGAACGCGCCACGGCGTACGGCGTGGAGGCGCTTGCCTACTCCGGCGAGGTGGCGGACACGATCCGCGACCTGACCGACGGCCGCGGCCCGGACTCGGTGATCGACGCCGTCGGGATGGAGGCGCACGGCTCACCGGTCGCGCGAGCCGTTCAGCAGGCGGCGGGTCTGCTGCCGGACGCGATCCAGCGCAAGGTCATGCAGAAGGCCGGCATCGACCAGATGGCCGCGCTGCTCCTGGCGATCGACGTCGTCCGGCGCGGCGGCACGATCTCGCTGGTCGGCGTGTACGGCGGTATGGCCGACCCGATGCCGATGCTGACGATCTTCGACAAGCAGATCCAGCTCCGGATGGGGCAGGCCAACGTGCGGCGCTGGAGCAGCCAGATCCTCCCGCTGCTCACCGACGACGATCCGCTGCACGTCGACACGTTCGCCTCCCACCACCTGCCGCTCTCGGACGGCCCGGCGGCGTACGAGTCCTTCCAGCAGAAGACCGACGACATGGTGAAGGTCCTGCTCAACCCGTGACCGGGGCGTTCAGGGCGTGCCGGACGGGTACCGGCGGGGTATGCGACTCGACGGGCGGGTGATCTATCAGCTGGACCCGGCGACGTTCTTCGACGCCGACGGGGACGGCGTGGGTGATCTCGAGGGGATCGTCCGGAGACTCGACCATGTGCGGGCCGTCGGGGCGGACACGATCTGGGTGCAGCCTTTCTACGTGTCGCCGTACCTCGATGCCGGGTACGACATCGTGGATCACTGCGGCGTCTCGTCGCGGTTCGGCACCATGGCGGACTTCGAGGAACTCGTCGAGCGGTGTCACGAGCTCGATCTGCGGGTGCTGGTCGAACTGGTCGTGCAGCACACCTCGGTGCGGCACCCCTGGTTCCGGGCAGCGCGGGACGACCCCAATTCGCCGTACCGCGACTACTACGTGTGGGCCGCGGAGCCGCGCGACGATCCCGTCGTCCGGGAGCCCGTCTTTGCCGGTGTCGAGGACTCGATCTGGGCGTACGACGAGCACGCCGGGATGTACTACCGGCACGCGTTCTACCGGCACCAGGCCGACCTGGACGTCGGCCGCCCGGCTGTGCGTGAAGAGATCGCCCGGATCATCCGGTTCTGGCTGGACCGCGGCGTCGACGGGTTCCGGGTCGATGCGGTGCCCTACATGGTCCGCCAGGCGGCGTTGACCGACGAGCGTGACGACGGCTTCTGGTTCCTGACCGAACTCGCCGACGCGGCCGGCGATGCGCCGCTGATGGGCGAGGTGGACGCCCCGCCGCAGGAGTACGACGACTACTTCGGCGACGCGAGCCGCCTGCACGCCGTACTCGACTTCTGGACGAACAACCTGCTGTTCCTCGCGCTCGCCCGCAGCGACGCCGAGCCGCTGGTCCGCGCGTTACGTGCGCAACCGAAGCCGCCGGACGGGTGCACCTACGTCAACTGGCTGCGCAACCACGACGAGCTGGACCTGGACCGGCTGTCGCCGTCCGAGCGCGACGAGGTGCTGGCCGCGTTCGCGCCGGCCGCGGAGATGCGGGTGTTCGGCCGCGGGATCCGCCGCCGGCTCGCTCCGATGCTCGGCGACGTCCGCCGGACCGTGCTGGCGCACGCGATCGTCCAGTCGTTGCCGGGGGCACCGGTCATCCGGTACGGCGAGGAGATCGGGATGGGCGAGGACCTGTCGTTGCCGGACCGGGCGGCGGTGCGGACGCCGATGCAGTGGTCGGCGGACCCGAACGGCGGCTTCAGCAAGGCGCCGCCCGACACGGTCCGTCCGGCGGCTGTCCAGCGCGGGCCGTACGGGTACTCGCGGGTCAACGTCGCCGACCAGGAGCTCCGGCCCGACTCGCAGCTGAGCAAGGTGGCCCAGCTGGCCCGGACCCGGCGAGACCTCGGCGACTGTCCGTCGGCCCGCTGCGACGCACTGTCGCTGCGGCAACGCTCGGTCTTCGGGGTCGTGCACCACCGCCCCGGCGACGCCGTCCTGATGCTCGCGAACCTGTCGCCCGACGATCTCCAGGTCGACATCCCGTACGACGCACGCTCCGACCTGCTGGCCGACGGCGAGTACGAGCCCGCCTCCGGCACGACAGTCCGACTCACGGGCCACGGCTACCGCTGGCTACGCGTCCACGACGACACGAGGTGATCCCATCATGACGAAGCTGGCCGAATCGGTCCGTGAGACGGCCGACGAATACCGCCAAGGCGCCAACCGGCCGCTCGGCGGCTACGTGGTCGCGATGACCGCGTTCGCGGGATTGGCCGGTGCCGCGGGCGCGGTGGCTGCGTTGCGCGGTACGAGCGGCCGGAGAATCTCGCCGTACGACCTGATCCTGATGACCGCGGGGACGCACAAGCTGGCGCGGCTGATCAGCAAGGACGCGATCACCAGCCCGCTGCGGATGCCGTTCACGCGCTACCGGGACAGTGCCGGGCCCGCCGAGGTGACGGAGGAGGTGCGCGAGGACGGAGAGCTCCGGCACGCGATCGGCGAGCTGGTGAGCTGCCCGTTCTGCCTGGCGGTGTGGGTGGCGACCGGGTTCAGTATCGGCTTCCTGTTCGCGCCGCGCTTCACGCGGATCGCGGCTTCCGCACTGACAGCGGTCGCCGGGGCCGACTACCTGCAGCTGATCTACGCCAACCTCCAGCAGTCGGCCGAGGACTGACAGTGCGCTTGCGGCGTAGTCATCCCGACGAGGCGGGGTTCACGCGTCGGCGGCGAGGGCGCGGGTTCAGCTATCTCGACGACGACGGCAACGTCATCGACGACACCGACGTGGTGGAACGGATCCGCACGCTGGCGATCCCGCCGGCTTGGGAGGACGTGTGGATCTGCCCTTTTCCGAACGGGCACATCCAAGCTGTCGGGACCGACGAGGCCGGGCGGCGGCAGTACCTCTACCACGACGACTGGCGGACGGCGCAGGACGCGGACAAGCACGACCGCGTCCGGCAGTTGGCGCGCAAACTGCCGGCCTTCCGCGAGGCGGTGGACGAGGACCTATGCGCGAAGGGCCTGCAGCGGCGGCGGGTGCTGGCGGTCGCGTTGCGGATGCTCGACTACGGCGTCTTCCGGACGGGCAACACGCAGTACGCCGAGGAGTACGGGAGCCGGGGCGCGGCGACGTTGCTGCGCGACGACGTCCGGGTCAGCCACGGGAAGCTGGTGTTCGACTTCCGCGCGAAGGGCGGGCAGCGGCGGACGCTCGAGCTCGACGACGACAACCTGGTCGCGGCGGTTCGAGCTCTGAAACGCGCCCGGCACGGTGAGCAGCGGCTGCTGGTGTATCGCGAGGACGGCGAGTACCACGAGATCGACGCGGGAATGATCAACGACCGGTTCCGGGAACTGGTCGGTGAGGACTTCACCGTGAAGGACCTGCGGACCTGGACCGCGACTGTGCACGCCGCGGTCGATCTGGCCGAGGCGGACCCGCCCGCGACGAAGAAGGCGCTGAACGCGGCGGTGAAGGACATGCTCGAGGAGGTCTCCGAGCACCTCGGCAACACACCGGCCGTGGCACGAGCGTCGTACGTCGACCCACGCGTCGTCGAGCAGTACCAACACGGCCGGACGATCGCCGGCACCGTGGACCGCGTCGGCGACGATCTCTCCGACGAGGAGATCCGGGTCAAGCTGGAACGCGCGGTGAACAAGGTCCTCGACCAGGACAGTCGCGAGTAGGAGTCAGCGCTGGATGGTGGTCACCACGTCCGGCACCGGGGCGAGGGCGGTCGCCGGCTGCAGGGACTCGACCGTCGAGGGATGTTGCTGGTCCGTGACGGTCTCGAGGTGGTGCAACAGGATGCCTTCGCGCAGCGCCCAGGGGGACACCACGAGGTTCTCGATGTCGAGGGTGCTCATCGTTGCGTTCGCGACCACGGCGCCCGCCAGGCTTTGCCGAGCGCGGTACTGCGAGATACCGCGCAGGTCGGCCCGGTCCGCGCTGGACATCGCCGCCAGTCGCGGCAGCCAGCGGCGTACGTCCTTGCGGGCCAGCGAACGGCGGACGAACGGCCCGCGCCGCTGCGGCGGAGCACCGGCCAGCCGGGCGAGCTGCTTGAAGGTCTTCGAACTGCCGATGACCTGCTTCGGATCGCCCTCCCACAGCAAGCGGTCGGAGACCTGGCGCAGGGTGGTGCGCACGTGATGGCGCAGCTCGTGCAGCTGATCGGCGCTCGGCGGGTCGTCGGGCAGGAAGGTCCGGGTGAGGCGACCGGCGCCCAGCGGCAGCGACACGGCGACGTCGGGCTGGGCGTCGCGGCCGAGCGCGATCTCCATCGAGCCGCCGCCGATGTCCAGGACCAGCAACCGTCCCGCCGACCAGCCGTACCACCGACGCACCGCCAGGTAGGTCAACCGTGCCTCGTCCTCGCCGCTCAGGAACCGCGGATGGACGCCGGTCTCCGCGCTGAGCCGGGCCGCGATGTCGCCCGCGTTGGTGGCGTCGCGGATGGCGGAGGTGGCGAACGCGTAGAGCCGGTCGACCTGAAGGTCACGGGCGACGGTCGCCGCCGTCCGGACGCCGTCGATCACCCGGTCGATCCCGTCCTCCGCGATGGTGCCGTCCGGCTGCAGCGCCTCGCCGAGCAGGATGCGCTGCTTGAAGGCATGGGTGGGGAGCGGGGGCGCGCCCGGTACCGCCTCCGTCACCTGGAGTTGCGCGGTGGTCGATCCGATGTCCAGTACGCCGATCTTCATGGCGCTCAGGTTCCCTCCGGCAGTGCCTCGCACTCCTGGTTGCACAGCGTGGCGAAGTGTCGGGTGGGGTACCGGGTGCAGCGTGAGTGAGAACGAGTGCTTGATCGACGCGAGCGTCGACGACGTGTTCGCGATCCTGACCGACGGATGGTCATACGCCGCGTGGGTGGTCGGCGCGTCCCGGATCCGGGACGTCGATCCGCCATGGCCCGAACCCGGTGGGCGGATCCACCACTCGGTGGGCGCCTGGCCGCTGGTGATCGACGATACGACGACGGCCTTGGAGTACGAGCCGTCGCGGCGGCTGAAACTGCAGGTCCGGGTGTGGCCGGCAGGTCGCGGCGAGGTCGAGTTCCGCGCCACCGAGACCCCGACGGGCTGTCGTGTCGTGATGACCGAGCAGGCGACCAGCGGACCGATCTCGCTGCTGCCGGCGGCTGTCGCGGACCTGGCGCTGCACGCACGGAACACAGAAACGCTGAAGCGCCTCAAGCTGCTGGCAGAAAAGCGGGTAAAACCCTAGCCAGGCACCGATATGCGGACGGTTTCGGGTCGTTGTGTTCGAGGTGTCCACAGGGTGGGACACTGACTGCGAGGGCGGTCGACTTCGCACGCCGGTTGAGCACACACCCCCCGCACGCTCCCAGCATTTGCGCGAGGCCGGCCGCCTGGGGGTGTCAGCCGTCGCCGGACTCGGGCGAGACCCGCGGGCCGGCCGCCTGCTGCTTCTCGGTCTCCGCTTCCCGGTGCGGCACCGGGCAGACCGGCTGCCGGCGCACCGGCCCGCCTCCGAGCCGACGGAACTTCCACTGGTGCTCGTCGTAGTCGTAATAGGTGTCAACGCCACCGACAGTCATAGCCCCTCCCAAGGTTCTACCCCTCCCCGGTTCCCGGGCGGCACGGCTGCGCAAACCGCTGCGTGGCGGCCGGATCGGCGGGTACCGGCGAGGGAGGACGAAAGGGTGAGACAGTCGTGAGGTTCATGACGTGGAACGTCTGGGGACGGTTCGGCGACCGATGGTTGCGCCGGCAGCGCGCGATCGCGGAGACGGTACGGACGCAACGACCGGATTTCGTTGCACTGCAGGAAACCTGGCGTGTCGACGGTCGCTCCCAGACCCACCAGCTGGGCTTCGAGCTGGGCATGTCGCCGGCCTTCGCGCCGTCCCGGATGCCGCGGGACCCGGACCCTGACGTCCATCTCGGGCTGGGCATCCTGAGTCGCTTCCCGTTGCGGGAGGTCGAGCAGCACAACCTGTCGGAGGGCACTGTCGCGCTGCGGGCGGAGATCCGGCTGGGCGCGCAGAGCCTGCACTTCGTCACGAGCTGCCTGGACTGGGAGGAGAACCACGAACGGGAGCGCCTGGCACAGGCCGAGGCGCTGGCCGCGTTGGTGTCCGAGCTCGGCGCGGGCGGTGACGAGGTGATCGTGGCCGGAGACCTGAACGCGCCGCCCGACCGGCCCGAGCTCAAACCGTTGCTGGCCGTGCTCGACGACTGCTGGAAACCGAACGGGTACGACGGTGCGACGTACAGCTCCCGCAACCCGTACCTCGGGCACGGCGAATGGCTCGAGGACCACCGCATCGACTACATCCTCGCCAACGACGGGCTGACCTCCCGCGAAACCCGCCTGGTCGGCTTCGACGAGGACCACGGCCGCCCGCCGTCCGACCATTACGCGGTCGTCACCGACGTACCGATCGGCTGAGCCTCGGATTCGGGGCTGGGTACCGGGCGGGTGGAGAAGGTGACGAGATGAACGAACAGCTTGATCAGGAGCGGCCCCGGCGGGTCTCCGTGGACCCGACGGTCGCGCGCTTCACGCCGTACCGCTCGCCATGCCGGTCGCGGTCGCGCTCGGCGGCGAGCTGCGTCCTGCCCTGGCAACGCCAGCGGACCCGCTCCCACCGCTTCAAGCGCACCGGCTGACCACCTAACCTCGGCAGTTCCTACTGCGGACACGCCGGATCGGCAGGAAACAAAGGAGTGCTCCCTCGGAGAGGGAGCACGGCCGGCGGTAGCAGGTCAGGAATCGCGGGGGAGTTGCTCGTCCGGGTTCTCGTCCGGATCGGGCTCGGGCTCGGGCTGTGGGTCGAGGTCGGGATCCGGATCGGGGAGCGGCACCACCGGCGGAACCGGGCCCTGCGGGGTGGGAACGGTACTCATGTCTGCCTCCTTGCGAGCCGACGTGATGACGCACCGGTGCCCGCCCGTCCGCACTCCATGCGCCCGCTTGCCCGGCGGAGCTCCGGGTACCGGACGGGCGGAAGGGAGCGTGACGAACATGCCGGCAGGATCGAATCGCAAGCGGGAACGGCAGTACGAGCACATCAAAGCGGGTCTGAAGGAGCGCGGCCGGAGCGAGGACGTCGCCGAGGAAATCGCGGCGCGCACCGTGAACAAGGAGCGGGCCCGCGCCGGCGAGGCGAAGGAGAAGAGCCGGTCGTCGACCGACGACATCTCGTCCGGGCGCCGCGGCGGTCTGCGATCGCACAGCGGGTCGAAGGGCCGCACGAAGGAACAGCTCTACAACGAGGCCAAGCAGAAGAACATCAAGGGCCGTTCCTCGATGAGCAAGGCCGAGCTCGCCAAGGCTGTCGGCCGTTAGGCCGACAGCGCCAGCTGGAGGCGGCCCATGATGGTCCGCAGGCGCCGGGAGACCTGCATCTGGCTGATACCGATCTCGGCGCCGATCTCCGCCTGGGTCAGGTGGTCGACGAAGCGCCTGCGCAGGATCAGCCGATCACGCTCGGGCAGCTCGTTGACCACCGGCCACAGGGAATGGACCTGATCGACCAGTTCGTAGGTGTTGCGCGGGTCGGCGAGCTGCCCGCCGAGGTTCCAGCCGCCCTCCGTAGCCCGCTCGGCGTCCAGGGAGGTCGGCTGAAAACAGCCCCGCGCCTGCTCGGCCGCCCGGACCTCGGCGACGTCGATGCCGGTCGCCTCCGCGAGCTCGGCGTACGTCGGCCAGTGCCCGAGGTCGACCGCCAGTGCGGTCTGGACGCTGTTCACCCGGGCCTGGATCTCCTGCAGGCGGCGCGGGAGTCTGATCGCCCACGCGTTGTCCCGGAAGTGGTGCCGGATCCCGCCCCGGATCGTCGGCAGGGCGTACGACCGGAAGTCCGAGTCGTCGGTCGGCCGATAGTTGCGGACGGCCCTGATCAGGTGCTCGACCGCGACCTGCTCGAGATCGTCGTTGTCCACCCCGCGGCCGCGGAAGCGGCGGGCCAGCGTCCGGGCCAGCGGGAGGCCGGCGACAATGGCCTCGTCGAGGAGCTCTGCGCGTCGTCGTCCGCGGGCGGCGTGCGCAGCGCGCAGCAGTTGCTCGAGCCGGCGGGATTCGGAGCGACGCGACGAAACGGTGACTGGACTACTCGTTGCCATTGCGGGTGCCCTGTCCGTGTCCGTCCCGGCGAAGTGCGGCGCATGGTTGTACCGCGGCCCGGGACTCCCTCCGGGTACCCGACGAGCGCCGGCCGAATCCCGGAGCTGCTCCATGGTTTGCCTCCCGCCGGGCCGGGCACCGGCTCCAGATGGGAAGGATCGACCGGATCGCGGAACCCTGGGGGACCCGGACGCCGTACGGGCCGGGACAGGACTGGCCGCAGCGGGTCGATCTGCGCCTGGACGCGGGGCTGAGCCCGGCGGACGTCGACGAGTGGGTGCAGTCGGCAACGATCCTGCACTCGAACGGCGACGGGCTGGACATCGCGGTGAAGGACGGCCGGATCGTCGGCGTCCGCGGCCGGGCCGTCGACCGCGTCAACCACGGCCGGCTGGGTCCGACGGATCTGTTCGGCTACCAGGCCAACAATGCGGCCGATCGACTCACGACGCCGCTGATCCGGCGCGACGGACAGCTCGTGGAGACCGACTGGGACACCGCGATGACGGCGGTCGCCGGGCGCACGAAGGAGTTGCTCGCCGAGCGCGGTCCGAGTTCGATCGGCTTCTACACCACGGGCCAGCTGTTCCTGGAGGAGTACTACACCCTCGCGCTGATCGGCCACGGCGGCATCGGCACGAACCACCTGGACGGCAACACCAGGCTGTGTACGGCGACCGCGGCGGCTGCGCTGAAGGAGTCGTTCGCCTGCGACGGCCAGCCCGGCTCGTACACCGACGTCGATCACGCCGACGTCATCGCGCTCTACGGGCACAACATGGCCGAGACCCAGACGGTGTTGTGGACCCGGATCCTCGACCGGCTCGCCGGCCCGAACCCGCCGCGGGTGCTCTGTGTGGATCCGCGCCGTACGCCGGTGGCCGCCGCCGCGACGATCCACCTGGCGCCGCGCCCCGGGACCAACGTGGCGCTGATGAACGCGCTCCTGCACGAGATCGTCGCCAACGACTGGATCGACCGTGAGTACGTCGACCGGCACACCGTCGGGTACGACGAGCTCGAGAAGCAGGTCGCGGGCTGCGACCCGGAGTGGGCCGCCGCGATCTGCGACGTCGCGCCCGGCGACATCCGGGACGCGGCACGCCTGCTCGGAACGGCGGAGCGGCTGCTGTCGACCGTGCTGCAAGGGTTCTACCAGTCCCACCAGGCGACCGCGGCCGCCGTCCAGGTCAACAACGTGAACCTGATCCGCGGGATGCTCGGTCGCCCGGGCTGCGGGATCCTGCAGATGAACGGGCAGCCGACGGCCGAGAACACCCGCGAGTGCGGTGCGGACGGGGACCTACCGGGTTTCCGGAACTGGGCGAACGACCAACAGGTGGCCGACCTCGCGAAAGTCTGGAACGTCGAGCCGCAGCAGATCCCGCACTACTCCGAGCCGACCCATCTGATGCAGATGCTGCGCTACGTCGAGGACGGCTCGATCCGGTTCCTCTACGTCAGCGGGACGAACCCGGCGGTGTCGCTGCCCGAGCTGCGCCGGATCCGCGACATCCTCACCCAGGAACGCCTGTTCCTGGTCGTCCAGGACATCTTCCTGTCCGAGACCGCGCAGCTGGCCGACGTGGTGTTGCCGGCCGCGACCTGGGGCGAGAAGACGGGGACGTTCACGAACGCCGACCGGACGGTGCACCTGTCGGAGAAGGCGGTGGAGCCGCCGGGGACGGCGCGTGCCGACCTGGACATCTTCATCGACTACGCGCGGCGGCTCGAGCTGAAGGACAAGGACGGGCAGCCGCTGGTGAAGTGGTCGGACGCCGAGGGCGCGTTCGAGGCCTGGAAGGCGTGCAGCGCGGGACGTCCGTGCGACTACAGCGGGCTGAGCTACCCGAAGCTGCGGGGCGGGAGCGGGATCCAGTGGCCGTGCAACGACGAGCATCCGGACGGGACCGAGCGCATCTACGTGGACGGCGAGTTCTGGAGCTCCCCGTCGTACTGCGAGAGCTACGGCAAGGACCTGCTGACGGGCGCGCCGCTGGATCCGGTCGAGTACAAGGCGATGAATCCGTCCGGGAAGGCCGTGCTGAAGGCCGCGGAGTACCTGCCTGCGCACGAGCCGACGACGCCGGAGTACCCGTACCTGCTGACCACCGGACGGACGCTGTACCACTTCCACACCCGGACCAAGACGGGACGGGTTCGGCAGTTGCGCGACGCGGCGCCGGACGTCTGGGTCGAGCTGTCGGCGTACGACGCCGATCTGCACGGCTGGGGCGAGGGCGATCTGCTGCGGATCTCCACGCCGCGGGGGCGGGTGGAGGCGAAGCTGCGGATCAGCGGTATCCGGCAGGGGACGTTGTTCCTGCCGTTCCACTACGGGTACTGGGACGCGGCGGAGAGACAGTCCGGGCGGGCGGCGAACGAGCTGACGGTCACCGACTGGGATCCGTGCTCGAAGCAACCGTTGTTCAAATGCGCGGCGGCCCGGGCCGAGCGGATCGCCGTCGGTGACACACCGGCCCAGGCGCCGACCACGACGGCGTCCAAGCCGGCCGGCGGCCGGGTGCCGGCGACCCGCGGCGGTGACGACGCTGCGGTCGTGGAGTACCTGGCCGCGGAGGAAGGCAGCCGATGACGAACAAGGTAGGCCTGGCGCTTCGCGAGCTGCATCGTGCCGAGAACGATCTGGCGGCGGAGCTGCTGCGCGCCTCCAGCCGGCACAAGGCGGACCACGACATCTTCTACCTCGGCCGGGATCTCGCCCGCTGGTCCCAGGACCACGTCCGCGCGCTGGCGAAACACGGGGAGAACTACGGCGTCGGGCTGGACGCGGAGCCGCACGAGGAGGCCGGTCTGCTGGCGGCCGCACGGCACATGGGCGCGGAGCTCCTCGGCGGACAGCATGACGCGGCGCTCCTGCTGCTGAGGGATCTACGCGAGATCCACCGCAAGGCCGCCGGCGTCTCGCTCGATTGGGAGATCCTCGCCCAGACCGCGCAGGCGCTCAAGGACGACGAGCTCCTGGAGCTGACCAAGTCCTGCCATCCGCAGACCCTGCGTCAGCTGCGCTGGGCGAACGCCTCCCTGAAGGCGAACGCGGCGCAGATCATGGTCACTCCGTAGGCTGCTGTTCGAGCAGGTGCAGGACCGGTACGCCGAGGTGGCGGCGGGCCTGGGCGGACCAGTCGACGTGCAGGAGCTCGGCGATGACGTGCGGGCGGGTGAGGCCGACGACCTCCTGCCCGCGCACGCGCGGAATGTAGTCGACGAGCTCGTCGACCGGATGCCGATGCGTGATCAGGCCGTCCGCGTCCCGGTCGAAGGACCGCAGCCGCCCGACGCTGCGCTCGAGTGCCGCGGCCGCCTCGGCGTCGACCGCTCGCTGGGCGTCGTCCGCCGCCTGCAGTACGCCCTCGTCCGGCCGGAACGCGTACCGCTGACTGGGCATCCCGAACAGGTCCGACCCGGCGAGCCCGGTCAGTGACGCCTCGACCTGCGCTCTCGCGTTCTCACACGGAACCAGCACGTGGAACTTCACCGCGTCCGCGGTACCGCGTACAGCTGCACCAGTTCCTTGGCATCGGCCACGCTGATCTCTTCTTCGACCAGCACCAACACGTCGTACATCGCAATCACCTCGCCCACCCGGTACCCACTAGTGCTGCACTTGTGTCGGTGTTCTCGATCCGCAGCGTTCCGGCGAGCAGGAGTCGACGACCTGCGGCGCACAGATCGTCCAGGGGCTTCGGGCAACAGAAGCGGCGGCCCCCGGTCTGGTCAGGGATTTGCTTCCGGCTGAAGTTAAGAGGTGGCGACCTGTTGACAGCCCTCATCGGCCCAATTAACTTCAGCTTGAAGTAAATGAGGCCTGGTGGAGCGGAAGCAGGTGACGGACAGCGTGACGCGCCGCGTGAACGTGCTGGTCGTGATGGCCGACGAGCAGAGCTGGAACACCATGGGCTGCACCGGCAACCCGGCCGCGCGGACTCCCCAGCTCGACGAGCTGGCGGGTGAGTCGACCGTGTTCGACGCCTGCTACACGCCGTTCCCGCTCTGCTGCCCGGCTCGGACGAGCTTGTGGACCGGGCTGATGCCACGACACCACGGAGTGCTCGGGAACTGGCGCCCGATCGAACCGCAGCTGCGCTCCGCCGGGTTCGCGCGGTCGTTCGCCGACGCCGGGTATTACACGCACTACAACGGCAAATGGCACGTCCCCGGCACGACGCCCGACCGAATGGGCTGGGCGAGCAGCAGCGCGATTCCCGCCGTACTGAACGGTCAGGACCGCGGTCGCTACATCGAGGAGTACCGGGAGTGGGCCGCCGGACAGGGCTATGCCTTCGACGCGAAACACATCGAGAACCTGACCGCGAAGGACCTCGCCGCCCTGGCCCGGCGGCCGTACGCGACGTCGAGCCTTCCGCTCGACGCCTACCTGGAGACCTGGCAGTGCGACAGGTTCCTCGAGAGCCTCGACCAGCGCCCGGCGGACAGGCCCTGGCTGGCCGTGTGCTCGTTCAACGCCCCGCACTTCCCGATGTCGGTCCCCAGTCCGTACGACCGGATCATCGATCGGGACAAGGTGCGGCTGCCCGCGAGCTGGGCGGGCGGCACGGCGGGTAAGCCGCGTGAGGTGCGGGAATCGCACTTCGCCCGGGACTTCGAGCACCTCTCCGAGGAGGAGTGGATCGAGGTCACGAGCCACTACCTCGGTCTGTGCGCGCTGGTCGACGCCCAGCTCGGGCGGATCCGCCGGTACCTGGAGGATGCGGGGGAGTGGGACCGGACGGTGGTCGTGTTCACCTCCGACCACGGCGACCTGATGGGCGCGCACCGGCTGATGGAGAAGGGCCATTGGCTGCACTACGAGGAGGACCTGCGTGTCCCGCTGATCGTTCGTCATCCCGACGGCCGGGCCTCCAGGAACGCGAACTTCGTGTCGCTGTGCGACATCGGGCCGACCTTGTGCGAGGTGGCCGGCGTGCCGTGGCACGAGCAGCACGACGGGCGGTCCTTCGCCGCGATGCTCGGCGACACGTCGGCCGCGCCGATCCGTGACTACGTAACGGCCGAGACGATGCTGCACGACGGCCGCCCGGGCGGTGACGGTTCACCGTTCCATGCGCGGGACTGGCAGTGGCCGCGAGACAGTCTCAACCTCTCCGTACGAACGGCCGGCCACCGCTACGTCTTCCGCTCCCACGACGAGGCCGAGCTGTACGACCTGGTCGACGATCCCCACGAACAACGCAACATCGCGGCGGTACCCGAGGCGGCGCCGGTCGTCGCCCGGCTGGCCGGACTGGCCGCCGACGAGGTGGCCGACGCGCTGCCGGCCGCCGCGGCCCTGGTCCGCGCCCCACTCGCATCGACAGCGAAAGGCACATCATGACGTCGTTCCCAGGTCCTCAGGTCTCCCGCCGGGCACTCCTGCAGTTCGGAGCGGCGGCGGCCGGCGCCGCGGCGCTGACCTCCTGTTCGCGCGGACTCGGCGGCTCGTCGTCCGGCGGCGGCTCCGGCTCGACGCTGGAGTTCATGTTCTGGGGCGAGGGCGATCAGAACAAGAAGCTGATCGCGGCACTCGATCTCTACCAGAAGTCGGAGGGCGCCTCGAAGGTCAACCCGCAGTACTCCGGCTTCTCCGGCTACTACGACAAGCTGGCGACCCGCGTGGCCGGCGGCAACCCGCCGGACGTGTTCCAGATCCACCTGCCGTACCTGATGGAGTACATCAAGCGGCAGGCGGTGCAGCCGCTGGACGAGTACAAGGACGACCTCGGGCTCGACTCGATGCCGGACTACGTGGCCACCACCACCAAGGCGGACGGCAAGTACTACTTCGCCCTGCTCGGGGCTGCGACCCAGCCGGCGATCATCGTGAACACGACCAAGCTGAAGGGCCTCGGCCTGGCGGCGCCGGGCACGGACTGGACCATCGACCAGTACAAGGCGACGATGGGCGAGGTCTGGGGCAAGAGCGGTCACAAGCTCGCCGGTACGGCGGACCTCGGCGGCAGCCCGATCGCGCTCGAGTCCTTCCTGCGCGGCCGGGGCAAGGCGTTGTTCGGGGACGGCAGCTCGCTGGGTTTCGGCGAGGACGACCTGGCCGCGTGGCTCCAGCTGTGGCAGGATCTGCGCGGCAACGGATCAGCCGTGCCGATGGCGGTCACCGCGGCCGCGACCGGCTTCCAGAACGACCCGGTCACCGTCGGCAAGGCGGCGTACACCGGTACGGCGACGTCCCGCGGCCTGCCGTCGATGCAGAGTCTGACCAAGGACGCGCTGAGCCTCGGCACCTTCCCGTCCGGCGGCCCGGGCACCCAGCCCGGCACCAACGTCATTCCGGCCGGCTGGTTCGCGATCTCGCCGAAGTCGAAGAACATCGAGGGAGCCGTCTCGATGCTGAAGTTCCTCACCAGCAACGCCGAGGCCGCGACCGCGATGGGACTGGCCCGTGGCGTCCCGATCCCGGAGGACATCCGCAAGACGGTCAGCACGTCCGCCACCGGGCTGAACAAGCTGGTGCTGGACAACTACGCCCTGATCGCGTCGCGGGGACCTGCGGCGCTGCAGATGTACCCGCCCGGTGCCAGCAAGCTCCTGCAGACCTCGCTGCCGAACGTCAACCAGGTCGTGGGGTTCGGGAAGAGCACGGTCGCGCAGGCCGTGACGAAGTTCTTCTCCGATGCACAGACCGCACTCAAGTGACTCGCAGACGCCGGATCCGGTACCAGAACGGCTGGGCGCTGGCCTTCCTGGCGCCGTGGCTGATCGGCTTCCTGGCCTTCACCGCCGGGCCGATGCTGATGTCGCTGTACCTCGCGTTCACCAAGTACGACCTGCTGTCCGCGCCGAAGTGGATCGGCGCGGGCAACTTCGGCCGGATGCTCGGTGAGGACCCGCTGCTCGTGCAGTCGCTGAAGGTCACCGCGATCTACGTCGCCGTCGGGACGCCGCTGAGCCTGTGCTTCGCGCTCGCGGTCGCGGTCGTCCTCAATCGCGGACTGCGCGGCCTGGACTTCTACCGGTCGGCGATCTACCTGCCGTCGCTGTTCGGCGGCAGCGTCGCGATCGCGGTGCTGTGGCGCAAGGTGTTCAACGGTGACGGCCTGGTCAACCAGATCCTCGCGCTCGTCGGGATCCACGGCCCGTCCTGGATCTCCGAACCCCACACCGCGCTGGGCACGCTGATCGCCCTCGAGGTGTGGCAGTTCGGCGCCCCGATGGTGATCTTCCTGGCCGGGCTCCGGCAGATCCCGCGCGAGTTCTACGAAGCCGCGCAGGTCGACGGCGCGAGCCGGGGCCGGCAGTTCTGGAGCATCACGATGCCGTTGCTGAGCCCGATCCTGTTCTTCAACCTCACGCTGCAGCTGATCCGGTCGTTCCAGGCGTTCGCGCCGGCCTTCATTATCAGCGACGGCTCGGGCGGCCCGGCCGATTCCACGCTCTTCTACTCCCTGTATCTCTACCAGGAGGGATTCGTGAACTTCGACATGGGCTACGCCGCGGCGATGGCCTGGATGCTCGTGCTGCTGGCCGGCGCCGTCGTCGCGGTCAACTTCTTCTTCAGCAAGTTCTGGGTGCACTATGAGAACTGAGCGGAAGCGTCTGCTGGCGCACTTCGCATTGATCGTGGTCACGCTCGTCATGCTCTATCCGCTGGTGTGGATGGTGGCGAGCTCGTTCAAGCCGACCGACGAGATCTTCTCCCAGCCCGGTCTGGTCCCGCGGCACTTCGAGCCGGCGAACTACACCGAGGGCTGGAAGGGCGTGTCGACCGCCTTCAGCATCTTCATCGAGAACTCGCTGTTCATCTCGGTGGCCGCGATCATCGGCAACGTCATCTCCTGCAGCCTGGCCGCGTACGCGTTCGCGCGGCTGAACTTCATCGGCCGCCGGATCGCCTACGCGACGATGCTGGTGACGCTGATGCTGCCGACCCACGTCACGCTCGTGCCGCAGTACATCTTGTTCAACAAGCTGGGCTGGGTGAACACGTTCTACCCGCTGTTCGTGCCGCACTTCTTCGCCGTCGACGCGTTCTTCGTGCTGCTGATGGTCCAGTTCATCCGGTCGCTGCCGCGGGAGCTGGACGAGGCCGCGCGGCTGGACGGCTGCTCGCCGTGGAAGACCTACCGCTACATCGTGTTCCCACTGCTGCGGCCGGCGCTGGTGACCACGATCATCTTCACCTTCATCTGGACGTACAACGACTTCTTCAAGCAGCTCATCTACCTGAACGACGTCCAGTTGTTCACCGTCCCGCTCGGCCTGCGCCAGTTCCTCGACTCGACGGGTGACTCGTCGTGGGGACCGATGCTTGCCATGAGCACCCTTGCGCTGGTGCCGCCGCTGGTCCTGTTCGTCACCTTCCAGCGCAAGATCGTCGACGGTGTCGCCACGTCGGGCCTGAAGGGATGAGCCGGGTCGCGGTCGTCACCGCCGTCGACCTGACAGTCGACGGCGGAATGCTGCTGGGCTGGGCCCGAACGCACAACTGACCGAATAACGAGGGGTTTCATGGGAACTGCGCGACCGAACGTCCTGATCATCCTGGTCGACGACATGGGGTACTCCGACATCGGCTGCTACGGCGGCGAGATCGGGACCCCGACCATCGACGGCCTCGGCGAGCACGGGGTGCGGCTGACGAACTTCTACAACACCGCCCGCTGCAGTCCCTCCCGTGCGTCGTTGCTGACCGGACTGCACCCGCACCAGACCGGCGTCGCCGAACTCGTGAACAACGACGGCCCCGGTGGATACCCCGGCAGCCTGACCGAACGCTGCGCGACGCTCGCCGAGACGTTCCGGGCGGCGGGCTATCACACGCACATGACGGGCAAGTGGCACCTGTCCAACGAGCGCGAGCAGCCCGCCGGCAGCTGGCCGACGCGACGGGGCTTCGAGCGTTTCTGGGGAACGATCAGCGGGGCGGGGAGCTACTTCCAGACGACCACGCTGCACGACGGCGAGACGCCCGTACCGCTGTCCGATCTCGGGCCGGACTTCTACTACACCGACGAGATCGGTGCGCATGCCGCGGCGGCGATCCGGGAGGCGGACAGTGCGCAGCCGTTCTTCGGCTACGTCGCCTTCACCGCGCCGCACTGGCCGCTGCACGCGAAGGAATCGGACCTGGCCGGGACCCGCGGGCTGTTCGACGAGGGCTGGGACGTCCTGCGGACCCGCCGCCGGCAACGGCAGGTCGACGCCGGCATCTGCGCCGCGGACGCGACCCTCGACCGCCGCGATCCCGCCGTTCCCGCCTGGGTCGACGAGCCCGAGCAGAAGTGGCAGCTCGAGCGGATGGAGGCGTACGCCGCCCAGGTCCGGGCGATGGACCGCGCGGTCGGGGCGATCCTCGACGCGCTCGACGAGACCGGCCGGCGGGACGACACGATCGTGGTCTTCCTGTCCGACAACGGCGGCTGCGCGGAGGAGCTGCGCAGCGATCCCGACGGTGCGGCGCAGTTCCGGCAGCACCACCTGATCATCCCGCCGAGCGCTCCCGACGGTACGCCGATGAAGGTCGGCAACTCGCCGGACATCCGGCCGGGCACCGCCGACACGTACACCAGCTACGGGCAGGCGTGGGCGAACCTGTCCAACACGCCGTTCCGCCTGTACAAGCGCTGGGTGCACGAAGGCGGTATCGCGACCCCGCTGATCGTGTCCTGGCCCGCGGGCGGTCTGACCGGCGGCGTGCTCGACGCGCCGCACCAGCTGACCGACATCGCGCCGACGTTGCTCGAGGCAACCGACGTGCGGCCGCCGGCGCGGCGTGACGGCGCGCCGCTGCCGGAGCTGCCGGGGGTCAGCATGCTGGACCTGCTGCGCGGCGGCTCGCCGGTGGAGCACGACCTGTTCTGGGAGCACATCGGGAACGCGGCGATCCGCTCGGGCCGCTGGAAACTCGTCCGCGAGTACGAGGGCCCGTGGGAGCTCTACGACCTCGCGACCGATCGCAGTGAGAGCAACGACCTCGCGGCGGATCAGCCGGACCGCGTGCGAGAGCTGGCCGGCCGCTGGCAGCGCTGGGCCGACGCAGCCGGCGTGCTCCCGTACGCCGACGTGCTCGCGGCGCGCGCCACGATGCCGAACCAGCCCGCCTGACTCAGGAGGTACGACCTACTGAAGCGCGGGTGCGGTGAGTGCGGGGACGAAGGCTTCGGGGGAGCGGTAGACCGCGTCCAGCATGATCGCTCCGGCGGCGATACCCAGCGCGTGCGGGCCGAAGGCACTCGGCACGATCCGCGCCGCGGCGTCGCCGCCGCCGTGGGCCTCCAACTCCTTGAGGGCGGAGTCGCGGAGCACCGGCACGTGGTCGGCGGGTGCGCTGATCCCGCCGCCGATCACGACCAGCTCGGGATCGAGTAGCTCGATCAGGGTCGCGGTCGCCTTGCCGACGAGCGCGGCCCGCTCCTGGAGCAGCCGCCGGGCCCGGGCGTCGCCGG
This sequence comes from Kribbella sp. NPDC003505, assembly GCF_040610875.1. Lineage (NCBI taxonomy): Bacteria > Bacillati > Actinomycetota > Actinomycetes > Propionibacteriales > Kribbellaceae > Kribbella > Kribbella sp. NPDC003505. The sequence goes on along the minus strand of NZ_JBEXNA010000008.1, from coordinate 193,248 downwards.
ACACCGCGAGCCCGAACACGTCGTACACCTCGTCGTCGTCGCCGATCAGGCCGGCCGCGCGGGCCCGGCGGGCGACTTCGAGGTCTCCGCCGACGACGGCGAAGCAGCTCCGGCTGCCGCAGACGCAGGCCTCGCCGGCCCGGCCGGGGACCGGCAGATGGTCGAGCCCGCCGGCCGCCGAGTGCGCTCCGCGGTACGGCGAGCCGTTGAAGACGAACCCGGCGCCGACGACGTTGCCGACGAACAGATGGATGAAGTCGTCCACCCCGGCCGCGGCGCCGAACCAGTGCTCGGCCAGCGCGAGCGCCCGGACCTGTGAGTCGACCAGCACCGGCAGACCGGTCGCGTCCTGGAGGGCCTTGGCGAGCGGTGCGTTCTGCCAGCCCAGGATCGGCTGGTTCCGCACGCGGCCGGTCGAGCTGTCCACCCAGCCGCCGGTGCTCGCTCCGGCGCCGAGGACCGTCAGCCTGCTCCCGTCGACCAGCTTGCGCACCGAACGAGCGGCGCTGCGGACCAGGGAGTCCAGCCGGGTGGTGCGCTCGGTGGTGTGCAACTCGGCGACGAGTTGCCCGCGCAGGTCGATCACACAGGCGTTGACCCGGTACAGGCCGAAGTGCACGCCGATCACGCCGTACGTCGATCCGTCGATGCCGACCGGGACCTTCGGGCGGCCCTTGCCGCGCTGCGCCGGCTCGGCGACCTCCGCGAGCAGACCGGCCCGGACCAGCGCGCCGGTCAGCCTGGTCACCGAACCGGTGGACATCGCGATGGTCGTCGCGAGGTCCGTGCGCGCGGTCGGACCGGACCGCATCAGCTCGCGCATGATCGTCGAGTAGTTCTGTTGCCGCAGGTCACCCAGTTGGGTCGAACGCGCCTTGCCCGTGGGCTCCGTCATGCCCTCGGTTGTAACACCGCACACCGGCCCGGTCCAACTGACCGCCCCGTTGACAGCGGCACCTGGTCCTATTTATCTTCGACTGGAAGATAAATAGACCGGCGGAGGGATCCGGCCCGATGAAGGATGCGACGTTCAGGCTGCGCGGCACGGCGAACGGGGCGATCCGCCCCGAGATCTACGGGCAGTTCCTGTCCCGGCGCCGGTGGGTGGCCGACGAGGCGCTGCACAACCCCGGCCACCCGGAGTCGGATGCCTCCGGCCTGCGCCGCCCGGTCGTCGACGCGATCGCGGAGCTCGGCGCCCCCGTCGTCCGCTGGCCCGGCGGCTGCACCGGGACGTCGTACGACTGGGAGCGCGGGATCGGCCCCCGGCGGGAGCGGACCGTCGACTGGCACTTCGGGTACGACGTCGGCAACGGGTTCGGGACCGCGGAGTTCGTGGCGTACTGCCGGCGGATCGGCGCCGAGCCGCAGATCAACCTGACCACCGGGACCGGGTCGCTGCGCGAGTCGCTCGCCTGGATCGAGTACTGCAACGGGACCGGGGACTCGGTGTGGGCGAACCTGCGGCGCTCGCACGGGTACGACGAGCCGTTCGGCGTCCGGTACTGGCAGATCGGCAACGAGGAGTGGGGCTCGTGGGAGCTGGGCCAGGTCGGGCCGCACGAGAACGCGGTCCGCTGCCGCGAGTGGGCCAAGGCCATCAAGCGCCTCGACCCTGAGCTGAAGGTGCTGGCGATCGGCTGCTTCGAGCCGGCCAAGGCGGTCGACTGGAACCTCGCGCTGCTCCGCGAGGCGTGGGAGCACATCGACTACCTGACGTTGCACACCTATTGGCAGTTCGACCCGACGACCAACGACGGTGACTACGCGCGGGTGCTCAGCGGGCCGTATCGCACGGAGAGTGCGATCGTCGCGATCCAAGGGCTCGTGGACCTCGTGGCCCGGGAGAAGCCGGGTACGGCGAAACCCGAGTTGGCCTTCACCGAGTGGAACTGCGCCGACGCGACCCGGTTCGAGATGAGCCCGAAGTGGCGACCGGGGGAGACCCGGTACCGCACCGTCGACGCCCTGGCTGTCGCATCGTTCCTCAATGTGATGCAGCGGCAGGCGGAGTCCGTGACGCTGGCGAACTTCGCGCAGACCGTGAACGTCGTCGGCGCGCTGGTCGTCACCGACGAGGACGTCGTTCGCGAGACCGTGTACTGGCCGCTGTGGATGCAGCGTCACCACAGCGGGAGCATCGCTCTGGCGGGCGACGTCGCGTGCGGCACTGTGCCAGGCGAGACGCTGGAACGTGCGCCGATCGATCTCCCGGCCCTCGACGTGAGCGCCTCGGCCGATCGGGGCGGTTCGACCGTCTGGCTGTCGGTGGTCAACCGGGACCGCGACAACCCCGTCCGGTTGTCCGTCGACCTCGGCCGGACGCTGGCGACCGACGTCGTACGCGTCGAACAGCTGCATACGGCCGATCCGCTGGCCATGAACACCCTGTCCGACCCTGATCGGGTGGCGCCCCGCTCGGAGGAGTCCAAGCTGGACGAAGGTCAGGTTCTGGAGCTGCCGCCGAGCTCGTACACGATCATCGAACTCACCACGGCGGCCCCGGTCGTGCCGTCATGAGCCGTGCCGGGCGCGGGCGGCCTCGATGTCGGGGACGTGTTGCTCGGCCCAGAGCCGTACGGCGCGGAGCGGGACGAGGAGGGACTGCCCCAACGGCGTCAGCTCGTACTGGACGTGCGGCGGGTTCTCGGCGTACTCGTGCCGGCTGATCAGCCCGTCGGCCTCGAGCGAGCGCAGCGTCTCGGTCAGGACCTTCGGGGTGATGCCCTGGATATGGGCCTTCAGTTCGGTGAAGCGGCGCGGTCCGTCGGCGAGGGCGTTCACGACGAACACGGTCCACCGGGCGCCGATCCGGTGCAGCACGGTGCGGCTCGGGCAGGTCGCCGCCATGACGTTGTACGCCTTACCCATGCGGGACTCCAGTTCCGTTGAAGATACCGGTATCAAATCCATACCGTTGCACCCGATCCTACGAGAGGGAGTGACGAACATGGAGCGGATCCTGGTCATCGGCGGCGCCCGTGCGCTCGGGGCGGCGGTTGCGCGGCGGGCGGCGAAGGACGGGTACGAGGTTGTGGTCGGGGCGCGCGACGCGGCGGCGGCGCGGCTGGTCGCGGACGAGATCGGCGGGACCGCCGTACGGATCGACCTGCAGGACGAGACGTCGATCGCGGCCGCGGCCGACCGGCTCGCGGACGGGGTCGACCACATCGTGAGCACCGGGTCGGCGCCGCACGACGTCCGTGCGGCCGAGCTGGATCACGCCAAGCTGGTCGAGGCAGTCACCGCGAAGGTGATCGGCCCGATGCTGGTCGCCAAGCACTTCGCGCCGGTGCTGCGGCCCGCCGGGTCGATCGTGCTGTTCTCCGGCGTCGTCGCGTGGCGGCCGGGGCCGGGCTCGCTGGTCAAGGGCGTGACGAACGGCGCGGTCGAGTACCTCGCCCGCCACCTCGCCGCGGACCTCGCCCCGGTCCGGGTCAACGCGATCTCGCCCGGCGTGATCGACTCCGGCGCCTGGGACCGGCTCGCCGACGCGAAAGCCGGGCTCCTCGGCAAGAGCGCGGCCGGGACCCTCGTCGGCCGGCACGGCGAGATCGACGACGTGGTCGAGGCGGTGATGTGGCTGCTCCGCGCCGGCTTCGTCTCCGGCGAGACGATCCACCTCGAAGGCGGCGCGCGGCACAAGTCCGCCTGACCAGGCAAAGGGGCGCCGTGCGGTTGCGCGGCGCCCCTTCGTGGGTGTTTCGGGTGATTACTCGCCGACCAGCTGGTCGTAGTGCGTGGTGAGCAGGACGTGGCTGACGCCGTTGAAGACGCCCGGGATCTTGCCGTACGACGTGAGCGCGGTCGCGGAGCCGTTGGCCTTGCTCATCGCGTACAGGTAGCCGGACTGGGTGTCGTGGTCCACGCCGGTGACGAGCGAGCCGCCGCGGGTGCCGCAGCCCTCGACGACGATCGACTCGTACGCCGCGAAGCCGCTCGAGCGGATCAGCTTCATGACGGGCTTGGCGCCGGCCGCGACCGGGATGTGCGCGGTCCACAGCGCGCCGGCCGTGGTCGTCATCAGCAGCGTGTCGTACGTCGCGGTCTCGCTGAGCACGGTCATCGCCTTGAAGCCGCGGAAGCCCGGGATCGGGCCGAGGCCCCGGAAGCTGGTGCCGACCATCTGGTACCGGTACAGGCTGCCGTTGGTGTTCAGGCCGTACAGGTACGCGTGCCGCGGCGCGGCGACGCTGTAGTTCGACGTGGCGATGGACTTGAACGTCGTCCAGCCCGGACCGACCTTCTTGAAGGTGGGCACCCACGGCTTGGTCTCGTCCGCCGGCAGGTACGTCGTGTGCCGGTACAGGTTCCCGCCCTGCAACAGCAGGCCGTAGAAGTAGAACTGCGTGCCCGTGGAGTTGAACGCCGCGTACCACGTCGCGTCGGCGCGGGTGCTCACGTACTTGAACGGGTCCCAGGAGAAGGACGTCGGCGGCTTGCCGGCCGTCACGTCGATCTCCTGCATGGTGCCCGCGGCGGTGGGCACGCCGACCGAGGTGCCGCACGCCTCGCTGATAGCTGAGGACGACATCGTTGTGGCCAGACCGGACTTGCTGAAGAAGCGCGGCTTCGGGTCAGCCTGACCGGTGGCGGCGGCCGGAGCGGAGGCGGCGGCCGAGGCGATCAGCCCGGCGCCGGCCAGTGCGAGCGCAAGGCGCTGCAGTTTCATGGAGTTTGCCCTTCGGGAATGTCTCGAACAACTCGAGCTCGCGCTGAAATGGCCCAGCTCGCCTGGCCGGGGGCCGGCGAGCTGGGCAGCAACCACCACATCGTTGCCGAAGGGGTCGGTGTTACAGCTACGGCGCAGTTATCGACGTCACTGTCGATCCGGAGACGTAGGTCGGCCACACACCGACCGTCACCGTGACCTGACCGTTGCCGTTCGGCGTCAATGTGGTGCTCGAGCCGTACAGGCTGGTGACCTGGATCGGCCCCGTCGCGTTGACGGTCACCGTCGTGTTCGAGCCGCTCGCGGCCCAGATCGCGCGGAACGGCGTACCGTCGTTGGCCGCGTACACCTGGTCGATCAACCCGCTGCCCGGGTTCTCCTTGCCGAGGAACGTTGCGCCGCGGAGCTGGCGTGCCGCGGTGGCGTAGGCGACGTACGACGGCTTGGGAGTGTACTTGCCGAGCGCGTCGCTCTCGTGGTGCACCAGCCCGTAGTTGTTCTGCTCGTTCGCCGGGTCGATGCCGTCGTTCTTGAAGTCGTACGCGTAGTACCGGTCGATGTCGTGGCCGGGGACGTCGAGCATCTCGCGGGCCAGGTACATGGCCTGGGTGGGTTCGCTGACCGGTGCCAGGCCGCCAGAGGTGTACCAGCCGGCCTCGGTGATCCAGATCGGCTTGTCCACGCCGCCGTTGTACTGCCGGATCGTGGCCCGGATCTGGTCGAGTTTCGCGCCGAGGCTCTCCGGGGCGCCCAGGAAGTTGTACGGGTGGATGGAGACCACGTCGAGGTACTTGAGCCCGCCGAGCTGGCAGAACGCCTGGAACCAGGCCTGCTGGTTCACGTCGTTGTCGCCGCCGCCGAGCACGGTGAGACCTGGGTGGTTCGCCTTCAGCTTCGTGTACGTGGCCTCGAGCAACGCGAGGTAGCTGTCCGGCGTGTAGTTCGACGGCCCGGCCGCGTTCATGTCCCACTCGTTCCAGACCGCGATGTTCTTCACCTGCGGGTACTGGGTGGCCAGCGCGTCGGCGTAGTCGGCGAACGCGGCCCGTCCGGCGTCGGTGTACGGCGCATCGAACGCGTTGCCGGCCACGTCGTCGTACAAGGGGTTGCCGTAGTCGGCGATGACCAGCGGATCGATGCCGTTGGACTGCCACGACTGCAGGTACGTGGTGACCTTCGCCGGGAAGGAGTAGCTGCCAGGCGTCGTCTCGGCGTCGGTCCAGCTGGCCTCGTCACGGCCGCCGCGTGCACCGGCCTGGGTCATCAGCGGTACGAGGTCGGGGCTCCAGCTGAAGTTGAAGTGCGCGCCCGCACCTTGGAGCGTGGGTGAGGTGGTCGTCGTGACGGCGTCGACGTTGAGTGCGGCCGTCGTACCGCCGCCGCTGATCAGGGCCTTGTCGAGGGTCAGCGTGATCGCCTTGGCCGGGCGGTGCCAGACGCCGTCGTCGGCGCCGCCGAAGTGCAGGTACGCCGTGCCGCCGTCGAAACGGGTCACGGTGAGCTGCTGCCACCCGGTCGACGCGGACAGGGTGAGGCGCTGCTGATGGACCTGGCCGGTTGCGTCGGTGAGGCGGAGCCCGATCGCCGAGACCTGGCTGGTCTTGACCCACAGGCTGAGCGACTGCAGGTCGATCGGTACGAACGTGCGCTGGAGAGCGACGTAGTTGCCGCCGCCGGAGAAGTCGGCTGACAGCTTGGCGGACTGGGCGCCCGACTGCGGACCGGCGGTGTCGTACGTGAGGCTGCCAGTGGCGCCCGGGAACTCACTGCCGGGGTAGAACGACCAGCCTTCGGCCGCGCTCTCGTAGTTGCCGAGCGGGGTGGTCGGCTTCGCCGCCGGCGCGTTGAGAGTGACGTCGTCGAGGCTGACGCTGCCGCTCGTCGCACCCGGGATCGCGCCCTTGTCGAGCACGACCTCGACCGCCTTGGCCGGGCCGTGCCAGACCCCGTCGTCGGCGCCGCCGAAGTGCACGTACTGCTTGCCGCCGTCGAACCGGGTGACGGCGACCGGCTGCCACGCAGTTGCGCCCGACAACGTCAGGCGCTGCTGGTGGACCTGACCGGTCGAGTCGGTCAGGCGGAAGGTGAGGAAGCTCAGGTTCGGGGACTTGGCCCAGAAACTGACGCTGGTGGCATTCACCGAGGGGAGCGGACGGCTGACGCTGACGTACGCGCCGCCGGCGCTGAAGTCCGCGGACAGCTTTCCCGAGGTCGTGCCCGAGTGGTTGTCGGCGGTGCTGAGAGCGAAGCTGCCGGTGGCGCCGGGGAATTCGCTGCCGGGGTAGAAGGTCCAGCCCTCGGCGGCGTTCTCGAAGTCGCCGATCCGATTGGTCGTGAGGCCGGCGACCGCCGACGTACTGAGGGGACTGAGGATCGCGAACGTGGTCTTCGCGGTCGTCGTACCGGCCTGGACGGTCAGCTGGTACCAGCCGCGGGTGGTGACGGACACCTGCAGCGTGGCCGCTGCGGCCTGGCTTCCGCTCGCGACGACGGTGCCGTTCACGTCGGCGGCCGACCAGGTGACCGACGAGGCGTCGGTGGCGAGACCGATCTTCACCGGCTGACCGTCGGTGAAGACGTTGCCGAGGGTGATGGGAGTGAGGGTGAGGGCGGCGGCGTGTGCGGGGGTGATGCTGCCGAAACAGAGAAGGAGGACTCCGAGGACGATGGCGAGAGTGCGTTTCATGCCGGCTCCTTGAGGGTGCGAAACCGCTTTCGCACACCTTGCTGCGGCACCGGGCGGGTGTCAACGGTTCAGGATCACCCGGGGCGGACCTTCGACCCAGGTCTTCGCCCACCGGTCCGCGAACTCGAGGTCGGCCGGCGCGCCGGCGGGCAGACCGACCGTCTGGGGCGCGGGCTCTGGTGCGGGAGCACGCCGAAGCTCCGCGACGACCTCGGCGAAGCGGCGGCCGACCGGCTTCACCCGGTTGCCGACGTCGAGCAGGCCGAGCTCGTACTCGACCGAGTTGAAGCCGACGTACTCGGGCCGGATGTCGTGCGACGCCCACCAGGACAGACCGGCGACTCCGGGCACCGCCATCGCGTGCCTGATCAGCCGCTCGGCGGCGTCCTCGACCGCGACCTCGGTCACCCATTCAGGGGCGACTCCGATCTCCTGGACCCAGATCGGGCGCGCTGCCGTCTGGTGCGCGGCGGCCACCTGCGCGAGGTAGGCGCCGATCGTCCAGGACCTGTCAGCGTGTTCGCCGAAGTGGTCGAGGAAGCCGCTGAAATAGGGCCAGGCGTGCACGGTCGTCACGTCGAGTTCGTCGGCGAGCAGTGTCCGGCTGAAACCGACCTTGCCGGTCGTCCACGGCTGGTGGTCGGCGCCGAGGACGACGGGCAGGCCGGGCGCGGCCGACCGGACGGCGGCGATCATGGCGCGGGCCCACTCGTCGAGATCCGCGCCGGTCACCGGCTCGCGTTCGCTGCCGACCAGCATGTTGGGTTCGTTGCCGATGTCGATCCCCGCGCCGGCCGGGTGCCGGGCTGCGACGTCGGCGACGGCTTCGAGCAAGGTCGAAGCGCCGGCGATCGCCAGCGGGTCGGTGAAGACGTTGCGGTCGTGCATCCAGGCCGGGCGGAAGACCCAGCCGCTGAGGAATCCGTTGAGGACGGTGACCCAGACGTCCAGCCCGGCGTCGTCCGCGCGATCCAGCACCGTCGACAGCCGCCGGAGCGCCGTCGCCGAGACCGAGGTGGGGAACGGCTGGAAGACCGGCCACAGACACTGGATCCGCACGTGGTCGCAACCGAGCCCTGCGATCGCGTTCAGGTCGTCGGCAAGGGACGCCTCGTCGAAGTCGACCCAGGCGTTCCACCATTGGTCGCGCGGCACGTAGTTGACCCCGAACGCGGGCCCGTCAGACGTCTGCATGCGTCCCCCAACCGGTCACCTGGCCGCGCTCGGCGATTCGGGTCAGCAGCTTGGGTACGTCGATCCGCTGTACGTCGGTACGGTCGCGCAGCGCCTGGACGGCGGCCACCGCGGCAGACTCGGCGAGGACGCAGAAGACGGGCTCCATGCGCGTCGCGGCGTAGGCGATGTGCGTCGCGGACAGGCAGACCGGGACCAGCAGGTTCCCGCAGTCGGCCTGTCGCGGGGTGATCGCGCGGTACGGGACCGGGTACGGGCGGCCGGTGCCGAGGTGGCCGCCGATGAACATGTCGCCCTCGGTGGCGACACCCCACTGCCCGGTCTCCGGGTCGCGCTGCGCGATACGCCGTACCGGGTAGACGTCCACGCCGAACAGGGCGAGCCCGATGCTGTCCTCGGGGTCGGTCCGGTTGACCACGTCGGCGTGGGTGAGGGTGTAGATGCCGTCGAGTCGTCGGGCCACTCGCACGTACAGCTGCGGCGGCCAGCCGTCGGTGTCGGGGAAGATGCTCTTGTCGAGCCCGTACGCGGCTGTCTCCTTTCGGAAGGCCTCCGGTACGGAGGGATCGGTCGAGAGGAAGTGGTGCAGCCCGCGCAGGTAGTCGATGTGCCGGCGCCAGATCCGGGACCGCGTGTTCCAGTCGCCGTCCTGGTACTCGCGGCTGACACCGAGCGGGGCGTTCGTGACGAGCGACGCGCGCTGGTAGTTGTACTCGCCTGAGTTGAGCCAGCCTGGGAAGATCCCGCGCAGGGCCTCCAGATCGTCCCCGAGGTGCTCGACATAACGCCGTACGAGCTCGTAGTCGGCGGCGGAGTAGCCGGCGGGCGGGGTGATCTCGGCGCGGCGGGCCGGATCGGTGGTGACGTAGAAGCGGAAGTTGTACGCCTGGGTGTAGTCGTCGCGGGCGCCGACCGGCAGGCCGTGATCCTGGTCGAGGAGCGGCAACAGCTCACCGGCGGCGTACGGGTCGATCGCGGTCCAGTTCGTGACCGGGCGGACGCCCGCGAAGTCCTCGTGGAAGTCGTCCTGGGACTCGCGGCCGGTCCGGTACGGGACGCCGGCACGCGCCATCAGGTCGCCTTCGTACGACGCGTCGAGGAAGACCGAGGCGCGGATCTCGAGGTCGGGGACCGACGCGTCGGCCGGCAGCGGGACGCCCCACGGGTCCGGCTGGGACGTCTCCAGTTGGATGGCGGTGATCCGGTTGCCGGCACGCTCCGCCGAGCGGACTCGGTGCTCGAAGACGACCGTGATGTCCGCGGAGTCGATCCAATCGTGGAAGGCGCGCAGTACGTCGCGCGGGTTGTCGCCGAAGCCGAAGACCGCGTCGCGCGTCAGCCCGCCGACAGCCGCCGGGATCGGGCAGTCCTGGCGCGGCTTGATCCCGGCGCTGAGCATGCCGCCGAGCCAGCGGCCGGGCTCGATCAGGATCACCGAGGCGCCCTCGTCGTACGCCGTCATCGCGGCGACGCAGCCCGCGGGCGTTCCTCCGTACACACAGATGTCGGCTGTCATCGTCATGGCATGTACTGTCGCGCGTCGGTCAGATGCCTGAAAATGCCGGGATCGAGCATCTCCATGTACTTTTTTGCCGTGCTGCTCCTGGATGGTCACCTGCTCGCGGCGCAGCGCGACGAGTTCAGCCTGAGCCTCGACACGTACCGCACCTGGTGCCTGCTGCTGCCACGAACCGGGGCCTTCGCCTTCGAGATCACCGGCCGTCCCGCGGGGGAGGCGAGATTCGGCGACATCGTCGTCTGCCCGCCCGGAGCGACGCTGCGACGCCGGATGCTGCGGCCCACGTCGTTCTTCCATGCCCGCTTCGACACCGACCTGGAGCCGCCTGTCGGCCGCACCCGCGTGCCGGATCTCGACCGGCTGCGCGCGGACCTCGCGATGCTGGAGCAGGCCGACGACCCCGCGGACGTCGTTGCCGCGCACGTCGTCACCGACCTCGTCCTGATGACGCGACGCGCCCGGCGCGACGGTCTCGACGACGAGCTCGTCGGCCGCGCCACGACGTACCTCCTCGACCACTTCACCTCGCCGGACCTGTCGCTCGCCGACCTGGCGGCGATCCTGGAGATCAGCCCGGCGCAGCTGTCCCGCCGGTTCAAGGCTGTGCTCGGCGTCACACCGGTCGCGTTCCTGCGGGACCGCCGGCTACAGAAGGCGCGCGAACTCCTCGTCGAGACCGACGACACCCTCCAGACGATCGCCGAGCGCTGCGGCTACCGCAGCGCCTTCTACCTCAGCCGCGTCTTCAGCAACCACACCGGACACTCTCCGTCGGTGTACCGCTACTCCAGCCGATTCTGAAACGCTCGGGTCTCGTTGCCCGATACAACAAGCGGGGAGGAGACCGGATGTGTGAATGCTGCAGGCGCCTGCGCGCCCTGCTCCGAATGATCGAACGCACCGCCGCGCCGTTCGGCGCGCTGGGCGACGACGCCGCGCTGGACGCCTGGTTCGGCCCCCGCTCACCCCTCTTCGGCTCCGACCGCGCCGCGGCAGACCTCCAGGAGTAGGAGTTCGAACGCAACGCATTCGTCTCCTGTCGTGTGTGTCACCATCGCGGTGCGACGTTTGTAGCGTGAGAGGGTGATGGAGGCGTGAGTGGTGAGCTGCAGCGGGTCGTGGACTCATTGGCGCGGCGGTTGGGGCGGGCCGTTGCCGTGGATGACACGAGCTTTCGCTTGCTCGCCTACAGCGCTCAGGTCGGTGAGATCGACGACATGCGTGCGCGGGTGATTCTGACCCGGGAGGCGCCGCCCGAAGGGCTGGCGTGGTTGCGCCGGTTTCGGCTCGGGCAGGCTTCCGGGCCGGTTCGGCTGCCGTCGGACGCGGAGTTGGGGCTGCTCTCGCGGGTTGCGATCCCGGTGCGGCATCAGGGCTTGCGCTTCGGCTATCTCTGGCTGATCGACGCCGAGCAGACCCTGTCCGGCGAGGATCTCGCGATCGCGACCGCGGCGGCCGGCGAGGCGGGGGAGGTGCTGTTCCGGGAGCGGGTGATCGACGAGCTCCGGGATGCTCGGGTCGGTGAGCTGGTCAGGGATCTGCTCTCGCCTGACGCGGAGGCGCAGCAGTTGGCGGCCGACGGGCTGATCGAAGGCGGGTTCTTCGCGTCTCGCGGTGGTGTGGTGGCCATCGTCGTACGGCCGCTGCCCAGGGACGGCCAGGAAGTCCACGAAGGGGATCGGCTGGCGCTCAGCGCCGCGCTTCACTCGACCGTGAGCACGCTTCCTCCGAGAGAGTGCTTGTCTCTTGTGCGACCACGCCACGCCGTGCTGATCCTCCCGCAGCCCACCTTCGAGCGGTTCCCGCGGGTCGCGCACGACCTGCGCGCCGCGGTGGTCGATCGGCTCGGCGCGGGCGACCGCTGGCGTGCCGTGGTGGCGGGCGTCGGAGGGGCGACGCAACGCTTCGCGGACGCCGGGATCTCCTGCCAGCAGGCTCTGGTGGCGATCAAGGTGGCCGATGTCGTCCCCACCTTCCGGCCCGTTGCGGAGTACGACGCACTCGGTATCTACGGACTGCTCGCGTCACAGCCCATGGAGCAGCTGGATGCGCTGAAGATCCTGCCCGCCATCGACGCCCTGCGGTCTCCCGATCCGGCCCTGCTCGCCACGGCCGAGCTGTTCCTCGACCGCGCGGGCGACTCACGCGCGGTCGCAGAGGAGCTCGGTCTGCACCGGGCCAGCGTCTACAACAGGATCCGCCGGATCGAACAGTTGACCGGCTTCGACCTCTCCGACGGCGAACAGCGGCTGGTCCTGCACCTCGGCATCAAGGTAGCGCGGCTGCTGGGCAGGGCTTGATCGACATCTGTCGAGTGGCGACAGCAGCGACCTCGACATCTCGCGCATGCGCAGACCGCAACGAGCTGGCAGTGTTCGATGAATGAGGACGTCAGCGGAACTCCAGGCTCAGCCGGGCGATCTGGTCTCGTTGCGGGCTCGCATCGCCGGCATCCTCGAGGCCCAGTCCACCGCGACCGGTGTCGCCGGGGCGGTGATCGGCGTCGCGGTCGGAGCTGAGCAGTTCGCCCTCGCCCACGGCCTCGCGAACCTCAACACCGGTCAGGAGTTCACGACGGACACCGGATGGTTGCTCGGCTCGGTCACCAAGGTGCTGACGGCAACCGCCCTGTTGCGGCTGGTCGACGCCGGCGCCGTCGACCTCGACGCACCGGCGCGCCGGTACCTTCCCGACTTCGCTCTCGCGGACACCGACGCGGCCGAGACCATCACGGTGCGGATGCTGATCAACCACACCAACGGCATCGACGCCGACGACCTGATGCCTTGCGCCGTGCGAGGACGCGACGCCACGCGTTCGTACGTCGCCCGGTTGCGCGACTTCGGCTGCCTGTTCGAGCCTGGCACCGGCCTGCACTACTCCAACCCCGGATTCGTTCTCGCGGCACGGATCATCGAGGAACAGACCGGCCTTCCGTACGAGGAGGCGATCCGGACCGAGCTGTTCGACCCGTGCGGCATGGGCGATGCGACCGCGGTCCAAACCGAGGCTTTCCTGCGGCGCACCGCCATCGGCGCACGAGCCTCCGACGAGCCGGGAACGCTGCGGGCCACGTCGCTGTTCAGCCTGCCCGAGTCCGCCGCCGGAGCCGGCGCCACGCCGATCGTGACGGTCGCCGACATGATGGCCTTCGGCCGCATGCACCTGGCCGGCGGTCTGGCCCCGACAGGTCGGCGCGTGCTGTCGCAGGAGCTCGCGGCTGCGATGCTCACTCCGACCTTCGACCTCGGGCTCCCTTCAGCGCCGCCCATTGGTCTCGGCTGGTGGCTGGATCCCATCGCAGGTACGACGGCGGCCTGGCACGGTGGCGGTTCACCCGGCGGCGCATCGAGCTTCTGCATCCTCCCCGAACACGATGCCGTCATCGTCACCTTCGTGAGCGGCCCCAACGCGTTGCTGAACGACACGCTCCACACCACCGTCATCGAACACCTCACCGGGCAGCAGGCCTCCGCGTCGTTCGCCGAGGCCCCTGCGCACGCCGATTCGACGATGACCGGCGAGTACGCCGCCTTCCACGTCGACAAGAGCGTCAGCGTCCGCGACGGCAACCTGCTCGTACGGACGTCCGTCCCGTTCTACGACGAGGAGCTGGAGCGGATCCTGGACGCCTACGGAATGCCCAGATCGTCCAGTGTCACGTACGTGCCGGTTGCGCCCGGCCTGTTCGCGCCCGAAGGCGCCGACGCGCGAACCACCGCCGGCTTCTACGGCCGGCTCAGCCTGCTCGCCGATCTCCCGTCGGTGCCCGGGCGACCACGCGGTATCCATTCCGGGCTCCGCTTCGTCCCCAAGATCAGCTGATCGACGTCAAGGAAGGAAGACCATGTCACTGCTGCTGACCGGCGCGACCGTCATCGACGGCGTGTCCGACAAGGGCGCCGACGATCGAGCGATCCTCACCGAGAACGGCCGCATCGTGGCCATCGGCCGGCCGGGTGAGCTGCCGGTCCCGGCGGACGCCGAAACCGTCGACTACAGCGGGAAGTTCGTCATCCCCGGACTGATGAACGCCAACGTGCACCTCCTGGTCAACGCGCTGTTCGAGACGCTCGTTCGGTACGAAGGGCGCTACGAGGAGCTGATCACCGAGGCCGCGCAGGTCGCGCTGAAGAGCGGCATGACCACGGTCTTCGACACCTGGGGGCCGCGACGTGCGCTGACGGCGGTCCGCGATCGCATCGATCGCGGGCTTGTCCCCGGCAGCCGGATCCGCTGCGCCGGCAACATCGTCGGATTCGACGGCCCGTTCTCCGACGACTTCGACAAGCGGATCCCCGGAGTGGGCAGCGCACATTTCGTCGACCGGGTGAACGCGACCTGGGTCGAGAACACCGGCCGGCACCTGATGTGGCTGACACCGGAGGAGGTCGGCGAGGAGGTTCGCGCGTACATCGAGCGCGGCATCGACTTCGTGAAGTACGCCTCGAACGAGCACGGCGGGGCCTCGGCCGGCGCCTTCCTCCAGTTCTCGGAGCGCACGCAACGCGTGATCGTCGACGAGGCACATCGCGCGGGGCTGACGGCGCAGGCCCACACGTCCTCGGTCGAGGGCCTGCGGCTGGCGATCGAGGCGGGCTGCGATCTCGTACAGCACTGCAACATGACGGGACCGACCGAGGTCCCCCGCGAAACCGTCGAGCTCCTTGCCCAGGGCAACTGCGGTGCCGTCGTCTTTCCGTTGACCGACAACGGCCTGAAGATCCTGAAGGAGTCGATCTCGGACTTCGAGTGGACGCTGTGGAAATCCTCCGAGGCGAATGTCCGCAATCTCATCAGCTCCGGAGCCACCCTTCTGCTCGCCAACGACGGCGGCATCTTCGCGCCGGAAGTCCTGAACGAGCCGATGATCAAGGGCACCTGGAACGGGCTGCCCGAAGATGAAGGGCTGGGGCGACTGGCGACAGGCCATTTCGTGTGGCTTCGAGCCATGGAGGAGAAAGGCATGTCGCCGATGGCGTTGTTGCACGCGGCGACCCTCAACATCGCGAAGGCCTACCAGGTCGATGCCGATCTCGGAACACTCGAGGTGGGCAAGATCGCCGACATGGTGGTTCTCGACGAGGACCCGTTGCAGGGCGCCAAGAACTACCAGAGCATCCACGCCGTCATCAAGGACGGCACCGTGGTGGACCTCGACGCTCTGCCGCAGCAGCCGCTGTTGACCGCGGACCTTCCGCCCTCGCTCCAGGAAGAGGCCAACTACAAGAGGTTCCTCCACCATGGCGCGCGCCTCCCGGGCTGCGTGAACGGAGCGCACTGATGCAGGAACATGCTCGTGCGGTGGTGTGGGAGCAGCACTGCTGTCTCCCACTCGACCCGGACACCGACGTCGGCGAGCTGTGGCGGTACGCCGAGGCAGGGGCTTCGTTCGTGTCGGTGAACGTCGGGTACGCGCCGCACGACGTCGCGGACACCATCCGGGTGCTGTCCGGGTTCCGCCGTCAACTGCTGGCCGATCCGCATCGCTACATCTTGGCGCGCACGGCCGACGACGTACGGACGGCGAAGGCCACCGGGCGGCTGGCGGTCGCGTTCGACCTGGAGGACACTCGCCCGCTGGGTGGACGCGTCGATCTGGTGCAGACCTACTACGACCTCGGTGTGCGCACCATGTTGCTGACCTACAACCAGCGTAATGCCGCCGGTTCGGGCTGCCACGACGAGTCCGACGGCGGCATGACGGAGTACGGCGGAGAAATGGTCGCCGAGATGAACCGCGTGGGGATGGTGGTCGACGCCGCGCACTGTTCGTACCGCACGTCGATGGATGTCTTCGCCGCGTCCACAGCGCCGGTCGTGCTCTCACACACGGCGGCGCGTGCGGTGCACGACCATGAGCGCAACGTGTGGGACGACCAGATGCTGGCGTGCGCGGCGACCGGCGGCGTGGTCGGGATCAACGGCGTGGGCATCTTTCTGGGCGACAACGACGCGAGCACCGCGGCGTTCGTCCGGCATGTCGACCATGCCGTCGAGCTGGTCGGGTGGGAGCACGTGGGGCTGGGGCTGGATTTCTGCTTCGGCAGCGCCGATGCGGAGCTTGCCGAGAATCCGGAGCTGTTCCCGCCGAGCTACGCGCAGTGGGATCGCCTGGAGTTCATCGAGCCGGAGCGTCTGCCCGGCATCAGGACTGCCCTGGTGGACCGCGGGTATCCGCCGGAAGCCGTCGAGGGGATCCTGGGCGGCAACTTCCTGCGCGTCGCGGAGAACGTATGGCGGTGAGCGGATGACCCCCCAGCGCGTCATGGTGGTGGGAGCCGGAGTCGTCGGGCTCTCGTGTGCGTGGTTCCTGCAGGAGTACGGCGCGGAGGTCGTCGTCCTCGACCGCTCGGGGGTGGGGGCCGGTGCGTCGTGGGGCAACGCCGGCTATGTGGTTCCCGCGCTGGTGGCGCCGCTCCCGGAGCCTGCGCTGCTGCGCGAAGGCGTCCAGAGCCTGCTGACCCGCGGATCGCCGATCACAGTGAGCAGGCGGCTTTCGGGTACGACGTTGACGTTCCTGGCCGGCTTCGCCCGGAATTCGACCGCGCGGCGGTGGCGGCGGGGGATGGCTGCTCTGAGCCGGTTGGCCGTGGACAGTCTCGGCGCTTTCGACGAACTCGCCAAGGGCGGCGTACCGGCGGAGCTCCACGAGCGGACCATCCGGGTCGGGTTCACCGCGGGTCAGGACACCGCGGGTCTCGAACATGAGCTCAATGCTGCCCGCGCCGCCGGGCAGGACGTGTCCCATCGGACGTCGGCCGGGCATGAGCCGCCGTTCTCCGACCGGATCACACATGTCCTGCACCTGGAGGGCCAACGGTTCGTGGCGCCGGGCCCGTTCCTCGAAGCGCTGGCCGGCGCGGTGCGCGAGCGCGGCGGTGAGATCGTCGAGGGTGCACGGGTGCGGTCCCTCGGGTTCGGGCCCGGCGGGCTGCAGGTGGACACCTGGACCGGGCCGCCGCGCCGGGCCGACGCCGTCGTACTCGCCACGGGGGCGTGGCTACCCGAGCTGGGGCGCCGCCTTGGCGTCCGGGTGCCGGTCCAGGCCGGGCGAGGCTATTCGTGCAGCGTTCAGCTGGCCGAACCGCTCGCAGGCCCTGTCTATCTGCCGGGCGTCCGGGTCACGCTCACTCCGTACGGCGAGCGGGTCCGCGTCGCGGGCACGATGGAGATCGCCGACCGGGACGCACCGTTCGACCGTCGTCGTCTCGACCTGATCCTGAGCTCGATCCGCCCGCTGATCGACGGTGCCGACGGGGCCGACGGGGCCGACTGGGACGACGTGCGCGAGACGTGGGTGGGGTCCCGGCCGCTGACGCCCGACGGCCTGCCGGTGATCGGTACGACGAACGTTCCGGGCGTGCACGTGGCGGGCGGCCACGGTATGTGGGGCGTCACGCTGGGCCCCGTCACGGGCAAGCTGCTGGCCGCACAGATCATGACCGGCACATCCGCACCCGAGCTGACGCCCTTCCATCCACTCCGGAGACTCCGATGAGCCAGAACGCAGTCACCCCGCCGCCCGCACCGTCGTACCGCCGGCAAGGCGACCTGCTGCTGTTGTCCGGCCAGGTCGGCGTCGACGAGAGCTGGCGGCCGATCACCGAGACCTTTCACGACGAGGCCGGCGCGGCCTTCCGCACGGTCCGCCGAGTGCTGACCGAGGCCGGCGCCGAGCCGCGCCACATCCTCAAAGTCACCGCCTACCTGGCCGACCTTGCGGACTTCTCCGCCTACAACGAGGTCTGGACCGAACAGTTCCCCGAGCTGCGCCCCGCCCGCACGACGATCGGTGCGCAGCTCTTCCCGCCCTTCCGCATCGAACTCGACGTCGTCGCGTGGCTCGACGCCCCGGCGTCAGGTCAGGCGTAGAACCCGGGCGGAAGGTTCCGTGGCTTGGGTGGTGACGGTGAGGACGTCGTCAGCCCAGGCGTAGGCCCAATCCGTGTCGTCGGTGGGGAAATGGGGTGTGATCGTGGCGCGGCGGAGGGGGATGTCGATGGTGGCTGGGCCCGGGGCGCGGTGCCACAGCGTCAGGTAGGTGGTGGTCGGGCCGTTGAGGGACAGGGCGATCCATTCGTCGGTCCAGTGGGGAAGGCCGAGCGGCCAGGACGGCTCCAGGGTGTCGAGATCCTCGAGGATGTCCCGGTGAGCCGCGAGAGCGGACCGGACCAGGTCGAGCTCGGCCGGCGTCATCCGGTTGAGGTGGCCGGACAGGTACAGACGCCCCGGGATACCGTTGACGAGTGCGAAGGTGAACTGTTCGCGGGTGGTTCCGGTGATCGGGTAGGCCCAGTGACCGGCCTGTTCGGGGAGTACGGCGGCCGGCGCGGCCGCGGTGATCGGTGCGTAGAGCAGCGGATCTTCCTGGTCCGACGTCGACTGCAGGTGCAGACGGGACAGCATCGCGTAGTCCATCCGCATCGCGCCCGAGGCGCAGTTCTCGATCAGCAGGTCCGGATGCCGCGTGTGGAGTCCGTCGAGCCAGTCCAGCAGGGCGCGCTGGTGTTCGAGCAGTCCGTGGCCGAGCGACGTACCGCCCTTGTCGGTCCCGGGCCCGGTCATGGTGTTGTTGTCGAACTTGAAGAAGCCGACGCCGAACTCCGCGACCAGCCGGTCGACGGTGTCGTCGAGGTGCTTGCGCGCGGCCGGGCTGCGCAGGTCGAGCAGGTAGCGCCCGGACTCGGCGATCCGGACGCCGCGGCGGCTGAGGAACGCGTCATCGGGCAGCTCGTCGGCGATCGGGGATCTGACACCGATGACCTCGGGTTCGAGCCACAGACCCGGCACCATGCCGCGCGTGTGGATCCGGTCGATCACCTCGGCGAGCCCGTTCGGGAAGCGCGACGTCGAGGGTTGCCAGGCGCCGACGGTGTTCCACCAGTCGCCCTCGGCGTACCAGCCGGCGTCGATGCAGAAGTAGTCCGCGCCGGCCTCGGCGGCCGCGTCGATCAGCGGCAGCAGCTTCTGGGTGGTCGGATCACCGAGCAGGGTGTTCATGTAGTCGTTGAAGATCACCGGCATCCGCTCGTCGGCCGGACGCCGCCGGCGGACGGCGCGCCGCTGCCGGGTGAGCGCGGCGAACGTGGTGTCGCGATCCGTCCCGGTCACGAGTGAGACCGGCACCGACGTGAACGGCGTGTCCTCGGTGAGCCGCACGCTCCACTGGTGTTCCTGATCCGTCGGGCCGCTCAGCAGCAGGTAGCCGCCGTTCCGGCTCTCGCCGATCTCGTAGTGCCACGGCCCGTTGTGCTCGATCTGCCAGCCGAGCGCGTACGGCGTACCACGGTCGACGAGCACGCCGATCGGCAGCCGCTCGCCGGTGGACCACGACCCGAGGTTCGTCACCGCGTGCCGTGTCCTGGCGACGTGACGATGGCCGTCGCTGACGATGTCGGCCAGCGCGCCGAGCCGCAGCGGCTCGGCCGACCACCTGCTCTCGGTCATCCAACTGTTGGCCGCGGAATACAACTCGGCGTCGACCGACGTCAGACCGACGGCCAGCGAGGACAGGAACGTCAGCTCGAGCGAGCCGGGTCCGCTGAGTGACGCCTCCGACCAGGCACGCACACCGGCGCCCGCTTCGAACACGCTCGTGACGCGCAGCGCGCCGTCTTCCTGGACGATGCGCAACGTGTCGCCACCGTCTTCGTGGAACACGTACCGAAGTCGCTGACCGAGTACCGTCTCGACGTGCCGGTTACTGCTCGGCGATCGTCCGGACCCGACGGCCGCGACTTCGACCAACGGCTGACTCGTCTCCGCCACCGGCTCGTCGGGACCGGTCGCGTCGCGTACGGCGACCAGCCGCACCGGCCCGTCGTCGAGGGCGAAGGTCAGGGTCAGCTCAGGAGTACTCCAGCGCAACAGGTTCACGCGGTCTCATTCCGTGGTCGGGCTCACGACGTCTCTCTCGAGGAGGTAGTCCTCGACCGTGAACAGATGGGCGGACATCCGGGTGCGGGCCCGGTCGGGATCGTGCGCAGTGAGTGCGGCGAGGATCGAGAGGTGTTCGCGGTGGGCGGTCTCGTCGGCGCCGGGCTGGGAGATCGACCGGCGCAGCCGGTCCCGCATCGTGCGTCCGCCCAGCGCGTCGATCAGCGCGGCCAGCACCGGGTTGCCGGACGCGCCGGCGATGATGCGGTGGAACGCGATGTCGTTCTCGATGACCGTCTCGTGGTTGGGCTCGTCGAGCGCCAGCTCCGCCTCGTTGTGGTTGAGCAGTTCGGTCGCGGCCTCGAGCTCCGCACCGGTGACCCGCTGCGCCGCCAGCGCGGCGGCTTCGGTCTCGAGGACGCGGCGGACCGAGTGCAGGTGGGTCGTTCCACTGCCGTCCTGCAGGTCGACCACGAAGCCCATCGGCGCCAGCAGCATGGACGGATCGAGCTTGGTGACGTAGGTTCCGTCGCCCTGCCGGGTCTCCAGAACGCCCATCATGGACAGCGCCCGGACCCCTTCGCGGAGAGGGTTCCTGGACACCCCGAGGGCGGCCGCCAGGTCCTTCTCGATCGGGAGCCGGTCGCCGGGCCGGAGCCGGCGGTCGATGATCATCTGCCGGATGCCCTGGACGACGACGTCGGTCTGCGAGACGCCCGGGGTACGAGGTTGCTCGGCCAGCTTGCCCGGTGTCATGGCAGTGGATCCGTATCCGCGCGCGACGTCCAGTAGGCGCCGTCCGGGAACCGGTACGTCTCGACTGACTCCTTGTGCATCTCGGCACTGTAACCGGGCGCCACCGGGAGCACGTACGAGCCGTTGCGCACCACGCACGGCTCGACGAAGTGCTCGTGCAGATGGTCCACGTACTCGGTGACGCGACCCTCGAGGCTCCCCGACACGGCGACGTAGTCGAAGATCGCGAGGTGCTGGACGAGTTCGCACAGGCCGACGCCGCCGGCGTGCGGGCACACCGGCACGTCGAAGCAGGCCGCGAGGAGGTAGACCGCGAGGACCTCGTTCACGCTGCCGAGGCGGGCCGCGTCGAGCTGGCAGTAGTCGATCGCGCCGGCCTGGAACATCTGCTTGAACAGCACCCGGTTCATGCCGTGTTCGCCGGTCGCGACGCCGATCGGCGCGACGGCCTTGCGGATCGCGGCGTGACCGAGGATGTCGTCGGGGCTGGTGGGTTCCTCGATCCACAGCGGGTCGAACCCGGCGAGCGCCTGCACCCACTCGATCGCCTCCGGGACGTCCCACACCTGGTTCGCGTCGATCATCAGGTGTCCGTCCGGCCCGAGCACCTCACGGGCGATCCTGCAGCGCCGGATGTCGTCGGCCAGGTTCGCGCCGACCTTGAGCTTCACATGTTTGTAGCCGGAGGCAACGGCTTCCTCGCAGAGCCTGCGCAGCTTGGCGTCGGAGTACCCGAGCCAGCCGGCCGACGTCGTGTAGCACGGGTAGCCGGTGGCCTCGAGCTCGGCGATCCGTTGCTTGCGCCCTTCTTCTTTGTCGGCCAGCAGATCGATCGCCTGAGCCGGTGTCAGGACGTCGGACAGGTAGCGAAGGTCGGCCGCCGCCACGAGTTCCTCGGGGGACATCTCGGACAGCAGCCGCCACAGCGGTACGCCGGCCCGGCGCGCGGCGAGATCCCAGACCGCGTTCATCACCGCGGCGAGCGCGAGATGGATGACGCCCTTGTCCGGGCCGAGCCAGCGCAACTGGCTGTCGGACTGCAACTCGCGATAGATCCCGCCGAGGTCGGCGCAGAGCTCGTCGACGCTCCTCCCGATCAGCGCCGCCGCGCGTTGTTCGGCCGCGGCGACGCACAGGTCGTTGCCGCGGCCGATCGTGAACGTGAACCCGTACCCGGACAGCGCCGGGTCGTCGGTGTGCACCACGACGTACGCCGCCGAGTAGTCGCCGTCCTTGTTCATCGCGTCCGATCCGTCCTGGGTCAGCGACGTCGGGAAGCGGACATCGACAACCTCTACCGAGGTGATGCGCGGCATGGCGGCCCTCACTGTCAGAGATAGATGGGATCTTTTGCGATCTCAGATGGCGTTCAGTATGGACCATTGCCATGCGCAGCGCTACGATCCGGGCAATTCATAGGATCAATGTTCATTTCGCGACGGAGGACAGTGCATGGGCGACCTGGTGAACCCGAACCGGCCCGGCCCCCGGCGACTCAGGTTTATCGATCATCCTGCCGAATCCGAGGCCGTCCCGACTGCCGGCGTGGACGAGGAGGACGTATGGCAACGCTGACAAGCATCCGCCCGCCGGCCGGGGAAACGCCCTCCCGGCCGAGGAAACGACGGCACCGGGAGCGCCCCGGCATCCAAGGTCTTCGGCGCAGCCTCCGGCGGCACTGGACGCTGTACCTGCTGATGGTCGTGCCGCTGATCTGGTTCGCCGTCTTCAAGTACATCCCGATGTCGAACGCGGTGCTGGCGTTCAAGAGCTTCAACGTCGTCAAGGGCATCTGGGGGAGCCCGTGGGTGGGGTGGCAGAACTTCGAGCTGTTCTTCCACAACCCGGTGTTCTGGACCCTGGTGAAGAACACCTTCCTGCTCTCGGTCTACACCGTGGCGGCCAGCTTCCCGATCGCGATCATCCTCGCGCTGGCGCTGAACGAGATCCGCACCGGCCTGTTCAAGCGGACCGTGCAACTGGTGACGTACGCGCCGTACTTCATCTCCACCGTGGTCGTGGTCTCGATGACGATCCTGGTGCTGTCGCCGCGGCTCGGCCTCGTCAACGAAGGCCTCGGGTTCTTCGGCGTCCCGTCTGTCGACTTCCTCGGGAACCCCGACTACTTCCGGCACATCTATGTTTGGTCCGACGTCTGGCAGACCACCGGGTACTCCGCGGTGATCTACCTGGCCGCACTCGCCGGCATCGACCCGGCGCTGCACGAGTCGGCCAAGATCGACGGCGCCAGCCGGCTGCAGCGGATCCGGCACGTCGACCTGCCCGGCATCATGCCGACCGCGGTCATCATCCTCGTCCTCGCCGTCGGCAACATCATGGCGATCGGATTCGAGAAGGCCTTCCTGCTGCAGAACCCGCTCAACCTGAGCGAGTCCGAGATCATCGCCACCTACGTCTACAAGACCGGTCTGCTGAACGCGGACTTCAGCTCCGCGACCGCGATCGGCTTGTTCAACTCGGTGATCAACCTGGTCCTGCTGCTCGGGGTCAACGCGGTGGCCAAGCGGATCACCGGGAACGGATTGTGGTCATGACCGTCCAAGCCGAAGCGCGCACCATGCCCGGCCGGCCCACCAGGTCGACCAAGCGGAACGAACGCCGGGCGGCCCGAGCCCGGCGGATCCGGGAGTCGCGCACCGACCGGATGTTCCTGTTCTGTGTCTATCTGCTGCTGCTCGTCTTCCTCGCGGTGGTGCTGCTGCCGCTGCTCTACATCGTGGCGAGTTCGTTCAGCAGTCCGGAGGCGGTGTCGTCCGGCCGGGTGCTGTTCTGGCCGGTGGAGTTCTCGCTGCGCGGGTACCACGCTGTGTTCCAGAATCCGCAGATCGTCCAGGGCTACCTGAACTCGCTGTTCTACACCGTGGTCGGCACGATCGTCAGCGTCACGATGACGATCGCGATCGCCTATCCGATGTCCCGCCGGACGCTGGTCGGCCGCAACGTCGTGATGACGCTGATCCTGTTCACGATGCTGTTCACCGGCGGGCTGATCCCGACGTACCTGGTGGTGCAGTCGACCGGTCTGCTGGACACTCGCTGGGCGCTGATCATCCCGCAGGCGATCGGGGTCTGGCAGGTGATCATCGCCCGGACCTACTTCCGGACGGTCATCCCCGACGAGCTGGTCGAGGCCGCGCAATTGGACGGCTGCGGCGACCTGCGGTTCCTGTGGTCGGTGGTGATCCCGCTGGCCAAGCCGATGATCGCGGTGGTGGCGCTGATGTACGCGATCATGCAGTGGAACTCCTACTTCGACGCCCTGATCTACCTGAAGAACCCGGATCTGTTCCCGTTGCAGCTGGTACTGCGCAACATCCTGATCCTGAACACGACCGGCGGCGGCGCTGTCGATGCGTCGGTCGTCATCCAGCGCCAGCAGTTGGCGGACCTGCTCAAGTACTCGCTGATCGTGGTGGCGAGCGTGCCGGTGCTGCTCATCTATCCGTTCGTCGCCCGCTACTTCACCAAGGGAATCATGATCGGCGCCGTGAAGGGCTGATCCCCAGTGTCGTTCTGCCTTGTCCTGACCCCTGTGAGGAAATCATGTCTGTCAAGCTCAATCGCCGGAGGCGAGCCGCGATCGCCGGCATCAGCCTCCTCGCCCTCGCCCTCGCGGCCTGTTCCGGAGGAAGCTCGAACGATGCCGGCAGCGACAAACCGCTGCCGACGATCACCGGTAATCCCGACGTCACGCTGAACGTCTTCTCGCAGCAGTCGGCCGACTCGAACCTCGCCACGAACGACTTCACCAAGCTGATCAAGCAGAAGTTCAACCTCACCATCAAGTGGCAGACCACGACGTGGGACGGCGGACCGGCCAAGGAGAAGCGGCAGATCTCGCTGGCCAGCGGCGACTACGCCGATCTGTACCTGCTGATCCCGTGGGTCGACCAGTTCACCACGGCGGAGCTGCAGAAGCTGTCCAAGCAGGGTGTCGTCGTACCGCTGAACCAGCTGATCGACCAGTACGCGCCGAACATCAAGAAGGCGCTGGACGCCACGCCGGAGTGGAAGGCGATGGCCACCGCGCCGGACGGCAAGATCTACGGGATGCCGCAGTGGGTCGACTGCTTCCACTGTTCGTACCCGGACAAGCTGTGGATGAACTCGGCCTGGCTGAAGAAGCTCGGCCTCGAGCAGCCGAAGACCACCGAGGACCTGCGCAAGGTGCTCCAGGCGTTCAAGACCGGCGACCCCAACGGCAACGGCAAGGCCGACGAGATCCCGCTCAGCGCGAACGTCCGCGACAACCTCATCCCGTACCTGATGAACGCCTTCATCTACGACCCGCAAGGGCAGAACAACAGCGGCGGAAACAACACCACGCTGGTTCTCAACAACGGCAAGGTCGACGTCCAGGCGAACAAGGACGGCTGGCGCGAGGGCCTGCGGTACATCAACTCGCTCTACAAGGAAGGCCTGATCGACAAGGGCGCCTTCACCCAGAACCCGGACGCGATGGCGCAGCAGGGCAACCACGCCGGCACGGTCGTCCTCGGCGCGGGCACCGTCATGCACCCGGGCATCTTCGTCAACACCGGTTCGGCGGACGGAAGGGACAAGGAGTACGACGCCGTTCCGCCGCTGACCGGTCCGGAAGGCAAGAACTACGCCGGCTACGTCTTCCCGAGCATTCCCGGCGCCACGTTCGTCCTGACCTCGAAGGCCACACCGGAAAAGCAGATCCAGGCGATCAAGATGCTCGACTACATCTTCACCGACGAGGGCCAGATCAACGGCCAGTTCGGCTCGGAGGGCAAGGCCTGGACCAAGCCCGGTCCCGGTGACGTGGCGCTCGACAAGTCGCTGAAGCCGAGTTTCAAGCAGATCCCCCTCAAGCCAGGTTCCAAGCCGCGGAACTCCGGGTGGGGCCCGCTCGCGCAGTACAACAACACGGCGCAGTTCCGGAACTCGGAGGTCATCGACACCGACATCCACACGCAGGCGGGGTACGAGCGCAAGCTGTTCGAGGCCACCAAGCTGTACGCCGGCCACGAGGACAAGGCGCAGATCTACCCGTTCTGGCGGGTGTGGATCGACCCGACGCTGAGCACCGAGGTCGCGACGTTGCAGACCAACATCGAGAACTACATCCAGCAGAACACGCTCCAGTTCGTGACCGGCTCGAAGAACATCGACACCGACTGGGACGGCTACGTCAAGGGGCTCGACGGCCTGGGCCTCAAGCGGTACCTGGAGATCCAGCAGAACGCCTACGACAAGATCCCCAACAAGTAGCACCTCCACGGACCGGCCGGGGCACCCTCCGGCCGGTCCAACACCCCGACGAGGAGCAAGCTGTGTCGTTCGACGCAACCTTCGATTCCCTGACCACGTTCGAATGCCCCGACTGGTTCCGCGACGCCAAGCTCGGGATCTGGTCGCACTGGGGACCGCAGTCGGTGCCTCGGTACGGCGACTGGTACGCGCGGAACATGTATCGCGAGGGCAGTGACCAGTATCGCTATCACCTGCGGACCTACGGCCACCCGTCGCAGTTCGGGTACAAGGACGTCGTCAAGCTGTGGAAGGCGGAGCGTTTCGATCCGGACGAGCTGATGGAGCGCTTCGCGGCCGCCGGCGCCCGGTACTTCGTGGCGCAGGCCGTGCACCACGACAACTTCTTCAACTACGAGTCGGCCGTCAACCCGTGGAACTCGGTCAAGGTCGGGCCGGGCAAGGACATCGTGGGCCTGTGGAAGGACGCTGCGGACCGGCGCGGACTGCCGTTCGGGCTCACCGAGCACCTCGGCGCGGCGTTCAGCTGGTTCGCCGCGGCGAAGGGTCACGACAGGCACGGGCCGTACGCCGGGGTGCAGTACGACGGCGGCGATCCGGCGTACCGGGACTTGTACCTCGACAACGGCGCCTACCTGAGCGGCCCGGAGGTCGTGGTGCAGGAGCCGTGGTACGCAGGAGAACCGGCGTGGCACCAGCACTGGCTCGACGCGGTCAGCGAGATGATCGACAAGTACCGGCCGGACCTGCTGTACAGCGACGGGCCGCTGCCGTTCGGCGAGAAGGACTACACACCTGGTCTCCGCGCGGTCGCTCACCTCTACAACACCAACCCGCGGGCCGTGTACCAGCAGAAGGACCGGAGCCCGGAGGTCAGCGCCGTCGGGATCATGGACATCGAGCGCAGCCAGACACCGGAGATCCATCCCGCGCCCTGGCAGACCGACACCTCGGTCGGTGACTGGTTCTACAACGTCCGCGACGTCTACAAGACCGCCGGACACGTGATCGAGATGCTGGTCGACATCGTGTCGAAGAACGGCAACCTGCTGCTCAACGTCCCGCAGTTGCCCGACGGCACGATCGACGCCGAGTGCTCGCAGTTGCTCGACGACCTCGGCGCCTGGACCCGGCTCTGCGGCGAAGGCGTCTACGGCACCCGGCCGTACCGGGTGTTCGGCGAAGGGCCTTCGACGGTGGTCATCAAGGGCTTCACCGAGGACCGCGTGCCCTGGACGAGCTCCGACTTCCGCTTCACCCGCCGCGACAACACGCTCTACGCCTTCCAGATGGCGTGGCCGGCCGACGGGCGCGCGGTCGTCCGGAGCCTGGCCGACCACGAGACCGTCACCGGCGTCCGCCTCCTCGGCCACGGGCCGGTCCCCTTCGAGCAGGCGTACGGCGTACTCGTCGTCCGCCTCCCCGACGTCGCCCCGTCCGGCGTCGCGAACTGCCTGGCCGTCGATCTCGCAACCTGAGCCAGGTCCGCCGCGGACGTGCGGCCCGACGAAGCCCCCGGTCCGGCCGGGGGCTTCTTTTTTTGCTGCGCCGATTCCGCGCGGAAACGGGCACGGAATTCACCGTGCCCGCATTCCGGCGTGTTCGTGGTGCCGGCAGCAGGTGAGCTCCTCGATGAGATCTCCGGCGTCCGACACCGCGAACGGGTCGGCGTGTGTGGCGTGCCGCGTACACCCCGGTCGAACGCAGTACGCCACCACGTCGGCAACACACTCGCCGTGCCGGGACCAGGGAAAACGCATCGTGTCACCCCACCGCTCGAACGAGATGCCGCCCGGTACCCAGCCACGGTGCCGGCATGCGGATTCCGGAAAATGAAGTGCATATTTGAATTGGTCGTTTACTTGAACCGACGCGTAATGCAGTCGCACCGCCACGAAAAGTATGCGTGGTGGTGATCGTTTTGCAGCATTTCGCCTGGGTACCGCTTGTTTATCGAATTTCGGAACGGGGCGGTCGTAAGGAGAGATTCATGGGAATCGGAATGTCCGTGTTCTTGCTCGCGGTGGGCGGAATTCTGGCGTTCGGGGTCTCGGACCGGCTCAGCGGCGTCGACCTGACGGTCGTCGGGTACGTGCTGATGGGCGCCGGTGCGATCGGCCTCGCGGTGGTGCTGATGTTCGCCAATCAGCGGAGCCGGACGACGCACACCTCCGTCCACGAACGTCGCGACATCCACGACGTCTGACGGAACGGGAGTGACGATGCCTGAAGGACGCAAGCCGCCCGACGCCCGGGAGGTGCTGCTGGACCTGTTGTTCGACAAGATCGCGGAGGACCGCTTTCCGTCGCTGTCGATGCTGGACATGATCGAGTCGCAGCTCCGGCCGGACGAGGTGGACCTCTACGTCCGGTTGCTGGTGCGCAGGATGCGCGACGAGAAGTATCCGAGTCTGCCCATCCTGCGCCGGATCGCCGCACTGACGGAGTGACGCCACTCCGCGAAGCCCAGCTGTTCGTTGCCCCCGGCCACTTCAAGGAGGCCGCCGCGGGCGGTACCACTGTAGGGAGAATCCATGAACACCACCGCCAAGGTGGCGGCCGCCGTCGCGAGCGGCTACCTGCTCGGACGCACCAAGAAGCTCAAGCTGGCGATCACGGTCGGCGGGCTGCTGGCCGGTAAGCGGATCGCCACCGATCCACGCGCCATCGTGAAGCAGCTCGCGGAGGTCGTGGAACAGAATCCCGAGTTGTCGAAGCTGTCCGACCAGGTGCGCGGCAAGCTCGTCACCGCCGGCCGCGACGCCGCTGTCGCGGCGGCCAGCAACCGCCTGAACCGGGTCAGCGACTCGATCCGGGACCGCACGGACCGCATGCTGTCGGTCGGCAACGGGCAGGCCCAGGACCAGAGCGACCAGGACGAGAGCCAGGACGAGAGCCAGGACGAGAGCCAGGACGAGAGCCAGGACCGGGGCGGGCGCGAGGACAGGGAGCGGCCGCGGCGTCGCCGCCGGCCGGGTCGCCGTCGTGAGGGCGTACGTGCTCGGCTGCGCGGCAGTGGCGAGGACTCCGCCGAATCGAGCGACGACGACAGCGGATCCGGCCGCAGTGCGGATGAGAACGGATCCGGCCGCGGTGCGGACGACGACGAGTCCGGACGCAGCTCCGGGCGCAGCTCCGAACGAAGCTCAGCGCGGCGCGGGTCGCGGGATCGCGGCTCGTCCGGCGAGGGCTCCCGGCGGACCGCCAAGCGGACGGCTCCGCGCGCGGCGAGCAGCAACGGCTCGGGCGGTTCGGGCGGTTCGGGCGGTTCGGGCGGTTCGGGCGGTTCGGGCGGTTCGGGCACTGCGAAGAAGACCGCGGCGCGGAAGGCTCCCGCCAAGAAGACCGTCGCGAAGAAGGCGCCCGCCAAGAAGGCGACTGCGAAGCGGGCGACCGCGAAGAAGAGCGCACCGCCGGCGAAGAAGGCCGCCGCCAAGAAGACCGCGGCGAAGAAGACGGCCGCCAAGAAGACCGCGGCGAAGAAGAGCACGAGCAGGTCGACGAGCGGTTCGTCGGCCCGGAAGCGTGGGTGACCGGTGATGGCCGAACGATCGCGCGACGAGGAACAGAACGGCTTCAGGTCGATCCTCGACGAGCTCCCGGTCGACCGGCTGAAGAGTGAACTCCAGGAGGCACTCTCGGTCGCCACGGAGCGCACGGCCGAAGCTGCGGGGGACAAGATCTCCAGTCTCACCGAGCGGTTGACCGACATGGCCGCCGGGGGCGGGGTCGCGGGGAAGGCTCTGGCCGAGGGCGGGAAGGCGGCGGCCGGCGGCGGGTCGCCCTTGCTGGGTGCGTTGAAGGGCGGAGTCATGGGAGCCAAGGACAAGGCGGTCGAGGCGCTCGGCGGTGGGGGATCGGGCGGTTCCGGCGGCAAGAAGAACCCGTTGAAGGCGACGACGATCATCGAGTCGATCGATGTCGGCGTACCGATCGAGGTCGCGTACAACCAGTGGACCCAGTTCCAGGACTTCTCCGGCTTCATGAAGAAGGTCGAGCGGGTCGAGCAGAAGACCGACGAGAAGCTCGACTTCAAGGCCAAGATCCTGTGGTCGCACCGGACCTGGGAGGCGTCGATCCTCGAGCAGGTTCCGGAGGACAAGATCGTCTGGCGTTCGAAGGGCGAGAAGGGGCACGTCGACGGCAGCGTCACGTTCCACGAGCTCGCGCCGAACCTGACCCGGGTGATCGTCGTCCTGGAGTACTACCCGCAGGGCCTGTTCGAGCGGGTCGGCAACATCTGGCGCGCGCAGGGCCGCCGGGCACGGGTCGAGCTGAAGCACTTCCAGCGGCACGTGATGACCGACGTGATCCTGCACCCCGACGAGGTCGAGGGCTGGCGCGGCGAAATCCACGACGGCCGTGCCCAGGAACCCGGCGAGGACCAGGACGACGCCGAGGAGTACGACGAGGACGAAGAGCCGGCCGACGAGTACGACGAGG
>NZ_JBEXNA010000008.1:46834-162743 GCF_040610875.1 Kribbella sp. NPDC003505 | reverse complement strand
CGGACGAGTACGAGGACGAGGGCGAGGAGGAAGAGCCCGAGGACGAGTACGACGAGGACGAAGAGCCGGCCGACGAGGACGAGGACGAAGAGCCCGCGGACGAGTACGACGAGGACGAGTACGAGGACGAGGGCGAGGAGGAAGAGCCCGAGGACGAGTACGACGAGGACGAAGAGCCGGCCGACGAGGACGAGGACGAAGAGCCCGCCGACGAGTACGACGAGGACGAGTACGAGGACGAGGGCGAGGAAGAAGAGCCCGAGGACGAGTACGACGACGAGTACGAGGACGAGGAAGAACCCGAGAAGCGGCCTCGCCGCCGGGCGAGCTGAGCGAGCCGATCGGAAGGAAGAGACATGACCATCGCGGCCAACGGCCAACGCCGGTCCGGAGGGTATCTGGACCGGCCCGCCCCGAGCAGTCTCGCGGACGTCATCGACAGCATCCTCGACAAAGGGCTCGTCATCGACGCCTACGTGCGGGTCTCGCTGGTGGGGATCGAACTACTGACGATCGACGCACGCATCGTCATCGCCAGCGTCGACACCTACCTGCACTTCGCGGAGGCCACGAACCGGCTGGACCTGTACGAGAAGAGCAAGGACCTGCCCGAGGTCATCCAGGACATGACCGAGAGCACGGCGCAAGGCAAGTCGAAGGGCCTGCTCACCGGCGCCAAGGAAGCGCTGTTCGGCTCGGATTCCGACGAGGACGACCGGCAGCTCGAGCGGGGCGACGAGGACGAGGAAGGCGAGGAGTACGAGGAGGCGCGTCCGCGTCGTCGCCGCCCCGCCAAGAAGGCCGCGGCCCGTCGCCGGAGGACTGAGGAGTGAGCGTGACGACACCGGGCGACGTCGGCCTGGGGTGCTACGTTTACGGCATCGTGGGCGCGGATCTCGTCGTACCGCCCGACCTCAGGGGCATCGGCGACCAGGTCGTCGGCGTGGCGCCGTACGACGACGTCGCTGCCGTGATCAGCCTGGTGGACAGCGAGGAAGCACGCGCCGGCCGGGCCGACCTGCTCGCCCACGGCCGGGTGCTCGACACGCTCGCCGGACTCGGCCCGGTGATCCCCGTGCGCTTCGGATCCGTGCTGCAGAACCGGGACGCCGTCACGAGCGAACTGCTCGAACCCGATCACGAGCGCTTCAAGGTGATGCTCCGTGAGCTCACAGGGCGCGTGCAGTTCACCCTGCGGGCGCGGTACGAGGAGGAGCAGGTGCTGAGCGAGGTCGTCGCGGAGAACGCGGAGATCGCCCGGCTCCGCGAGCTGACCCGTGAGCAACCGGACGAGTCGACGTACGGCGCACGCGTCCGGCTGGGCGAGCTGGTCGCGCGGGCCCTGGAGGTCAAGAGCACCGAGGACGGGCGCACGCTGCTGGCCGAGCTCGACCGGCACGTGACCGCGCTGAACGTCCGGGAGAGCGCCGGGATCGACCGGCTGCTCGACGTCGCCGTCCTGGTCGAGGAGGCCCGCCGCGCGGAGTTCGAGCGTGCCGTCGAGGGCCTGGCCGAGAGGTTCGCGGGCCGTGCTCGGCTGAAGCTGATCGGCCCGACCGCGCCCTACGACTTCGTGGATGCGGAGGCGTGATGGGCCTGATGACGAACCTGCTGACGTGGCCGCTGGCGCCGGTGCGGGCCACGGTCGCGCTGGCCGAGCAGATTCGCCGGCAGGCCGAGGCCGAGTACTACGATCCGGCCCGGATTCGTCTGCAGCTGGAACAGATCGACGACCTCCGGGAGAGCGGTCAGCTCGACCCGGAGCAGGCCGCGATCTGGGAGGACGAACTGGTGAGCCGGCTCTCCGCACGACGCGAGGAGACCTGAGCTTCGATGGCAACTACCCGGAAGACCACGCAGAGCCGGACGCCGGCCAAGCGGAGCACCGCCAAGAAGAGCACCGCCAGGAAGAGCGCCGCCAAGAAGAGCGCCGCCGCGCCGCGGTCCGAGCCACAACCCAGGCCGGAACCCGCGGAACAGGCGGAGCCCAAGCCCCGGTCGCTACGCACGGTGGCGATCTCCGCCGCGCACGAACTCTCGGAGCTGATCGGGCAGAGCCCGGAGGGCATCGTCGCGGTCGAGAAGCGCGACGAGGGCTGGCTGGTCCAGGTCCAGGTCGTCGAGTCGCGCCGGATCCCGGCGACGACCGACATCCTGGCGGTCTACGAGGTCGAGGTCGCCGACGACGGTTCGGTCACCGGCTACCGGCGCGCGGACCGGTACGTCCGTGGACGGATCCAGGAGTAGACCGATGAGTGAGCCGACGATCTCCACGCGCCGCGCCGGGATGGACCGTTACGGGTACACCTCGCCGGCGCCGCGTCCGGAGGGCCTGGCCGACATCCTCGAGCGGGTCCTCGACAAAGGCATCATCATCGCCGGTGACATCAGGGTGAACCTCGTCGACGTCGAGTTGCTGACGGTCAAGATCCGGCTGCTCGTGGTGTCGGTGGACAAGGCGATGGAGATGGGCATCGACTGGTGGAAACGCGATCCGATGCTGTCGGCCGAGGCCGCCGACGCCAAGGAGCTGGCTGACGAGAACCGCGAGCTCCGCGCGCGGCTGGAGGAGCTGGAGCGCGATCGTGAGTGAGACAGGAACCTACGTCTACGCCGTGGGCCGGAACATCGACGAGGAGCCGTTGACCGGCCTGGAGGGGGTCGGTGACGCGCCGGTCCGGCTGCTCGGTCACCGGGAGCTGACGGCCGTGGTGAGCAGCGTCGACCTGGCCGAGTTCGGCGAGGCCGCCCTGCGGCGCAATCTCGAGAACCTCAGCTGGGTGGAGAAGACCGCGCGCCGGCACGACGAGATCGTCCGGCGGGCGGCGGCGATCACGACCGCGCTCGCACCGTTCCGGCTGGTCACGATCTACAAGTCCGACGACGCGGCGCGCGTCCGGCTCGAGGAGCTGTACGGCGACCTGGTCCGCGCGCTCGACCGGGTCGACCGGCGCAGCGAGTGGAGTGTGAAGGCGTTCTGCCGGGTGCAGCCCGGACCGTCTGCGCCCTCGGCGCCGGCGGGTTCCGGCGTCGCCTACCTGGAACGGCGCCGGGCCGAGATCCGGGACCGGCACGAGGCCGCGACCGAGCAGCAACTGCTCGCCGACCAGCTGTTCTGGGACCTGGTTCCCGCGGCCGCGGCGACCCGGCGGCTCTCGGCCCAGGACCAGCGGCTCAGCGGGCGCCGCGAGACGATGGCGCTGAACGTCGCGTTCCTCGTCGACGACGACCGCAGTACGGACTTCTTCGAGCTCGTGGACGCGACGCGGGCCAGGTACCCCTCGCTCGACGTCGAGGTGAACGGGCCGTGGCCGCCGTACTCGTTCGCGGTACTGGACCAGTCATGACCGTCCAGGCCTCCGCGACGACGGCGGCAGAGCCGAGCCTGGTCGACCTCCTCGACCGGCTGCTCGGCAAGGGCGTCGTGATCACCGGCGACGTCGTGGTGTCCCTGGCCGAGGTCGACCTGGTGCGCATCCAGCTCTCGGCGGTGATCGGCTCGGTCCGTGAGGAAATGGGGATGCATGACTGAACCTGTGCTGCCGCTGGCCGATCGGATCGA
Organism: Kribbella sp. NPDC003505; assembly: GCF_040610875.1. Lineage (NCBI taxonomy): Bacteria > Bacillati > Actinomycetota > Actinomycetes > Propionibacteriales > Kribbellaceae > Kribbella > Kribbella sp. NPDC003505. The sequence continues at coordinate 159,181 of NZ_JBEXNA010000008.1, read as the reverse complement.
GGCCAACGCCGACAACGTCGAACGCGAGCTGCTCAAGCTCGTGCTGACGATCGTCGAGCTGGTCCGCCAGTTGATGGAACGGCAGGCCATCCGCCGGATGGACCAAGGTGACCTCAGCACGGCACAGGTCGAGGAGCTCGGGCTCGGCCTGATGCGACTCGAGGAGGCTATGACCGCGCTGCGCGAGCAGTTCGGTCTGAGCGCGACCGACCTCAACATCGATCTCGGCCCGCTCGGCTCACTCCTGCCGGAATAGGTCTGGACGTGGTGATGATGAAGGTACTTCGAGGAATCGGTGCGGCACTGATCTGGCTGCTCGCGACGGTCGTGATGATCCTGGCGGCGGTGCTGTGCATCACCCTCGTGCTGCTGCCGCTCGGTCTGCCCCTGATGGCGCTGGGGCTTCGCCTGTACGGGTACGGCGTACAGCTGCTCGTCCCGTCGGCGCCCGAGGTGAAGCGCGGGATGCGCAAACGTCTCGGGCTGCGCGCGCACGGCGACCTGTCGGGTGATGCCCACCGGGCCGGCAAGCGGGTCCGCAAACGCGGCAAGAAGGCCGGCCGCAAGCTGCGGAAGAAGACCGGCCGGGTGGCCGGAGCCGTCGGAGGCTGACGATGAAACTCGTGATGAGACTGGTCGTGAACGCGGTGGCGCTGGCCGTCGCCGCTTGGCTGCTCCAGGGCATCACGTTCAGCGGTTCGAGTACGGCGGGCAAGGTGGTCACGCTGATCGTGGTCGCCGCGATCTTCGGTCTGGTGAACGCGTTGATCAAGCCGCTGGCCACCCTCCTGTCGCTGCCGTTCATCATCCTCACGCTCGGCCTGCTGATCTTCGTCATCAACGCTTTGATGCTGCTGCTGACGTCGTGGATCAGTGACCTGCTCGACATCCCGTTCACGGTGGACGGTTTCGGTACGGCGCTGATCGGCGCGCTGATCATCACCGTGGTCAGCTGGCTGATGAACGTCGTACTCCCGGACAAACTCGAGACGAACTGACCGCGAGGAGGCACCATGTCCAAGGATTCACTGGGCGACAAGCTCGAACGACAGGTCGAGAATCTCAAGACCGGTCTCAAGGACGTCGCACACAAGTTCACCGCGCCCGACCCGGACCCGCACACCGAAGGCACGGCCGCAGCCATCACCCGCGCGCGGGTGCGTGTGCGTGGGCGGGAACCGTCGAAGGACGAGCTGTACGCGGACGCGAAGCGCCTCGGCATCAAGGGACGCTCGAAGATGACGAAGGCCGAGCTCGCGAAGGCCGTCCGGCGTTCGTCCTGAACACCACGAGCGACGGGACCGCCTCGCGCCTGCTGGGCGGGGGCCGGTCCCGTGCCTCGATCAGTAGCCGTGGGCCTGGCTTTCGCGGGTCAGCTCGTCGCGCTTCATCTCGGCCTCGCGCTGATGGCGGCGGCCGTCGAGGAGGCGTTGCCGCACCGCGCGCTCGGCGGCGACGAACGGTTCGTAGTACGTCTCGTCGTAGTCCTCCACGATCTGGAAGGTCCAGCGACGCTCGTTGACGTTACGGCCGAAGATCGTCTCCTCGATTGTCTCCGCCAGTTCGTCGTGGCCGGCTTGCCGCAGCATCCCGACCGCCCGCTCCACCTCGTTGTCGCCCTTACCGGTCAGCTGATGAAACTCGTAGAGCGCACCACGCGCGCGAATCACCGTCTCGAGAGCCAGCGTCAGCGCGCCGACCGCCTCGACCGTCTCGTCACTGACCCCGTCGGGCCGCTGTAGTTCCGGTGGCAAGTCGTCCATGCCCTCGCGGTACCCACACCACGCCTTGTTTACAGCCGTTCGCAGCGGGCACCTGGCGGCCGTGCTCGGCCTGGTCGACCTCCTGGGGATCCCGCGCGGGACGAAGGCGTTCCGGACCGGGATCACCCACATGAGCCTCAACCTGACGGTCGTGATCCTGTTCGCGATCAACTTCGCCGTACGGGCCGGACAGGATTACGAGAAAGCCAGCGTGTTCGGCTTCGTCCTCAGCCTGATCGGGCTCGCGCTGCTCGGTGCCTCCGGCTGGCTCGGCGGCAAACTTGCCTACCGGTACGGCGTCCGCGTCGCCGACGAACAGACCCAGCGTGAAGGCTTCACCGGCCGATGACGCTGGGCTGTTCGCGGCCACCGGAAGGCCTCGGCCTCGGCGCGCGGTCAGCTCGGCTCGGAGATCTCGCTGACTGTGCGGCCGGCGCGGCCCGGCGACGCCTGGATCACGTCGGCCTGGGCGAGCATGCCGACCAGGTCGTGCCCGTCGATGACCGGGAGCCGCCGTACCTGATGCTCCTCCATGGTGCGCAGAGCCTCCTCGAGGGAGTCGTCCGCGCCGATCGTCACCGGCTTGCCCTGGGCGAAGACACCGGCCGTGGTCTGCGCCGGGTCGCCTCCGTCGGCGATGCATTTCACCACGATGTCGCGGTCGGTCAGCATGCCTTTCAGCCGGTTGTCCTCGCCGCAGATGGGCAGCGCCCCGACATTCAGCTCGCGCATCTTCCGCGCGGCGTCGACCAGACTTTCCTTCTCACCCACGCACTCCGCGCCCGGCGTCATGAGATCTCGTGCGGTCGTCATGTCGATCATCCTCCTCAGGAGTCCGCTGACACGCCCCCGCGGTGCCCACCCGGCCCACCAGGAAACAGCCGAGGTCAGAATCAGCCGTAGCGGACGGTTGTGCGGTCCGGCGCGGTCCACTTGGTCAGGAGGTTGTCGGCGAAGAGGTCGTCGAGGGTGAGGGCGCAGCGGGCGCCGAAGAGTACGCCGGGGAGTGCCTCGGGGTGTTGGCGGACGTAGCTGCCGCACAGGTCGTGGGCCGCTATCTGTTCGTGGACCGCGTCGGCTTCTACGTGTTCGGTGAAGTAGCGGGCCGCTTCCTCCGAGGCGCCGAGCCGGATGGCGCCCGTCGCGTACTGGCGGTTGGGGAGTGTCGACGTCATCTCGAGCGCGGCGAGGTGGCCGAGCAGTGCCGCGGTCCACCGGCAGTGGATCGCGAACAGCGACATCACGTTCGACAACGCCAGGGTTACCGCCGGTACGTCGGGGACGTAGCGGCCGTAGGTGTCGTCGAGGTCGAGCCAGCGCATCGTCGTACGGAACAGCTCCGAATGCATCCGCTCGGCCCGCCCGCCGCCGTACTCGTCGGCCTCGATCTCGACCAGCGCCGCCTTCGCCGGGCCGTCGAGACGGGCGATGCCGAAGCTGTGCGGATCGGCCTCCTTGAGCTGGTACACGGACCTGTTCAGCACGAACTCACGGAACTGCTCGCGGGTCGCATGCCGACGCAGGTACGGCGCGAACCGCGGCCCGTCCGCCTCGGTGATCAAGCCCCGCAGCTGCTCCGCGACCGGCCGCTCGTCCGCCGGGACCCGGCAGGTGGCCTGCAACCAGCCGATCCACGGCCGCTCGGCCCGGCTACGGAACGCGACGATCGCCGGATCCCATTGCAGCTCGGGATCGACGCCGTCGAAGCCGCGGTACTGCAGCTCGTACGAGACCCAGAGCGCGAGCTGCAGATCGTCGTCGGCGTACGGGAGATCGCGGACGCCGACCTCCGGACCGCCGCCGCTCGCAGTGTCGCCGTGCGTGAGTCTGTCGTTCAGCCAGGCGGTGAGCGGTCCGCGCGGCGGTGGTAGCTGCATACGGGACCGGTACCCGCGGGATAACCGTGGATTCCGGTGGATTCCGGTGGGTACCGCGCTGTCATGACCGAGATCCGTGCCTACCCGGACGGTCCGTTGCTGGTCCGCGGCGAGTTCGAACTCCTGGACGAGAACGGCGATCCGCTGCCGGCCACCCGCCGTACCGTCGCTCTCTGCCGCTGCGGCCGCACCAGCATCCCCCCACTCTGCGACGGCACGCACACGCTGCCGATCAGAAAGCCGCCGCAGACGCCCGAATAAGGCCTGGCGGCTTCATGGTGTGAAGACGTCCGCCAGCCAGGGCATGAGTTTGTGCGGGCCGAGTGCTCGGAGTTGTTCCACGGGCGGGTCGGCCACCAACGCCCGTACGTCGTCCAGGTCGCCCGATGCGTAGGGCTCCGCGGCGTCGATGAGGTCGTAGAGGCAACGGCCGGTGGAGCGGGTCGCGCCGGTGCGCAGGTCGAGCAGTTCGCCTCGGACGCCGTACCGCAGCGCCGCCCATCGGTTCTCCGCGATCCGCCACGTCGGCGCCGGAGGCGGCAGTTCGCCGCGGCGGTACAGGTCGGTGAGCCGAGCGGCGAGCGCGGACACGAACCGGACGATCGCCTCGGTCTGATCCGACGTCGCCTGGACGTCGAGGACGCGCAACTCCAGCGTTCCGTACCGGCTGTGCGGGCGCAGCTCCCACCACCATTCGGACTCACGCCCTCGAACAGCCCACTCCAGGTCCTCGGCGAACTGCTTCCACGACGCGATGATCGGCGGCACACCTTGGCGGGGCAGCTCGGAGGCGATGATCGGCCGGACCGAGCACAGCCCCGTGTCCCGCCCGGCGACGAACGGTGCCGCGCCCGCAAGCGCGGCCAACTCGGGCAGCAGATCCCGCAGCGCGAGATAGACGCCCAACGTGCAGTCGGCGTCGCCGAAGGCTAGGTGGATCTGCAGCGAGGACACCAGTTGCCGGCCGATCGCCTCGCCGTACCGAGCCTTCAGCCCCGCGGCGCGGTCGGTGGGTGCGAGCGCGACCGGAAGGTCGGCCAGCGGATGCACCGCTGCGGCGATCGGGACCACATCCGCAGGGCAGGCTGCGGCGATCCGAGCGCGCCCCCACCGCAGTTCGTCGACGGCGTCCACCGCGCTCATGTGCACCGACGTCGCGATCTCCACCTGGCAGGAGGGCAGCTCCTGCTTCACCCTCTGGTCGCCGATCTCCGCCACCACGTCGGCGGCCGGCGCGGGCAGCCAGGTGCCCCGCCGTACCAGCAGGACTTCTTCCTCGAGGCCGATCGTTCCGGCGACGGTACGGTCGAACACCGAGCGGACGCAGTGCGGACCGGCCTCCTCGGCGTGCATCGGACGCAGCTAACTACTCGGGCTTGGCGAGCGGTTCGGTGGCTGGACCGTCCAGAACCGCGCCGTCGGGTGCAAAGCGGGAGCCGTGGCAGTTGCAGTCCCAGGTCGTGTCGCCCTCGTTCCAGCGCAGCGGACAGCCCAGGTGGGTGCAGACGGGTACGACGGTGTGCAGCCGCCCTTCATGGTCCAGGTATGCGCCGACGGTCTTGCCGTCAAGGTCGTAGAGGCCGCCTTCACCGACCTCAACGTGATCGAGGCCAGAACCGAGCAGTCGACGGAGATGGCCCGCGGCGAACTCCTTGCCCACCTTCAGGTTGTCCTGCACGAGCTTCGCCACCGATCGTGGGTCGCCGATCCGGCCGGCGTCGAACAGCGCGCTCCACCGGTTGTCGCGATTCATGACGAGGTCGCGAAGGATGCCCGCGGCGACAGTTCCGTTGCTGAGCCCCCATTTGTGCATGCCGGTGGCGATCAGGACCGGTGAGCCCGGTGCCTTCCCGACGTACGGGAGCTGGTCCGGGGTGCTGTAGTCCTCGGCCGACCACCGGTACTCCGGCTGCACCCTCGTGCCCCACAGCTGCTCGATCCAGTCGACGAGGCCCTGGTACGACGCGTTCGTCTCCTCCTCGGCGCCCGTCTCGTGGTCGCCGCCGACCACGATCAGCCCGTTCGGGCCGCCGCCCGGCCACGGCCTGGTCGATCGGGTCGGCGCGTCGGCGGAGATCGTCATCGCTGTGGGCGCAGCGACGGGCAGCCGGACGGCGATGCCGTGGGACTGGTTCGGCCGGGTCCGCGCGAAGTACCCGCCCAGCGTTCCGAACGGCAACAGCGTCGCGACGACGGCATGGCGGGCCGCGACGTGCTGCCCGGCTTGGGTCTGCGCTGCGACGCCGTCGCCTTTCGCGTCGACATCGGTCACGCGGGTCTGCTCGAAGATCCGCCCGCCGGCGGCGCTGAACGCGGCCGCCAGACCGCCCAGGTAGCGGGCCGGGTGCAGCATGACCTGATCGTCGAATCGGACAGCAGCAGCGGCGGTGACCGGAAGTCCCATCTCGGCTGGGTCGGCGGAGTGCGCGGGAAGACCGAGCTCTCGCGCCACCTCCGCCTCGCGGTCCAGGTCGGTGTCACCGGTGGAGTAGACGAACGACGGCCCGCGGCCGAGCTCGCAGTCGATCCCGAGTCGGCGGGTGAGTTCCTCGACCTCGTCGACGGCTTCCTGGTTCGCCGTTGCGTACTGCTGGGCGGTGTCACGGCCGTGCCGGTCCAGCAACGCGGCATAGATTGCGCCGTGCTGGGACGTGACCTTGCCCGTGGTGTTTCCGCTCGTTCGCGCACCGATCCGCCCACCTTCGAGCAGGACGACGCCGAGCCCCTCCTGCCGCAGATACAGCGCGGTCGTGAGTCCGATGATGCCGCCGCCCACGACGACGACGTCGGTCTCCTGGGCGGCGTCGAGCGGCTCGTACGTCGGCAGGTCGGCGGTGCCCAGCCAGACGGAGTTCTGGATCGTCATGACCAGCCGGTGCCCGGATGCGCCGCCGCCAACCTCCCGCCGTACGCGGGCCGGTCGGACCACCAGGTCAGTAGCCGGGGAGGAACAGGCAGAACAGGTGGCCGTGCGGGTCGCGCATGACCCGCACGCCGTCGGGTTGCGGTTGGTGCGTTTCAAGGCCGGCGCCCAGGCCGAGAGCGCGCTCGACCTCCCGCTCGAGGTCGTCGACCTGGATGTCCAGATGGGCCTGCATCTGCTGCGTTCCGGGTCCTTGGGGCCAGACCGGTGGCACATGGTCCGACTCCAGTTGGAAGCTCAAGCCGGGCCGCTCGCTGTCGGGGTGGCGCAAGCGCACCCATTCAGGCTCCCTGCTGACCTCTATCCATCCCAGCAGCTCTTTGTAGAAGTCGGCCAGCCGCTCCGGATCCGGAGTACCGAGGACCGTGGCGGCGAGGTCCGCACTCATACCGTCACCTTTCGCTGCGCCGAACGTGACACCGAGATCTCCGTCGCGTCAGCGATCGGCGCGCTTGTGCACAGTCTTCTCGAGCTCCTCCTTGGACAGACCGGAGGTGCCGGCGATGTCGGCGTTCCTGGCCTGCTTGGCCAGCTGTTCCTTCGTCATGTCGCCGGGCTGCTCGCCGAGGTGCTGTTTGCGGCTGGCGGCGAACGCCTCACCGAGCTCCGCCCTGCGCTCGTCGGACAGGTTGGAGCGCATCCCCGGCAGGACCTTGGTCTCCTCCTCCTCGACGTGGTGGGAGACAGCGTCGACGAGATTCTGCAGAACCTTGTCGAAGTCGGCCGAGGTCGGGTCGGTGGCAGCGAGCCTGGCGAGGAGTTGGTCGGCCTCGATGTGTTCCTGCTGGCTGTGCGAGACCTCTTCCTTCTCGCCGGCCTCGGACGCCGCCACGGGATACACCTCGGCCTCTTCGGCGCGACTGTGTGCCGTCAGCAACGTGGTCAGTACGGGCAGCAGCGTGGGACGCTTCTCCGGGCTGTCCTTCAACTCGTCGAACAACCGCTCGACCTCACGGTGATCCTGCATGATCAGATCGACAACGTCGGCGCTCATCGCAGCTCCTCCCAGAGACTCAAGATGCACCGATCGGTACCCGTCTCGCCCTGGCTCATGCGCACGAAGCCGCTCCCGAATCCACTCTTGGTCACCGCAGGTTTGCGGTCCGGGTACCTGCCTGTTGCGTCAGGGAGGTTCAGCTACTGGTGGCGCGGAGCGGGTGAGTGCAGCGAGAAGCGCGCGCCGGGTCTCCTCAGCCCGCGCCACGTCGCACTCCTCGCTGTCCCGGCCTGCGGCGTTGCATAGAGTCGCGCGATGCGGGCACCGGCCGATCTCGGATCGACGGAGGGACAGACGATGCGCTCAGTGGTGATCACCGGCGCCGGCAGCGGTATCGGCGCGGCGACCACGATCGTTCTCGACCGTGAGGGCTGGCGCGTCTTCGCCGGCGTTCACGACGACCGCGAGGCCGCGGTGCTCGACAGGCAGACATCGCAGCGGGTGAGTGTCCATCCGCTCGACGTCGTCAGTCCTGATTCGATCGACGGCTTCGCCGGAGCGGTCGATCTGGCGCTCGGCGGGGACGGGTTGCACGCACTCGTCGACAACGCCGGCAAGGGCGTGCTCGGACCGCTCGAGACACTCCCCATCGCGAGTCTGCGGGATCAGCTCGAGGTCAATGTGCTCGGTCAGGTCGCCGTGACGCAGAAGTTCCTGCCGCTGCTCCGGCGTACCGAGGGATCGCGGATCGTCCTGGTCGGGTCGGTCGGCGGCCGCGTGGCGACCGGATTCGCGGGTGCCTACCACGCGTCGAAGTACGCGCTCGAAGCCATTGCGGACGCGTGGCGGCAGGAGCTGCGGCCGGAAGGCGTCCACGTGGTGCTGGTGGAGCCCGGGCCGCTGGCGACCCCGATCTGGTCGAAGGCGGCGAAGACCCTCGACGCGTTGCCGCCGAGCGCGGTGTACGCCGAGCGGCTCGCCGAGGTGCGCAAGCGCGTGGAGCACCGTGGGAAGGCCAGCACCGGACCAGCGGCAGGCGTGCGGCTGATCCGCCAAGCCGTCAGCGCGGACCGGCCGCGGACGCGGTACGCCAACGGCGTCGTCGGAACCGTGTTGCCGAAGGTCCGGCGCCTGGTACCGGACCGGCTGTTCGACCAACTGGCGCTGCGCGCGACAACCGGGCAGTCAGCCGGCGGTTCGTGACGGCGCCAGGTCATGGCTTGGTGGTACGTGATCGCGATCTGCGGCGTAGCGCCGCAATCGCCACCAGTGGGACTCCGGCGGCCACCAGCGCCAGCAGCACCAGCGGGGCTCGATCCCAGTCGTTGACGTCACCATCGGCAGCACCCCGTGGCGAGGCGCTCGGTGAGGGCTCCGTGGACGGGCCTGCCAGAGGCTTCGCCATGGAGCTTGTGGAGTACCGCTGAGCGGACTGCGCGTCGCCGGCTGCCGTCCCGGCCGTGGCGACCGGACTGCCGCAGGCAAGCAACAGACACAGGGCCGCCAGCAATCCGGCGTCGAGCCCGTAACGTCCCCATTGCCTCGGGTGGATCCTCATCGCACGCCGGTACCCAGCACCGATCGTGAATAACATTCGCACAAGTTTGTCGCGTACAGCACCCGGACCCGGGGTACCGAGGCGGCGAAGGGACAGGTGATCAGGACAAATGGCCGATGACGACGGCTCGGTCGCGACCGTGGCGAAGCTGGTCGAACGGGCGACGATCTGCATGTTCACCACCATGACGCCGGACGGACAGCACGTTGCGCGGCCGATGGCAGTGCAGGAGGTCGAGTTCGACGGCGACCTGTGGTTCTTCGCGTACGCCGAATCGGCGAAGGTCGGTGAGGTCGGCGCGAACCCGCAGGTCAACGTGTCGTTCTCGAACTCCAAGCAGAGCGAGTGGACCTCGATCGCCGGCCACGCCGAGGTGATCGTCGACCGGGCGAAGGCGGAGCAGCTGTGGTCCGCGCCGTTGAAGGCGTGGTTCCCCGACGGGCCGGAGACGGCAGGACTCGTCCTGCTCAAGGTCCATGCCGATACCGCGGAGTACTGGTCCGGGCCGAGCAGCAAGGTCGTACGGTTGCTGGGCGCCGCGCGTGCAGCCGTGACCCGCGATCCGGACAAGTTCCCGGGTGAGAACGAGACTGTCGACCTGTCAGGCAGCGCCTGATGAGCGCGCAGACGTTCCACCAGGGCGACGACGTCGAGTGGGACAGCCACGGCGGTACGGCGTACGGCAAGGTCGAACGCGCGATCACCGAACGGACCGAGGCCGGCGGGCGAACGGTCGACGCCTCACCCGACGAACCGCAGTACCTGGTACGCAGCGAGAAGTCGGACGGTACGGCGGTGCACAAACCGTCCGCCCTCCGTCGTAGGAGGTCGAAGTGACCGAGCAGGACGACGTACGGCGCGACTTCCACGACGTCGTGAACATGACGCCGAAACAGTTGGAGAAGTGGCTCGACACGGACGAGTCGAAGCGGGTCGGCCAGAAGTCCGGCTCGGGCTCGGAGTCGATCGGGCATCGCAGCGGCCGGCGCTTCATCGCCCTGCTGAACACCGCGCAGTAAAACAAAGCCCTGTAGGACAAACCCTTTGGAGGTAGAACGATGAGCACCATCACGCAGTCGATCGACGTGGACGTTCCGGTGACGACGGCGTACAACCAGTGGACGCAGTTCGAGTCGTTCCCGCAGTTCATGGAAGGCGTCGAAGAGATCCGGCAGTTGGATGCCACGCACAACCATTGGGTGGTCAAGGTCGGCGGCGCGACCCGGGAGTTCGACGCGACCGTGACCGAGCAGCACGCCGACGAGCGGGTGGCGTGGAAGTCGGACTCCGGTCCGCGGCACGCCGGTGTGGTGACGTTCCACAAGCTGTCCGACACCAGCAGCCGGGTGACCGCCCAGATGGACCTCGACCCCGAGGGCTTCCTGGAGAAGGTCGGCGACAAGGCCGGTGTCGTCGAGGGCCGCGTGAAGGGTGACCTCCAGCGCTTCAAGGAGTTCATCGAGAGCCGCGGCACCGAGACCGGAAGCTGGCGGGGCGACGTACCGCGGTAGTGGCCGCGGTTATCGCTTCGGCCTCGGGCCGGCCGACCGGAGCAACCAGGGCTCGTTGCCGCGGTCAATCAATTCGATCCGGCGGGCCGCACGACCCGCGTCACGACGACCGTGACGCACTGGGGGCGTACCACCGGGCCGTCAGTCCGGCGGCTCAACAGGCTCGCCTTGGCCGGCGTCGGTGACGTCCTGGTCGTCCGGCGGGCGCCGCTCGCCCTCGTGATCGGCGTCAGTCGACTCCGGCCCGGGGGAGGGTCGGCCTTCGTCGTGCTCCACCTGGTCGAAGTTCAGCCCGCCCTTGTCGAGTTCGCCACTCTCCAAGGCGTCATTCACCTCGGTGTCGGAAACGGTCCCGTGCTTGTCGTCGAGACCAGGCCGCTCGAAGCTCATGGTCCACCTCCACGTCCGGTGACTCGCTTGGACCCCCACCATCAGGACCGCTTCGAAACCAAGCCGCCCCGGGTGGAGGCGCACTCCGGTGCCCCGCGGCGCCGGCACTGAAACCTTGCTGCCGGGGACCGGTGAGCCGAGTCGAAGTGCTCCGCGCCGGGCACCGAGATCGATTACCAGGACGAGACCCGGCCCTCGAGCTTGGCTGCACTCGGCCTGGCCGGTGCGGCCCGACGCGAAGCGATCCAGTACCGCACCTGTGCCCAGGCCCAATCCCCAGGCCGCGCTCGGATGATGCTCGGTCGCTTGGGTACCTGGAGCTCATGGACCACGACGAGAGCCCAGTTCTCGACGCGTTGGCGCAATACCACCGGCGGGACTACGCGAACTTCTGCCCACCCGGCCACAAACAGGGCCGGGGGACCGACAAAGCGGTTCTGGACGTCCTCGGCCCCGACGCTTTCAGGTCCGACCTGCTGGCGACCGGGGGCATGGACGATCGGCTCAGCCGCGGCAAGGTCCTCGAGCGGGCTCAGGAGCTGATGGCCGACGCCGTCGGCGCGGACCAGGCGTTCTTCTCGACCTGCGGGAGTTCGCTGTCGGTCAAGAGCGCGATGATGGCGGTCGCTGCCCCTGGCGATGCGATGCTGATCGGGCGGGACGCCCACAAATCGGTGATCGCCGGGCTGACCTTGACCGGGATCCGGCCGGTCTGGGTCCGGCCGCGGTGGGACGCCGAGCTGCATCTGGCGCATCCGCCGTCGCCGGAGTCCTTCGAGCAGGCACTGGAGGCGCATCCGGAGGTCGTCGGAGCGCTCGTCACCAGCCCCTCGCCGTACGGGACCTGCAGTGATCTCCAGGGGATCGCGGAGGTCTGTCACCGGCGCGGGAAACCGCTGATCGTGGACGAGGCCTGGGGCGCGCACCTGCCGTTCCACGACGACCTGCCCACCTGGGCGATGGACGCCGGCGCGGATGTGTGCGTGGTGTCGGTCCACAAGATGGGGGCGGGGTTCGAGCAGGGCTCGGTGTTCCATCTGCAGGGTGACCTGGTCGATCCGGTGCGGCTCAAGCAGAGTGCCGACCTGTTGTCGACGACGAGTCCGAACGTCTTGTTCTTCGCGGCGATGGACGGTTGGCGACGGCAGATGGTGCTGTTCGGCAAGGAGCTGCTCGGCGGAGTCCTCCGGCTGGCGCGGTCGACGCGTGGAGCGATCGACGAGCTGCCCGGGTTCGCCGTACTCGAGGACCGGCTGCTCGCCACCGAGGCGTCGCACGACCTCGACCCGTTGCAGATCATGATCGACACCCTGGACGCCGGCATCTCCGGTTATCAGGCCTCCGACTGGCTGCGGGCCGAACGGTCGGTCAACGTCGGACTGTCCGACCATCGGCGGATCGTCGCCCAGCTCACGTTCGCCGACGACCAGAAGTCCGCCGACCGGCTGGTGAGCGCGCTCGCGGACCTCACCCGCACGTCGTTGCCGGCGCCGAGGTCCGTCGTCCTTCCGGATCCGCGCGATCTGGAGCTGGAGTCCGTGATGTCGCCGCGCGAGGCGTTCTTCGCCGCCCAGGAGGCGGTACCCGCCGACGAGGCGGCAGGGCGGATCGCCGCGGAGCAGCTGACGCCGTACCCACCGGGTATCCCGGCGATCCTGCCGGGCGAGCGGATCACCGCCGGGGTGGTCGACTACCTGCGCTCCGGTGTCGCGGCCACGATGGCAGTCCCCGACGCGGCAGACCCGTCGGTGCGGACGATCCGGGTCGTCCAGTCTGCCTGACCTCGGCTCGTCGCCGGGTCCACGCCGACCTGTCAGCGGCTGGCGCGGTGTGTGCCTGGTGACTGACCGGGCGGGAGCCCGCGAGTGCGGATCAGCTGCTCGGCGACGTCGCGGAGCCGGGTGTTGTGGTCCTGGGAACAGCGCCGCAGGATCGCGAAGGCGCGTGCCTCGTCGACGTCGAAGCGTTCCATCAGGATCCCCATCGCCTGTCCGACGGCGGCCCGCGCATCGAGCGCGATATGCAGATCCATGTCGTGCTGCGCCTCGGACACCGCGAGCGCGACGTGCCGGGCCAGAAGACCCGCGATCGCCTCGTCGTCGTCACTGAAGGCCTGCGATTTCGTGCTGAACAGCGACAAGACGCCGATGGTGCGCTCTCGGTCCCGCATCGGCACGTGCAGCACGGATCCGATGCCCTCGGCCCTGGCGGCGGAGGCCCAGGTCGGCCAGCGGTGCTCACCGGTCACGTCGGGGACGTGGACGACCGTGTTCTCGGTCAACGCTTCGACCATCGGGCCGGTGCCGGTCTCGATCTGTAACTGGTAGAGCCGCATGACCAGCGCGTCGGTCACAGTGCCGATCTCGACACGATCACTGTGCGCGAGCAGGATCCCGGCCTGCTCGCAGTCGATCGCCTTGCGCGCGAAGTCGACCGCTGTCTCGGCGGTCTCTTTCACCCCTTCGGCGTCGTGCAGCTCCACTGCCAGCCGAGCCATGACCTCGGCCGCAGTGTTCTGAGAGCTCGATCGCAGCAGATCGGACCCACCGCCGGCATCCACCACCAGCGCACCGCCTTTCAAGGGGGCTACTTTCACCATCATGCCCCGGAGAGCCGGCAGGGGCACGAATGCGCACGAATTCGCCGGCCCTCGACCCGGCGGTGCGTGGCCCGTCCGCTAGGTGGAGCGGTTGGTCAACCGGTCGCGGAGGCGATCGACGAGGCCGACCCCGGGCCCGACGAGCTTGTGGAACAGTTCGGCGTTCGGGGCGCTGGGGTGTGGCCTGGTGGGTGCGATCTTCTTCGCCAGTTCGACCTTTTCCTTCAGCTGGACGAGCTCAGCGGCGGGGATGTGCGCCCGCAGCTGGGGGAACTGCTCGGTCTCCTCGTCCTGGACGTGGTCGACGAGAACTTGTTGCAGGTTCCGGAGGATGTCCTCGAATTCTGTGGTCCCCGCGTCGGCGCCCTCGAGCTGTTTCATCAGTTTCTCGAGTTCCTGGTGTTCCTGGATGTCGTGCTCGACGGCCTGGTCGCCGTCCGGGAGGTGGTCGCGCATCGCCGGGTACACGTACATCTCCTCTGCGACGGAGTGCCGTACCAGCTCCGCGATGAGCTGGTCGGCCAGGTCCCGGCGTTCGTCGGCACCCGCCGTCGCGCTGATCTGATTCGCGAGGTCCTGCGCCTCCCGGTGATCCGCGATCAGGACGTCGATCACGTCGGGTTCGGTGGCGTCGCCGGTGGAAGTCATCAGGTACTCCGTTGCTCGTGACGATGATCCGCTCCCGGTACCCACCGAACGGCGCCGCTACCTGCGTGCCCGGGTTGACCCCGGCCGCCTGCTCAGAGCTTGGTGCGGACGCCTGGCTGGTTGGGGATCTCGTTGACCTGCTCGACCAGGTTTCCGTGCATCGCCACCTTGCCCTTGCCGCGGCGGCCGAGCGGCAGGACCGTCTTGCCCGTCGCGTCCTCGAGTCCTGCCGCGAACCCGGCGTACAGAGCGAGCCCGAGCAGCAGGAGACCGAGTACGCCGCTGGTCCGCTCCCAGCCCTGGCTGCCGGTCAGCTCATAGCCTCCGGCAACGAGGAAACGGATGGCCGCCACCAGGAACACCACGCCGGGGATCAGCTTGCTCATCGCCGCCGTAGCCGCGAGCAGCGTCATCGCTGTGCCGGAAAGGAGCAGCAATAGCCCCAGGGTGTCGCTGGTGGCGCCGGGCGGCGATCGGAACAGGATCAGCCCGGTGACCAGCCAGGTCAGCGACAGCACGCCCATCGCCGTACCGACCGTTCCGTCCCGGCTCAGGAAGGCGAGGACGGACGCGAGCAACTGCCCCGTGAACGCGAACCCGAGCAGCACCAGGGCGACGTTCTTGCCTTCCGTCGACGGCACCCAGCTCAGCTGCAGACCCGCCAGCACGAACGTTGCCGCCGCGAGGGCGTAGAGACCGATCGACATCGGCGCACCGATAGGGCGCAGCGAGATGGCGATCCGGTCCAGGACCACTTCGGACGCACCGACCTCGGCCGGCGTCTCGACCCGCGTGTGCACCATTGCCACTCCTTGGCGTGAGGGGCCAGGCCCTCGTCTTCTGTGCTCGTGTTCCGCCGGTACCCCGTACTGCCGGTTCCAGCCGCGTGCTGCGAGCCGAACAGCGGTTCAGCTCGGTGGGCGAGCCCGACGCCTCGAGCTCCTTGCCTTCTCAGGAACGTTGCGGCCGGTAGGTGTGGACGACGACCCCGTTGGGAAAAGAAGTCGCGTCGACAAGCGTCAGGTGTCGCGACTCCGGAAGCTGCTCGAACAACGCCCGCCCTCGACCGAGGACCAACGGCTGGATCAAGAGTCGGTACTCGTCGATGAGATCCGCCGCAGCCAGCGCGCCGGCGAAGCGAGCACCGCCCCACGCGATCACGTCCGGACCGGGCTCGGTCTTGATCGCAGCGATCTCGGTCGCGAGATCGCCCCGCGCGACCCGGCTGATCGGCCAGGACGCCTCCGCGTCGCTGAGTGTCGTCGAGAAGACGACCTTCGGGATGTCGTTCATCGGGGCGGCGTACGGGTCGTCCGACTGCGGCCAGGCCGACGACATCTGCTCGTACGTCACCCTGCCCATCAGGTGAGCTCCGGCCGTGCTGATCCGGTCGAGCTTCCACTGCTTGAGCTCATCGCTGTCCGGAATGGCCATCCCTGGGTGCTCGCGGTCGCTGTCGACCAGCCCGTCCAGCGACATCGACATGTACAAGATGACGTCTCGCATGATTCCCTCTCGGTGTTGTAATGCTTTGGGTACTTCGCCTCGACGGCCGCGTGGCCGATCCGGCATCAAGGCCGGTTGCGGTCATGCATCGCGTGAGGTCGCTGCTTCGTCCGCCGTCGTGAACTCGAGGTCGATCTCGATCTCGATCGTGTTTCGGTCGATGAACTCTGTGCCTCCAGCCTCGGCGAGTCGGAGAGTTCGATGAATCCCAGCTTTCTGGGATGGACCCGATCACGTGGCTAGGATTCTGTCTGTGAGCGGCGCCGCGAGGGCGAACACAAGGGTGCGGGACGACATCGTCCGCTTGGTCCACCGCGGTCTGCCGACCGCGGAGTTCGCGTCCGCCGTCGGGCGCGCGCTCACTCGGGCCGTGCCGGCCGAGGGCACCTGCGTGATGACTGTCGATCCGGCGACCCTGCTGCCGACCGCGGAGTTTGTCGAGAACGGCCTGCCCGCACCCGAGCTGCTCCGCCTCGTCGAGATCGACCTGCGAGAACCCGATGTCAACCGGTGGGCGCAGCTCGCCCACGCCGACCGGCCCGCGGCCAGTCTCAGCGAGGCCACAGGTGGCGACCTCGAGCGAAGCCTGCGGCAGCGCGAGATCCGCCGACCGGGCGGATTCTCCGACGAACTGCGTGTGGTTCTCGGCGGCAGCACCGGGACGTGGGGACAGCTGACCGTGTTCCGCGAGGCGAACCGCCCGTACTTCTCGCCCGCCGAGGTCCAGTTCGTCTCGTCGATCGCGGGATTGATCGCCGATGGGCTGCGCCGCGGCCTGCTGCTCGGGCAGGCCGCGGCGGACAGCGACGAAGTCGGCCTACTGGTCCTCGACGCTGCGGACGAAGTCACGATGGCCAACCAGGCCGCGCAGCAGTGGCTGGACCAGCTCGACCTCGGACCGCGAAGCGGCGCCCGGCTACCACTCGTGATCCCGGCCGTCGCCCGGCAGGCCCGAGCGCTCGCCGGTCCGCTTGCCACTGCGGCCTCGCCGGATCCGCGGGCCGCGCGGGCCCGAACGCGTACCGGCGCCGGCCAATGGCTGGTCGTGCGTGGCTCGATGCTCGGCGAGGGTACGGAGGCCCCGGTGGCCGTCATGCTGGAGCCCGCCCGGGCGGCCGAGCTGGCCCCGCTGATCGTCGAGGCCTACGGCTTCACCGACGGCGAGCGCCGCGTCACCGAGCTGGTCGCGCAAGGATTGTCGACCAAGCAGATCGCCGGGAGGCTGGAGGTGACCGCCTACACCGTGCAGGACCATCTGAAATCGATCTTCGCCAAGTCGGGTGCAGGCTCGCGCGGCGATCTCGTTGCCCGATTGTTCTTCGACCACTACGCCGGACCGCTCACCGCGGATACCTGAACCACCGGGCCGATAGACGCCGCCCAAGAGTCATTTTCAGGAGGAAGGCGGCAGCTTGCCCCATCTCGGCAGTGTTGCCTTCGGCAACCGGTTTGCGCGACCCCCGGAGTCCCACGAATCCGTTGCCGGACCATCTCAGCCAGGCACGCAGCGTTCGTTGCCCGCTACAACCAGAGATCGGGGGCTGACTCCCGCGGGCGTGAGGCGATCCGGGCCGAGCGGACGACGTTGCCCGGGCCGGATCGATCTGCGCATGGTGGAGAGGTGGACACGGACGCGGTGGCGGTGGAGCTGTACGGGTTGGAGCCCGAACTGTTCACCGCCGCGCGGAACCGAGTCGCGGAGACCGCCCGCGACGCCGGCGATGACCAGTCCGCCGCGGCGATCATGGCACTGCGCAAACCCACCCTCGCCGCTTGGCTCGCCAACCAGTTGGTGCGCACCGACCCCGACGGGATTCACGCACTGACCGAGCTGGGGGAGGACCTGCGCCAGACCTACCTGTCGGCTGATGCGTCCCGGCGGCGTGAACTGACCCGGCTGCGCCATGACCTCGTGAGTAACCTCGTGCGCACAGCGCGAGAACGCGCCGCCGGCGGCCGCCGCGTCACCGCGCAGACCGCGGAGCGGCTGACCGAGACCCTGGACGCCGCGCTCGTCGACCCCGGCGCGGCGCAATTGCTGCGCACCGGACAACTGACCAGTGCTTTGCGACATGTCGGCTTCGGCGTCGTCGACGAGAACGGCGACCCTGCCCGGCTCGCCCCCGTTCGGCCCCGCGTCGTGCGCAGCGCATCACCTCCCCGGAAGACCCGGCCGGCCACGGCCGCCGCCCAGCGGCAACCGTCAGCTGCGAAGCGGCGACCGACAGTTGACACGACACTGGCCAGTCGCCGGAAGGCGCAACGCAAACGAGTCGATCAAGCCGAGCAGGACTACGCAGCGGCGGAGGCTGAACGTGAACAGGCCGAACGGGTGCTGGACGCGCACCAGCACCGTCTCGCGGATCTGGAAGCCGATCTCGTGCGGTTGAACGAGCAGCTCGAGCAGACCCGGCAGACGCTGCGTGCGGCCCGCAAACAGACCTCCCGTCTGCAATCCGCCTTCAACCGGGCCACCCGCAACGCCGCCGCGGTGAAGAAACGCCGCGACACCGAAAACCAGCGGCTCGACGCACTCGATCGTTAGTGGCGTCGGCATGCGGAGCGGACGATGGGGTACCGGATACGGGGCATCTGTCCGCGCTGAGAGGAGAAGGCCATGGCCGAGACTCGGGCGAGCCAGAGCAACAGCCGCGAGTGGACCAGCGATCAGGTTGAGCAGCTGCGTCAACTTGCCGGCGGCAACACTCCGGTCGGCGTGATGAGCATCAAGCTCGGACGCTCCGAAGCCGCGATCCGGTCCAAGGCCCATGCCGAGGGCATTTCCCTGGCCCCCGCGAACCGCCCGCCGTACGGCGACATGCGCTAACCAGTACGCGAGGTGCGGCTGGTGATCCGGGCCAGCGGTGGGCGACGGCCGTGCGCGCAGTACCCATCACGCGCGGTTGCCTGCGCGTGCTAGGGAAGCGGTCTGCCGCCGGTGGCGCCGATGCGTTCGCCGGTGACGTAGGTCGAGTCGTCGGAGGCCAGGAAGACGTAGAGCGGCGCGAGCTCGGCCGGTTGGCCGGCGCGGCCGAGTGGGGTGTCGGCGCCGAATTGGCCGACCTTCTCCGCAGGCATGGTGGCCGGGATCAGCGGCGTCCAGACCGGGCCGGGAGCGACGGCATTCACGCGGATGCCCTTGGGGCCGAGCTCCTGTGCGAGTCCCTTGGTGAAGTTGAGGATGGCGGCCTTGCTGGTCGCGTAGTCGAGCAGGTTCGGCGATGGTTCGTACGCCTGGATGGAGGTCGTGTTGATGATCGACGAGCCGGCCGAGAGGTGCGGAAGAGCCGCCTTGGACAGCCAGAACATGGCGTAGACGTTGGTCTTGAGTACGCGGTCGAACTGCTCGGTGGTGATGTCCGCGATGCCACCCTGCGACATCTGGTACGCCGCGTTGTTGACCAGGATGTCCAACCCGCCGAGCTCCTGGACGCAGCGGTCCACGAGCAGTTGACAGTGCTGCTCGCTCTGGATGTCCCCGGCCAGGGAAATCGCCTTGCGCCCGGAGTCTCGGACCAGCCGACAGGTCTCCTGGGCATCGGTCTCCTCGGCCTCGAGATGGGCGATCATCACGTCGGCGCCCTCCCGAGCGAAGGCGAGGGCGACCGCGCGGCCGATGCCGGAGTCGCCGCCGGTGATCAGCGCCCGTTTGCCGGTCAGCTTTCCGCTGCCGCGGTACGACGCCTCGCCGTAGTCCGGTTCCGGTTCCATCGCGCCGCCGCGCCCGGGGTACTCCTGCTGCTGAGGCGTCTGCTGCTCAGGCTCCGCGTACCGCGTCCTCGGATCGCTGCTCATCGTCGTCCTCTCGCTGGTCGTCAGCCCTGCGGTACCCGCACCGCGGCAGTCGACACAAACGACCCGCGACCACCCCGGACGACGGACTGGGTACCGGCAGGCGATGTTCGGCGGCTCACTGGGTACCGAGTCCTGATCCATCGTGAACCAGCTAGGAGGAACGCATACATGTCTGGACTGCGTGCAGTAGTGCTTGCATGCTCGCTGAAGAAATCCCCGGCAGCCTCGAGCTCGGAAGCTCTCGGTCGCGAGGTGCTGACCGCGCTCGCGGATCATGACACCGACGGTGATGTGATCCGGGTCGTCGACCACAACGTCAAGTTCGGTGTTTCGGTGGACGAGGGCGACGGTGATGAATGGCCGGCGATCCGGGAGCAGATCCTTGGCTCCGACATCCTCGTGATCGCGACGCCGATCTGGCTGGGGCAGCCGGCCAGCGTTGCCAAGGTCGTGCTGGAGCGGCTCGACGCCGAACTGTCCGAGACCGATGACCAGGGGCGGATGCTGACCTTCGGCAAGGTCGCTGCCGTCGCCGTGGTCGGCAACGAGGACGGCGCGCACCACGTCACCGCTGAACTCCTGCAAGGCCTGAACGATGTCGGCTTCAGTATCGCTGCCGGCGCCGCGACCTACTGGGTCGGTGAGGCGATGGGCAAGGTCGACTACACCGACGCCGGCCCCAAACCGGACACGACCGGCGCCGCGACCAAGACCCTCGCCACCAACACCGCGCACCTTGCCCGACTGCTCAAGAACCAGCAATATCCACCCAGCTGACAGCGCGCAGCGGGATCAGCGGGGTGACTTCGGTTCGTGGATTCGCAGCTCCCGCCGCCGGGAGGTCGCGGTCGCTCATGCGCCAGTCGAGACGCTGCGGGCAGCGCGATGTGGCGGAGGTCACACTTCAAGCTGGATTGCAGGGAGCAATTCAGGTGTTCTGAGTTTCATCGCGCAACTCAGCTCTGGAAGGACTCCCGGCATGACCACCCTCGATCTTCCTGTCGCGGCCGGCTCACGGTCGCGTCGCGTGCTCGGCCGGCGCGGCAGTTTCTGGACCGCCGCAGCGGTCGCAGGGATCAGCCTCTGGACGAGCGCCGCTCCCACCACGTCGTACCCGCTCTACGCCAAGACCTGGCACCTCACCCCGACGGCGACGACGGCGATCTTCGCGGTGTACCCGGTCGTGCTGGTCGCGTTCCTGTTGCTCTTCGGGCAGCTCTCGGACTTCATCGGCCGGCGCGCCACGATGCTGTACGGCGTCGGCGCCATGCTCGTCGGTGTGCTGCTGTTCGCGCTCGCGCCGTCCGTGGCCTGGGTGTACGCCGGCCGAGCGTTCATGGGCGCCGGCGTCGGTCTCGCGTTGACCCCGGCGACCGCAGCGGCCGTCGAGTTCAGCGCTCGCGGCAAGACGGACCGGGCCGCTCCGATCACGACGGCCGCGACCGCGGCCGGTCTGGCGCTGGCGACGATCGTCGGGGGCGGACTCATCGAGTACGCGCCCGCTCCACTGCACCTGGACTTCTGGGTCCTGCTCGCCGTCGTCGCGGGCGTGTTCGCCGCCGTCTGGGCGATGCCGCGCCACACCAAGGACGAGGCTCAGGGCCGCTGGCGGCCGCGCGGCGTGACCGTCGCCAAGGGCATCCGACTGCTGTACCTGGCCGCGGCTCTCGCCGTCACCGCCGCCTACGCGTTCGGCTCGGTCTTCCTGGCCCTCGGAGCCCAGATCGTCCGTGACCTGGTCGGCACCGGCAACATCTTCGTCATCGGCCTGCTGCTCGCGATCTTCTCGGTCGCCACCGGGACGACAGCGATCGTCGGCCGCCGCTTCCCCGCGCGTCGTCTGGTCCCACTGGGCGCCGTACTCACGATCGTCGACCTCGGCCTCCTCGAGGTGGCCGCGACCGCGCACTCGCTCCCGTTCTTCGTCGCCACGACCGCTGTCGGCGGTACGGCGTACGGGCTCCTGTTCTCCGGCGGTCTGGGCCTCATCGGCACCCACGCGCCGGCGCACCACCGTGGCGCGACGGTCTCGGCCGTCTACCTCGTCGCGTACATCCTGCAGGGCGCGGCAGCCCTCGCTCTTGGCGTGGTGGCAACCGCTGCCGGCCTGAGCACTGCGTTGCTCCTCGGAGTGACCGTGATCGGTACGCTGGCCCTTCTGGTCCTGGCGGCTACCTTCGCACTCACCCGCAAGGAGGTTGCATGACAACCCAGCCGAGCTGCTCGATCGCCCGGACGCTGGAGTATTTGCGCGACCGCTGGACCTTCCTGATCCTCCGCGAGGCCCACCTCGGCACCACGCGGTTCGCGGACTTCCGCGACTACCTGGGGATCGCCCCGAACATCCTCACGAACCACCTGAACGACCTGGTGGATTCGGGCCTGCTGGAGAAGCGCGAGTACCGCGAGCAGGGGGAGCGCACCCGGTCGTCGTACCACCTGACACCCGCGGGCGAAGACCTCAAGCTCGTCCTCGCCGCCCTCCAGCAATGGGGCGATGTCCACGTGCCGCGCGAACAAGGCCCGACCGTCCTCCGGCACGCGAAGGACTCCGGTGAACTGGTCAACGTCACCTTCACCACCGAGAGCGGTACGCCGGTGGCGGCGGAGGACGTGAGCTTCGACCCGGCCCCCGGCCTGCAGTCCAACCGCGCCGGTTGGCGCTGACCGCAGCCGGCGTCACGGCCGGCCCGGAGTCACCGTACTGCGGTGAGTTCGTGCCGGTTGTTCCAGGCGTCCAGCGCGATCTCGGCGATCAGCCGCTGCGCCGCCGACTCGGAGAGATCGGACGTCGTACAGACGACCAGGACGAAGGGGTCCGCGTCCGCGGGTCGGACGATGCCGCCGTCGTGCAGGTTTCGGCCGGCCCAGCCGTTCTTGTGCTCGACACGGGTTCCAGCCGGCAGCAAGGCCGGGATCTCGCCGTTCCACTGGTTCGCGGCCAGCAGGTCGCGCAGGTAGCTGTCGTTCTGCTTGCCGACAGCAACGAGCGCGCCGGCGAGTCCGGCTGCACTGATCAGGTTGGTGATCCCCGCTTCCCGCGCGGTTGCATCCTCGATACCGCGTTCGATCTTCGAGGCCGGATCGGGCGAGCTGGGAAGCGTGGACTCGATCAGAGCCGCGTGAGCCGCATCGATCCCGACCAGCTCGAGGACCAGGTTCGTCGCCAAGTTGCTCGAACGGGTGATCATCTCGGTCGTCAGCCAGGCGAGCGACGCCTCGCGGCCCAGTCTTTCCCAGGTCGAGGGTGCGTCGTCATCCTCGCGGTTCATGCCGAAGCGGCCGCCGGTCACGGACGCAAAATCGTTGTGTACGGCGACTGGCTGGTCCAAGGCCAGCTCACCGGCATCGACCTTCCGCAGCATCGCCATGGCGACCGGCAGTTTCATCGTGCTCGCGGCATAGTGAGGCGCCTCCGCGTCGTGCTCGAAAAGCACGGTGCCGTCCAATCGCCCGAGCCAAACCCCGACCTGCCCGCTCCCGTCGATCCGGCCGAGCGTCTCCGCGATTCCCATGGGCTCACCCAATCACAAACCGTGGAGGTCGACCATGCAACCTGACCCGGGCCGTTCTCGCCGTACTGCCTTCGAGGCCGCCGATGAACCTGTGCGCTCTCGATGCACGCCGCAGACGTGCATCGAGAGCCGCGGCGGAGAACTCAGATGTCGATCGGGCGGAGGACCAGCCAGATCCCGTGCGCGATCTGACGGTTGCCCTTGTTGATGTCGAAGGCCCACGGGTTGATCAGCGGGTTCGCGTCGTTACGGTCTGCGTCGATGAGCCGGATCAGGCGGCAACGCTGGCTGAGCACGTCCACCTTGATGGTTCCGCCTGGCAGGGCTGTGGTCAGCCTGGCGCCGTCGGAGCGAAGCGCGGTCTTGCTGTCGATCGTCGCACCGGGGATCACGTGGTACAGCAGGACAGCTTCGATGGTGTTGACGCCGAGGAGGCCGGCCAGGCCGCTGAAGAGCTGGCTCTCGGACCGATAGGTCTTCCCGGTCAGGTCCTTGGCCAGACGCTGGAAAGCGCGATCGCTGGGCAGGAACGCGGTGAGCGGGACGGTCCCGTCGGCCAGCACCTTCACCGGGCTGTTCGGTTTGGCGGCCAGGACGGCGCCGACAGCCTGTGTCAGCACGTCGTAGTCGTACCAGTTGCGGTCGAAGGTGTCGCCGTCGGACGCCAGAACGCTGGCGAGGCTCTTGGTGCCCAGCGGGGCAGTGGCGCCGGCGGGTGCGGCGGTGGCGATGAGGCTGGTTGCGAGCATTCCGATCGTGACCGCTGCCGCGGCCAGGTGCCGGGTCAGCCGTCGTGAGGACTTGGGCATCGGACAACCTTTCGGAAGAGAGCAGCTGCCCTTGGTGCAGCCGCTGTTGTGAGGTACTTCGCGTTCGTCACCCGCTGCGGATGCGACCCGGTACCGAAATCTTCTTCGGGTTGCGTACCGCTGTCGCGCCCCTGGACCCGTCGCGCTAAAGTTATGCACAACTTATGCACAACAGGCCGGACCGGTCGAAGGGGTTCGGGATGGACGGTAGTGACGAGTGGGTCGGCGACCCGCAGGACGACCCACCGGACGGACAGGTCGGATGGACCCGCGAAACAGCGGCGCGGTGGGCGCCGGAGTGGCTCGAGGTTCATGCCGCGCGCAGTCGGGCGTTGCTGCTCGATTTCGTCTCCCAGCAAGCGGCGGACCACCTCATGGCGCCGGGAGCGACCGTGCTGGACGCGGCCGTCGCGGACACGATCTCGAAGTCGGACATGGCGACCTCGACTCTCGCGTACCTCGGGTGGTTGTCCACTCGTTCGGAGTCCCAGGCGGCGGCAGCGGCCACTGCCGCCCTGGAACTGCTGACGCTGGCTTCGGCCATTCAGCGCGAACCGGCCGAACGGCGGACCGGCGATCCCGGCGTTCAGGTCGAGGTGACTCGCTGGGCTCGCGCCAGGGTCGAACGCCCGGGGACTTTCGGAAGATCGGCGACGGTCGTCCTCGGCGATCTCTGCCTGGTCTGGGCCAATCAGATGTTCGAGGAGGCAGGACTGCCGGCATCGCTGATCGATCCCGCCCGTCCGATCTTCGAGCAGTTGCGGGCGAACCTGGTGCTCGGTCAGCTCCACGATCTTTACTTCTCCGACCTACAGCCGAGCGTCACGCTCTCTGCCGACCAGATCGGTCTCGGGGTGCCGGCGGTGGCCGGGCCGCTGCAGTTCGGCGCTGCACTGGCCGGCTGCACGCCGAGCACCCGTGACGTGCTGCGTCAATGCGGCGTCGCGCTGGGCCAAGCAATGCGGCTCCGGAGCGACCTCGTGCGGCTCCCGGAAGACCTGCGCCGCGGCCGGATGTCCACCACGATCGCCATGGCGTACGAGTACGCCGATGCCGAGCTCGTACGCCGAATCAGCTGCCTGCCAGTCACCCCACTCGTACGCGCCGGCGAACGCGAGCTATGGGTCCGGCAGTGGAACCACATCCTGGAAACGACGGAAACAATGGCCAGGATCGAGACCCTGATCGCCGACCGCCTTCAAGAGGTCAGGTTCTGTCTTGGCGTCCTGCCAGACCTCCCAGCCCTACCCCGCGCAGCCCTCCACGTCCTGGCCGACCGAGTCGCTTGAAACCCCGCCGCCCACCGCCCTGGCGGTTCAGCACTGCCGACCACGGATCGGCTCTCTCCGCCGCCTGCGGCAGCTCGTGACCCTCAGTCATCTCTTGGAGCGTACGGTCCGCGACCGTCCACGGCTCTGCCTGCGCCTCGGCGTGTACTCACCCCGACGGGGTGATGTTCGGTTGGAGCTGAGGTGCTGATGATGGCGCGTCAGCAGGTGGGGCGCGGCAAAGGAGACGTCGTGGGTGAGACGGAGCGGGCGTACGAGAAGAGCGCCGAGTTGTTCGGCAGCAGTTTTGTGGTCCGGGAGGTGCCGACGCGTGAGTTTCCTTCGTCGGGCCTGACTGCTGTCGACGCGATGCGGCTGGTGGCCGAGGACCTGGCGCTCGAGGGGCTGCCGGCGCGCAACCTCGCCACGTTCGTGACGACCTGGATGGAGCCGGAGGCGCAGAAGCTGATCGCCCACAACCTGCACCGGAACTTCATCGATCACGCTGAGTACCCGCGGACGGCCGAGCTCGAACAGCGCTGCATCCGGATGCTGGCCGATCTCTTCCACGCCCCCGGCGAGACGACGGGCGCTCGGACGCAGGGCTCGTCCGAGGCGATCATGCTCGGCGCGCTGTCGCTGAAGTGGAACTGGCGCCAGCGCCGCCGCGACGCGGGACTGCCGACCGACAACCCGAATCTCGTGTTCGGTGGCGACGTCCACGTGGTCTGGGAGAAGTTCTGCCGGTACTTCGACGTCGAACCGCGCATCGTCCCGCTCCAGCCTGGCAAGTACACGATCGGCCCCGAGGATGTCGAGCCGCACATCGACGAGAACACGATCGGCGTCGCGGCCGTCCTCGGTACGACGTTCACCGGCCACAAGGACGACATCGGAGGCATCAACGACCTGCTCGTCCGGATCAAGAAGGAGCGGCACCTCGACGTACCACTGCACGTGGACGGCGCCAGCGGTGCGTTCGTCTGGCCGTTCCTGTATCCGCACTCAGAGTGGGACTTCCGGCTCGAGCAGGTGCGGTCGATCAACGCGTCCGGCCACAAGTTCGGCCTGGTGTACCCGGGCATCGGCTGGCTGATCTTCCGGACGAAGGACGACCTCAACCCCGACCTGGTGTTCAAGGAGAACTACCTGGGCAAGACCGATTCGACGTTCACGCTGAATTTCTCGACCGGGTCGGCCATGGTGGTCGCGCAGTACTACAACTTCGTCCGCTACGGCCGTCCCGGCTACAGCTACATCATGGAGAACATGCAGCGGAACGCCGCGGTGCTCGCCGACAAACTCGAGAAGATGGGCGACTTCCGCGTGATCGGACGCGAGTACGAGCAGCTTCCGCTGGTCGCGTTCAGGCTGACCGAGGGGCATGCGTACGACGAGTTCGACGTCGCCTGGCAGTTGTCCGCCGAGCGCGGGTGGATGGTCCCGGCGTACACGATGCCGCCGGACGCGCAGGACGTGACGATCATGCGTGCTCTGGTCAAGCAGACGCTGAGCCGCGAGCAGGTCGACACCCTGGCGCGGGACATCGAGGACGCGTGCCGGACGCTCGAGAAGAAGGGCGGGGCGCACGAGTCCGAGCGCAAGAAGATGGTGGTCGGCTCCGGCCACTGACCAGGCAGATCGTGACGAGGTCGCGACCGTGGCCAGGCTGCCGGTCGACGTGCCGCCCGACGCGAGCGATCTGGTGGTCGAAGGGCCGCGCCCGTTCGTCACCCGCGTCCGGTACCGGCGTGCCGACGGCCGCGTGGTGCAGTGGGAGGCACGAGCCCGCCGCAAGGCAGCCGGTGCGCGTGGATTCGGTACGACGTGGTGGGCGGGACTGTTGTTCGCCATCGGGTCGGCGTGTTTCGTGGTGGCGCCGATCCCGGCGTACGCGCAGGCCGTGGGTGGGCACGGCGACGCGCTCACGTACTTCGCCGGCTCGCTGTTCTTCACGTCCGGCGCCTGTCTGTCCTACCTTCAGGTGGTGCGGCAGGCCGGCCGTCGCTGGTTCGCGTGGGCGCCGCGCAGCCCGGGGTTCTGGGCGTGTGCGATCCAGTTGGTCGGCACGCTCTACTTCAACGTGACCACGTTCGCCGGGCTGTTCGACGTACCGTCCGATCTGGAGAACCGGATCGTCTGGCGGCCCGACGCGATCGGCTCGGTGTGCTTCCTGGTGTCGTCGGCGATCGCGTTCGCGGAGGCCGGGCACCGCTGGTGGTCGTGGCGGCCCGGCCAACGCGACTGGCACATCACCGCACTCAACCTGTGGGGCTCGGTCTTCTTCGGTCTGTCTGCGATCGGCGCCCATGTCACCTCCGCCGGCCAGCTCTCCAACGTCCAGCTCGCCAACGGCGGCACCTTCCTCGGCGCCGTCTGCTTCCTCATCGCCTCCCTGCTGATGATGCCCGAGGGCCGGGCCGCGGCGTCGTCCGGTCCAGGCGATGCTGTTCGTGATCGCGAGCGCAAAGACTCAGGCGCATGACACCTTCCCACGATGCCGCTCGCCGCACGCTGCCCACTTCCTGGACGTAGCGGCGGTGACGTGCTTAGTCTCGAATGTGGCCAGTCGGCCTCTCGTGTGATGTCCGCGCTGGCCGTCAGGGAGCCCAGCGATCTGCACGCCGGCCCGTGTCCGGCGCGAGACTCATGCACTGGAGGCCGGGATGACGACACACGCTGCACCCTCGACGTCGAGCCCAGAGCCGGGCACCGGAGTCTTAGACCCCGACGTGCGGGTGAGGCTCTACGAGACCATGGTTGTCTGCCGCACCTACGAGGAGGCGATCCTCCGGGAGTACCACGCCGACAAAGGACCCGGCTTCGACATCGGCAAGGGGCTCGTCCCCGGGGAAATGCATCTGTCCGCGGGGCAGGAGCCGGTAGCCGCCGGCGTGTGCGCCCACCTGACCGAGCAGGACGCGGTCACCGCGACGCACCGCCCGCACCACCTGGCGATCGCGCACGGTACGGACCTGCGGAGGATGACCGCGGAGATCTTCGGCCGGGAGACCGGTCTGGGCCGCGGACGCGGTGGCCATATGCATCTGTTCGATCCCGCTACGCATTTCTCGTGCTCCGGGATCATCGCCGAAGGCTATCCGCCCGCGCTGGGGCAGGCGTTCGCGTTCCAGCGCCGTGGCGATGGCCGGATCGCTGTCGCGGTGACCGGTGAGGGTGCCGCCAACCAGGGCGGGTTCCACGAGTCGTTGAACCTGGCGGCCCGCTGGGCGCTGCCCGTGGTGTTCGTGGTCGAGGACAACGACTGGGCCATCTCGGTGCCGCGGTCGGCCTCCACGGCGATCGGCTCGAACGCCGACCGTGCGGCGGCGTACGGCATCCCGGGCGAGCGGGTCGAGGACAACGACGTCGAGGGCGTCTACGACGCCGCCCGGCGCGCGGTCGCCCGAGCCAGGGCGGGGGAAGGGCCTTCGCTGATCGAGGTACACACCCTGCGGCTGTGGGGCCACTTCGAGGGCGACGCCCAGGGATACCGTCCGGAGCTCGCCGACGTGTCGGCGCACGACCCGATCCCGCGCTACGAGCAGACTCTGCGTGCGGGCGGCCACCTCGACGACGCGGCCGTGGCCCGGATCAAGGACGCGGCGAAGGAGCGGGTCGAGGACGCGATCGCCTACGCCAAGAACAGCCCCGTGCCCGACCCTGCGTCGGCCACTTCCTCCGTGTTCGCCTAGGAGGCGACGATGACGATCATCGACACCCCGGCTGCACCGGCACCCCGGGCAAGCCACCGGCTGACCACGTCCAAGGCGATGGTCGAGGCCATCGCTCAGGAGATGGAGCGCGACCCCTCGGTGTTCTACCTGGGCGAGGACGTCGGCGCGTACGGCGGGATCTTCAGTTCGACCACCGGGCTGCTCGAGCGGTTCGGGCCCCAGCGGATCATCGACACCCCGATATCGGAGACCGCGTTCATCGGCCTCGGCATCGGCGCCGCGGTCGAGGGTATGCGTCCGATCGTGGAATTGATGTTCGCCGACTTCATGGGCGTGTGCCTGGACCAGATCTACAACCACATGGCCAAGATCCACTACGAATCCGGCGGCAACGTGAAGGTCCCGATGGTGCTGACCACCGCCGTGGGCGGAGGCTATTCCGACGGTGCACAGCACTCGCAGTGTCTGTGGGGCACGTTCGCGCACCTGCCGGGTATGAAGGTCGTGGTGCCCAGCACCCCCGCCGACGCGAAGGGGCTGATGACGTCGGCCATCCGTGACGACAACCCGGTGGTCTACATGTTCCACAAAGGCGTGATGGGGCTGCCCTGGATGGCGAAGAACGCCCGCTCCACCGACGAGGTGCCCGAGGGTGACTACACCGTGCCCATCGGCAAGGCGAGGGTCGCCCGCGAGGGCAGCGACGTCACGGTGGTGACGCTGTCCCTGTCGGTGCACCACGCCCTCGACGTCGCTGAAAGCCTCGCCGGTGAGGGCATCGACGTGGAGGTGATCGACCTGCGCAGCCTGGTGCCGCTGGACCGCGAGGCGATCCTCACGTCGGTGGGCAAGACCGGCCGGCTCGTCGTCGTCGACGAGGATTACTGCTCGTTCGGTCTGTCCGGTGAGGTGGTCGCGACAGTCGCCGACCACGACCCCAGGATGCTGCAGGTCCCGGTGCAGCGGGTCGCGGTGCCCGACGTACCCATCCCGTACGCCCACGCACTCGAGTACGCCGTCCTGCCACGCCAGGACAGGATCGAGAAGGCTGTACGCACTGCGGTGGCCGGATGACCGACGTCGTTTTCCCTGCACTGTCGAAGGAAACACCGGACGCGGAGGGAGTCCTGGCTACCTGGTTCGTGAGTGACGGCGCCACCGTCACCGCTGACCAACTGCTTGCGGAGGTTCAGGTCGAGAAGGTCTCGGCAGAGGTGCCGGCGCCCGTCGGCGGTGTGGTGCACCTGCTGGTCGCGGAGGAGGCGACCGTGAAACAGGGGAGCCCGATCGCCCGCATCGAGTGAGTCGCCCGACGGTCAGGCGGGTTGGACGGTGTAGACCACGGTCTGCACCCGGATCATGCCGTCCTGGAAAATGAAGGTGTCGATGCCGTCCTCGACCTTTCGGCCACCTCCGGTCGCCTTCCACTCCAGGTACAGCACATCGTCGGCGAACACCGTTTCCAGGTCCCAGGTCGCCTGCGGGACGTCACCGAGCAGCTGCGTGAAGACTTGGCGGGCTCCGTCCTTGCCGCGGTAGACCTTTTTCTGTACGACGAGGATCGCGTCGTCGGCGTAGTCGCTGACGATGTCCTCCAGGTTCTCCGCGCCCAGTGCGCTGCCGTGGTGGGCGAAGACTTCTTCGGGAGTTCTCGCCATGATCGCCTCCTCGCTCGAACAATGGGCAACTCGCTGCCGATCCGCCTCTTTCCTCGAGTTTCTGCCGCTCCCCGGCCCTTGTCCACGCCAGAACATCAAAGCCGGTCCCAGGTGCCCGGCTGCGCATCGTGGAACGCTGGACGCGGACGCAGTGCCGCGCCCGGGTCGTACGGGTCCTCGGCTGGAGGACCGGAGGGGAGGTCCGCCATGGCGCGCCTGGGCGGAGAGGTCACGATCGACGCGCCGGTCGAGGAGGTCTTCGACCTGGTGGCCGACGAGCGCAACGAGCCGCGCTACAACCCACGGATCGTCCGTGCCGACAAGGTGAGTGACGGACCGATCGGTACAGGTACACGCTTCGTCGCCGAGCCCAAGGGGATGGGCAACCGCGGCCGGATGACGGTCGAGATCCTGGAGTACGACAGGCCGCGTCGGCTCCACAACATCGTGCGCTCGTCGTACCTGCAGGTCGACGGCACGCTGACCTTCGAGCAGGTCGAGGGCCGGACGCGCCTGCGGTGGGACTGGGACATGCGTTTGGTCGGGCCGATGCGGGTGTTGTCGCCGGTCCTGAGCCTGGTCGGCCCGAACTGGGAGCGCCGGAACTGGGAGGGGCTGAAGCACTACATGGAGTCCGGCCGCAGCTGAGCTCCGCTGCCGGCACGGCCTGGATCCGGTTCGTTCGGACGATGGTCATGCGCCCCGCTCCGGAGGTGCCTTTGTGCCCTGACCGTGAGGGGCATGGCGGGGACGCTGGAGGGGGAGGTGGATCGTGCTTGCTTTCGATTCGGCGGTGAAGCGGTTCGGCTCCGTCGCTGCGCTGGACGGATGCACGTTCGAGGCCCGACCGGGCCGGATCACCGGCTTTCTCGGGCCCAACGGGGCAGGCAAGACCACGGCGATGCGCGCGGTGTTCGAGCTCGTCCGGTTGGACGCCGGCAGCGTGGCGTGGCGGGGTGCGCCGATCACCGGCGTGGAACGGGCACGGTTCGGCTACATGCCTGAGGAGCGTGGGTTGTACCCGCGGATGCGGATCCGTGACCAGTTGCTGTACCTGGGCGAGTTGTGCGGCCGGACGACCACGGACGCCGGGAGGATCGCGGAGCAATGGCTCGGGCGGCTCGGGCTCGCGGACCGGGCCGCGGACCGCCTGGACACGCTGTCGCACGGCAACCAGCAGCGGGTCCAGCTGATCGCCGCGCTGGTCAACGAGCCCGAACTGCTCGTGCTCGACGAACCGTTCGCCGGGCTGGATCCCATCGCCATGGGCGCCATGGCGGATCTCCTGACCGAAGTTGCCGCAGCGGGCGCGACGGTGCTGTTCTCCAGCCACCAGCTCGACCTGGTCGAGGAACTGTGTGAGGACGTGGTCATCATCGACAAGGGGCGCGTCGTGGTGGCCGGCGATCTGAGCGACCTGCGGGCGGCAGTCCCACACCGCTTTGTGGACATCCGCTACCGCGGGCTCCCTCCGGACTGGTCGAGGCTGCCGGCGGTCCAGGTCGTCGAGACCAAGGACGGCTATGCGCGGCTTCGGGTCGACCGCGACACCGACCTGTCGGCGGTCGTCGGCGCCGCCCGCTCCAGTGGTGTCGTGTCCTTCGCCTATCAACCCCCGACGTTGTCGGAGCTGTTCCGGCGGGCGGTGGCGGCATGACCGGCCTGCGGCAGGCATGGCTGGTCGCTCGCCGGGAGATCCGCGAGCGCAGCAGGTCACGGAGCTTCCGGGCAGGCCTGGTAGTGATGCTGGTCGTCGTCATCGCCTTGATCGTGGTGCCGGCGAAGTTGGACATCGGTGGCGGCCCCAAGGACGTCGGCGTGACGAGTACCGTCCCGAGCGCGTTGTCGTTGGCCATCCTCGCCCGAGCAGGCGCCAGCGGCGCGACCGTTCGCCTGCACAGGTACGGCGATGTGTCGGCCGGCGAGGAAGCCGTCCGCGCGCACGACGTCGACGTGCTCGTGGTCGACGCACGCCGGTTGGAGTGGCCCGGCAGAGTGAACGAGCAACTGCAGGCTGTCGTGACCGGTGCCATTCAGCTGGTCGCTGTTCAGGAACGCGCCGCGGCCGCCGGCATCGGGCCCGATGACCTGCGTGGCCTGATGGCGCCCGTTCCCGTCGAGAACGTCGAGTTCGGCTCGGCTGCCGGACGCAGCCCGGACGACGAATTGGCCGCCATCGTGATCACGACCCTGTTGCTGATGGCAATCGTCATCTACGGGAACCTCGTCCTGACCGGGGTGGTGGAGGAGAAGTCCAGCCGAGTCGTCGAGGTGCTGCTCGCGCGCATGCCCGCTCGGGTGCTGTTGGCCGGGAAGGTCGCCGGCATCGGACTACTAGGGTTCGCCCAGTTCGTCTTGACCGCAGTGGCAGCGCTGCTCGCCGCTCTGGTGATCGACTCCGTCGACATGCCGGCGGTCCGTGCCGGCGTACTCGCTTGGGCGGTCGTCTGGTTCGTGCTCGGCTATGCCCTCTACGCCATGGCGTACGGCGCGCTCGGCTCACTCGCATCTCGGACCGAGGATGCGCAGAGCGTCGCCGGGCCGGTCGGCTACGTGCTGATCGCGTGTTACTGGGGCGCATTCCTCACGGTCAGCGCGAACCCCGACGGGGTGTGGGCACGGACGCTCTCGCAGTTCCCGGCGACCGCGCCGTTCGCCATGCCCGGCCGGATCGCGCTCGGCTCGGTCGCCTGGTGGGAGCCGCTGCTCGCCGTGACCCTCACGCTCGCGGCCATCGCCGGACTCGTCGCGATTGCTGGCCGCGTCTACACCAACGCAATACTCCACAGCGGCGCGACGCTTCACTTGCGCGACGCCTGGCACGGCGAGATCCGCCCGTCGCGCGGCAGCGGGCAGGACGACCGCCGCGATTCGAGCGGAGCGGCCGCCTCCGACCGCGATCGCCGGACCACCGCACGATCCGCCACCAGTCGCGGATCCGGCAGGTTCTCCACCGGCCGATTCGGACGCAAGTGACCGCCAGAGCCCTGGGTGGTCCAGATGCTGTTCACTGGTGTCGTGGGTGCGCAGGATCAGCGCCTTGGGACGGCGCAGTTGGCCGACGGCGCGCGGGTGGCCTATGCCCTGACGGGCAGCGGGCCCTACCTGCTGGTGGTACCGGGATGGCTCAGTCATCTCGAGCTCGGATGGGCCATCCCAGCCGAGCGCCTGTTCCACGAGTCGCTGTCGTCCGGCCGCACCTTGGTGCGCTACGACCGCCCTGGTTGCGGCCTCTCGGCGGCGTACGCCGGTCCTCGCACGATGGCGCTGGAGCTTGCCACGATCGATGCGGTCACCGAAGCGCTCGGCATCACCGCCTGTGACGTCCTTGGGTGGTCGCTCGGGGCAGCGGTGGCTGCGCAGTGGGCCGCCGATCAGCCGGAGCGGGTGTCGCGTCTGGTGCTGTACGGCGGTTGGGCGACCGGTGACGCTGTCGGCGACGAGGACAGCAGGCGGCACGTGCTCGGACTGCTCGCATCGCACTGGGGTTTGGGATCGGACCTGCTCACCGATCTCTTCGCGCCCGAGGCTGATGCCGGCACGCGGCTCGCGCTCGCCCGCTACCAGCGTGCCGCCTCCTCGCCCGAGACAGCGGTCGCGTTGTTGCGTCTCGCCTACGCCCTGGACGTGCGTGCGAGCCTCGCGCGGGTGCGGGCGCCGACGCTGGTGCTGCACCGACGCGGAGACCGCGCCGCTCCCCTCGAACAGAGCAGAGCTCTCGCCGACGCGATTCCAGGCGCCCGGTTCGTGGCGCTCGAAGGTCGCTCGCACCTTCCTGCCGTCGGAGATGTGGAGTCGATGGTCGGACAGGTACGACGGTTCCTCGGACTGCCCCGGCTGCGACGGACGGTTCCCACCGGCCTGACCGCCCGCCAGACAGAAGTCGCGGCCCTCGTAGCGGACGGGCTCACGAACCGCGAGTTGGCCGACCGCTTGGGCATCACCGAACGATCCGCCGAGTCGCACCTCGAGCGCATCCGGCTGCGGCTCGGATTCAGGTCCCGCTCCCAGATCGCAGCCTGGTACGTCGCGCACAAGTGAGGTAGTTCCACGGCTGCGCAGCCGACCACCCGGCACTGAGCATGAAGGCATGTCCCGACGTCGTGTCCAACTCCTCGTCTCGGCCGCCGCCTGGTTGGGGTTCGTCGTCGTCACCGTGTGGACGATGGCCTTCCTCGCCGGAGTCGTCGTCCCCAGGACCGTCGACGGCCCGCACCGCACGACCGTCGGTCATGCGATCGCTGTCGACCTCGCGCTGGTGTTGTTCTTCGCCGTCCAGCACTCGGTGATGGCACGCGGGCAGGTGAAGTCCTGGCTGAGACGGTGGATCCCGGCGGCGCTCGAACGCACCACCTACGTGCTCGCGACAGACATCTGTCTCGCTGTCCTACTGGTGCTCTGGCAACCCTGGGGTGGGCGGATCTGGCAGGCCGAGGGTTCGACAGCGGTCATCGCCTGGTCGCTGTTCGTCATGGGCTGGGCGTTGGCGATCTTCTCGACGTTCGCGGTCGACCACCTCGAACTTGTCGGGCTGCGACAAGCCGGATGGGCGGCCGCTCGAGACCCGGGTCGGACGGCTGGCCTGTACGTCGGCGGTATTTACGCCCTCGTCCGGCATCCGTTGATGACGGGCCTGGTCCTGGCGTTCTGGGCGACACCACGGATGGGCGCATCGCATCTTCTGTTCGCCGTCGCCGCGACCGGATACATCGCCGTCGGAATCAGGTTCGAGGAGCGCGACCTCCGCACCACGTTCGGAGCGGCGTACGACGACTACGCTGCCCGCGTACCGGGCCTCGTGCCCAGACTTCCGATCCGGGGACGCTCGACGCGCAGCCCGGCCCGAACGCGCCGTACCTAGGGCGTGACGAGACCGGTTTGGAAGGCGATCACCACGAGCTGTGCTCGGTCCCGGGCTCCGAGTTTGCCCATGGCGTGACTGACGTGGGTGCGGGCGGTGGCGGGACTGAGGAACAGCTTCGCGCCGATCTCGTCGTTGTTCAGCCCTTGCCCGACGAGTGCGAGGATCTCCCGTTCCCGGCCGGTCAGCACCGCCAGGCGCTCCTCGGCTGTCCCGTTGGCGGCCCGGCGTGTGGCGAACTGTGCGATGAGCCGCCGCGTGACCCGGGGTGCGAGCAGCGCTGCGCCGGCGGCCACGACGCGGATGCCGTGGAGCAGCTCGGCAGGTCCCGCGTCCTTGAGCAGGAAGCCGCTGGCACCGGCTTGGAGGCCCTCGAAGACGTAGGAGTCGGTGTCGTAGGTGGTCAGGATGAGGACCCGCACGTCCTGCAACTCTGGGGTGGACGCGATCGCCCGGGTCGCCTCGATACCGTCCATCGTCGGCATCCGGATGTCCATGAGCACGACGTCCGGGCGGTGTACGCGCGTCAGCTCGACCGCGTCGGCTCCGTTGATGGCTTCGCCCACGACGGCGATGTCGTCCTCGGCGTCCAGCAGCAGCCGGAAACCGGACCGGACGAGCCCCTCGTCGTCGACCAGCAGGACGCGGATCGGCTCGACAGCCGGCGAGGCGTTCATGCGCCCACGGGCGTGGTCGGCGAGAGCGGGAGTCTCGCGGCTACCTCGAAGCCTGCCGCAGTGGTCGGCCGGGCGTCGAACGAACCACCGAGCAGCTGGCACCGCTCCCGCATCCCGAGATGGCCACGGCCGCGTCCGTCGGCCCCACCTGGTGCCGTGGGTGCCGTGCCATCTGCGCGTCCGTCGTCGGTGACACGGACGTCGATCGCGTCACCGTCCGACCTCACGGAGACGACGACCTGAGTCGGGCCTACGTGGCGGATGACGTTGGTGAGTGACTCCTGCACGATCCGGTAGACCGCGCTGTCGACCGCGCTCGGCACGGGCGGCCTGGGCGGCGTGGGCATGGCTGCCTCGATCTTGACGTCGAGCCCCGCGTCCCGGGCCTGTGAGATGAGATCGTCGAGCTGGCCGATGCCCGGGTGCGGCGCGCGGCCGTCCTGGTCGTCGCGGAGTACGCCGAGGATGGTCCGCATCTCCTGCAGCGCCTGGGAACTCGTCCGCTCGATCGCCTCCAGCGTCTCGCGCGCCCGCTCCGGGCGCTTGTCCAGGACGTACGCGGTGACGCCGGCCTGCACGTTGATGACGGCGATCGCGTGCGCGACGGTGTCGTGCACCTCGCGAGCGATCCGCAGCCGTTCCTCGTCGACCCGGGCTCGCGCCTCCTCCTCGCGGGTCCGTTCGGCCAGTTCGGCCCGCGCGACCGCCTCGGCCGCGATGACGCGTCGTGACCGCACCGATTCGCCCAGGGCGGCGCTCATCACCGCGGCGCCGATCCGGAAGTACACCCACCCGATCGCGGCCCGCGGCTCGATGTTCGCCGCCGCCACCAGCCAGACGGCACTCAGTACGGCGATCCCGGCACCCGCGATCAGGAGCGATCGCCGGCCGTCGCCGAGGGCCGTGAGCGTGTACAGAGCCACGAACAGCCCGAGCCAAGCCGGGCCGTCGGGAAAGTCCAGCGCGTAGTAGGTCAGGCTGCACAGGCCGGCGGCGACGAAGACCGGCACCGGCCAGCGCTGCCGGACGGCGACGACCGCGCCGCCGGCGACCAGGAGCACGTAGCCCAGATGACCGAGATCGGTGAGCGGACGCAGCACCGCCGTGGGGTCGGCCGCGTTCCGCACGATGGTGCCTTGGACCTGCATCACGGTGACGAAGAGCGCCAGCAGGATGTCGCCTGCCCATGACGGCAGGCGGAACAACCGGGCGCTGACTGACATGCCGAGATCATAGGCCGCGGTGCGAGCTCGGCGCCTACGATCAGGAGCGCGTGCGAGGTACTACGAGTGGCGTAGCCGGCTCTGGGAACACGGGTCGAATCGCGTACCCGCTGACAACGGCTGCCCGACGACCCGCGGGTGTCCGGGCGGCCACCATCGGTGGAGTCAAACCACCGATGGAGGTTCCCGTGCCCGACCTGTCCCCGCCCGAGACCAGCAGGCCCGACAGCAGCAGGCCTGACAGGAGCAGGCCTGACAGCAGCAGGATGGAGCGCCTGGCCGGCTTCGCCCAGCGGCGCCGCTGGACCGCCCTGGTCGCCTGGGTCATGCTTTTGGTCGCCGTCACGATCACGGCCCGGGCCGTCGGCGACGGCTATGGGAACGGCAGTGACGTCTCTTTGTCGGGCACCCAGTCACAGGAACTGGCCGACATGCTCGAGCAGCGTTCCCCTGAGCAGACCGGTGACAGCGTGACGGTCGTGATGCACGACGAGCGAGGCTGGGCGGCCGCTGGGGATCTCGAGGCCCTGACGCGTGACCTGAAGGCGATCGATCAGGTCGAGGCGGTCACCCCGCCGAATCCCCGGCAGGGCACGGTCTCCGCGGACGGCACCCTCGCGCTCGTCGAGGTTTCGCTGGCCGGGGAGCAGGGCGCTGCACCGGCAGCGACGTACGAGCAACTCATCGCGACGGCCCGGGCGCATACGTCCGGCGATCTGCAGGTCGAAGTGGCCGGCAAGGGCATCCGGAAGGTCGAGCGCGGCGGAGGCGGAGGAGCTGAGGGCGCCGGACTGCTCGCCGCGCTGGTGGTCCTGGTCTTCATGTTCGGTTCCCTCTTGGCAGCGAGCCTGCCGCTGATCACCGCACTTTTCGCCGTGGGTTCCACCCTGGGGCTGGTCGCCTTGCTGTCGCACGCGATCGACATCCCGGACTTCACCACCTCCCTGCTCGTGCTGGTAGGGCTCGGCGTCGGCATCGACTACGCCCTGCTGGTCTTCAGCCGCTATCGCAGCGAACTGCTGCACGGTGCCGGGCAGGTACAGGCGACGAGCCGTGCGCTCGACACCGCCGGGCGCTCCGTGCTGTTCGCCGGCGCCAGCGTGATCCTTGCCCTGCTGGGGATGTTCACGCTCGGGATCCCAGCCTTCGAAGGCATGGTCGCCGCGGTCGCGCTCACCGTACTCGTCACGATGGTCGCCTCGCTGACCCTGCTTCCGGCGCTGCTCTCCCTGTTCGGCAAGAAGATCGAGAAGCGAGTACACCAGCAGGCGGCGAAGAGTCCGCGATCTCCCGGTGAGCGCTGGCGACGGTGGGCCCGGTTCGTGCAGCGCAGGCCGTGGCCGGCCTTGGTCGTCTCGGTGATCGCGCTCGGTGCGC
Source organism: Kribbella sp. NPDC003505 (assembly GCF_040610875.1). Classification (NCBI taxonomy): domain Bacteria; kingdom Bacillati; phylum Actinomycetota; class Actinomycetes; order Propionibacteriales; family Kribbellaceae; genus Kribbella; species Kribbella sp. NPDC003505. The sequence goes on along the minus strand of NZ_JBEXNA010000008.1, from coordinate 120,609 downwards.
TGGCCGCGCCGGCGCTGGACATGCATCTGGGGTTCAACGACGCGGGGAACGACGCCGAAGGTACGACGTCGCGCGCCGCTTACGACCTGATCAGCAACAAGTTGGGTGCGGGCGCCAACGGTCCGTTGGTCATCGTCACAGAAGGTTCCCGTGCGCAGGCGGACGCCTCCTACCGCCGTCTCGTGAGCCACCCGGGCATCGTGGCCGACCGGGTCAGCCCGCCGATGCGGCTGGACGACGACGTGTTCCTGATCCGGGCTCAGCCGACGACCGGACCGCAGGACGAGGCCACCGCGGACCTGGTCATCGGCCTGCGCGACGACCTCGGCGACTCTTCCCTCGTGGGCGGGATCACGGCGGCCCAGGTCGACTACTCCAACGCGATCTCGGAACGGTTCCCGCTCTTCGTGCTCGTGGTGGTCGGATTGTCCGGACTGTTGCTCATGAGCGTGTTCCGTTCGATCCTGATCGCGGTCAAGGCCGCGCTGCTGAACGTACTGTCGATCGGCGCCGCGCTCGGCGCGATGAAGCTGGTGTACCAGGACGGTGTCCTGTGGGGCGTTCCCGGCCCGATCGAGGCGTTCATGCCGGTGTTCATCTTCGCGATCGTCTTCGGCCTGTCGATGGACTACGAGGTGTTCCTGCTGTCCCGGATGCGGGAGGAGTGGCTGCGGACCGGCGACGCGCAACTCGCGATCCGGGAGGGTCTCGCGCACACCGGCGGGGTGATCACCGCCGCTGCGGCGATCATGTTCGTGGTCTTCGGGTCCTTCGCGCTGTTCCCGGACCGGATGCTCCAGCAGACCGGGTTCGCGATGGCTGTCGCGGTGCTGCTCGACGCCGTGGTGATCCGGTGCCTGGTGGTCCCGGCGGTGATGCGCCTGCTCGGGACGCGAGCGTGGTGGCTGCCACGCTGGCTGGACCGCTGGACCCCCCGCGTCCACGTGGAAGGCCGCACTGAGCGGCCGTCGCCGTCCGGACCGATCCGCCCAGAACCAGTACCAGTCACGACACCGAATCGCACCTGACCCGACTTCGGCGCCGGCCTGACGGCGGAGCGCGCGGTTGCGCGCCGTGCGCAGCCGCGTGATCTGCCTCATACCGGTGTCACAGAGATCGGTCCTGCGGCATCTCGTGCGCGTACCCCTCGAGACAGCGAGTCGCTTGGACGGAGGCTGAACAGATTGTTCAGCCGGACGATCGCGGTCGGAGAGGTCGCCACAAGGTCACAGATCGCAAGACAAGGAAGCCGATGAACCTCACTCTGTGGATCGCAAGCGCCTTGCTGGCCGCAGTTGCCCTGACGGGCGGTATCAGCAAGACATTCGTACCCAAGCCGAAACTGGCCGCGCACGAGGGCGGGGAGTGGACCAGGAACGCCAGTGTAGGTTTCGTCAAGACCCTTGGGGTCTTGGAGCTCCTGGCCGCGGTCGGCCTGATCCTGCCCGCCGTAATCGACATCGCACCGGTCATGGTGCCGGTGACCGCGGTCTGCTGGGTTCTGCTCATGACCGGCGCGATGATCACTCATGGCCGCCTCGGTCAGAACAAGCTCGTGATGCTCAACTCGGTCTATCTCCTGCTCGCGGTCTTTGTCGCGTGCGGCCGCTTCGCCCTCGAACCCTTCACCGGCTGAGGACCGACGTGCCGCCGGTCGGGTGACCCGACGGCGGCGCGGATACCTTGTCCTGGGTGATCAGCTTCGAGACCGACGAGGCGCCGTCGGAGTCCCGGGCTTCCGGCGGGATCGGCGCGACGCCGTGGGCGTCGAACCGTACTGCCTCGGACGATGGTGCCGCGGACGGTGCCCGTGTGGTCATGATGCCGGCCTCCCAGGGGAACGAGTTGGCTCAGAAAACCAGCAGGCGCCTCCCGCGGGCAGTAGGTAGATCTCTAGCGATTTCGGATCTCACTGGATATCTTCACACCATGTTGAGTCTGGCGACCTTGCTCGACAACCCGGCGCTCGAACTGCGCCTGCTGGTCCCTGGGCCGCCGGGAGCGCTCGCGGGCGAGGCGTTGTGGGTTCACAACACGGAGTTGCCGGATCCCTCGTCGTACGTGCGCGAGGGCGAGATCGTGCTGACGAACGGTCTGTGGCTGCAGGAGACGACCGCGGCGGCGTTCGCGGCGAGTGTACGGCGGGTCGGTGCTGCCGGCATCGTCTTCGGCCTGCGCAAGGAAACGCCGGTCACACCGCCCGAGCTGATCTCGGCCTGCGAACGCGAAGGCCTGCCGCTGGTGGAGATCTCGGTCGAGGTCCCGTTCACCGCGGTAACCCAGGCCGCGTCGGCGATCCACGCCGATCAGCGCCGTGACGCCTTGGTCGGCATGGTGCGGCGCGGTGACGCGCTGGCCTCGGCGATCTCCCATGGCGCCGGGGCGTCCGGCGTACTGGCTGTTCTCCGGCGGGAGCACGATCTGCCGCTGGCCGTCGTCGACCGGATGTCCAGGCCGCTGGCCTCGGCGGGCGTCGAGCTGACTGCTCAGCAACGCCGGATCGTGGCCGATGGACTGGCCCGGCACCCACCGCCGCTCGAGGTGGACCTCGGCGGTCAGCAGGGCCGGGCGACGGTCTTCCTGGTCGGCGCGGTGGGCGACACGGATGCCGCGCTGGTGTGTCTGCGGCCGGTGAGTGGGCTGAGCAGGTCCGAGCAGGACGCGCTCGACCAGGCGGCGCGGTTCCTCAGCCTCGAGGTGGCCAAGCAGCAGGCGATCCAGGCGATCGAGCTGCGGTTCGCCAGCGAGCTTCTCGACATGATCCTGTCGGGTGCGCACCGGGCGGCGGAGGTTCCGGACCGGCTCCGGGCGTTCGGGGTCGATCCGTCGGGGGAGTTGGTGGTGCTCACGGTCGCCTTCGCGTCCGGGACCGAATCGACTCTGCCTGGGTTGACGGAGACGGTCACCGAGTTCTTCCTCCGCCAGAGCCTGGCGGTGGTCGTCGCGGGCGGCAGCCAGGACGTGGTCGCCGTGTTGCAGCGCCCGGGGCAGGACGTCGCACGCTTGGCGGAGGGCCTCTGCGGCGCGGTCCGGAAGAGATTCCCCGAACGTTCGCCCGTGGTCGGGTACGGCGACGTCGCCGCGTCGGCGGGGGACCTGCGTCAGCCGTTGGTGCAGTCACGCGAAGCGTGTCAGGTGCTGCGGCGCCGGGGCAGCCAGGCGGTCGCGTCGTTTCGGCAGCTCGGTACACACCGGTTGCTGCTCGGTCTGCAGGACGCCGGGACGCTCCAGGGATTCGCGGACGGCATGCTCGGGCCACTGCGGGAGTACGACGGTCTGCGCGACGGCGAACTGCAGACGACCTTGCGGACGTTCCTGTCGCACGACGGTCAGTTCGGGGCGACGGCGGCCGCGCTCCACGTACACGTGAACACGTTGCGGAACCGGCTGGCGAAGGTCACCGAGCTGACCGGCCGCGATGTCGCCCGCACCGACGACCGGGTAGACCTCTACCTGGCGCTCGAAGCGGACGACATGTCCCGTTCGCGTTAGCGCAGTACCTCGATCGCCAGATCCGTCGGCCCGTTGCCGTTGATGACGGTGAGGTCCTGGGGGCAGGCGGAGACGACGACGCAGCAGTCGAGTTCGGCGTGGAAGGTGATCGAGTCGCCGGGTGCCGTTGTCGCGGGCAACCAGTCCAGTCTGTCCCCGGCCGTCACCGGGACCTGCATGAAGACGTTGACCGGCTGCGGGACGACCTCGACCTCGACCCCGAGCGCAGTCCGCAGATTGCGGGCGCAGGACGGGTGATCCGGTACACCGAGAGCGGCGTACCGCGCGTCGTCGCAGGCGGCGATGAGCAGGTCGTGGCGGCCGGGCGAGGTGTCCTCGACCAGGGTCAGGATCGGCCGGCGGTCGTTCGTCACGAAGGCCTCGCCGACCGCCGGGAACAGCCGGCTGGTCGCGGTCCGCGTGTGTGACGCGCTCAGGTGCTCACCGGTGACGCCCGAGGGGCCCGCGACGTACGCGAAGAGGTCCCCGACCTGCTGTCCCTCGACATCGACGACCCGTACCAGGCTGCCGCGCTCCACCCGCACTGCGCGCCCGGTCCGAGCGGGAACGAGGGTTCGTGTCACGAGATGCCTTGCGGGCCGCGAAGTGGTGGCTGCTGTCCCGTCGGCGGCCTTGGTGGCAGCCATCACCTCAGGCCGGGCGCTGTTGACGTTCATAACGCAAACCGAACCAGGTTCGCCGAAGCGGTTCAGTGGTGGATTCTCCAGCATTTCGACGGCTCGCTGTAGGAGACTCCATCGCCTGTCGCGCCGCACCCGTGCTGAAGTTGGCGTCATGGACCTGACAACGACTCGTGTTCACCCTGCTCTGGAGCCGGCCCGGATCGGCGCCGTCGACCTCGCGAACCGCCTCGCCGTTGCACCGATGACCCGGGTCTCGGCCAGGCCCGACGGCGTGCCGACCGCGGAGATGGCCGAGTACTACGCCGCCTTCGCGACCGGAGGCTTCGGCCTGATCATCAGCGAGGGGACGTACCCCGACGCGGCGTACAGCCAGGGCTACTTCAACCAGCCGGGTCTCAGCACGGCGGCGCAGGCCGAGGGCTGGCGCGCCGTGACGGACCGGGTGCACGCTGCCGGCGGAAAGATCGTCGCCCAGTTGATGCACGCCGGCGCACTGTCGCAGGGCAATCCGCACCGCTCGGAGCTGGCCGGACCGTCCGCCGTGCAGCCCCGCGGTCAGATGATGCCGGAGTACGGCGGTGACGGGCCGTGGCCCGTTCCGCGCGAGCTCTCGGTCCTCGAGATCAAGGAGATCATCGACGGCTTCGCCGCTGCCGCGGTGCGTGCGCACGTGGCCGGTTTCGACGGCGTGGAGATCCACGGTGCCAACGGGTATCTGCTCGACCAGTTCCTGACCGTCTACACCAACCGGCGCACCGACGAGTACGGCGGTCCGGTCGCCAACCGGATCAGGCTGACCGTCGAGATCGCGGATGCCGTCGTGGCCGCGACACCGCAGGACTTCGTCGTCGGTGTACGCCTGTCGCAGACGAAGGTGAACGACTTCGAGTACCGCTGGCCGGGTGGCTCGTACGACGCCGATGTCATCTTCTCGTTGTTGGGCGCGACCGGGGTCGACTACCTGCACATCGCGAGCGAAGGCCGGAACTGGCTGGAGACCGCTCGCCTACAGGGCGGACAGACCATCACCGGCCTGGCCCGCCGCATCAGCGGGCTGCCCGTGATCGCGAACGGCGGGATGCACGACGCCGACCAGTCCGATCGGGTGCTCACCGACGGTCACGCCGATCTGCTGTCGATCGGGCATGGCGCGCTGGCGAACCCGGACCTGCCGCGGCGCCTGGCCGACGGCCGGCCGCTGGAGGACTTCGATCGGGCGATGCTTCAGCCGTCGGTGACATTGGCCAACGCGAAGCAGTGGCAGACTGATCGGTCATGACCGACGCAACCTGGCGCGGCGGGGCGGCGGCCGTGGCCACGCTGACCTTCGACGTCGATGCCGAGACGCCGATCCTCGCGGCCGGCGGCAAGTACGCCCGCCACCTGATGGTGATGTCCCATCAGGCGTACGGGCCGGATGTCGGCGTGCCGCGGATCCTCGAGCTGCTGGCGGACCTCGGCGTACCAGCGACGTTCTTCGTCCCCGGATGGGTGGCCGAGCAGCGACCGGGGCTGGCGGCAACGATCGTGGAGCAGGGGCACGAGGTGGCTCACCATTCCTACAGCCATCGCGCGCCGACGTCGATGAACGCCGTCGAAGAGCGTGCGGACTTCGAGCGTGCCCTCGAAGTCTTCGACGCCCAGGGCCTCGAGATCGCCGGACACCGGGCCGCGTTGTGGGAGGCCACGCAAACGACGCTTGATCTGGTCGCGGCGCATGGGCTGACCTACGACTCATCGCTGATGGGTGACGACAAGCCGTATCTCCTGGGCAGCGACGATCGTCCCGTCGTCGAACTTCCGGTGCACTGGTCGCTGGACGACTGGGAGCAGTACGCCTTCCTCCCGTCTCCGCAGATCGGCTCGGTGATCGAGTCCCCGCGCAAGGTCCTCGAGATGTGGCGGGCCGAGCTCGACGCGATGCGCCACTATCGGTGCCTGTTCAACCTGTGCATGCACCCCTTCCTCACCGGTCGCCCGAGCCGGTTGGTGGCGTTGCGCGAACTGATCGAGTTCGCTCAGTCGCGGGGCGACGTCCACTTCCTGCGCTGCCGTGACCTGGCCGATGCCGCGCGGGCCGACGTGACGCTGAAACAGCGCAACCCGCCGCAGCTCAGAGTCGATCCCGCTGTCTATCCGGACTGACCTGGCAGTAGTGGCGCGATGAGCAGAGACGATGTGGTTCGGCGCGGTCCGGCTCGTCCTGGCCGCGCCTCGGCGCCTGCGCGGAAAGGAGCCCCGGGATGGGTCGAAATCCCTCGCTCGGGGGAGGAATCAGTGGGCCAGTTGGTGGTTGATTGTCGATATGGTTGCCGGAGTCAATGAGATTGTGTCCAGTCGTGTCGTTGTGATCGCGGGGTGGTTCGCCGCTGTCGCTTGTGTCGGCTTCGCGCTGGTGAACGTGGTTTTCGAGAGCACCGGGCGCTTCTCCGAGGGGCAGTTCGCCGCATACGCCGGTGGCCTTACGGTGATGAACTGGCTGGTCGTCGTGCTCAAGCTTCTCGGGGCTGCCGTCGCCGTCTACTCGCTCATGGCGAAGTCCGAGTACGCTGAGACAGTCGGCGTGCTCCTGTGGGGTGCCTTCTCCCTGCTGGCCCTCTATGCGCTGGGCAGCCTCGTCGAGGCGGGCGGAATCCTGCTGGGATTGGCGGGCGACCGCGATGACATCACTCCCGCCAGCACTGCCTACTTGGCGTTCTTCGTCTTCCTGGCCGTTGCATTCGGCATCCTTGCGGTAGCGCACACTCGTCGCTTCGCCCTCTCCCCCCGGCCCACCCTGCTGGGCGTCCTCGGCGCACCGATCCTTCTTGCCGTACTCCTCGTCGGAATCCCAGCCCTTCTGGTCGCCCTCGGCCTGATGCCCCACTTCTAGGACGACAGCCGGCGTTCGCGACGTTCACGCCGGGTTGGCGACACGTCCGCCGAGTCGTGGGTAGTGGTCGTGATCCCGCGCCGAAATCCACGACTCGGCGAAGAAGGCTTGGCCATTCGCCACGACTCGGCGAAGCGAGGCGCGAGTGCAAACCATAGCTGGCAGCCATCGCCTCGACACGATCCTGTGCTCGATCCGCCCGCTGATCGACGGCGTCGACTGGACCGACATACGCGAGCCGTGGGTCGGTCCCCGGCCGCCTACCCCGGACGGGCTGCCGATGATCGGCGCGACCAACGTTCCGGGCGGGTCCTGGCCGAGGCCGGCGCCGAACAACGAGGTGACCTGACGATCATCGGTGTGCCGCGCGTTCGTCGCCGGTCCAGTCGGTGTTGAAGCCGCCCAGATGTGGGTGGTACATCTCGTTGCCGTCGTGCTGGGTGAACTCGACCTTCATCCACACGGCGTCGAGGTCGAACGTCTCCACGCAGGCGTCGATGAGCGACTGCGCCAACCGCGCCCTGGTCTCCGGAGGACGGCCCTTCCGGATATCGCACATGATCAGGCCCGACGGCGTGGGGGCGCCCGACTCGTGGCAGCGCCACACCCCGCCGGTGCCGACGTCGTGAATGGAGACGGTCAGGAGATCCCTGCCGATCTGCATGATCGCCCCGTAGATGTCCCCGATACGTTGCGCGAGCGCGCGTTTCGTCGCTTCGTCGGCGGTCAGCGGCAGATCGACCTGGATCGACGGCATGGTGTTCCTTTCTATCTGGTGAGTTTGTCCGCGGCGGCGAAGAGAAGTCCCTCGTTGCCCGGTGCGGTGATGAGTTGTACGGCGACCGGCAGCCCGTCGATCCGGCCCGCGGGCAGGCTGATCGCGGGTGAGCCGGTCATGTTCCAGGGGCTGGTCAGGGAGAGCAGAGCCGCGCGCACCTCCAGGTCTGTGCCGGCGACCGTCACTGTTCGCTCGTTGAGCGCCGGTGCCACGATCGGCGCCGTCGGCAGCGCCAGCACGTCGTACGTCGACAGCAGGTCGTCGACGACTTCTCCGAGTTCACGCCGTGCCTCGTTGGCCTCGGCATAGAGCCGATCGGGGATCGCGCGCCCCTTGGCGAGTCGTGCGAGCACCTCGGGATCGATGATGTCGGCGTCCGCGTCGAGGTGGTGCTCGTGCACGCGGAACGCTTCTCTGCCTTGGAGTGTCGAGAACACGTCGAACAGGTCCCCCTTGGGCAGACCTTCGACCACCTCGGTATCGAAGGCCTGGGCGACGAACTGCCGGGTGAGCTCTTCGATGCGCGGATCGGTCACGGCGATCGACCGCGGTGGTATCCATCCGACCGAGAAGCTGCCGGTCCAGGGTTCGATCGGCGGGTCGCTGACTGCTCCGTAGGCGGCGAGGGCGTCGTCGGACGTCGCCGCGAAGAGACCCAGGTGGTCAAGGCTGGGTGCCAACGGATACGTCCCGGCGGTCGGAAGGGCGTCGTACGCCGGTTTGAACCCGACCACGCCGCACAGCGCCGCCGGCACGCGCACGGATCCGGCGGTGTCCGTCCCGAGCGCCAGTGGCACCATGCCGGCGGCTACAGCGACCGCGCTGCCGCCGCTGCTGCCTCCGGACATCCGGCGTGGATCGTTGGGGTTGCGGGACGGGCCGTGGACGGACCGGTCACCGGTGGCGCCGTACGCGAACTCGTGCAGCGTCGTCTTGCCGATGATCACGGCCCCGGCAGCGCGCAGGCGCCGGACGACCTCGGCGTCCTCGGCGGCGGTGGCCCCGAAGGAGGTGGCCGATCCACAGGTGGTAGGCAGACCGGCCATGTCGATGATGTCCTTGACGGCCACGGGTACGCCGTGCAGCGGGCCGAGGTCGATGCCCTGAGCAAATTGTTCGTCGGCCAGCCGTGCGGCGGTGCGGGCGCCTTCGTCGTCGATGAGCGCGAACGCGTTGAGGTCGGGGTTCAGTTCGTGAGTACGGCGTAGTGCTGCCTCGGCGACGGCTGTCGCCGAGGTCTCCCGGCGGCGCAGTGCCCTGGCAAGTTCGGTAGCGGTCATCTTGCGAATCCTGGGAAGAGGCGAAGGGCAGGCACGATCAGCGCGGTACAGACGCTCATCGATGCGACATTGCCGACGAAGGGATGGAACGTCTTCGGGAGCCGCGCCGAGATCGAGGCTGCCACTGGCGGAGCGATCAATGCACCCAGCAGCGCTCCGGCCAGGACCGACTGGATCGTCCCACCGAACGCAAGGACGGTGGCCGGCGCCACAGAGACGACCGGGACGAAGGTCGGGTAGAAGCCGTGCCGTTCCCAGCGCCGGCGCCAGATCACGACGCCGGTGACCGCGGTGACCACTTGGCTCGCGAGTACCGCGGTGAAGAGGCCGGATCCGTACGACGTACTGGACGGGCTGATCACGTGGGCGAGGATCGCCCCGGCGAGCAGGGTCGCGCTGGCCCATTCGTTGCCGAAGAACTGCGCCTCGGAGAAGTCCGCCAAGGCGCGGCGCGGGACCCAGAGCCGACCGGTCGCGGTCCCCAGCTGGGCTGGCTGCTGGGCGCGCCAGGCACCCGCCGGCGGCATCCAGCTGAGCCGGCCACAGATCCAGAACGCCGCGGCGGCGCCGATCCACATGCCGGTGGTGGCGCCGACGACCGGCGGGAGATCGAGGGGTACGCAGATGGATCTGACGGCGAGGATCGATGCCGGCGGCGTGAGTACGGCGCCCAGGACGGCCGCCGAAAGCGCGATCCGCCGTCCCGGTCCGTAGAGGACGACGATGGCCGGAGCCACGGAGACCAGCGGCACGAACAGCGGCTGCCAGCCTCCGGAGGCAAGGGTCCATCCCCAGATGACGTTGCCGAGCACCAGGCTGAGCAGTGCGCTCCCGGCGGCCCACGGCCACAGACCGGAGCCGCATGCCTGGACGAAGCCCTGCCACCGCCACGACATCCGGTGCGCGACGTGGCCAACCAGGCCACCGATCAGCAGCAGTGCACCGGCGGGGGCGACGGCGTAGTACTGGGGTTCGCTGATCGACCCCATCAACCAGGACGCCAACCTGCTGGGTTGGCTGTAGTCGCCGTTCCACGGAGGTGTGTCGTGGAGGAGCAGCGCGAATGTCCAGCCGGCGAGCGCCAGGAGCGCGACGCAGGCGGCTGCGGCCCGGACAGCCGTCCGGCGCGAGCCCGTGAGGCCCGTCGTACTGCGGACTGTTGTCACGGGGTCACCTCGGCAGCGGGGCGCGGTCGCTGTAGCCGAGCATCTGGTCGTACAGGTCGGTGCGACGATCCCGATGCAGATCGTTGAGCTGGTTCCAGATCGGTGCCGTCCGGGCGGCTGTCAGGTCGACGTCGGCGTAGATGATCGTGTCCTCGTCCGGGCCGGCGATCCGGTCGATCGGCCAGCCGTTCGTGCCGGCGATCAACGAGTTGCCCATGAACCCCGCGCCGCGCTCCTGGCCGATCCGGTCGGCGGTGGCGATGAAGACGTTGTTGGCGTGGGCCGCGGTGATCGTCAGGTACGCCGCCATGCAGACCCCGCTCGCGTCGTACAGCGGCGGCGGCGTCCACACCCAGCCGGTCGGGACACAGATGATGTCGGCGCCCATCTGGGCCACGATCCGCGCCGTCTCCGGGAACCAGATGTCCCAGCACACCAGCAGGCCGATCCGGCCGATCTTCGTGTCGAACACCGCGAATCCCTCGTCGCCCGGGGTGAACCACAGCTTCTCGGTGTTCCACAGATGCGTCTTGCGGTAGCGGCCGATGTAGCCGTCCGGGCCGACCAGCACGGCGGTGTCGAAGAGCTTCGCGCCGACCTGCTCGACCACGCAGCCGACGATGTACACGTTCCGGGCGGCCGCGATCCGCGCGAACGACTCCACGGTCGGCCCGTCGGGAACCGACTCTGCGTGCGCATAGGCCTCCTCCCGGGACTCGAAGACGTAGCCGGTGGTCGCGAGCTCGGGCAGCACGATCAGGCCGGCGTCCGCGTCGGCGGCCGCCGTCAGTCGCTCCTCCACCGCCAGCGCGTTGGCCTTCAGGTTCTCGACGCCGACGCGCGGCTCGAACTGCACGACCGCGACCCGCACCGGGCTCACCCTCGGATCCGCCTCGTGCTGCGCCTGTGTCGTCATGGCAGGGCCTCCTTGCTCGCAATCTGGTTTCACCTTGAAACCAGATCTGGAGCGTAGGGGATCTGGTTTATACTTGCAACCACTTGCTCAGGGTTCAGTGGAAGGACAATGGATGCCGCAGCGTGTGAGGCATGAGGGAGCTGAGTGCCCGGTCGCGCGGGCGGTCGACGTGATCGGCGATCGCTGGTCCCTGCTCATCGTCCGCGACGCCTTCGACGGCATCAGCCGCTTCGGCGAGTTCCAGCGCAACCTCGGACTCGCCAAGAACATCCTGTCGTCGCGGCTTCGTGAACTCGTCGCGCACGGCATCCTCGAAGTCCTCCCGGCCGCCGACGGCACCGCCTACCACGAGTACGCCCTGACGCAGAAGGGCCGGGACCTCTTCGTCATCATGGTCAGCCTGCGGCAATGGGGCGAGGACCACCTCTTCGAACCCGCCGAACCCCACTCGGTCCTCCTCGACACCAAGACCAGGAAGCCGATCCGCAAACTGAGCGTCACCGACGAAACCGGCCGAGTCCTCGACTCCACCGACGCCTTCGTCCGCAAGGTCTCGGACGAGCAGTAGTCTTGGGATCCGGTGTGCCAGTGGGAGATTGGGGACGTGATGCCGGGCCGGTCCGAGCGGTTGCCGTCTGCGGAGCAGCAGGGGGCTGCGGACGGCGGATACCGTCCTGGGTACGAGATCGCGGCGGAGCGGATCCTGGAGTACATCGTCAAGGCTCGCCTGGAGCCCGGTGATCGGCTGCCGACCGAGAAGGATCTCGCGGAGGCGGTGGGGATGTCCCGGACCATCGTCCGGGAGGCGGTCAAGATTCTCTCCGCGCTCGGCCGGATCTCGGTGCAGATGGGCCGCGGGATCTACGTCGCGGAGCCGGAAGCCGCGCTGTGGCGGGAGTCGCTGGTGCATTTCCTGCCGACGGATCTCGGTCAGGTCGAGGAGATCTTCGAGTTCCGCCGGTTCGTGGAGACCAAGACGACCGAGCTCGCCGCGCAGCGGGCCACGCCGGCTCAGGTCAAGGCGTTGCGCGAGGCGGCTCAGCTCACCGTGGATGCTGCCGCGGAGGGGGATCTCGAGGCGTTCAACCGGGCGGACGAGAAGTTCCACGGCGCGATCGGCGATGCGTCGTCCAACATGTTCTTGTCGGCGAGCGTCGACTCGGTGCAGCGGCTGCAGCGGCAGGTCAGTGTGATCGGCCTGGCTGGTGTCGCGGGTGGCTCGACCGTGGTGGCGGCGGAGCAGCACGCGGCGATCGCGGCGGCCATCGGAGCGGGCGACGAGCAGCAGGCGGTGACCTTGATGATCGAGCACATCGACACGACGCTCGAGCAGTTCAAACAGGAGATCCACAGCCGGGTGTTCCCGGCGGACGGCACCGCCTGACCGGCTGTCAGGCGATGCTCGTCCACTGCTGTTGAGCTAGTTACCGTTGACCGCGACCTCGAGCAGGTCGATCGCGGACCCGTTCGCTCCGCCGTCGAAGGCCAACCTGACGTACTGCGCCTGTGTGTTCAGCGGGTACTGGTTGTAGGAGCCGAAGTAGGCCTTGCCCGTCGGTCCGTTGATCGTGCTGACATCGGTCCAGTTCGCTCCGTCGGCGCTGGTCTGAATGGTGATCGTCTTGGGAGTGTTCAGGTACCGCTGATCGAGCGTGTTGAAGGTCAGCTGGAGATTGGACAGCTCGGCCTTCGCGGGCAGCTTGAACTGGAGCCACGTCGGCGTACCGGCCGCGACAGACCACTTCGCGCTGTCGAAATGCGTGGCGTCGACGGTCTTTCCGTCGATCAAACTCGCTGTCGCCTCCTGGTCGTTGTCGGCGGTGACCTCCGCGGAAGCAGCGAGGTTGCGATAGGGCTGCAGGTCGAGGAAGACCCTGTTGCTCGTCACGGTCCTGCCGTTCACGGTGACGTCCGCCCAGACGACTCCTCTGGTCAGGCGGTCGACCTGCGGGGTGACGATCTTGTTGTTCCCGAAGGTGAAGCCGCCCTCCGTGATCGCGACCGGCGTGAACTTGTCGCCGCCGGCCAGGTCCACGATCCCGCCGTGCCAGGTGACCTGGGCGGCGTCGAGCCCGATCGCGCCGCCCTTGGCGGAGCGGCCTTCGAGCTGGTACGAGAGCCCGTCGTTCAGGCCGAACTCGCCGTACGTCTCCTTGCCGCCGACCAGGAGGGACGCGCCGATCATCTCCTCGCCGACCCAGACGACGCCGTCCTTGACCGACACGTTCAAGGTGTCCGACCTGGTGACGCCTTCGTGAGTGGCGGTGACGGTGATCGTCGTCGTGCCGTTCGAGACGCCGGTCACGACGCCGGAGGGCACGACCTTCGCGACAGCGGGATCCGCGCTCGTGTAGTGGACCGCGGAGAGGCCGGCCTTCAGCGCCGGGTACGTCATGTAACCCTCGGGCCGGATCCGCAGGACCCGTGGTGACAGTTGTTCCCCGGTGGCGACGACGTTCGTGAGCTTGTACGTCCGCGCCGGGTTGTCGGTGACGACCTTGACGATCGAGTCGATCGGGTCCTCCTCGACATTACCTAGGTCGATGGTCAGGCTGTCGCCGGTCTGGCTGAACGAGGTCACCGGGAGGTTCCGGTTCAGCCAGGTCACCGAGGTCACCTGATCCTTGACCGGGCTGATGGTGAGCGTCCGGCCGGGGATCGCGTCGAAGCCCTTCTTGCCGTCCGGTCCCTTGACGACGTGCAGGTAGATGTTGTTGTCGCGCGCGGTGGCGTAACCCCACTGCGGCCCGGACGTGCTGTTCGGGAAGGCGAACTTCTCGTAGTTGCCGCGACCGTCGTCCTCGTAGCCATAGCCGGCCAGGTAGTACGGCGTCGTAGCGGTGGTCGCCTCGTGCCGCTCGGGAAGGCCGGCGGGTGCGAACCAGTCGGTCAGGTTCTCCCGGACGTCGATGAACTCCTGCACGCCCTTCGGGTATCTGGTGGCGATCGCGGTGGGGGAGTCCCAGTTCGGCCCCCGGCTGTCGATCACGGACTGGTCGTTGTTGTCGACGTAACCGCGGCCGGCGTTCATGATCATCTCTTTGGTGACCTGCCGGAAGTCGTCGCGCTGGCCGTAGTACGGCGACACCTGGTTCTTGGTGCGGATCATCTTCCACGGTTCCATCGGCGTCCGTTTGACCAGGTGGTTCGCGGACGCGTTGGAATAGATGCCGGATGCCTCGCCGGTGCGCAGGTCCGGGTCGCCGTACTCCTGACCCCACGCGTTCGAGTCGATGACGATGTCGTTGCTGTGGTCGCGGACGGCGCTGTACATCACGTCGTAGTTCGCGTTCGGCATCGCCTGCGGACCGTCGAAGTACAGGTACGCCGGGTCGTAGCGGCCGATCAGGTCCTCGACGTTCTGCACGAACACGTCGGTGGAGTAGTGCTGCAGCCCGCCGCCCTCGGTGGCGTAGTACAGCCCGAACTTCATCCCGTAGCGCTTCACGGCCTGCGCGTACTGCTTCAGGCCGTCGACCACCTGGCCGTTGTTGTCCTTCGGCAGGTAGAGCTGCCTGCTGTGCTTCGGGTCGGCGAACTTCGACGGCCAGAAGTAGTTCTGCTGCAGGGCCTCGACGGAGACCAGTGAGTGCCCTTCGCGCTTGGCTCGCGCGGCCCAGAGATCAACCGAGTAGTTCGGGTCGACGAAGTAGTTGTACGTCGGTGTCGCGTGGGTCAGGGCACTGACCCGGCCCTGCTCGAACCACTTGTTCGGCCGCTCCTTCACCGTCGTCGTGAAGGTCTTCGTCGCGCTGCTTCCGGCGCTGTCGGTGACCTGTACGGTGAAGTTGTAGTCACCGGTCGCGGCGGCACCGCTGATGATGCCCTTGGTGCTGTTGAGATCCGGCTTCCCGTTGACGAGGCCGTCCGCGATCGTGCCGTCGGGGTTGAGCTCCAGTCCGTCCGGCAGCCGGCCGTCGACGACCTTCCAGGTGTAGCCCGGCGAGCCGCCGCCGGCCATGAACTGGAACGCCGAAGCCGCGACCCCGTGGTTCGCGGTCGACGTTGACTTGTTCCACACGTACGGCCATTCCCGGTACCCGGTCGGCATGGTGTTGCGCGGGAACGGCACCTTGACCGCGTCGTCGGTCGACAGACCGCCCGAGACGATCTGCAGTGAGGACGCCGGCCCGGCCACCGAGCTCGTCAGTCCGCCGACCGGGTTGCCGTTCTGGTCGGCGACCCTCCCGTAGAACCCGAGGTAGGCGACGTTCTGGTCCTTCGCGATCGGCACGCCGTTCGCGTTCACGTCCTCGGTGTACGTGTGCTTGATCTGGATCATCAGCTTGTTCCAGCCCTGCTGCAGGTGCACCGCCTGCTTCGTCAAGTCCTTCTGTACCTCGACGGGCGTGCTCGGCGGCGTCATGCAGCGGTCGTTCACGTAGATCCGGTACGAGCCGCTGGCGCCGACGTCGAAGTACGCGTCCTTGGCCTCCGGGCTGTAGACGTAGCTGCTCGCGTAGACGTACTTGTTCCGCGTGTCGACGCCCTTCTTGACGGTGTAGTACCCGTACAGGTCCTGGTAGTCGTCGTAGTTGCGGTTGTAGAGCCGGTCGTCGAAATACTCCCACTCGTGGTGCTCACCCCCGGCGCCGAAGGTCTCGCCCAGCTTCGGCGAGATCGGGGTCTTCCCGTCGACGGGCATCGGCCGGTTGTAGACCTCGACCTCGGAGATCCCGGTGATCGACGGGTACGGCGTGCGCCCCTTGTCGATCTCGATCTTCATCCCGACCACGGTCGTGAGTCCGGGATCCGCGGAGTACACCGTCGGCGAGGCCGCGCTGGAGGAGGTGCTGTTCACCTGGCCCGACGCGACGGAGCTGCCGTCCGCGAGGGTGAAGGTGAGGTGGTACCAGTTGTTCACGTGCCGGCCGTCGCCCCACTGGGCGATCCGGACCTCGTTGAGGGAGACCGGGTTGCTCCAGGCGAACTGCACCCAGGGGCTCGAGTCGTTCTCCGTCACCCACTGCTTGCTGGCGCTCCCGTCGACCAGATTGGACACGGGATTCACTGCCAGCGTTGACGAAGACGCGGTGATCGACGACGCCCGCTGGGCGAGATTCACCAGCTCGGGGACCTCGCACTCGTACAGCTCGTCGGCGACCGGCGCGTCGAACGGACCCGCGACGAGCCACGAGTTGACGAACGGGGCACGGCCGGCCACCTGCTGCGCGTAGGCCGTCAACTTCGGTGGTACGACGAGGAACGACGCGGCGAGGATCGCCGCTAGCGCTGCTAGCGATGCGGTTCTTCTGCGGCTCATTGGGCGGCCTCCTGCTCGGGATGGATCTGATTCTTCGTGTCGTGAACTAAGGGGATGGGTCCCTCGAGAAGTTCATCGCGCTGGTCGCGAATTCGCCGCTGATGCAGGCGTTCGGAGTGGGTCGAGTATGTCCAGCGCGATGTATTGCGTCAACCCTATGGATCTGCTCTACTGACCAGGCTCTGATTAAATAGATCAGAAGCATTTGCCGCGGCGGGTACCGCTCTTCCCGATCTGAAGGACGACATGCGAATCACAGACGTGACCCTGGACCTGGTCGACCTGCCGGCGCAGCCGCCGTTCCGGTGGCGCGCCGGGCTGCCGGGGTCGGAGGGGCCGGTCGTCGGCGGCATCCTGCGGATCCACACCGACGAGGGACTGACCGGCGAGGCACGAACTCGCCGCGGACGCATCGTGGCCGACCTCGTCGACCGCCGGATCCGCGCCGATCTGATCGGTGCGGATCCGCTCTGGCGGGAGCTCCTGTGGCATCGCCTCTGGGAGCTGGACCGGATCGAGGAACTACCGATCTACGCGCTCGGCCTGGTCGACGTCGCGCTGTGGGACCTCGCCGGGA
Organism: Kribbella sp. NPDC003505; assembly: GCF_040610875.1. Classification (NCBI taxonomy): domain Bacteria; kingdom Bacillati; phylum Actinomycetota; class Actinomycetes; order Propionibacteriales; family Kribbellaceae; genus Kribbella; species Kribbella sp. NPDC003505. The sequence goes on along the minus strand of NZ_JBEXNA010000008.1, from coordinate 103,621 downwards.
AGGCCGCGGGCCTCCCGGTGCACCAGTTGCTCGGGACGTTCCGCGACGCCGTCCCCGCCTATGCGAGCACCGTGACGTTCTCGTCGGTGGAGGAGTACCTCGACGTCGCCGACCAGTGCCTCGAGGCCGGGTACAAGGCGATCAAGCTGCATGCCTGGGGCGACGCGCGCGCCGACGCCGACCTGTGCCAGAAGCTGCGCGCCCACGTCGGCGACGCCGTTCCGCTGATGTACGACGGCTCGGCCGGCTTCGACCTGACCGACGCTGTGTACGTCGGAAGGGCCCTGTCGGAGGTCGGCTACACCTGGTACGAGGAGCCGATGCGCGAGTTCGGCGTCACGGCGTACCAGCGGCTCGCCGAGCGTGTCGACGTACCGCTGCTGGTCGCCGAGACGTCCGACGGCGCGCACCTGAACGTCGCGGATTTCATCACCGCCGGTACCGCGGGCTACGTCCGGACCAGCGCGCAGTACAAGGGCGGAATCACCGGCGCGATGCGGATCGCACACCTGGCCGACAGCTTCCAGTTGCGCGCCGAGGTGCACGGCTCCGACATCGTCAACGCCCACTTGTGCATGGCGATCCCGAACACCTCGTACTACGAGTCCCTGGTCCACACGAACCCGATCGTCCGCGAACCAGCCGTCGGCCCGGACGGCCTCGTCCGCGCTCCTACCGCGCCCGGCATCGGCTACGAGTGACCGCGACGTTCGCTCCACCAGCTCAGCTCCGCCAATTCGAAGGAGGTAGCGTGAAAAGATTGCGCAGGATGCGGTACGGCGTACTCGCGGCCGTGACCGCGCTCGGTCTCGCTGCGGGCGTCCTGGCCCAGCCGCAAGCCCAGGCGGCACAGACGGGCGGAACCGCGCCGTACCTGAATCAATGGGTCGTGTCCGGCCCCTACGCCGACGCGGAGGCGATCGGCGACGACACATCCGCCTGGCAGTACTTCGACGACCGGATCTTCAACCGGAACTACGACGACTACAACGACTTGATGGGCTACTTCGACGTCAAGCAGGGGCAGCCCACGGTCGACAAGTGGGTCGGTGCTGCCAGCTACGTCTACAGCCCCACCGCGCAGACCGTGCAGTGGCAGGTCGGCGGATCGGGCCTGTACCGACTGTTCGCCAACGACGCTCAGGTCGGGCAGCAGACCCAGGTCCCGAGCCGGGTCAGCAAGTCCGGGACGAAGTACCCGGTCCAGCTGAACCAGGGCTGGAACAAGCTGGTCATCGAGATCCAGCACAAGAACCCCGGCAAGAACAAGAACTTCCTCGGCTTCTACACGCGGATCGGTGACAGCGCCGGTAACGCCGTACCCGGGCTGACCTACTCGGTGACCGGGCCGAACGCGGCCGGCGACCAGCTCAGCATCGTCACCAGGGGCTTGAGCGTGGACCGGCAGGCCTTCGCCGAGCGCAACGTCGATGTTCCCGCCAATGACTACCCCTCGAACACACTGCCGTACGCGTACGACGAGAACCCGTACGTCGGCATGGTCGCGACGATCGACGGCAACCGCAACACTTCCAGCATCGCCCCGCAGGCGGCCCCGTTCACGTTCCAGGCAGCGGGCGGAAGCCCGGGCTACTCCTGGACGGTCGCCGCCGGCCAACTACCGCCCGGCCTGACACTGGCGTCCGACGGCCACATCGACGGCAAGGTCGCCGACGGCGCCCACGGCGCCTCGCAGAAGGACTACACCTTCACGGTGAAGGCCACGGACGCGGCGGGTGCCACGACCACGAAGCCGTACACGATCACGGTCAAGAAGAACCCGGTCGACTGGTTCATCGACGGCAAGATGTCGGCGCTGTCGCACACCACCGGCACGATGCCCAACCTGTACGACCCGAACTTCAACTACGACGAGTGGGCGCAGACCGCCAAAGAGATGGGCATGACCATGCTCTCCACCGAGAGCCTGCAGAACACCATCTACTACTGGCCCTCGCCGAACGCGAACCTGACGCCGAACAACTCCAACAAGCTGTACAAGTACAACGCCCTGTACCAGTCGGCCGACGGCACCTGGCACGTCAAGGACCGTGTGGAGCAGGCAAAGCAGGCCGCTGAACGCTACGGCCTGAAGTTCGGCGTGTACGTGTCGTCGTTGTACGAAGGCTCCCAGATTCTCGAGAGCGATATCCAGAAGCTGGTGGCGCGGTACGACCCCTGGTACGTCTTCGCCGACGGGGGGCCCGAGAGCTACTCCAATCCGGACGTCGCCTGGAGTTCCGCGCGCAACTACAACGACCGGGTGCTGATCGACGCCAATCCGAACGCACAGACCGGCGACCAGGACATCACGCTGCACGAGCGTCCGTTCTGGAACAGCGAGCCGTACACCGACGGCGGGTGGATCAACGGGATCAAGCCGCAGGGCCGGAAGGTGGCTCACGAGGAGTGGAACGACCCGTACACGACCGCGCTCGACGTGTGGACGCAGTACGCCAAGGGCAACGAGCGTGACGACTGGGGCGAGGCGACGAAGGAGCTGATCAACCAGTACGGCCATGGCTACGTCATGAACTACGACTCCTCCGTCACCGTGACGCGCGGCATGGACAACCTGAGCAGCAACCTGGACAACACCAACATCTTCTCGATGGTGCCGGTGTCGTCCCAGCAGTTGTCGGACATGCGCTCGTCGATCGTGCAGTGGATGGACAACCGGCGCGGGCCCGATCTGCGTGAGTCGCTGTACGGCACCACGCCGTACACGATGGACTACGCCCTCAAGCCGGGCTGGTACACCGACCCGCAGAAGGCGATCGCGCACGGTCAGGGGCCGGACTGGGGTTACGCGATGTCCCGCGACCAGTACGTGTACCTGCACATGGTCAGGAACCAGATTCGGGGAACCGCGAAGACGGGCTTCACCGGCCAGGCGGCGATGAGCCACATCGGCCCCTTCGACCACCCGGTCCAGCAGGTGCAGTGGCTGAACAAGGGCAGCTCGCTGCCGTTCACCACGGAGACGTCGAACGGCAAGTACTACGTCTCGATCGACACCTCCGACGTCACCGCCGATCCGATCGACACCATCGTCAAGATCCGGACCGCGAGTCCGGTCCGGACGTACAAGCTGACCAGTGTCAAGCTGTTCAGCAGCCAGACCGCGCCGGACAACCTCCAGTTGCGGGCCGAGAGCTACATGAACAACTACACCAACGTGTTCGCGCCCGCGCAGCTCAAGTACACGAGCAGCAACCCGCAGGTGGCGACCGTGAGCGCGGCGACCGGTATGGTCCGGCCGGTCGGCGACGGTACGGCGACGATCACCGTGACGGCGACGTACGACGACAGTGTCAACAGCCCGCAGGTCATGACGGACACCTACCCGGTCGAGGTCCGGAACCGCGCGATCTCCGCCGCTCTTCCACTGGTCGGCGTGAACCTGCTGACCAACGGTGCGCAGTTCTGGGGGCAGTTCGGCACCGACAAGGACGTTCCCGTCGCGTTCAAGGGCTACACCCGCAAGGGCGGCGACGTCGATGTCCTCGACGCGTCGAACGTCAAGTTCCACTACGCGACCGTCGACGGCCGGCGGGACAATGCCGCGGGCAGGATCACCGTCACGGAGATCCCGGCCGACCGGTCGCCTTTCGTTGTCGAGGGCAAGAAGATGCGCTTCACCGGCAAGGTGCCCGCGCCGACGATGTACAGCTACTGGGCCGACCTGACGGTGGACGGGAAGACCCACACCTCGACGCGCAACTACATCACGCTGCTCCCGGACTCCGACGTGGCGGCGGGTATCACGCCCAAGGTGACCACCGACAGCGCTCACGCCAAGCTCCTGTCCGACGGCACGATCAACGACGCGACCGGCGGCAACCTGGCGAAGTGGACGGCCCCGGCCGGTGACGAGAACGCGGCCATCACCTACGACCTGGGCAAGATGCAGGATCTCTCGCGGGTGAACGTCTTCTTCAATCACCACATGCCCGACGCCGACAACGTCACGTACTACAACGTGCCGAAGAAGGTGAAGATCGAGTACAGCGAGGACGGCGAGCACTGGACCGCCGGCAACGAAACGAACACCGTGTCCGGCGGCGGCCTGCCGACCGCTCGCGACACGCTCGCCGCTCCGGGCAGTGACACGACGCTGTACGGCTGGGAGCAGGACGGTCTGTACTACAACTACCCGGTCGATCCCACCAAGCCCAGCGTGCACGCCCGCTATGTCAGGGTCTCGTTCCCCGGCGGCGGGCAAGGCGGCAGTCCGGTCGACGTACTGGACGTCCGCGTGTACTCGCTGCGGGACCTGACCGCCCTCGGCAGTCTCGAGCTGCAACCGAAGGCCGGCGCGGACGGCCGGACGGCGACGATCGAGGCGACGGGCTCGTCGTTCCTGGGTGCACCTCTCGACCTGACGGACGCCGAGCTGACGATCACCAGCGACAACCCGTCGGTGGTGGGCGTCGGCGCCGATCGGGTGCTGACGTCCGGTGCGGCGGGGAGGGCACGGATCACCGTGTCGGCGGAGCTCGCCGGGTACCGGGCCGAGGACTACCTCTACGTCGACGTGGACGCCGCCGGCCGGATGTCGTTCCCGGCCTTCCTCAAACACGTCAGGCTTGCCCTCAGCAACAAATCGGTGGCAGCGAACGAGCCGGTCGTCGGCACGATCGAGGGCATCCTGAGCACCGGCGCGAAGGCGAACCTGTCGCAGGCGAAGACCGAGTACGTGCTCAGCGACAGCCGACTGCAAGCGGTACCGGGCAGCAACACGATCGTGCTGAAGGAGCCGATCACCAGTGCGTTCCAGGCCACCGCGAAGGCAGTCGTCACGCTGGACGGCGTACAGGTCGAGTCGAACCCGGTCGGGATCACGGCGCTGTCGGACAACATCGCGAGCTCGGCAACCGTCACCGTCTCCTCCGTCCGCGACCGCAACGGCGTACCGGACGGCAACAACCAGGACGACCGCTACCTGGGACCGAAGGCGACGGACGGGGACAAGGCAACCTCCTGGGCGGCCAAACAGACCGACCGCAGCCCGTGGATCAAGCTGCAGTTCCCGGCGCCGGTCACGATCGACCACGTCAACCTCGTCGACCGCGGCCATGACGTCAACCAGATCGTGGAAGGCGTCCTGGAGTGGGACGGCGGCAGCAAACGGGTGACCGGCATCCAGTGGGACGGGCAGCCGGACAACGTCGTGACGTTCGACGCTCCGGTGACGACGAGCTGGGTGAAGTTCACGATCGATCCCGACAACGCCTACAACAACCCGACCGGCGCCGAATCCGGCCTGGCCGAGTTCGGTGTGTACGCAGGACAGAAACCGAAGTCCGTCGTCGACTTCACATCGGTTGCCGTCGACACAAAAGTTGGTGAACTGCCCAACCTGCCGGCGCAAACCGGCGCCGTGTACAGCGACGGAACCATTGGACAGGTCGATGTGGCGTGGGATCGCGTGACCGCGGACATGGTCGCCACGCCAGGCTGGTTCGTAGTGCACGGTGCGGTACCGGGCACCGCGGCGAAGGCGACCGCGACTGTGAACGTCGTGGATCAGTAGGTCTGGTGGCCCCGAGGTGTCTGACGATGCCTCGGGGCCATCACCCCCGGTCACTGAGCCCTGAACTGCCGCCCGGTCCGGTGTCCGGCGTGGAAAGGCAGGTTCGACGTCTGGCGTTGATCACGCGTCGGCAGGAGCCAGGGATACGACGGTGCCGGTGCGGCGGGCTTGCTCGGCGGCGAACACCACGCGGTGACTGGCCATGCTCTCGGTGATGCTCGTGCTGAGTTGGCCGGGGGCGTCGTCCCGCAGTGCGGCGACGAACGTCTCGACCAACTGCCGGTCGCCGCCGCCGTGACCCGCTGCGGCGTCGAAGCCGAGTTCGTCGGTGTCGTACACCGTCGTCTCCAGCGTGCGGAAGTCGTAAACGCTGATCATCCGCCCGTCGCCGGTGATCTGCCCGGCGGTGCCGAACAGGCGGGTCTTGCGGTTGCTGCCTTCGGTGAAGGCCGAGAGGCTGAAGCTCGCGAGGCGTCCGTCGCTGAACTCGAGCTGCACGGTCTGGTGGTCGACCACGTCGTTGTCGCAGAGGTACGCACACCGCCCCCACGGGCCGGTCTCCAGAGCACGGTCGATCGCCTCAGGGGTTACCTCACCCGCCATGACCAAGGCGTTGTACTCCTCGGCGGAGCCGGGGTTGTTCAGCCCGCTGCGATAGAACCGTACGGCGGAGAACGCGCACGAGGACTCCACCGCACAGGTCACGCAGCGCTCGGACGCGCCGGACGGCCGCGATTCGGGGCGGAAATGCCCGAGCGAGCCGAAGGACGTCACCCGCTGCACCGGGCGCCCCATGATGTGCAGCAGCCAGTCGATGTCATGGCACGACTTCGCGAGCAGCAGGCTGTGGCTGGTGACCGAGCGGGCCCAGTTCCCGCGGACGAACGAGTGCGCGAAGTGGAGATGACCGATCGGCTCCAGGTGCTCGATCTGCATGACCTGGCCGATCGCGCCGGCATCGAGGAGCCGACGCAACGTCTTCGTGTACGCCGTGTACCGCAGTACATGGCACACGGTGATGCTGACGCCGTTGGTCTTCGCGGCGTTCTCGATGTCGTCGCAGTCCTCCGGGCTGGTCGCGATCGGCTTCTCCAGGAGGATGTCGTAGCCGGCCTCGGCGAAGGCCACGCTCGCGTCGCGGTGGTACTCGTCGGGCAGCGCCACGATGACCGCGTCGGCGAGACGCGGCAGCGCGGCGAGATCGCGCCAGTCGTCGAACACCTGCGCGTCCGGGAAGAGGCCGGCGAAGCGGGCGAGCGTCGTCGGGTTCCGTTCGGCCACCGCGACCACCTCGACGCCGGGCAGCTCGGCGGCCTCCGCCGCGTACGCCTGCCCACGCATTCCGGCGCCGACGACGGCCAGGCGGATGTCCCGCGTGCTGCGCACGTGGGCGTCATCCCTTTGCTGCGCCACTGAGGAGTCCCTTCACGAAGTACTTCTGCAAGAAGACGAACAGGATGACGATCGGGATCGTGGCCAGCACCATGTAGGCGAACACGGCTCCGTAGTTCGACACGTGTTCGCTGATCTGGCGGTACATGCCGACCGTGACCGTGCTGCCGCTGGCCGGTCCGAGGATGATCAGCGGAGTGATGAAGTCGTTCCACAGCCCGACCGCGAGGAAGATCACGACACTCGCTCCCGCCGGCCGCAGCAGGGGGAACACGATCGCCCAGAACGTGCGGATCGGCCCCGCGCCGTCGATGGCGGCAGCCTCCTCGATGCCCTTCGGGATGGTCCGCATGAAACCCGTGAAGACCAGTACTCCGAAGGGCAGGTTCCCCGCGACGTACACGATGATCAGGCCGAACACCGAGCCGATCAGCCCGAAGTCCCGCAGCATCCGCAGCAGCGGCAGCAGGGTCGTCGCCTGGGGGATCATCAGCCCGAGCGGGATGGTGATCCACAGCAGCTTCGCGAACCAGCTCGACGAACGCACCATGTAGTGCGCCATCATCGCGGCGACGACGGTGGAGACCAGGGTGCCGATCACGGTGATCTGAATGCTGTTGACCAGGCCGGTCCAGAACAGCGCGTCGGGACGCGTGAAGACGTCGACGAAGTTCTGCACCGTCAGCGGCAGCACGGGCAGCCCGGGGTACTTGTAGATGTCGTCCTGCGTCTTGAACGCGTTCAGCACGACGAGGTAGATCGGGTAGATGAAGATCGCGGTCACGACCAGCGCGATCCCGGTGTGGACCGGTCCGGCGCGGCCCGCCTCCACACTGCGCCGCCGACGCCTGCGGCGAGGGGCGCGTTCCGTGGTGTCTGCTGTGGCATCCGCTGTGGTGCCTGCTGTGGTGTCTGTTGTGGTGCCTTCGACGACAGCGGTCGGCTCCGCGGTGGTCACAGGTCCACCTCCCGTTTGCGCATGAGCCGGATCGAGAACAGCGAGATCACGGCGATGATCAGGAACATGACGGCGGCCTTGGCGGCGGCATACCCCACGGCGCCTGCGTCGAGGCCGGTGTGCACGACGTCGAACGCGAGGGTCGACGTCGCGCCGACGCCGGGCCCGCCGTTGGTCATCACCTTCACCTGGTCGTAGATCTTGAAGCCGCCGATCATCGACAGCACGGTCATGATGGTGACCGAGGGCGCCAGCAGCGGCCACGTCACGGCCCTGAACTGGCGTACGGGGCCGGCGCCGTCGATGGACGCCGCTTCCAGGAGCTCCTTGGGAACGCTCTGCAGGCCTGCGAGGTACAGCACGACGCACACACCGACGGACTGCCACGCGACGATGGCGCCCACGCTGTACAGAGCGAGGGACGGATCGGACAACCAGCCGGGCGGGTCGGGCATGAAGGAGTGCAGGGCCGAGTTGATCAGGCCGTCGTCCTTCAGCAGCAGCTGCCAGATCACCGCGACGACGACGGAGGAGAGGATGACCGGGACGAAGAACACCGCGCGCATCGCGTTGAAGACCCATCCGCTCCGGTCGAGCAGGATCGCGATCCCGAGCCCGAGCGCGTTCGGCACGATGATGCAGATGACGGTGAGGATCACGGTGTTGCCCAAGGTGTGCAGGTACGCCGGATCGGAGAACAGCCGCGCGTAGTTCTCGAACCAGACGAACGAGGTGCCGACCCGGTAGGCGTCCTCGTTCGTCAGGCTCGACCCGAACGCGACCAGCAGCGGCCAGAGCACGAACACCGCGTAGAGCGCGGCGCCGGGCAGTGCGAACAAGAGGAAATGGAGGGGATCGCGCGGGATCATCCGGCGCTTCGTGTGCGTGCTCATGGCCCTTTTCGCCTATTTCTGTGCGGCGGTGTACTGCTCGTCGAGGTACTTCGCGAACTTCTCCGGCGTGGTCTTGCCCGTCAGAAGGTCGACGCCGGCCGCGATCAGCTTGTCGTTGAAGCCCGGCGGGAGCGCGCCGTCGCCGGTGATGTTGCCCCAGGCCGGGACGGTCGCCTTCTCGGCGACGGCCGCGTCGTAGCCGGCCGCCATCTCCTTGTAGAGCGCGCCCACACCGGCGGGGATCGTGTAGTCCTTCACCGTCACGATCGCGCCGTCGGTGATCACGGACGCGTCGAGATTCTCCTTGTCGGTCGCGAACGCCAGTGCCCACTTCTTGGCGAGATCGACGTTCTTCGAACCTGCGTTCACGTTCATGCCCGCCCCCGTGACGACCGGGTAGGCCGGCTTGCCGTCGTCGCCGGGCCAGCCGAACACGCCGATGTTGGTCAGCTTCTTGCCGTCCGCCGCGGCGGTGAACCACGATCCCATCGGATACATCGCCGCCTTGCCGGCGAGGAACGCCTGCTCGAGGTCGGCGTAGGTCCGGGTCATGCCGTTCGGATCGGCGAACCCGTCCTTCACGATCTTCGCGACCTTCGCCGCGGCGCCGACGAACTCCGGGTCGCTGAACTTCACCTCGTCCTTCTCGCGCTTGAGGAACCATGCCGGATCGGCGACCTGGACGTCGGCTGAGACGGTGGCGTTCAGCGCGAACGACGTCGCCCAGGTGTCCTTGCCGCCACCGCCGATCTCGAACGGGGAGATACCGGCAGCCTTCAGCTTCGCGCAGTCGTCGAGCAGTTCGGCGTAGGTCTTCGGCGGGGCGCTGATGCCTGCCTTCTTGAACAGGTCCTTGTTGTAGTAGACGAGCGGAATCGCCTGTGCGCCGGTGGGGATGCCGTAGAACTTGCCGTTGATGGTGCCGGAGGTGAAGTCGGTGATGCCGGCGGCCGTCAGTTCGTCGCGGCTGTACTCGGCGAGTTTGCCCTGCTGCGCAAGGCCGTTCGCGATACCGGCGGCGAAGAGGTCGGGCGCCTGACCCGACGCGAACAGCTGCTGTGCGTACGCCGGGGTGTTCTCGCCGACGACTTTCTTGATCGTGACGCCGGGAACCGCCTTCGACGCCCGGGCGATCGCGGCGTCCCAGTACTGCGGGGTCAGGTTCGGGGACTCCGAGACGAGGAAGGTCAAAGTGACGTCGTCGCCGGAATCGGACGAGGCGGGCGCACCGGCCGTGCAGCCGGTGAGCGCGAGGGCCGCGGCAAGGGTGCCCAGGACCAGGTACCGCGTTCTACGCCGTTGTGTACGCACGGATGTCTCATTTCTTGAGTGGTGGTTGCGGCGTGCCCGCCGACGCGACACGTTGCGCGATGGTTATCCAAAAAAGTTTCATAATGGGCGGTTGAAGTAGTCTGGCAACGGGCCGAGGTGCTGTCAACCCTTCGCTCTTTCCTCTATTCTTGGGCTGATCGTGAGCGTCCAAGCCATTCAGAAATGAGATTGTGTATGTCGGTGAAGGGTGTCGGTGCCGGGCACGCGGGAGACCCGTCCGCGTTGCGTAAGCTGAACGTCGCCGCCGTGCTGCGGCTGCTCTACGCCGCGCAGGCGAGCGGCGCGGCCGGCGCCGGCGAGGTCACGGCGGCCGACCGGTACACGGTTACCGAGATCGCGCAGGCTGTCGGCATCTCGCGTCCGACCGCCGAGGATGTGGTGGACGCACTGGTCGAGCAGGGGTGGCTGGCTGCTGCGGCGCCGAGACCGGCGACGCCCGGCCGTCGTTCGGCCGGCCGTCCCGCGCGGACGATAGCGTTCGACTCCCAGGCCGGCTGTGTGGTCGGGGTCGATCTCGCCCGGCACTCGGTGCGGGCGCTCGTCGCGGACCTGGCGGGACGCGTGATCGGGCGTGCGGACTATCCCGTGGCCGATGGCGCGAGCGCGGCGGAGCGCAGCGCTGCTGCACGCACGGCGATCACGGAAGCACTGCGCCTGGCCGATCGGGACCCTGCACAGATCCTCGCCGCGGCCGCCGCGACCGTCGGCATAGCCCGCGCCGACGGCCAGGTGGTGCGCTCCACCATCCCGCAGATGGAGGGGCACAGCATCGGCGAGCTGCTGGGTGCGTTCCTCCCCGTCCCCGTCCGTGTCGCGAACGACATGCGCGCCGCCGTCCTCGCCGAGTACTGGGCCGGCGCGGCTGCGGGCTGCAGCAGCGCCGTCTATCTCCACGTGGGGCGGCGCATCGGTTCGTCGTACCTCATCGACGGTGTCTCGCCACTGGGGCATCACGGCGCCGCGGGGGAGATTCCGCCGGAGTCCGGCCGTCAGCTGGTCGACGCGTACCGCAAGCTCGTGAGCTTCACCGGGGTCGGAGTCGACACGCTGCCGCGTGACGAAATGCTCGGGATCGATCCGCTGACGGTCTTCGAGGCGGCACAGCGAGGAGAGACCGACGCCCGCCGGGCGGTCGTCGACTTCGCGGACGAGTTCGCCGCGGCCACCGAAGGGCTCGTGATCACTGTCGATCCCGAGGTGGTGGTCGTCGGCGGCGGCGTTGTCGTCGCCGGCGACATCGCGGCCGACGCGATCCGCTCCAGACTCGCCCGAGTCTGCATGTTCGAACCGCGCGTCGTCGTCTCACCCCTCGGCGAGAGCGCGGCCGCCATGGGAGCGATCCGTCTGGCCCTCACCGATTTCGAGGAGACGCTGTTCTCGAACCCCTTCGCCCGCGGCCGGACCGCCGAGGAGGCCGGATGAGCGTTGGCCAGCCAAGTAGCTACGTCACCGCGGCCGGCACGAGTTCTTGGTGGGTGGCGAGGGTGGTGGCGCGGTAGTGGTCGAACTCTTCCTGTGAAGTGGCGGTGATCACCACGCGGTGGCGATAGTCGGTCGCGTGGCGGATTCCGCCGGGCAGAGCGGCGGGGGTGGCGGTGTAGCTCACCAGTCCCGGGACACGGCGTCGGAGCTCGTCCTCCAGGCTCGGCGGGTACTCGTCGGACAGCAGCCCGATCACTCCACAAACTGTCTCGGGCCGAGCGACAGGCGGAGCGTCGAGTGCTGTCTCGCCGGCCTGCAGCCGTACGGCGGCGCGGACGAGGTTGACGCCCGTCGTACGGCGGACGCACTCGTCGATCCCGCCACCTCCGGGGCGGGCTGCTGCCTCGCAGAACACGACACCAAGCTCCTCGTTGGCGAAGAACTCGATATGGGTTACCCCGTTCCGCAGACCCAGCGCGGCGATCACCTTCGCGTTGTGCTCGAGCAGCTCGGCTCGAGGCGGATCGTTTGGGCGCAGCGTGACGTTGCCCAGGTGATCGGACGTGCTGAAGCTGCCCGGATTGCGCAAATAGCGTGAGGCAGACGCGAACGTGATCCGTCCGCCCTCGACGACGCTGTCGCAATGGAACATCGGAGCGTCGACGTACTCCTCGATCTCGCAGTCCGCCGCGGCGAGGCGCAGCTCGGAGTGCGCGGCGAGGACGGCCGAGGTGCTCCACGGCACTATCCGTACCTCTGATGCACCGAGTCCGCGGCGGGCCTTGACGACGAGTTGCGTTCCGCGCCAGGGCAGCTGACCGACGGTGGTGAATGCGCTCGAATCGATGTACTGCGGGATGCGCGAGTATCCCGCTGCCCGGAGCCGGTCCTTCATCGCGACCTTGTCCCGGAACGGCCACGTCTCCGCCTCCGTCGGCCCGGGAAGCCCGTGCCGAGCACGTACCCGAGCAGCCAGCAGGAGATCTTTCTCGTGCAACGCCACGATGTACTCGGCGGAACGGGTGGCTGCGGCCCAGGCGACGATCGCCTCGAGCCTCGTGGGATCGAGCATGTCGCAGACCGTCACGTCCGGAAAGGCCGCCGGATCGAAACCGTTCAGGCCGCCGCCGAACGTCCTGGTGATCAGACACCGAGCGCCGGGCGGCCGCGGGATGTACTCGCCGTCCGCACCTGCGGCCCACGACAACGTGTGCCGGTTGAGCATCAACACCGTCATGACGGCCGCCCGTCGGTCACGGCGACGTCCATGGCGAGCAATGCGTCGACGGCGGCCACGCAGGCGTCCGTGGAGCCGGCAGTCAGGCGGGCGGCTCCGAGGCGATCTTTCGAGCTCCGCAGCGGACCGACGGCGTCACCCGGTGCGACATCGACGAACCAGCCCTCGAACTCGACTCCGGGAAGCACAGGTGGCTCCGAGCGGATCTCCCGCACGACCCCCGGCGGCGCGGTGAAGAACACAACAGCTGCGGCAGCAGCAGTGGGCACGGGATCGGGCAGCCGATCGCCCAGCGGCCACGTCGTACAGGCCAGGCGCCAGTCGATCCCGGTGGTCAGCTCGACCAGGTCGGCGATGCCGTCACCGCCGGGGCGGGTGTGCGACTCGATGACACTCACTCCGCCGGCGCCGACCATGACCTCGGTGTGAGCCGGACCATCGGTAATGCCCAGTGCGGTCAGCGCTTCGTAGACGGCACCGTGGACTGACCCGACCTGATCGGCACTCAAGGAGACCGGCGGCATCAGATGTGCGAGCTCCACGAAGTTGTCCGAGACGCGCTTCTCGGCAATCGCGACAATGTCGTGCCGGCCGTTCGAGCTCAGCGACTCGATGCTGACCTCTACGCCGCTGACGTACTCCTCGACGATGAAGCCTTTCAGGCCGTCGGCGGCCGCCAGGAGCTCAGCCGGACTCGACAGCAGTTGAACGTCGCGGCTGGCTGTCCCGTCGGCGGGTTTGAGTACGACGGTGCCGACTTCGGACAGGAGCTCGAGTGCTTGGTCGACCTCGTTCGCAGCGACCGCTCGGACAGTCAGGTGGGGGCACTCGGCGGCCAGGATGGACCGCATCCGCAGCTTGTCCCGGGTCGCGTGGACGGCCGTCGTCCGAAGCCCAGGAACACCCAGATGGGCGGCGAGCTTCGCCGCGGGCATCAGGCCTTCCTCGGTCAACGAGACGACACCGCTGATCCGGTCGCCGGCCTTCGTCCAGACGTCCGCCAAGGCGTGCAGCGTCGCCTCGTCGGAGTAGTCGCAGCTGAACAGTTCGTCGACCTGCGGCCGAAGGTGACCAGTGAGCCGTCCGACGTTCGGGCCCACGAGGATGACTGACTCGGATCCCCGCACCGCGGCGCGCGCGATGCCCGCGGAAGGACCGACGACGACGAGCGCTGACCTCAGCTGCGGACCCGGGATAGCCACTTTAGTCTGAGCTCCTGTTCGATATCGATGTCGAGCCTTCCGGCGATGAGGAGCGTGTGCGCCAGCTCGCCGTGCTCCACCTCATCGCTGAGCGCTTTCAGACTCGGCGTGTGCGGCTCTCGATCCGGCACAGCTGTCCCCGTCTCCCAGAAAGTACTGGTCGATCTCACGGGTACCCGGGCTGCCGTACCGGCCGAGCGCACCGTGCACCGGCACGGAATCGTATTCCCTGATTCGCCGGCGGATGTTGCCCCGGACCCGCGGATCGCTGGGAGCCGGGGCGTCGAAGGTCGCGCGGGCCTGCGCGATGACGGCGATGGCATCGCCAACGTTCCGGCTACGACGTCGCGTGTGCCGGGGCGTGCTGATGTTGAGGAAGAATCCCACGCCGTCGATCCAGAGCGTCCAGTGTGGATCGGACGGGTCCCGCGGAGCGTCGCTCGGCCATCGCGTCGCGCTCGCCGCGATCAGGTGCCTGAGCAGCTTGCCGGCGAACGCTTCGTCCTCGTCAATGGTCCGGCAGTCGTCGACGTCGACCAGGAGTACGCCGGTCAGCTCCGGCGCGTGGCGGATGCGTGCCGCCAGGCGCCGGAGTGCGAGCGTACAGTCGTTCAGCACGTGATCGGAGGACCCGGCCGCATACGCGAAGACGATCTGTTCGCTGGTCAGGGCCTGCCGGGCGAAGAAGCACGGAAAGCCGGGTGCCGAGATCGTCTCGCAGAACTGCGCGACCAGCGTCCGGCGCCGATCGGCGGCCGGGAGTTGTGCGATGCGGTCCCAAGGGAGCCAGCTGGTGTCGGCGGACGTCATCGGTCGACGATGTCTCGGAGGAACGTCAGCTTGGACCGGTATCCTGCATCCGCCTCGATACCGATCGACTTCAGCTCCGCGAGTACGAGGTCCTGCAGCCGGAACAACTCGGACTCGATGTCGTCGGGGCTCACACAGGGAATCCGGCGGGACTTGTGGTACTCCATCTCGACCTGGCGCATCACCTGGCCGTCGGCCACGACCTCGTCCGTTTCGATACCGAAGAAATGCCCCGTGGCCGTCGACTCGAGGTTCACGTCGAAGCGGCTCCGGGAGAGTTCCGGCAGCCGCCGGAACCGCAGCGCGGGAAAGGCCTTGGCCAAGTAGGTCTCGAACTCCTCGGGGCCGGACCGCACCCCGTGGTGGAACACCTCGCGGCGGCGCAGCGTGTCGCGGGGGAACGTCTTGTGCCGGATCACGTACGTCCCGTCGGGCTGACGCACGAATCCCATGTAGCCCGTCTCATGATCAGGAGACAGGATCTCGAAGGTTGTCTGGTTGTACTCCCAGCGCTGCATCTCGTTCCCGAGATCGGACACGAACCCCGGCAGGCCGTTGCGCTCGACCAGACCGACGAAGTGGTCGGCGATCGCCGCGGGCGATGTCTCGGTCGCGACGGTGAGCTTCACCTCGATCTCGATGTCCTTGTGAAAGTTCGTGAACTGGTGCATCTCGCTCGAGATCTCCCGCCGTACCTCGGCCAGCAGTTCGAGCCCGGGCTGCACGATCTCCACGAGTGCTGCGCCCTCATGCTCGCCCAGGCGCACCCAGCTCGACCCTGACCGCCGGATCCGTGTGCAGGCAAAGTAGCTGCAGCATCCGGGCCGCAGATCGAGCAGAAGGAGGGGCACGGGCACGAGGGGCGCATCTCGAACGACAGTACGAGACGCTCCGAGCAGCGACAGGAGCTCAGGGTGCAGACCCGCTCCGCTCCAGACCGGCACCCGCACACCGTCCGCGGCTGTGGACACCTGGCCGCCTCGGAGAGCCCACGCGGCCGTTGCGATCGGGCGCGACGAGTCGAGTTGGACGGATTTTCCCGTCGTCGCTGTGGAGTCGTCGACCTCGAGTCGCAGTACGACGAAGGGCTGGGACGGGCGCGAGACTGTAGGGAACTGGTGCTGTGGGTCGGACAGCACCAGGTAGACGCCGGGCTCCAGGTCGTGGGCTGCCACTCGGTGCCTTCCTTGCGGCTCGGAGGTCATGCGCCGACCGTCGCTGTCGAGGCTGGGGCATCGAATCGCTCGGGCCAGGTCGCGTCGACGAGCGACCGCAGTTCCGCGTAGGACGACGTCAGTTCGGTGAACTCGGCGTCCGTGCCCCACCAGTGGTCGTCGTTGTGGTGGATGTGGTATTTGCCCCAGTCACCGTTCCAGTCGGGTGCCTTGTCGGTCCCGCGCAGGCCGAACTCGAGAGGATTGTTGTAGACGTACGTTCCGGGGAGCGGCACGAACCTGAACAGCGCGACCCGGGTCACCATGGGAGCGAGCTCCTCGAGCATGCGCATCGTTTCGTGGGTCGACTCACGGTTCTCACCGGGGTAACCGTGGATGAGGAAGAGCTTGACGTTGATGCCGGCCTCGTGGGCGGTCCGGACGGCGTTCCTGATCTGGTCCTGCTTGATCCGTTTGCCCATCGCCTTGAGCATGCGTTCGCTGCCCGACTCCATGCCGAACTTGATCTCGATGCAGCCGGAGCCACGCATCGAATGCAGCAGCGGCTCGTCGACGGTGTCGACCCGGGACAGCGCGGACCAGGTCAGCGACAGGTCCTTGATCGACTCGCAGACGTCGGCGACCTTGCGCTTGTTGACGATGAAGTTGTCGTCGACGACGGCGAACCCTTCGACGCCGTACGTCTCCTTGAGATGGATCAGCTCGTGGCGGGCGCTCGCTCCGGACCGGTACTGCATCCGGGTCTGCGCGGCCGCACAGAAGCGGCACGGGAACGGGCAGCCACGGCTCAGCATGATGTGTGCCATCTGCAGGTCGGTGTTGGACAGCCGGTCGGCCATCACCAGGTCGTCGACGTCGAGCAGATGCCGCGCGGGCAACGGGAGATGGTCGATGTCCTTGATCATCGGCCGCATCGCCGTTCTGACCAAACCGTCCTTGGTGTTCACGATCAGCCCGGGCACGTCGACGAGTCGCCTGCGATCCCGGACGGCGAGAAGGTCCAGGAAGGTGTCCTCGCCTTCGCCGACGCCCACGACGTCGGCCGCGAAGTCGACGACGGTCTGTTCCGGGTAGAAGTTCGGATGTACACCGCCGACCGCGATGATCGGGTCGCCGTCGTACGTGCTGTTGAAGCGAGCTTCCTTGGCGATCCCGTAAGTGGCCGATGACGGCACCGAGAACGCGACCAGATCCGCGCCGGCGAAGTCGAGCCGGGTGTGGGACGGGGAGACCTTCTCGATGGTCACCTCGTGTCCTTCGAGCTCCGCGACCGCGGCGAGGTAGAGGACCCCGAACGGTGGGAACTCCTTGCGCTTCTCCTTGAACCGTGCCAGGTCGTAGACCTCCGGATACACGAGCACAACTCTCGCCATGACGCCTCACCCCATTGTCTCGTCGTTTGCACGTACCGAGCGATCCCGTGATCAGGCAGGCGTTGGCGGACACCAGCCTCGATCGCTCGGGTGTTGTCGTGCTTCAGCACTCGGTCAGACGGCTTCGCTCACCTCGCGGCCGATGCCGAAGCGGTGCAGCACTCGTTGTCCCGTACCGGTGGCCAGCAGCAGCTCACCCCAGTGGTCATCGAGTGCGCGTTGAGCTGCCAGCGACCCGTCGAAGCCCTCCGGGAACCCGACGTTCGGCATCGACCCGAAGAAGGCGAGGCCGGTCGAACTCTCGACGCGATGGCGTATCTCGGGCAGCTGCTCCTCGCGGAGGACCTGATTGAGGATGAACCCGGTGACCGGCAGGCCGGTGGCGCGTGCGATGTGGTGCGCGCCCACCAGAGCAGGTGCCTGTCCAACCTTGCCGGCCTTCGCAACGAGTACGGCGGGGAGCTGCGAAACGCGGCAGGCGAAGAAGTTCGCCAGATCGTCCTCCGGGGCGATGGCACCGGTTCCGCCCGCGCCCTCCTGGAGGACGACGTCGCTGTGCCTGGTGCACTCCCGGAACCCCAGCTCGATCGCCTCCACAGCCTGCTTCCGCAGCGTGGCCGGGACGGCGGAGAAGTCGATCTGGTCGGCGCTGGCGATCGGCACCTCACCGACAGGTGAGCCGCCGACGAAGATCTCACCGGCCTGCTCGTCTGCGGCGGGCACCACCACGACCGGTGCGTTCCACCAGGAGACCGGCTGGTCGGCCGCGTTGCAGTTGTAGAACGCGCCGCGCCGCCAGAGGTCGGGCTCCGGGCAGGCCACATCGGCGAGGTTGACCACGCTGACCGGCTTGAACGCCTGCACCTCCAACCCGCGGGAGCGCAGGATCCGCGCAAAGCCGACTGACAGGCCGGACTTGCCGGAACCAGCCGCCGCACTCAGGATCGTGAAGCCAGACGTCGTCGCGGTCATGAAGAAGCGGTCACCTTTCTACGGCGTGCAGTCGGAGGAATTGCTCGGCGCCGGCGGTCACATCGGCGATGGCGTCGCGCGAGCGCTTGGGCAGCTGCCTGACGACGTCGACATCGACGCGGCCGTGCCTGCGGTCCCACGTCCAGATCGCTGCGGTCGAGCCGCCGACCAGCACAGAGCCGCGGGCTTCGCCGATCGAATTGAAAAGCGAATCGTACGCATCGTCCGCGACATAACGCCGGCGCGACTCGTGATACCCCTTGAGACTCGGATCTTCGTAAGCCGTCAAAGCTGTGTGCGTCGGGGAGATTTCGGGTGTTCGACGCAGGGCGTCTTCGTCGTCCGCGCGCAAATACATGATGGAATCGTGAGAATCAAGCTTTGCCGATGTCAATAGTGGCAAACATGCATCCAGCGCTGCTCTCGCGTCCGACATTCTCACCCCGCTCCACCAGACGAAATCACGAAAGGTTGCGGGACCGTAACACTCGAAGTATCGAAGGATCAAGCGTCGAATCGCGTCCTGGTACGAAAGGGACGGATTGACGAGTTCGGTATCCGGGCGATGATGTTCGGCGCGCAGGAAAACCTTCACCTCGTGGTGCATGGAGGTCGATTCGTTGAACGCGGAGAGTGCGCCGTCCTCCCACAACGACTTGACGGCCAGGACAGCCAGTTCCTTCGCCACCTTGCTGCCGCCGCGGACGCGGTACGCCCCGGACACGGCCGCGACGAGCGCGCGGTACTCCGTCGGGCTGACTGCCAGTA
The DNA here is from genome assembly GCF_040610875.1 of Kribbella sp. NPDC003505. Classification (NCBI taxonomy): domain Bacteria; kingdom Bacillati; phylum Actinomycetota; class Actinomycetes; order Propionibacteriales; family Kribbellaceae; genus Kribbella; species Kribbella sp. NPDC003505. The sequence continues at coordinate 84,551 of NZ_JBEXNA010000008.1, read as the reverse complement.
CCTCGAGCACCGTGTCCCGGTGGCGCTTCCAAGCCGCCGTGGACAGGCCACGCCGCCGAAGCTCGGCCAGGTACGCGCCCCGCCGTTGAGGAAGCGTTGCGACGTGGGCGACGACCGCGTCCTCCGGCGTCAGGATGTGCAGGGTGCGCCGCATGCAGCGGAGCTTGACGAGGTGCCCCTGGGGTGCCAGCGCCTGCTGGAGGTGCTCGGGAACGAACGACTCGTTCCGCGCGTGCAGGGTCACGAACGGCGTCAGCAGCCGGGCGGCGTGGAGCCCCATGTGCTGGGTGGCCGCCTGTTCGAGATCGGTCGCGCCTTGTCCGCCGAACCCGTGGCGCGACAGCGTCCACTGGCGTTCCTGGCCGGCCGTCAGTTGGAGATGGCGGGATGACGGCATACCTCACCGATCTGTTGGGGGATTGGCGTGAACGAGCGGACGATAGCGCACGGTCGGCGATGCCGTCGGGATGTGAGCGTGTCGCATTTCGGTGCGCGGTTCATGTCGTGACGTTCCGGCCTGAAGCGTTTAAGGTTGGCGGTCCGTCCGCTGCCGAAGCTCGAGGAGTCCGGGGATCGTGAGACCCGCCGATCAATCCGAGGAACGTCGGAACTTTCGACTGCTGGTGGGTTCGTCGGTGCTCGCGAAGCTCGCGGACTACGGTCTGCTGCTGGTCGTCCCGCTGGCGGTTCTGCAAAACACCGGCTCGGTGGCCTGGTCGATCGTCGCGATTTCGCTCCGCGGTGTCGCCTACGCGGTTTCTCCGCTGATCGGCGCGCTGATCGATCGCTATGACCGGCGTACCCTGTATGTCGCGGCGATGATGCTGCAGTTCGGGTGCGCTGCCGTCGTATCGCTCTCGACGCACAACACGGTCGTTCTTTCGCTGGCGGTCTTCCTGTCCGGATTGGGCGGTGTGGCCAGCTCAATTTCCGGGCAATTCGTCCTGGTCCCGGCACTGGTCGCCAAAGAAAACCGGCCGGAGGCGGTTTCGAAACTCGCATTCGCTGTCGACCTGGCCAAGCTGGCAGGCTTTCTCGTCGGCGGTGTGAGCCTCGGCGGTGCAGGGCAGAAGTTCGCGCTCGGAGTGGTCGCCGCCTGCTATCTGCTCGCCGCCGCGGTCGGCTACCTGCTCCCTCGCCTGCCGGTCGAGGCCGAGCCGCAGACTCTGATCGCTGACTTGCTGGTCGGCTTCACCTGGCTGAAGCAGCGTGACCTGGCTTTCCTGGTGGGAACGATGGCGCTGTCGAACCTGGCGATCGGGTCGTTGGCCTCGGTGCTCGTCACGCTGTTCGGCGATCGTGATGTCGATCCGACGGTGATCTCTGTCGTGCTCGCCGGCAGCCTGCTGGTCGGTGCGCTCGGGTCGCGGCTGGGATACCGCCTGCCGCGGCGTTGGTCGGCACCGATCCGGATCCTCGTCTGCCAACTGCTCCTCGGGGCCGCGTTCTTCGTGCTGACCGGCGCGCCGTCGGTCTGGCTCCAGGTGCTGTGCTTCGGCGTCGTCGAGTTCGCGGCCGGCCTGAGCAACGTCGCCTCGATCACCTTTCGCCAGGACGTGATCCCGTCGGAGGTGGCCGGCCGGGTCAACAGTGTCATCCGGATGTTCATCGCGGGCGCGATCCCACTGTCCGGAATGGTGTACGCGGCCAGCGAAGCACTGCACGTCCCGTTCTGGGCCCCGGCCATCGTCCTGGAGGCCTTGTCCCTGCTCGTCTGGTCCGTTTTCGTGCTGGTCATCGGCCGTGGAGCGGCCACGGGACAGCTGCCTCGACCGGCGGGAAGAGTCGGTCGAGCCAACGGGGGATCCAGCAGTTGATCCGGCCGTGGAGCTCGACCGAGGCGGTAGACAAGGATCGGCCGTAGGACGGTCGCGTCGACGGGCGCGCCGCGCGCTCCGGCGCGAAGCCGAGCGACGGGAGGCCCTCGCGGGCCAGGGCATGGCTGCCGGCACCGGATGCGGCCAGCTCACGACGTTTCAGTTGAAGCCTCTGTTTCCCTCGGCCCAAGCCGCCCCGGGTGACCGGGGCGAGAGGAAGGCTCCAGCTGGAGCCAGGTGGGTACCGCTTCTGGCATGAGCAAGCAGGCGGCGTACGACTTCTACCGCCGCAAGCTCGACCAGCAGGACGAGGCCGCCGCGGCACGGCTGGGCAACCTGCCGGCCGGCCGTCGCCTAGGCAGGCGCCTGACGACCACACGCCGTGCCACGATGGACAAGTGGAGGAAGCTCGCGATCTGCTGGAGGCGCAACGACGAGAAGCGCTCCAACGGCTTGCGAGCCTTACGGGTGACTTTCACGAGGTGGTCGCCGCGTCACGAGACTCCAACGCCGACGACGAACACGACCCTGAGGGTGCGACGATCGCCTTCGAGAGGTCCCAGGTCACATCGCTTGTGCAACAGGTCCAGCAGCAGCTGGCGGAAATCGAGGCCGCGTTCGACCGACTCTCAGTCGGCACCTACGGCACTTGCGAGAACTGCACCCAACCCATCCCGCTCGCCCGCCTTCAAGTCAGACCCGCAGCTCGCACCTGCATCACCTGTGCCCAGCTCAGGACCACGTGAAGTGAACCTCGAGTGAGACCTCGAGTTTGGTGTCTCCGGGCGTAATGTGAATTTCGGACTCGAACCCGGCCTGGGCGTTCAGAGCCTGCTCATGGAAGCCGTGGTGGCTGTAGGTCTCCGAGATCCCGGTGACCGCGCCGAGGTCGCGCCCGGCCAGTTCGGCCAACTCCTCGGCCTTCTCCTGCGCCTGCCGAAAGGCCAGTGCCCGAGCCTTCGTCAACAGCGCGGATTTGTCGCCGACGTCGAACCGGACGGCGTGCAGGTCGAGACTGCTTCCGGCCGCCTCCACAGCCACGTTGAGCAACCGCCCGAAGCCGAGCAGGTCCCGGCTCGTCACGGTCAGCAGATGCGCCGCGCCGTACATCTGCGGCCGCCCCGGCTCCCGGTAGTGCTGGGAGACCTCGACTTCGGTCGTCCTGATCGCCGACGTGTCCACACCTTCGGCCCGCAAAGCTGCCATCACAGCGTCGGTACGCTCGGCCACCTCGGCGACAGGGTCGCCACGTTGCCGGCCTGGTATCCGACCGCCAACGACATCTGCAACACATCGGGCGGCGCACTGGCCTGCCCCGACCCCACAACTGTTATCCCTGCGTCCATCTCGGCAGTGTGCCACCGGCTACAGAGATTTGATGACCATCCAGAGCCTGTGCGGCTGGCGCCTGACCGTGAGGCGAACCGCATCGGGGTCTCGGTGAAGATGTGGTGGCTCATCGAGAGCTGAGAAGGGCCTCATCCTGGTCGCCGACGAGATCCACACCCCGGACTCCAGCCGGTTCTACCCCGCGTCCGGCGTGAGAATGTCGCAGGCGTGGAGTCCGGCATCCGGGTCCGCAGCCGGACGGCGACGTACTGCGAGAGGTCGAGCTTGTTGTACTCGGAGTCGGCGCGCGCTCCGGTGCTAGTGAGATAGTTGCCGATGTCGAAGTACCTGCCTGACTCGCCCCGCCGGACCGCACGGCGAAACGCCGACACCTGCCCCGACCTGATCCGCGACCTGAGTGGCCGGTCGTCGTACGGCGCTGTCCGTGTCACGGGTGGTTGGGCCATCGCTGGATCCTCCCGGGGATGCCTCGCGCGTTGTCGTGCCGCTCGGTGAGCAGGACGTCGAGAGCAGCCTTGACCGTGGCCGCGTCGGGGCTGAGCAGAAGCGGGAGATCTACCGGGCGCACCGGGTGCCCGTCCGGGCCGGTTCGCTCGACAGCGACGAAGGTGTACGTCGCGCGGCTCTGCACGACGCCGACGCGGAACTCGGAGATCTCGTCCCACGTCACCCGGTTGCCCCGGACAACCAACCCGTCGCCGTCCACGACCACCCACACCGTGGGGACCAGCAGCCACGCGATCCAGAGCGCGACGCCGAGCAGCGGCGCCCCGAACACGGCACCGACCGCGATCGGCATGGTCGGGTTCGGACTGGTGAAGAAGTAGCCGATCATCGCGACGAACGGCACCGCACAGGCCACGATCGCGGCGATCGCCTTGCGAGACGTCCGCAGTTCGAACGATCCGGTAAGACGGAACTCGCCGAGCAACTGCTCCGCCGCCGGCGGAAGCTGCCAGGGGCGCGGAGGGTACGCCGACGGTGCCACGACGCGCGACGATACGACATGGTCGCGCACCACGTCGCACCGTGAAGGCTCAGCCTTCATCACTGCGACGGTGGCGAAGCTGTGCTCGCCGGCCGCGCTCAGTGGGATGAAGGGTTTGGCTTCAACATGCCGCGATAGCTGGTGTGTGCTGTCACACTCGCGGCACTCGATAGTTCGACCAGAAGGGTCACCGCCCATGCCCTCGAAACTGTCCCTGAGAATCGCCGTCGTCGTGGCCGCCGCAGCGAGCGTCGTCGTCACCGCGCCGGTCGCCCTCGCGACACCCGACGACGTCGGGAAGCCCACTCTCACCGGTGTCACCGCCAAGGTGCCCGCCGCGGTCGCCGCTCCTCTCGGTGCCTCCCGGCAGTCGCTGGTCGACGCGGTAGCAGCCGATGCGCTCGGCAGGACCCACGACGGACGCGGCCTCGCACCATCCGTTGCTCTAGGCAAGTTTGCCGCCCAGGGCCGGAAGGTCGTCGTCGACGTCCGGTCGGCGGCACCGGGCTGGGCTCGCGGCGTCGCGTACATCGAGGCGCCCGCCACCGCGGAGGCCACGCCGGAAGGCTGGCTGTACATCGCCCGCTACACAGGCGGCAGCTGGGTCGCCGGGATCGAGGGCGACAGCGAGTTCGCCGAGTACGTCGCGTCGTCCCCGCTCGTCGGCGCGGCCGAGCGTCGCACGATGACGGCGTACGCGAACCACCAAGCTGCGACCACCATGACGACGACGGCGAACACCGGTGGGTTGTTGCTGCCGTGGATGCCGGACTACTACATGACGCTCACCGGCGGGCCGCACGCCAGCGACGGCGCGACCGGGTACTGGAGCAGCCTGGACTTCTCCGGCGGCAACGCCAGCGGCCGGGTGCGCTCCTCGCGAGACGGTACGGCGACGTCGATGTGCGGTGCCGGCGGCGGCTGGACGCGGGTGATCCACCCGAACGGCTTCTCGACGGACTACTACCACATGTACAACGCCACCTACTACAACGCGACCCCGGTCGGTACGAGTGCCCTGCTCGGCACCATCGGCCGGGACGTCTGCGCCGGCGGATACGCGTCAGGTGATCACGTGCATTGGAGCCTGCGGACGTACGACGCCAACTACAACGGCACCTACACGTGGCTGAACGGCCGCACGATCGGCGGCTGGACCTGGTGGAACGGTTCCAGCCAGTACACGGGCTGCGCGACCCGCCTCGGCTACACCGCCTGCCCGGGCACCGCGATCTACAACCGCACCAGCTGAACCATCACGGACGCTCGTCCTGGCAGCCGCCGCTGCCGCCGACCGCGGCCCAGAAGGCGAGTGGCATGAGCAGGGTGCGGATCAGCATCGCCCAGCCGGCCTTGGCGAGTCCGACCCGGCTGCCGTCCTTGACCCGGACCAGGCGAGTACCGGTCAGCAGCGCGCCGATTCCGCGGCCGTCGGCGTAGAGCCAGCCGTAGAGCAGTGGCAGGACGACGATCAGCGCGATCGCGATCACTCCCGCCCCGGCGCCCTTGTTCGGGTCGGTCGCGCGGACGTAGTACAGGGCGCCGAGCGCGATCGCCGTACCGTTCACCAGGACACTGTCGACGAGCCACGCTCCAAGCGGTCCTGTTCGTACTCCATGGCCATCGGACGATCTTCGGGCACGTTCGGTTTCGATCGTGCTTAGAATCAGCGATGGCGCGCTACCAGCTGGAGCCGGGAGACTACGGACTGGTGCGCTTCGCCGTCTCGCCGCTCACCGAGCTCGGCAACTCGCTGCGCGCGCTCCGGGCGCCGAGCGCCTATCCGCTCCAGGCCCCCTGGTACGCCGCGGTGTGCCGGGTCCGCGACCAACTGCCGATCGACGTGCTGAGCGGACTGATCGGGCCGAACTTCGACACGCCGGACCTGTTCAACCCCCGCCTCGGGGTACCGCTGACCATCGAGGCGCAACTCGCCTACCTGCGGGACCAGGATCTCCGGACGCTGGGATCCGACATCGAGTTCGCGGTCGGCGGGATCCCGCGCCGGCTCGGATCGGCCGGGCGATCCTTCGGTCACCGGCTGGCGGACGCGCTCGCGACGTACTGGCACGTGGCGTTCCGGCCGCACTGGCCGCGGATGCGGGCGACGCTCGACGCCGATGTCGCGCGCCGGACCCGGTCATTGGCCGCGGACGGCGTGATCGCCACCCTGAACGGCTGCGGCCCCGGCGTGCACGCGGACGCGACGTCGGTCACGGCGCACATCCTGGGGAACGGTCACGACGACCTCGTCCTCCACACCCGCGGCCGGCCGCTGTTCCTCACGCCGCGCCTGTTCACGTTGAGCAGTTCGACGCCGCTCGGGGACTCGGACCCGATGGTGATGTACCGAGCCGCCAACCAGCAGTCGATGTGGGGCGATGCCGCCACCGCCTCGGTCCCGGCCGGCCTCCTCAGCGAGCACCGCCAGCGCTACCTCCGCGCTCTCGGCAACGGTCAGACGACCACTGCCCTGGCTGCCAGGTTCGGCGTGTCCCCATCGGCCGCGAACCAGGCCTTACGCACGATGGCCGCGAAAGGCCTCGTCCGCGCCCGGCGCAGCGGCCGCACCGTCATCTACGAACGCACTCCCCTCGGAGACCAACTCGTCGACCTCCCCTGACCAGAGCGCAACCACGGCGCGCGCCGCAGCGCTCGAGCTCGCCCTCGGAGGCGGAGGCGCAGGTCTCGGCGGGCGGTGAAGTTGGCAAGGATGCGGATGATCGAGTTTGAGCATCGATCCGAGGCTTCACCCATGCTGGGAGGTCAGGGGATGGCGGTTGTCATGTCGGTCTGGATCTCGGCGGTGCTCAGCGGCCGGTTGTAGATGCGAATGTCGTCGATCAGGCCGCGCCAGCGTTCGCCGCCGCAGCTGGTGCAGGCGGACTGGCCGAACACCAGTGCCTGTGTGTTCGAGACGGGTGCGAGGGTCTGCGTCGCGGTCAGGATCGCTGTGCCGTTCAGGTAGAGCGTGTAGGTGTTCGCGGTGTCGTTGAAGACCGCTGCGACGTGTGACCACTGGTTGAGCGGAACAGTCGGCGTCGTGCTGACGAACTCCCGGCATCCGCCGTTGGCGAACCCGCTGGCGATCTGGTTGCCGGTCGTGTGCAGCCAGTAGCCGCAGCCGCCGGTCACCTCCTTGATCAGGATCGTCTGGTAGTTGTTCAGCGCGGTCGGGTTGACCCAGGCCTCGAGCGTGTAGCTGGAGCTGAGGCTGAGCGAGGCGGCGTTCGGCACGGTCACGTTGCCGGCTGAGCCGTTGAAGGACATGGCGCCGCCGTACTTGCCGGCCGTGGACCTGGTGACGCCCGCGCCGGACATTGTCCCGTTGTTCCCACTGCCGGACGAGTCGTTGACCGTCGTACCTGACGTCTCGTTGAAGCCCCACGCGCCGACCAGCCCGGTCGGCAGCTGGGTCGCGGTGTAGGTCGCCACGTAGGTCTGTGCGGTAGCGGGCACGGTGATCGTGTGTTGCTGCCCGCCGCCGTCGGACCACGACGCGAACGTGTACGACGTGTTGCCGCTGGTCTGGTTGCGGGCCTCGACGGTGTGGTTGTAGCCGACCAGCGTGTCGGCGACGAAGGGCGTCGTACGCGCGATGCCGTCGAGGTAGAGCGTGCGCCCTGTCGGTATCGTGTCGAAGCTCAGGTTCACCTTCTCCGGCCAGATGACGACCGACTGCGTCGAGGTCAGACCGGTCGAGTCGCGAACCGTCAAGGTGATGCGGTACCGGGTGTTTCCGGTGAAGTCGTGTCCGCTCGTGGGGATGGTGAAGGTTCCGCCGGTCACGCCGGTGATCGGCGTACCAGGGTGGACGTGGCCGTCGTGCAGGAAGTCGATGTTCCAGGTGAAGGCGCTCGCGGGCAGCGTGCCGTCGTCGGGGTCGGTGCCTTGGCCGCCGTACGTGATCACGTCCCCGGCCCGGAACCGGGCGCCGTCGGCGGGCGAGAGGACAGTTGCCGTCGGGACGCTTCCGGCGCTGATGGCGACGGGTGTCGAGAGCGAGCTGTTCACCCCGTCGGAGACGGTCAGCCGGACCTGATACGCCCCCGCGGTCGTGTAGGTGTGCGTCGGATTGGCCTCGGTCGAGCTCGCACCGTCGCCGAAGTCCCACGAGTAGGTGAGCGGTTGGCCCTCGGGATCGGACGAGCCTGCACTGGAGAACGACACGTCCAGCGGCGTCGGACCTGACGTCGGCGTGGCCGCGGCGTTGACGACCGGTACCTGGTTGTTCTGCACGTATTTGATCCGGCGGATCTTGCTCACGCCGAACTGGCCGCTCTCGTCGGAGTAGCCCAGGTCCGCGTAGTACAAGGCGCCGTCGGGTCCCTCGGCCAGGTAGACGATGTCGCCGTACGGTCCGTCGACCGAGCCGTCGGCGGGCTCGAAGTTGAAGGTCCCGGAGACCGCGCCGTTCGCGTCCAGGGTGAGGCCGCGGATCCAGTTCTGCGCGTAGTCGGCGTAGAAGTAGGCACCACGGTACGCCGGTGGGAACGCGGTGCCGTGGTAGACGAAGCCGCCGGTGACTGCGGCGTCGCGGCCTGCGTGCGGGTACCACAGCAGCGGGCTCGTGCAGGGTGCCGGGCAGGGACCTTCGGTGGCGGGCCAGCCGTAGTCGGCGCCGCGTGCACCGAGCTCGATCTCTTCCTTCGAGGTGGCCGGATCGTTGCCGCCGACATCGCCGATGAACAGTCGGCCGGTCGGCGGGTCGTAGTAGGCCCGGAACGGGTTGCGCAGGCCGCGGGCCCAGATCGTGTCGACGTTCGGCCCGGAAGGAACAGCGTCGCACTCGGCGTCGTGTACGGCGGCGGCAGCACCTTGATCTTGCCCTGGAGCTCGGCAACCAGCATGCGCCCGTCGGGCAGGAACTCGAACGTCGTCGGCAGGTCGAATCCGGTCGCGAGGATCTCGTTCTGGAACTAGTTCGTGTTGGTGACGTGGACGTTCACCACCGCCGACGTCGTCGTGTTGCCGGACGCATCGCGGGCCCGGGCCGTGAGGGTGTGCGCGCCGTTGCCGACCGTCCGGCTGTCCCACGTCAATGCGTACGGCGATGCCGTGTCCTCGGACCCGGACGCCGTACCGTCGACGAAGAACTGCACACCCGCGACGCGATCGTTGTCGGCGGCATCGGCTGACACCGTGACGATGTCGTTGACCGTGGCCAGATTGGCCGGTGACGTGACGGCGACCGTCGGCGGTGTGGTGTCGGCGGGAGTGGAGTCGCTCTTGGAGGCCGCCATGTGCATGACCCAGGAGGCGCCGTTCTGGGCGGCCGTGGCGTTGTACGGTCCTGCCGTACTGACGACCTTGTCCTCGGTACGGTTGCCGAAGTTGCTACGCCGGCAAATGAAGCCGGCACCGACCGCGGTCACGGTACCGGCGGATGCGCCGGCACCGAAGATCAGATCCGACGCGTTGGTAGTCGTAGCCGTCCCGCTGTTCATCGCGGAGGTCGTACCGACCGCGGCCGACGACACGTCGAGCGGGTTGGCCTTGTCCAAGCCCGAGTACTCGTGGATGTACATGTCCGCCCACGCGGTGATCGCGGCCGAGAACGTGGCCCGCACGGTGTTCGCGCCGGCTCCGATGTTCTTGGCGTAGAACACCTGCGAACTCGAGCTGTTGTTGTTCCAGCGCGTCACCGGTGCGACGGCGGCGTATGCGTTGCCTCTGGTGTCGGACATCGTGACCGACGCGCTCGTGTTCCAGATCAGGTAGACAACGATCAGGTTCCCGCCCGTGTTGGCGGCCGAGAACGCCAGGCTGTTGACCGTGCCGGTGGTGACTTCCTTCGCCCGGCTTTGGACATGGGCCGGTGTGGCCGCGACAGCCGGGCTCGATGTCGCCACCAGACCCACCGCGGCCAGGGCAAGCGTCAGTAGAATCCCCAACGCTTTGGCCGAACGACCGAACCGGTCTCGAAAACGAGCCATTGCACCCACCCCCCACACGCGCAGTCCACGCCCCCAGCGGTGAACATCCCCACCGCGAGTGTGACCTCATCCGACACCCACGGCAAGGAGTCCGGGGTCGGCCGCCGCTACAGCGAGGCGCATGAATGCGCCCGCCGTCGACGTACGGTGGGTACGGCTCTCGCAGGAGACGGAGTCCCTCGACGCCGCAACCGCCGGACTGCTGGCGCCGCCGGAGCAGATCCGGGCGGCCGCCTACCGGACGCGGGACGACCGGCTGCGCTTCCAACTGGGCGTCGCCGTGACGCGATTGACCCTGGCCCGCGAACTGCACTGCGCCCCGGGTGGCGTCGAGCTCGATCGAACCTGTCCCGACTGCGACCAGCCGCACGGCAAGGTCCGGGCAGCCGGGCCTGGTCCTGGCTGGGAGGTGTCGGTCTCACAAAGTCGGGTGACCTCATCGGTGTCGCCGTCGCGACTGTCGGCTCGACGACGAGGAACTCCGCGCCGTCGAGCTCGAGAGCATGGCCCGGTTGGTCCTGGCTCCGACGGAGCAGCGTCGGCTGACGTCTACCGAGGACTTCTTCAGGTACTGGACCGAAAGGGGATCACCCTGTACGAACTTGCCGGGCAGACGGGCCATCTCGCGGCCCTTGCAATCCGGAGTAGGGCCGACGTCACAACCGTGGAGTACGACGCAGACTCCCTGCTACAGGTCGGCGTTCACCGCTGACCAGGCGGTGTGCGGCGAGTCGCTCGTAGTGAGGTAGTTACTCCCCGGCCGGACTAAACCGTGCCCCGGTGGACGTCTCACCGAGGCACGATGCACGGCGGTGGTCGCGCTGCTACTCAGAACGCCCCCCACCTCCTGATGCGTGCCGGCACATTCTGTGTTCCCCAGCCGCAAACCTCGACGCAGGAGCTATCTTGCCGGGCCGGCGCCAGGCTGCCAGACCCGGACCCGTGCAGTTCGCACTCCATTCCGAAAGCTTCGGCGAATGCGAGGGTCTTCATGGCCGTGGCGATGCCCCCGCACGTCGGCACCCCGACGCGGAGTACGTCGCTGGCCTGATTCGCCACCCACTGGTGGTTCCGAATACGGTCACGGTTCTGCTTCGAGACTCATTTAAATGGCAAGGAAGGGGACCGAGGAATGATGAGACACCTGACGACCGAGGTTGCCGGAATCGAGACCTTCTACCGACAGTCCGGCCCGGACGACGCACCCATCCTGCTGCTGCCGCACGGCTATCCGGGCTCGTCGTTCGTCTACTGGCACCTGCTCACCGCCCTGAGCGACCGGTGGCGGGTCATCGCTCCCGACCTGCCGGGATTCGGCTACAGCGCTACCCCCGACCCTGCGGAATTCGGTTATACCTTCGACGACTACGCCGAGTTCCTGTCCCACTTCGTCGAAAGACTCGAGCTGGAAAGCTACGCGATCTGGCTGCACGACTACGGCTCGCAGTTCGGACTGCGACTCGCGATGAACGCACCAGACAGGGTCGCCGGCCTGATCATCCAGAACGGCGACATCTACGAAGACGCGTTCGGACCCAAGTACGACGGACTGCGCGAACTCTGGGCCAACCCCGGACCGGACTCGCGGCGCGGAATCGCCGCTCACGTCAGCCTTGACGGCTTCCGCGACGAGTTCGCCGGAGGCCTGCCCCAGCACGTGGCCGATCGAGTCCCGCCGGATCTCTGGACTTTGCATTGGTCGCTGATGGGCACGCCGGAGCGGATCGCGAACCTGGTTCGACTACTCGAGGATCAGCCCAAGACGCTGCGTTGGTTCGAACGCCAGCAGGCCTATCTCCGCGAGCACCAGCCCCCGACGCTGATCGTGTGGGGACGACACGACGGCTACATGCCCGAGAACTCGGCCCACGCCTACCACCGCGACCACCCCAACGCCGAGCTGCACCTGTTCGACGGCGGACACTGGCTACTGGAGACCCACCTCGGTGAGGTCCTCCCGCTGGTCCGTGACTTCCTCGACCGCATCCAGCCACCGAACAGACACGGTCACGGTTCCTCTGATCGGCTGGCCGAGTAGAAGTCCCTCGCCCCGGGTCGACCTGTGCTCCCTGCACTGCCGCCGGCGCGCACGAGGATCGGGGGCGCAGAGAGCGACACGGCGGATCCTCGGTGAAGATGTGGTGGTTCTCGGCGTGGGATTGGGCCACGTAGGCGGTTCACGGCATCTCGGGCTCGTCAAACACGCGTTCTAGCGCTTGGGCGGCGGCGGGGTTGGCGGATAGGCGGCCCAGGTAGATGTCTTGGGTGATGGAGACTTTGGCTTGGCCTAGTTGGTCGGCGATTTGGCGGGCGGTGTGGCCGGCTTGGCCGAGCGCGGTGGCGGTGGTTTTGCGGAGGGCGTGGGAGCGGATCCAGGCGAGCTTGTCGGATTCGGCGGGCTGGGTGGCGTCGTGGACCTGGGTGCGGAGGGCGTGGCGGTGGTCGAGGTCGATGCCGTAGGTGGCGACGAGGGTTTGGACGAGTTGGTGGTCGACTGTGATGCGGCCGGTTTCGATGAGTTCGACTCTGGTTTGGGGCCAGTTGAGGTGGCCGTCGTGATCGCGGAAACTGGCCTGCGCCTTGTGCTTGACGGCTTTGCCCTTGGCGTCGGTCCGCACGGCCCACGTCGAGATTTCGCCCCAGGTTCCGATCGGCAGCGGTGGTCTTGCCATGTCATGCCTCCAACCGATGGGGTGGTTGGAGGCTCAACGTCGGCCGGGGGCAGAACCCGCGAAGTCGGCAACGATGCGAACTGATGTGATGTGACGCACAGTCACGATCAGATGAAGGTCTGGACGGAGAGCCGGCGGCCTAGTTCGGCGCGGCGAATCGGGAAAGTGGTGCGTAAGTGGTGTGCACCGGACATGAAAAAGCCCAGGACACTTGCGTGACCTGGGCTGTTGTGCGCCGCCAGGGACTCGAACCCCGAACCCGCTGAATTCCAGATGAGGATGATCAGCGTTGCTCAACGATGCTTGAAATCCCTTACAGGTAACGGGATCCGGGGCTACCTGTTGCGCATAAGTTATCATCGGCAACCATCCTCTCGCGCTGTTTAAGGTGCGTAAAGGGGTGCGCTGCGCCTTCTGGCTGATTTTGTGATGTCGCTGAAGCAAGGGCCTTCCTCGATGCGACTGGTTGGATGGTCGCGGCTGCTGACGTTCTGTCTCCCCCTCCAAGCTGGTGCCGGCCGGAGACAAGTTGCAGTCGACCGTCGCTGGCACCTTCGCTCAGCGAGAATCGCTCGAGTGCGGACTGCACGAGATGGCTACGCGCGGCTGATCGCTCGGACAGTGCGAGACGACACCGGACTGTCTCCTGGGGCAGGGGCCGGTCGTGGCGATGGCGAGACCTAAGCTTGCCGGTCGGGTGACGTTAGAGGTCGTACAGATATCGCATGGTGCTAGTGCTTCATCAAGCAACGTTGGGTAGGTAATCGGGTCGGCGGATTTTCGAGTCGATGGCGAAGCGTCGTTTGGGCTGGGCGTGTTTGTTGCGCCAGCGGACGTAGCCGGCGATCGCGGTCTCCTGGGCGGTGTGGCTGGGGTAGTCGCTGCCGTCGAGGGTGAAGTAGCGCAGCGCGGTGAACTCACACTCGATCCAGTTCAACCACGACGCGTTGCTCGGAGTGAACACCAACTCGACCCTGTTGGTGCTGCACCAGTCGACGACCTCGGCCTTCTTGTGCGGGCCGTAGTTGTCACACACGACATACAACTTGCCGGCAGGAAAGCGGTCGCGGAGCTGTTTGAGGAAGCCGAGGAACTCCCGCCACCGCTTGCGGTCTCGGAATCGGTAGAACATCTGCCCGGTAGCTAGATCGAGTGCGGCGAACATGTGCCGCCCCCCGCCGTTGCGGTTGTAGGTGGCACACAGCCGGGCCGGTCGAGCGGTGGGGAACCATCCCCGGCCCGGGCGGGGCTGGAGGTTCAACGGGCCGAACTCGTCGGCGCAGATGACATGTCCATCGGCGGGTGGATCGTCGTACAGGTTGAGGATGCGGGCCATCTTCGCGGTGAAGTCAGGGTCCTTGCTGGCCTTCCACGTCTTCGTGGCCTGCCACCTGATCCCCGCATCCCGCAGAACCTTGCGGACCGTCTCGGTGCTGATGGCGATGCTCTTGTGCTCGGCGAGGTACTCGACGAGTTTCGACAGACTCCACGTAGTGAACGGCAGGCCGAGTTGCTGCGGCGGGGTCTTGGCGACGCGGCAGACTGTTTCACGAACCGGGGGTCCGAACCTAGGTGGCCGACCCCCGCTCCATTTTGGGTCCAGTGCCGCGAACCCCTGTTCGTTGAACGCGTGGATCACCTCTCGTGCGTACTGCGCCTTCATCGCGAACATACCCGCCGCCTCGGCCGCACTCCGGCCCTGCACCGACGCCAGCACGATCCCGGCCCGGCGCAGCCGAACCCGGTCCTTCGTGGTCCGTGTGATCTTGACCAGCCGCTGCGCCTCGTCGGGATCCAGCGCGCGCACGAACACCTCAGGCTGTCGAGCCATCACCACCTCTGACCGCCAGCCTTCACACCCGCTGCCGAACCGGTCAACCCGACACGGTTACAACCCCAACCTTTCTTGCCGAGGCACTAGCGGCCTCGTGGCCACAGAATGTGATCCGATGGGCGAGTGGCTGCAGTCCCCACGGGTACGCAAATCGATGCTGCCCAGTGTCGAAGGCGACGGCAACCGAAGAATCAGCGCCACTGCTCATCGCGCTCGACAGGTGGCGTTGGGACTTCGAGGACGGCAACAGACTTCACGTCTGGCAACTCGATGTCGAGGCTCGGCCACTGATCAAGACCAGAACGTGTCAGTTGCTGAACATACGGAGCCGGAGTCCGGCCAGGCCGATTCATCGACTCACCAAACAGAACGTCCGTCGGCCCGAAGGCGTCGGCCGACGGTGCAGGTAGGCGTTGCGTCGACTCCAGGCGCGGCCGCCTGGACCGCGGCGAACATCTCCCGGTAGGTGCCGTCGATCGACCAGCGGCAGTGACGCTCCCAGATCGACTGCTAGGCCCCGAACTCGGCCGGCAGATCACGCCAAGGGGCACCGGTCCGGAACCGCCACGCGATCGCCTCCAGCGTCAACCGGTGATCGTTCCACGGCCGGCCCCGCCGGCCCGCACCCGACGGCAGCACCGGCTCGATCACCGCCCACAATTCATCAGAAATCACACCCGAACGAAGCACCACTCGATCATCAGCCACTCGCCCCCGCCGATTTAGCAGACACGCCCTAGTCACCGAGGCTGATCGCGCCGCTGGCGATCCTGCGGATGCGAGCGGCGCATTCTGCGGCGAAGACTGCTGAGGTGTCGACGACGAGGTCATCAACGTGAGGATGCAGAACGCCGGGACCCGCCAGTATTTGACCATCGGTAACGCCTCGCGCGCCGATAGCGCCCCCGCGATCCGGTGTACCTCGCTCAGCGGCCATGAGCAGCGAGAGAACTCTACCAAATTCTGGCCAAGCCACTGCTGCCGGGCCGTCGAGCTCTGAGAGGACGACGACTGTGGATGTCTATGAGAAGGCAAGATGGATTTGGTATTACCACCGCGAGGTGCGCGCCGGCAGGTTGGACTTGCCGGAGGCCGGGCGGAGGTTCAGCGTGCGATCTGATGGCGGCATCACGGTGGTCGACGCGGCCATTCGAATTCGGGATAACCCGCGTTGGCACGGTCCCGACCGACGGTACTTGCCCGAAGATGTAATGGTCGACCGTATGGATGACCTGCGCCGCTTCGGAGTAGGGCCGCCAGTGTGGCCACGGCGATTTACGTTTGAGCCGGGGCGGTCCGAAAAGAATGCCGAGTCGCCAGGGGCGACCGCGGTCGGCGGGAGCTCAGCCCGACCGACCGTATCAGC
Organism: Kribbella sp. NPDC003505; assembly: GCF_040610875.1. NCBI lineage: Bacteria > Bacillati > Actinomycetota > Actinomycetes > Propionibacteriales > Kribbellaceae > Kribbella > Kribbella sp. NPDC003505. Next base: position 68,588 of record NZ_JBEXNA010000008.1, on the reverse strand, counting down.
CTCCACTGAAGTGGGACGGCCCGGCGGCGTGGAGGAGACCCGCATACCTGGGCAGGCTCGGTCCCCCGGCAGTTCGAGCCGGGAGTGGACTCCTGAGGAGGTGTCTGCGGGTCAGGCAAGACCTGGGACGGCTGGCCGCCCAGATGGTCAGCGTGCACGCGCTGAAGGGGCGGACGCTGAACAGAAACCAGCTGCCGCACGTCGATCTGCGAGGCCGGATCGTGAAGCCGGTCGGCACTAACCTGTCCGCGCTCAGGCCAGGCAGTGGCACGACGATGACGACTGCCTATCAGGGGAGTCAGATCTCACCCGAGAACGAGGCCCACCACATTGCAGCCTCGCCCGACCAACTCGTCACCGGCCCCCGCAAGCGAACCCGTCTACTCGTGACGACGCCGAGTGAAGAGCCAGAAACTTCTAGCTAGGCGCGGCGGTAACAAAAGGCTCTGGCATCTGCCCGCCGTTCAGCCAGGATTCTGGGTCGCTGATCTCCGGACAGAGATCCCTATCGAGAAGGGCCTCATGGCTATTGACGGCAGGCGGATTACGGCGCGGAGCTTTCCAACCCCGGACATTGTGAAGACGACGAACAATCCGGCGTTATGGGATCAGCTTGGCCGGTTTGCCGATGTGCAGGCGGCCGAGGCCAACGCCGCGCTCGCGTTGCTGGACGAGCGGCTTGGCGCGGCTGCCACCAGGGATGATCGGGCAGAGGCTTTCGAGGATGCGTTCGGGCATGTAACCGACTGGCGGAACGAGATGGCGGCGCGAGGGTGGACACGACCTGGTGCCCATGGCCCGATAGAGGTCCGCCCATGAGCCACGATGTCGCTCAGGTGCCCCGGCTTGTCGTGGCGCTGCCTCCGGTAAGAGGACAGGGCCAGTTCTCGGAACAGCCAACTACTTTCGAGGATCTCGAGCGCCTTCAGCGCCCCCGGGCGTCAGGTATGGTGCGTCCGCCTGGTGCTCTTACAGGTAAGAGTCATGCGTCAGCGCAGCGCACAACGCCCGACCCAACTGCCGAGAACCGACGTACTCGGCGCTCAGCCCGAGCCCCTCGACCGCCAGATCAACGTCGGCAGGCGAGGCAACCGCCCGAAACGCCCCGAAGTTCTCCCAGTCCACGCCCCAGGCGAACGCCATCTCCGTACCCATTGTGCTTCCCTCAGGTGCTGGTCTCTCTGACCGACGCCCTCACAGCAAACGGACCGACCAGCCTCCAACCTTGAACCTCCACCGTTCTGACGTCAAGGCAGCAAAGGCAACTCCGTGGCCTGCCTCAGGAGGATCGGTCGACGCTGTCGCCCAGCACCGCTCCGCCGCCGGCAACGAATGCTGCTGGACTGCCGGCAGTGCACCCAGGTAGAACTCGACTTGGATCCAGTAGCTCGGCCGCCATTGCGCGGGGCTGGACCCGCCGCCGGGCTGCCGCTTGGCACGGGGTGCTGCTTCAATCGGGAGTGATTGTCCAATGCAACGAACGAACGGCGTGGGTGAGATAGACCGCGACCTGGGCATTCTCGACCTGGACCGCGGTGCCGGTGTGCTGGCGCTGCACAGCGTCGGCATGTGCGCCCTTCTTCACGCTCGGCCTCATCCACGACCAGCAGTGCGTCCAGGCTGCCGAGCCGATCGACGACGTATTCGCGCAGGTCGTCACGCACCCCGTCATCGTCCCATTTCGCCTTGCACAGCACGTGTGCGAGCCGCCACGCCCCACACCACCAAGTCCGGCTGCCGTACTAGAGTAGGTGTTGACGGTGCAATGAGAGGACGGCTCGTGGCATCGACCGACTGGAGTGGGGGGCTCGTCTTTGACGGGTCGGTTAGATGGCATGGGCTGCGTGGTGTCGATCTGGCAGGTCTGTCGGCTGTGCTTCGGTGGGGGCAACCGAACTCGAGGGCAATGGCTCCCGGCTGGAACTCCACCTCGCAGGGCGGGGCGTCGGAGAACCGTGTTTCCGAGTCGCCGGAGGTGTCACTCTCGGACCGACGCGGTGCCCGGTCGTTCCTCAATCACTCCATGAGCGGCCTTGGCATCGCGGTGGCTCTGCGCGCGAGAGAGCTCGACCAGCCGAGCGGCGCTCCTGCCGACGAATACCGCCTGGCCTCGGCAGTGACTGGAAGCTCGGTCGTCGCCATTGCGATCAGCGATTCCTTGTCAACAACGAAGCTGGACGCGCTCGAGGCCAATATCGAGCTGGAGTTGCCTGAGCACGATGCCGAGTACATCGAGCGCAACATCATATTCGCCGCCCAGTTCGCGGGGAACCCGATATCCTCCGAACTGCGCCACTACGACGGCCAGGCCAAGGCTGGGGCATTTGGTGGAAGAGGACTCTCCGTTGAGGAGACGAAGCGCATGCACGCCGCGATGATGCGCAACTACGCGAAATGCCTGAAGTCACCCACAAACCTCGACCCGACGGTGGGCGATGCTCTGCAGGCAACGCTCGCAAGGTCCCAGCGGCGACTGCCCGTTCTCATCTGGACCGAGACGGACAGGGCAGAACTCGCGGCCCGCTCAGAACAGATCACAGCGCTCCGCGTTGCCGGTGGATACCCAACCAACCACGGAGCCAAGCGGTTGACGGACACTGGCCCCGCCCGTCCCAGCTGGCCACAAACACCGACACGTCAGCAAGGGCTGGGCTACTAATCCAAAATAGACCGGGTCGGGTGTGCGCAAGTTGTCGGTGGAGCGCATTGGAGCCGGGTCACTCCGTGGGTGAAGACTACAACGACGCGTCCGCGGATCAGGGTGTGTACCGATGGGCGGGGTTCGCATCGCATTCCGGTCACGGCTGCTGGCCGACCTGTCGGAGGTGGCCGGCTGGCGGCGTAGTTCACTGCTGTGCTGGCGTCGCTACTGCAGCGTCGTTCGGGTTATGACCTGGCGGGTACTGGTGATGTTGCGGTGGTGCTGGCCGATGGTGGCGTGGCGATCAGCGATCGGGCAGCTGCTTCTGCCCACGCGGGTTGGCGAGGCGTGGTTGCGACTGCGGTCTGCCCACCGCTGCTGTCTGCGTGGCACCACCCGCCGACGCCTGTCCACCGAGCGCCCGCCGCAGGTTTCGGCGTGCTCTGGACCGCTCTCGTGAGTGTTGCCGGCCGACATGGCTTCCTTGTGTGTCATGTACGGCGCGAACAGCGACCTGTCATGATGGTGAACGTCGGCGCATCAGGTGGCTCCGCGATTCCATCACGTCTCCAGGCCTCGATCGCGTCGACACGACCCCTGACGGTGGCGGCGTCGGCGGTCCGTTCGGAACGGAGCGGAAAGAGGTCCTCTTCGGCGAATTCGGCGAATCCTCGATCCACCATGTCGCGGATCAGGTCCGGATCAGTGGCGGTCGCGAAGCGGTTCATCGCATCGCTCCAACCCTCCTGGTAACTGTAGTTTCGAGGATCCCAGGCTCGCCATCCCACGTGCTCACGACAACTCCTCAACTAACGATTGACCTGCTGCCGGGACAGTCTTGGTCATCTAGGTTCTCTTCTCCACTAGTCCGGACATGCTCGTGGTTACGTTCCGATTCCCATCGGCTCGGTCGTCAGAAGAACGGCTGGATCGACTGGATACCGGGGCCGTGCTGCCGCCCGGAGTCGCCAGAGCCTTATAGCTGTTGGCGGTCACGACCTGGTAGCTGTCCTGCGGCGGGTCGAGTCGTACTCACCAGCGCTGGCCATCGAGACCGATGCCGCCGCGAGCATCGTTGTGCAGTCAGGACCACTGGATCGCTCTGTGTCATTCGCGGTGCTACTTGCTTGGCGCGCCCTGCTCCTCAGGATGGCTCGCCGTAGATTGCCCGGAAGTCCTCCAGCGTGCCCTGGTAGTACTCGAGGTCGTCGTACAGCTTGGCTCGTGTCAATAGATGCGGGTTTTCTGCGCGGGCACGCTGGCCGAACTCGGACCACACAGCCACGTCCGGTACCTCGTCGGCGTCGTCCGGCAGGAACTTGAGGGCCTCGACGACGGCGTCGACAGCGAACTCCCAGGAAAGTTCGACGGCATCGCGGTCCTCTTCCGGGCGGCCGCCGTAGGCCATGTCCGCCTCGAGCGCCAGCCGGGCGTACGTCGCGGCGACGACGGCCCACTGCGCGGCGTCGATCAGCTCCGAAACGCCCAGCCCGAAGCGCGAGTCGATGATTCGGGCCGTGTGCTCCGAGGCGTACGGGATCGCGATGTCGCCGGCGGTCGAGGCCAACGTCCACCCGTCCTCGCCTTCGATCAGGTTCGCCCCCGGCTCGATCGGCGCGGGTCGGGTGGCCGGCACGGTCGTGTCGGAGGCTGTCGTCAGGCTCACGTAGACTTGCGCCTCGGCCAGGGTCCTTGCCGTCAGCATCGTTTATTTCGCTCCTGTGTCTCGGACCAGATCGTGGTAGGCGTCCCGAACCACCATGAGCCGCTCGAGGCGGAATCTGCCGGGCTCGGCATCCCGGATCGCTTGGCCTTCGGGGGTCCAGAACTCCTCGTCCGGTACGGCGTCCTGCCCGCCGGGAACGAACTTGATCACCTCGTCGACAGCGGCCCGGGCGACGGCCAGCACCCTAGCGGCCTCGACCGGATCGATCGGCACGACCGCGGCGGCCTGGTCTGCTATATCCATCCATTGGCCAGGGTCCAGCAGTTCCGACGGTTCCGGGCCACCGAACGTCGGCCAACCGACGGCCGCGGTCTCGCGCACTGGGAGACCGAACAGGTACTCGCGCTCTGCCCCACAGCCAGGGCAGATGGCGGCGTAGCTGATGACCAGCTCGCCGGCTTCCTCGGCGAGACCGTGCTCCCAGGATGCGTCCACCGAACCGCAGTCGGGGCAGGGATGCAGCTCCAGGTAGAGGTGCGCTTCGTCTCTGGTGCGTGCCACGGCAAACGCCATATCGTCCCTCTCGTCCTCGCTCGCGGTCATGGGCCCCCCAGCGACGGCCCATGCGCCGTCGGCGTGATAGTCCACCCGCCCGTTATGGGGTGGGGCTGCGGTGGAATCTCAGGCGCCTTGTCGAACGTGCGGACGGTCGTGGAGTAGTCCAGCCCCTTCAGCATGCTTGTAGGTACGCCGTTCTGCTCGAGCTCGGCGGCCACCTTCGCGCTGAAGCTCCCTCTGCGTTCGGAGGTGTTGTAGAGCTCCCGCAGATCGACTCTTCCTTCGGCCATCTTCACCATCGTCGGGTGCAGCGTGGCGAACGCGGCGGCGAAACCGCCGTCGTCGACGCCGACCATCGTCCCGTTCGGAAATGCCTGATAGAGCCGATCGTAACCGTCGGCTTCCCGCACGGCCAGGACGACTGTTCTTCTCTCCAGCTTCGCCTTCAAAAGAGCATCCAGCAACGGCTGATAGGGCTGGTACACCTTCTGACCTGGGGCGTCCTGGGCAAACTCGGTCGCGCGCATGTCCGGCTTGTCCAGCTTGGCTCGCATGGCCGGAAGCCGACGACCGATCTGCGCCAGGTCGATCGGATCGCCGGTCTCCATCTGGCGGAGAAGCTCAAGGTACTCATGCTTCAGCATGGTCACGAAGAATTGGGCTTTCGCGGCGTTCGGCAGATGCGTTGTCCGCTTGATCTCCGGCGTTCTACGACCCTTGTCCGTCTGTTGGTGGACCGTGATGTCGTAGACGACCGGGATCCGGACGGTGACGACCTCGCCGTTCTCGAACTTGGTGTTCTCCTGGCGGGTTCCGCGTCCGCCGGAGGACTGTTCCTTGACCTGGTCACCGACCGAGCCGCCGACGGAGATGATGCCGTCACTGGAGCCTCCGCTGACGGTAGGCGGCAGCAAGTGGTTCCCGGTCGTGGAGGAGTTGGTGGTCTTCTGACCCCGTTCGACCGTCCCGGTCTGGGCGTCTGGCAGCGGATGGTCGTCGTCGAGTTCCCAGCCGAGCGGTTTGGCATGGATTACTACGGCCACCGTGGTTCGCCCGTTGCCGGGAGCCGCCATCGGCTGCATCCGGAAGCCGTTCTCGCTGGTCAGCTCCTTGAAATTCGACTTCAATGCGGTCGGCATTAACTGAGTCTCGATCGCGAGCTGGTTCTCGAGCACGCCCGCTGTCCCGAGCACTTCGGGTTGACTGAGGTGACTGCTGAGCTGGTTGACCAGCTGGTTAGTCGGCTTGTCACCTTTGCCGTACGTGACGACCTGTTCGGGGATGGTGCTTGCCGGCCACTCGAACGTTCGGTGTTCGGGGATTTGCTCCGGGACGGCCTGCTGGTCGTCAACAGTCGACGCGTCGCGGATCAGCTTCCGAGGCACCAGCGTGGTCATCATGGCTCGCAGTTGCCGTGGCTCGGAGACGGTGGTCACGAGGGCCGGATCGATTCGCTTGCGCCGCCACTTGCCGCTGGCCATCTCCGCCGCGCCCGCGTTGTGCAGCCGGATCACCTCGGTGGTGAAGACGATCTCTTGTCTGACCTTCGCCATGTCGAAGTGTCCGGTTCGGTCGAGAGTCGTGTTCTGCTCGCCGCTGCCAGAAGTGACCTGGCGGATACGGCTGGTCGCGACACCGCCGGACGGCGTGCCGCCTTCGCCGTTGTCTTGTGCGAGCTCGAGGCTCGCTGTGTACGTCGTACTGCGGCTGACCGATCTATCAAGCTGTCTGTACTTGTAGCCCTGGATAAGTCCGATGGCGTCAACCTTGGAGATCTTTGGGACATCGTCGATCATGATCGGGCCGACCTTGTGGGCTTTGACACGGATCATGAGCACGTCTGGTCGCTGCTGACCGTCGACCGGAACCTCGATCGCGGTGGGATACCCGCGCGGGCCGAACATGTCCTCGAGCGGGCCTCGGTAGCTGTCCGTTCCAAGATCGACCTCGAGGGCTGGCTCGAGCAGCGGATCCGTCGCCAGATGACCTGGCGCCAGTTCATCGATCTGCGATCGGATGAGGTTGAGCAGTTCGACGCGCCCATGCGGATCGGAAAGCGGGGTGATCAACTCCACCTGGCTGGCAGCGAGTCCGTGCTGGTACCGATCTGGCATGCGGACGGCTCGCTGCTGGGTGACTGCATCCTGTGCTCTGACGAGCGTCTCCCTCAACCGCTCTTTGGGGGTCGACTTTGTCGACTCGGCGATGCCGGATTGCACCCGCACTATGTCGGTGAGTTGTATCGCGCGGTCGTCGGTGGTCGCATCGGTCTTCTCGAACTCGTATCGACGCTCGAAACCGACGGCGGTGCGCGGTTCGAGGTCGAGCGTCCCGGCCCGAAACCGCTCGTCCACGTCGGCCAGGACTGCTGGCGGAAGGTCGAGAACTCCACTGCCGTACAGTTCCAGGGCTCGACGCTCAGGCATCGTGCTCTGAGCCAGCGCGTCGTCGAGCTGTATGGTCTGGATGACGCGGTCATCCTGCATGATGTCGGCGACGAGCTTGTAGCGCTCGATGGACTCGTAGTGTGTGCCGAGGTTGACGAGCAGCCGTTCCGCACCCGTCGTCTCGCTGCTCGTCGTGGACTGCGAGGTGCCGCTGGTCCGGCCGATCGCCTCCGACGTCGATAGCGACGAGTCGTCGCCGTCGATCGGGCCGTCGCGAGACCCTCCGATCCCGGTGGACGTCGAGGTGCCGGACGTGAAGCCGACGTTGTGCATGGTGAAGTTGATGTCGCCGGTGTTCTGCTCGCTCTTCGCGACGAAGGTCTTGCTGACGGCCTCGCCGCGAATCACCACCTTCAGTTGCTGCGGCAGCAGGGTGCGATCTTGCAGCGCCTGCTCCGGATTGGCAGGTGGAGGCGTGATCACCATCGGCAGCCGGTAGCTGCCGTTCCTCCATTCGGGGTGAGCGACGAGGCTGTCCGGGGCGAGCAGCGTGTGCAGCTGCAGCAGGGCACTCGTGTCGGACCGAATCTGCGGCACCGCCGCGAAGATGCGGTCGGCCGGATTGCCGGCGTCGACGGCGACCAGCATCGAGCGGTCGATCGCGGCTGTGTGCGGCTTTTTCGGCTGCGCGTCGAACACCGGCGCCTCGGCCCGGGTCATTGCGCTGTCGTAGGCCAGCGTCATCCGGCCGGTGACATCGGCCAGCATCTCCGAGTCGCCCTGGTCGGTGATCTCGGCGAAGGTGATCCGGATACCCTGCCGAAGCTTGTCGACCGGTCCCGTGCTCTCGTGCAGTGTCACCCGGTTGACTCGGCGGCCGGCTGACCAGCCGAAGTTGCGAGCGACCGCGTTGCGGCTGAGCCTGGCTCCCAGCTTGCCGACCCAACGCGCAATGCGCTTGGGCAGATCGTCGACACCGACACCGACGGACAGCGGTACCGAGGTCGACCTGCCGGACGTCCGCTGGGTGGCGTCGGAGGCGATTCCGAGCCGCACGACGTAGTCGTCGGTGCTGGTGCCCAGGGGTTCGACGTCGGCGAAGTCCTGCGTGACGGCGAGCCGGAACGGGTGAGAACGAGGCGCGTGACCGGTTCGCTGGTCGATCAGCACCACGATCAGACCACCCTGACAAGCCTGATTGATGCCCGCTTCGATCCGGGGCGCGTTGATCTGCCGGATGACCCGGTCGTAGTTCGCCAGCTGTCCGGCGCGCAGCCGCCGATCCGACGGCAGCGCGTCGATCCGAGGCTGGTAATCGTCATCCAGCGGCGGCACCAAGCCCATCGTGCTCAACGCGGTCAGTGCCTGCCTCTGGGCGTCCTCAGCGCCTTCAAGATCCTGAACCAGACACTTGCCCGGGCCGCGTAACTGGTTCTCGCCGGTATCGTGCCACGGCGGCAGGAACTGCGGTGCGGTCGGCGGTGTCGCATCGCCCCTCAGCAGCGCCCGGCCGTCCTGACCGGGCTTGATCGTCTCGTCGTCCGTACGCAGTACGGCGTTCTTGTCGACCGGTCCACCGGCCCGCAGCAGGTCGTTCTCCGGCAACCGCATCCGGGCCTTGCAGGTATCGGTGACAACGACTGGAGCCGCTTCGGGGTCGGAGAGCTTGCGGAGAGTCGCCGTCACTCTGAGGTCAACGACGGCCCCTTGAGTCGGGCCCATGTAGCGGTGCACGACCGGCGTGATCGAGGTAGCGCTGAGGTCCTGCCCGCCCGAGCGGGAGGCTCGGCGTCCGGCGGAGACACCTGGCGAGATGTCCACATGCGACGACCCCACATCGCTCAGCGCTGTCGGAGTCGGCAGATGACCTGACCCCGGCTGCCCGGCGATCGCCGCGCCTGGGTAGGCCAGGGCCACCGAGCCGGAGCGCGAGGTGGTGAACACCTGACTCGCGGTGACGCCCGCGAACTCGACCTCCACCTCCTCCAGCCCCTTCTCCTTACTGGACTCACCGCGCAGCTCAGCAGTCCTCCAGTTGGGCTCGACCTCGACCGTGAGCTGGTACTCGGATTCGCCGGCCACCGGGATGGGCAGGCTGAGCCCGCCGGGCTTGGCCATGTCCGGCAGCAGTCGGTAGGAATCCTCTGTGATGAGCCCACTGATGTAGTCGTACCCGATCCGGTCGATGGGGCCCAGGTTGGCGCGCGCCTGTGAGATCAGGCGGTCCGTGATGCCCTGCACGCCGCTGATCCTGGTGACTGTGTGTCGGGGAAAGGTCTTGCTCAGGTCCGACTCGCGGCCGAGCTGCTTCAACGTCACCGTCTCGGTCGCTGCCTTCACGACGTACGGGCTGGCCACCCAGATCAGCTGCTGTCCGGCATCGACTGTCTCGACGGAGCTCCAGGGCCCGGTGGCCGAGGTTCGGACCTCGATCTCCCACTGACCCTGCCCCGTGTACAGGAAGCCCTCACCCCGGTGGACGTCGACCCGCCCGTGCTGGAAGTAGGCGCTGGCACCGGCGGTCTCGGCGAGGCTTCGGCTCGATGAAAAGTCACCGCGGGGTGCGATCACGTGTGACGCGACCTGAACATGACTGCCGAGAGGGGCGCGCGCCATGAGTGGCTGCATGTTGAGGCTGGCGTTGGCGCGGGAGACGTGGGTGGCTGTTGTGGCGATGCCCTGGCCGCCTTCGCCGAGGGTGCCCCTCAGGAGTTCGCCCAGCTCGTAGTCGCGGTTGGGCACCTCGGTCAGATCCCTGACCTTCATCCGCAGCCGAACCTGGCAGATGGTGGTGACGTCGTCATCCGGACTACCGCCGACTGTGACGACCACGCCATCAGGCGAGAACAGCCGACGGTACTCGGCGTGCGGCACCGGGGGCGGTGCATCCGCTTCGATGCGCACGCTGCTGCCGTGCGCGGCCAGCATCCTGTTCATGTCGTCGACCGGCGCGTACAGCCGACGACCGGTAGGAACCCCGGTCTCCAGATCGTCGACAGGCAGCGCATGGTTGCGGCTCGCCTCATAGGCCTCGGCCTGCTGAGCCGCCTGGCGGGCCAGTTGGACGATCTGTGTCCGCGGCCGGTCCGGGTCGGCGATGGCCGCATCGAGCTCATCAAGGAGCGCATGGTGGGCGGCCAGCGCCCGCCCGGCATCGGACGCAGCAGCCTGATAGGCCTTCGAGAGCTCGATGTGCCGCCGTGCCTTGTTCCGCTCCGGCCCAGTTCCTTTGGCGGCGGCCCCCTTGGCGCTCGTCGCCTTGATGTCGGCCTGGCTCTCGAGGTCCGATACGGCGGCCTGCAGGGTGGCGATCTGAGCGACGACCTGCTGCCGCAACTGGGCAGGGGCGTGCGGAGCCGGGGTGGCCCGTCGACGAGCCTCGGCAGCGGCGATGCCCTGGAGAGCCGCGCGAGGCGAGTAGATCGAGTCCGGAGCCCAGGGGTATTCCGGACTGCTTCCGCTTCGGCGCTTGATCGCCGCCGCGAGCCCCCGGAGATCACCCTCGATGTGCTCCAGGTCTCGCGGTCCACGCGACCGGCCGTAGGCGAGCATCTCTTCCCGGGCCTGATGCCAGTCCTTGGCCAGCAGGCGGTACGCGGCATAGTCCGCGTCGAGTCGGCGATCGCGGCGCTCGTGGCTGAACAGGGAACGCAGCCTGCCGAAGATCCCCCGCGGTCGCGCGGCGTTTGCCGCCTCCAGTTGCTGGGTCATCTGGGAGAGCTGGTGTACCCAGACCTGACGGAGCTGCTCATCCGGCAGGTCGGGCGAGATCCGCAGTACATGCGGGTCTTCTGCCGTACCCGAGCGCTCCCTCCCCTGGGCGACCAGCCCGCGGAGCGGTGGCGCGATCTCAACGCTGAAGTACTGCGGAACGTCGGTTGCAGCCGTCGTGATGACGGCCAGTCCGGTCTGCGGGTCGATGGTCGGTCGGTCGGTGACCGAGGAACCCAGGTCGGACGGGCGGAGCGTCGCGACGGTCGCGAGCGCAATGGTCTTGTCAAGCTCAGGAGCTGTGCTCGGCCTGCCGCCGGCGATCAGTCCAGTGCCTCTGACCGCCCGCGTGAGCGTCTGACGGGTCGAAGGGCGGCGGTGGCGACCTACCACCTCTGGTCGTTGGCGTTCTCTCTGAACCTGGTCGGTCGCGAAGAGAAGCTGAGCGTGACGGTTGATCTGCTGGGAGGCGGACACGACCTGGGAGGTCATGACCGGCTTAGGACCGCCAGGTAACGAAGCCAGCCGGGCGGCAGCTCCTTCGGACTCCTGCGCCGCCTCCTCGAGCGCGACGCGGAGCATTACCTCAGCCTCGGCCCGCTGGGTTTGGCTCAGCCCGTCAACGTGCAGCAGCCGATCCAGCGCGGCGGTCGCGCCATCGGGCCCGGACTTGCCGCGGGCTTCGGCAATCTCGGCGCCCAGGATGGCGACAGCCTCGGCCAGCATCCGCTCATCACGCGCGTGGTCGGCAGCCCGACGACGCAACCGCTCATCCAACATCCTGAGGACGTGAGCCGGCAGGAAGCCCTGCTGCCGGTCGCCCAGGCTCACCCGACCGTCGCGCAGTGGCACCGCGGACGGTGAAACGATCCCAAGGGCGGCAGCGATCGTCGCGCGGGCACGAGTTGCCGCATCGGGCATCGAGATCGCCGAAGTCGTCAGCGTACCCACCGCCGCTCATCGGGGTGTCCACCGATGCGACCGGTCGGAAACGCCGAGCGAGACCTGTTCTGCTCCGCAGCTGCCGTCGCCGAGGAAAGGTTCACCATCGCCGGAACCAATGCCGTAAGGTCGATCGGACAACGCAGCGATATTGCATCGACAACCTCCCACCCTGATACCCTCCGGCCGAGACTCGTTGGGGTATCACCCGAGCCGACCGTAGGTCGGTCCGACGAGTGGTGGCATCGGCGAAGTTGCCAGTCGTGCGCCGCGGCACAGCGCTGCGTATGAGGTTCGCTACGCCTGATCAGCTGCCCGAAGTCCAGAGGAGCGGCGCGGCGCGCCCCCAGAGCTTGACATGAACTCGGATTGCCCCAGCCGGAGTTGCAAGAGCACTGGGCCAAAGAAAACTCGGCCCGGTTCTCAACTTCCGCCGAGGGTCCGCTCCGCGATGGATGCCACTGGGAGTCGGCACCCGACGCTGCGACAAAAGCCGAGCGAAAGCTCACCGAACTCACCCCACAGCGGGCCCAGGACACTACCGAACTGGTCTTCGACGCCGCGCTCGCTCCAGCCACAAAGGGCGCTGGTCCATCTCATCGAGCTCGTCACTGAATCGACGGCCGAGCTCATGGACCCCGAAGAGGTGCTGGCGCACCACAGGGTCAAACGGGCATCATGTGACGGCCTTGCCAGTCCTGCGGGCGCTCGACCTGAAGGACCTGGACGACCTCACGCGCCGGATGGTTCTCCGTTGGCGCAGCCTTGGAACTGCCGAGGGAGGGGCTCTGGGGTGTGCTCGCGCTGAGGCCGTTAGCCGGCGGTGCGGCAGCGATCACCCCCGACGTCGTTGTCATACAGGTTCTCGGTACCGCCATTGCCACTCGCGTTGCGTATGCGTACGGCTTTCGACGCCCTATCTCCCGATCAGCGACGCCTCATCGATCGGGATAGTGCTGCGCGCGTACAAGGAGCAGGGCCCCGAAGCCGCCGCCGTTCGGGAAGCATCGTCGGCCTTCAACTCGGGTCTTGGACGTTACGCGATGGAGCAAGAAGCTTCGCGAGGACCAGCGCCTGATGGCAGCGGTCGAGAAGCTGATGAACGTGTTCGTCCGTGGTCAACATGTCCCCGTGTCATGCCTGTCATCGCAATGCTGGCCGGCGCAGGAACCAACGCCTACGTTCTCGGTGATGTTGCGAAGCAAGCCAACCTGTTTGCGCAGACGGCCTTTCTGTCCGAGAAGGACGATCTGCCAATGCCACTGAATCTCACGCGGCCGTCCGGCGCATCGGAAGGCAACGGCCCCTGAATAGGCCCGGGCCCGAGGCGTGAACAGTCAGCGTTCCCCATGGGAGATAGGTCAGCCGCTCAAGGTGCCGGTCAGCACAGCCTGCGCACGGCGGTTCGACCGCTCTCGACTGGCAAAGTTGCCGATGCCAGCGGTCGTCGCTCCTCCTTATGGTTGAGGCGCTGGATGATCGACTTGGCAGGGTCTCGATTGGAGATTCCACGGTGTCGGCGATGGCTATTGCTCCGGGCGTCGTCGAGCAACGCATCGTCGCCGTGGATGAACGTGGTACGTACCACTCGAGTCCTGACCGTTGATCTCGACGCGGGATCGCCGGAGCAGATTCCGGCCGCTGGCCACGGCCTGACCCTCCCATGTGGGGCCGTGTAGGTTCCGGGGTGCTACTCCACAGCACCCCGGAACCGCTCAGCGATCCGACTGCCCCGTGATACCGGGTGCTCAATTTTGCTCAAGGCAACCAGTCGGAGCGGCGCAAGGCGGCTCACCGCGGGACAGTCGACCCGACCGGGTGCCACTCGCCATCGGTCTGTTCGAGCCGGAGGGACCGTAGTCCAAACGGCGCAGGAGCGACGACCCCTCGGCCGTCCGAAACCCCCTCGCTGTCGGCCGGCAAGTGACAACGATATAGCTCGACCTGTGCAGGCCCGTCGGCCAGAATGTGTGCCACGCAGGCTTGAAGCGCGGAAGTCCGGATGCCGGCCAGTCTTCAACCGCTTGTTGGACAGAACGGCTCCAGCACGCGCGCGGCCGGGCCATGCTCCGTCTCAGTGACCAACAGACAGTACCTCGTTCGACGAATGTCGGCCATCGCGACCCGTACTACCTCAGCAGGTGAGTCGAGCCGTCGGCGCAAGGCCACCGACGATAGAGGAGCCCGAGCCGCTCGGAAATCGCGACCGGTTTCTTGAGATTTCCTCCGATGCTCGACTCGTGATGATCCGCGGCGCCGCCCACCCGTGTCCAACGCCGAGCAGGATCCAGATGAGGCACCCGATCACTGGCCGTTCGAAGTTGAAGACGGTGAGCAGTACTCGGCGGACCGATGTCGCGGTTGCGCCCGATCATCGTCACGCGCACGAAGGAGAGCGACGCCTTGAGGCGAACCTCGGACTCGTCCGAGTTGCCGATCCATAACGGTCCGCTTGCCGACGGTCGGATTCGCCTGCTCTCGCGAGCCGAATCCCTCAACGACCCGCATGACCCAAGCCGGCGTCAGCTCAAGGCCGGCACGGACCCAGGCTTCCGGTGGTCAGACGTCACCAACGGGAACCTGTACCTCGAAGGCGTCGGCGTAGTCATGAGGCTCAGAAGCCGTGAGGCAACCAGTGACAGCGATACGGCGTACTTGGCCTCTTGGTGCGTCACTCATGAGATCCTCGCTCTGGTTGGTGGTGGTTGCTACATTCATACATGCGTGTATGTAGCCAAGCTGCCGCAGAACCGTGCGCTTGAAATCAAATGCCGAACATGCTGCGGAATACCACGTCAACGGCCGGGGATACAAGCCACGCTCGTCTGCCGGGCCCGGTCTTCAGCGGCCCAAGCCGCCTGCCGGTCGGCGGAAGGCGACGGGAGCGCTCGCGATTGGTCGCGCGGCGGGCCGTTGAAGGTGTGCTGGTCGCGAACCGTGCCCGTCCAGATCGATGGACTGCGGCTGCACTGGCGAACATCGAAGATCGGCGTAGTTGTCTTCACAACGTAGGGCGTGGGAAACATGCGCGCCCGACCCGCCATCTGAGGCCAAGCCACGGGTCATCCTCAACGGCCGATGCCGCCTGGCCGCCGCGCGGTGCGCGTGCTTCGATGGCTGGGGCGCTCACCATGCTTCGAGGAGATGTTCTCCGGGGCTTGGCCTTGGGCAGCGGGAGACGGGAGCACAGTGAACTGCTCGCGCATCACTTCGCTGAACGCGTCCTGCCCTCGGACCATCGCGTCCAGATCTATTGCCTGCGGCAACACCGGCGTCTTGTCGAACAGTGACGTGTACGCCGCGACCAAGAAGGGGCGCACGGTTGCGTCATGGCCGCGCTGCATCCACGGGCCTTGGATGAGGTAGTACGCGGCGTCCGAGAATGCCCGCCGAACCTCCGGATCCCGGGAGCGAGCGGCCCGGTGCTGCGACGCTCTGCTTCCAGATCGGCCAATGAGGGTTTCTCACCGGGTGCCTCGTTGGAGGTGCAGCAGGACGAGTGCTGCGGCTGTGACCGCGCCGATTCGCCATGGGTCGAGGGTGATGCGTTCGAGTGCCTGCCATGTGCGTTTGAGCAGGGCGTTGGCCCGTTCGGCGGGTGCGCGCAGGGCGCTGATCAAGGTGTTGCGGGCCTGGTTGTCGGGGCTCAGGTTGCGGCCCTTCGTCGGGACCATGATGCCGATTCCGGCGCCGGTGTAGCCCTTGTCGGTCAGAGTCGGCAGGCCCTGGGCGGCGGCCGGGTACAGCGCGGGCAGGGCGTGTTCTCGGGCGGCGGTGATGTCGTGGGTCGAGCCGGGTTCGACCTGGCTGACCCATTCGGGGTAACCGGTCGGGCCGGTGAGGACCTGGATGTTGCCGCCGTGTTGTTTGTGTTTCCCGGAGTACCACAGGTCGTGACCGCTGTCGGAGGGTGCGCTGACCCGGGTGCTGGGGATCAGCGTGCCGTCCAGGCCCACGAATGCCCACCCCTCGCGCACGGCCTTGGCCTCTGTGAACCAGCGCAGCACCATGACGGCCTGCACGAATTGGGGTCGCGGCACGCCGCCAGGGGCGCGCGTCGTGGGCCTTGCGGTGTGCGGTCAGCCAGCGCGCGACCTGGTAGGCGGTTTCTGCGGGCACGTCGAGACTGGCACGATAGGTGATCACGTGGGGTCCTGGTTCAGGTCGGGCTTCTTTGGCGAGAACCGACCTTTCTAGGCCAGGACCCACGCCAGCCCGCGACACCCCCGTTCAGCACAACGTTGCCTCAGACTACGGCACCGCTCAGATCATCAACCTCGGTGAGAAGACCGCACTGTATGCCGACGGTCCTGCGCCCTGTATAAATCGCCTCGGAGCAACCATCCTGGCGGCAAAATCAAAATGCCGGCCCCGTGTCGCTTATACCGCTGGCACCTACTACGATCCGGCGCCCATCGGTATTCGCCAGACTGGCATTCGTACCTGTTCGAGTTATATCGCCCAGAACGCGGAAGATGCCCGCGTGAGCCACCAGAAGCACGACTGGGGCAAGGCATGCGGCGGCGTGCAGCCCTCGACCAACTCGAGCGGCGAAGGTATCGAATGCCTCGCTGTCGCCTGGAAGGGTCGCCGATGTCCCGCCTCTCCACGCAGCTAGCGCCCCCGGAAACCTGTCCTCGATCTCCTCGGCAGTCAGCCCCGTGAGCGTCCTACTCCAGCGTTCGCGGATGTCGGGCAGCTGTACTGGTGGAGCGAGCTCGAGCGCCTGCGCAACGATGAGGCCAGTCTGTCGAGCGCGACTCAAGTCAGAGGTCGCCACGGCGGCGATTCCCGCGCCACGACAGAGTTCAGCAAGTCTGGTTGCTTGCTTCCTGCCAAGGTCGGTGAGTGGTGGATCAGCTTGGCCAGCCCACCGGCGTTCGTCATTCCAAGTCGACTGCCCATGGCGAACCAGGATTACTTCACCCGAGGTCATTGGGCAATACTCGCACCTTCATGTGTGCGTGCGGTCCCTTGCGAAGCCACTGATAGGCGGCAAGGGTGCAGTCCAGCCGGTTGCCAGCACGCCTGATCCGGCACGCCAAATCGCGCAGGAGAGCCGACGCAGCCAGGTGCTCATCGTCGGAAGGACCCGCCGCCCAGACACGATTCGTGCCCGACGCGCCAGCTCGCCACCTGGCACCGCATCACCCTCCGGCACATGCTCGAAGCGGCAATCAGCGCATGAGAAGTTCAGTCAACTCCGGGTGGTCATCGTGCGGCGAGACGGGCAGGCGCTGATCTGGTCGCGGCAGCGCAATGGACCTAACCGACCAGTTTCCCGATGTCGGGGCCGCCGCCGTGCGCGAGCCGTCCAGCCGTGTCGTGCTCGACGGCGAACCGGTGATCACGGTCGACGGCCGACTGAGCGTCGACGCGCTCCGGCGGCGACGCTCCGAACAGCTATCCGGCGAGTGGGCGACGAAGCTCCAGATGCCCCCGGTCACCGACGATTTCGACGAGGCCCGGGTGGCACGATAGGTGATCACGTGGGGTCCTGTCCGTGGACTGAGTCTTTGGCGAGAACCGACTTACAGCGTCAGGACCCCTACCCCGCCGACGCGACACGCCCCGTTCACCACACCGTTGCTCTAGACAACGACACCCGATCAGCCGACCAACCCCGATGAGAAAACCTCAATGTCTCGAACGACGCGTGTCGCAGAATCTCTCGGTCAGCCTTCAATGCCGTCCGAACCTTCACCGCGTCGGGTCCGTAGAGACTCGGCTCGAAAAGCAGCACGTTCTCATTGACGGTGCCCCCGTCGGGCAAGTCGACGATGTTCTGAAGCTCCTTTGTAACCCTTCAGAAATTCTTCCGCCTGGTTCAACCGCTCCAGAGCGACCTGCTCCAGCGCCGTCAGCAATTGGAACGCGGGCGACCCTGGTTCGCGATTGGCGACCGCCGGTGTGAGGCGGTACTGCGTGTACCGATGGATCGGGGTCCGGAACGGCTCGAGCGCAGCCTCCGGGGTCCGCCGACCGATTGCCGCCATCTCGAAGCGCCAATTCGCCGCGTGCTGGAACGCCGTCTCGAAGACCGCGACTCGCTCATCCTTGGAGGCAGCCGCGTCCAGCTGCTCATCCAGCAGTTGGAGCACGTCGTTGGCCTCGATCGCCTGCAGCGCCGCGAACTGACTCACCAGGTCGCCCTTGCGAAAAGAAGTGGTCGTTCTCACGATGGCCGGCGTCGGGAAGCTCAGCTCTGTAATTCGTTGACGAACACCAGCCACACCGAGACATTACCGCAAGCCAGCGAGACGTGACATGCCCTTCCTGCGGCACCGGCGATCTTACGGATGCCGTGGTGCAGTTGCGCGATTGAGATGAGGGTATGCACGGCCGAATATGCGTGGTCCCGGCATCCACGGGGCACCTCTTATTGCGGCCCGGTGAAGCTGCTGTAGGTGAGGTTCAGGTGCTGACGAGGAGCTCGGTGGATTACGAAGTCTTTGATTCGGCGCGGCGGAAGCTTGTTCGCGCCTGGTGGCGCGAGTTCACAGACCCGGAGGAACTGGCTCTCAGGGTGGCTCGGCTGAGGGATCAAGCAGCCGCGATCACGGACGAAGAGAGTCGAGCCCGGGCATACCGGTACTTGAAGACGCTGGACGACTTGGTCCGCGAAGCCCGCTCGCCGGAGGGCGAGACGCGTGGACGTGCCGAGGATGTCCTCCTTCGAGCGGGTCGGCCAGGGTTGGACATGAATGGTTCTCCGGAGAAGAGCATCGATCTCGGCTCCGCGGATCTGGGGTGACGGATGAAACCGTTCGGTCCCGCATGGAGAGCGCGGGTCCGGACGTCGGTGATGGACTGTGGCAGCGTGTGAGAGACGCCATTGCGGTTGACACCGGCGCGGGGCGGTCATTGTGGAACGGGGTACTCGAGTATCTCGATCCCAAGGTGGAATTCGCCGCGGAGGTAGGCCCGACGGTTCCATGTACCTCCATCGGGAAGTCGTGGTCGAGCCGCTGCAGCGGATGTACGCACGTCCTGAACGATTTGCCGTCGTCGATCCGGGATCGAGCGTCGCGCAGCGTTGACGACGGTCGTACACGAGTTCACCCACCTCGCCGTTCCGCGGCACCATGCCGCCGGGGCGGTGGTGAGTATGCTCCACTGGCCGGTCGAAGAGGGTGTCACCGAGGCGTACAGCCAAGCCCGACTCGATCACATCGCCGACCGTGTGTTGTCGCCGGTTCTGGCCGCAGGGATCAAGCAGGTTCGCTGCTCACGCGAGTATCCGGACTGGGAGCCGGCGGCCCCCGAGCGTTCGGCCCTCGCCACACTCGTGCGACCCGACCGGCGGGCGTCCCTGCGTCAGGACATCGTGGACACGATCAGGCGAGGCTTCGGGAACCTGCTGTGCCTGAATGCCTCGGGGCCGCCAACAATCGTCGCGCGCTTGCTCGAGGATCCGGACTGGAGATTGCTGATGCAGCTGTCGAAGTCGTCCGTACGGCGGAACGTCCGGTTTCGTGGTGGTCTGTAGCAGCGTGGCCGGCCGGGGCCGGTACGGCGATGGGTCATGCCATGGTGGACGGGATGACCCAGCCGCTGTTCAGGATGATCGACCAGGCCCGTGCTGGGCACCGTAATGTCGGTCGGCGGCTGCAGGAATTCCCGCAGGTCCTCCGGCTTCGCGGCCGCGCGTGCGGCCTGTATCAAACATGGACCGTGCTCCGGCCAGTTGATCCCGATGTTGAACTTCAGCAGGGTCATCTCGCGGCCTTCGCGCCCTGCCTCTTGAGAGCTCGGGCCAGATTGATCCGTGCAATTAGGGCTGTCCTGGGCCTACCTCGTCGGATCGGCGATAGCGCGACGTTGCCTGGCCATTCGTGGTCAGCCCGGTCCACGTGGATCGGGCATTCGCGCGAGGTGCGTCCACCAGTGAGCTTGGAGTCTGGTGGCACTGACCACGACCGTCCGGCTGCTTCGTCGCGGTTCATCGTTGACGCGCGGGGGACTATCGGGCGCGGCCCGCTGACCGGCGAGAACCTGGCGGGTAGCGGTGTGACGGCCTCGCCGACTCGGTGGGATGCTCGGCTGGTCGGGGCCCGGGAGCTACGCCGGAGGGCTGCCAGTCGGCACAAGCGTGGAGGATCTTCCAAGGATAAGGCCGCATGTGCTCCGGCAGCTCCCAGTACGCCGGCACGCCGACATGGTCAGCGAGAGCATTCATCGCGGATATCAGTCTGACATTCACAGCGAGGAGCGCGGGCTTGGTGTCGACCGGCCGACCGGTGTCCTTGATCCACTGCAACAGGAACTTACCGATCGAGTACTCCCGGGTTGGACGTCCGAAGGTGTCGATGAGATGGAATTCGTTCTCGGCGTCGAACACCAAATTGTCCTGCCTGCGCACGGCGAGGAATTCACCGGTTGTGAGGGTGCATTCGCGCGCCGCGCTGAGAAACCTTCGCGCGGAGTCGGCGAGTTCAGGTCTTCTCTGCGTCGCAGCAACGAACTCGGCCACTGTGTTGCCTGGGCACAATCGACCGAGCAACTCCGCATCGAACCCTTTTGGTGACGAGCGCTCAAGCCATTTCCCGGCCGGCACGGGTCAGATGGGCCTCGGACAGTTGTTCCGGCGCCCGCAGACCGATCGCGAGACCGGTTCCGTCCTGCAGGGGCCTCCACTCCTGTACCGCGACGGGAACAGGAATCACATACCGCTCATCGGGATCGACAACCGAAGCGATATCGAGCTCTCGCAGCACCCGGCCCGGAGACGGGAAATCGACGACTCCACCATTCGCGGGATCGAATGACCGTCGCCGAACACCGATCGCAGCCTCGACAATCGCTGGGCTGTCTGCTCGGCTTGAGCAGCCATCACGCTCCTCGCCGCCTCACCGATCGAGTTGTCCAGCCATCTGGGTCCGGTGTCCACCCCGAGTCGGCTGCGTATACTAACTGCTCGTTTCCGCGGGCATAAAAGGTCAGATCGAGACCGGGAAACGGTTGCTCCGAAGGGCGCACACCAAACACGCCGTCGTTGCCTCGCCCGCTAGTCAGATACCCCACGGAAGAAACGCCGCCGGTCCGCTGCGCGACCAGTCGACCAGCCTCATCATGAATCCGCTGCAAGCTAAGCCTGGTGACACGTCGACTCTGGCTCCACTTGCCGGATGCGGTCTCGTCTCGATCGTTCATCGTAGCCGATATCACCGTTTCGTCAGCCAACGTTGGATAAGGAGCCACATGACCGGCAACCTGAATCGTCGCTGCGGATGAGATCGCTCCCTGCTCCGGCTGGTGCCGATCGTCTCCGACCAGCAGCTTGGGCAGCTCGCGGCTACCTTCAGGCTCGCCCATCGCAGTCAAATTCCGTTCATCAGCCGCGGTCCAGTGTTCACGCATTAGCACTTGATCGCTTCGCTTCCGGATCGTGACAACCGCTGCCTAATGACGGCGGTGCAGTCGTTGGGGCTTCTTACGGCGATCACAGCTCCGCCGACGGGGAGGGGCGTCAGTAGAATCGCCACACGCCGCAGTACGAAGCCTCGCTGCCGCCTTCGGGGGCAGGTCGAGGTCAGGTCGCCAGTCCCGCGGCGGCCGCGGCTGCAAACCACTCCTGGGCAAGCTCGGGACTGCGGACCATGACACGCTGAACGTTTGGT
Source organism: Kribbella sp. NPDC003505 (assembly GCF_040610875.1). Classification (NCBI taxonomy): domain Bacteria; kingdom Bacillati; phylum Actinomycetota; class Actinomycetes; order Propionibacteriales; family Kribbellaceae; genus Kribbella; species Kribbella sp. NPDC003505. The sequence goes on along the minus strand of NZ_JBEXNA010000008.1, from coordinate 47,063 downwards.
TCGCGTGGTTCGGACTCACCTGAACCTCGAGGTCCCCGACCGCGAGACTGACGGCGCCTGTCCCAGCCAAGAGCAGTTGCCAAGTGCAAGTTCGTCCTTCGTGGTCCGTCTCGTATCAGCTGATACGAGACGGACCACGAAGGATTTGGTGCCGTAACACGCCGGTGAAAAAATCCGACTCCGGCCCCCCCCCGGAAAGGTTGGGGGTGACCGAAAAACGGGGGGCGGT
>NZ_JBEXNA010000008.1:0-46824 GCF_040610875.1 Kribbella sp. NPDC003505 | reverse complement strand
TACACTCCCGCCCCTGCCCCCACAAACTCCCTTTTCCCACGCCAATTTCCCACTTGGGTGGCCCTTTACTAAACCGCCCACCCGTGCCGCACCACTACTAGTTGCGACCGATCACTCGCCGTTCAGATACTCCGACTCCGGACCCCAGCGGAACTGGATCGGGTTCCCGAAACTCGTGGGGACGTTGCCGAGGGCCTTGATCACGGTCAACAGCCCGTTCGCGTGCCCGACGGCGTACAGCGCACCGGTCTTCGCCGCGTCGTTCACGGCCAGCAGTACCGTGCCATATTGACCGCAGCGGTTCGCGATCAGTGTGCGCCCGGACCAGCCGCTGGTGCTGACCTTCTTGACCACCGGCTTCATCGGCGAGGTGACCGGGATCCGGATGGTGTAGAGCGCGCCGCTGCCGGTGTTTGCCAGGAAGGTGTCGTACGAGGCGTTCTGGCTGATCAGCGCCATCGACTTGACGGCCGCGAAGCCGGCCGCTGACCCCGCTGTCTTCCAGCCGTTGGTGATGTTCCACCGGAAGAGGACGCCGTCGTTCCGCAGTCCGTAGAAGTGCGTCCGGCCGGGGATATCGGTGTCCAGCGGGCGATAGGCCGATCGCTCGATCAGCCGGTATGGCGTCCAGCCGCCACCGATCCGGGTCGATCCACCTGGGTACGTCTGGTCGATCTGATCCGAGCCATCGGTCGTGTAGCCCCTGATGTACAGGCTGTCCCCGATCACGACGAAGCCGGACCGGGACGAGCCGACGTAGTTCGGGATGTCCGTGAACGTGGAACTGAGCCGCACAGCGCCCGCCTGGAACACGTTGGCTGTGGTCTGCTGCGTCCCAGCCGTGGGCGGGATGGTCGACGTCACGGTCCGGTAGGTCTGAGCGCCGGCAGCGGTCACCGAGCCGGCGTTCAGTGTGCAGGCGGCCGTCGTTCCCACCTCTGTCGCTGACGCGACGGAGGTGGACAGGCTCGTCAGAGCCAGCACTGCGGCACCCGCGAGTGCCGCCGTGTGTCGAATCATGGGGATGTTCCTCTCGGTAAGGGAGTTGTGTTCATATCTTCGATGCGGCCCAGCACCACCGAGTTGTGCTCATCCAGCCTTATTTTCGGAGAATTTGGAGATCGGCCGGACCGCATTACCTATCAGCTCGTTGCATGCGGCAACCAGCGCGGTGGAGTCTCTTTCGCAGTTAAGGCCCAAGGTGGCGCGGCCTCCGCCTGTGTAGCGGTGCAGAATCCGCAGCCTGCGGTGTCCCGCGTGATCCCGACACAGCACTAAGGCACTGGCCAATGGCGGATGACCGCGTGCTAGTTGCGATCAGCCCGCGAGTCGGGCGACGGTGGAGAGCAGGTCTCGTCGGACCAGTCCCGAACCGGGGCGGAGTACCAGCCAGTACAGACGAAAGTTTCGTAGCGCCTTCAGGTCGGTGCAGGAGACTCTGGTGACAGTGCGGAGAATCGTCCCGGCATCGCGTGGGGCAAGTTCGAAGCTGGTGAGGTACTTGGCCCAGCCGGGCTGCTCGAACGCGACGAACTCCGACAGGTCGGAGATCTTGTGACGTGGTGGCGCGAGACGCCATGGTTGACTGATCGCGCCGGCGATCGCGCAGCGGTTTTCGTCCAGCGTCAACATCTTCACCGGACCATGTGTCGCCAGGGGCTGTCCGGCGCGGTTCGCGGTTGGCGCCAGGCCGCGCAGCGTGACCAGGGTGCGGGCAATCCTCAGGTCAGCCAGGCGTACGTCGAGGAGCGCTCGCCACACCTCCGCTTGCTCCGCGTCGATCCAACGCTCGTGTGCCTCCGCGAAATCGTACCGGGGCATGTGCCTGTCGAGCGCGGACTTCAGGACGGTCGATCGTCCATAGACCATGTCCCGATGATCGTCGTCCGATGTGAGCCATCGCATCCGTGAAGTTGCCGGTGCCGGGCTAGGGCACTTGTGGTCCGGGCCAGTCTGCCACGCGGGTGAGGGCACGCTGTGCGAGCGCGCGTGGAACGAGTCGCATGGTGAGATTCCGGATGTAGATCGCAAACGGATCGGACAGTTGAGCAATGGTTCCGAGCTGACGCGACTGGAGGACGATCGACTGTGTACGTGGACGCCGCTGATCGTCGTACCGGGTCAACGCCTCGGGAATCGAAGAGTGCGCGTCGAGAACGGCTGCCAGGGTGACTGCGTCCTCGATGGCTTGTCCCGCCCCCTGTCCCAGGTTCGGAGTCATGGCGTGCGCCGCATCTCCGAGGAGCGCGATTCGTCCATGCGCGAATGATGCGAGATGTCCGAGGTCGTAGATGTCGTGTCGGAGGATAGGCATCTCGACAGCGTCAAGTAACTGCGGGATCGGCGCATGCCAACCGCCGAAGCGGGCACGCAACTCGGTGAGATCCGTTTGTGGCAGCGAGGTTCGCCTGGCCATGTTCGCGGTCGCGTAGCAGTAGAGGTTGCCGTCCGGCAGAGGTGCATAACCGAACCGCATGCCTGCGCCCCAGGTCTCGCCGGCACGTGTCTCGATGTGGGGCATGCGATGTGTAATCATGCGCCACGCGGTGTAGCCTGCATAGCGGGGTTGCGGGGCGTAGGGCCAGACCACCTGCCGGACGGTGCTGCGCACGCCATCGGCACCGATCAGGAGGTCGGCCTCGTCGTTACCTTGCCGATGGGTGACCTGTACGCCGTCAGCCGACTGCCTGATCGAGGTCACCTCGGCATCCGGAATCAAAGCTCCCGACGGCAGCGCATCGACGAGAGCCTGCAGGAGGTCTGCCCGGTGCAGCACGGCCGCGGTACCTGAAGCCTGTGCTCGCGCGATGGCGCCCCTGCGTCTCAGCCAGCGGCCGCTCGGGTCTCTAATACCGGCGTTGATCTCGAGATTGTTCGATCTCCAGTCCTTCGTGGCTATGCCGATGGCGTCGAGACCTGAAAGTGCGTTTGACCACAAGCTGATTCCAGCACCGGCCTCGCTGAACACCGGGGCACGCTCCAGCACGCGGACCTGCCAGCCGCTTCGATGCAGAGCTGCTGCCGCAGCCAGTCCGCCGATGCCGCCGCCGACCACGATCACCGATCTATTGGTCATGACCATCGCCTCCCCGATGGCAGTCTCCGAGGAGGAACCGGCATTCGCATCAGCAGAATTGCCAGGCTCCTGACGAATTCCGTGCAAACTGCTGGATCGAGAATGTACGTTGTCTGGGTGCTTATTTTGGTGCGTCACGCTATGCCGGCCCATGGGCCGGATACGCCTGCGCGTGACTGGGCGCTCGCTCCGGAGGGTCAGGTCGCGGCACGGTCACTATGCGGCCGGCTCCCGACTGGCGCCCGGCTTGTCGCGAGCTCGGAGCCGAAGGCGATCGCGTCACTCGGGCCAGCTGGCAACGTGGTCCAGGACCCGCGCTTCGACGAGATCTCGCGGGCAGAGGTGTACGGCGAAACCTTCCGGGAGCAACGCCGCGCGTATGTCGATGGCGCGGACCACATCGGGTGGGAGGCCAGAGATGACGTCATAAGGCGCTTCGAGGCCGGTGTCGTCGAGCACATCGCGGCCGCCGACGGTCGGCCGGTTGTGATCGCCTCGCATGGTATGGCGATGACGCTGTGGCTGACGGCAGCCGTTGGTTTGGACGATCCTGGCGCGTTCTGGGCAGATCTGCGGTTCCCTGATGCCCATGTCGTCGACATTGTGGCGGGGAAAGTTGTCCGGTTTCTGCGGCCCTAGGACAACGGATGTCGAGGTGGTGCGTTGGACGGATCACCGTAGCTAGGTCTGAACGACGATACCGACACGACTGGCGTGTGCGTGCTGTGTCGTAGAGAATCGGAGTACCGCGCAACTGCCTCAACCGGTTGACGGCACGATCAACAACGTTGCGGTCTCGGTGGAGCGAAGCAGCGGCGGTGTACGCGGAATCCCGCGGGTCGGTACCTGAGCCACCCCGGGTTTGATGCCCACCTCCTTCGTTGGGAAGGTGGCATCTATGCCGAGGAAGTACGACGCGCAGACCCGGGCCAAGGCGGTTCGGTTGGTGACCGATCACCGTGGTGACTACGCCAGTGAGTGGGAGGTGATCAGCACGGTGGCGGGCCGGCTGGGGATGACACCGGAAACGGTGCGGCGATGGGTTCGCCAGGCCGCGGTCGACGCCGGTGAGGCCGAGGGTGTGTCCTCGCAGATGGCCCGGGCGAACCGGGAGCTGAAGCGCAAGAACGCCGAACTGGAACAGACGATCGAGATCCTCAAGGCGGCGACGAGTTTCTTCGTGCGGGAGAGCGACCCGCGACAGCGCTGATCTGCCGGTTCATCGCCGAGCACAGGGCTCGGTTCGGGGTCGCTCCGATCTGCGGCTCATGAAGGCGAACGGCTGGCGGGGGGATCCGGCCGGGGACCGGGCACCAGACCTGGTCAACCGCCAGTTCCGGGTGCCGGCACCGAACCGGTTGCTGGTCGCGGACTTCACCTACGTGCGGCTGGCCGGCGGCGCGTTCGCCTACACCGCGTTCGTGATCGACGCCTTCGCCGGCTTCATCGCCGGCTGGGAGTGCTCGATGTCCAAGCACACCGCGTTCGTCGAACGCGCCATCAGACAGGCTGCCGAACTGCGCCTCAGAGAAGGGAAACCTCTGCAAAACAAGGCGATTCACCACTCGGACGCGGGGTCGCGATATATCTCGCTGCACTTCACCGAGACCCTGCAGCTCCACGGTCTCAGCCCCTCGATCGGGTCAGTCGGCGACGCCTACGACAACGCCCTGGCCGAGACCACCATCGGGCTCTACAAGACCGAATGCATCCGCGACGACTCACCCTTCCGCCGCGGACCCCTCACCGGCCTCGCCAACCTCGAGGCCATCACCGCAGCCTGGGTCCACTGGTACAACACCAGCCGGCTCATGCACCGCCTCGACCGACGCCCACCCGCCGAAGCCGAGGCCGACTACTATGCACAAACCCGAGACGACCAACCGGTCGTCCACACATAACCGAGGGTGCACCAAACCCGGGACGGTTCAACCTGCGGGTGCGGGGAACTTCCGAGGCTCGCCGACGATCGCGACAACGGGGGATTGCGAGGCCCGATCACGATATCCCTGAGCGCGGGCACACAAGCAGCAGAGCTGGAACTCTGGCGGCTATTCGGCGCCCATGGCAACTAAGACAAGTGTCAGAGCGCTCACATCACGTGAGGCCGTCGGATCAGACCGGATCTCCAAGGGATGGTCCCGAGGCGCTCGACTGCGGAGCGAGACGGCTCATATTTTGGTCGACTGCAGTCGGCGGGCTGCGGCCCAGCGCACCGTCGGTACGAACAACATGCCGGTCATGGCGAACCAGGCGCCGAGGATGATCCATCCGGGCACTCCGAGGCCGAGCGGTAGCAACGCGACCACCGCCGGCGCGACCATCGTACTGACCGACATACTCGTGCTCCATACGCCTTGATACTGGCCCTGCGCGTGGTCGAACGCGAGGTCGAAGCTGAGCAGGAACGAGCCGGAGGACTGCAGCAATTCTCCGATCACGTGGATGACGCCCCCGAGCGAAAGCAGCGCCACGGCAAGTACGACGCCGCCTTCGGACGCTACAGCGAACAAGATCATCGACGCCATCAGCAACAAACCCGCAGTCCTGGTTGCACGGGCGGCGGTTGATGCGTCCGTGGTGCCTCGGCTCGCCCTGACTTGAAAGAGCGCGACCACCCCGGTATTGATGCTCAGGAGGAGAGCGACGGTCCAGCGCGGCGCCTCGGTGTGTTCGACAACCCATAGGGGGATCGCGACATCGAGCACCGCGTAGTGGATGGACATCGCTGCGTTGAGCGCCGCGACAGCCAAGTACCCACGGTCACGCAGCGCGATCCATACCGGCCGGTTCTCGTTCCTGGCGTGTGGCTGCACCCGCGGCACCGCGGAAACAATGAACGCGACGACAAGACTGAGTAACGAGTCCAGCACGAAGGTCATTCGATACGCCGCCGAGTTGTCCAGGTGCAACGCCAGTGCTCCGATGCCGGCTCCGGCCATGAGACCGATGTTGGTGACCGCCCGCAGATAGGCCCGGGCAGAAACGCGTCCCTCCGAACCTCGGGTGACTGCCGCAACAAGCGCGGCCCGGACGACGCTCACACCGCGGTCGGCGACAGTCATCACGATGGCGACGAGTAGGAACTGCCAGAACGCATCCACCAGCAGGTAGAGCAGCGAAAGCCCGGACATTAGCACGCTCAGGATCACGAAGAGCACGCGTGGGCCTCGTCGGTCTGCGAGATGCCCCATCGGTACACCTGACAGCAGTGCACACAAGCCGGCGACGCTAAGGCCGACGCCGATTTGACTGACGGACAACCCGACGATCCGGTTGAAATACAGCACGCTGGCTGTCATCAGCAAGCCATCGCCGACACGGCTCAGCATGGTCGCCAGAGCCAATGGCCGCAGCGGTCCAGGCGGCGGCAGCAGACTTCTCAGACGAATGCCGCGGCGCATCGGACGACACCCCTGAACTTTTCGATCTGTGCGTGGAGCACGCGAACCTTCGTCATGTACCGACTCGTTGACGACGCTTCGCGACGTTCAGCCGGGCCCAGGTAGCGTCGGCTGCGCGCGATGGGGCACGTGCTCGACCGGACGGTGTGAGCGTGGATAACGAGGGAGGAGTCGAGAGGACACCGACCTAGTGGCAGGCGGGCGAGCCCGATCAGTGAGTCGCTATCCGCGCGTGCGCTGACAAGTGGGCAGTGCATGTGGTCAAGGTGGCACCAGCATGATTGTGAGCGCATCAGCAATGTCACCAGTCGGCGTCACAGAGTCGAGATCTCGAATGTGTTGGCGCAGAGGGAGGAGTGGCGTCAGCAGCTGTCATACCAGCCCGGATGCAAACGATGACCGGTGGCTGGCATCGCGATGTCCTGACGAGTCCGTGCTGTGCTGCGATCGTGGTGGCCACGGTCGCCACGATGAAAACGATACTCGTTCCAGCCGGTGGGATCGAGGCGGGTGAGATAGCCGCCAAAGGGTCAACTTTACCCGCCAGTACAGACGGAATCGTCGTAGCGCGCTCAGGTCGGTGCAGGAGACTCTGATGACTGTGCAAAGAGTTGTCCCGGCATCGTCGTCAGCAGCAGGGCCGGCTCGGTCTCGAGTAGATGGCGGAAGAGTCTGCGCTGGATTCCAACGTGGAGGTGGGCTTCGGGTTCCTCGACGCCGAGCATGGTCGTGACGAACGCGCTCGCAGCTCTTCTGCCCTGCAACGCCTCCATCAGCATGCCGAGGTAGAGAACGTTCGCAGCCCCCAGGCTGATGTCGGTCACGCCACGAGTGCGGGCCGCATCGACGAACAGCCGCAGGTTCCGCAGCAACGCTTGCGGTGACACCACCCGTCGGGTCGACTGGCAACCGAGGTCCGACGAGCTTTCCTGCCGATCGGCAAGCTGCCCCTGGAGATCGCCGATCGCCGGGTCGAGCGCCAACTGGCTCGTGGCGTCATCGATCTGCGCTGCGACGTTCGCCAGCTTGGTGGGATCCAGGTCGAGGTCCTCGAGGAGCGTTCGCAGTGGACTTCGGTTCCAGCGGCTGAGGTCCGACTCGGGTTCGCGAAGGGCCCGAGATGGCGTTGGGCGCGGCGACGCGTTCGGCAGTTATCGCGTGAGCGTCGCGGGATGGACGGTGAGCAGTGACGCCGTCGTCGGTGCCGATCGGTTCGAAGGACCTCAAGTCGGTGTCTGGCGGTTTTGCGGATGCGGGCGCTGGATTCCGTATCGAAGACTGCTTGTTCGTCTACTTGGCGGCGTTGAGCATCGGTCGAGGAGGTCTGATTTCGCATGGTTGGTGTGAGAGGAAGCCGAAGGCTGGCGGGTGGGATCGTGGCTGCGGTTGCCACACTCGTGTCACTGCTGGCGCCAGCGGGCGAGGCGGAGGCGGACCAGCTCGCAACCCAGTCGGTGCAGACGTACTACTTGCCCATCTCGAACAAGGAGACCGGCCAGTACCTCTCGACCGCTGGAACCGGTAACGGTGCGAAGGTAGTTCAGTATGGGTTCGATGGTGGGCCGGATCAGTACTGGCAGTTCGTCAAGCAGGTCGATGCGTCTGGTGAAGACAACGACCGCTACTGGATCGTCAACAACTTGGATCATCGGTGCGCTGGCATCAGCGGCGGTGGCTTGTACGACGGGGCGCCGGCGATCATGTGGGACTGTAACCAAGACGCCTGGTCCAACTATTGGTACATCCGATTGGACTGGTATGAGGACGGTCGCCCTATCTACCGACTGGTGAACGTGTGGAGCGGCAAGTGTCTGGCGATTCCCGCGGGCAGTACAACGCCGGAGACGCAGGCGATTCAGTGGCGCTGCGCCAACGACCCTGACCAGCAGTGGAGGCTGACTCTATAGCGGGCCCCCACCGAGCGACACCGGTTGACGCGGCGTCTGCCTGCTGCCGCCCCAGCCATGCGGCTCGAAACCTCGTCGATCGGCGCTCCCCTGAGCAGATGGGGTGTTGCTGTCTGTGGTTGTTTCGGTTCTGTAAGTGAGATCGGGCCGTCACTGGGGATGGGTCATACCGCCGGGGATGGCGGGGAGTCTGCGCCTGGTGAGGGTTCAGCCCAGCCGCGCTCGCGGATATGCGGCAACGTGTCCGCCGTTCTTGACTGCGAAGGCACGACCGCTGGTCGTGGCGCGCATGTCAACTGTCAAAGCGACCGGGCTCGGGACCTTCGCTCTTTGCCCGTTATGGAAGCGCTGGACGCGATCGTGTGGAGCAGGCGCTGGCCGGACGCCGGCCAAAGGGCGTGGCAAGGCGCTGCACCCCGGCCCACGCATTTGGGTGGAGCAGGCCGCGCGCCGCTTTCTCGAGGTTTCCGACAGGCTGACGACAGTCGCCCGCCGCGCCCTCGGTCCCACGGGCGACAAATGGATTGTGCGATGCAACGCACCCGCGAGCAGTCGTAGTACACTCCTGCAAGACAGCTCAGCCGCCATGTCACAGCCGAGGCGACGTTCACGTTCGACATCGCGACGTCCGACTTTCTCTCCGCTGGGAATATGACGCCGCGACCTCCTCGAGCCACGAGCCATTCGCGCACGACCAGATGGCCGCCTCCACTATGCGGATCAACGGCGTTGGGAACCGTTCGCAGGACCAGGTGAACGCGTTGCCTCAGGTCGAGACGGTGCATGCTCCTGACAGCAGCGTGCGGCAGTTTCCATCTTGACGGTTGTGGGAACCTCGCACGCGTGGTCGAACCGCCGGCTTGGGCTGATCCGTCTGGTCACCCTGGTGAGTATCTGCCCCGAATTCGGGCGTCGCGAACATCCATGCGTCGTTGTCAACGGCAAAGGAATCTTCGGCAGTAACGGTCGAATCGGCTGGCTATCTGTCTGGCTGGGCGAGAGGCTCGGAGCCTATGCGGTCGCGACGAGCAAGGTCTTCGTTTCGGCTGCGCACCCGTGGAGCCGGGGCCCGTGTTGTCGGTAAGCGCGCCGGCCCGCACGCAACGGCCTAGAGCTGCTCGGGCCTCGCGCGCAGCCTGGCATTCGCGCACTGTTGCCGCGACCTCGGCAAGAGTTTGTAAAGAACATCAATGGCACTCGCTCGGACATGCGCGACCCAGGGTTCGAGCTGTCAACCGGTGATCTTGCGGATGCCACTGCTGCTCGGTCTGACTCACGATGGCGCAGGTGCCACGTCGGAGGCCGCCCGCTGGAGCGTGGTCGTCGCGCGAACCGCCGATCGCGTCGGGAGGTCTGAGCATCGTGCTCGGGTTGCTTCGGAGAGAAGAGGTTGAATCACTATGACTCGATTCATCAACGCGCGTAGAGTCGCCGCTGCGGTGGTCGCTGCCATGATCGCAGCAGTCGTGGTACCCATCAGTGCCGCACAGGCGGACCCTGGTGACGGCGTGCGGATGCAGAACGCCGAGTCCCGGCGGTACCTGACGATCGGCAATGCCGACAACGGCGACGGCGTCCCCGCAATCCAGTGGTCCTGGCTCAGCGGCTTCGAGCAACGATGGAACTTCACCAAGGTGCGAGACGTGCAGGGGAGCGACTGGGACGAGTGGACCATCAAGAACGCTCACAGCTACGACTGCCTGGCCATCCCCGCAAGCAGCCTCCGTAACGGCACCGGCGCGATCCAGTGGACGTGCGGGTCGAACAACCTTGGTGGCGAGGGGATCGACGACCAGCGTTGGTGGATTCGTGCCGACCCGATCCTAGGTGGCTACCAGATCATCAATGTCAGCAGCAACAAGTGCCTGGCGATTCCGGCAGGTAGCACGACCCTCGGCGTCCAGGCCATCCAATGGACCTGCGCGTACGACCCTGACCAGCGGTGGTGGATCTTCTGACTGTTTGTCAGCCGCCGGGCCGCGGTGGCGGATCTGGCCGCGCTCGCCCAGGTGGCTGTTGGAGAAAGGAAGCACATGACAACCAGTCGGTTCATCGGTACCCGCCGGCTCGCGGCCGCGGTGGCGGCGGTGGTCACCAGGATCATTGTGATCGTGGTACCTGCGGGTGCCGCGCAGGCGGATCCGGTCCTAACGTGACGATTCAGAACGCCGAGACTCGCCAGTACCTGACGATCGGCAACGGCGACAACGGCGATAGCGTCCCAGCGATCGCCGGCGCGGAGCAGCGCTGAAACTTGGTCAAGGTTCGAGATCTGTACGGGGCCAGGCGATCCAGTGGACCACGACTTGGATCTACGATGGTAGCTCTTGACCACTTCGTCGACTGTCGTCGCATTCGTCGAGCAGTTGGTTCGGCGTGTTCGGAGGAGGGGATTTGAATGATGTCTCGCATCAGCGGACGTAGGGTCGCTGCTGCGGTGGCGGCAGTCGCCGCGGTGGTCGGTGCACTCGCCGCGCCTACGGGTACGGCGCAAGCAGATCCAGGTGTCGGCGTTGTGGTGCAGAACATGGAGACCAGCCGGTATCTGACCATCGGCAATGCGTCGCACATCGACGGCGCTCCCGCGATTCAGTGGACCTGGCTACGAGCAGGGATGGAACTTTATCAAAGTCAGGGACCTGGACTGGCCGACATGGGACGAATGGATCATCACCAACGCCCACAGTGGTGACTGCCTCGCCATTCCTGCGGGCAGCCGGGTGGATGGCACCGGGTCGATCCAGTGGACCTGCGGAACGAACCCGAAAGACGGCCGGCTCGGTATCGAGGACCAGCGCTGGTGGGTGCGGTACGACTCGTATCTCGGTGGCTACCAGATCGTCAACGTCAAGAGTGGCAAGTGTCTGGCGATTCCGGCCGGCAATACAACTCCGGGTATCCAGGCGATCCAGTGGACGTGCGCCTCTGCCGTTGACCAGCGCTGGTGGATCTTCTGATCGTTCCGTCAGCCACCATCGCGGTGGCGCCGGTGAAGAAGCGTTTCGGAAAGAGGGATTGAACGATGATCGCGCTGTGTTCATCAGGGCTCGTAAGGTCGTGGCTGCGGTAATGCGGTGGTTTTCAGCGCCGGCGCGTCGGTAAAACTGCAGGTGCCGCCTGGGCGGGACCCGGGGATCGGGGTCGTCATGCATAACCGCTGGAGCGCCGGCGGTCCTGTGGACCCGTAGGACGAACCCGTTCGACGGCTGCCTCGGTATCGAAGAGCAGCGCTGGTTCGTGATGTTCGACATGGACCTGGATGGCTACCACCGGATCAGTGAAGCAGCCTGTCCAGGACGCCTTCGGAGGAGAGGATTTGTATGAAGATCAGTCGGTTCGTCAATGCCCGCAGGGTCGTGGCCGCGGTTGTGGCGGCGGCGGCCACGGTCACGGCGATCGTGGTGCCCGCGGGTACAGCACATGCGGACCCGGGCATCGGCCGCGCCGTGCAGAATCTGGAGACAGCGCGGTATCTGACGATCGGGAACGCTTCGCACACTGACGGCGCCCCGGCCATCCAGTGGACCTGGCTCCCCGGCTGGGAGCAGCGGTGGAACTTCATCAAGATTCGTGACGTGTCAGGGGACGATTGGGACGAATGGATCATCACCAACGCCCACAGTGGTGACTGCCTCGCCATCCCGGCGGGCAGCCGGGTGGATGGTACCGGAGCGGTTCAGTGGACCTGCGGCACGAATCCGTTCGACGGCTACCTCGGTATCGACGACCAGCGCTGGTATGTGCAGCACGACTCCGTCGTGGGGGGTTACCGCATCAGAAACTTCAAGAGTGAAAAATGCCTGGCGATTCCGAACGGCAATGCAACCCCGGGCGTCCAGGCGATCCAGTGGACCTGCGCCAACGATCCGGACCAGCGGTGGTGGATCTGACCACCATCAGCTGCCAGGCGGTTGTAACTGTCGCGCGCAGTCTGCCCAGAATGCCTTCGGAGAACAGGGTTTGCATGAGGATCAGTCGGTTCATCAGCACGCGTAGGGTCATCGGCGCGCTGGTGGCGATGGGGGTCATGGTCTGCGCGATCGCCGTGCCCGCAGGTACCGCGCAGGCTATCGAGGACCCAAGCTACTTCCTGAGGATGCAGAACGCCGAGACCTTCAGGTATCTGACTATCGGCAACGGATCGACGACCCCTGGCACGTCCGCGATTCAGTGGACCTGGCTCAGCGGTAGGGAGCAGCAATGGAGCTTCGAGAAGGTCGACGACGAGTCGGGGGACTCCTGGGACCAATGGATCATCACGAACGGCCACAGTAATGACTGCCTGGCCATCCCCGCCGGCAGCACTGCGGATGGCACAGGTGCGATCCAATGGCCGTGCACGTGGTTGTCCGACACCGAACTCGGTCTCCCGGATCAACGCTGGTACGTCCAACCCGACTCCGTCCTGGGGGGCTACCGGATCATGAACGTCAAGAGCGGCAAATGTCTCGCGATTCCGGCCGGCAACACGACCCTGGGCATCCAGGCGATCCAGTGGACGTGCGCCTACGACCTCGACCAACGATGGTGGCTCTTCTAACGGATGGCGTCGATGGCATCGGAGCGGAACGAACAGTATGCCCCCTGCCTTGGAAAGAGGACACGGATGACCAAGACTCGGTTGATGAGCAGAGCGGCCGCGGTGGTGGCGGTCGCCGCCATGATCAGCACAGTGGTGATGTCCGCAGGTACCGCGCACGCGGAGCCGGATCTCAACGTGAGGATACAGAACGCCGAGACCCATCAGTATCTGACCATCGGCAACGGATCGACCTCCGACGGCGCAGCAGCGATCCAATGGACGTCCCTCAGCGGCTACGAGCAGCGGTGGAACTTCACAAAGGTCGAGGACCGGGACGGGGACGACTGGGACCTATGGGTCATCCGGAACGGCCGCAGCGGCGACTGCCTGGCGATCCCCGCAGGTAGCCGAGTGAACGGCACGGGAGCGATTCAGTGGACTTGCCTCAGGGATGCCTACGGCATTCCTGTGGGCCTCGATGACCAGCGCTGGTACGTACAGTTCGACTCGGTCCTTGGTGGATACCGAATCGTGAACTACGTGAGTTTCAAATGTCTGGCGATTCCAGGCGGCAACACGACCCCAGGCACGCAGGCGATCCAGTGGGACTGCGCCAACGACCCCGACCAGCGGTGGTGGATCTTCTGACCGCAATGTCGATGGGATCGGATCAACCTCGATCCGCCTGGCGGTGAGTCGGGTGGTGTGTCCTTGGATGGGCGACTGCCCGGCGCTGCTCTGAGAGGGATGCGAATGGCGCGAAGAGTGCTCTGTGTTGCCGGTGTGCTGTACGTCGGGATCGCGATCCTGCTGTTCAAAGGGCCGGAATTCACGATCGAGGACGACGGTGAAGGCGCAGTCCACGTCGACTGCGCCTCGTTGATCACCGTCGGCTGGCCGAGCGACCACTCGTCCCTCGACACCGAGGCCACGAACTCGTGGGCGGATCACGTCAGAACCGATCGGAACATCGGAACTCCTGGGCGACTTGGGATCGCCCGCGACTGTTCGGAGCGGCGGGACACCTACCTGGCATTCGTGGTGATCGCCGCGATCGCGGCGAATCTCGCAACTCTGGTGGCAACCACGATAGGCCGAACCTCTCACCGAAAGGTTCTGGTCAGCGACTGACGGGGCGTATGAGCTGTCGCGTGACGGCCGCCGAGGCAGGCGCTGGTGCCCGTCGGCGAAGGTCTTCTCATCTCAGCTCGCCTCGGGCGGGGACGGCATGCGCCTGCTTGGGGCCGATCGGCCCGAGCGGCAGCCGTCGTCCGGACCCCCGCGCACCGGCTCGAGGCAAGACCGTCCGAGGTCGGACGGCAGGGATGCAGCACGATGGTCACCGCTGTGGCTGGACGCCTGCACGATCGCGACCCCGGGCCAAGGATCCCCGAGTTTGCTCTGTGCCGTGGATTTTCCGGCTCCCGGTTGGCGGGCGAGTACGGCGCAGCGCGGACGTTCGCCTACCTTGCGGGTGGTCTGCTGCGACGGGAGAACCTCCGCGATCCTCCGCGCGATAACGGCTGCCTTCACGTGGGCCATTGCCCATTTGCATCGATCGCCGGGTGGGAGTCTGTGGCCATCGCAGCGTTGCGGCGGACCACAAGGCTAGGGTGAGCGTGGCGACCGTTCAGGGTTGCGAAGGCGCCGAAGCCCTCGATCGTTGATGACAGGGCGACGGTGCCGCGGTGATCCGCAATGCCAATCGGCCGAGCAGACATTGCTGTCGACTTGTTCGTGGCGCCACCCGACCGGACAAGGCCACAGCCGCAGATCGCGTGCCACTTCGAACGGCTGTGGCGGGTTGCCTGAGGCAACGGGTGACGTCAGGGCTCCTGCCATGGTACTTACGCAGCATGGATTCGTCGCCGATGTAATTCCACGCCTTTCGCTGGCAGGTCTGTTCTTCCACGCTAGGAGTGTTGCAGGCAGTCAGACCAGCAGCCAGCAAGACTGATGCCAGCACGGCGCCCATGACGTCGTACATAGGTCGTCCCCGACTTTGACGTACTTCCCGTAACCGCATCGCTGAACATGCGCGAAGCGTTACATCGATCCCGGTGTCTGCCGCGCCACACGCAGAGGTGCTGTCGTCGGACTGTAGCGACAGTGCTGCCGCCTCGGCCTGACCATCCTCAAGACTTATCAGGCCGCCCGCCCTTGATTCGAAGGGTCGTACTCGGGACGAGCTCCCTTTCGGGTGGCGAACTGATATCCCCGCGCGGCAGCCACCAGGCCGGCTCCCCACGTGAGGTACGCCGGGATCGCGACCCAGAAGAAGCTGTCCGGCAGGCCGCTGCCCTCGCCGGCGACGGGCTGGCCTTGCGCTACAGCAACAACCATCTGGACCAGGCCGACGCCGAAGTACGCTGACATACCGAAGCCGATCGTGAAGCCGGGGAGCAATAGCATCCAGCGCGGGAACCACAGGCCGATCGGGTGAACGAGCAGGAACGGTAGGACGGTGCCTGCCAGTACAAAGCCACCTTCGAAGGCGATCAGCGACAGGTGGCCGCCGAATGGCGAGCGGTCGAAGCCGACGACCGCTTGCGCGACAAGCCTCGTCAGGCATCCGGCGAACGCCAGGCTGGCTCCCGCAGCGGAGACCCAGCGCGGCCATGGCTTGGAGGCGGGTTGATGAGCCTTGGCCACTAGGCCGAGAAGTGTGGCGCCGGTGATCGCGCCGACACGACTCAGCATGCCAAGCGGGTCGAAAGGGATGCCGAGTCCTGGGAGGACAGCGGCGACCAGGTCGAGCAGGATGAACGCGGCTGAAAGGACCCAGCCAACCGCCAGTGCCCAGAGGATCCTTGGTCTGATCGTGGTCATGGCCAGGGCGGTCAGAACACAACCAACGACCGAGAGCCAATTCGGGATCAGTAGATCGTCACCGGGCAACTTCCAGACGGGTGCGTGGCCAGTCGCAAACCAGATCCGCTCCACACCGTACGCCGACGCCCACAGCACGACTGCTCGTTTCATGCGGTCAGTATGTCCAAACACACCCGCGCTCGGATCCCCCGTCCGGGGGAGCGCAGGTCAGCAGATCGATCGTTTGTCCTGAGTGTCACAGCGGGTACGTCGCAAAGTCACGCTCTCGCTACAACGGTAAATAGTCTTGTTCAGGGCTGCGCAGGAAGTCACCGAAAACGCGGTGTCGCCCCGCCGAAGCATGATCGTCGTACTTTCCGGCATCGGGCTCGGCGTACATCAAAAGGTCGGAGGCGTACACCGAGCCGGCCGACGCCTTGATGACACGGCGTACGCCCCCCGTTGCCGGTTGTCGACTCGACCCGCGCCGTCGTGCCGCGGGCGAACGCTGAATGAAACATGCCGTTCGGCGGATACGGGGACCTCTGTTGGCCGACGGACAGCATGCGTACGGCCGCACGACCGAGTCGGCGGGACCGGCGAAGTTGCGGATGCGACCTCCAGCGCCGCGGAGGATCGTGGAACCAGTGGCTGGTGACGTCCGCGGGGTCCAGGGCACCTGTGCCTCGCCGCTGCGGACCGGGCAGGTCGAATTCTCAGTTGTAGCGCCCGGAATGTACCTGATGGGTTCATCAGTTCGATATCAGCTTGACTTTGAACGGTGAGATCAAATGCCGCGGCCCAGAACTGTCGTCATCGCACTCCTCGTCGCCTTCGCTGTGTCAGTCGTTCACTATGTGGATAACACCGTGAACTACGGTCATTATCCGCAAGGTGAGACCTTGGGGCTGCCTCCACCACCGCTCGCAGCAGTGGCAGCCAGTTGGTTCGTCTTCACAGCCTTCGGTGTGTTCGGACTGCGTCTCCTGCTTCAAGGTAAGGGAAAGCCGGCGGCATGGCTGCTGGCCGTCTACGCGACCAGCGGACTGATCGGCATCGGTCACTATCTCGTTGAAGGCGCCACCGACATGGTGTGGTGGCGACAAATCCATGTCTGCGCCGACATCATCTGCGGCGTGGTCATCATGGTTCTGGCCGTCCGACTCAGTCGCTGGAGCCCATGCACCCGTCGCGTCCAACCCTGAGGTGCAAGGTCCGTGTCACCAGTTCACCACACGCCAACGAGTCAGGACGTCGGTGGCCTTGCCCGCCAGCCAAACAGCTCTTACGGCGGCCCTCGTCCTGGCATACCGCGGGGTGACTGGATCCCGAGTGCGAGCTGCGGAGCCCTGATATGTTGATGGCCGCCCGTTCATACGCCGAGTACGTCGCGATGTTCGACCTCGAAGAGCTTCCACCCAGCATCCTGGACTGTTCTGCGGGCGGGTCGAGCTTCACAGCAGAGGCCAACCGGCGAGGGGTCAGAACAGTCGAGGCGGTTCCTGCCTATTCAGTACCGGACGGGGATCTGTCCATCGCGCTTCGGAACGCGGCTCAGGAGACACGTCGAATCAACGACGACCACGCCGACGATTTCGTCTGGACATGGTACGGTCCGCCGGCGCGACGGGACTTGTTGCGAGCTGAGGCAGCCGAGGACCTTCTCGTCGACAAGGTCCGGCACCCAGAGCGCTATGTGGCCGCTGCGCTGCCCAACCTGCCGTTCGCGCCGGGACATTTCGACATGGTGCTGTGTTCGCATCTGCTCTTCGCACGGTCGGACCAGTACGGTCTCGACTGGCATGTGGCCGCCGCACGTGAGTTGCTGAGGGTTTGCTCGGGCCAGGTTCGGATCTTCCCCCTACTCGGGCGCGGGACCGGTCGGCCCGTCGAATTCCTAGCCGAATTCCTTTATCGGTTGAACGTGCCGTGGGCGATTCGTGACGTCCCGTACGAGTTGCCACGGGGCGCCAACCAGATGCTTGTCCTCAAGAAGCTGCTATGACCGAGCGCAACCAGTGTTCGTGCGGAAGCCTTGTGAACGATCCTTGGCGGACGCCGGGGGCCTTGCCGCCGCGGAGCGGGGGGCGGGATCGAACAACAGGTCGAGCGCACGCTGCGCAACTTCACCCCGGGTGCGCTGCTCGTGATCGGCGGCCAGGAAGTGCACGCCAATCGCCATGCAGAAGGCGAGCAAGGCGCGGGCCTCGATTTCCTCCGGGTCCGAATAGAAGGCGCCGATCATCTGGCGCAGCAGTGCCATCCGCCGGTTGTCCACTGCGCGCAGTCGCTCGGCGACCACCGCATCGCGCCGCGCCCAGGTGCGGATCGCGAGATCGATCGGCAGCAACCGGCTACTCGAGAACGTAAGCACACCGGCCCGCTGGATCTGACTGCGCGGGTCGCCACCCTCACGCTGGACGCGCGCGATCACCTCGTCGGTGCTCTCGCGCTCCCACACGTCGAGCATCGCGCGCAGCAGGGCGTCACGGTCGTCGAAGAAGCCGTAGAAACCGCCCTTGGTGACGCCGAGCCGCTTCGCGAGCACTTCGACCCGGACGGCGTCCGGGCCGCCCTCGGCCAAGACCAGCAGTCCCTCCTCGATCCACCTGTTGCGGGGCGTACGGGTGGCAGCCACTGCGTCTCACCTCGTCCTGTTGTGTACACGGCCTCACTCACTCGCTACAGTGGCGATGTACGGTACCGTATATTACGAATGGGGCTTTCACCATGAGCGTAGGCGACACCGTCGGCACAGTCGGAGTCGAATGTCTGCCCGCGTCGGTGGGTACCCTCAGCTCCCTGTCTCGGATCGACTACGCCGACCACTTTGTGCTGCCGATCGACGTCGCCGCCTCACCGGTCGAACGGTGGGCCCGGGTGATGTTCGGCGACACACCCGACGCCGTAGAGCTGTTTGTGTGGCGAGGCCTGCTGGGCCTGCGGCTCGACCGGACTGTGTCGTCGGATATCGTGGCCGGCTGGCAGATCCGCGAGCGGGATGACGAATGGATCCGACTCGAGGCCACCTCTTGGTTCCTGGCAGCCAACCTCGTCGTCCAAGTGACCGGTGACAGCGTGGCTCTGGCAACATTTCTACGCTACGACCGCTGGTTGGCGCACCTGATCTGGCCTCCGCTGTCGGCCGTGCATCGCCAGCTCGTGCCCGGCGTTCTACGCAAGGCGGCGTCCCGGATCGCGGCGGGCATGGCCCGTAATGGGGTGTCGAGCCGATGATGAAGACATTGGACCGGCCGATCGCCACGATGCAGGGGTTGTGGCTCAGGGCCACCATCAAGATGGCCCCGCCGGCGGCCGGTCCGACCAGCGGCACGGTCGGAACGTCGATGGTCCGCCCGCCCTTGCGCGTCGTCGTCCTCGGCGATTCCACGGCGGCCGGGTGCGGGGTCGATAACCATGACGAGAGTTTCACCGGGTGGCTCGCCCGTGAGCTGAGCTCCCGCACGCAGCGGCCGGTCCGGTGGCAGGTGGTCGGCCAATTCGGCGCCACCGCGCGCCGGATCCGTTACCGCCTGCTGTCGCAGGTCGGCGAGGAACTCGACGCGGCTGTTCTCCTGGCCGGCGGCAACGACGTCATGGGCGGTCGGCACCCCGAGGAGTGGGCCGCGGACCTGGCAGCCATCGTCGACGACCTCCTGGACCGCTCCGGTCAGGTGATCGTGGCGGGCATCCCGCCGTTCGCACTGTTTCCGTCGGTCCCCCCGACGCTCGGCCGGGTGCTGAGGGCGCGTGCCGAGGCACTCGACGAGGTCTCTCGCGATATCTGTCGGACGCGTTCGTGCGCCACCTGGGTCACGATGACCGAAGCCCCGCAGCGGCATTTCTTCGCAGCGGACCGATTCCATCTCTCGGCGGCCGGCTACCGGCGCTGGGCACAGGTCGTCGCCGACCACATTCCGGTCTGACGCATCGCATTCCGAATGTGGTTCTCCGGACGGCCTGTCGCCGCGGTGACATCACAACTGCTGATCTGGTCACGCTGGCGGTGCCGTCACCAAATCGAGCCCGCGATCACCACGACCGACGCCATGCCGCACAATCAGCTGATCACGAACGTCCGACCTAGGTCTGGGTGGAGATGCGGCACTTTCGCCGGCTTCGGCAACAGGCCAGCGCCGGGCAATTTCGGCCTGTTGATCTCCTCTGGATCGTCCCCTGCAGTCCAGGCGGTCCGATGCACATACCCACGCCGGCCCGGACTGAACATGCGCACCGAATGGCTTGGACAGCGAGATCTGGAGTGATGCCGACGGTTGACCGACCGGCGCATTTCGTCAAGATCAGCAAAACGATGGGCTCAGCCGTGAGGCGACGGATCCTGACGGGGCGCGGGTCTCAGTGGCCACCGCGTGGCTGCCTCGACGGGCGTCGCCAGGCTCACAGAGACCTGCGCCTAGATCAGGATCCTTGCCATCAGCATCGTCTATTTCGCTCCGGTGTTTTGGACCAGATCAAAGGAGGCGTCGCGGCTAATCCGGTGCGACACAGACACGACCTCCGACGGCCTGATCGGCTAGGTTCGTCGGGCAACGAAGCCAGCCGATCGGCAGCTTCGCCAAACTCCCGAGCGCATCCTGCTCGAGCGCGGCTCGGAGCACCGCGGTCGCCCGGCGGGCTTGGTGCAGTCCGCGGACGTGGAGCTTTCGATCCACTGCGGCGGTAGCGCCGTCGGTGTCCGAGTCGCGCGGGCGGGGAGACGTGCGAGACCTGAACGCGAACCCTGTACTGCGTGACTGGCGATCTCGCTGATGCCGTCATGGGGCGGCGGAGTTGAGATAGGGGTGTGAACATCCGAGTGCCTAGAGAGAGCTCGATGGAATACGAGGTCCCTGATTCGGCGCGGCGCAAGGTCGTTCGCGGGTGGTGGCCGGAGGTCATTGATCCGGCAGAGTTGAACGTTCCGGTGGCGAGGCGGCGGGTCCAGCCTGCTGAATTCATGGACGATCTGGATCGAGCCTGGGTGACTCGGTATTTGAAAACGCTGGACGACCTGGTCGCCGAAGCCCGGGAGCCAGAGGGCGAGACGGTGCGACGTGCTGAGGACGTCCTGCACTGAGCCTCTCGGGGGACAGGACGCCGGTGACTCTGAAGTGACCCGTGGAAGCGTCCGGCGGCGGGCGGACAGTGAGGTGCCGGATGTCGGCGACGGGTTGTGGGAGCGCGTGCGTGACGCCGTCTTGGCAGAGTCGGGCGCGGACAGATCCTTGTGGAACGGGGTACTCATGTACACCGACCCAGGGACCGCATGTTTTGGGGAGGTGCGGCGTGACGGTTCCGTGGCTCTTCATCGGGACCTCGTTGTCCAGCCGCTGCAGCAGATGTACGCAAGCCCGGAACGAATCGCGACCCTCCATCAGTGGGTCCAGCGTCGTGCTGCTTTGGTCACGGCCGTGCACGAGTTCACGCACCTAGCCGTTCCAGCTGGCACCGACCCTGCCCGCGGCGCGGTCAGCATCTGGCACGTGAAGATCGCGGAAGCTGTCGCTGAAGCATGGGCCCACGCGTGCCTCGACCGCATCGCCGCCCGCGCGTTGCCGCCGCACCTGGCCGCCGGGATCAAGGACGTTGCCTGTGCGCATCAATATCCGGACTAGGAGCCTGCTGCGCGCACCTTCGCGGATCAGATCGCGGCCGAGATCCGAGCGCGCCATCAGAGGGCCGAGACCGGAGTAGATGGTGACGAGGTACTGCGGCGGATGGCGAAGGAGTTCGGTGTGACGACTGGGCGTGCGTCGGCTGACCTCCTGTTCGATCGCTCGGGTCTCCCTTCACTCGTACCCCCTGACCGTGAGGAGTCTGTGCGTCGGAGGATCGCGAGCGCAATCAACGGCGGCTTCCAGGACCTTCCCTCGGGTGAGGAGCGACGCCAGAACCGTCGCGCGACTGCCAGAAGCTCCGGCGTGAGGATCGCCGCGGCGGCGGCCGAGGTCGTCCGTGCGGCCGAAGGTCGGTTTCGAGATACGCTTGCTGTTGATCGTCCGTCGGGTCGAGATGCGTTGCCAAGCGAGCCTCGGCGAGATCGCCCCGGTTCGGCGGACCAGCCTCTCACGGCGCTGCGGGCCGCGTTGAACCAGCAGGCGCCTGCTGCGGGTGCGATCCGCCCGCGGCAATCGACAGTGATTTCGGTGCCGGTCCGTCCAGTCGAAACCGGCCGAGCGTTCCAAGGGATAGTGGGTCTTCCGGGCCGAGACCGCGGCTGAGGTCAGGTTCCGCGGGGTAGTCCGAGCTACGCAAATGTTCGGAAGGATCGGCCCGTGTACGCGAGCCGAGCGGATCGAGATCACCCTGAACACGCTGCTCGTGTCCGGTGCCTGCTGGTTCTCGGCCTGGTGATTCGGGACCGTGCCTCACGACGACGTCGTGCGCGCGGCCGACTGGGTCGGCCGCATCTGGCGCGCCGAGGGGCGGTGGACCCGCCGAAGTGATCGCCGACTCCGGCCGAATACCTGCGTGGGGGCCCAGGCGAACACCAAGTACTGGAGGCCGACGTCTGTGCGAGGGTGACGAGCCTGCGGGTCGAGATGGCCAACGCCTCCTCGAAGGTCGACGCTCTACGACTGGCGATGTCGCCGATGCCCTGACGGGGCGACGGCGATGGGATGGGATTGTGAACAATCGAATTCGCGATCCCGGACGCTCGCGCTCGGGATGCCCCGGTGCAGCCGGCCGTTGCGTCCTCTGCCGATTGCAGCGCCGAGATCCTGCCGATGTGTGTGGTGTGACGGCGCGGATGGAGCGCTCGGCGGATCATGTGGCGTTTGCATCGCGACAGAAGGTCGCTCGTGAGTCGTGGTGGAAGTTCATCGAGCCAGAGGAGTTGGACCGTGCGGTGGCTCGGCTGGGTGCTCAGGCGGCAATGCTCACGGACGCCGCAGGTCTGGCATGACCGATGGAAGCGTCCAGCGGCGGGCGAGTAGCGAGGTGCCGGATGTCGGGGATGGGCTGTGGGAGCGTGTGCGTGATGCGGTGATG
Source organism: Kribbella sp. NPDC003505 (assembly GCF_040610875.1). Taxonomy (NCBI): domain Bacteria; kingdom Bacillati; phylum Actinomycetota; class Actinomycetes; order Propionibacteriales; family Kribbellaceae; genus Kribbella; species Kribbella sp. NPDC003505. The sequence goes on along the minus strand of NZ_JBEXNA010000008.1, from coordinate 24,111 downwards.
GCTGAGTCCGGTGCGGACAGGTGCTTGTGGAACGGGGTCCTCGACTACGTCGACCAGGGAGTTGAGCTTGCTGGCGCAGTAGAACGCGATGGTTCCGTGCGTCTCCACCGTGACTTCGTTGTCGAGCCCCTGCAGGAGATGTACGCACGCCAGGAAACAATGGCCTCGGCCGATCGGTGGATAGAGCGTCGCGCTGCCTTGACGACGGTCGTGCACGAGTTCACCCATCTTGCAGTTCCTTGGCAGCATGACGGCCGTGCCGGGGTGGGCAACATGTTGTATTGGCCGCTCGGCGCCGAACTCGGCGCCGATGGCGATGAAGTGCTATGTCGGATGGCGAAGGAATCGAGTCGGAGCATGGCGCGCGCGGCAGCTGCCCTGCTGTTCGAACACTCCGCCCTCCCCGTGCTTGTACCGGTTGACCAACAGGAGGTGGTGCGTCAGGACATCGCGGCCGCAATCGACTGGGGTTTTCAGGATCTGCTGTCCTTGAGCGGCTCCGCATATGTCACAAGTCGTCGCGCGATTGCGAGCGGATCCGGTCTGGAGATCGCCGATGCGGCTGTCGAGGTCGTTCGCGCGGTGGAAGGCCGGTTTTCGGGATGGCCTCGTCATTGATCGTTCGACGGTCGAAATGCAGCGCCCAGCAGGCCATGAACATCACGGACTGCAGTTGTCGCGCTTGTCGGCGTGCAGCAGGCGGCCTCTCGGCGCAGCCGGACGGCGCAAGAATGCGTCTGTCACGCGCTCGGTCAGGGGCGAGAGCCGGGCGATGGCCAGCAGCTTCGACTCGAAGGAACTTGCCGTCCGGCTCTGGCGATTCTGCGGATGCGAGTTCTTGGTTCCGCGTCGGAGACTACTTAGCCGTCAGCTGCGACGACGGCAGGCCGGAGCGACAACTCACACAGCGCACCTAAGCGGCTCGTGGGTACGTGACGGCGCTGCGTCGGACAGTGGTCGGAACTATCCGTCATCGCGTTTGGCTGTCGGCTCCAGACAAAGGAGTCGTCCGCGGACATGCGAGTAAGACCAGTACCTGCCCCGAGAAGATGCGAGGTCCTCGGGTAGGTCCACCTTCGACGAATGCGAGAAGACGAATGCGCTGGATGCCGGCGACCGCGGTGTGCACTGCTCTCCTGTTGGCGGCGACGGGCTGTGACGCCGATCAGGAGGGCACCGGAGACCGCGCGGCGGCCGTGGCCCCATCCCCATCCCCATCGCCTCGGCCGAGGCTGGCCCCCGCGATCAGCACTCGCGGAGCGGCGGAGGTGCTGAAGCGCTATCTTCCGGCGATCCGCCAGGCGAACGCACAACTGGACCCCGCACGTGCCGCGAACGTCGAGACGGGATCAGCTCTGAAGATCCACAGCGCGCAGTACCGGGTGTTCCGGAGAAACGACTTGAACTATCCGCCGGTCAAGTATGTCGGAGCGCTGGGTGCGGCCCCGCTGCTCGCCGGCTATCCGAGGTGGTTCTTCACAGCTGCGACGGATCGCGGCTCGGCGCCCGCGACTCGGGATTTCCTGCTCTTCGTCCAAGAGCGTAGCGGTGCGCCGTGGCGGGTGACCTACGCGCCGTTCTCGAGCAAGACCAACGGTGCGCTGGCGACCGGCGTCGATGTTGCAGATTTCCCGGCGGTCGTGGACGCAGGCGATTCCGGACTGGCGACCCCGCCGGGCAAAATCGCCGCGGTCTTGGCGAGCGCTGCGACCGTGGGAAGTAAGAGCCCGTACGCCAAACAGTTCACGCAGGATGAGGCCTTCCAATCGGTGCTCCGGAAAGTCGCCGATAATCGGAGTGCCTACACGAGCAACGGCTGGGCCGGGACGAGCCGAGCCGTGGACGCCAGGACCCCGGTATATGCCCTGCGGACGAAATCCGGCGGCGCACTCGTCTGGTTCGGGCTCGACCTGCAGCACTCCTATCGCAATAAGGGCGACATCACGATGGTCTGGGATACCCATGGTGCCGGCGACATTCATCACGGATTCGGGTTGGCGTCAGAGATGAGGTCGTCGATCACGCGGCAGGAGCGCTTCGAACTGGTCGCCTACATTCCCCCGAAAGGCAAGGGCACGATTCGCCTGCTCGGGACTCGTTGGTTCCCGCTGTCGGTCCGCGGCAGCTGACCTCCGACGTGATCCGAGTAGGGCGTTGCCGGTTCTGCAGCACGCGCGCTGCGGCACCAGATCGGCTGCGCTGTCACGCCTGGTGGTCCTGCCGATGCGAGTAGGAGGTATGTCCTGAAGGGTGGGCTGAAGAACATCATTGGCCGGCGGTGCATCGATCGGGAGGTTGTCGCGGATGGTTGATTCAGTATGGAAGCGGAAGTTGGCAGCGGCTATGGCCGCCGTGGCAATGGCGGCGACGGGCATGTCGGCGCTGTCCCCAGTGACCGAGGCTCGGGCGGGTGCTGTCCATGTGCAGAGCGTGCCTGAGGGGTCCCTCATCGAGAACAAAGAGAGCAATATGGAACTGGTTCCGTTCGGTGCGGAGAACGGCGCACCAGTAAAGCAATCCATCTACAATCCGACAACCCATGATCCGTCCTTTTCCTGGAGCTTCGTGAAGAAGGTCGATGCGCCCGGCGAGGACAGCGACCGCTACTGGCTTGTCAATCCGTGGAGCGGAAGGTGTGCCGGTGTCAGCGGTGGTGCTTTGTACGACGGAGCTCCGGTGATTCTGTGGGATTGTAATCAGGATGCCTGGGTCAACTATTGGTTCATCCGGGTTGACTGGTACGAGAACGGCCTTCCCGTGTACCGGATGGTGAATGTCTGGAGCGGCAAATGCCTGGCCATTCCCGACGGCAGCGGGCAGATCGTGCAGGCGATTCAGTGGAGCTGCGCCAACGACCCGGACCAGCAGTGGTGGCTGACCTGATGCCTTGAACCGCTCCTACCTGGTTTTATCCTGACTCGACCACTCGGCTGATCACGCTACCTTGAGCAGACGCGCTGTCTGTGGTCATCCCGGCTCTTAGCTGAGGTGCGGGACATGACCGGGCAGAGGATCATGCCGCCGTCACGGTGCCCACAGATGCAAGGATCGCCTGCGTCACACGCTGGCGGCATCGGGCATTGCACCGCGGTTCCTGCCACCGAGCCGCGAGATCTGCCGGGAAAGGTCCCGCGGGCAAACGGGTGCTGACGAGAACCTGCAGGTTCGCACATGTTCGCGATCGAGGCGATTCCGGTGGTGGGCCATCCCGGGGCGTACCACTATGCCTAGTACGGCCTGTGAGCCAGGGGCGTCCGATAGGTACCGGCGCTCGCGCGTTTCCACGCGGGGGCTGATCGGTGAAACGTCTTTCGGGCGGAGTGAGCGAAGGCGATCCAGGCATAGTGGATCGGGGCGAACACCCCGGCTGTCCTCGCCTGCTCCACTGCTGTCGCGCCGGGCAGTGGTTCAGGTTCACCCTGGAGCCCACTTGGCGATCAGCTGCTCGTTCCGGACGACCTCGACCCGGGCGTCGAACAAGACCAGGTCGGAGGCATCCAACAACGCGCGGACCTGGCGTCCGATCAGCCGGGTGGGCACCGAGTAGCGGTTGATTCGCACGGTGACCAGTCTCGAACCGCTCGATCGGCAGCGGCGCCAGCGGCGGCTGCTCGATTGCGAGATTCTCACCGATCGTCCGAGAGCGGGTGCGGATCCGGCGGATCTCGTCCGCGCATACCACCCGTCAATCATCGCGTTCAGCCCGGAAGCGATTGGACCTCGGGACCGGGACCAGGTGATTGCGACGGAACCAGCCGATCTAGCCCTCGCCACCACCCCTCTCGTGCGCGCCGGACAGGCAATAGAACGCCTCCAGGCGATAGCGCGGGCGGGAATGCGGTCCACGGTCGGTCTGATCCGCTGCCGGGAGAATCCGAGCACCTGCGCGACCGCGGCCCTCGGGTTGTCGTAGCGGACCTTGCCAGTCGGAACCCCGCCCAACACACCCAAGCGTGCATGTGACCCTCGAGGAAGGCCTCCTGGCCGCCGGAGGCGAACACCCGGTGCACCTCTTGACGGAGTACGACAACCGAACGAGAACATGTCGCAGCTTTCCAGCTCGCGACGAATCCGGACCGCGACCTCGCCGAAGTCCATTTCGGCCTCCGAGCCCGGCGCGTGGGCCTGCGGCACGAACGCGTTCACGATGCCCCGACCAGCCTCGACCCCGATCTTGTCACGCCGAGCGGCGGCGACGTCCACGCACATCAGACAAAAGATGCGCGCCACTTTGTTCGTCCAGCAGCCAGGCCAAGATCCGTTTCGCGGTCTGCCGCTGCTTGCGCGGTGCAACCAAGTCCGAGCGCAGCCACTCGTCGATCACCCGGCTGCAACTCGTCCAGCCGGCTACGCCGCGGGCGGCAGCGGCCTGCGCTCCGGCGGCCAAGCAGAGTCCAGAGCTGCGCGTACCGTCCGAAAACCGACTCGGTTCCCGCGCTGCAGCTCGCGGTTCCACACGGCAGCCCGCGCGTCACGACGGATCGCCGCATACGGCTCGACCCTTCGCCGCCGACACCACCGGCGACATCGGATCGCCTCCAACCACATCACGCCACCGATCCTGCCACCATCTCGGCCCGAAACGGGTGTCAGAGCTCATCGACATCCTCTTCGCCGGGGCATCGGACGACGTCGGAGTTGGCAGACGGTGTCGCCGCGCGGACCGAACCTCACCTCACCCGTGGATCGTGCTTCGCGCCCGTCCGTGCCGGCGAACGACGCGGTGCCTCACCGTTCCGGACAGCTGCGTCGTCCGCGGGCTCCTCGGTGCCGCTCTCGGCGCCTAGGGCGGGCGCGACGGCGGCGAGGTGGGCTGGCGCTTGCGCGGCAGCGAGCCTCACCGATGTCAGCTCCGGAGCGGTCGGCGCGGTCTCTTCGGCGTAGGTCTGATCCAGTTCGGCGCGCCCGATGACGTACGGCCGATCGAGGTCTATTGAGCCGTCGGGCCGGACGGTGCAGGCGAACCTGCAGTCGCCGGCGCCGTACTGGGTTCAACCCATGGTGCGTTGATCCAGACCGGGCCGCCGGTCGTGTTCGATAGCCAAGATCCGGCCCTTCGCTTGAAACACCCCCGGCTCGCTCGTCGTGTCATGGCGTGCCTCGAACTCTTTGGGGTCGATGGCGTACCGCTCGCCGCCGGGGTTCTCCACCATCCAGTGCCCCGCCGGGGCGACCCGGTCAGTCTCCCGCGTCCCATCAGCCAGCACCGCGGTCAGGGGCGTGTCCTGGGTGAGCAACCACGCCTTCACCCTGGCCGTCTTCCGATAATCCCTCGCCTCGCTCGATCTGAATCGAGCGGAATACTCGGGCGACGTCAGGTCCACGTAGGTGTGGTTGCGGTGGTCCGGCTCAGTCATGTTCCTGCCTTGGAGGGTCGAAATCGTCATCAAGTCGTCGCAGCCCAGAGGGGCCCTTCATATCCATCCCGGTCAGCTCCGCCAATGACCCCAGTACCGCAGCACGACGGCCCCACAGCCACAGGTCACAGCCACGACCGCATCCACCCCGATGCCCACCGGTGCCGGTTCTCACCACCAGCCTCCCGTACAACCAAGTGGTGTCAGAACTCACGAGCAAACCGTGTCGAAACTTGCCAACATCACAACGATGGATGCTTGCCGAAGGATGGCTTCGCAGCGAGGCTCCAGCGGGCGAGAGTGCTGCCAACAGTTGCGCGTTCTGTTTGCCCAGACAGGGTGTCGCCGACGAGATCGGCACCCGCTAGCAGGAGCCCGAGGCTGCGAAGAGCCCGGACGATCCCCCATAGGACAACCAGGCGGACGCGGGAATGCAGGTCCGTGAGGGTAACGAGGACGCTGCGTCCGTTCAACGGACGACATAGCGCCGGGTCGCTGTGAGGTACGAACGGAACATCGCGGTAATCAGACCGATCGCGACCAGGCCGACCGCTCCGTGGTACCAATGCCAGCCGAGGCCGAGACCGATGAACCCGTCGATCACGACGATCGCCGCGCCCGCTCCGACGGACAATGTCAACAGCACCAAGGCCGGCAGCATCAGCCTCCTCGGTGCCTTCAGTCCTACCTCCATCGCACTGACCACACAGAGGCCTGCACCGATCGTCGCGGTCGCGGCGGCGAGCCACTGTGTCGTCACAGTACTCAGGACAAAGCTGTGCCCTTCGGCCGGCGGCCCACTCGGAAACCCCGGCCGCGACCGCATCGCGAACACAGCCTTCCCGACGGCATACCCCAGGAGCAACACCGCCATCAGGTAGGCCGGCCACCGTCGGTGCCGGGTGGACTCCGTCATGTCGCTCCGCTCCATGGATAAGGTGCGCCGCAAGCATGGGACCCCTCGACTTGCATCGCGGTGGAGGACGCGCCAACTTCCCACCGGGCCGTTGTAGAGGCGCTCGAGGCGCTCGGCAGGGCTCGACTTCGATGTCACTGGGTGTCCTCTGTAGATCGCCGTCGCGCGCGCGCCCATTCGCGTTCAATCTGCCGCATGAGCGCCGGGTAGATGACGAGATAACGGAACGGCTTGATGAGCGCCATGTACGCCTTGCCCCAGCATCCGTTGGTCTTGACCAGAACGGCCATTTGGCCTCGGTACGCGCCGTTGCCGTCGTCGATCCATCCCAAATGCAGGACGCCGTGCATCGTGCGATTGGCGATCTCCGCGGCGTATTCGTTGCGGGTCTGGTACAGGACCGCGAAGGGGCTGTTCGGCGTGATAGGCCCGGCCGTTTCGTCGCGCAGATCGACGGCGACGCGGTCACACAGGGACAGCACCCGGGATCCGGTCCCTTCGTCCGGACCGTCCCATCCCAGCCAGGCGCCCAGCTTCCACCGAAACGCCCAGATGAACTTGACCACTATGGAGGACTCATCGGTCCGGCGGGCGTTTGCCATCCCCGCGATCAGGAGCCCGAGATCGTCCGGCCCACCCCGCACGGGTAGGGCCCACACGTCTTCGATGTCGAAGTCATGAGCGATCTCATGGATTCGCCACGGCCGCGAAATGTGCTCACCGTGTGCGACCCTCAACACAGGAGGCTGATGTATCACGCCATTTACGTTGTGCGTTTCGGCGCCGCCGCCGCATCAGCGAACTCACCGGTCTTCAGGCTCGAGGATCGCGCGGACCGTCTTTGCGACCAGGGGTTGCAGGTCGCTGGGATCGAGGTCTTGCTGGAGGCGCTGCCGGACCACCGTGTAGGGCACGCCGAAAGCAGCCAGGCCAACCCGATCCAATGCAGAGCGGTCGGGGTCTGCGCCGTAGAGCTCTTGGGCGAGCTGCATCGAGAGCTGCTCGACCGGGCGGTTGAGGACTTCGAGCGCTGACCTGGTGTCGGATGGCAGATTCGGGTCGGCTCGGAGCTCAGCTCTGTTGGCCATGGCAAGCAGCCGGGCATTGTCAGGGTGCTTGCTGGCGTAGTCGATGGTGGCGGCAGCGACGGCGAGTGCACGGTCCATGCCGGGGGGAGCGTCGGAAGCGGCATTCAGGAGGAACGAATGGAAATGGCCGATAGTCCGAATCCAGAGCTCCGCGACCATCGCATCGCGGGAAGGGAAGCGATGGTAGACCGATCCGATCGGAGCACCACTGCGATCACTGACGGCAGCGGTCGTGACGGCTCGATGGCCGCCTTCCAACAGGAGTTGCCGGACCGTTGCGAGGATCTTCTCGTCCGAGTGAGTGCGTGGTCTCGCCATGCTGCCACCGTAGTCGTTGGTACCCGGTCACGGTCACCAGCCGATATGGGTCAGATGAGGCCCTCATGACGGCCGATTGGGTCACTGGAGCGGCTCGTGGGTGAGCCGTCCCGAAACGAGCTCTTCGGCGCACGACGTATCCGTGTGCGCACCGCGGCCCGGAGTACGCGGACCCAGAGGTTCCACGGGCTTCTGGCTTGCTTCCCGAGCTCGACAGCGTTCTGAGCATTGCTGAGTGAGTCCTCGATCAGTGCGTCGTGGAGGGGGCCCCAGAACAGCGGCCAGGTCAGCTTCAGCGGCCAGCCTGCTTCGATGTCGGCGAGGTGCCACAGCACGCAGCGGTCATCGTCCAAAGGCTGCACAAGGTACTGGTGATGGCCCCGCAGACCTTTGGGCCGGCCGGTGAATTCGAAGGTGACGCTGCGCCCGGGCTCAACGGCCCGCACGCGGTAGCCGACCGGGCCGTGGCCGCCGCTGCCGCCGACCTCGAGCCCGCCGCGGTCGAATGCCATCGGATACCAGTTGGTCCGCGGCCAGAGGCGGTCGTCCGGACCGGCCAAGGTGTCGATCAGTTGTCCGACGTCGCTCGCCGGTGCGCGGATCTCACGGCGATGCGTATTGAAGAGGCTCATGTCCGTTCCCGTCTTGTAGTGCATTCGTACTAGAATGTACGCTCTATAACTATGCGAGACAAGTCAGCCGCCCTGTACCGAGTTCTTGATGACCGCAGTTACGAGCCGTCGGACCTCGCGCGGAGTCCGTGGGGCATGACGCAGGCAGGCGGCTCCTTGGCTGGGCTGGCTGTATGGCACCTGGAAGGACTGGACTGCTGGGAGGACGGACGCCGGATTGTTCGGGTGTCGGCAGAATTCCTTCGGCCCACGCCGATGGTGCCTGTCGAGTTGCGCACCTCGGTAATCCACCAGGGCCGGCGCACCAGGCTCGGTCAGGTCGAGGTCGTAGCTGCTGACGTCATCTGTGCGCGGGTCACGACACTCGCGATCGCAGAGCGCGCCGGTCTCGCGGACTGCGCGTCGCATCATGGCGGTGCGGTGCCGGACGTCGGCGGCGGTTGGTCCGAACCGGCGCCTTCGCGGCTCGATGTCTACGGCGGGCTTTTCGGTGATGGCATCGAGGTGCGCATCCCGAAGCCCGAGGTGATGGCGGGCTGGGGCACCGCCTGGATGCGCCCGCGGCATGAGTTGGTTGAGGGAAGCGAGATGTCTGGGACTGCATTTGCTGTCGCAGTGGCTGACTTGGCCAACGGTGTCGTCGGTCCTGAGGCCAGTTCCACGCCGGTGGTGGCTTATCAAAATGCGGACCTGGTGGTGTCGTTCCTCCGGCCCCCTTCGGTGGAGTGGATCCAGGTGGACGGCGGGTCGACGTGGTCGGCAGCCGGCTTCTCGATCACCGACGCGACACTCAGAACTGGGGCAGGGCCGATCGCGCGTGTGAGTCACCGATGCGTACTGATGCAGATGACAGGATCCTGAGACGAGCGCCGGATGACTACTGCTCGCCATCGTGTTGCAGGGCCTCGGACACGCGTTGCACCGGTCGCAAGACGTAGCGCTCGATCCGGCGTCGCACATATCCGCGCAGAAACGGCCGCAGAAGTCGTGCCCATCCCTTGAACCGGATACTCGCCTCAACCGTGAACAAGGTGCCATCGGCGACGGCTTCGAAGCGGTTCTGGAAGACCGCGTCGAAGTGACGCTTCTCCTCACGGAGCTCGATCTGCTGTGGCGACCTGAAGATGAGTCGATTCGTGACGATGCCCTCGACGTGGTCGACAGCCACTAGGAACTCATCACCGTCCTGTCGCAACCGCCAGACCCTGGAGATGGTCGGAAAGGTTTGCGGCCACCGCTCATAGTCACCGTAGACCGCGTAGGTGATCTCTGGCGCAGCGTCGATCACAAGGGATGCCGCGACGTCCATGCTGAACCTTTCCATGAGGAATCCATGACCGACTGTGCCGTGTAATCGCTGTCTGTCACATCTGTGAGATCGCCGGTCTCGGGCGCCGAGCGAGTTGCAGCGCAGGCGACATCACTGATGCGGTTACGCGCTCCGCCGAGCAAGGCTGCCGTGGTGAACCTTGACGTCGCGCCGCCCCGTTGGGCGACCGTGCTTGCCTGGTCTGCACCAATCGTGTGTGCGCCATCGGTGATTTGGCGGGTCGCGCACGCGTTGCGCACGACGACGGACCCTGTCGGGTCAGGTTACCTGCTGGTGCTGAGCCTTCTGCAACTTTGCTTGAGCCTCCTCACCGTAGGACTCGTGCAGGGGTGGGGTCTGACCTATCCTCGCTGGATTCCGATGGTCGGAGGCAAACCGGTGCCGACTGCTCGGGCCGCGGCGCTGGGCTGGGCCGGCGGTACAGCATTGGTGCTCCTCACGCTGTACATCTTCTTCGTCATGATCGTCGAGCCCCCTTACCGTTTCTCCCCAGGGATCGGCGCTGACGGGCCACCACAGAACCATCCGGGCCCGGGGAGCCGGGTTCTGCGCTACTACATCCCTCTCGTTTTCTGGGGCCCGATCGTCCTGGCTGTCACCACGAGTTACTACCGACGAACCGCCCAACTCCGCACGGAGCGTGGCCGATGACGGATCTGCACGTCGTGCTCGGCACGATGGAGTTCGGCGGCCGCATCGACGAGAAGACGTCGGCGCCTCGGCGTCAAGGACATCGATCTCTACTGGGCGCGGATGACACCCTGCCCGAGCTCCTCGACTCGTACGGTGTCGACGGAGTGATCAAACGGGGCGGCCCGTCGAAACGTTTGTGGCGGGGTGGAACGGGCACGTTGTAGTAACGCCGCGAAGTACTATCTGTCGCCGGTGCCCTTCAGCTGTGGAATTCCTACCTGCGTCGCGCCATTTGCGCGTGACAGCTACGGAAACAGCTTTGCCGGGTCGTGCCGTTTGCGGGGCTCGTCCAAGCGCTCGAAGATCTCCGGCGACCATGAGGTGCAGTTCGGGCCAGGCTGCTGGAGCGCCGCGGCGAGGTTGACGTTCGTCTCAGGAGAGATCCCGGCGTCGATTGAGGCGAATGCTGGAGGGCCAGGACCTCGTTACGGATTTGCTCACCGCGCGACGCTGTGCGGCACCGGTCTTCGCGGCCTCGCCCCTGCGATCGCCGATGTTTGTGTTGCGTGACGCCCGTAGCCGCCACGCAGCCAGCATGGCGCGTTTTAGCCGGTCCGCTCACCGGGCGACGTACCGCCGACGAGGTGCTGACATGGCTTGCACCGACCTTGGGTGATCGCTGGGTTGCAGGCAGAGCGTCTACTGGCAGGGCGATCGCCATGAGTGGCACGCAGAGCGGCTCTGCATCCAGATCATTACTGGCCATCGCCTGGGCATCTGGCCGGCCGTGCCACGGTCGACGGACAGTACCGCTCGGTAACCCATGACGACACGGGGAGCGACGTACGTCCACATGCGCCGGCCCTGCCGAAGCGGTCGCGATGATCAACCGCGGGGTCGGACATAATGCCGCACCCGAGATTGTCGTCCTCGCGAAGTGGCGGATCAGCTCGGGTCGGCGAGTGGTGGCGAGTCGATCGAGTCTTCCCCGCCGGTGACGTCGCGCACTCCGACACGCTCCTCGACAGCTACGAGCCGGAGCGAATCGATGTTGCCGCAGCAACGGCGCTGGACGGTGACGAGTGATGCGGGATGCGCGACACTGAAGCGGCGATCGTGGCCGGCGACGACCTGACTGGTCGCTGCGGATCGAGGCGGCGGATCGCCCGTGCCGCACGCGCTGCTCGGACAGCGCTCTCCTGGCCGAGCCTCACAGGTGGTGAGCGGAACCCGGCCTGGGCATCGCCCAGTGCAAACGCCGACGTATTGTCACTGCGCGCACCCGGCGGCGCTCATCCGGCCAGACGGGATCGTCGGTCGATTGGCCGCGGGCACGGATGGTCCGGACCAGTTGGGGGGAGGTGCGCTGGCGATTGCGCGGGTGGTCATGACGGGATTGCGTCAGGGTGCCAACCTATCCACGCTGTACCGCGAGGTGCCTCCTATGACGCGGTCTGGACCACCGGCCGAGTACGAGTTCGTCGAGTCATGGTGGCCTCTTTTACAACGTCGTGATTCAGGACAACCTCGAAGCGGCGCTGGAGATCCGCGAGATCACCGGGTGCAAGGTGGACAACGTGCGGTACGGCAACCGGGATACCAGGTGCGCGCTGGAGCGCAGGATCGCTTGGCGACCGCGGACTGGTGAGGGTCGCCGATCAGATTGCCGAGTCGGGGCCGTGGTCGAGACGCTCAACAGCACCGGCAGCCCGCGCCCCTTGACAGGTGTCTCGGCGGAAGCGGAGTCCGATTTTGCCGGCGTGGAGCGCGCCTTGCGGGAGATTGGGTACAGCGGGGTATGTCGGACTTGAGTTCGTGCCGCGCGACCACATCGAAGCGGAGGGGCCGCATGAAGACCGTGAGTTTCGGACCTCGGCAGGTTCAGCGGCTGGGCGTGCTTGTCAAAGGCCACGGCATCGCCCCGCTGGATCGGTTGCTGCGCTCATTCGGTCTGAGAGGGCGCGAGACCGACACGATCCTCGCCGTGCTTCAGTGGCTACATTCGGTGATCGAGGATGCGTCGACGAACGGCGAGGTCTGCTGGTTCGCGCAGATGACGCGGGCCAAGGGCATCCAGACCGGTGCGCCGCTCGGACCGTGGCTGGTGTCCCAGGATGAAATCCCCGACCAGCATGACCTCGAGCTGCGTTGCTGGGTGAACGGAGAGCTCCGCCAGCAGGAGAGCAGACGGCAGATGATCGTGCACGTTCCGCACCTGATCGAGGATTTCAGCAAGGTCATCGAGTTGCCGCCCGGCGGAGTGATCATGACCGGGACGACCACCGGTGTTGCTGCGCCCTCCAGCATCCGTCGTGGTTCCTGCAAGCCGACGACCTCGTGCGGATGGAGATTACCGGCCCAGGACGGATGGACACGCCGATTGCCGACGAGAGCCCCATCTCGGATCCTCGGCCCGTCGGACGCAGCTACTTGCCCAGTGCAACTATACGTCGGCCGACGGCTACCCACCCATACCGATTGTTCAATCCGAAATGATTGTCTGAGAAGTGAGCACGGTAAGTGTGTCGATCCGCGACGGGTATTCTGACGCCATGTTGTACGGTCGCCAGCCTGAATGTGCGAGGATCGACGAGATCTTGCGACGGGCCCGTGATGGCGTTGCGGGTACCGTATTGGTGCGTGGTGAGGCGGGTATCGGAAAGTCGGCACTGCTGGACTACGCCGCGAAGCAGGGGAGCGGCATGCTCGTCCTGCGAGTGTCAGGAGTCGAGTCCGAAACGCATCTGGCGTTTGCGGGGTTGCATGCGCTTCTGCGTCCTGTGTTCGACGCAATCGACCGGCTTCCGCCGCCGCAGGCGATGGCCCTGCGCGGAGCGCTCGGGCTTTCGGACGAGGTCGGCAGGAGCCATTTCCTGATCGCCGGCGGGGTCGTGGGCCTGCTCTCGGCACTGGCGGACGATCAGCCGGTGTTGTGCCTGATCGACGACGCGCAGTGGCTGGACGCCGAGTCGGTGGACACTCTCGTGTTCGCAGGCCGCCGGTTCGAGTCCGACTCAGTGGCCATGATGGTCGCGGTGCGAGCTGATGTCGACGCCGCGCTGCCGGTCTCGCTACGGACCCTGCCGCAATTGGTTCTGGAGCCGCTGGATGAGACCGCGGTGGACGAATTCATGGAGAGCGGACTTGAGTTGGTCCTCGATCACCGGCTGCGGGACGCGGTGATTGCAGCTGCGGGAGGCAACCCCCTGGCGCTGGTCGAGCTGTCCGGTGAGAATGTCCTGCGCGGCATCGGCGCGGATTCCCAGCGACTGCCCCTCAGCGCTCGTTTGGAACGCGCATTCCTGCGTAGAGTCGAGCTGCTGCCGGACGGAGCCCAACGCCTGCTTCTGCTTGCTGCTTCGGACGACTCGGGCCAGATCGGGTTACTCCTGTCCGCGGGCGAGGCGCTGGGAGCGTCGGTCGATGACCTCGCCGCAGCGGAACGCGCCGGTCTCGTGCGGGTCGACGAGTCGGTCCTGGACTTCTTCCATCCGTTGGTTCGTTCGGCGGTGTACCAGTCCGCGACCTTCGCCGAGCGGCAACGAGCGCACCTTTGCCTCGCCGATGCGGCTGGAGCTGCCCCGGACCGGCGTACCTGGCATCGGGCGGCCGCGGCTGTGTATCCCGACGCCGACGTGGCCGACGAGCTGGAGGACCTCGCCCGGGCAGCGGAGCGTCGGGCTGCCTTGGAGACTGCGGCGGCCTCGTTCGATCGGGCCGCGTCCTTGACCGCGGATCCGGCGCGTCGAGCCGACCGCTTGTTGTGCGCTGCCGAGCTCTCCTGGGAGTACGGACGAGCTGAGCAGGCTTGTCGATACATCGAGAGTGCTGAAGGCATCGGCCTCGCACCGGTGATGCAGGCTCGAGCCGACCATCTCAAAGGCCGGATCGTGACAACCACGGGAGTCGTCCTCGACGGCTACGAGCTGCTGGTCACCTCCGCCGCGCAGATTGCGGAGACCGATCCACTTCGGGCAGCTGCGATGCTCGTGGAGGCGACGCGGGCTGCGTCGTACTGCGGCGCCGTGGATCGTGTTCTCGATGCCGGGCGGCGGGCTGCCGGGCTCCGGGTCGATGGCGGCCTCCCGCCGGCCGCTTGCTTCGTTGCGGGCGTCGCGGCCTTGCTCGGCGGCCGGCCGCAGGAGGCCGCTCCGCTGCTCCGATCGGCGCTCGAGGCCGTCGAGCAGCAGGATGACCCCTCATTGTTCGTTTGGGCCGGCACTGCCTCGGCGTACCTGGGTGACTTTGCCGGAGCTCGTTCGTACGGCATTCGGGCCGTTGCACGCGCACGCGAGGTCGGTGCCATGAGTACGCTGACGCAAGCACTGGAGCTGCTGTCCATCGGGGAGCTGCCGGTTGCTCCGCGGATGGCTGAGGCCGACGCCGTCGAAGGCCTACGTCTCGCGCGAGAGACGGGCCAGGTCCCGTCGATGGCGGTACATCTCAGCACGATCACCATGGTGGCTGCTATCCGCGGCGACGAATCCCGTGCCAGCGATTGCGCCAAGCAGGTCATGGCGCTGGCGGCAGAACACGGATTGGCGTTTCCGGAAGCGAGGGCCGAGGCTGCACTCGCCGTGCTCGATCTCGGTCTCGGACGCCCTCAACAGGCGTTGGAGAGGCTCGACGAGCTGCACCAGTCCGCCCGCCATGCAGGAGTCTCGCTCGGTGCCGCACCGGATCTGGTCGAGTCGGCGGTCCGGGCGGGTGTGCCCGATCGTGCGGCTGCGTGCCTGGCGATCCTGGAAGCCTGGGTCGAGACATCCGGATCCTTGTGGGCGCAGGCACTCCTCGCCCGCTCGCGGGCGATGCTGACCGACGGTGCGGAAGCGGACCGGTTGTTCACGGAGGCGCTCGAACTCGAGAACCGTCATGGCACACCCCTGACGAAGGCTCGAACTCAGCTGCTGTACGGCGAGTTCCTGCGCCGGGAGCGCCGTCGTGCTGAGGCACGGCCCTTCCTGCGATCGGCCTGGGAGGCGTTCGAAAGCTTCGGGGCCGCGCCGTGGGCCGGCCGCGCCCAGGCAGAGTTGCGGGCCACCGGCGAGTCCGTCCGGCGGCGCGATTCGGCCAGCATCGACGAACTCACACCACAGGAACGGCAGATTGCGCGTCTTGTCGCGACCGGAGCCTCGTCCAAGGAGGTCGCCGGTCGGCTGTTCCTGAGTCCGCGGACGGTCGACTATCACCTGCGCAAGATCTTCAGCAAGACCGGCATCACCTCGCGGAACCAGCTCCGGGACCTGCAGCTGGACAGTTAGGAGCTTCGGGTGCGCCGCCGGCGATTCCCACGACTGGTGACGTTGAGGATGCGATCGGTGAGCGCGGAGCTCCATGCTGGATGGGATGCGATCGGCATCACACATCGGCAGTTCTCTACCGGGCTGACCGACAACGCCTGCAGTGTGGGAGGAAGACGACATGGTAAGCCGCCTTGTGGCGATGTCCGTGGATTGTGCGGACCCCGACCGCCTGGCTGATTTCTGGTCCGAGGTCCTGGGCTGGAGGGTGAGCGCTCGCGGGTGGCAAAGTGGACCGCACGGAAAGACCGGCGCGACCCTGTCCTCGCCGGTGCGCGGATGGCCCGAGATCGACTTCCGATGGGTTCCGGACCCGTCGAAATCCGCGAAGAACCGGATCCATCTTGACATCAGTCCGGTTGATCGCGAGCAATCGGCCGAGCTCGAGCGTTTGCTTGCTCTGGGAGCCAGGCGACTTGACGTGGGTCAGAGAGACGTGACCTGGGTCGTCATCTCGGACCCCGAGGGCAATGAGTTCTGTCTGTGCCGGGATCGGGTCGAGCCCGCCGAAGGCGGCGGATGGTGAGGTGGTCGATCACGACCGCTGCCGCCTTGTGGGCGCTGCTTTTCGCCGGCGGGAGTTTCTACACGGCTCTCGGGGGCGAGGCCGGTGGGAAGATGATCGCCCCCGACCTTGCCAATCGGGTCCTGGCCGACGACCCGGCGATGATCCGGCTGCTCTGGATCACTGGTGGACTGAAGACCGCCTTGGCGATTGCGCTGATCGTGGCTGTCCGACTGAAGAACCGCAGCGGCACGAGCGTCCGCTTCTGGGGCATCTCCGGGCGTCTCATGCAACTGCTGGGCGTTGGCATCGGAGGCTGGGGTGTCGCGGAAGGAACGGTCGGACTCCTTGTGGTCGTCGATGCAATGGCGCCGCCCGAGGGCTGGGGCGACGGATCCGTCGCCAAGTTCTACGCGGCGGTCTGGGGGCCCTACTGGCTCCTCGGCGGGATTCTCTACTTCCTCGCCGGCCGACTCCTCTGCACACACGGCCGAACGCCTGACTTATCCGTTGCCGAAGGCAAGCTCTGAGAGTGATCAAGAGACTGCGTGCGGTGCGTGCGTGAGACGAGTTTTGCCCGGACTGGCGACATTGCGGATGCCAACGTTCACGACGCTGCATAGCGTCGAAGTAGTTAGTTGCTCGAACACTTCACAGGATTTCGACTGGAGGGGACATGGTCTCGACGGTGGCCGTTGCCGGCGCCACCGGTGCCGTTGGACGGCACGTGGTCGCCAACCTGCGAGACCGCGGCCTCAAGGTGTTGCCGATCGCTCGGTCATTGGGGGTCGATCTGGTGACCGGCGCGGGGCTTCGTGAGGCGTTGACCGGGGCCGACGCGATCATCGATGTGTGCAACGTTGTGACGACGGGTCGGCGAGCGTCGGTCGACTTCTTCGGGAAAGCGACGGCCAATCTTGTCGATGCCGCGGAAGCGCTCGGAATCGAACGCTATGTCCTGCTGTCGATCGTCGGGATCGACGAGGTGGACTACGGATACTACGAAGGTAAGCGGATCCAGGAGAAGCTGCTTCGAGACAGCGAGGTTCCGCACACGATCCTTCGGGCGACGCAGTTCCATGAGTTCGCTGCGCAGATGCTGGAACGGATGAGCTGGGGGCCGATCGCTCTGGTGCCAATGTTCAAGAGTGCACCGGTGGCGGCCGAGGAGGTTGCGGATCGCCTTGTCGAGCTCGCGACCTTTGCGCCGAGCGCCCGGAACCTGCACCTTGAGCTGTGCGGGCCGGAGGTGCTTGACCTCGGTGAGATGACCGCAAGAATCTGCAGGCGCACCGGTCGGCAAGTCCTCCGCGTTCCGCTACCTGTCCCCGGAAAGCCCGGCCGTTCGATGCGCAAGGGTGGCTTGTTGCCGCGGGGCGTGTGCGAAGTCGGCAGTCAGACCTTCGACGACTGGCTGCGCCACCGGTGACCTCCTCCCTTGCCCCTCACCCCAGGCGACGACCCACTCCACCTCGCCGGTCGATCGCCACGGCCCAAACCCCCTGTCAATGGGCTGTGCAGGTCCCGGGGTTGCCGTTCTTCCGGCACCCCGGGACCGCTGGGGCTGGGGTTAACACATGGTCGTGGACCGAAGCTGGGGATCGCTCATGAGACGAGTTTCTGCCGTCGCCGGCCAGAGCTCGCGACATGATGCTCCACGCCTCTGGCCAGCAGCAGCGGGTCTCGTAGTTATCATCTTTCAGACTGTCTCGGTCGGCGGTTGGGCGAGTTTCGCACCGCATTCCTTCGTCACCGACTTTCCCGGCCTCGGCCTGCGGTGGATCGTCGACGAGACTGCTCCCAGTGAGCACTTCGTCCGGGACGTCGGCTTCCTGCACCTCGCGCTGGGCCTTGTCGCCCTCCGCGCCGGGTGGCAGGTGGTGCGCGGACCACGTGATATTCAGCGATGGGAGCTTCGTGGACTTGGTGTTGGCTGGTCGTTCTTCGCCCTGCTGCACCTGACTTTCCACGCGACGCAGACCGAAGGACTCGACGCCATGACAATGACGACGAGCTTGACCTCTCTCGCACTGTCGCTTGCCGCCGGAGTCGTGCTGACACTGGCCCCCACGGTGTGCAGGCGTCGGCGGCGATGATCGTCACCAGCAGCGAGGTGCTCGGGTTCCTCGCCGCGACCGCGCCTCTGAACCTGGTTCCCGGCACCGGGTTCGTTCTGCTCCTCCGCTGGACTGGGCACTCAGGTCGCATCGGCGGCTGGAAGGCTGCGACGGGTGGCATCGTTGGGCTGTGCGCCTACCTGACGCTGTCAGTCACAGGTGTTTCGGCGCTCCTGGAACGATCGCCAGGGGTTCTGAAAGGTATCCAACTCGCAGGCGCGCTGTATCTGCTGACGATCGGTCTCCGGACGCTCGCCGTCGCAACCGTCCGATCGAGCCTGAAGGACGGGCAGGCACTGTCTGCACGACTCGCAGGCTCACCCTTGCTCGAATCCATGCTGAGCAGCCTGATGAACCCCAAGGCGCTCCTGATCTACGTCGCGATGGCGCCCACGTTCCTGCCGGCGCGGGCGACCGCCGGCGACTTCCTGGTGCTGGGGGCGGCGCACGTGCTGTCGGTAGCGGTGTGGATGCTGTTCCTCGTCGAACTCATCATCCGGGTTGGGCGCAGGTCGCGCGAAACCGGACGATCTCGTGTCCTCTCCGCGGTCAGCGGCGCCGCACTGTCGGCGTACGGCATCATCTGGATCGTCCGATGACGGGGACCGATGCGGAGGGCAACAAGGCGACATCGTGGTGGTCGACCGCGCTCCGCGTAGCAGCGGTCGACGCGATCGCGATCCCGTCCGGCCTTTCCTCCGTGCTGTTGGCGGCACGGCTGACCGCTCGCCCCGCGGTGCTGCTTGGATGCGGGGTGCTCACGACGGCTGCCGTGCTGGGCGGAACCCTTTCGATCGTGGTTCCGCGCCGCTCACGGTCCCGGCGTACTGCTGCAGTCGCAGTGACTGCGGTCGCCGCAACAGCTCTGCTTGTCACGCTGATCCCCGGGGCGCTGGAGCCGACGAGGCCAGTGAGCAGCTCGCTGTACTGGGATCTGCCCACCGGGTCTCGCTTGCAGTACGTCATGAAGAAGGGCGCCGCAGCCGGCGGTAAACCCCCGGTGATCTTTCTCCACGGCGGTCCGGGGATCGCCGACCTGGAGTCCGACCTGCGCTACTTCGCTCCGCTCGCCGCCGAGGGGTACGACGTGTACGCCTACGCGCAACTGGGAGCGGGTGGGTCCTCCCGGCTCGCAGATCCGCGAGGATACGGGCGTTCGCGCGATGTCGCCGATCTGGAAGCGATCCGCAAACGCCTGGACGCGGCGAGCATCGTGCTGATCGGCCATTCCTACGGCGGCGGCCTCGCGGCGGCATATGCAGCCCGCTTCCCGGACCGGGTGGCCGGCCTGGTATTGATCTCGCCGATGCCTCTGGATCCGCAGGATCGAAGCCCGCGGAGGGCCACGTCCAGACTGGACACCTGGCAAGCGCTCCGGCTCCATCGCGCCGTGCTCGCTCCGCGGTCACTGGTGGGCTATCTCCTGCTGCAGTCGAACCCATTGGCAGCCCATGCCTTCATGGGCGATACCGAGGCTGACCACCGCAACGACCGCGTGCTCGAGCTGAGCGAGCCCGCGCTCCATTGCGCCGGCACAGGTCCGCATCCGACGACGAGCCAGAGCGGCTTCTATGCCATGCAGTATCCACAGTCCCTTGGGGCTCCGCGCGTTCCTGATCTGCGGGCCCAGTTGAAGGCGGTCCCAGCGCCGACGGTGATCGTGAAGGGGGCGTGTGACTATCTGTCGTGGGGTTCGGCGCTGGACTACCGGCGTGCCCTGTCGAACAGCAGTCTCGTGTACCTCCGCGGCGCCGGTCACAACGCGTACCAAGACTGCCCTGACGAGGTTCTCAAAGCTGTCCGCGAGCTGCTTGGCCATCAGCGCGTCTCCAGCCGGTACGAGCAAGTCGACCCGCCTGCCGACTACGAAGGTCCAGCGTGAGGGCGGCGATGATCAGAATGCACGGAAGAGAACGGATGTGAATCCTGGATGGACAAGAACGTGCGCCAGCTTGACCCGAAGGGACCAGGGCACGTGCTGATAAGTCAGGTGATCAGGTCCGTCGTCCGACGACTCGAGCTGCCAACCGCCTGGAACGAACAAGCCTACGAGACTGACGCCCCAGGACTCCGCGACCGCATCGCACGCGCGTGGAGCGGCCAACCGAAGCCTTTGTTCGACTGGCCCACGGTCGAGCTCAATGAGGACAACAGCCTCACGGTGCGAAGCGATCTCCTCCGAAGCGTCCTCGCCGACTTGAGGCGCGCGAACCGCATTCAAAACGGTTGGGCCCGGCAGGCAGTCCTCCGGATCACCCACGCCGCGGTGGAGCTGAGCCAACACGCCCCGGTTACCGACCTGCCGGCAAGTCATCACGAAGACGATGCGTCCGGTGCGCTGAGGCTCGGACTGGCCCAGGACCAGGCGTTCAAGCTCAACATTCAGGTCCTGCAGGACACGGGCGTGCGCTCACGTGCGCCCCACATCGAATCCAGTCGCCTCTACGACCAACTACCGGACCTCACGTCGGCATCGAGAAGATTCGTGACCGACCTGGCGGCAGCGGCCCGGATTTCCCACGACGGGCTTCCCCGTCGGCTCCTCGCCACGGATCCGAGCCAGCTGTGGAACCACATCGGGAAATGGATGATCGACGGCAATCTGAACCGTGGGATGGCGCCTGATCAGCGCGAGCGTCTGCGCGCGGAACTGGCTGGCATCGCTCATGACGGATTCAGTGAGATCGCCGGCATCGCCGATAAACTCGCGGACATGCCGAGCACCACGGCTGTCCAGCGAGTGCACAAGGTCGATGCCCTGAGAACCAACGGTGCCGCCGCGGCCGCAAGCACCGTGCAGGCGCTCACCGCTCGCATCGAGCGAGTGCCGGCGGCCTTGAGGCAGAAAGGCCCTCAGCTCGACCACGATGCGAGCGGAGCCATCCCCTTGGGGAGACTCCGAGGGTTCCTGGAGCAGGTACGTACAACGCCGAGCACCGGCGGTGCTCCCGCACGTGTCAATCCAGCGACCAACCGCAACCAACCTTGACGGACCAGCCGCCCCACCGACCGCTCCCGCTGAGGCTGGGCGCAGACATGGTTCGTGTCGGCTGCGGGGAAGGTACGTGGCCGGCACGAAGTTTCGTGGAGCCTACAAGTTTTGCTGAGGCCGTATGCAGGACGAGCTTTTGGTTCCGCCGCGGCAATGACGTTGTGGCGTGCTAGGTCCGCTCTGATCCGTGGGCGCCCGATGCCTGACATGCGTGGTACCCGCCGGCTTCTCTGCGGTATCTACGGTTCCACGGGCGGCTGCCGCCGACTGCGACGTCGGCGCCAGCCCGGCCCTGAAGGCGATCGCCAAACTCTCGTCCTGTTGAGGCAAGCCATTGCCGAGCTCGATTGCCTTGTCGAGGTGCTCACCGCTCGATTCCAGGTCGTGGGCGACCCAAACCGCCCGGATGGACACCGCGCCTTTCGGTCCGAGCACTGCCTCGTCGACGACCCATTCATCAGGCCCACGGGGCTGATCCCGGGGTGTCAGCTCGAGAGCCGCATCTCGTGACGCGCGGATGAGCGGCCGCATAGTCCAGCATCGCCTGCCGCGAGTATTTCGTGTTTGGATAGCGGTTGGCGCCCGCCATCCATCCCGTCCCGTCGTAGCGCGAGAGCAGTGAAGGAAACGCTGTCAGCCGAGTTGATGAGGCAGTCGAGCGCGGCCCATCGTTGGTCGAGCTGATGGGCAGGGGCCGCCCACCGTTCGCTCGGACTCAGCGCAGCCGACTCTTCCCTAGAGTCCTTGAACGCAGAGTCGGCACCGAAAAACTCGATGCTCACGTCGTACTTCTGGCGGCCGTCCGCACACGGGAACACCGCGGCCTCGGCGGCGCTCGGCGCAGCGCCGGTGTCGGTGTCGGCCTCGTCCGATGACTCGCGGAACTCCTCGGGAGTGAAGTCGAACACGTCGCCGACTTGGATCGT
This sequence comes from Kribbella sp. NPDC003505, assembly GCF_040610875.1. NCBI lineage: Bacteria > Bacillati > Actinomycetota > Actinomycetes > Propionibacteriales > Kribbellaceae > Kribbella > Kribbella sp. NPDC003505. The sequence continues at coordinate 1,997 of NZ_JBEXNA010000008.1, read as the reverse complement.
CGTTTCCTTCTGCAGCGGGTCGCCATCGAACGAGCCTGGATAGTAGGGCGACGCAGCGGAATCGACTACGGAGACGAACTCCTCCCAGGTATGCCGCGTCTGAACGCTCTGTGGTTGCCCCTCGGCGTCGACGTACTGCAAGATGCCATCGCCCCCCGGATCATTCATGGCTTGGCGGAACCTGATCTCGGGCGTGTTCTCGGCGTGCACGATCACGGTCGGTACAATCCCCAGGCGCCGCAGCAACAACGTTGGTATCTCGTTGGCACCCGCGAAGTGCACTACACCGGTCTCCAGATCGCCGCGCTGTATGCCGTCCTCGTGGAGCGTCTGGAAGGTTCCCTTCAAAGGCCTCAGGGCTGATCGCTGGACACGGCGCAGCACACCGCAGGAAGCCCACCCTGTGGAGGCGGCTCAGGGCGGGCGTTACGGCTGCGACCGACTTGGCGTGACTGTCGAGGCCTGTCTGGTGGGCAGTTATCCCGTTGCGCGGATAGAACTCCGTGGGAGCAGGCTGACCATCGCCAGAGCCAGCGCGGTGACGGCGCCCAGCGGGCGAATCATCATCGTGAACTCGGCGATCTTGCCCGAGTCGTTCACGGTGATCAGGTCGCACCCGTCCAGCTCCAGGCCCGAGGCCTCGGCTTTGAACATCAGGGCGTGATCGGCGCCGTCATCCGATCGGAGCTCGGAGGTGTAGCGGAAGTTCTCGAGGACGCCGGCGATGGCATAGAGGACCGGAGCGACGGCGGCACGACCCCTGCACTCGCGGAACAGGACCGGGCTGTGGAAGACAACGTCCTCGTCCATCAGCGTCAACGCTGCTTCGAGGTTCCGTGCTTCGATCGCCGCCTGGAACTCATACATGGCAGGTGCTTCCACTCTGACCGCCGTGCGCGTCGACGCGCGCACGATTGATCCGTGCTCGCCACGCAACAACGAAGAACAGCCAGAATCCGGACAGCGGATTCATCAACACACCCCATGACCCGATGACGATCATCAGTGTGGCAACGCCTCTCGGAGTCGCACCTTGGGCACGTTCGATGTCATGCAGTAGCAGGCCGAATCCGACCAGGAAGATGCCGGCGGTCACGTACCAGAAGCCGGCACCCCACGCACCGGACTCCGCGGCGGAGTCGCCGAACTTGAAGGCACCCTGAAGGAGGAGCCGGGCAGCTCCTGGATAGGTCGCCTCCGTCATGCCAAGGTGGAGCACACCGACGACGACCGTCCAGGAACCCGCTCCGCCGAACTTGGCCATCCGGGACAACGCGCAGCGAATCCTCATGCGTGGATTCCAACCCTGCCAGCCAGGTCGTCGCATCAGCGAGATCGCCGGTCCACCCGCCGCGCGCGAGAGGCGCGATCGAGCCATCGACCACGCGTGGTCGCGCCCGGCGATCCCGCGGATCCGTGTCCGCGCGGCGTGTTCTGCGTCCCACACCGCCGGCCACGCAGAGGGGCCGTAAATCGGTGCAGGCGATTCAGTGGGACTGCGCGAACGATTCGGACCCGCAGTGGTTGATCGTCTGGTGGGTTTATGTCAGTTGTCGTAGCCGTGGCGGTGAAGGATCCCACAGGCCTCGAGTACCGCGGCCCGCAGCGATCTTGCGGATGAGAATGCCTGGTTCTTCGCCCGATGGGCTGTGACGCTGAGAGACCGTCCGATATCTCGTGACGAATGTCTGTGTTGGGTAGAGGGCTGACGCGTTTGGATGCTCCTACGGATGACAAGCGGGGGTGGGTTGGTTGGAGTGTTGGAGTGTTGGAGTGTGTAGTAGATCTCGCGGGCGATGATTCGTTGAGGCAGCGGATGATGTCTTTCTTGGATAGTCCCTGGGCAGTGCGTTTGGTGGTGTAGGCCTGGGTGCGGGGGTCGTATTGGAGCCGGTTGATGACGGGCCTTACCCCCGGTTCGTGGACACGGTGGTGGATTACGCCGCTGACGGGAGGGTAGCGGCGGTGCTGGTTTCGTAGGTGAGTGGGGACTGGTA
>NZ_JBEXNA010000007.1:0-444933 GCF_040610875.1 Kribbella sp. NPDC003505 | reverse complement strand
CCGGCACCCCCTACAACGAAACAACCGCCTGGCCACAACACACCGAAACCCTCGCAGCTTGACACCCTTAGCTCATGGGATGTCTGTCGAGCTGCTCCTCTCCAGCTGGCTATCTCACCGGCGCCCCCGGGCCGAGGGGGATGCCTAGCGCCCACCAGGCCAGGAACAGGACGGTCCAGGCGATGGTCATTGCGACGGCGAGGGGGACGGTGTACGACGCGAGGGTGCCGACGCCGGCGTTCTTGCGGTAGCGCTGGAGGAAGCCCAGCGCCATCACGAAGTACGGGCTCATGGGGGTGATTGCGGTCGAGCCCGAGTCGGCGATGCGGAAGAGGGCCTGCGTGGTCTCGGCGGGGACGTTGAGCAGCAGCATCATCGGGACCAGGATCGGTGCGGTCAGTGACCACATCGCCGAGCCGCTGGTCACCAGCACGTTGATGATCGTCAGCAACGCGAGGATGCCCAGGAAGATCACCACCTTCGGCGCTCCGAGATCGCCGAGGATCCGGGCCGACTCCGCCGACAGCAGGTCGCCGAGGTTGCTCCAGTCGAAGTACGCGAGGAACTGCGCGATCGCGAAGAACAGCACCAGCACCGGCGCCATCTGCCTGATCCCCTCGGCCATCAGCTTCGGTACGTCGGCGGCGCGCTGGATCGCCCGCACCGTCACGCCGTACGCGATCCCGACCAGCCCGAAGAGGACCGCGACGACCATCGCGATGCCGTCGAGGAACGGCGAGTCGACGATGCTGCCGTCCTTGCCGCGCAGGGGTGAGTCGTGGGGCAGCAGTACGGCGACGATCGCGACGGCGGCGGCCAGGAACACGATCCCGGCCCGGCGCAGGCCCTTGCGCTCGGCAACGGACACGGACAGCTGGTCCGGGCCGTCGCCGGGCGCGTCCGGGTCGGCGTCGAGGTCGGGCCGCTTGCTCAGCACGAGCCGGGTGACCAGCGTGATCACCAGCGCGAGCAGCACCGACGAGGCGATGTTGAAGAACCAGTTCGACAGCACCGAGACGTGCGCGCCGGGGTCGATCGTACGGGCGGCGGCGGTGGTGATGCCGGCGAAGATCGCGTCGTTCGGCGTCGGGATCGGGCTGGCGTCGTACCCGGACGCGATCGCGGTGTACGCGACCACGATGCCGAGGATCGGCGACCGCCCGACCGCGCGGAACGCGAGCCCGCCGAGCGGTACCAAGATGATGTACGCCGCGGCCGACGCGACGTGCGCCATCGTGCCGGCGAACGCAACCGCGAACACCACCATCGACTGCGGCACCCGGGAGACGCTGACCCGCATCAGCGCCTGCAGGAACCCGGTCCGTTCGGCCAGCGCGACGCCCATGATCACGACCACGATCGTCGCCATCGGCGGGAACTCGGCGAAGTTCGAGATCGCCGTCGACACGGCCATCTGCAGGCCGTCCCCGGACAGCAGGTTCTGGACCGCGACCTCCTTGCCGTCCTTGGGCGAGACGACGGAAACGTCGAACGCGGACAGGATCGCGCTGATCACGGCCAACAGCGCGGACAGAATCCAGAACAGCCAGAACGGGTGCGGCAGCGCGTTCCCGATCCGCTCGATGACCGCCATCGCCCGGACGAGCCGGGGCAGCTCCCTCGTGTCGGTGGTCGTCGTACTCATAACTTGTGCGCCTTGAAGAACGCGCCGATCAGCTCGTGCGCCTCGAACGACTGGGTGACGTAGCCCGGCCCGGACGACGCGTCCGACCCCGGCCAGCTGTGGCCGCCGTCGGTCACCGCGACGTGGACGACATCCGCGTCGCAGCCACGGTAAGTGACCTTCAGTACGTCGGAACCGATGCGGCTGGTCTTCGGATCTGGGTCGCACTGGTCGCGGACGGACCAGTCGCGGACCCACGTCTGTACGTCGGGCAGGTCGCGCTGGCCGTCACCGCCGTACGGGATCGTCGTGTCGCCGGTGCCGTGGATGTCGAGCACCGGGACCGGGCGACTCGGTGCGCAGTGGGTGCCCTCGATGTAGAACGCGCCCGACACCGGGGCGATCGCCGCGATCCGGTCGGCGAGCCGGCAGGCGAGGATCCCGGTGAAGCCGGCGCCGTTGGACTTGCCGGTCGCGTAGACGGCCTTGGTGTCGACACAGTACGACGACTCCAGCTGGTCGAGCAGGTCCTCGGTGAACTTCACGTCATCGACGCCCGCGGCGGAGTACGGCGCGCCCTGCCAGGCCTGCTTGTTCTCGTCGCCGATCACACCGTTGGGATAGGCAACGATTGCGTCGAGTTTCGACAGGTCGGAGAACGCCTCGGTCTGCGCGCCGGTCTTGCCGCGGCCGTGGTACACGAGGATCAGCGACTGCGCCTTCGACGGCTTGTAGCTGTCCGGCACGTGCAAGCGGTACGTCCGGGTCAGACCGCCGCTGGCGACCGTGTAGTCGCCGCTCGGCGCGGCGGGCGTGCCGCAGCCGGAGCTGGGCGCACCGACAGCGGTTGCTGTCGGCAACGTGACGGCGGCGGTCACCAGAGCCGCCGACGCCAGCAAAGCGCCGACCCGGCGGGCCGTACGGCGACCGGTGTGGCTGGGGGTTTCAGGGCGTGCGAGGTTCATCAGGGGTGCCTCCTCGGGGCAGGCGGCCTGCGGGCGGGCAGGCTCGCGCCTGGACCTCCCTGAGCGAAGGTCCAGCAACTTGTGAACTGCGGCGTCAGGCCGCCAGCAACTCGGCGGCGAAGGCGGCTATCCGGTCGGCGGCGGACTCCACCAGGAGCCGGCCGTCCGCGGCGGTGGCGCGGCGGGGATCCCCCAGCACGCCACGCTTGTGGTACGCGTCGAACCCGACGGACAGCCGCGGTCCGCGCGACTGCCGGGAGAGCCGGGCAGTGGTGGTCAGGTCGTCCAGTGCGGTGGCGCCGGGCTCCAGGCGATCGGCCTGGACCAGCTCCGGCGCCAGGTACAACATCTGCGCGGTCTCCGCCTCGCCGGCGTGACCGTGGACCTCGCTGACGTCGCCGATCAGGTCGGACACCACGGAGGTGAGCGGGGTCCACGCGAACGTCAGGTCGGTCCGGACGTATTCCTGCGCGAGCACGGACAGGGCAGCGTTGTTCCCGCCGTGCCCGGTGATCACCAGGAACTGCCGCCAGCCGTGCTCGTGCAGGCTGGCCACCAGGTCGCGGAGGACCTGCATGAACGTTGCCGGCGACAACGTCATCGTCCCGGCGAAGGCCATGTGGTGCGGCGAGACGCCGTACGGCACCGGCGGGGCGATCACCGCACGCCCGGCCAGCCGCTCGGCCACCCGCTCGGCGACCCCGACGGCGCGGACGGTGTCGGTGGACATCGCCATCCCGCCGCCGTGCTGCTCCTGCGCGCCGACCGGGACGATCACCAGCGGAGACTCCCGGACAGCCGCTGCCGCCTCGTCGGTCGTCATCTCGGCGAGCTTCATCAGAACTCCGGGGCGGACTCGACGGCCTGGCGGATGTTGTCGAGGTGTTCACGGGTCAGGCGCTCGGCCTGTACGGCGTCCTGCGCGCGGACCGCCTCGACGATCGCCTGATGCTCCTGGTGGTCGCGTTCGCGATTGTCGTACAACGCGCGGATCTGCTGCTGCTCGCGGACCCGGACCTTCAGCAGCGAAGCCAGAACCTCGTGCAGCAAAGGGTTCCCGGACGCGGCGGCGAGCTCGACGTGGAAGTTCAGCGCGAACGCCGGACCGCCCGGCGGAACCAGCGCGTTGGTGACCGCGGCCTCCAGGCGCTCCAGGTTCTCCGGCCTGCGGGCGACGGCCGACTGCGCCGCCACCGCGGGCTCGATCACCAGGCGCGCGCCGATCAGCTGCAGCACCGAGTCCCTGGTGATCGGCGGCCGGTGCGGATTCGCCAGCACGACGTTGTTGATCGTCGGCCCGACGTACGTCCCGGAGCCGTGCCGGAACTCGACCGCCCCGGTCGCCTCGAGCTTCCGCAACGCCTCCCGCACCGTCGGCGTGGTGATCGCGAACCGCTTCGCCAACTCCCGCGCCGACGGGATCGCGTCACCGGGCCGCAGCCCGCCGTCGCGGATGATCCCGAGAATCGACTCGGTCAACCGGTCGGACAGACTGGGCGGCACCTCAGCAGCTGAGTAACTCACAAACTGACTAAATCACTTAGCCAATCATCCGGTCAAGGTTTCGGCGAGGACTTCTGTCCGGTCGCGGTGACCGTCGCACGCCGTACCTTTCTCGGATGGACACGCGGACCTGGGCGCGATCGATCGTCGGCACCGTCTTCCGCGCCCTGGGCATCGGTCTCGGTGTCGCGGTGGTGATCGGCGTGATCGTGATGATCGTCCAGTCCCGGAGCTGCGTTCCGGAAGAGGACTGCCTGGCCACGGTGGGCGGCATCGGGTACGGCGCCATCAGCGGCGGGATCACGGTCGCGCTCGCCGTACTGCTGCTGTCGATCCGCCGCGGCGTCGGCGCGATCTTCGGCGCCGGCGCCGCGGTCGGTTCGCTGGCCCTGCTCGCCACCCCCTGGGGCGCGATCTTCGGGTGGGCCGAGCCGCTCGTGCTCCTCGCGGCGATCGCGGTCTCCGTCGCCGGGGTCCTGCAACGCTGCCACCAGCCGGCCGGCGACGGCGGTCGCCGGTGGTCGCGACCTTCGCGGACCTCGATCCTGGTCGCGACCGGCGTCGTACTCCTCGGTCTGCTCCCCCTGTGCCTCGACTAGGGCCTACCTAGCGCTTGGGCGAGGCGAAGAGGATGACCTGCTTGTCCTTCACCAGGAAGCCGTCCTTGACGAAGTACGTCGGTGGCACCGTCTTCGGGGACGAAGTCGTGCCGTTCCCGGAGACGCGGTACTCCGGGACGGTGTACCCGCGCTGCTGCAGGATCGCCAGCACCTGTGAGACCCGGAGGTTGCGGTACTTCACGCCCTGCAAGGCCTCGCCGCGGCCGTCGATCGCTCCGGTGAAGGTGATCTGCTCACCGGGGCGGGCGGCGCGGGCGATGACGAGGGCCGCCTCGCCGGAGTAGTTCTTCGGAATCAGGAACTCCGGGACGCACGGGAAGGTCCCCGCCTGCGCACAACCCGGCGGGTCGTCGGTCTGCTTGATGTTCGGCGAGTCCGGCCCGAACACGGCCGCGGGACTCAACCCGACCGTCGACGGCGAGCCGGGCATGAGTTCGAGGGTGATGTTCAGGTGGTGCTTCTTGAACTCCTTGTTGTACCGAGCGCTGTCGGCGTACGGGTCGACGACGCGAACCCTCAGGTAATCCCCCTCGGCGTCGAACGACAACGCCGCGCCCAACGCCTCCTGCCGGGAGCCGCCCGGCAGTTCGACAACGGTGACCGCCGCGGCCACGACCACCGTGGCCGCAACGAGCGCCGGCACCAGACGACGCCGGACCCGGCTTTTGCGTGTCTTCACCGGGACCGGGGAGTTGCCGATCCGGGTCAGCATCTCGGCGCGACTCTCCTCGCCGACCGCGGTGGCCGGATCGTCGCCGGCGATCGGATCCAGGGTGCGGAGCAGGTCGATCGTGTTCATGCGCGTTCTCCTCGGGTGCGAGCGGGCTCACGGCCCGGTGTGGTCTGGCTCATCAGGCGCTCGAGCCGTCGGCGAGCGCGGTGCAGCCGGACAGTCGCCGTACTGCGTGAACAACCGAGAACTGCCGCGAGCTGCGCGGTGTCGAGCCCCTCCCACGCGACCAGCGACAGCAGTTCGCGATCGCGGTCGGACAACTGCCGGAAGACATCTGCGGCGTGCCGGACCTCGAGACCGGTCTCGGGATCGGCCGGCACCGAGCGGAGGTCGTCGCGGAGCTTGTCGGCCAGACCGTGCCGTCGCGTCTCACCCCGGCGGTGATTGGCCAGCACGCGGCGCGCCACGCCGTACAACCACGGCAGCGGGTGACCGTCGGGTATGTCGTCCAGTCGCCGCCAGGCGATCAGGAAGGTCTCGGCCAGAAGATCCGCCGCGTCGGCTCGCACATCAAGCCGCCGCACGAAGTATCGAAGCACGTCGTCGTGATGCTGGACGAACAACCGCTCGAAGCCCGCCAGCCGGGTCCCCGGGGGAGGATCGTCCATCAGATCCCTCTCCCGGGGCCGTGTCTGTGTTCGCGTCATACCCCGTCTCTGTCCGGGATGCCGCGATTCTTACCTCAGCCGGTGACCGTGATCGGGGAACCGTTGGAGATCAGCGACCAGTCGGTGGTGTGGAAGGTGTTCGGGTCGACCGTGCCGGTCGCGGTCACGTAGTCGATCATCAGTTGGCGGATCTCGACCTGGCGGTTGTAGACGACCGGGGCGGTCTTGACGTGCGGGAAGTTGCCGCCGCCGGACTGGCGGTAGTTGTTGACCGCGACCACGAACTGCTGGTCGGCGGCCACCGGCGTGCCGTCGTACGCGAGGCCGGTGATCCGCGAGCCCACCGGCTTGGCGATGTCGATCTTGTACGTGAGCGGCTTGCTGAGGCCGCCGAGGATGTCGTAGTTGTAGTCCGGCGTGCCGTTCGGCGCGGTCGAGGTCGGGGCGTTGGTGACCTGGTCGGACGGGAACGGACCGGTCCCGGTGACCTGCTTGAAGTACTGCGCGGAGAACTCCAGGTAGTCCTTGATCTGCGCGCCCGTCATCGTCACTCCGAGCAGCGTGTTGTCGAAGACGTACAGCCCGGCCACGTCCCGCACCGACACGTCCCCGGCCGGGATCGCCGCGGCCCGGTTGAACGGCGCCGCGATCGCGAGCACCGGCAGCGACGCCTGCGGCGTACCGGCGAGCGCCTTCGACACCGCGTCGGCCTGGACGAAGTTCACGAAGTCGAGCGCCGCGGTGTCCTCCCACGGCGCGGTGGCCGCGGACATCGCCTCGGTGCAGGTGCCGATCTTCGAGTTCACGTACTCGACGACCTTGTCGTGGTCCTTCTGCAGCAGCGCGACGACGTCCGGGTCGGCCGCGACGGAGTTCGCGTTCAGCACCTGGCTGTGCCGGCCGACGACCTTCCACTGCCCGCGGACCTTCTCCAGGTCGAGGTCGAACAGCGACAGCCGCATCCCCCACTTCAGCGGCTCGCTCAGCACCACCTGCTCGCCGGTGGTCTTGTTCGTGACGAGCCGCTCGGGGATCTCCAGGTGCGCGTGCCCGACCAGGACGGCGTCGATCCCCGGGACGGTCTCGGCCATCAGCACCGACGCGTTCTCCGGGTACGGCAGCGCGTCGCCGTACGACGACGACAGGTCCATCCCGGAGTGCACCGAGGCGATCACGACGTCGGCGCCGGCCTGCCGGACCCGCGGCGCCCAGATCTTGGCCAGCTCGACGATGCCGCCGAACTTCAGCTTGTTCTCGACGTTCGCCTTGTCCCAGATCGCGATGCCGGGGTTGGTCAGCCCGAGGATGCCGACGGTGATCGGCTTCTCCCCCGGCACGTGCACCCGCTTCAGCGTGTACGGCGGGAACACCGGCAGGCCCGTGGTCCAGTCCTGGGCGTTCGCGCCGAGCAGCGGGAACCGCAGCTGCCGCTGGAACCTGCGGAGGATGTCGAGCCCGTAGTTGAACTCGTGGTTGCCGAGCGCGGCGGCGTCGTACCCGATGCGGTTCATCGCCGCGGCCATCGGGTGGGTGTGGCCGCCGGTGATGGGCTCGATCTTCGCGAAGTAGTACGCCAGCGGGGTGCCCTGGATCGTGTCGCCGGCGTCGAGCAGCAGCGGGCGCGGCGCGTGCCGGTCCGCGGCGATCCGGTCCCGGACCGCGCTGACCAGGGTGGAGATCTTGGCCAGGCCGATGTCGTTGTGCGCGCTGTCGTCGTACTCGGTGTTCTTGAAGTAGTCCCAGTTGAAGACGTTGCCATGCAGGTCGGTGGTGCCCATCACGGTCAGCCGGACGGTCTTCCCGGGCCCGTGCCCCGAGGTGCCGCCGGCGTACGCCGGGACCGCCTGGAAACCGGCCGCGGCCAGCGCTGCCGCTCCGCCGATCACCGTACGTCGGGTCATCCTCGTCTGCTCCGTCATCGCCCCGCCTCACAGGTCAACTCGCCGGGATCTCCGGCCCAGGAGCACACGATACGGCCGACACACCCCCACCCCGTGAACCGATGCCCCCGGCCAGGCGGGAAGATACCCCTCATGACCAAGCCGCCCGGCAAACTGCTGCCGTTGGTCGCCGCCCTCCTCTGCGGTGCCGTCCTCGCCCAAGCCGCCACGCCCTCCGACCACTCCGTCACGTCCGCTGCCGCGCCCGTCACCCAGACGCCGAGCCACGGACTCCAGCCCGGCACCTCCAAGCGAGGCGAGCCGTCGTCGACCAAGCAGGCCACGCAATCCACGCAATCCACACAGTCCACACAGTCCACGCAACCGGCCGCCAAACCGGCGGTTGCCAAGCCGCCGGCCGACGACTGGAACCTCGCGGCGCACGGGAAGGTGCTCTATCTGACCTTCGACGACGGTCCGCAGCGCGAGTGGACGCCGAAGGTCCTGCAGGTGCTGCGCAAGCACAAGGCGCAGGCGACGTTCTTCGTGCTCGGCATCCAGGTGGCGCAGTACCCGGAGCTGCTCGCGGCCGAGCGCGCCGCGGGGCACCAGGTGGGCAACCACACGTGGGACCACAAGACGCTGACCCTGCTGCCGGACGCGAAGGTGCGGCAGGAGATCGCCACCGGCGTGAAGTCCAAGTGCCTGCGGCCGCCGACCGGCGCGACGAACGCGAAGATCGCAGCCATCGCGGCGGCGTACCGGCAGCGGCAGGTGCTCTGGGACGTCGACACGAAGGACTGGGAGAAGCCCGGCGCCGCGCACATCGAGCACGCGATCCTGGCCGGCGCCCGTCCCGGCGCGATCATCTTGATGCACGACGGCGGGGGCAACCGCTCCCAGACGGTCGCCGCTCTCGACCGGGCCTTGACCAAACTCACCAAGCTCGGCTACACGTACCGCGCCCTACCCTGTTAGCGCACGACCGCGGCGTTGCCGTTGGAGAAGTAGCGCAGGGCCTGGTCGATCGCCTCGACGGACTGGTCGAGTGACGGTACGCCGTAGAGGCCGCCGTTCTTGACGAACTTGCTGGGCTGCAGCGTGGCCCGCGCGGCCGGTTGGTCGAGACCGCTGACTCCGGGGCTCGTCGCTGTCACGCCGCGCTGCAGGACGACCCGCAGCACAGGCTGACCGGCCCGCCGCTCGCGCCGGAAGCCGATCACCGCAGGCCACGGCAGTACGACGGGAGCGGGCGCGCCCTCGACGCCGAGCTCGAGCGCGGCCGGCGTCATACGGATCGCGTACGGCGGGAGGTCCGCCCCGGCGTACCAGCGCTGCTGCCGGAAGGACTGGACGACGCTGACGAGCGGCAGCAGCAGCGACGCGATCATCAGCAGGCCGATGTACCGGGCGTCGCCGAGCAGGATCATCAACCACACCGAAAGCGCCAGGCCGACCGCGGTTGTGACCACCACGATCGCGCCGCCGATCAGCCGGATCCGGCGGACGACGGCGCGGCGGCGCAGCACCTCATCGCGCCGCAGGCCGACCACGAAGCTCTCGTTCATCCTCTCGAGCTTCGCAGGCGGGCAGGTCAGCGCTGGATGCCTGCGGCGCCGTTGGAGAAGTGTTTGAGCGCCTCGTCGATGACGTGCACCGGCTGGTCGAGGGCCTTGACCAGGAACATGCCGGTCGGGCGGAGCAGCGGGTTCGGCTTGACGACGCTCCGGACCGACGGCTGGTCCAGGCCGCGGACGCCGGCGGTCGTCGCACTCACGCCGCGGGCCAGGGCCAGGTCCAGCGTGTACTGGCCGAGCAGCTTGTGCTGTGTGAAGCCGCGGACGGTCGCCCACGGCAGCACGACCGGGTACGCCGCTCCGTCGCAGGCCAGCTCGAGTCCCTTGGCGGAGATCCGCATCGCCACCGGCGGCAACTCGTTCGTGGCGTACCACTTGGTCCGCTCGGCCTGCAGGCGATACACCAGCACGGTGCTGAGCACCAGCGGGATCATTGCCAGGATCAACAACAACGCGAACGGCCACATCCCGGACCCACGGAACGCGACCAGCGCGTAGAGCGCGGCGGCGATGCCGATCACGCCGAGCGCGAGCGTCACCCACCCGCCCCGCCGCTCGACGGTCCGCACCACCTCACGCCGGCGCAGCACGGCCTCGCGGTCGACACCGACCACGAACGGCCGTCCGGGATCGTGCGGTGGCTCCTGCACCAGCACCTCCGGACTGTCCTCTGTGACCTGCGAAACCGCGTCCCCGTCCTCACTCACAGGGGACAGAATCGCACAGACGCTCAGTCCTTGCGGCGACCCGCCCAGGTCCAGGCGTAGACGCCGTCGTCGACGGCCTGGCCGCCCTCGCCCAGTTCCAGCGGCCGGAAGGTGTCGACCATCACCGCGAGTTCCTCGAACCGCTCCGCGCCGAGCGACGCCTCGATCGCCGACGGCTGCGGGCCGTGCGCGTACCCGCCGGGGTGCAGCGAGATCGACCCGAGCCCGATCCCGGAGCCCTTCCGCGCCTCGTAGTCGCCGCCGCAGTAGAACATCACCTCGTCGGAGTCGACGTTCGAGTGGTAGTACGGCACCGGCACCGACAGCGGGTGGTAGTCGACCTTCCGCGGCACGAAGTTGCAGACCACGAAGTTGTACCCCTCGAACACCTGGTGCACGGGCGGCGGCTGATGCACGCGCCCGGTGATCGGCTCGAAGTCGCTGACGTTGAACGTGTACGGGTACAGGCAGCCGTCCCAGCCGACCACGTCGAACGGGTGCGTCGCGTACGTCATCCGCGACCCGACGATCCCGCCGGCCCCGTTCCCGCGGTGCTTGACCAGCACCTCGACGTCGGTGCCCTCCACCACGAGCGGCTCGGCGGCCGGATGCAGGTCGCGCTCGCAGTACGGCGAGTGCTCGAGGAACTGGCCGTACCGGGACAGGTAGCGCTTCGGCGGCGCGATGTGCGAGTTCGCCTCGATGCAGTACGCGTGCACGCCCTCGGGCCCGGGCAGCCAGCGGTGCGTGGTCGCGCGCGGGATGATCACGTAGTCGCCCTGGACCGCGTTCAGGACGCCGAACACGGTCTCCACGGTCGCCGAACCCTTCTCGACGTACACGCACTCGTCGCCGATTGCGTTGCGGTAGTACGGCGACGGCTGCTCCGCGACGGCGTACGAGATCCGGACGTCGCCGTTGCCGAGGACGAGCCGCCGGTCCTCCACGGCGTTCGACTTGGAGGTGTCGGTGAACAGGTCGTGCAGCTTCAGGTGCCGCGGCGTCAGCGGATGGTTCGCGACGGTGGCGAGGTCCGGCAGGTCCCATACCTGTGAGTCGACGATCGCCGACGGTACGCCGGCGTGGTACAGCAGCGAGGAGTCCGACGAGAACCCCTCCTCGCCCATCAGCTCCTCGTAGTACAGCCCGCCGTCCGGCTTCCGGAACTGCGTGTGCCGCTTGGGTGGAACCTCGCCGACCTGCCGGTAGTACGCCATCTCATCCTGCCTATCCGATAATCGAACGCTTGCGTCCGCTTACCGAAAGCATCCGTTAGGCTCTGGAGCATGTCAACCGTCCCTGCCCTGTTCCGGCACCTGGTCGACGACGCGTCGATGTTCCCTCCGGGCAACCTGCCGCTGGCCGAGGCCGTCGCCACGCACCAGGCGCACCGCGTGGCGCCGTACGCCGACCTGGTCGGCCCGTTCGTCTGCACCGACCAGGACCTGATGAAGGTCGCTGAGGCGGCTGCGCGCGCGAAGCCCGGCGGGGTGCCCGGCCCGCTGCGGGTGTCGGTGGTGATCTCCGGAGGCGCCGGCGGGATCGAGCCGGCTGTGCGGTGGGGTGATCGCTCCAAGGACGTCGAGGTGACCGCGGTCGAGGTGCGGTTGCGGGACGAGGACGATCTGTCCCGCAACGCGCTCCGCGTGGTCCGGGCGTGCGACGACTGTCTCGACGAGGAGACGGCGTACGTCGAGATCGGCCTGGAGGGCGCCTGGGAACGCGCGCTGGACGTCGTCGCCGACGCCGGCTACGCCGCCAAGCTCCGCACCGGCGGCCTCGACGCGTCGCTGTTCCCGTCGGAGGACCAGGTCGCCGCGTTCGTCACCGCCTGCCTCGACCGCGAAGTGGCCTTCAAGTGCACCGCCGGGCTCCACAACGCGGTCCGCCATACCGCGGTGGACTCGGGTTTCGAGCACCACGGCTTCCTGAACGTGCTGCTGGCGACCCGCGCCTCACTGGACGGGGCGTCCACCGACGAGGTGGCCGCCGTCCTGGCCGAGCGACAGGGCGCCGGGCTGGCGGTGCGCGCACGCGAACTCTCCGACGAGCAGGCGGCGAGCACCCGCCGGTGGTTCACGTCGTTCGGCTCGTGCAGCATCGAGGAGCCACGCACCGACTTGACGACCTTGCGCCTGATGGAGGACTGAATGAGCTGGATCGAGATCCCGGACGGTTCGCCGTTCGGGCCGGACAACCTGCCGCTCGGCGTGTTCCGGCACGGGGACGAGGAGCCGCGGGTCGGCGCCGCGATCGGCGACCAGATCATCGATCTCGCGCCGGTCGCGTCCGCGCAGATGCTGGACGGCGCGCAACTGTTCGCCGAACCGGCGCTGAACCCGTTCCTCGCGCTCGGCCGCCCGGCCTGGCAGGCCACCAGGAACTGGCTGCTCGACCTGGTCCGGAACCCCAACGACCGGGACGTCGTCGAGCCGCACCTGATCCCGCAGTCCGCGGTCACCATGCAGCTGCCGTTCGAGGTCGGCGACTACGTCGACTTCTACGCCTCCGAGCAGCACGCATCGAACCTCGGCCGGCTGTTCCGCCCGGACTCCGAGCCGTTGCTGCCGAACTGGAAGCACCTCCCGGTCGGGTACCACGGCCGGGCCGGCACGGTCGTTGTCAGCGGCACCGACATTGTCCGGCCGTCCGGTCAGCGCAAGGCGCCGGACGCCGCGGCGCCGACCTTCGGACCCTCGCAACGGCTCGACATCGAGGTCGAACTCGGCTACGTGGTCGGGACGCCGTCGACGCTCGGAAAGCCTGTGTCCGTTGCCGATTTCGAGGAGCATGTGTACGGCGTGGTCGTCGTCAACGACTGGTCCGCGCGCGACCTCCAGGCCTGGGAGTACGTCCCGCTCGGCCCGTTCCTCGGCAAGTCCTTCGCCACGTCGATCTCACCCTGGGTCGTCTCCCTCGACGCCCTCGCCGCGTCCGCCGTACCGCTTCCGGCGCAGGACCCGCCCGTGCTTCCGTATCTCGCCGGACCCAATCTGACGAACTTCGACATCACGTTCGAAGTCAGGCTGAACGGCCAACTGGTGAGCTCCCCGCCGTACCGCGACATCTACTGGTCCGCCGCGCAGATGCTCGCCCACATGACCGTCAACGGCGCCACCGTCCGTACCGGTGACCTCTACGCCTCCGGCACCGTCAGCGGCGCCCAGAAGAACCAACGCGGCTCCTTCATCGAGCTGAGCTGGGGCGGTCGCGAGCCGCTGATCGTCGACGGCAGGCAACACACCTTCCTCGAGGACGGCGACGAGGTCACCATCACCGCCTGGGCGACCACAGCCAGCGGATCCCGCCTCGGCCTCGGCGACGTCACCGGCCGCATCACCCCCGCCCACACCCCACCAGCCTGACCCTCCGCGCCCCTCCGCCCCCACACCACTCCCGCCGACGTCTTTGGGCCCTCACCGACCATCCGCGAGCGGCCGAAACGGTTGGCGCGAGCCCAAAGTGGACCCTTCGAGCGGAAAAGTGGAGTGAAGATGTTCATTAGTGTTTGTTTCTCTTGACGAACTTGCGGTTGCGTGCGAACTTTCTCGACATGAAACGTTCAGTGGGGTGTGGAGTACTGGCTGTAGCCCTGGCCGCCGGTGTGCTGAGCGTGCCCTCCGGGGCGCACGCCGCCGGTGAGCTGACGCTGCGGTCCGCGGAATTGACGGTCACCGTCGGGTCGGACTTCCCGCGCGTGATCAAGTACGTCGACAACGCCTCCGGGCAGTCCCTCGGCGGACAGCCGGACGCGCTCTCGACGGTCACGATCGACGGCACGGCCCGCACCGCGCATCTCGCGGCGGCGCCGGCGGTCGACGGCGGGCGCGCGTCGTACACGCTGGCCTTCGACGCCCTGCCCGGTGTCGAGCTGGACGCCAGCCTGAGCCTGGCCGGCCGGGTGACGACGTTCGCGATCGACGCGGTGCGCGACACCGACGCGAGCCGCGTGCACACGATCGACATCCCCGACCACGACCTGGTCTCGGTGGCGAGCACGGACGCCGGCGCGACCACCGCGTTCACCACGCTGGACCCGGACTCGACGCGCACGGCCGACAAGATCACGCCGATCACCGCGGCCACTCCGGGCGAGGCGGCCGCGACCGGCGCGACGTACGCATTCGTCAACACCAGCGGCCTGGCGGCGGGCATCGAGTCGAACTCGACGTACGACAAGCCGTCCGGGCAGTCGGTCGACGACGGCGCCCGGTTCTGGCACCGCGCCCGCAAGGCCTCCGACGGCAGCACCCGCGTCGGCGTCTGGAGCGGCCAGTGGACGTACCGCGCCGACACGTCGCCGTACACCGAGGCGCTGCCCTGGGCGAAGGTCGTCGTCACCCCCGACGCGAACCAGGACCAGACCGTGGACTGGGAGGACGGCGCGGTCGCGTTCCGCTCGATCATGACCGAGCCGAACGGCGGCGACCAGGTGAAGAATCGGGTGGTCACGCACATCCCGTTCAACTTCGCCAGCCAGGCCACGCACCCGTTCCTGCGCACGCTCGACGACGTCAAGCGGATCTCGCTGGCGACCGACGGCCTCGGCCAGCTGGCGATCCTCAAGGGGTACGGTGCCGAGGGCCACGACTCCGCCCATCCGGACTACGGCGGCAACTACAACACCCGCGCCGGCGGCCTCACGGACCTGAACACGTTGCTGACGCAGGGCAAGTCCTGGAACGCGGCGTTCGGCGTCCACGTGAACGCGACCGAGTCCTACCCCGAGGCCAACGCGTTCAGCGAGGAGCTCATCGACAAGAACGCCAAGGGCTGGAACTGGCTGAACCAGAGCTACTACATCAAGCAGCGTCCGGATCTTGCCTCCGGCAACATCGTGAAGCGGTTCCAGCAGCTCCGCGACGAGACCGACAAGAACCTGCAGGAGCTCTACATCGACGTGTATTACCAGTCCGGCTGGCTCGCCGACGGCCTGACCCGGCAGCTCGCCGGCCAGGGCTGGCAGGTCGCGACCGAGTGGGCCGACCGGCACGAGCGGACGTCGCTGTGGTCGCACTGGGCCAACGACCTGGACTACGGCGGACCGACCAACAAGGGCCTGAACTCGAAGATCATCCGGTTCGTCCGCAACCACGAGAAGGACGTCTGGAACAGCGACCCGATCCTCGGTCAATCCGCCATCGTCGAGTTCGAGGGCTGGACCGGGGAGACCGACTGGAACGCGTTCTACGCCAACATCTGGCAGCGCAACCTGCCCGCGAAGTTCCTGCAGCAGCAGAAGATCCTGGACTGGAACAGCACCGACATCACCTTCAGCGGCGGCATCCGCGGTGCGGTGGAGAACGGCAAGCGGACCGTGTACGCCGGGAACGCGAAGGTGCTCGACGGCGACAAGTACCTGCTGCCTTGGGACAACAACAAGAAGCTGTACCACTACAACCCGGCCGGCGGCCGCACCACCTGGCAACTGCCCGCCGCATTCGCCGGCGTCAGCACCTTCACCGCCTACCAACTGTCGGACACCGGCCGCACCAAGCCGACCACCATCCGGGCCCAGCACGGGACCGTCACGCTCGACGCGATCCCGGGCAAGCCGTACGTGATCTACCCGGTGGCCGCGCCCAGCCCGAGGAACCCTGCCTGGGGTGAGAGCAGCCATGTCCAGGACCCCGGTTTCAACGCCGGCAACCTGGACGCTTGGAACCCCACCGGCGGCACGAAGATCGCCGGCCTCGAGAACGGCCAGCACGTGGCCCAGCTCGGTACGAAGGCATCGTCGATCCGCCAGCGTCTGACCGGCTTGACCGACGGTCGCACGTACAGCGCGTCCGCGTGGGTGGAGGTCGAACCCGGAAAGTCACGGACGACGACACTCGCCGTGGACGGCGTCCGCAACCAGGTCAGCCGCTCGACTGCGCAGAACATGGTTGCCTCCGACGACAAGCACGAGGCGTACTACCAGCGGGTGCGAGTCCTCTTCGAAGCAAAGGGAAGCACCGCTGACCTGACCATCTCCGCAGCTGCAGGCGCGCCGCAGGTGCGCGTGGATGATGTCCGGGTCGTGGAGACCCAGCGTGCTGCGGCAGGGCTGGTCGACGACTTCGAGAACGTCGATCAGGGCTGGGGCCCGTTCGTGAAGGGTGATGCCGGCGGCGTCACGGATCCACGGACGGTGCTCGCGCCGAAGCACGCGCCGTACACCCAGGCGGGCTGGAACGGGAAGCTCGTCGACGACGTGCTCGACGGCAACTGGTCGCTCAAGTCGCACGAGGAGAACCAGGGCCTCGTCTACCGGACCGCGCCGTGGACGGTGAACTTCCAGCCGGGCCACAAGTACAAGGTCAGCTTCGACTACGAGAGCGGCCGCGCCGGCCAGTACGCGTGGGTCCAGGGTGTCGACCGGCCGGCGTCCGTCGAGGTGAAGTCAACCCCGATCGGCGAGCAGCGAACCAAGGCGACGTTCGGCCAGGAGTTCGTGGCCGGGTGCGGCGGGGACTACTGGGTCGGTCTGCGCAAGCTCACCGACGGCGGCGACCAGGCCGACTTCGTCATCGACAACTTCGCGGTCACCGATCTCGGGACCACGTCGGAGCCGGCGGACTGCACCTCGGTCGCGGTGTCCGGGCTGACCGGTCTCGTGTCCGGCGAGGCGAACACGGTGACCACCACGTTCACCAACAACGATGTGGTTGCCGCGAACAACATCACGCTCGGCCTCACCGCGCCCGACGGCTGGATCGTCACCGCGACCACGCCGGCGACGTACGCGACCGTTGCCGCGGGCACCAGCGTCACGACGACGTGGGACGTGACTCCCCCGGCCGGTACGCCGGAGGGCAAGTACCCGCTGACCGCGACGGGTGGTCAGGCGACGATCAGCGCCGAGGCCACCGTGCTGCCGCCGGGGATCGTTCCGCAGTCCCGGATCAAGGTGGTGGACGTCAGCAGCGAGGACGTCGCCACGGGCGGCGCCGCGACGATGGCGCTGGACGGAAACCCCAGCACCATCTGGCATTCCGCCTGGTCGCAGGTCAGTACGCCGGCCGGATACCCGCACTACATGACGCTCGACCTCGGATCGACGTATCAGGTGAACGGATTCAGCTACCTGCCCCGGCAGAGCGGCACGAACGGGATGTTCAAGGGGTACGAGATCTACGTCAGCGCCGACGGCCAGGACTGGGGTACGCCGGTCGCGACGGGCCAGTTCCCGAACTCCACCGCCGTCCAGAAGCTGGACTTCACGCCCAAGCCCGGCCGGTACGTGAAGTTCGTCGGCACCAGCTCGCTCAACGGCGCCGTCTTCGGCTCCGCCGCGGAGTTCAACGTCTACGGCGTGCACTGACGCGGGTCAGGGAACAGCCGCCGGGGTCTGGAGACAGGAAATTGCCTGTCTCCAGACCCCGTGCGTTGTCCTCAACCCCGTGGTGCGGGCTACTTGGTGATGGTCACCGAGACCGGCGCGGACCTACCGGCAAAGGTTGTTACGGCTCCGTCTCAGGTCCGGCCGGAAGAACCAGCCGGGCGAGCGCGCCGCCGCCCGGCGCCTCGCCGAACGTCAGCTCGGCGCCCAGCACCTTGGCGTGGCCGGCGGCAATGGTCAGGCCGAGGCCGTGCCCCACACCGCGCTCGGCCATCCCGGACCGGAACCGGCGCGGGCCCTCGGCAATCAACTCCTCGGGATACCCGTTGCCATGGTCAACGACCTCGACGGTCCGGCCGCTGACCGTGACCTCGACCGGCGGCTTGCCGTGCCGCAGCCCGTTGACGATCAGGTTGGCCAGGATCCGCTCGATCCGCCGGGAGTCGGTCGACACCGTCTCGTCGGGCCCCGCCTGGCACACGACCACGCTGTCCGGGGCGAGCGCCTGCTGCATCCGCAACCGACCGACCGCCGAGCCGACGAACGCACCGAGGCCGACCAGCTCCAGGTCGGCCTGCTCCACCCCCGAGTCGAACCGCGCGATCTCGAGCAGATCCTCGACCAGCCGCCGCAGTACCTTGGCCCGGTCGCGCACCAGCTCACTAGGACGGCCCGGCGGAAGCAACTCGGCCGCGGTGGTCAGGCCGGTCACCGGCGTCCGCAGGTCGTGGGCGACGTCCGCGGTGAAGCGCCGCTCTGCCTCGAGCTGACCGCGCAGCGAGCTCGCCATCGTGTCCAGGGCGGTCGCCAGCGACTGCACCTCGTCCTTGCCCTTGCCGACGGCTTCCGCCGCGGACGCGTCCAGGTCGCCGGCCGCGATCCGCCGCGCCGTGCCCGCGACCGCGACGATCCGTTTCGACAGGCTGCCGGCCAGGATCACGCTGACCAGCGCGACCAGTGTCACGGTGCCGATCCCGCCGAGGATCAAGGCCTGCTGCAACGCCTTCATCGAGTCGTCGGTGCTCTCGTAGTCCTGCTCGATCGAGAGCACCTTGCCGTCCTTGACCGCGACCGCCGCCCACATCTTCGCGTGCGGCGATCCGGTCTTGAACGTGGCGCGCTTGCCTTCGAGCACGGCCTCGCGCAGCTGCGGCGGCAGGTCCGGATCGTCGACCTTCGCCCCGAACACCGGTACGTCGTTGGTGTCGTAGCTCTGCGCCGCGAGCTGGATCCGCTCGTCGGCGAAGCTGCGCGTGCGGTCCAGCCGGGCCGACTGGGCCTGGGTGTAGACCGCGACGCACAGCACCAGGATCGCGAGCGACGAGACCAGCAGGAAGATGAGACCGAGCTTGCCGCGCAGTCCCATCACTCAGGGCCCATCCGCTAGGCCCGGAGCTTGTACCCGAAGCCGCGGACGGTTTCGATGCGGTCGGCACCGATCTTGGTCCGCAGCCGCTGCAGGTGGACGTCGACCAGCCGGCCGTCGCCACCCCACTCGTAGTCCCAGACCCGCTGCAGCAGCGTCGACCGGCTCAGCACCACACCCGGGTTGTTCGCGAACTCGATGAGCAGCTTGAGCTCGGTCGGCGTCAGCTGGACGGTCTGGCCGCCACGCCGCACCTCCAGCGCCTCGCGGTCCAGCTCCAGGTCGCCGAACGACTCCACGCCGGAGCCGGCCGCCGGAGCCGGGCGCTCCGGGTCCGAGACCGCGCGCCGCATCACCGCCCGCAGCCGTGCCACCAGGACCTGGGTGTCGAACGGTTTGGTCACGTAGTCGTCCGCGCCCGCTTCCAGGCCGAGGACGACGTCGAGCGCGTCACCGCGGGCGGAGACCATCACGATCGGGACCGTGCTGGTCTCGCGGATCCGTCGGCACACCGAGATCCCGTCCAGCCCGGGCAGCATGATGTCCAGCATCACGACGTCCGGGTGGATCTTCTCGAATCGCTCGATCGCCTCCAGGCCGTCCTCGGCCGTGGTCACGTCGTAGCCGTGACGCTCGAGGGTCAGTTGGGTCGCCTCACGAATCACCGCGTCGTCCTCGACCATGAGGATCTGCGCTGCCGGTTCTTCCGGTACCACGAACTTCAGTCTCCCTACTGATCCGTCGAGCTCACCTTGATCATCTGCCGGCCGTTCCAACGGTAGACCTCGACCCGCCGGCCCGACGGGCAGCAGACCGGGTCGTCGATCGTCCAGATCTTCGACTCGACCACCAGGTCACCTTGCGGGCTGGCGTTCACGGTCGGTTGCTCGACGTCCAGGATCCAGACCGGTCGCGGGCCCGAGGGCCCGACGGCGATCAGGAAGATACCGAAGACGAACTTCTCCAGGGTATGGATGAGGATTATCTGTTGGGGTGTACCGCTGTGCAATACATCAACGGTCTTACCCCTGCTGAGGCAACGCGAAATCACGGTGCAATTCGAGAGCACCGACCGCGGGTACCTGCCGAGCCGCGGGTCGGCGAGCAGCGCGGCCCGGACTTTGTACAGGTCAACGGCCACTTCGGGGGTCCGCCCGGGGTGCGGGGAAGTGCTGTTGGTACCGAACGCGACCGTCGGCGTCGGGGTGTCCGGCGGGGGCGACTCAGGCCCTTCGACCCGCAGACCGCCGCCGTTCGCACACGCGGACAGCACTGCCGTCGCGACCACGGCGGCGACAGCAGGCAGCACGGTGCGGCGCCACAGACCCATCGGGCGCCTCCTACCCTGCATCCGGTCCCCCCGCGAATTCGTACACGTCCTCACTTCCATGGTCCTGGCCCGACGTCACAGTCGACGGGCACGGACGTCGAGTGGCCCCGGCAGTTCTATTGCGGTTGCGTCACAGTGTCATCCGGCGACGACTTTCCCCGGATTGAGCAGGTTCTTCGGGTCCAGCGCGTTCTTGATCGCGCGGTGGACGTCGAGCGCCACCGGACCGATCTCCTCGGCCAGCCAGGTCCGTTTCAGGACGCCGACGCCGTGCTCACCGGTGATCGTGCCGCCGAGCTCCAGCCCGATCTCCATCACCCGGTCGAACGCGACCTGGGCGCGCTCGGCCTGGGCCGGATCGGTCTGGTCGAAGACGACCGTCGGATGCATGTTGCCGTCGCCGGCGTGCCCGAGGACGCCGATCGTGATGTCCAGCTCCGCGGACAGCTGCTCGATCCGGCCGATGAACTCGGCCAGCCGCGAGCGCGGGACGGCGACGTCGTCGATCATCGTCGTACCGAGTTCCTCCAGGGCGGTCAGCGCCGCCCGGCGGCCCTCGAGCAGCAGCTCGCCCTCGGCGTCGTCCTCGGCCTCGATGCACTCCAGCGCGCCGTGGTCGCGGCACAGCTTCGCCACCGCGGCGACATCGGCCGCGCCGGCCTCGCCGCCCGCGTCGGACTGCGCGATCAGCATCGCGGCCGCCTCGTCGGGCAGATCCATCCGCTTGTACTTGTTGACCGCGCGGATCGTCGTCCGGTCCATGATCTCCAGCAGGCTGAGCGAGACGCCGCTGCGGATGATCTCCAGGATCGCGTTCCCGGCCTCGACGCCGGAGCCGAACAGCGCGGCCATCGTCTTCGGCTTGGCCGCTGCCGGGCGGAGCATCAGGGTCGCCTCGGTGATGATGCCGAGGGTGCCCTCGCTGCCGACGATCAGCTTCGCCAGGTCGTACCCCGCGACGCCCTTCACGGTCTTCCGGCCGGTCCGCAGCACGCGGCCGTCGGCGAGCACGACCTCCAGGCCGAGCACGTAGTCCGTGGTCACGCCGTACTTGACGCAGCACAGGCCGCCCGAGTTCGTGGACAGGTTTCCGCCGATCGAGCAGAACTCCCAGCTGGACGGGTCCGGCGGGTAGAACAACCCGTGCTCGCCGACCGCGCGGGACAGGACCGCGTTGTAGACGCCCGGCTGCGTGACGACGTACCGGTCGACCGGCTCGATGGCCAGGATCCGGTCCATCTTCTCCAGCGAGATCACGATGCAGCCGTCGAGCGCGTTGGCGGCGCCGGACAGGCCGGACCGCGCGCCCTGCGGCACGATCGGTACGTCGTTCTCGTTCGCGATCCGCACCGCCGCCTGGACGTGCGCGGTCTCCCGGGCCAGCACGACGGCGAGCGGCGTCCCCGCCGGGCAGAACATCGCCCGGTCGTACCGGTAGCTCTCGATCCGGTCCGGATCCGTCACCAGCGCCTCGGGTGGCAGTACCTGACGCAGCTGCTCGACAACCTCACTCATACAGCCGAGCCTAGTTACTACTCCGCGGTACCGTGCACCCTTGTCTCAACGCGTGCGTTTGGTGACGTTCTCGGAGATCTCCTCGTAGCCGCCGCCGTAGTTGTGGTACTCCCGGCCGATCGCGGCGAACGTGATGCTGCCGCTGGTCGCCTTCACCTTGGGGGTGCGACAGGTGCGCTGCCCCTGGATGACCGCGCCGTTGCCGCCGCTGCTGTCGCAGCTGAGCACCCGTCCGTTGTTGCCGCCGCCGTACTGCACCAGGAAGGCGTTGGCCTTCGCGTTGGCGACCAGCGGCGACGCCATGGTGATCTCCGCCCAGTACTGGTAACAACTGTCGCGGACGAGTCGGACCGTGCCCCAGCTGGGCGGCTGATGATTACGCAGCATCGGCGCCGATGCGATGGACCTCGCGCCCGAGCAGCTGGCGGCCGTGGCCGCCTCGGCCGGGAGGGCGGACAACGCGAGAGCGCCCACGCCGGCCAGGCCGGCGGTGCTGAGCAGAATGCTCAGTGTCTTCATGACGAAACCCTTCCTGAATGCACGCCCCGACGCGCACTCAGGAAGGCACACTACGCGAACGGAGCCTGCCCGGACAGTCATTCCGGTAATCGGACAGCGACACGCCGTGTCCAGTTGCTTTTGGCAAGCTTTTGATCGTCAAACCTGCCTCAGAGGTTGCCGCGGCGCTCCTGTTCGCGCTCGATCGCCTCGAACAGGGCCTTGAAGTTGCCCTTGCCGAAGCCCAGCGAGCCGTGCCGCTCGATCAGTTCGTAGAACACCGTCGGGCGGTCGCCGATCGGCGCCGTGAAGATCTGCAGCAGGTAGCCGTCCTCGTCGCGGTCGACCAGGATGCCGCGCGACTGCAGCTCCTCGATCGGCACCCGCACCTCGCCGATCCGGGCCCGCAGCTCCGGGTCCTCGTAGTAGGAGTCCGGGGTGTTCAGGAATTCGACACCGTTGGCCCGCATGATGTCGACGGTGCGCAGGATGTCGTTGGTCGCGAGCGCGATGTGCTGCGCGCCGGCGCCGTCGTAGAACTCCAGGAACTCGTCGATCTGCGACTTCTTCTTCGCCACCGCCGGCTCGTTCAGCGGGAACTTCACCCGGTGGTTGCCGTTGGCGACCACCTTGCTCATCAGCGCGGAGTAGTCGGTGGCGATGTCGTCGCCGATGAACTCCGCCATGTTCACGAAGCCCATCACCTTGTTGTAGAAGGCAACCCACTCGTCCATCTTGCCGAGCTCGACGTTGCCGACCACGTGGTCGACGGCCTGGAACAGCCGCTTCGGGTGCCCCTCGGGCCGGGTCACCCGGGTGCTCGCCGCGACGAAGCCGGGCAGGTACGGGCCGTGGTACCTGCTGCGGTCGATCAGCGTGTGGCGGGTGTCGCCGTACGCCGCGATCGCCGCGCGGCGGATCGTGCCGTGCTCGTCGGAGACGTCGTTCGGCTCCTCGAGCACGACGGCCCCGACCTTGCGGGCGTGCGCGATGCACTTGTCGACGTCCGGCACCTCCAGCGCGAGGTCGGCGACGCCGTCACCGTGCTTGCGGTGGTGGTCGAGCAGCGGGCTCGACGGGGCGACACCGCCGGAGATCACGAAACGGGCCGAGCCGGACTTGAGCACGAACGCCTTGCTGTCCTTGGACCCGGTCTCGGGGCCGGAGTAGGCGACCAGGTCCATGCCGAACGCGAGCTGGTACCACTTCGCGGTCTGCGTGGCGTTGCCGACCACGAACACCACGGCGTCCATCGCGGTGACCGGGAACGGGTCGGTGCTCTCGTCGTACGGCACCAGGCCGACGAGCTGCTTCAGCTGGTCGAGGTCGAGATCGGCGTCGAGCTCTGCGGGGGTGAGGTCGGTGCTGGTCATCGGCTGCTCCTCCGGATTCGGATCGGTAGGCCGAGCCTTGTTCGTGGGAGGCAGGTTGCGCAACAGTTCCTTGTTTCACCAGGCAGTCTGCACACTGATTAGTCAGGATTGCTAGGCTATTTGGTCAGTCTGACTAACTGCGGAGGGATGCCATGGCGGTGGATGCGCTGGACGCCCGGATCCTCAGGTTGTTCGCCGCCGAGCCGCGCGTCGGCGTACTGGAGGCATCCCGCCGGCTGGGGGTCGCGCGCGGCACCGTCCAGGCGCGTCTCGACCGGCTGCAGCGCGACGGCGTGGTCCGCGGCTGGGGCCCCGACATCGACACCAGCGCGATCGGCTACCCGGTGACCGCGTTCGCGACCCTGCAGATCGAGCAGGGCTCAGGTCACACCACGGTCGCCGAGGCGCTGGCGCGGATCCCGGAGGTCCTCGAGGTCCACACCATCACCGGCGCTGAGGACCTCTGGTGCCGCATCGTCGCGCGCTCCAACGCCGACCTCCAACGCGTCATCGACCAGGTCGTCATCGTCCGAGGCATCCAACGAGCCTCGACGGTGATCGCCCTGGCCGAACAGATCCCGCACCGGGTACTTCCCCTGGTCGAGGCGGCGACCCGGACCTCGACCACTCACTAACCGGCCCGGAACGGCGTACCCGTCCGGTCGCCAGGCGGGGCATGGTCCGCAGAAGTGAGCTTGGTGAGTGCCGGGGGTCCGGTTCAGGCGAGGCGCTTGGCGACTTCTACTGCGGCTCGGGCTACCCGAGGGCCGACGAAGTCGCGGTCGAGTTTGCCGAGGACGACCACGCCGATGGAGGCCTCGACGCCGGGGACGCCGAGGACGGGTGACGACACGCCTTGGGCGCCGGCCTGGAGTTCGCCGGAGGTGACGACGAAGGGGCGGCCGGCGGGGTCGGGTTTGCGGCGGCCGGCCAGGATCGCCTTGCCGGCGGCGCCCTGGTCGAGGGCGTGCCGGGAGCCCATCCGGTAGGACACGTGATAGTCGGTCCAGCTCGGCTCGACGACCGCGATCGCGAGCGCCTCCTCACCGTCGGCGACCGTGAGGTGCGCGGTGGCGCCGGTGTCCTCGGCCAGCGAGCGCAGAACGGGCAGCGCGGCGTCCCGCAGCGTCGGCTGCACCCGGCGGCTGTAGTGCAGCACGGCGAGACCGAGCCGGGCCCGGCCCTCGCTGTCGCGGCGCACCAGCCGGTGCAGCTCCAGCGTGTTCACCAGCCGGTACACGACCGTCCGGCTGACCCGCAGCGCCGCGGCGAGCTCGGTGATCGAGAGCCCGTCGGGGGCGTCCGCGAGCAACTCGAGGACGGTGAGTCCCCGGTCGAGCGTCTGCGAGGTCTCGGCTGGCACCTTGTTAGCGTATCCGTTATTCGGTCGCGGCCCGATGGGCCCGTATCTTGCTGCCGTGCGAAATTACTGGTCGCTGCTCCCCGCCGTCGTCGTGATCGTGGGCCTGATCCTGGTCTATGCCGTTCCGACGATCATCAATCCGCAGTGGACGAGCTCGATCACGGCGCTGTTCCGCACCGCCCCGGTGCCGGACGACGCGACCCCCGAGGAGGCCCGCCGGGCGGCCGGCATCCTCGGCCCGCAGCAGCTGAAGTCGCGCCGGATGCTGGCGATCGCGATGGTCGTCGGCGCGGTCGCACTG
This sequence comes from Kribbella sp. NPDC003505, assembly GCF_040610875.1. Taxonomy (NCBI): domain Bacteria; kingdom Bacillati; phylum Actinomycetota; class Actinomycetes; order Propionibacteriales; family Kribbellaceae; genus Kribbella; species Kribbella sp. NPDC003505. Next base: position 419,646 of record NZ_JBEXNA010000007.1, on the reverse strand, counting down.
ATCGGTTTCAACATCTCGCTGAACCGCGAGGCGGTCGGTTGCTACAAGGCCGCGCGAGCGTTCGGGGCGATCGACGGCCCGGACGACAAGGATCCGTGCATCGACAAGATCTACGGCACCTTCATCGGTGACGGCAGCGGTACCCCGGACGAGGAGCACCCCCAGCCGGCGCAGTACTACCAGCTGATCAAGGGGAAGAAGCCGAAGTACCTGAAGTGGATCCAGAACGCTCCCAAGTACGACGAGGCGGATCTGGTGATCGGCACCGTCGGCAAGTGCGCGTCGGACCTCAAGGTCGAGCAACTCGAGGACAAGATCCGGGTGACGATCGACGTCGACGTACCCTGCCCGGAGGACAGCAACATGTCGATGACGCCGATCAAGCTGAAGGAGCCGCTCGGCGGCCGCAAGCTCGTCACCGTCGACGACAAGCCGATGACCGAGATCAACCCGGACATGGACTCCTGGTTCACGGTGCTGAAGAAGCTCGCGACCGGCGGCTGATAGCCAGCCGTGGCCCTGGTCGACATCCTCGATGTCGACCAGGGGATCCACAGGGCAGTCGTCCTCGTCGGACGGTTGCCCTGCGACCGGCGCTCGCCTCCCCGATTCATCTGCCGAGGCAGGTTGCTCGACGAGTCACGTCAAGGCAGCATGCCTTTGCGCCAGGTGGGGTGTCCCGGGTGCCAGCCCAGTTCGCGCTTGGCCTTGGCGTTGGATGCGCCGCGCAGCTCGGTCATGAGCACGACGCCGGCCTCTCCGGCGGCCAGGCGTCCGACGAACCGCGGTACGCGCATCGGCTTCTTGGCGCCCAGCATCGCCGCCAGTTCCGGCAGCCATTCGGAGACCGGTGCGGGATCGTCGTCAACGATGTTGTAGACACCGCGACCGCCGTTCTGCACCGCTGCGACCGTGGCCTCGGCGGCGTCGGCGATGTGGATGAACGACCACACCCCGGCGCCGTCGCCGACGACCGGGAACTTGCGTTTGCGGATCATCTCGAACTGCTCAGAGCCCGGAGCCATGGAGGTGCCGGGCCCGTAGAACCCGCCGTAGCGCAGCACGATGCCCTCCGTCCAGTCGGCGCTCAGCACCGCGTTCTCCAGATGTTTGATCGCGGAAATCATCGAGGCCATCTGGCTGATCGGTGCGAACTCGAGCGGGTCCTCCTCGTTCTTGATCGGCCCGCCGGTGCGGGCGTAGGTGAAGGCCCCGTTGCTCTGGGCGACGAAGCGTCGTACTCCAGCGGCTCGTGCGGCCGCGAGCAGATTGTCGTTGCCCTCGATCCGCAGCCGGCCGGTGGCGGCGAAGCTCCGCTCGAAGTTGCGGGTGTCGACGTGCCCGATGGAGGTCAGTTGGTTGACGATCACCTCTGGCGCGGCCTGGCGTACGGCCGCCTCGACCTGGGCGCGGTCGAGTGCATCCGCCAGCACCGGGACGGCACCCAGCTGTGCGGCCCTGACCTTGGCGGATTCGCTACGGATCATCGCGAACACCTCGTGACCCGCGTCCACCAGACGTGGCACCAGTTCGGTGCCCATAGCTCCGGTCGCTCCTGCTACCAGCACTCTCATTGTTCTCATCTCCAGTCCGGTTCGGATTTGTCCCTTGAACCGGACAGCCCGCCAATTCCTGACAGCTGGGCGAGTGATGCGCGTCACGCTGTGAGCAGGCGTGCCTCAGCTCAGCGCCCGGGTCCGCGAGTCGTACACCCGGAACGGCCGGTTCCGGGCCAGCAGGATCAGCAGCCCGGCGATACAGACCGCGGCGCCGCCGAGCAGTGCGACGGTCGGGCTGGTCAGCGACGCCGTCGTCCCCGCGACGAAGTCCCCCAGCCGCGGCCCGCCGGCCACGACCACGATGAACACCCCCTGCAGCCGCCCACGCATCGCGTCCGGCGCCGCGGACTGCAGCACCGTGTTCCGGTACGCCGAGCTGACCATGTCGGCGGCCCCGGACATCGCGAGCAGCGCGACGCCCAGCCAGATCGTCCGCGACAGCCCGAACAGCCCGACGGCGGCGGCGTACGCCGTGATTGCGAGCACGATCGCCACACCCTGACGGCGCACCCGGGTCACCCATCCGGAGAAGATCACGCCGATCAGCGCCCCGATCGCCGGCGCGGCCTGCAGCAGCCCGACGGTCCGGACGCCGCCGCCGAAGAACGCTCCCGCCACGGCCGGAAACAGCGCCCGCGGCTGCGCGAACACCATCGCGAGGATGTCGGCGAGGAACGTGGCCAGCAACGCCGGCGCCGCGCGCAGGAACGTGAACCCTTCGAGCACCGAGCGCAGCCCGGCCCGCCGTACGGCGCCGGTCGGCGGCACCGGCGGCAGCCGGAACAGCGCGTACAGCGCGGCGGTGAACGTGATCACGTCGACCAGGTACGCCGCCGCGAACCCCTGCCAGGCGATCACTGCCGCGCCGAGCAGCGGCCCGGCGGTGAAGCCCAGGTTGAACGCGGCCTGGCTGAGCGTGTTCGCGGCCGGCAGCAGCTCGGGCCGGATCAGCCGCGGGATGATCGCGGACCGCGCCGGGTTGTTGACCGCGAAGCAGGCCGACTGGCAGGCCACGACGGCGTACAGCACCCCGACCTGGCCCCAGTCCAGGTGTGACTGCAGCACCAGGACCATCGAGAGCAGCCACAACCCGGTGGACGAGACCAGGGCGAGCGTACGGCGGTCGATCGCGTCGGCCATCGCGCCGCCGTACAACCCGAAGACGATCAGCGGGACCAGAGAGAACAGCCCGACCAGCCCGACCGCGAACGTCGAATGCGTCAGCGCGTACACCTGGATGGAGACGGTCACCGCCGTCATCTGCTGACCGAGCTGCGACACCGTCGACCCGATCCACAGCCTGCGGAAGTCGGCGGACTCACGCAGCGGACGGATGTCGGTGAGCAGACGCACGGTGACAACTTATGTCACACCGTGAAAAATTGCAGGGCGCTCAGACCCCCGCTAAACAGCCGGGAAGAGCTCGTGCTCGAGCGGTTCGCCGACGGTCAGGCCGACGCCGTCGGTCACGACGTGGCCGGCACCGGTGTACGTCGCCGCCGCGTCGATGTAGATCGCCACGTGCGCGATCCGCGGGTCGTCGGTGAAGTTCGGTGTCGCGGAGTGCGCCAGGTAGGCGTTGTGGAAGGTGCAGTCGCCGGCCTGCAGCGGGATCGTCAGCCGCTCCTCCCAGCGCAGGTCCGGCGCGGCGCGGAACATGTCCTCGTGGTCGGACAGGTCCTGGCTGCGCAGGTCCTGGTGATGCTGCGAGCCCGGGATGAACGTCATGCAGCCGCGCTCCACCGGTACGTCGACGAGCGCGACCCAGGCCGACAACGAGGCCCGCGAACCGGCGTGCGGCCAATACGGCGCGTCCTGGTGGAACTCGGTCGCGGCGCCGTTGTGCGGCGGCTTGATCAGCAGCTGGTCGTGCCAGATCCGCAGCGGTACGCCGGCCAGCGCGGTCGCCGCCGCGGCGAGTCGCTTGTCCAGTGTGAGCTCCCGCAGGACGTCGTTCTGCCGCCAGACGTTGACGTACTGGTTGAAGATCTTCGACTCCTTGAACAGGTCGTCGGCGCGGGCGGTCCACTCGGCCGCGGCGGCCGCGAACCGGGCCGCCTCGTCACGGCCGATGATGTTCCGGATCCGGACGACGCCGTCGCGGCGGTAGGCGGAAATGATCTCTTCGTCGAGCACCGCGGGTGCCGTAGGGTCGGTCGTGGTCATCGAGGGCTCCTCGGATTCGGTCGTACTGGAAGGTGTTTCCAGGGTCGCGGACCCGCGGCGGCACCGACAGGACGAGGTTGACCGCCAGTTGACCGGAATTCACCTCCTGGGAGGTCGGTCGTGCACAACGTGCTGAGCAGTGAGGTCTTCCCGGACCTCAGGCTGCCGGTCGCCGGCGAACGGATCGAGCTGGTCGCGGACGTCGCCGTGCACAGCCACGCCTTCTTCGAGATCGCGGTGGTCGTCGCCGGGCGGGGCACACATGTATCGGCCGGCGGCGAGGTCCAGCTCGCGCCGGACTCGGTGGTGGTGATCCGCCCGGGCGAGTGGCACGGGTACGTCGACTGCCAGGGCATGGTCGTCCGCAACGCCTACCTGGGGCCGGACGTGTTCGGCCTCCTGTCCGGTGCCCTGATCCCCGCGGACACGGGCATGCGGCCGGCACCGCACCCGGCGGTGCAGCACGCGATGCGTCTCCTGGAATCCGACCTCGCCGCGCCCTGGACCCTCGAGCAGCTCGGGGCAGCCGTCAACCTCGCGCCCGGGTACCTGATCCGCCTCTTCGGCACCTCGGTCGGCATGTCCCCGATGGCGTACCTGAACCGCGTCCGCGCCGAACGCGCCGCCGGCCTCCTGATCGAGACCGAGCTCCCGATCAGCACCATCGGGGCCTTGGTCGGCTGGCACGATCCGAGCCACGCGACCCGCAGATTCCGCTCGACATTCGGACTCAGCCCCTCCCGGTACCGGTCCGCTTTCAGACCGTAAGCGAAGATGTCCCCCATGAGTTCGTCGCTGCGTACGCCTGACCCGAATCCCGGCTGGCTCTCCGAGTTCGCGCTCGCCGAGACCCGCACGCGGGTACCGATCCTGTACGTCGAGGCCGTGCCGGCGCGCGTCGACCCGGCGGGCCGGATCGAGCACATCGGGGTCCTGCTCCGGACCTCGGCCGCGACCGGCGAGATCACCCGCACGCTGGTCTCGGGGCGCGTCCTGCACAACGAGTCGATCCGCGACGCGCTGCAGCGCAACATCGAGAAAGACCTCGGGCCGGCCGCCTTCCCGCGGCTGCCCGCGACGCTGGTCCCGGTCACGGTCGCGGAGTACTTCCCGTTCCCCGGCATGACCCCACTGCACGACCCGCGTCAGCACGCGGTCGCCCTGGTGTACGTCGTACCGGTCACCGGCGAGTGCAACCCGCGTCAGGACGCGCTCGAACTCACCTGGCTGACCCCGGAGGAGGCGCTGGCCCCGAGCCTCCTCAACGACATGGAGGGCGGTCGGGGTCAGCTGCTCAAGCAGGCGCTCGCCTGGTCGGGCGCGATCGTCTGACGCTCCGTCACCAGGGCAGCCGGCCCTCCTCGGCGTACACCTGTCCGGTCGGGCCGTCCGGACCGAGGGTCGCGAGCCGGACCGCGACGGCCGCGCCCTGCGCCGGCGTGCGCGCCGCGGTCCAGCCGCCCATGTCGGTCGCGCAGTTGCCGGGGTCGGCGGCGTTCACCAGGATGCCGCTGCCGCGCAGCTCGTTGGCGAGCATGACCGTGACCATGTTCACGGCCGCCTTCGACGCGTTGTAGCCGAGCGTCAGCACCGTCGACATCCGCGACTCCGGATCGCCGACCTGCTCGAACGATGCGAGCGACGTCGACAGGTTCACGATCCGGGCCGCCTCGGCCTGGTGGAGCAGCGGCAGGAACGCCTGCGTGACCCGCACGAGCCCGAGCACATTGGTCTCGAACGCCGATCGCAGGACCGCGGCGCCGATCCGCGAGACCGCGTCGTCGCCCTCGGGAATGATCGCCGCGTTGTTGACCAGGACGTCGAGCCGCCCGTACTCCGCCGCGACCCGCTCGGCAGCTGCCCGCACCGACTGCTCGTCCGTGACCTCCAGGTGGAGGCCGACCACATCCAGGCCCTCGGCAACCAGTTCCTTCACCGCGAGCTCGCCGCGCTCCGGGTCCCGCGACCCGGCGAGCACGGTGAAACCGGCCTGCCCGAGCTGTCGTGCGATCTCCTTGCCGATGCCTTTGTTGGCGCCCGTGACGAGCGCGATCTTCGTCGTGTTCATGCCGTCCACCCTGAGTTGATCGGGCCCGGCGAGGCAGAGTCGGCCGAGGCTGGGATCGGCGGTCCCTGTTTGGCCGTGCGCGTGCCTGGGATCCTGGGACCATGGATCGCGACGGGCTGGCGGAGTTCCTCCGGGTACGACGGGAGGCGTTGCGCCCCGCCGACGTCGGACTGCCCGCCGGCCTGCGCCGCCGGACGCCCGGGCTCCGCCGGGAGGAGGTGGCGAGCCTCGCGACGATGTCCACGGACTACTACACCCGTCTGGAGCAGGGCCGCGGCCCGCGCCCGTCCCGCGCGGTGCTGACCGGTCTCGCCCGCGCGCTGCGGTTGTCCGACGACGAGCGCGATCACCTGTTCCGGCTCGCCGGCGAGCAGCCCGGTCCGCCAGCCGGCCCGCCGACGGAGGTGCGGACCGGCGTACTGCGGATGCTCGCGCGCCTCGACGTCCCGGGACTGGTGCTGGACGCGAAGTACGACGTCCTCGCGTGGAATCCGCTGGCCGCGGCGCTGATCACGGACTTCTCCGCGCTCCCGCCGCGGGACCGGAACCTGCTCCGGCTCCGTTTCCTCACCGACCGGCAGACCGAGTTGTTCGGCGAAGAGGCCACCCGGGAGTTCGCCCGTGATGCCGCCGCCGATCTGCGGGCGGCCACCAGCACCTACCCGAACGATCCGGCCATCGCCCGGCTCGTCGACGACCTGCTGGCCGGGAGCCCGGAGTTCGCGGAGATCTGGGCGCGGCACGAGGTCGGGCGGCAGCAGTCGCTGTGCCAGACGATCTTCCATCCCCAGGTCGGGCGGGTCGACGTGATCTGCGAGGTACTGGTGGTGCCGGAGCGCGACCAGCGCGTGGTGCTGTACACGGCCGAGCCGGGATCGGCGTCCGAGCAGGCGATCCGGCTGCTGGACGTGATCGGCATCCAGGAGTTGACAACCAAGCCCTGATCAAGCGACTGTTTGATCCGTTGGTTTCCGACGGAGAGGCTTGCCTGATGCGTAAGTTACTTACGGCTCTGGTCGTGCTGGGGTTGTTCGTCGTCCCGCTGCGGGCCGCCGACGCCGCCCCCGGCACGCTGGTGTTCGCGGACGAGTTCGACGGTACGGCGATGGACCGGACGAAGTGGGCCATCCACTCCAACGCGGAAGCCGACCAGTGCCTGGGCAACAAGGGCAACCAGCAGCTCGAGTGGCACACCTGGGACGCGCTCTCGGTGAGCGACGGCAAGCTGACGATGACCGCGCGGAAGAACAACCCGGCGGCCGGGTACGAGTGGTCCGGCGCGCTGATCACGACCGGGCAGGCCTGCGGGCACGAGCCGTCGCGGTCGTTCGCGGTGAAGACCGGCGACTACGTCGAGACCAGGCTGAAACTCCCGGCGGACAAGGGATTCTGGCCGTCCACGTGGACCTGGAACGGCAACGGCTCGAACGAGCAGGACACGTACGAGTTCTACAGCGACAACCATCGGGCGCTGTATCTCACCAACCACCAGTCCCCCGGTGGCGGGTGCACCTACCAGTCGCCGACCGACCTGACCGCCGACTGGCACACAATCGCCCAGCAACTCGGCCCCGACGAGACCGTCTGGTATCTCGACGGCAAGGAGATCTGCCGGCAGGGCGCCTACACCGCCGGCGCCAGTGACGCGCTGATCCTCGACCTGTTCGTGTACGGCAAGATCCCGCCGACGGTCAGCTCCGGGTCGATGCAGATCGACTACGTCCACGTCTACCGCCCGTAAAGGCTGGGGCCCAGCACCTCGTGCGGAGGTGCTGGGCCTCGGGGTAGCGGCTGCTACTGCCCGGTGAAGGTGAAGGTGCTGCCGGGCTCCTTCAGGATGTCGCCGTCGCGGGAGTTGGTGATCGTGACGTTCGACAGGTTCGCGTTGCCGCGGGCGCCGCCCATCGCGAGGATGCCGGACCCGTTGTTCGACTTGTCGATCCTCACGTTGCTGATCGCAACGTTCGGCATCTCCCCGCCGCCGGTCTTGAACTGGATGCCGTCGTACGTCGAGTCGTGGATCTCGGTGTCGGTGATGGTGACACCGGGGATCGGGAGGTTCGACGGGAACAGCGTGATCGCGCCGAACTCCTGGTCCTCGTTCCAAAACACCCCGCCGCACCGGTAGAGCGCGTTGTTCGCGATCGTCGTCGTGCCGGAGAACGGCAGTGGATCATGGTCGGTGGCCAGCATGATGCCCGGGTAGTTCATCGTGTCGTACACCAGGTTGTTCTCGATCCGGTTCCCGTACCCGCCGTAGATCGCGAGCCCGTTCGCCCGCCAAGGCAGCTGGATCGTGTTGTTGGTGAACGCGTTGTCGTGGCCGACGTCCACCGATTGGTCCTTGACGTACTTGTTCGCCCACACCGCGAGCGCGTCGTCGCCGGTGGTCCGGAACGACGAGTTGAACACCTTCGAGTTCCGGGTGCCGTTGGAGAAGTTGATGCCGTCGGCGTACGTGTCCCGGATCCGCATCCCGCTGAACTCGAGCCCGTCGGCCGGCCCCCACAGCTCCGGGATGTTGTCGTAGTCGCGGCCGACCCAGACCCCGACGTTCGAATGCTCGATCCAGACGTTGCTGATCTTGGTGCCGGTCCCGAAGCGGCCGTTCAGCCCCACCCCGCCCTCGGCGTTCCCGTCGCCGCCGCGGATCCGGCCGGACCCGAAGATCGCGATGTCCGACAGCTGCACGAACTTGTCGATATCGAAGCCGAAGTTGCCTTCATGCGGGTGGTTGATCCCGCCCGCGTTCTGCGGCTCGATCGTCGAGTACAGCTGCGAGTACCACATCCCGGCGCCGCGGATCGTGGCGTTGCTGATCCCGACCTGGTTGAACTGACCCCGGTTCTGCGGGTCGTCGGTGAGGATCTTCTTCTCCTGCCGCCACTGGCCTTCGGGGATCCAGACGCAGCTGATCACGCCGTTCTGGTCGTCCGTCACGGCGCGCTGGATGGCGTCCGCGTCGTCGATCCCGTCGTTCGGCACCGCGCCGTACTGCGTGATCGACGTACATCCGGCCGGCTGGGACAGCGCCGGCGCGACCTGCTCGAGGTCGACCAGGTCGATGATGTAGTACGCCGCCGTGTCGCCGGCGTCGCGCTGCAGGCGGAACGTGGTGCCGGCCGGGTAGGACTGGTTGAGCAGGGCGTGCGACTCGTCGAAGAGGCGGCGGGCGTCGCCGCCGGGGGTGTTGGTGAGTCCCTCGGGTGAGTCGGTGTCGCCGTACAGCCAGCTGTTGTGGCTGCTCAGGGTGAGCTTCTGCTTGAACGTGCCGTTCACGTACAGGCTGATCGTTGCCTGGAGCCCCTGCCCGTCGGCGGAGTCCGGGATCGAGTTGCGGACCACGATCGAGTTGGTCGGCACGGTCGAGGTGAACTCGACGTACTGACCGCCGGAGTTCAGCCGGACCGACTGCCGGCCGGACGACTCCGTGGCGAAGTTGGTGTGCCCGAAGGTCCGCTGCGCGTCGGCGGTCAGCAGGGTGCCGGTGTAGTTGCCCGCCTCGGCCTCGTACGACGTGAACGGTACGGCGGCGCCGCGGCCGACCACCATCGACTTGGTCAAGGTGTTGTTGGTTTCGTTGGTCTCTGCAACGGCGTTGCCCGCATCGGCCGTGGCCGTGAGCGTCGCGCCGCCGTTCGCCGCGGTCCAGGTACCGCTGATGGCCACGTTGGCGGTGGCGCCGGCCGCGATCGACGGCGCGTTGCCGTTGAGCGTGGTCGTGCCGACGACCAGGCGCGCCACGCTCGCCGCTGCGGCCGCCGTACCGCGGTTCTTCACGGCGACCGTGAACGAGACCTGGGCACCGGGTGCCGGGTTGGCGGGGGTGGCCGTGATGCCGGTGACCTGGAGGTCAGGCCCCGCGGCCTGGGCGACCGTCAGCTGGGTCGCTGCTTGGAGCGTGTTGTTGGTGTCGCTCTGCTCGACGACCACGTTGGCCGGGTCGGCGACGGCGGCGACGGTGTAGTTCCCTTGCGCACGCGTACCGGCGCTGGCCGTAACCGTGGTGGATGCACCGGCGGCGAGTGCCTGGACGTTCGCGGTTCCGGCGACCGAGCCGCCGAGCAAGAAGTTGAGGCTGCTGGCCGGTGCGGCTGCCGAGCCGTTGTTCTTGACGGTCGCGGTCAGGCTGATCGGCGTCGACTCGGTCGGCGCGGCGGGTGACCAGTCGACGTTCGTCACGACGAGGTCCGGGTTGGGCGCCGCCGTACCGAAGACCTGCAACTCGGCGACCTGGCCGCCGGGAGCGCCGGTGTTGCTGAACAGTTGCAGGCGAAGGTCGGCGTACCGGCCGGCGACCGGGATCGTCACGGTGTTCTGGTTGGCCGAGGGGTCGAACTGGTAGCTGGTCCGCGCGACGGCCGACGTGAACGCTGTCGCGCTTTGTTCACGGCCGAGGACCTCGATGCTCTGGGTGCGCGGGCCCCAGACCGGGTCCGGGTTGAGCTTGACGACGACCGAGCTGACGTCGGCGTTCGCGCCGAGCTTGACGGTCAAGGTCGACGGGAAGCCGTTCGACTCCCAGTAGGTGCCGGCGTTGCCGTCGTTGGCGTTGGTCGCGACGAAGCCGAACACCGAGCTCGACGCCTCGATCGCCTTGCCGGCGGCGAGGTCCGTGCCGGTCGGGGGTTCGACCGGCCCGCCACCAGGCCCGGCCAGTGCGAACTCCGACAGTTGGGCGGCCGGCCAGCCCGTGTTCGCGGTGAACGTCAGCCGGACGTAGCGCACCGAGGTGTTGGTGAAGTCGATCGTGACCACGTTGGTGCCGCTGAAGGTGTACGCCGTGCTGCTGACGAGCGTGTTGAACGAGGAGCCGTTCGCGCTGCCCGACACTGTGAGGGTCTGGGTGCGTGGCCCCCAGGAGGACGGGAGCTTGAGCGTCACCTGGTTGACGTCCTTCGTGGCGCCGAGGTCCGCCTGCAGCCACTGCGGGAACGCATTGTTGCTGCTCTCCCAGTAGCTGTTCTGGTTTCCGTCGCCGGCGTTGCCGCTCGGGTATTCACCGAGGGAACTGCTGGCGGTCAGCGTCTTGGTCAGGTCGGCGGCCATGGCGGTCGGGACCGACAGCAGACCGGCGGCGACGAGCAGGGCGGCCAGCAAGAGCCGCAAGAAATTCTTCCGATGCATCGGGTAGTCCTCCATCGGGGCGGTGGGAGGTTTCCGCGCTACGGAAATTGCATGACTCTGACGACTTCTTGCAACGCGGGTATCCGAAGCTTGCAGCACTGGTCGCAGCACGTCAACACTTCGCCATCGACGGAAACACCCGCATGGCGACGCTCTCCCCTTGCCTGGCGGACCGACGAATTTGACTGGCGGACCGGCGAATTTGACTGGTTGACCACTGAACTCCTGGGTTCTGCACCCAAACTCACGGTGCAGAACCCAGCATTTGGCTGGTCTGCCAGGCAAATGGCGGTGCGGGAGTTGGTTCGGTCGCGTGGGAGAGGTCAGGCGCGGCGCTGGGTCGCCCAGTCGCGGATCAGCTCGATGCGTTCCTTCAGCTGGATCGAGGAGGCGTGCGCGGCAGCCGGACCGCCGAGCTTGCGGCGCAGGTCGTTGTGGATCACGCCGTGCGGCTGGCCGGTGCGGTGGTGCCAGGCGGCGACCAGACCGTTCAGCTCGCGGCGGAGCAGCGCGATCTGCTCGTGGGTGGCCAGCTCGGTCGGCGTCGGATCCTGGCGGTCACTCGTGGACCGCGAGGACTTCTTCTGCGCCGCCAGCGACTTCTGCTGGCGTTTGTGCAGCAGCTCCCGCACCTGGTCGGGCTCCAGCAGGCCCGGCAGACCGAGGAAGTCCAGCTCCTCGTCGGACGCGTTCTCGCCGCCGGTCCCGTAGTCGCCGCCGTCGAACACCACCCGGTCGAAGCTCGCGTCCGACCCGAGCGCCTCGAAGTTGCCCTCGAGCTCGTCACTGGCGCCCTCGGCCTGGTTGGCCTGCTTCAGCAGGTCGTCCTCGAGGGCGAAGATGTCGCCGTCCTCGTTCGTGTTCTTCCGGCCGAGGACGTGGTCGCGCTCGACCTCCATCTCGGCCGCGAATCCGAGCAGCCGGGTCACCGACGGCACGAACACCGACGCCGTCTCGCCGCGCTTGCGGGCCCGCACGAACCGGCCGACGGCCTGGGCGAAGAACAGCGGCGTCGACGTCGGCGTCGCATACACACCGACCGCCAGCCGCGGCACGTCGACGCCCTCGGACACCATCCGCACGGCGACCATCCACCGGGAGTTGTCCTCGGAGAACTTCGCGATCTTCTTGCTCGCGGCCTTCTCGTCCGACAGCACGACGGTCGGCGCCTCGCCGGTGAGCTCGCGCAGCGTCTTCGCGTACGCGCGGGCCGTGTTCTGGTCGCCCGAGATGACCAGAGCGCCGGCGTCCGGCATGTGCCGCCGCACCTCGGTCAGCCGCTTGTCCGCGGCCGCCAGCACCGCGCCCATCCACTCGCCGGCCGGGTCCAGCGCGGTCCGCAGCGCCTGCGCGGTCAGGTCCTTGGTGAGTGGCTCGCCCAGCCGCGCGGCGATCTCGTCACCGGCCTTGGTCCGCCAGCGCATCTCGCCCGAGTACGACATGAAGATCACCGGGCGGACGACGTGGTCGCGCAGCGCGTGCCCGTACCCGTACGTGTAGTCGGCCTTGCTCCGGGCGACGCCGTCGTGACCCTCCTCGTACGTCACGAAGGGGATCGGGTTGTCGTCGCTGCGGAACGGCGTCCCGGTCAGGCAGAGCCGGCGGGCCGCGGGCTCGAACGCCTCGCGGACGCCGTCGCCCCAACTCAGCGCGTCACCGCCGTGGTGCACCTCGTCCAGGATCACCAGGGTCTTGAACCGCTCGGTCCGGACCCGGAACGCCAGCGGATTCACCGCGACGCCGGCATACGTCACCGCGACGCCCTGGAAGTCCTTGTTGGTCTTGCCGCGGCGCCCGGCGAACGCGGGATCGATCGAGATGCCGGCCCGGTCCGCGGCGTCGGCCCACTGCACCTTGAGGTGCTCGGTCGGCGTCACCACGGTGACCCGCTCGATCTGCCGCCGGTGCAGCAGCTCGGCGGCCACCGTCAGCGCGAACGTCGTCTTGCCCGCGCCCGGCGTCGCCACCGCGAGGAAGTCCCGCGGGTTGTTGTCCAGGTACAGCTGGAGCGCCTCGGCCTGCCAGGCTCGCAGCTTGCTCGCGGTGCCCCACGCTGCCCGATCCGGATAGGCCGGTGGCAGGACAGCAGGGTTGGCCGGCACGTGCGAATCCACAGACAGCTACTCCCCCGAAGGTCGACAATGTGCCGGGCAGGAAGGTTACCCGAGATCCGTTACGAGATCAGATCGGCAGGCACCACCGTCACGTCGTACGGACTCGTCAGGTGCGCCGCTTCGTCGCCGGTCACCTTCGCGACCTGCACAAATGCGCCGTCCTGCAGTTCCCAGGCGATCAGGCTCGGCGTGTCGGGATCCACCACCCAGTACGCCTGGCAACCAGCTGCCTCGAGCCGCGAGAACTTCACCATCAAGTCGAAGCGCCGCGTGCTCGGCGACAGCACCTCGACCGCCAGCAAGGGTGCGACCGGCAGGTCCTGCTCGCCGAAGTCCTCGCGCGCAGCAACTACCAGGTCAGGTTGCAGCACGGTGTCCGTTGCCAGGACCACGTCGACCGGCGCGAACAGCACCAGTAGCTCGGCCGGGCAGGCACGCTTGAGGATGTCGTTGACGTTGCTGGCGATGATCTGGTGCCGGATGGCCGGGGCCGGGGTCACGAGCAACGCCCCGTCGATGAGCTCGTACCGGTGCCCGTCATCGGGCATCCGATCGAGATCGGCCCTTGTCAGCGGTCCGAAGGGCTGCCAGGGCACCGCGGGTTGGGTCGGGATGGGTTCCACGAGACTCATAGTGCCTCCTTTGGTCGGTCACGGCAGAGAAGGTGCCGTGATCTGCCCCTGGATTCCCCGGGATTCCCCGAGCTGTGGAAAAGTTCCTGGTCTGCTGGTGATGCGTCCTACACTCGGGGGTATGAGCACACAGCTGACCCCCGGCGCGGAGACGGTTGTCGACGAGCGGACGCAGACGTCGCCGGCCGAGCCTGGCGATCACGAGCGGTTCTCGCACTACGTGCCGAAGGACAAGCTGACCGAGGCGATGGTGATGGGCACCCCCGTCGTCGCCCTCTGCGGCAAGGTCTGGGTCCCGAGCCGCGACCCGCAGCGCTTCCCGGTCTGCCCGGAGTGCAAGGAGATCTGGGACTCCCTCAACCCCGGCGACGACGACCAGGGCGGCGACGAGTAGTCCCCCGGAAAGTCCCCCGGAAGGGGTTAGTTGAGGGTCGGGTCGTCGGGGTAGGTGGCCAGGTAGGCCATCTGGTCGTTCTGGCGGCGGAGGACCCGGCGCCAGAGGGTCTCGGGGTCGTGGCCGAAGACGTCCTCGGGGTCGGATTCGACCACGTACCAGGCGCCCTCGGCGATCTCGCCCTCGAGCTGGCCGCTGGACCAGCCGGCATAGCCGGCGAAGATGCGCATCCGGGTGATCGCGCCCTCCAGCAGCGCCGGCGGTACGTCGAGGTCGATCAGCCCGATCCGGCCGAAGCACTCCCGCCAGCCGGGCGGGTCGGTGGTGTCGATGACCTCTGCGACCGCGAGTGCACTGTCGGTGCCGACCGGGCCGCCCATGAACAGCACGCCGGGCTCGTCGACGGCGGACGACCAGTTCGGCAGCACCTGGTCCACGGACAGGTCGGCGGCGCGGTTCACCACCACCCCGAGTGCGCCGTCGTCGTCGTGATCCAGCAGCAGGATCACCGACCGGCGGAAGGGCGGCTCGTCGAGCAACGGGGTCGCCACCAGCAGCGAACCGGTCAGGGTCGAGACCGTCATACCTCCATCATGGCGTACGACGGGTCGCCCGTGACCCCAGCCAAGCGCCCAGCGCGACCCCGACCAGGTCGGCCAAGGCGTCGAACGGGTCGCCGTCGCGCTGCGGCAGCAGCCAGTGCTGCACCAGCTCGCTGACCACCGCGTTCGCGACGAGAGCTCCGAGCAGCCAGCGCGCCGGCACACCGACCTTGAGACCGGTGAACGCCACCGCCGCGAACAGGAAGCAGTGCGCGATCTTGTCCACCTGCGGCAGCCCGACGTGCGGACCGGCCTCGCGCGGCGCGTAGACGCCGTACAACTGGAGCGCCACCGCCGCGACGAAGGCGATCCGCCAGGCCCAGATCCGGACCTGCGACCCGGTGGCCGACCCCGTCAGCGTAGAAGTCACCTGTCCACCGTACTCACAGCGCGGGAGCGTCGTCCGGATAGCTCTCGTGGGCCGGAGCCTTGCCGCCGGCCGCCTCACGAACGGCGTGGGCCACCATCGTGTGCACCTCCGGGTGGAAGACGCTCGGCACGATATAGCTGGCGTTCAGCTCGTCGTCGGTCACCACGCCGGCCAGGGCGCGCGCGGCGGCCAGCTCCATGTCCACCGACACCTTGGACGACTGCGCGTCGAGCAGACCGCGGAAGACCCCCGGGAAGACCAGCACGTTGTTGATCTGGTTCGGGTAGTCACTGCGGCCGGTGGCGACCACGGCGGCGTGCTCGCCGGCCTCGGCCGGGTCGACCTCGGGCACCGGGTTCGCCAGCGCGAACACGATCGCGTCCTCGTTCATGGTGGCGATGTCGGCGCCGGTCAGGATGTTCGGCGCGGAGACGCCGATGAACACGTCCGCGCCGGCCAGCGCACCCTTCAGGTCGCCGCTGTACTTGGCGGCGTTGGTGTTCTCCGCGATCCAGCGCAGCTCCGGCGACAGCCCGTCGCGCTCCGGGTGGATGACTCCGCCGATGTCGGCGACGCAGGTGTCCTTCACGCCGGCCGCGAGCAGCAGCTTCAGGATCGCCGTACCGGCGGCGCCGGCGCCGGACAGCACGACCCGCACGTTGCTGATGTCCTTGCCCACCACGCGAAGCGCGTTGTACAGCGCGCCGACGACGACCACCGCCGTACCGTGCTGGTCGTCGTGGAAGACCGGGATGTCGAGCTCCTCGCGCAGCCGGGCCTCGATCTCGAAGCAGCGCGGCGCGGAGATGTCCTCCAGGTTGATCCCGGCGAAGCCCGGCGCGATCGCCTTGACGATCGAGACGATCTCGTCCGGGTCCTGGGTGTCCAGGCACAGCGGCCAGGCGTCGATGCCGGCGAACCGCTTGAACAGCGCGGCCTTGCCCTCCATCACCGGCAGCGCGGCCTTCGGGCCGATGTTGCCCAGGCCGAGGACGGCCGAGCCGTCGGTGACGACCGCGACGCTGTTGCGCTTGATGGTCAGCCGGCGCGCGTCGTCGGGGTTGTTCGCGATCGCCAGGCAGACCCGCGCGACACCCGGCGTGTAGATCATCGACAGGTCGTCGCGGTTGCGGATCGGGTGCTTGGCCTCCATCGAGATCTTGCCGCCGAGGTGCATCAGGAAGGTCCGGTCCGAGACCCGGGCGATCTCGACGCCCGGCACGGCGCGCATCGCCTCGACCAGGCGGCCCGCGTGCTCGGTGTCGGCCGCCGCACAGGTGACGTCGATCCGCAGCCGCTCGTGGCCGGACGCGGTCACGTCGAGCGCGGTGACCAGACCGCCGGCCTGCTCGACCGCGGTCGTCAGCTTGCTCACCGTCGAGCCGCCGGCGGGCACCTCGAGGCGAACGGTGATGGAGTACGAAACACTCGGCAAGGCAGTCACGCGGGTGATCCTCTCACGTCACTGGTCATGCTCCGAGGTTACGTACGTTAAGTGCACGGCAGACGTCTGGGTAGTCCATTACTCGCCCCGGCATACTGGTCGGTCAGGAAGGGAGCCAGAGTGCCGACTGTCAGGGACGTGGCAGCACCCGCCGGGGTGTCGACGGCGACCGTCACCCTCAACGGCTAGCCGACGGTCGACCCGGACCTCCCGGTGCGGGTACGGCGGGCTGCCGACGAGCTCGGGTACTCGGTCGTGCTGTGCAACTCCGACGAGAGCGCGGAGAAGGAGAGCCGCTACGTCGACATTGCCATCCAGGAACGGGTCGCGGGCGTCATCCTGTCCCCGAGCGGCCCGGCGTCCTCGGTCGCGAAACTCGCAGCGCGCGGTACGCCGTACGTCGCGGTGGACCGGCCGCTGCCCGGACGCGACAGCGACGTCGTACTCGTCGACACCCGGCCCGCGGCCCGCGGCCCGCGAGGCGACCGCACATTTGGTTGCCCAAGGCCACGAACGGATCGGCTGCAGCAGTTCGATCTGGGTGGAAGGTCGGGGCGGACCTCCATCACCCACCAACTCGTCCGGCCGACGCGCGACTCCGCCCGCGGGAGCGTGAGCTCGCACGGGCGGAGGCAGTTGGTGAGTGATGGCGGTCCGGGATCAGCTACCGGCGACACTCACCTTTGCGAACAGCGGGCGGCCGCTCGGCGGCATCACGAAGCCCTGGACGCGGGAGCGGACGGCGGCGTTGGACGCGAGCTCGGCGGGGAAGATGCCGACGGCGTCGTCCCAGATCGTCTGGCCGGCCTGCTGGTAGAGCTTCGGACGGGCCGCCTGGTCGACCGACGAGCGGGCCTCGAGGAGCAGCTTGTCGAGCGCCGGGTTGCAGTAGCCGTTGCGCTTCGCGGTGCACACGTACAGGCGGGCCAGTGTGTAGTCGGCGTCGCCGGTGCCGGTCACGTTGGTCTGCAGGTTCATGTCCCAGTTGAGCTTGCCGAAGTCCTCCAGCCACTGCGCGCGTTCCTTCTCCAGCGGCTTGACCGTGACGCCGATCTTCGCCCAGTCCGAGATCATCGCCTGCGCCAGCGCGCGGATGTTCGGCCCGCCTTCGAGCGGCCACTGCATCGACGTGGTGAAGCCGTTCGGGTACCCGGCCTCGGTCAGCAGCTGCTTCGCCTTCGCCGGGTCGTACGTGTACGGCGACAGCTTCGGCGCGCCGATCACGCCCTGGGCGAGCGGCGCCTGCGCGACCGAGGCGAGATCGCCGAACAGGTCCTTCACGGTGCCTTCGAGGTTGAGCGCGTGCCACATCGCCTGCCGGACCCGCTTGTCGGTGAACGGCTTGCGGTTGGAGTTGAACCAGTCGAAGTAGTACGTCCAGCTCGGCGTCGTCGAGTACGTGATCCGGTCGCTGCCCTGCACCGAACCGACCTGGTCCGGCGGGATCTGCGTCAGCACGTCGACCTCGCCGTTCTCCAGTCCGGTGATCCGCCCGGCGACCTCAGGGATGTTGACGAACTCCAGCTTGTTCAGCTTCGGGGCGCCGTCCCAGTACGTCGGGTTCGCGGCGAGCTCGAGCTTCTCGTCGGGCTGGAACGCGGTGACCGTGAACGGCCCGGTCCCGATCGGCTTGTTGAAGAACCCGTCGGTGTCGATCTTGGCGGCCGGCCCGATGAACAGCAGCGTCAGTGAGCTGAGCAGCGTGCCGAGCGGTTTGCTGGTCTTCACCGTCACGGTCTGGTCGTCGGTGGCCGCGAACGACGTCACCGTGGAGTACAGCGGCACCAGCGGTCCGTCGAGCTTCTTGTGCCGTTCGTACGACGCGACCACGTCCTTCGCGGTGAACGGCGTACCGTCGGAGAACTTCACGCCGGAGCGGAGCTTGAACACCCACGTCGTCGGGTCGGGGTTCTCCCACGACGTGGCCAGCACCGGCACGATCTTGCCGTCGTCGACGCGGACCAGCGGCTCCATGATCTGCTGAATCGCGGTCTGCACGGCCTCCTCACCGGCGTACTTGTGGGTGTCCAGCGACACCGGGAACATCGCCGGCGCGTACCGCAGGACCTGTTCGCCGCTGCTCGGCTCACTGGCCGGCGAGCAGGCGGCCACCGCGGCCAGGGCGACGGCGCCGAGCGCCGCCGCGAATCGCTTCCTCAGCACAGGGGTTTCTCCTCAAAGCGTGTAGGTGGCGACGACCGGATGGTGGTCGGAGGGGGCGCGGCCGTCGTGGAAGAAGTCGACGACCTCACTGGACCGGGCGGCGAGCGGGCCGCGGGCGAAGATCCAGTCGATCGCCTTGGGGGGTGAGGCGAGCGGTGACAACCGGGTCCCGATCGGACCGGTCGCAACCGTCGGCACCACCGGATGGGTCACCGGTGAGTGCCGGCCGAGGGCGGTGAAGCTGTCCAGGAACCCGGCGTTGCCGAGTTCCCACTGCGGTGGGCCGATGTCGTTGATGTCGACGGTGAACAGGCAGGCGTTCTGGCCGGCCAGCCGTTCCAGGGCCTCCCCGATCGCGCGGGCCTGGGCGATCCGGCGGTTGACGTGGTCGGTCCGCTCGTCCGGGTGGCCGGGCCAGGTGAGGTGCGCCGTACTGAAGACCAGCTCGGCTCCGTCCGGCGTACGCAACCGGACCCAGAACAGGTGCGCGTCGGGCGAAAGGATGCCGACGTCCTCGGCGCCGTGCTCGACGTACGTGAACAGGTCACGCCGCCACCACAGATTGCTCTGCGTCTCCCAGCCCGCGCTCCCGTCCACGCGGTCGTGATCGGGCAGGACGTCGTCGAGCAGCTTGCGCGTGACGGGCCGGAGCTCCTGTACGGCGAGCAGGTCCGGCGGGCGGGTCGTGAACAGGCCGGCGATCGCGTCCCGGCGCTGTTCGAGGTGGAAGTCGGCCCACAGGTTGTAGGTCATGGTCACGAACGTGAAGGTCATCGGTCCGTCCCGGTCGGCACGTTGTACGCCACGAGTCCGTCGTGGCGCAGGATGGTGAGCGAGCAGTTCACGGGCGGGTCCAGCAACATCTCGGCGCCTGGCGGCAGCTGCAGCGCCGATGCCGCCGCGACTCGGATCGGCCCGCCGTGCGTCACCACCAGCACCCGCCGCACCCGCCCGCCGACCCGCGCCCCCGAGTCCGCATCAACCCCGACCCCCGCGCCGCCGGCCGTGGCTGCGTGATCGGCGAGCTCCGTTGCCGCCTCCCACACGCGCGCCCGCAGCTGCGCGAAGGTCTCCCCGCCGCCGCGGGCAACGTCTTCGCCCCGGGCGAAGGCGTCCACGACGTCCGGCTCGTCGGCGTACACGTCGGCGAAGGTCCGTCCGCCCCAGGTGCCGACGTCGATCTCCCGCCAGCGTCGGTCGATGCGGACGGACGGCTGGTCGAGGGTGTCGAGGTACGGCTGCAGTGTCTCGGTCACGCGCCGGAGATCGCTGGCGACGATCGCGTCGAACTCGAACGACTGCAGGTGGTCCGCGGCCTGTTTCGCCTGCTGCCGCCCGCGAGCGCTGAGACCCGTGCCCTGTTGGCCTTGGTACCGGTGTTCGGCGTTCCACACGGACTCGCCGTGCCGGAGGAGGACGAGTTCGGTCATCGGGCGGCTCCGGCGAATTCGGCCGCGAAGTGGCAGGCGGCGGGGTGCAGGTCGAGCCGGGCGGTCAGCTCGGGGATCTCTTGCGCGCAGCGGTCCTCGGCCTTCCAGCAGCGGGTCCGGAAGCCGCACCCGGACGGCGGTTCCGCGGGCGACGGGACGTCGCCGCCGATGACGATCTGCTCGCGGGCGGGTTTGTCCCACGGCTTCGGGTCCGGTACGGCGGACAGCAGCGCCTGTGTGTACGGGTGCAGCGGGCGGGTGAACAGCTCGTCCTGGGACGCGGTCTCGACGATCCGCCCGAGGTACATCACCGCAACCCGGTCCGAGATGTGCCGGACGACGGACAGGTCGTGGGCGATGAACAGGTACGCGAGGCCGAGGTCGCGGCGCAGGTCCTCGAGCAGGTTCAGGACCTGGGCCTGGACGGAGACGTCGAGCGCGGAGACCGCCTCGTCGCAGATCACCAGCTTCGGGCGGAGGGCGAGCGCGCGGGCGATGCCGATCCGCTGCCGCTGGCCGCCGGAGAACTGGTGCGGGTACCGCTGCGCGTGGTCGGGGTTCAGGCCGACGCGTTCGAGCAGGTCGCGGACCTCGGCGCGATGCCGGTTCCGGGGGACGACGTCGGGGTGGATCTGCCAGGCCTCGGCGATGATCTGCTCGACGGTCGCGCGCGGGTTGAGCGACGCGTACGGGTCCTGGAAGATCATCTGCAGCTGGCGGCGGACCCGGCGCATGGATGCCTTGGGTAACGAGGTCAGTTCCTCGCCGTCGAAGACGATGCTTCCCGACCGCGCCTTCTCCAGCCCGATGACGGTCCGCGCCACGGTCGACTTCCCCGACCCCGACTCCCCCACCAGCCCCAGCGTCCCGCCGGCCGGGATGTCGAAGGACACCCCCGCGACGGCCTGGATCTGCCCCACGGTCCGCCGCAACACCGAGGACCGCATCGGGAAGGAGGTCTGCAGGTCCCGTACGGACAGCAAAGGAGACTCAGTGGGCATGGGTGAGGGCTCCTTCCGGGTGGTGGCAGGCGGCTCGATGGGTGGGACGGCCGGGTAGTTGGCGCAGGTCGGGTTCGACGTCGGCGCACACGGCGTCGGCGTACCGGCAGCGGGGGCGGAAGGAGCAGCCGGAGGGGAGGGACAGCAGGTCTGGTGGGGATCCCTGGATGGGGACGAGGCGATCGCGGGGGCCGTCGAGGGCGGGGACCGACGCCATCAGGCCCGACGTGTACGGGTGGGCGCTGTGCTCGTAGACCTCGCGGAGCGGGCCCGTCTCGACCACGCGGCCGGCGTACATCAGGACCACCCGGTCGGCGACGTCGGCGACCACGCCGAGGTCGTGGGTGATGAGGACGAGGGACATGCCTTCCTCGGACTGCAACCGGGTGAGGAGCTGCATGATCTGCGCCTGTACGGTGACGTCGAGCGCGGTCGTCGGCTCGTCCGCGATCAGCAGCCGCGGCGACAGCGCGAGTGCCATCGCGATCATCACCCGCTGCCGCATCCCTCCGGAGAACTGGTGCGGGTAGTCGTCCAGCCGCTTCGACGCCGCCGGGATCCCGACCCGCTTCATCAGGTCCAGCGCCGCCGCCCGCGCCTCGCGCCGGGACGCGCCGCGATGCCGCCGGAACATCTCGCCGATCTGCGCGCCCACCCGGAAGACCGGGTTCAGCGAGCTCAACGGGTCCTGGAAGACCATCGCGATCTCCCGCCCGCGCAGCCCCTTCGCCGCTCCGGGCGCCAGCAGGTCGCGGCCGTCGTACGAGATCGACCCGCCGCAGACCCGCCCGGCCGGTTTCGGCACGATCCCGAGCAGCGCCTGGGCGGTCACGCTCTTCCCGCTGCCCGACTCCCCCAGCAGCGCAACGGTCTCGCCGGCGTCGACGTCGAACGACGCACCGTCGACCGCGGTCACCACCCCGCCGGACGTGGCGAACTCGACCCGCAGGTCGCGGACACTCAGCAACGTCATCACAGACTCCTCAGCCGCGGGTCGTACCGGTCCCGGAGCGCGTCGCCGAGCACGCCGAGCGAGATCACCAGGAAGGCCAGCGCGATCCCTGGGATCGTCGAGATCCACCACGCGTCGGCCAGGTAGTTGCGGCCGTTCGCGATCGTCACGCCCCAACTGGGCGTCGAGGCCGGGGTCCCGAGACCGAGGAAGCTCAGCGACGCCTCGGCCAGGATCACGTGCCCGATCTCGACCGTCGCGACGACCAGCACCGGCGCGACGCAGGCCGGCAGGACGCACCGCGTGACCAGCCGCCAGGTGCCGGCGCCGAGCGTCCGGGACGCGTCGACGAACTCCCGCCGCCGGGTCGCCAGCGCCTGACCGCGGGCGACCCGCGCGAACGTCACCCAGTTCGCCACCGCGAGCACGATCACCACGTTCACCACCGACGGGCCGAGCAGCGCCGCGATGAAGATCGCCAGCAGGATCGACGGAAACGCCAGCTGGATGTCGGCGAGCCGCATCAGGACGCCGTCCAGCCAGCCGCCGAAGTACCCGGCCGCGAGACCGATCGTGACCCCGATCGTCCCGGCCAGCACCAGCGTGGCCAGCCCGACCGCGATCGAGATCCTTGCCCCCTGCAACATCTGCGCGAACAGGTCCTGCCCGACCTGATCGGTGCCGAAGATCGCGAACGACCCGTCGGACAGCCGCGTGAACGGCGGCTTCAGCCGGTCCGCGGTGCGGGTACCGACCGGGTCGTACCGGAACAGCCACGGCCCGATCGCGGCGGCCACGACGTACACCGCGATCACCGCGATCCCGAACCGGATCCGGGCCGATCCGGCCCTGGTACGACGGCGCGCGACCACGGGGGCCCGCACGGAGAGCTCGACAGTCAAGGTCAGTCACCAGCCAGACGGACCCGCGGGTCCAAGAAGCCGTACAGGAGGTCGACGAGCAGATTGATCACCACGAAGATCGTTGCCACCAGCAAGATCGAGGCCTGCACGACGCCGTAGTCGCGGCGCCCGATCGAGTCGATCAGCAACCGGCCGACGCCCGGCCACGCGAACACCGTCTCGACGATCACCGTGCCGCCGAGCAGCGCGCCGAACTGCAGCCCGACGACGGTCACGATCGGGATCAGCGCGTTCCGCAGTGCGTGTACGAGGACCACGATTCCCTCGCCGAGCCCCTTTGCCCGCGCGGTCTGCACGTAGCCCTCGTGCACCACCTCGAGCAGCCCGCTGCGCGTCAGCCGGACCAGGATCGCCAGGAACGGCAGCGCGAGGGTGATCGTCGGCAGCACCAGGTGCGCCCACGTCCCGGATCCCGCACTCGGCAACATCTTCAGCCCGCGGGCGAACACCAGGATCAGCACGATCCCCAGCCAGAACGACGGCGTCGACTGGCCCATCAGCGAGAACACCGAGATCGCCCGGTCCACCCAGCTGTGCGCACGCAACGCCGCGATGACGCCGAGCGGCAGACCGATCAGCAGCGACAGCAGCAACGCGGTGGTCGCCAGCTGGATGGTGGCCGGGACCCGTTGCAGGACAAGGCTCATCGAGTCCGCGTTCAGCCGGAAAGACTCGCCGAAGTCCAGGTGCACGACGTTCGCCAGGTACGTCGCGTACTGCTGGATCAGGGACTGGTCGAGCCCGAGTTGCGCGCGCAAGGCGGCCACCTGCGCCTGGTCGGCGTCCGGCCCGAGCATGATGTACGCCGGGTCGCCGGGGACGAGCCGCAGCACGACGAAGATGATCGTGACGGCGCCCCACAGGACGAAGAGCGAGAAGAACAACCGCCGGACGACGTACGCCGCCATCAGACGCCGCTCCGCAGCACGGAGACCACGCGCCGCACCTCGTCGACGGACCCCGGCTGGATCAGCTCGGCGCCGAGCGCGCCGGCGCAGGAGCCGTCGGCGCCGCGGACCGGGACGGCGACCATCCGCGGCAGCGACGCGACCGGCCGCGAGTTGTGGGCGAAACCGGACATCCGGATCCGCTGCAAGGCGTCCAGCAGATCAGGCGTGCCGGTCACCTGGTCGACCGGTAGCGCGGAAAGGTACGCGCGGCCGAGCGCGCTGCGCCGCAGCGAGACGGCATGACCGGGCCGAACCGGTGAGCGGCCGGCGACGCTCACGGTCGGGGCGGAGCCGCCGAGCCGCGTCCCGGCCACCGTCGCACTGCCGCGCGGCGGAAGCGCGTAGTCGCCGCTCTCACGAGCGCCGCCGCCTGCGACGTCGGCGACCTGGAGCACCAGGCCGGCGCTCTTCGGCAGCGGCTTCGCCAGCACGACCAGGCGACCGAGGCGGGCTCCCAGCTCGGCCAGCGAGTGCTCCGGTGACGCCGGACGCCGCATGGCCGGGCGGAGGGCGGCGAGGCCGTCGCGGGCTGTGTAGCGATGGTCGTCGACGCGTGCGGCCAGGCCGTGCGCGCAGAACGTCGCGAGGATGCGGTGGACGGTGCTCTTGTGCAGGCCGACGGTGACGGCCAGTTCGGTGACGCCGTACGGGCGGTCCTCCCGATTGAGCTCGGCCAGGACGGTGAGGGCACGGCTCAGCGACTGCATGGTGCCTCCCAGGGAAGAGGGATGCGACCGTGAACGTTAACGGTAGCGTTAATGCACCGTAGAAGCGTGTGTTTTAGGTGTCAATAGACCATCGTTGCTCAGGGTGAAACGGCCCGTTGACGGTCAATTCCCGTGAACGTTAACTTCATCGAACATCCAACTTCTCTGGGAGGCACTGCGTGACGACATCCGACGTACGCGCCGCGCTACTGTCCGCCGATCCGAAGCTGTCCAAGTTCTCGCCGTTGCCGCGGATCCTGGCCTTCGACGAGTTCGACAGCGGCACGCACGGCTGGACCGAGCTGCTCGGCAACTACAACGGCCGCGGCGACCTCAGCACGGTCGACGACCACATGCGCGACTTCCGGCCGCCGCAACTGTCGGCCTGCAACTTCTTCGACATCGGCACGCACGGGGCGCTCAGCGGCACGTACGCGCTCAAGCTCGCCACCCGCCCGTACAAGGGCCACACCGCGGTCGCGATCCGTCGGCTCACGATGAGCGGCCGCGGCCTCGTCCAGCTCGAGACGTACTTCGCCTTCAAGTCCGAGGCGACGCTCGGCGGTGGCTCCGAGCTGGACAACTTCGGCGACGTCCAGTGGGACGGCAACACGCACCCGTCCGAGGCGCAGTTCGGCGCCTTCACGGTCGCCACCGACCTGTGCGGCGACGGCGGCCTGCGATACCACACGGTCGCTCGCTACCAGAACACCGATCTGGACAACCACTTCACCCGGCAGTGGATGGCGCCGACCGTCCCCGAGCCGACGCCGCGCGAACACTTCGAGGGCAAGGTGAAGCTGGAGTACGCCGCCGACTTCACCGCGCCGAACCCGGAGGACTGGCAGCCGTTCGGCGAGCCGCAGGAGCTCTGCTACAACGAGGTCCCGACCAAGGTGAACTGGCACTACCTGCGCTGGCTGATCGACACCGACAAGCGGCGCAACGTGGAGCTGCAGGTCAACGACCGGGTGATGGACATGCGCGACGTCCCCGTTCCGCCGTACGAGGAACGCTACGAGACGCTCGAGAACCTGCTGAACTTCTACTTCTCGGTCCGCACCCACAGCTCGGTGCGCAACTTCCTCTTCCTCGACTCCGTCCTCATCTCGGTTGATTGGTAGGCCCATGCGACAGTCCATGACGGCGGTGCTGGAACGCGACACCACCTTCGACACCCGGTTCGCCACCGAGCCCTACGAGGTCGCCTGGGCGAGTGAGGCGCGCTGGTTCGTGCAGCACGTAGGCGGCGACGGTACGGCGACGTACGTCACGCAGGTGTCCCCGGACGGGATCACCTGGTGCGACCTCGACGGCGCGGAGCACGTCGTCGAGCCGGGCAAACTGGTCAGCTGGCCGGCCGCCGGGTTCGGCCACTGGCTGCGGTTGCGCGCTAAGGTCGAAGGCTCGGTGCAGGTACGGATCCACCTGGCCGTGAAGGCGTAAGAGGGGGACGGATGACGGAGGGCCCACGGCCGCGGCCGACGTTGCGGGACATCGCGACGGCGCTCGGCCTGTCGGTGAACACGGTGTCGCGCGCGCTCGGCGACAAGGACAGCGTCAGCGCCAGCACGCGGGCCGCCGTCCAGGCCGAGGCTGCGCGGATCGGGTACGTCCCGAACACGCTGGCACGGTCGCTCGTGCTCGGCTCGGCGATGACCCTGGGCCTCGTCATCACCAACCCCTCGAACCCGTTCTACGCGCAGCTGATCAGCAGCATCGAGCTCCGGGTCCGCGCCCAGGGGTACTCGCTGCTGCTGCTCGTCACCGACGAGAGCGTGGAGAACGAGCAGCGCGCCACCGAGGCGTTGCTGCGCTCCGCGGTCGACGGCGCCGTGGTCGTACCGGTGCAGGCCGAGTGGGACCACTGGCGCCGGGTCCGGGACAGCGGGATCCCGCTGGTGTTCGTCAACCGTGACGTGCCCGAGCTCGACTGCGACATGGTCGGCGTCGACTACGAGCGCGGGTCGTACGAAGCGACCAGCCACCTGATCGCCGGCGGTGCGCGCCGCCTGCTCCTGCTGGAAGAAGACCTGCCGATCACCACCACGGCCGACCGGATCACCGGGTTCCGCCGCGCACTGGCCGACGCCGGCCTACCGGTCTCCGGCGACCTGGTCCGCACGGTGCCGACACGACGGTACGACTCGCTGGCGCTGCCCTGGCAGCCCGAGGAGGCGTACCGGTTCGCGCGGTCGCTCGACCTGCCGGACGGCATCGTCACCGGGAACGACTACTTTGCGCTCGGTCTGCTCCGGGTCCTCGCCGAACGCGGCCTCGCCGTCCCGGACGACGTCGCGATCACCGGCTACGGCGACCACCCGTACGCGGCGTACCTGCAGCCACCGCTGACCACGGTCCGTCTGCCCGCCGCCGAGGTCGGAACCACCGCGGTCGACCTGCTGCTGCAACGTCTGAAGTCCGGTGTCGAACGCCCGCGAAAGACGTTGATCCGCCCGGAGCTGGTGGTCCGGGCGTCGACGGGCGGACGCCCAACACTCACCAACCGCCAGGACCAGCCGAGTCCGGCACCCGGCTGAGCGTTGGCTCGGCAGGTGGCGCGGGGTTGGTGAGTGGCTCAGGTCCGCCTACTCCTCCAGCCAGGCGCGCACCGAGTCGTTGTGTTCGCCCAACCGGGGTGGCGCGAGGTTGGTCTCGCGGGCGCCGGCGTACGTGTTGTCGTCGAAACGCAGCGGCGGGCCGGGCAGCTGGATGGTGCCGAGCGTCGGGTGCTCGACGTCGATGAGCAGGCCCTGGGAGCGGGTCTGTTCCCAGTCGTAGACCTGCTGGAAGTCGCGGACCTTGCCGGCCGGAATCCCCTTGTCCGCAAGGCGTTGTAACCACACATCAGCCGGTGCGCCGGCGAACGCGCCCTCGATCGCCGCCGTCAGCTCGTCACGGTGCGCCACCCTCGCCGAGTTGGCCGCGAACCGTTCGTCCGCGGCGTCGAGGCCGACGATCGGGGCGAACAGCCGCCACAGTCCTTCGCTGCCGACCGCGACCTGCACGATGTCGTCCTGGGTGCGGTAGAGCCCGTACGGCGCGATCTGCGCGTGATGGTTGCCGACCCGTACGGGCAGCTCGTGCGCGACCGTCCACTTCGTGCCGTGGAACGCGTGCACGCCGACGACCGACGCGAGCAGGCTGGTCCGCACCACCCGGCCCTTGCCGGTGATCGAGCGCTCGTGCAGCGCCGCCAGGGCGCCGTACGCGCCGTACATCCCGGCCAGCAGGTCGGCGATCGGCGCACCGACCTTGGTCGGCTCGGTCTCGCCGGTGATGCTCATCAGGCCGCCCTCGCCCTGGGCGATCTGGTCGTACCCCGCCCGGCCGCCTTCGGGGCCGTCGTGGCCGAACCCGGTGATCGACAGGATCACCAAGCCGGGGTTCAGCTCGTGCAGCCGCTCGGTGGAGAAGCCGAGCCGGTCCAGGACGCCGGGCCGGAAGTTCTCCAGCAGGACGTCGGCCTTCCGGACCAACTTGGTCAGGAACTCCTTGCCCGCGTCCGACTTCAGGTCCGCGGTCACCGACTCCTTGTTCCGGTTCGCCGACAGGTAGTACGTCGACTCGCCGTCCACGAACGGCGGACCCCAGCCGCGGCTGTCGTCCCCGCCGTCCGGCGTCTCGACCTTGATCACCCGCGCGCCGAGATCCCCCAGCATCATCGCCGCGTGCGGACCGGCCAGCGCCCGGGTCAGATCGACGACCACAACATCGGAGAGAAGGTTCTGCACGAGGTCGAGAGTAGGCGAGGACGCCGCGGCGGGCCGTGACGCGACTCTCAGGCGATCACCTTGCGCGCCAGGGACGCGAGGCGGTGCGTGACGTCTCGGGGACGCTCCTGCATGAGCATGTGGCCGGCGCCCGGGTAGATCCACAGGCGGGCGCTCGGGAGTTGCGCGGCGATCCGGTTCGCGTGCCGCGGCGGGAGCAGCCGGTCGCGGGTGCCGTGCATGACCTCGACCGGCAGTTCGTCGAGCACCTTCAGCGCGTGGTCCAGATCGTGGTGCAGGATCGCGTCGAAGAACCCGCCGTACGACGGACCGGGCACGACTGCCAGATCCGACAGGAACAACTCCACTTCCGCCGGATCCGGCCGTTTCCCGAACACCAACCGCCGCAAGCCGGCTCGCTGCACCCGAGCACTCACGGCTCGCGCCACCGCGCGCCCTCGCGCGGAGCTGCGGCCGGCTCCCGCCGTACCGGACCCGGCTGTCGTCGCCGCCCGCTCCACGGCGGCCGCGGCTTGCTCGGCCATCGCTGCCGTCGACACCGCCGGCGACGTGGCTGCCCGCCGTGCCGACCGGCGGTCGACGCCGGCGCCGACCAGGTTCATCGCCCGCGGAGCCAGCACGGCGGCCGCCGGCTCCAGGCGCTTGGGAAGTCCGAGGGCGCCGGCAGTGATATGCCCGGACGACGTGCTGACCAGCGCGGCCGCGCGGATGCGGTCGCCGAACAGCTCCGGGTGCCGGTCGGCGAGCGCCATCAACGTCATCCCGCCCATCGAGTGACCGGCGTACACGACCGGGCCGTCGCCGACGACGGAGTCGAGCACGGTGACCAGGTCGTCCGCGAGCTGCTCGATCCGCGTCGACCCCGACGGGGCCGCGTCCGAGCGTCCGTGGCCGCGGTGGTCGTAGGTGACGACACGGACGGCGTCCGGCCCGAGGATCTGCGGCAGTGTCTCGACCTGGTTGTGCCACGAGCGTGTCGAGCACGTCCACCCGTGCACCAGCAGCACCGTCACCGGCGCGTCGGCCGGCCCGGCGACCTCGACGTTCAGCCGTACACCGTCCGGCGTCGTGACCCTGGAGCGCTCCAACTGGATCGTCACGCAGACTCCCGTTCCCGTTCACCTTCGGCCAGGTGGGCCGCTCGCATCCGCCCGCCGCGGGCGCCGCGCCCGACCAGCCAGGCGATCCCGATCACCTCGAGCAGTCCGACCACCGCGAGCAGCGCGTACCCGGCGTTCCACATCCATCGTGGCACGTCGGTCCGCTCCTCGCGCCTCAGCACCTGCTGCTCGTCGACGAACTCGACCGGCTGCCCGTTCGACACCTGGATCGCGGGCTTCTCGATCGCCGCGTCCTCCGGCGCGTACACCCAGCTCGCCACCATGTCCCGCTGCCCCTGGTGCAGCCGGATCATCGACTTCCACTTCCCGTACATCGGCAGCGGGTCCGCCGACCGGTACGTGCCGTCGGCAACCTTCTCCATCGGGTGGAAGGCCAGCCCGCCGCCCTGCCAGGCCAGCGCCTCGAACCAGCGCGCGCCGTCGGCCGCATCGGCCGGCGTGAGAGTGATCGTGACGTACGCCGTCGGCTCGGCCCCCGTGGCCACCCGCTCCAACGACACGACCCCCGACACGCCCGCGTCCGCAGTCCGCGGCACGCAGAAGAACACCGTCGCCACCACCGCGACCAGTCCGGCCGCACCCAGTTGATGGGTCCGCCGGACCGCGACCGGGCGAAGGTGCTTGATCCCGACCGCCCGCTCCTCGCCGGCCACCTCGGCGTACCGGGTCGCGAGCCAGGCTCCGATCAGGCCGGCGCCGGCGCCGACGACCACGCCGTACCCGATCGCGGACGGCAGCATCGACGGCGGCCAGGCGATCGGCATCCACACGTGGCTCCAGGCGTATTCCGCGACCACGCCGACGGTCCCGATCAGCAGGCCGGCGACGGCGCCGAGGCGGAAGCGGTTCTTGTTGCCGAGGGCAAACGCCACGGCCTCGACGAGCAGCGCCTCGACGACCAGCAGCGGGAAGTGCCCGACGATCTCGCCGAGCGGTTCGGCCACCGCCCAGGCGATCCCGCCGCGGATCACCAGATACACGGCGAGCGCGCCGAACGTCGTCCCCGGACCGCGCCGCGCGCGCAGGATCGTGAAGGCCATCGCGGCGCCGAACACGATCAGCAGCGGCTGCAGGATCAGCGGGAACTGCGGTACGCCGTAGTTGAACTCGGTGCTGAACAGGTCCCAGGCGATCAGCAGCGCGCCGACCGACACGATCTCCTGGAACAGCCGGCGCTTGTTCGGCCCGACCAGCTGCTCGACCTCGGCGATCGCGAGCAGCCGCGCGAAGATCGAGAACACCACGCCGCCGATCATCAGCAGGTGGGTCGGTCCCCAGAGCGTGACGTCCTCGCCGAACAGCCGGTGCCAGACGTCGTCGAGCGGGAAGCCGACCAGCGCGAACGTGCCGCAGACCGTGACGAGCGCCGCGCTGCACGGGATCCGCCAGCCGCGACTGAGCTTGATCGTCCGGGCCGGCAGCGGCTTGCCGGCGAGCGCGATCGGCAGCACGCCGGACACGATCACGCCGAGGATGCCGAAGAAGATCGGGTAGTGCGCCGGCGTCCCGAACGGGCCGGTGTCGCGCCCGCGGTCGATGTGCACCGCGATGTCCCACCAGACCCCGAACGCGCAGGCGAGCAGCGAGACGGCATGCGGGTACGGCGTCAGCGCGGCCCATCGGGGGACTCCGTCCAGTCTCCCGATGGTGTCCGCGAACCGTCCTACCAGCGTGACGTGGCCGGTGCGTTCGCGCCACAGCAGCACGGCGAGTGCGAGGTAGAGCACCGACACGACGCCGGTGACGATCGCGATCTGGTCGAACGTCGCCGTACCGGTGGTCGCCAGCGGGATCGCCATCGAACTCCTTCACGACATGAGACATGCGCCATGATGCATGTTACATCTACTATGTAACGTGGAGTCTGGAAGACTGTCAAGGGTGGATGAGGAGCTCACTGTCGACCAGCTCGCCGCCAAGGTGGGTATGACGGTCCGGAACGTGCGTGCCTACGCCGGGCGGGGGCTGATCCCGCCGCCGCGGCTGGTCGGCCGGACGGGGTATTACGGGCACGACCACATCGCCCGGCTGACGCTGGTCCGCGAGCTGCTCGACAAGGGCTACACGCTGGCCGCGGTCGAGCGGATGATGGGCGAACTGCCCGACGGCGCGATGGCGCTCGGCGTGTTCGAGACCCTGGTGAACCCGTGGACGCCGTCGGAGCCGGAGGAGCTCGACGAGCTCCAGCTCGCCGAGCGAGCCGGCGTACCGCACGACCCGGCGGTGATCGAGCAGATCGTCGAGCTCGGGATCGCCGAGCGGCTCGACGACGGCCGGCTGCGGATCCCGAACCCGGATCTGCTGCGCACCGGTCTCGAGGTGATCAAGCTCGGCGTCCCGATGCAGGCGATCTTCGAGATGCTGCCGAAGCTCTTCGCGCAGGCCGACGCGGTCGCCAAGACGTACGTCGAACTGTTCCGCTCGACCGTCTGGCGCGACTTCACCAACGCCGGCATGCCGGCCGACGGCTGGCCCGAGATCCAGCGCACCCTCGAAGGCATCATCCCGCTGGCCGGTCAGGCCCTGGTCGCCGCCTTCCGCGAGGCAATGGCCCGCGAGATCGAGATCGTCGCCTACGAGGAGCTGGGCCTCGACCCGAAGACCCTGCCGTCTACCGGGTAGCCTCGCTCACCCCGAGCAGCCGCTCGACCCGCGCGGCGACTCCCTCGGCGGTGGTCTGACCGTCGAGGTAGCGCCCGTACCAATGCACCAGACTCGTTGCCTCGCGCATCAGTTCGAGGCCGGGCAGCGCGGCCAGCTCGGCATCGGTCAACGGGAACGCTTCGAGGTAGCCGCGCTGGAACGCCGTACTTGGGTGGCCGACCTCCCCGAAGAAGTACCTGCCGACCGCGAGATCCAGGGCGCGGTAGCCGAGGCCGGCGGTCTCGAAGTCGAGGATCGCGGTGACGCGGTCGCCGACCATCAGCACGTTGGTCAGCGCGAAGTCGCCGTGAATGATCTGCTGCGGGAGATCGAGCAGCGGCCCGATGCCGGCGAGGATCGGGGCGACCGCGGGCAGCGCGTCGAGCACGACGTCGAGGTTCGGCACTCTTGGATGCACCGTCGTCAGGTCGCCGTTCCACACCGGTGACGGCGGCAGGTCGGCCGGGTTCAGCTCGGCTAGTGCTTTGTCCAGCTCGCCCAGCGCGCGACCGCACGCCTCGGCGCGGGCGGTGTCGCCGCGCGCCGGGTGCTCCCCCGGGATGCGCCGGCTCAGGCTCGCCAGGACCGGTTCGCCGTGGATTTCCCCGCGGACCGCGGTCTCGCCGTCGGCCGGCACCGGCGTCGGTACGGCGAAGGGCAGGCCGGTTACTGTCTGCAGTACCGCGTGCTCGTACGTCGGCGGGATCGCGTTGCGGTGGATCCGGAGGACGAACTCCTCGCCGACGTAGTAGCCGGTGTTGTTGGTGCCCTCGGTGAGCGGG
Source organism: Kribbella sp. NPDC003505 (assembly GCF_040610875.1). Taxonomy (NCBI): domain Bacteria; kingdom Bacillati; phylum Actinomycetota; class Actinomycetes; order Propionibacteriales; family Kribbellaceae; genus Kribbella; species Kribbella sp. NPDC003505. Next base: position 386,764 of record NZ_JBEXNA010000007.1, on the reverse strand, counting down.
CGAACGTCTTGCCCCTGAAGGCCCCAGCGCCGCAGCAGAGTGTCCACCTGGGCATCTTTCCTACGCTTTTCCATACTCCTCTCCATACGCCGAAAACTGTCCATGCTCCCCGGTAGCGTCCCTTAGTGAACCCGGAGTCGAGGCCGGGTGCGGTTAGGGACTCGGATAGGTAATCCTCCGCATGTGTGAACCGGACCTCATGCGGGAGCGTATAGCTACCAGAACAGACCGGCAGGAGGAAGACGATGCGACAGCTGCAGATTCGTCGGCGCCCCCGCATCACCACGACGCGCCGTCAGACCCAGACCCAGACTCTCGACCTGCGGACACCGTCCGGCCGCAAGCTGCCGTTCTGAAAGCCGATCGTCATGAAGCTCCGACTGCATGTCCACCACGTCCGCACCGGCGGCTGGTGTGCCGACATCGACGACGACAACGACCGGCAGCCCGACGACCCGTACTGGTGCGTCGCCGACTGGCCGACCCTGGAATCCGCCCTCACCGCCGGCTGCGCCCGCCTCGCCGAGCTGACCAGCACCACGACACCGTCCCGCGTCAGCGGCTACTACGAACCGGCCCTGGCCGCCTGAACCACGGCCACCGAACCAACGGCCACTGAACCAACGGGGAACGGGGAGGCCCGGCGAACCGCAGGGGGTTTGCCGGGCCTCACTTTTCGCTGATCCGCTCCCACCGGTCCGCCGGAAGGTCGCCGAGGTCGGCGTCCCAGTCGTCCTCGTCGTCGGGAAGAGTCGACTCGTTGCGGCGGGCGATGCGGAGGAAGGCGGCGATCAGGAGGATCGGGCCGAGGACCATCGCGGTCTCGGGGATGCCGCCCAGGTGCATCGCGATCATGAGGCCGTCACCAACGCGATCCCGCCGGCCGTGAAGGCGACCATCGCAGCCAGCATCGGGTACTGCGCCCGCCGCAACTGCCGGCGGCGGAACAGGCCGGTCGCGCGATCATGCGCGGACACCACCCCGAGGACGTGTCCGAGCACGATCGCGCCGATCTGGACCCCCGCGATCAGCCCGGTCCCGAGGAACGCGTAGTCGATCGGTGTCCCGTTCGTCCCGAGCAGGTCCCAGCCGCGCCCGAACGGGTCGGTCGCGAGCAGCCAGCCCGCCTGCCCCTGGAACAGCGCGAACGAGAAGTAGTGCGCGACGGCATACCCGATCGCGATCGGCACCAGCGAGTGCACGAACGCCCCCGGCAATCCGGCGGCCCCGACCGCGCCGGCCCGGATCCGCGCCGAGCCTGTCGTCCGAGCGGCCAAGAGGAAGACAGCGGTGACGACCGCGACCGCGGCGATCAACCCCAGTGTGTACACGGGAATGTGCGGGAGATCGCCGGTCAGCCGCGTCCACACGGACCAGCGGGAGATCCCGTCGAAGGCCGTCGACCCGAGCAGCAGGCAGAGCAACCCGACGATCCCCGGCTGCTGCGGCATCGTCGCCAGTCCGGCCAGTGGGTTGCGCAGCTCGAGCCGGCCGCGGCCGTCACGCCCGAGCGGGCTCAGCCGCGCGAGCACCTCGGCGTACACCTCGAAGCTGTCGCCGGTCCCGAACCAGGCCGGGCCGTAAACGATGCCTGCGGCAACGTTCAGCACGGCGTACGTCGTGGCGAAGATCGCGACCACCCGCGGGTCGGATCCCTCCGGGTACACGAGTTCCAGCCACAGGAACCCGGCCAGTCCGGCGACGGCCGGCCAGTACGCGATCCCGCGGGGCAGCGGCCGGTACGACGTGCGCCGTACGACGCCGGCGATCGTCCGTAACGGGTTCGCGAGCCGCCAGATCGGGCCGCAGAGCAGTGAGAGCGGGATGATCCCGACCCAGATCCACACGTACAGCCAGGTCGGCGCCGGGTTCAGCGACGGGTCGCCGAGCCAGGCGGCGCCGAGCAACAGCCCTAGCAGCGCCAGCCCCACCACCTTGAGGACGACGCGCGTCGCCGGGGCGTCGACGATCCGGGTGAGGACGCCGAGCGGCCGACCCACGGTCCCCTCGAACCGCGGACGCGACCAGAAGGCAGCGAGCGCGAAGAACGACACCGCGACGGCGGCGCCGGCGGAGTAGATCGCCAGCCACAGCGGCACCGGCAGGTCCCCTCGACCGCCGATCCCGTGCAGCGGCAGCAACTGCACCAGCACGCGCGCCGCCTCCGATCAGTATCCGACCGATCGAATGTAACACGCACGATGTCACATAGAAAGCGTCTGATACTCGCCGGGATCGAAGTGTCGGGTCAACTGCCGGAACCGGAAGGTGAACGACGGCCACAGGGTCGTGTTGCGACCCTCCGAGTCCAGGTACCAACTGGTGCAGCCGCCGCGGGTCCAGACCGTGTTCCGCATCGACGAGCGGACCCCGTCGACGAACGCGCGCTGCACGTCCCGCCGTACCTCGACCTCCCGGAGGCCGTGCACGTCCATGGTCTTCAGCGCGTCGAGGATGTACGCGATCTGGGACTCGATCATGAACACCATCGAGCTGTGGCCGAGGCCGGTGTTCGGGCCGATCAGCATGAAGAAGTTCGGGAAGCCGGCGATCGCGGTGCCGAGGTGCGCCTCCATGCCGTCGGCCCAGGCCTCGCGCAGCGAGAGGCCGTCACGGCCGTGCACCATGTCCATCACCGGCAGGTCGGTGACTTTGAAGCCGGTGCCGTAGATGATCGTGTCGACCTCGTGCTTCACGCCGTCGGCGGTGACGATGCCGGTCGGCGTCACCTCGGCGATCCCGTCGGTGACCACCTCGACGTTCGGCCGCGCGAGCGCCGGGTAGTAGTCGTCGGAGATCAGCACGCGCTTGCAGCCGAGGGTGAAGTCCGGCGTCAGCTTGGCCCGCAGCAGCGGGTCGCGGACCTGATGCGCGAGGTGCTTCTCGGCCACTTTCTGCGCCTGCTTCATGATCGCCGGCAGCTTCGCGAACCCGAGCACCATCGACTCGCGCCCCCAGTAGATCCCGGCCCGGACAGCCTTCTGCACCAGCGGGAAACGGCGGTACACGGCCTTCTCGGCCGCGGTGATCCTGCGGTCCGGCCGCGGCATCACCCAGGGCGGCGTCCGCTGGAACAGGTGCAACTCCTCGACCTCGGGCTGGATCGCCGGCACGAACTGGATCGCCGAGGCGCCAGTGCCGATCACGGCGACCTTGCGACCGCTGAGGTCCAGGTCGTGGTTCCAGCGCGCGGAGTGGAAGACCTCCCCCTCGAAGTCCTCGATACCGGGCAGCTTCGGGTACGACGGCTCGGCCAGCGGTCCCATACCGGACAGCAGGATGTCCGCGGTGAACGTCTGCCGGTTCGTGGCGATCTGCCAGCTGCCGTCCTGCCAGCGCGCCGACTCGACGGTGTTGCCGAAGCGGATGTGCGGGCGCACGCCGTAGGAGTCGGTGACGGTACGCAGGTAGTCCTCGATCTCGGGCTGCGGCGAGAACGTCGACGACCACTCCGGGTTCGGGGCGAAGGAGAACGAGTACAGGTGCGACGGCACGTCGCAGCGGCAGCCCGGGTAGGTGTTGTCGCGCCAGGTGCCGCCGACATCCTCGGCGCGCTCCAGGACGACGAAGTCCTCGTAGCCGGCCTGCTTCAGCCGGACCGCCATCCCGATGCCCGCGAACCCGGTCCCGATCACCACGATCCGATGCCGCTCGCCCATGAGGTTCTCCAGCCCGTTGTCGGAAACCACTCGGTCGGAACTTACTCGTAGTAAGTTACTTGGAGTCAGTTAGACTGCGCAAGTGACCTCGACCACGGAACGACCGCCGAAGCGCCGCCGTGATCGTGCGGCCCGGGAGCGGGAGATCCTCGAGGCCGCCGAGCGGATCTTCGGCGAGCGCGGATACCAGGGCACGTCGATGGACGACGTCGCCGCGAAGGTCGGGGTGTCGAAGCCGCTGATCTACCAGTACTACGGCTCCAAGGACGGCCTGTTCCTCGCCTGCCTGGCCCGGCTCCGCGGCCACCTGCTCGACACCGTGGCCGACGCGGTGATGGCCGCCCCGAACGCCGAGGACGCGCTGTACGCCGGGTTCCTGGCCTGGTTCCGCTTCCTCGACGAGCACCCGCAGGCGTGGTCCGTCCTGGTCGACGAAGGCATGCTGAGCGCCGGTCCGGCCGCGGCGGCGACCGACGAGGTCCGCGCGGCGTTCATCGAGCTGATCGCCACGATGGTCCGGATGAACCTCCCCGCCGGCCGCCCGGTCGACGACGACGAGGTCCAGATCGTCGCCCAGTCCATCTCCGGCGCCACCGAGCGCCTGGCCATCTGGCGCACCCGCACCCCCACCCCGCCCACCCCCGAGAAGGTCGCCCGCACCCTCCAGGACCTCCTCTGGCAGGGCCTGCACACCATCAAATCGAGCTGATGCAGGTCGAGTCCTACCCGGAGGCCGCCGTACCCGCGGCCCTTCGCGTCCAGGTCCATGAGCTACAGAACCAGGCCTGGCCGTCCGATCCCCTGCCACCCGCCGATACTCCGGTCCACGACCCGGCGCTACATCCGTTCTCGATGCTGCTCGTCGACAAAGGGCTGGTGCTCGCCGCGCTGGACGTCCTGCGCAAACCGCTCCAGCACGGCGGCACCACCTTCCAGGCCGGAGGCCTCAGCACTGTCGTCACCCGCGAGACGCTCCGCGGCCGCGGGTACGGTCACCGACTGGTCGCCGCGGCCCGCGACGCGATGGCCGACCTGCGCCTCGACCTCGGCCTCTTCACCTGCGACCGTGCTCTGCAGCCGTTCTACGAGTCAGCAGGCTGGCAGCTCCTTGACGGCACCGTTCTGATCGGCGGCACGCCCGACGACCCGTTCCCCAGCGACCAGCCCGGCTTCGACAAGGTCGCGCTCGCCGCCTTCTTCACCCCGTCGGCCCGGCGACACGCCCCGACGTTTCACAACGCCCGCATCGAGCTCTACCCGGGCTCGATCGACAAGCTCTGGTGACGTCAGGCGCTCGACGTGACGTCGCTCAGGATGTCGGCGACGGATTCCTGGCCGTCCGCGAGGGTGCCGGGGCGGCGGTCCAGGTAGTACGGGATCGCGATGACGACCAGGGACAGCGCCCAGCCGCGGGCCCGGAGCCACGTCGCCTCGTCGATCTCGAGAGCGTCGCGGTACGCCGCCCGGGACTGGCCCTCGAACAGCCACCACGCGGGTAGTACGTCGCCGGCGGGGTCGGCCGCACTGGCGGTGCCGAAGTCGATCACCGCCGAGAGATTGCCATTAGCAACCAATAGGTTGCCGGCCATCAGGTCGCCGTGGATCCACCGCGGTACGCCGTCCCAGGTGTCGGCCGCCAGCGACTCCTCCCACGCGGCCGTGAGCAGACCGGTGTCGAAGTGCTCCTTCAGCTGGTCCAGCGCCTCGCGGAACATCACGTCACGCGGCGCCAGCGGCGTACCGCGGGTGAACGGGTCGCCGTCCGGCACCGGCGCACCGGTGGTGTCCACCTCGCGCAGCGTCCGCACGAAGGCGGCCAGCTGCTGCGCCGCTCGCACGCCGGCAACGGACCCGGGCGTGAACGGTGCCCCAGGCAACCACCGGTAGACGCCCCAGGTGAACGGATAGTCCTCGGAGGGCCGCCCGAGCTCCAGCGGCTCCGGGATCGGCAGCGAGACGTGCGGCGCCAGACGCGGCATCCAGGCCAGGTCCTTCTCGACCTGCCCCTGGTTGCGTACTGTGCGCGGCAACCGGACCGCCAGGTCGTCGCCGACGCGGAAGGTGACATTGTCGGTGCCCGATCGCTCGACCACGCGCACCGGCAATCCGGCCCACCGCGGGAACTGCTCGGCCAGCAGCCGTTCCACCACGGCAGCGTCGATCCGCACCTCGTCGTCATGCAGCTTCGGCACACCCGTCACGCCCGCGACCTTCACACCCGCCACGCGCACGGTCAACCGATTTCCCCGAGCCCGACTAGAGTATTGACCTCGTGGAGCTTCCTGAGGAGTGGCAGCGCGCCGTCGTACCGTCGCTGCCGGCCGCCGGATCTGATGTTGTCGGCGAGTTCGCGGACACGATCTACGGCCGTACGCCGGACGGTGGTGAGCTGACCGAGTTGGTCCTGCGTTCGCGCGACGACGGCGTACTCGACGGCGCGGCCGACCGGTTGCGGCACCGCGCGGTGATCGCGTGTCCGCTCGGCGACGTCGTACTCGACACGCTCACCCACCGGCCGGCCGGTGCTGGTGCCGCGCCGGTCGTCGTGGTGCTCAACTTCAAGGGCAACGACGAGACGATCGAGACCTGGCCGTACGCGACGGCGATCGCAGCCGGGTACGCCGTACTCACCGTCGACTACCAGCAGATCGAGCCCGACGACCCGGCACCGGCCGCGCCTGGCGTACGCGCGCTGTTCCCCAACGAGACCTGGGGCGCGGTCGCGGCCTGGGCGTGGGGCCTGTGCCGGCTGCTCGACATCGCCGGGCGCATCCCAGGCGTCGACACGGCGGGCGCGGTCGCGCTCGGCCACTCGCGGCTCGGGAAGGCCGCACTCTGGGCGGGAGCGCAGGACGACCGCTTCGCCGTGACGGCCGCGAACGGCTCCGGCTGCTGCGGCGCGGCGCTGTTCCGGCACCCGGCCGGCGAGGACATCGCGGCGATCACCACGAAGTTCCCGCACTGGTTCGTCCCGTCGTTCGCCGCGTACGCCCGCCACGAGAACGACCTCCCCGTCGACCAGCACCAGCTCCTCGCAAGCATCGCCCCACGCCGCGTCGCCATCACCAGCGCCGAAGCCGATGCCTGGGCCGACCCGATCGGCGAGTATCTGGCGGTCACAGCCGCCCGCCCGTCCTTCCCCCCGAACGCCATCGGCTACCACCTTCGCCCCGGCGACCACGACCTGCTCGAGGAAGACTGGCGGTACGTGCTGGACTTCGCGAACCGCGGATGAGTCCGGTCAGTTCCCGAACATCTCGTGAATGGCGGCTTCCTGGTCGTCGGTCAGGTCGGTGTGGATCAGCCTGGCGCGCAGGCCGGTGCGCTTGAAGGTCGCACGGACCTGATCGGTCACCTCGTCGCTGGACAGCATCCCTCACAGGGTTTCGGCTGACGGATGTCATGGGTGCGTCGTGACGAGCGATCCAGGGGTGTGGCGCGCTGGTCCAGCAGGCTTCTGGGTATGACGACAACGACTGCGGTCAGCCTGCGGGGTGTGACCAAGAGGTATGCGGACGTGCAGGCCGTCGCCGGGGTGGATCTGAGCATCCGAGCCGGTGAGGTGGTGGCGTTGCTGGGGCCGAACGGGGCCGGCAAGTCGACCACGATCGAGATGCTGCTCGGTCTGGTCAAGCCGGACCAGGGCGCCGTCCAGGTGTACGGCGGTACGCCGACGGACGCGATCGCCAAGGGCCAGGTCGGCGTGATGCTGCAGAGCGGCGGCATCATCGAGGACGCCAAGGTCGGCGAGCTGCTGGAACTGGTGGCCGGCCTGCACAACGACCCGATGCCGGTACCGGAAGCTCTGGAGCGGGCCGGGATCGCGGACCTCACCAAACGGACGATGAAGGCCCTGTCCGGCGGCCAGAAGCAGCGGGTGCGGTTCGCGATGGCGATCATCCCGCAGCCGGACCTGATCGTGCTGGACGAGCCGACGACCGGGATGGATGTCGAGTCCCGCCGCGACTTCTGGGCGTCGATGCACGCCGAGACCGCCCGCGGCCGGACGGTCCTGTTCGCGACCCACTACCTGGAGGAGGCGGACTCGTACGCCGATCGCGTGGTGCTGATGCGCAGCGGCAAGGTCGTTGCCGACGGCACCGCCGCGCAGATCAAGGCGAGCGTGTCCGGCCGCACCATCCGGGCCACGATCCCGGGCGCCGACCTGGCCGCGCTCGCGTCGCTGCCCGGCGTCCGCAACGTCGAGACCCGCGGTGACGTCGTGCTGCTGCAGTGCGGCGATTCCGACGGCACTCTGCGCCACCTGCTCGAGAACACGAGCGCCCACGACATCGAAGTGACGTCCGCCGACCTCGAGGACGCCGTCCTCGCGATCAGCGCGGCCCAAGAGGAGAGCCTGGCATGAACCGCGACTACCTGATCTTCGACATCCGCCGCACGCTGCGGAACCGGCGGGTGCTGATCTTCTCGATCCTGATGCCGCTGGTGCTGTTCCTGATCTTCGGCCTGACGATCCCGCAGGACGCCAACGAGGCCGGGATCTCCGCGATCGCGTACGTGATGGTCAGTATGGCGATGTTCGGCTCGATGTCCGCGGCGATGAGCAGCGGTGGTGTGATCGCGGCCGAGCGCGACGGGGGCTGGAACCGCACGTTGCGACTCACCCCGCTGAAGCCGCAGGCGTACGTCGTCAACAAGGTGATCCTGAGCCTGCTGCTCGCGATCCCGCCGCTGGTCGTCGTGTTCCTGTGCGGCATGACGTTCGGCCACGTGCACCTGAGCGCCGGCCAGTGGCTGACGGTCGCGCTGGTGTCGTGGCTCGGCGCACTGCCGTTCGCCGCGATCGGCCTGGTCATCGGGTACATCGCGAAGCCGGACAGCGTCCAGCCGATCACCGGTCTGAGCACGATGCTGATCGCGGCGTTCGGCGGCCTGTGGCTCCCGGTCGACCAGATGCCGTCGGTGATGAAGCACATCGCCCAGCTCACCCCGGCCTACTGGACCGGTCAGACCTCGCGGAGCGCGCTGGCGCAGGGCGGGCTGGACACCCACGCGCTGCTGGTGGTGCTCGGCTGGACCGTCGCGCTCGGGTTCATCGGCCTGCGCCGGTTCCGCGCCGACACCGCCCGCGCCTGAGCATCGGGCGATAGCGTGACCACCGTGAAGACACCGCCGACGCTTGTGGAAGCGCTCGCCGAGCGTGGAGGCCGCCCAGGACCTGGGCGGTGGGGCTGGCTGGCGGCCGGGGTCTGGTTGTTCTACCTGTCCCAGCCGTTCGAGGAGATCATCCACCGGCAGGGAACGACCCGGGTCCTCGGTCTGGTCACGCTGTCGCTGTTCGCGCTGTCGTACCTCGGTTTCTTCGGCTGGGTCCGCTGGGTGGGCCTCGGCGCCGGGGGGATGCCGACCTGGCAGCGCCTGCTGTACCTCGGCGGCATGCTCGCCCTCTGCCTGCTGATGCTGCCCGCGGCCGGTCAGCAGGCGCTGACCTGCCTGGTCTACATCTCCGCGGTCGCGATGATGGCCGTCGATCTCCGGATCGCGATCGGCATCGTCGCGCTGCTGCTCGGCGGCGCCGAGTTGTCGATGCGGATCGTGCCGGGCTGGACCGACGACGGCAGCTACGGGTTCGCGATCTTCCTCGGCGCGCTGGCCGTGTTCGGGATGCGTCGGGCGATCCAGCGCAGCCTGGAGCTGAACGCGGCCCGCAAGGACATGGCCGAGCTGGCCGTCCAGGAGGAGCGGAACCGGTTCGCCCGGGACCTGCACGACATCCTCGGCCACTCGCTCACGGTCATCACCGTGAAGGCGGAGCTGGCCGGCAAGCTGATCGCGGCGAATCCGGCGCGGGCAGCCGCCGAGGTCGCGGACGTCGAGAGCCTGGCACGAGCCGCGCTGGCCGACGTCCGGGCGGCGGTCGCCGGGTATCGCGAGCTGAGCCTGGCCGGTGAGCTGGTCTCGGCGCGCGCCGCGCTGCAGGCCGCCGAGATCAAGGCGGACCTGCCGACCACGGTCGACGAGGTTCCCGAGGAGAACCGCGAACCGTTCGCCTGGGTGGTGCGCGAAGGCGTCACGAACGTCGTCCGGCACTCCGGCGCGAAGCGCTGCACGATCCGGATCTCGGCGACGCAGATCGAAGTACTCGACGACGGCAAGGGCCCGACGCCGGGCGGCGGCGCGTCCGGCCACGGGCTGGTCGGGCTGCGCGAACGGGCGGACCAGGCCGGTGCGAGTGTGCAGGTCGGTCAGGCGCCGGGCGGCGGGTTCCGGCTGGCAATGAACGTCGGGCTGTGAGGATGGTGCGGTGAGCATCCGACTGCTGATCGCCGACGACCAGGCTCTGGTCCGCGGTGCCCTGGCCGCCCTGCTCGACCTGGAGCCCGACCTGGAGGTGGTGTCCGAGGTCGGGCGCGGCGACGAGGTGATCGACGCGGCGAAGAACGCCCGGCCGGACGTCGCGCTTCTCGACGTGGAGATGCCCGGGCTGGACGGCATCGAGGCGGCCGCCGCGCTGCGCACCGCCGTACCGGGCGTGCGGGTGCTGATGGTGACCACGTTCGGCCGGCCCGGGTACCTGCGCCGCGCGATGGAGGCCGGCGCCGCCGGGTTCGTCGTCAAGGACACCCCGGCGACGCAGCTCGCGGACGCCGTACGACGCGTCCACCAGGGGCTGCGCGTGGTCGACCCGTCGCTCGCCGCCGAGACCTTGGTGGCCGGGACGAGCCCGTTGACGGGCCGCGAGTCCGACGTACTGCGAGCCGCCCGGGAGGGAGGCACCGTGGCCGACATCGCCAAGGAGCTGCACCTGTCCGAGGGCACCGTCCGCAACCATCTCTCCGCCGCGATCGGCAAGACCGGCGCCCGGACCCGTGCCGAGGCCGCGCGGATCGCGCTGGACAACGGCTGGTTGTAGGCGGGTCGCTACCTCTAGGGTTGCTTCAGGGGAGGGAGAAAGGGAGGGGGGCGATCTGCGATGTCGATCGAGAGTTTCAGCGTCCGGGGGCGGTTGGCGGACACGGGTGAGGGGATCACCGCCGACGAGTTGCAGCTGGCGGCGCGCAATCACGGCATGCCCCTGGAGGGTCTGCGGTACGACGTGACGCCGCCGGGACTGCATTACGTGCTGGTGCACTACGACATCCCGGCGACGAACGCGGGCGACTGGATGCTGAGCGTGGACGGATGCGTCGAGCAGCCGTTGTCGTTCGGGCTGACCGAGTTGCGCGCGATGGGCCGCCGGACCGTCCGGGTCACGTTGGAGTGCGCCGGCAACGGCCGTGCGACGCTGCAGCCGCGGCCGATCAGTCAGCCGTGGTTGACCGAGGCGGTCGGTACGGCGGAGTGGACCGGTGTGCTGCTCGCCGACCTGCTGCGGCTGGCCGGGCTGCGCGCGGACGCCGTGGACGTGGTGTTCACCGGCGCGGACCACGGGGTGGAGCGCGGGGTCGAGCAGGACTACCAGCGCGGCCTGTCGGTGCCGGAGGCGATCGACTCGGGAGCGATCGTCGCCTGGGAGATGAACGGTGCGCCGCTGCCGCCACAGCACGGTTACCCGCTGCGCCTCGTCGTACCGGGCTGGTACGGGATGGCCAGCGTGAAGTGGCTGCGGTCGATCGAGGTGATCGACCACGCGTTCGACGGCTTCCAGAACTCCGTCGCGTACCGGATCCGGACCGACGCGGACGACCCGGGGACCGCGATCACCCGGATCCAGCCGCGCGCACTGCTGATCCCGCCGGGGTTCCCGGACTTCATGAGCCGGCACCGGTTCGTTGCTGCCGGCACCGTTCCGCTGTTCGGCCGGGCCTGGTCCGGGTGGGCGCCGATCGAGCGTGTCGAGGTCAGCACGGACGCCGGCGTGAACTGGCACGAGGCGACATTGGATGCCCGTGGCAATCAAACCGGCAATGACGAGCTCGCCTGGCGGGCCTTCGCCTACGACTGGGAGGCGACGCCGGGCGAGCACGTGCTCACGGTCCGCGCGTACGACGCCGCCGGGAACGAGCAGCCGATCGAGGCCGAGTGGAACCGCGGCGGCTTCAGCAACAACACCGCCCAGCGGATCACGGTCCTGGTCACCTGAACCGCCGCGTGTCGCTGGCGTGTTCCGGCGTACCGCGGTCACATCCTGGAGACGTACACGGTTCTCACTTCCAGGAGTGGTGCGGTGAACGACAACCAGCTGCATGCGCGGATCTTCCGGACCGCGGACGAGTGGTACGCCGACGTCGACGACGAACTCGACCCACAACCGGACAACCCGCTCTGGTGGGGTTCGTACGAAACCCAGCCCGCGGCACTGGAGGCAGCCTGCGCTCGCCTCGCGGCGCTCCGCCAGGCCTCCTGACCTCAGCCGAACGCGATCGCGACGCCCATCCAGAGGCACAGCAGGCTGATGATGATGCCGAGCGGCCAGGCCCACCAGGGCGTCGACCAGTCGACCGCCGCGGCGATCAGGTACGACAGGTCCTCCGGGTCGGCGACCACGTCGATCCGGTCGCCGACCGCGGGCCTCGGGTCGAGATCGTTGCCGCCGTCCACCTCGACCGGCACACCGTCGCCCGGCCGGGCCACTTTCACGATCACGTCGTCGTACTTGGACCACTTGTCTTCCTCGACCGAGACGACCACGGCCTGCTGGACCGGTCCGTCTGCGACCAGCTGCTGGTTGTCGTTCCCGGCCGCGATCCCCAACGGCACGATCGCCAACGACCCCACCGCGATCGGCAGCCCGACCAGCAGCCGACCGGCCCTGATCAGGCGCTCGCCCCAGCTGAGCCGTCTCCGCCCCGCCCGTCGGTGCCTGCCGTCCCCGGGAGAGCCATCCTCCCGCCGGAGCCGGGCGGCCTCGCGCGCCTCGGCCAGGGCTTGTTCGAGGCGCCGGTCGCGACGCGCCTGGGCGCGCCGGCTGGGCTGCTCGAGGCGTTTCCACCATGGGAACAGTTCGACGAGGAAGCGGGCGGGATAACAGGCCCCGCCCGCGATCGCCGCACACACGAGCGGGTTGTCGTACAAGAAGCTCGGGCGGCTCAGCCAGCCGGCGAAGTACAGCCCACCGCCGACCGTGACGAAGAACGCGAGCAAGAACACCTGCTGACGGCCGTGGAGGTCGTCGTCGCTCATCGCACCATCATGAGCACCTGACGCAGACCGTGACCAGCCGGTTCCATGCCCTCCGTTGCGGTTGCCCAAATTATGAGCGTACGCTCATGAGCGATTGTTCATGAACATGCGCTCATAACAAGGAGGCTGCGCATGACGGATGTTGTGGTACGGGGGTTGTCGAAACATTTCGGCTCGCTGCGGGCGGTGCAGGACCTGTCGTTCGACGTACCGGCCGGGCAGGTCAGTGGGTTCCTGGGCCCCAACGGGTCAGGAAAGACGACGACGTTGCGGATGGCGCTCGGCCTGGTGCGGCCGACGGCCGGCGAGGCGTTGATCGGCGGCAAGCGGTACGCCGACCTCAGCCACCCGCGCCGGGTCGTCGGGGCGCAACTCGAGGCGACCGGTTTCCACCCGGGCCGCCGCGGCCGCGACCACCTGCGGATCCTGGCGCAGACGGCGGACGTGCCGGGCGGGCGAGTCGACGAGGTTCTCGAACTGGCCGGTCTCAGCGACGCCGCCGACCGTCGCGTCGGCGGGTACTCACTTGGCATGCGGCAGCGGCTCGGGCTGGCGTCGGCGCTGCTCGGCGATCCCGCCGTACTGATCCTCGACGAGCCCGCCAACGGACTCGACCCGGCCGGGATCGCCTGGCTGCGCGACCTGCTCCGACGGGAGGCGAAGGACGGACGCGCGATCCTCGTCTCCAGCCACGTGCTCAGCGAGGTGGCACAGGTCGTGGATCAAGTGGTGATCATCAGCGACGGCCAGCTCCGGTTCGCCGGCCCACTCGACACTCTCGGAGGCGACTCGCTCGAGACCGCCTTCCTCGACCTGACCGGGAGCAACCGATGAGATCCGAGTTCCTGAAGCTACGAACGATCCGCAGCCCGCTGCTCCTGCTGGCTGCCGCCCAGCTGGTGGTGATCGCCGGGGTGAGCGGGCTCTTCGTCAGCGGCGCGAACCTCGACGACCCGGCGACACCGCTACGCGCGATCGGCCACGCCGGACTGGTCTCGATGTTCTCCCTGGTACTGGGCATCGTCGGTGTCGCGGGCGAGTACCGGCACAAGACGATCACCGACACCTATCTCGGTACGCCGCGACGCGGCCGGGTCATCACCGCGAAGCTCTTGACCTTCGCGATCGCGGGAGCCGTGTTCGGGCTCGTCAGCTCGCTGGTGGCCGGCACGGCGAGCGCTCTCTGGCTGGCGGGCAAGGGAAGTTCGCTCGATCTGTCCGACGGTGCGGTCTGGCAGACCCTGGTCGGCTGCGTGATCTGGAACGCCTGCTTCGCGGCCATCGGCGTCGGCCTCGGCCCTCTGGTACGCAATCTCGTCGGTGCGGTCGCGATCGCCTTGGCCTGGCTCGCGCTGGTGGAAGGCATCGTCGGCCAGCTGATCGGCGACCTCGATCGCTGGCTGCCGTTCAACAGCGGACTGGCCCTCGAGGACGTACCGGCTCCGGGGATCGACCTGCTTCCACCCTGGGGAGGAGGTCTCGTGCTCGCGGCGTACGCACTGTTGTTCGCCGCGCTGGCGGTGTCGACTACGGTTAGGCGCGATGTCTCCTAGACGTGCCAGAGCAGTGCGGAGCCGGGTCGGCGACGACCCGGCCACCGCGTTGCGCGAGCATCTGATCGACACCGCGGAGAAGCTGCTCGGCGACCGCCAGGTCGCCGGGATCACGACCCGCGACATCGCCCGCGCAGCGGGCGTTTCCGACGGCGTTCTCTATAACTACTTCGCCGGCAAGCACGAACTCCTGGTCGCCGCCCTGGTACGCCGGTACGCCGGGTCGGTCGAGCGCTTCGAGGCCGACCTGCCGGCGCCGGGCACCGGGACCGTCGAAGACAACCTGGTCGCGTACGCGCAGGCCGCGGTCGACCTGGTCGCGGAGACCCTGCCGACCGCGGCCGGACTGATGTCCGAGCCGTCGCTGCTGCACAGGTTCGTCGAGGCGATCCATCAGCAGCCGTACGGCCCGCAGCGCATGTATCACCCGATCGCCGAGTACCTCGCGGGCGAGCAGCGGCTGGGTCGGCTCGAGGAGTTCGACATCGATCCCGCGGTCCACCTGATCGTCGGCCCGGCGCTGGTGCTCGGCTTCTCCGCGATCATCGGCGGCCGCTCCCGGGAGGACCTCACCGCAGAGATCCCCGGCATCGTCCGCACGCTGCTCACCGGCTTGGGTACCAGACAGGGCCTACGGGCCTGAGCCGGCTACTCCGGTTCGTTGTGCGAGTCACCGCCCACGCGGTACGGCGTACTCACGCCCTCGTACATCAGGTGCGTCATCAGCCCCTCGGAGGCGTGCGGGAGGTTGTGGCAGTGGTCCATCCAGAGGCCGGGGTTGTCGGCGACGAAGGCGATCTCGTACGTCTCCTTGTTGCCCACCTCGAGGGTGTCGACCCACCACGGTGAGCCGGTCGCCGCGACCCCGTTACGGGACAGGACGACCGCGTGGTGCCCGTGCAGGTGCATCGGGTGCGCCTGCCCGCTGGTGTTGGAGATCTTCATCCGCACCACGTCCCCCTCGGCGACCATGAACATCGGTACGTCGGGGAACTTGTGGCCGTTGATCGTCCACCACAACCCCGGCACCCCGTCCAGGAACCCGGGCCGGCGCCCGATCCGGTACTCGAAGTTCCGGTCCGCCGCCGCCGGATCGAAACCGATCGGTGCCGCCGTCCCGTAGGTCAGCAGATCAACCGTCTCCGCGGGCAGCTCGCCCTTCGCCGGGTCACCCGGACCGATGCCGAGCGACAACGCCGACGTACCGGCCACGAGCCGCATCCCGCCCGCCGGCACCACCGCCTCCAGATCGACGCGGGCACCGGCCGCCAACGGGAACGCCGCCGTGACCGCTGCCGGCCCGTGGACGTCCCGGCCGTCGACCGCGACCACCTTGTACGGCGTCCCGGTCAGGCCGACCCGCAGGATCGCGTTGTCGGTGTTGATCACCCGCACGCGCGCCGTCGTACCCGCCTTCAGGTCGACGTTCGCGGTCCCGGTGCGGCCGTTGATCGTGCGCTTCCCGTCGTACGTGTGGATCGCGGCCACCACCTCACCGGGCGACGGCGGCGCGATCACGATCGAGCCGAACAGCCCGCCCTTCACCTCGTCGCTCGACACCTGGTGCGAGTGGTACCAGTACGTCCCGGCCTGCTCCGCCTTGAACCGGTACACGTGCTTCCCGCCCACCGGTACGGCGTCCTGTGTCACCCCGGCGACCCCGTCCTCGGCGTTCGGTACGTCGATCCCGTGCCAGTGCAGCGTCGCGCCGTCCTTGACGGACTCATTCACCAGCGTGACCTGGACGAGGTCGCCGACGCGTGCCCGGATCAGCGGACCCGGAGAGACGCCGTTCAGGGTGTACCCGTCGACCGTCTCGCCGGACGCCAGCTGGAACTTCTGCTTCCGCGCGACCAGGGTGACGTCCACGTCCGGCGTCCCCGTCTTCGGTCCGGTCAGGTCCGCCACGCTCATTCCGCCCTGGTGGTGTTCGTGGCCTGACGACGGGCCGCCGCCGTAGTCGGCGTACCCCATCTCGGCCGGGTTGTACTCCCCCGGGACGAGGCTGGTCGCCCAGAGGTACCCGAGCGGCACGAGGACCGCCAGAGTGATCCCCAGGGCGAGCAGCCGGCCCCACCGGCGCTTCTTGACGTCAGGCACTGGTCACAGGCTGCTTCGGTACGACGGCCCGCCGCGCGCCCGCACTCGCCACACCGGCGATCGCGAGCCCGTTGATGCCGTGCAGCAGGCCGAGCGCCGGCACCCCGAAGGACACCACCGCGAGCAGGAACTGCAGGACCACCAGGCCGACCACGATCCCGGCCAGCACCCGGCCGCGCGGGACGTCGGTCAGGAACGACACGATCAGGAAGGCCAGCGCGAGCAGCGCGATCACCGAGCCGGCGATGCTGTGGTAGCTCTGCCCGAAGTTGCTGTAGTCGGCGCCGATCGAGGTGCCGTCGTCGGCGTCCTTCGCGATCGTGAAACCGGCGAGCGCGATCGAGGCGACCTGCAGGACGACCGCGACCGCGATCAGCAGCCCCAGGACGCGGTACACGTTCCTCATGCCCGCCGCTCCGTCCGCCGCTTCCGCACGAACAGCACGGCCCCCACGATCAGCAGCAACGGCAGCACCGGCGGATGCCCACCGCCCACGACACACCCGACCGAGGCCAGCACGGCGAACACACCGAGCAGCATCAGCAACGGCAGCGGGATGCGGCCCAAGGGCCCGCGCGCAGCCCACGGCGGCCGACCGCCGGACCAGCCCGGTCCGGCGGACCCTTCACGTCGGGTACCCGCACTCGCGGTGTCGGCAGCCGGGCCCGGCAGGTCCGCGAACAGGGCATTCAGGTCCGCGCCGGTTCTGGCGCGGAGGGCCTGGTCGACGCGCTCCGAGTGTTCCTCGGCGCTCAGCCGGCCGGCTTCGTAATGCTCGCCCAGACGCTTGACAGCGTCCTCACGCTCACTGTCGCCGATGCGGATCGATCCGCCCGGCCTCTCGTCGTTCATGACACTCCTCGGTGCTCGTGGATCTTCCAACGGCACCAAGACTGGCTTTCAGACCCCTTTCACCGCGTCGGCCCCGCGGCGACACCTCCACTACCCCCGGAGGAGCACGCTGCACCGCAGGACGCAGTACGACGTACTCCCCCGGGCGTAGACCGTCCCAGGGACAACCCTCAGCTGTTCGCCGACAGGATCTGGTTCACCTCGTCGTTCGCCTTCGCGAGCGACGCCGGTTCGGCCTCGAACGACATCACCGCGTCCATCGCCGGCGTCATCACCGCGGTCACGTCGGCCGCGTTCGGGTTGGCCGGGTACGCGAACACGTCACCCGCCTCGACCGGTTCCAGGAACGGTGTCACGTCCCACCCGCTCTTCGCGAACGCCGCCTTCGCCGCCGGCATGCTCGCCGCCACCGCCGGGAACACCACGCCGGCCTTCGCGACGATGTCCTGCGCGGTCTGCGAGCCGAGGAACTTCACCCACGCCCAGGACGCGTCCCGCCGGGTGGTACCGGCCCAGATCGTGTCCGCGAGCCCGTTCATCATCGACATCCGCTTGCCGACCGGACCGACCGGCAGCCGGGCAAGCTTGGTCTTCACCTGCTTCAGCCCGCCGTACGTGCCGAGCATCCAGGACCCGTTCGGCGTGATCGCGTACTTGCCGGCACCGAACGAGGTGGTCACGTCCACACCGGACTTCGCCTGCGCGTACGTCGGCATGTATCCCTTGGTGATCAGCGAGCGCCACCACCCGATCGTCTCGGTGAACTTCGGGTCGCCGTAGAAGAACTTCGTCCCCCACGGTTCACCCTCGGAGTACTTCCAGCCGTTGCTCGCGGCGTACCAGCTCCAGCTGGTCTGACCGTCACCGCCGCCGGCGTCGCCGTACCCGAGTCCGTAGACCTTGACGTTGTCCTTGTCGAAGCCCGGCTGGTCGCCGCGGCGGCCCTTGGAGTCCACCGTCAGCCGGCGGACGATCTGCTCGAAGGTGCCGCCGTCCTGCGAGTTCCACGTCATCGAGTTGAGCTGCTCGGTACTGATCCCGGCCGCCTCGGTGAACGCGCTGTTGTAGAAGTAGACCTCGGTGTCCCAGTCCTTCGGCAGGCCGTACCGCTTGCCGTCGTTGCCGATCCAGCGGTCCGCCAAGCCCTTCTGGTAGATGCTCAGATCGACGTTGTCGCGGGACACGTAGTCGTCGATCGGCAGCACCTGCCCCTTGTCCGCGAACAGCGGGTACTTCGACGAGTGCCCGGTGAACACGTCCGGTGCGGTGTCCGAGATGAACCCGGTGACCAGCTTCGACCAGTAGTCGTTCCAGCCGTACTGCTCGATCTTCACCGAGTACTGCGGGTTCTGCTCGTGGAACACCTTCGCGCACTCGGTGTACATCGGCAGCTGTGCGGAGTCCCAGAGCCAGTAGATGATTTCGCCGTCGCCGCGGGCCGCCGCCCCGTTGTTGCACGCGGCAACCGACGGTACGGCGAGCGCGGCCAGTCCGGCCTTCAGCAGGGTCCTGCGAGAGAGGTTCGTCATTTGATCCCCGAGAAGCCGATGGAGTTCGTGATCCGCTTGGCGAACGCCAGGAACAAGATGATCATCGGCAGCGCCGCGATCAGCGTCGCCGCCATCAGGCCCGCCCAGTCCGGACCGCCCTGCGGCGTCTGGGACCGGAACACGCCCAGCGCGACCGTCAGCACCCGCACGTTCTCCTGCTGACCGACCAGCAGCGGCCAGAAGTAGTCGTTCCACGAGTTGATGTAGGTCAGGATCGCCAGCGTCGCGATCGGTGCGCCGCTCATCGGGATGATCAGCCCGAAGAAGATCCGCCGGTGCCCGGCGCCGTCGATCATCGCCGCCTCCTCCAGCTCCCGGTTGATCCCGAGGAAGAACTGCCGGAGGAAGAAGATCGCGAACGGCGTCATGAACGCGCCCGGCAGGATGATGCCGGCGAAGCTGTTCAGCAGCCCGAGGTTCTTGATCAGCACGAAGTTGGGCAGCGTGGTGAAGATCGGCGGCACCATCAGCGCGGCCAGGAACAGCGCGAACACCTTGTCCCGGCCTGGCCAGCGCAGCCGCGCGAACGCGTACGCCGCCATCGCACTGAAGAACACCTGACACACCGTGGTGATGGTTGCCACCACCAACGAGTTGCGCAGGTACAGCCAGAAGTTGACCGCGGCGCCGGAGCCGCCCTGGGCCTGCGCCTCCTCGATCGTGGACAGCCCGAGCACGCGCTTGAACGCGCCGAGCGTGGTCTCCACCGGCAGCAGCGACCCCGGGTGGCCGGGCAGCTGGGTGTTGTCGGAGAAGGCGGTGCGCAACATCCAGTAGAACGGGAACAGCGTGACGATCAGCAGGATGACCAACAGCACCCAGGCGACCGTACGCCCGACGCTCACCTGCCGCCTCATGCGAGATCACTCTCCTTGGCCCGCAGCAGCCGCAGCTGCACCAGGGACACGACGGCGAGGATCGCGAACAGCACCAGCGCCATCGCGGACGCGTACCCGAAGTCGAACCGGGTGAACGCCCGCTCGTAGATGTAGTAGTAGATCACCCGGGTCGCGTTGATCGGACCGCCCTGCGTGGTCACGGCGACCGTGTCGAAGATCTGGAACGAACCGATCATGGTGACCACCAGGACCATCACCAAGACCGGCCGCAGCAGCGGCAGCGTGATCCGCCAGAACGTCTTCCACTCGGTCGACCCGTCCACCTCGGCGGCCTCGTAGACGTACGCCGGGATCGTCTGCAGCCCCGCGAACACGAGCAGCGCGGTGTACCCCATGTGCCGCCAGACGTTGATCCCGGCGACTGTCGGGATCGCCCAGTGCGAGTCGCCGAAGAACGCGACCGGGTCGATCCCGAGCCAGCTGAGCCCCTGGTTCACGATGCCGACCTGGAAGTCCAGCATCCAGTACCAGACCAGCGCGACGACGACGTTCGCGACCAGGTACGGCGCCAGGATGACCGCGCGGACCGTGATCGACTTGGTCAGCCGGTACATCACCATCGCGATGCCGACCGCGAGCACGGTCTGCACGCCGATGTTGATCACGACGTACTCGACCGTGACCACGAGCGCGTTCCAGAAGAAGCTGTCGTGGAGCATCCGCTCGTAGTTGGCCAGGCCGTTGAACTTCGGCGCCGACAGCAGGCTGTACTCGGTGAAGCTCAGGTACGCGCCGCGCAGCGTCGGCCAGATGTAGAACACGACGAAGCCGAGCGTGGCCGGAGCGAGGAAGATCATCGCGACCTTGAGGTCGCCCAGGCTGCGCCGCCTCCCCGGCGGCGCCGCCTGTTCCCCGTGACTTCGTTGACTGGTAGGTGGAGCGTTGGTGGTCGCGGTCACGGGGGGATCTCCTACTCTGTTTTCTCTGGTCCGGCGATCGGGCGGGCTTACCCGACCCCGTGTTCAGAGCACCGTCACGTCCAGCAAGATCGCGCTCTCGGGCCACTGCGCCGGCATCAGCACACCGACCGAGGCGAGGGCGGCGCCGTTCAGTTCGACGCTTCCACCGTCGGCCGACCAGGCCGTGGACCGCGACTCGGGCCCGGGTGTCGCGACCTTGCTGATCCGGTACGTCCGCGTCGGGTCGAGCCCGGGCAGGCGAACCCGGCCGACGGCCGAGGTCACCGACTGCTTCGTCTGTACGACGCTGAAGACGGCACGTGCACCGTCCTGCGCGACGACGCCGTGCACCAGCACGTCCTCAGGGCCACGGTCGGCGCGGACCACACGGCCGGAGTGCAGCAACGGCCGCAGCTCCTTGTGCAGCGCGACCCAGCCCTTGAGCTCGGCGCGCTCCTCGGCACTGGCCGACGCGATGTCCCACTCGATGCCGAAGTGACCGAACAACGCGGTGATCGCGCGGAACGACAGCGTCTGTGTGCGGCCGGTGGTGTGCGCCCGCGGCGGGCCGACGTGGCAGCCGATCAGCTCCGGCGGCAGCAGGAGCTGGGTGTAGCGCTGGATGGTCTGGCGCTCGAGCGCGTCGTTGCTGTCACTACCCCAGATCCGGTCGGTGCGCTCCAGGATGCCGAGGTCGACGCGGGCGCCGCCGGACGAGCAGGACTCGATCTCGAGGCCCGGGTGCCGGCGCTTCAGCTCGTCGATCAGCCGGTACACGGCCAGGGTCTGTTCGTGGATGCCCGCGGTCCCGGTGTGCTGGTTGCCGCCGTCGACGAAGTCGCGGTTGTGGTCCCACTTCAGGTACGCGATGTCGTACTCGGACAGGATGCTGTCCAGCCGCTCGAGGATGTAGTCGTACGCCGCCGGGACGCCGAGGTTCAGGCCCTGCTGGTGGCGGGCGGTCGGCGGCATCCGGTCGCCGGCGGCGAGGATCCAGTCCGGGTGCTCGCGGGCCAGGTCGGAGTCCGGGTTCACCATCTCCGGCTCGACCCAGAGCCCGAACTGCAGGCCGAGGCCGGTCACGTGGTCGACCAGCGGGTGCAGGCCCTTCGGCCAGATCCCCTCGTCGACGTACCAGTCGCCGAGCCCGGCGTGGTCGTCGCGGCGGCCGCGGAACCAGCCGTCGTCCAGCACGAACCGCTCGGCGCCGACCTCGGCGGCCGCGTCCGCGAGCGCCTTGAGCTTGTCCAGGTCGAGGTCGAAGTAGACCGCTTCCCAGGTGTTCAGGACGACCGGGCGCTCGGTCGCCGGGTGGTTCGGGCGGGCGCGCAGGTAGTCGTGGAAGCGCTGCGAGACCTGGTCGAGGCCGACGCCGTACGAGCCGTAGATCCACGGGGTGCCGTACGTGCCGTTCGGGGCGATGCGGCCCTCGCCTGGCAGCAGCAGTTCGCCGCCGCCGATCACGCCGTACCCGCTCATGCCGCGCTCGGCGTACGAACGGTGGTTGCCGCTCCAGGCGGTGTGCACGCCCCAGATCTCGCCGGTGCGGAAGCCGAAGCTGTCGGTGCCGGCCAGCAGCAGGAGGGTCGCGTCGGCGCCGGTGCGGCCGCGGCGGTTGTCGCGGATGTGGGCGCCCTGGGTGAACGCGTGCCGCTGCGGGTGCCGCTCGCCGATGTGCCGGCCGGTCATGTCGAGCAGCTCGGTCGCCTCGGTCGGCACCGGCAGCGCCAGGTACAGCCCGTCGACCGTGTACGGCGTCGTGCCGGTGTTGGTCAGGTCGGCCTGCGACCTGACCAGGCCGGAGTCGGTCAGCTCGACGGTCAGCTGCAGTCGCAGACCGGCCTTCGCGTCGGAGGCGTCGACCCGCACGCTGTTGCCGGTCTGCGCGACGCTGGTCAGTTCGAAGCTCGCCGAGAAGTCCTGGCCGTCGCGGTGCCCGTTCAGGCCGGGAAGGCCGAACCAGCCGGACGAGTACTCCGGGACGATCGCGATCGGACGGTTCTCGTCCAGGCCGTTGCCGTCCTGCACCGCACCTGCGCCGCGGCGCAGCTCCAGCAGAGCGTTCTCGGTCAGCTCGCCCAGATCCGCGCCCCAGTGCAGGACGGACGGGAGGCCGCGACCGGAGCAGTCCAGCACCAGGCTGACGCCGCCGGCGCGGAGCTGCAGAATCTCGATGTTCGACACTGTTGATTCACTCTGCTTTCTGATTGATTTCAGGACGGAACTATTTACCCCGCCGAGCTTGTTGTCAATGCTTCACGAAGTTAAGTAAATAGCTTAGAGCTGACATCGCTGTCAGGACAGCAGCTTTGGCAACCGCTTCCCGGCGGCGATCCCGGCGACCCTCCCGGTCGCCCCGCGCTGCGCCATACCGCCCTGGCCCTCGGCGCGCCGCGACGCGCAACACCACCTGCTGCATACCCACCGGCAGTTGCGGACCTCGCGACATGGGCGCCCATGCTCCCCCAGTCCCCGGATCCCCAGGCCATCACAATTGCCCGCCACCGTCCGCCGCGAGCGTGGCGAGGGCTTCGGCTGACCGATTGTGATGGCCTGGACGTCCTCCGGCGGCGGCAAGTCGGACGGCGCCACGATGGCGGTCCTGTCGCTGTACGGCGACGTGGACCGCGACGTTGTCGACGCCCGCTGGCGCGCTTGGTGGAGCGAGCGCTGGCCGGAGGAGCTGGCGCTCCCGACCGAGCCTTGACCAAGCCCTGACCACGCCCTGACCACGCCCTGACACTGCCGTGACAACGCGCAAACGTGTCAGCACGCTCGGTCTACCGGACAGTGTTACCGGGAAGTATCTTGCCGACAGTGATCGATCGATCACTGACCTCCGGCGAGAGAGGCCTTCCGGTGAAAACACCCAGAAGTCGTCGAGTGACCGCGGCAATCCTCCTACTGTCCCTGACCGGGCTCGGCCTGGTCGCTCCCCCGGCGCACGCCGACGGCCCTGGTTCGGGGACGCCGTACGTCGTCACCGTCGGGGACTCCTACATCTCGGGTGAGGCCGGCCGCTGGGCCGGGAGCTCGAACGACTCCGAGACGCCGGCCGACGCGCTCGGTTCGCACGCCTACCACGACAACGCGAGCCACACGGCCGAGGTGATCCCGCGGTGCCACCGCAGCCTGTCGGCGGAGGCGTACATCGGCGGCGGGGTCGGCGGCCTGAACCTGGCCTGCTCGGGTGCGCGCACCGCGACCTCGACCGGCGACTACTTCAAGCCGGGCATCGACTTCTACGACGACGGCGCCGGCCACCAGGGCCAGGCGAAGATGTTGCAGGTCTTCGCCGCGACCCACAACGTGCGGCAGGTCGTCGTCTCGATCGGCGGCAACGACTTCAACTTCGCGTCGATCGTCACCCAGTGCGTGCAGGACTTCCTGCTCTCCCCGTCCTGGAACCCCGACTACTGCCGCGACGACTCCTCGGTGGTCGCGAACTTCACCTCCGCCAACATCACGGCGGTCCGCGGCAAGATCGCGACGGCGTTCCAGAACGTCCGGACGGCGATGCGCAACGCGGGGTACGGCGACAGCGCGTGGAGCCTGGTGGTCCAGACGTACCCGTCGCCGATCCCGGCGTCCAGCGGCTTCCGCTACGGGCAGTCGGGCTACACGCGGCAGAGCGTCGGCGGCTGCGGCTTCTGGAACGCGGACGCCGACTGGGCGAACGCCACCGCTCTCGTCACGATCAACAACACGGTCCGCGCCGCGATCGGCCAGTCCGGCCTCGGCAACGCCCGCCTCCTCGAGCTGCAGTCCGCGTTCAACGGCCGCCGGCTCTGCGAGAAGACCGTCGGCCTGTACGAGGAGGTCGGCCTCAGCTCGTGGACCCAGTCGACCGCCGTCGACAAGACCGAATGGATCAACCAGATCCGCACGGTCACGACCGTCGGCTCGAACTACTACATCCAGGAGTCCCTGCACCCGAACTACTGGGCCCAGCTGGCGCTGCGCTCCTGTGTCCGCCAGACCTACGACCAGAACCGCGGCGGCACCTGCACCATCTCCGGCACCGGCCTCGTCAACGGCGAACCCCGGATGACGCTCAACTGATCGACACCCGCACAGACACGAAGCGGCCGCCGCACCCCTCGCCCGGGTACGGCGGCCGTTTCAGCTGTTAGGTCAGCTCAGGTTGAGACCCGTGTCGTCGATGACGAACGAGGTCTGCAGCGAGCTGTCCTCGGTGCCCGTGAAGCTGATGGTCACCGTCTGACCGGCAAACGACGAGACGTTGAACGACTTGAGCGAGTAACCGCTCGCCTTGTTCAGGTTCGAGTACGTCGCCAGCGTGGTCGAGCCCGCCTTCACCGTGAGCTTGTCGTACTGCGTGCTCGTGGTGGTCTCGGCGGAGTCGATGTGCAGGTAGAACGACAGCGTCGCGCTGCACCCGGCCGGGATCGACACCGACTGGCTCAGCGTGTCGGTGTGGGTCGTGCCGTAACCGTCCAGCCACGCCTTCCAGGTGCCGCTGCGGGCCGGCTGGGAGGTGCTGTTGTCGATCACGCCCGCCGACGCCGACCACGGGGCCGCCGTACCGGTCTCGAAGCCCGGGTTGCCGAGCTTCTGGCCGGAGCAGCCACCGGTGCCGCCGATTGTGAAGGTGAACGAGGTGTTGCCGGATCCGCCTGCGCTCGCGGTCGCCGTCACGGTGACGTTGAACGTTCCGCTCGCGGTCGGCGTCCCGGACACGGTGCCGGTGGACGAACCGATCGTGATGCCGGCCGGCAGACCGGTGGCGGACCAGGTGTACGGCGCGGTGCCGCCGGACGCGGTCATCGTGAACGACGCGATCGCCGTACCGACCGTGCCGGACTTGTTGCCCGGGTTCGTGACCGTGACGCCGCCGGAGGTGGAGCAGGTCGGGTCGGCCGTCTGCGCCGGCACGCTGACCGCGTCCCAGGCCGCCTTCACGGTGTTGAACTCGGCGCAGCTGCCCGGGTACAGGTTCTTGGCCGCGGTCAGCGTCCAGGTCCGGTACTTCAGGTACGAGCTGCTGCTGGTCTTCATCAGCATCGCGTTGTACATGATCCGGATGGCCTTCTGGATGCCGATGCCGGTCACCGTCGAGCTGTTGCAGGTCGGGCTCGTCGGGGAGCCGTTGCTGCCCTGCGAGAGCAGGTAGAACCAGTGGTTGCCGGGACCGGCCGCCGCGTGCACCTCGGTGCTCGGGATCGAGCTCGAGTAGCAGTTCGGGTCACCGAGCGCGGACGGGTTGTACATGTTGCGGATCGGGCCCTGGCCGACCAGGTTGACCTCTTCGCCGACCAGGAAGTCCGGCGGGTCGTACGACGCCCCCTGGTTGCTGTAGTACTCGGTCGCCGCGCCGAACGTGTCCGCGACGAACTCCTGCGTCCCGCTGCCCGAGATCCCGCCCGGCGTATGGTCGTCGATACCGTGACCCATCTCGTGGGCCAGGACGTCGATCGAGCCGATCCAGCCGCCGGCCGTGTTCTTGCCGATCTGGACCTGCGTGCCGTCGTAGTACGCGTTCTGGTCGTTCAGCCCGACCCGGATCGGCCAGGCGCCGCCGTTGCCGTCCATACCATTGCGGCCGAGCCAGTTGGTCAGCATCGCCTTCTCGGTCTGGGCGGCGAACAGCGCGTCGACGCAGCCGGTCTCCTTGTTGGTCGCGACGCCGTTGCCCCAGTTGTCGTCCGTACCTGAGAACGTGGTGTTGTTCGCCGCGTCCTGGCAGGACAGGTTGGTGGTGTTGGGGTCCTTCATCGAGTACGTGCTGCCGGACAGGGTGGTGTCCAGGTGCAACGGATTCGGGCCGCTGTAGACCGCCGTACCGTTGCCGGCCATCACGTGTTCCTTGGTACCGAGCACCTTGCCGCTCTGCGCGTCGACGTACACCGACAGGCTCGACGGCTCGTGACCGTTGCTGCCGGTGACCCGGGACTGCCAAGCGAGCTTCGGCGTACCGTTCAGGGCGTAGACCGCGAGCGTCGGCGTGGTCGACTCCTTGACCTGCTTCAGCTGCTTGTTCGCTGTCTGCTTCGCGGCCGCGGCGGTCACCTTCGCGGTCGTGGACAGCTCCGGTACGGCGGTGGTCTGCGCGACCGAGGTGTACTTCACGGCGCCCTTCGCGTCGGTGACCACGACGAAGTCACCACCGACGACCGGGAGGCCCTTGTACGAACGCTCGTACGGGACGTACTGCAGACCGCTCTGCTCCGAGATCACCGGCTTCGCGACGAACTTGTCGTCCTTCGAGGCGTGCAGGGCGCTCGGCCGCCCGGCCACCAGCGAGGACGCGGAGTCGACCGCGAACGCCTTCGACTCGGCCTGGGTCGGCCGTGGCGGGGGTGCCGCACTCGGGGCCGCGCCGGCGGCCGACGCGCCGAGCCCGGCGAGTGCCGCCGCCGCGAGGCCGGTCAGCCCCAGGACGACGGCAGGTTTGCGGGAACGCTGGAACAAGACCATGGATGTGGTCCCTTCACGATGCGGTGCTGGGCGGGTTGCGCCTCGCCGGACTGCAGTCGGTGCACCACTCCGGCTGGAACCTCCGGCCTACCCATCGACCGGGCCGGTGGAGGACCCCAGTCCATCCAGCCCCGATGAATCGCGCGGGGGGACACTATGTCCGCCACCGTGGCCGGGCAAGGCGCTGTCGTGCCGTTGGCACCCCGATGACAACTGACCGCGTTGTCATGGCTACCAAGCGCTGACAAACCCGCCCGAATCTGAGAATCATCACGGCCGGCCCGGACCGGTGAGCGACTTGTCGCGGAGGGTGGTCGGGTGGGACTGCCGGTGGTCTGGGGCGGGTGTGAATGGCAGAATCGCGCCGACTGGATGGCTGCCGTGGGGTGCGACGCGCCGGCGGCGGGACCGATCGCGATCAGACGACGCCGGCTGGGGTGTGAGTGGAAACCGAATTCGTGCTGTCGCTCGGAGAGCAGCAGTGGACGCTGCCGGCCGGGACCGACACGATCACCATCGGCCGCGCCTCGAACGCCGACATCCGGCTGCAGGCCGACGACCAGATCTCCCGCATCCACGCCCGCCTCGACCGCGACGGCAGCACCTGGACCCTGTACGACGAGTCCCGCAACGGCACCGGCCTGAACGGCCGCCGCCTGACCAGCCCGACGCCGCTCACCACCGGCGACAAGATCCACATCGGCCGCTCGGTCCTGACCTTCACGAAATCCAGCACGCCCTCCCCCCGCACCGATCCCACCCCACCGCCGGCACCGCCGTCTTCAGCAGCTGTGCCGCCTGCCGCGTCCGCCGCAGAAGCCCCCGCGGGACCGCCATCGTCCGCATCGCCGGCCGCTGCACCGCCGTCAGCCGCCAGCAGCTGGCCCGAGGCAGAGCCGGCCTCGCCCGACGAGTACGGCGCCACCACGCCGCCGCCCCCTCCCCCCGCGGCCAGTTCGCCCGACCGAGCCAACCACGCCCCGGCCGGTTACCCACCGGCCGACCACGGACCGGCCGACCAATCCCCCGTCGACCATGCACCGGCCGATCACGCCCCGACCGATCACGCACAGGCCGCCCCCCACCCTGCCGACCGCACACAAGCCGACTACGCACCGGCTGCCCAGCCGCGCGTTGACCAGTCGCGCGGAGAGGCCAGCCCCTTCGCCCCGGCGCAGCACGCACCCGACGCCGGCCAATACCCGCAGGTCGGCGACTCGCACCCTGACCACAGCCCGTTCGCACCGGCAGCCGACCAAGGCCGCACCGACGGCAACCCGTTCGCGAGCGAGCGGGCAGAAGACGCCGAGGAGTACGGAGCCGACGGCAACCCGTTCGCGCAGCAGCGGCCGGACGACGCGGAGGAGTACGGCGCCGTCGGCAATCCGTTCGCACGCGAGCGCGGGGACGAAGCGGGGGAGTACGGGGCCGCGGGTGTGGTTCCTGGCTTCGAGCGTTCGGGTGACGGCGGGACCTGGGCGGCGTACCCGTCGGCCGACAGCGCGGAGCCGGTCCGGTCCCCCTGGGAGGTCTCCGGCCAGATCGACCACGCCGAGCCGAACTGGAACGAGTCGGCCAGCTGGCCCGACCCCACCCCGGCCGCAGCCGACCGCCGGACCACGCCCGACGCACGAACCGGCCCGGACCCACGAACCGGCGCGGACCCGCGAGCCGGCACGGACCAGCAGACAGGCACAGACCGCCGGGCGGGCGCCGACCGGCGAAGCGCCTCGCGGGACCGCCGCGCAGCGGGAGCTGACCGCCGCTCGACCACCCCGCGGCCCAGCACGGAAGGCCACGGCGCCAACGGCTACGGCACGGAACAGCCGAGCCGGCGCTCAACCGAGCAAACAGCTCGCGCGCAGCGGCTGCCCGCCACGGATCGCAGTACGGAAGCCGACGCCGTCGGGACGGTACGCCTGGCGCGGGTGCTCATCGCAGCCGGCGGCGTGATCCTGCTCGGCATCATCGTGAACCTCATCGTCACGTTCCTCGCCGACGGCCCCGACGGAGCACTCCGCTGGCTCGTACCGCCCGGCATCGCGCTCGTCGTCGCGATGGTCCTCGCACTGCTCGACGCCGCCACACCGACGACCCGCCGCCAGGGCCGCCTGGACGTGCCGGTCCTGGTCGCGATCGCCGTGGTGCTCGTCGGCGTCGGTGTCGGCGGGTTCGCGCTGACGGCCGGCGCGGAGTACGTCGGCGGCTACCTGACCGGCAACGAGTCCGGCGAGGACCGGCTGATCAAACCGGTCGCGAAGGCCGGCTCCGGCATCACGCTGACGGTCGAGAACGTCACGTACACGAGCCATTTCACCCGCGTCGAGGTCAAGCTGACCAGCACCGCCAAGGAGGCGGTCAAGATCCCGATCGACGGGACGACGTTCACCGCCGCCGACGGCACCGCCCTGCGCGCCGACCCCGGCAAGAGCTCCTGGCCGAGCCGGATCGCGGCCGGCGGCACGGAGCACGGCACGATCCTGTTCAAGGGCAACCTCCCGGACAGCGCCGACGCGGCCGTCCTCACCTTCAAGTCCGGCAACACCACGTTCGCCGTCCCGGTGGCCCTCAGCCACTGAAGTACATCGATTTTTGATATAGTCGCGCCCGTGCCCGACCTGGACGTCGACCGGCTGACCACGGTCATCGAGGACTTCAACACGATCTTCATCCGCCTGCCGTCAGTGCGCCGGCTGAACTTCTCCGCCCTGTCCGTGCTGCACACCCTCGGCCGGCGCGGACCGCTGCGACTCACCGACCTGCTGGCGACCGAGCAGCTGAAGCAGCCCGCACTGACCAGCCTGGTCGCGAAACTCGAGCAGGACGGGCTCCTCCAGCGTCGCCCAGACCCCGCCGACGGCCGCGCCAGCCTGTTGTCCCTGACCCGCACCGGCCGGGAACTCGTCCGGTCCCGGCACGCGAACCGGGTCGAGAAACTGGCCGCCCTGGTCGCGCGGCTCACCCCCGACGAGCGCGCGGTCCTCGCGGGCTCGATCGACGTACTGCACCGCCTGACCGACCTCGCGGAGGACACCGCATGATCCCCAGCCCGATCGCCGTACCCGACGACGTCCTCGACGACCTCCGGCGCCGCCTGCGGGCGACGAAATGGCCGCGTGACGCGGGGAACGACGACGGTTTCTACGGTGTCCGCCGGACCCGCCTGCAACCGCTCGTCGAGTACTGGGCGGACGGTTTCGACTGGCGCGCGGCGGAGCGGAGAATCAACGCCTACGAGCACTACCGCGTGGACGTCGGCGACGTACCGGTGCACTTCCTGCGCCGGCCGGGCGTCGGCCCGCGACCGGTCCCGCTGATCCTGAGCCACGGCTGGCCATGGACGTTCTGGCACTGGTCGAAGGTGATCGACCCGCTCGCCGACCCGGCGTCGTACGGCGGTGACCCGGCCGACGCGTTCGACGTGATCGTCCCGTCACTGCCCGGGTTCGGCTTCTCGACGCCGACCCGCCCGGACATGAACTTCTGGAAGATCGCCGACGTCTGGCACGAACTCATGACGGGCGTCCTCGGCTTCGGAAAGTACGCCGCGGCGGGCTGCGACGTCGGCGCGCTGGTGACCGGGCAGCTCGGGCACAAGTACGCGGACGAGCTGTACGGGATCCACATCGGATCGGCGCTGAAACTCGACTTCTTCAACGGCGACCGCGGGTGGGACCTGAGCGGCGGCCGGCCGATCCCGGAGGGGTTGCCGCCGGAGATCCACGACGGGATCGTCCGGTTCGAGCGCCGCTTCGCCGCGCATCTCGCGGCCCACGTGCTGCACCCGACCACGCTCGGCTTCGGCCTCGCGGACTCGCCCGCGGGGATGCTGGCGTGGATCATGGAGCGCTGGCTGAGCTGGTCCGAGGGCGACGCGGCGTTCACCGACGACGACCTGCTCACGCACGCGACGATCTTCTGGGCCGGCGACGCGATCGACACCTCGATCCGCACGTACGCGAACAACAACCGCTACCCGTGGACGCCGTCCCACGACCGCACGCCCGCCGTCGAGGCGCCGACCGGCATCACCTTCGTCGGCTACGAGAACCCGCCCGGCGTCAGCACACCCGAGCAGCGCGTGCAGAACTTCCTCGCAAGCGACCGCGCCGCCTGGTACAACCACACGAACATCACCGCCCACCCGAACGGCGGCCACTTCATCCCGTGGGAGGTCCCGGCCGAGTGGACCGCCGACCTCCGCCGCACCTTCCGCCCGCTGCGCTGATCCGCGTTCGATCGCGACGTACGGTGGAGATCGTGCAGACGATTCTGATCACCGGAGCGACCGACGGCCTCGGCCGTGAACTGGCCCTTCGTCTGGGTACGGCGGGAGCGCGCGTACTCGTCCACGGCCGCGACGCCACGCGCGCCGAACGCGTCCGCGCGGACATCCGCGCCGCCGGCGGTCCCGAACCGGAGATCCTGCTCGCCGACCTCGGTGATCTGCACGCCGTCGACAAGCTTGCCGACAGCATCGATCACGAACTCGACGTGATCGTCAACAACGCGGGGATCGGCGCCGGCAGGCCCGGCGCCACCCGGGAAGTGAGTGCCGACGGCATCGAACTGCGATTCGCGATCAACTACCTCGCCGGCTACCGCCTGACCCGGCGCCTGCTCCCGCAACTGGTCCCCACCGGCCGGGTCGTCAACGTCGCATCCGCCGGCCAGCAGGCGATCGACTTCGACGATCCGATGATGGAGCGCGGCTGGGACGGCTTCGCGGCGTACATGCGCAGCAAGCTGGCGCAGATCATGTTCACCGTCGACCTCGCCGCCGAACAGCCCGGCCTGACCGTCAACGCCTTGCACCCGGCAACCTTCATGAACACCACCATGGTCACCGAAAGCGGCGTCACCCCCACCAGCACCGTCGCCGAAGGCGCCGCCGCGACGATGCACCTGATCACCGCCCCAGGCCTCCCGACCGGCCACTACTTCAACGGCCTCCACGCCGCCCGCGCCAACCAACAGGCCTACGACCCCCAAGCCCGCGAGCGCCTACGCACCCTGTCCGACACCCTCATCAGCAACGCCCTCTGAGCACCTGGAGCCGGGCCTCAGGTCAGGTGGAGGCTTGAGGGCGTGGCGTGGGTGGTGCCGTAGAGGTGGCGTTCCTCGCGGACGAGGTGCAGGCGGATCTGTTGTGCGATCGTCTCGGGGGCGTTCTCGTCGGGGGCGTTGTGGTCGAGGCCGTTCAGGATCGCGTACTCCGCGTTCGGCAGGATCGCGGTCAGCCGCGGGAGGACGCCGGTCAGGTACGCAGGCGACTTCTCACCACCGAGGAGAAGGGTCTGCGACGCGATCGCGGCGTACCGGCTGCCGTCGGAATCGAGGCGGGCGATCTCCGCGATCTCGGCCGGAGTCGTGGGCATCATGTCCCGTGTCTCGCGACCGCCGGCGCCGCGGAGCATCAGGAAGGACAGCGCCCAGAGCAACGGCGCCTTCCGGAAGGGCGCCAGGTCCGTACCTTTGAGGAACGTCGTCATGGCCGCCACATGCCGACCCCTCGCGAGCTGCTGGGTGAACGTCTCCAGCCAGCCCGCGTCGAACGACCCGTCGAGGCTCACCCCGGGCTCGTAGGCCACCAGAGCGTCCAGCTGCCGCTGTAACCCCACGTGCAGCGCGATGAGCCCACCGTAGCTGTGCCCGAACACCACCCGCGCCCCAGTGTGCTCGAGCACACCGAGGACGTCGTCCACGTCGCTGTCCACGCTGTACGCCGTACCGCGCGCCGCGCTCGCTCCCCGCCCACGCCGCTCGACGACATGCACCGTGTGAGCCCCCGCGAGCTCCCGGGCGAGCTTCTCGTAGTGATGCGCGCGGCGATTGTTCCCGGGCACGACCACCACCCCCGGCCCGGCCCCCAAACTCATCACCGCCACGTCGTCGACCTGCTCGACCCGCCACCCCGCACGTCGCATCCCCACACCTCCCGTTGTCCACACCCCACCCTGATCAACACCACTGACACCCCTCTGGCTTCCCGCTGGCACGGGATTCGGCGTTGACCGGTCGTGAACATGAGAACGCCCAGGTCAGCGTGTGCTGACCTGGGCGTCTCACAGGGGTGGAGGTGGCGGGAATCGAACCCGCGTCCTTCGGCGTCGTTTCAAGGCTTCTCCGGGCGCAGTCTGGATGTCGCTTTTCTCAGCCCCAGCGTTTGTACAGACATCTCGCTGACAGGCTCAGTCACTGTAAATGTCCCGTGCTAGCCCCGTGACCGGGCTAACAAAGCAAGCTCCCTAGATGAGGCCAGGAGCCGGGGCGGGAGCATCCCCGGGCTGACCGCTTCTTTAAGTGCTCAGGCCGTCAGGCGGCGAGAGCGAAGCTACTGCGCTTAGCGTTGGCAGTTATTGGTTTCCAGAGATCGTTAACGAGATAACCCTGGATCCTCGGCCCGCTTCCCTTGGAACGTACGTCCAAAGTCGAAACCGTTCACCCCCTGTTGAGTTGTCAAACTCCCACCCGAACCGCGGTGGAAGATCCACACTACCAAGTCCAACAGGCTGCCCGCACCCGACATTCCCCTCCGGGGGACCTACTTGATCAGGCGCAGCGTGAACGGGTAGCGGAACTTGCCGGTCGCCGCGGTGGCCAGGCCGCCGATGCCGGTGAGCAGGAACCACAGGATGCCCAGGACCGGGAACAGGAACGACAGGAACCCGTGGGTGATGCCGGTGGCGATCCCCAGCAGCGCGAACGCGCCGAAGGCGGTCAGCTGGAAGTTCAGCGCCTCGACGGCGTGCCGGCGTACGGCGGGGTTCTTCTGGCCCGCGCTCGCGACGACCAGTGCCGGCCCGACGAAGAACGTCGGATACCCGAGCCAGTGCGCGACCGTGCCCATCCCCCGCCCGTCACCGCGGTACGTCTGCAGCGGCGCCGGCCGGGTGAACGCGGCCGGGGCGTACGTCGGTACCGGGCGGGACACCAGCCCGTCGAACGTGCTGTTCAGCTCGGCCCGGGTCCGCGCCTTGAGTGCCTTCTCCAGCCGGAGGTCGAACTCCATGTGGTCGAGGCGGCCGTCGGCGTACATCTCTTTCAGGATCTCGACGGCCCGGTCGCGCTGCGCCGTCGTCACCAGCAGCTCTGAAGTGGACATGGTTCCACTCTGCGCGCGGCACGCCGCGCACCCCATCGGGTTCAGCCCGGAAGCACCCCTGACCCGACCCCGGAAGCCCCGGAACAGCGTGTGCTCGGCGGTCGCAACCTAGCCGACCCCGAGGTCCGCGAGGCGCCGGACGCTACCCCCGGCGACGCTCGGACAGGGCGCGCTGGGCCTCGCGGTTGGCCTGGCGCTCGGCCAGGGCGTGACGCTTGTCGTAGTCCTTCTTACCGCGGCCGGTGGCGAGCTCGACCTTCGCGTAGCCGTCCTTGAAGTACAGCGACAGCGGGATCAGGGACACGCCCTGCTGCTCGACCTCGCGGATCAGCTTCTGCACCTCGTCCTTGTGCAGCAGCAGCTTGCGGGTCCGGCGGGGCTCGTGGTTCGTCCACGTGCCGTGCTTGTACTCCGGGATGTGCATGCCCTGCAGCCAGAGCTCGTTGCCGCGGACGGCCGCGAACGCGTCGACGAGGGAGGCCCGGCCCTGCCGCAGGGACTTGACCTCCGTCCCGGTCAGCACGAGCCCGGCCTCCACCACGTCGTCGATGTGGTAGTCGTGTCGCGCCTTACGGTTCTGCGCGATCGGCTTCTCCCGGCCGGACTGTTTCACCATCCGACCAGTATCCCAGATCGTCTACAGCCACTTCATGGGATTAACCACGCGGCCGTCCTGGTAGACCATGAAGTGCAGGTGGCAGCCGGTGGAGTAGCCCGTCGTCCCGGCGTACCCGATGATCTCGCCCTTCTTGACGCGTTCACCCACGTGCGCCCTGTACCGCGAGAGGTGGTTGTAGACGGTGGTGATGGACGACCCGTCGATCACACCGTGTGAAACGAACAGCCGGTTCCCGTAGCCGCCGTTGTAGTACTTGTCCGTCACCTTGCCGTCGGCCGCGGCGCGGATCGGCGTACCGCACGGAGCGCGGAAGTCGGTGCCGTCGTGCAGCTTCCAGTAGTGCAGGACGGGATGGAACCGCATGCCGTACGGCGAGGTGATGTAGCTGCTGACGGGATAGCTGAGCCCGCCGTCGCTGTCGCCGCCGCCCGGGTCGTCCGGGATCTTCCGCGGTGGGCGGTTCTCCTTGCGCGCCCTCGCCCGCTCCGCCTTCTCGGCCGCGGCCTTGCGCCGCGCCGCGGCGGCCTTCTCGGCCTTCGCCCGCGCGATCAGGAGCTGCTCGACCCGGTTCCGCTCGCGCAGCAGCGAGTTGTACTGCGCCAGCTCGGTGTTCTTCTCCTTCTCGGCGGCCTTGAACGCGGCCAGCTTGACCTTGGCGATCGCCGCGGCCTCGGCCCGGTCGGCCGCGACCTGCTTGGTCAGCTCGGTGACGCGCTTGACCGTCGCCGCCGCCTCGGCCCGGGCGCCTTCGGCGTCCTTCTCCGCGGCCGCGACCTTGACCCGCTTGCTGGCGAGCTGCGCCTGCGCGTTGTTCAGGTTCGTGATCGCGTTGCTCTGGATGCCGAACACGTTCCGCTGGACCTGCATCCCGGTCGCGATGTCGGCCGGCGCGGCGCCGCGCAGCGCGATCGTCAGCCCGACCAGGCCGTTTTGCTGCTGGTACGCCGATCGGACCGCGCGACCCGCCACGGACCGCTTCTCCGCGATCAGCTTCTCACCGGCCTCCACGTCGGAGACCGCGACCCGCAGCGCCGCCTCGGCCGCGGCGAGCTTGCCCGCGGCAACCGCGTCGGCGGCCTTCGCGGCGGCCAATTGGCCCTGCGCGGCGGCGTACCGGACCTGGACGGCCTGGTACTTCACGACGGCCTGGTTGTACGCGGCAACGGACTTTCCGAGCTGGTCGGAGGCGTCGTCGAGATCAGCCTTGGACTGGTTGATCTGCGAGTCGAGTTGCTTCTTTTTGGCGGCTGGATCCGGCGGTTTCGCCTCCGCGGACGGAGCGGACGGAACCGCGGCCAGGACACCGGCGGACAGGGACATGACAAGGCAGCATGCGGCAACCACCGTCTGCCGGCCCGGCGGTCGCGTGCGTGATCGCGGGTACGGCGCTGCGGAAGTGCCGGTGCTGTCGTCTCGCTTGATGCTCCCCCGCTCAGGCGGGTTCGCACCGGGGAAGTGCGGGACCACAGGTCGACCCCTTGCTCTGGATGAAGTTGTGCGGTACAGGAGTTACTCGTGTGACTCCTGATACTGCACGATAGGTCACCCGGGTCAGACTTTGAGGTATTTCCGCGTTGTCAGGAATGTCGGGATGACGGCCAGGATCACGCCGACCAGCACCATGTAGAGCATGGCGCGGAAGGTCTCGGTGGCGCCGACCCACTGCCAGACGCGGAACGTCTCCTGGGCCCGCTGCATGACGATCAGGTACACCCCGAGCCACAGCGTGCCGCACGCCAGCACCGCTCCGACCAGCGCGGCCAGCACCGCTTCCAGCAGGAACGGTAGCTGGATATAGAAGTTCGACGCGCCCACCAGGCGCATGATGCCGATCTCCCGTCTCCGGGCGTACGCCGCCAGCCGGATCGTGTTGAAGATCTGCATCAGGGCCGCGGCGAGCAACAGGCCGGCCGCGAAGATCGCGCCGATCTGCAGGCCGTTGAGGGCCTTGAACAACGGATCGAGGTACTGGCGGAGGTCCTGCACGGTGTCGACGCCGGGAAGGCCGGCGACCGCGCTGACCAGGTTCTGGTAGCGCTGCGGATCCTTCAGCTTGACCCGGAAGGACTCCTGCATCTGGTCCTCGGTGACCGTGCTGACGATCGGCGAGTCCTTGTACAACTTCTTGAAGGACGCGAACGCTTCCTTCTTCGACTCCGAGAACACGCCGTCGGGCGCGGTGTCCGGGTTCGTCTGGATGACCTGCTGGATCCGGTTCTTCTGCTCCTGGGTCACCTCGGCGCCCGAGCAGCCGCGGCCGCCGGAGTCCTTGGTGCACAGGAACACCGAGATCTGGATCTTGTCGTACCAGTTGCCCTTCATCAGGCTGACCTGCGAGTTGGCCAGCAGCGCGCTGCCGAACAGCGCCAGCGAGACCCAGATCGTGACGACGACCGCGATCGTCATCGAGAGGTTCCGCTTCAGGCCGATGCCGAGGTCGGAGAGGATGTAGTTCAGGCGCATCTTCAGTCAGTCCCTGTGCTCGGCGATCAGTGCTGGTAGCCGTAGACGCCGCGCGACTCGTCGCGGACGACGTGGCCGTTCTGCAACTCGATCACGCGCTTGCGCATCTGGTCGACGATCGACACGTCGTGGGTGGCCATCACGACCGTCGTACCGGTCCGGTTGATCCGGTCCAGCAGCTTCATGATGCCGACCGACGTGCCCGGGTCGAGGTTTCCGGTGGGCTCGTCGGCGATCAGGATCATCGGCCGGTTCACGAACGCGCGGGCGATCGCGACGCGCTGCTGCTCACCGCCGGACAGCTCGTCCGGGAGCCGGTCCTCCTTGCCGTCCAGACCGACCAGCTCCAGCACCTCGGGCACCGTCTTGCGGATGTGCGAGCGCGGCTTGCCGATCACCTGCAGCGCGAAGGCCACGTTCTCGGCGACGGTCTTGTTCGGCAGCAGCCGGAAGTCCTGGAACACGGTGCCGATCTGGCGGCGCATCTGCGGGATCCGCCAGCTCGCGAGCCGGTTCAGGTCCTTGCCGGCCACCATGATGTGGCCCTTGGACGTCCGCTGCTCACGGAGCACCAGGCGGAGGAACGTCGACTTGCCGGACCCGGAGGTTCCGACCAGGAAGACGAACTCGCCTTTCTCGATATCGACGTTGACGTTCAGCAGAGCGGCCCTGGACTGGCCCTCATACGTCTTGGACACATTCTCGAAGCGGATCACGGGTTCATCCGGCCGTGGTCGGGAACAGGGAGCGACGCGACGGTAACCACGAAGTGCACCGTACGCCACCGGAGCGGCCGGCGATCAGTCTAGGCGCTCCACGGCGTGCCGCCGACCAAACCTGCCGGTCCGTACACCCCCGTCCGATACCCGGTCCGTTTGAAACGCCCGTACGACGACGCCTTGCGCCGCCCGCCCTGTTCTTTCCTGCTTGAGCGTATCCGTTCCGGCGATTCGGCGAGTGAGGTTGTCCACAGCCCCCGTCAGGCGGGTGCCACGGCGGGGGCTCCGTTGCCGTTGTCGGGGCGGGCGTCGGCGATGCGAGCCACGCCGGCATCGGGTTTGCGGCCCGCGCGGCGGGCGGCCTCGACATGCAAGCGGGCCAGTTCGACAGCCTGGCGGGAGACCTTCACGGTCTTCTTCTCAGCCATGCTCATTGTCTCCCTCGACGACCTCGATGTCCGCGTCCGCGATATCAGCGTACGCGGCGGGGCCGACGCGGTCGATCGCAACGGCGGCGGTCAGCGCGGCGACCAGATCGTAGTCCTCCGGCTGTAACAGCTCCGACCTCATCAGCGAACGCAGCGTCACCACCCCGGCGTCCGTCCCGGCGTCCTCCCCCTCCAGGATCTGCTCCACCGCCCACCGGACCATCCGCATCGTTTCCTCACGATGCCGCCAGGTGTCGAGCTCGCGATCGGACTTCCGCGTCAGGTACGACCCCAGCAGCACGCCTCCGAGGGCGAGCAGCGGACTCAGCACCGTCATCACGACCCCGACAACCGAGATCCAGGTAGGGATCACGGACACCCTCCCAATTCCGTGGTCTTGATCGGCCGATGATGCTACGAAAGAACCATTCCACCCGCCACCGACAACACAGGATGACAAGGAGCGGTGTCACGATGACGGACGAGCAGGACCGCTACGACGTGTTCGTGCAGGGGACTGTGTTCCTCGACATCGTGATGACCGGCCTGGAGACCGCCCCGACCACCGGGACGGAGATCTTCGCCGAGGGGATGGGGTCGTGC
The DNA here is from genome assembly GCF_040610875.1 of Kribbella sp. NPDC003505. Classification (NCBI taxonomy): domain Bacteria; kingdom Bacillati; phylum Actinomycetota; class Actinomycetes; order Propionibacteriales; family Kribbellaceae; genus Kribbella; species Kribbella sp. NPDC003505. Next base: position 347,793 of record NZ_JBEXNA010000007.1, on the reverse strand, counting down.
CCGGGTGGGGTGGCGAACTTCGCGATCGCGGCCGCGCGGCTCGGTCTGCGGACCGGGCTCGCCTCGGTGTTCGGCGACGACGCGTACGCCGACTTCTGCTGGCGGACGCTCGCGGACCAGGAGGGTGTGGACCTGTCGCACTCGCGGCGGATCGGGCACTGGCACTCGCCGGTGACGGTGTCGATGTCGATCGACCGGGACCGGGCGATGGTCACGCACGCGCACGAGGCGCCAGGCGACCCGAGCAAACTGGTCGGTCCCGGGCTGAAGACGCGGTCGGCGATCGTCCCGGTGGCCGACGAGTTGCCCGGGTGGACGGTCGAGGCGCGGGAGTCCGGGGCGCTGCTGTTCGGCGATGTCGGGTGGGACCCGACCGACGAGTGGTCGCCGGCGGTCCTCGACGTACTCGAAGGGTTCTACTCCTTCACACCGAACGCGACCGAGGCGATGGCCTACACCCGCACCGACACCCCGAAGGCCGCGCTGCACAAGCTGGCCGACCGGGTGCCGCTCGCGGTGGTGACGAACGGCGCGGACGGCGTCCTCGCGATCGACTCCGAGACCGGTGAGGAGGAGCAGGTGCCGGCGCTGCCGGTCCGTTCGTACGACCCGACCGGCGCCGGCGACGTGTTCCTCGCCTCCCTGGTGCTGGGCACCCTCCGCGGCTGGCCGCTCGCCCACCGGCTTGCCTTCGGCAACCTGTGCGCGGGCCTGTCGGTCCAGCATTTCGGCGGCTCGCTCGCCGCACCCGGCTGGGGCGACATCATCGACTGGGTCCGCGACCACAGCCGCCACCGCCCCGGCGACGTCGACCCCGACGTCCTCCGGCACTACGCCTTCATCGGCGACGTGCTCCCCGCCGGCCCGGTCCCGATCGTGCGCCGCGCCTCAGCCACCATCGCCCGCCTGTCGGACGCCTGAGCACGCGCCCGCTCAGTCCAGCGTCCCGCGCGGCGCCACCCAGAGGTGCGGTTGCCCGGTGACAGCAGCGATGTGTTCGAAATCGGCGTCGTAGTGGAGGATGATCGCGCCGTGCTGCTCGGCGACCGCGGCGGTGATGACGTCGACCACGCCGGCGGCCCGATGCTGTCCCCGGGCCGCCATCCGATGCTGAACCTCGCGGGCGCGCCTCGCGACGGAGTCGGTGATCGGCAGGTCGACGTACAACGTCTGCCGCCGCTCGGCGATCGTTCGCACGTCGGCGTGGCTCCGGCCGGAGTATCCGGCCTCGAGGTCGACGGTCAGACAGGTGGCGGCCGCGTGATCGACGATCAGTCCGGCGATCACCGAGCGCACCAGCGGGTGCTTGCTTCGCGCCTGGGCCGAGGTGTCGACCAGGTACAACTTGCCGACCGTCCCGGCCATGGCAGCGCTGCTCAACGGCGCGCCTCGCGCATGACGTCGGGGTCATCGATGTCTGGGCCGACGCCCAGCGCGTAGGGATCGTCGAGCAGCGCCTCGATGCGCTCCCGGCGCTGGGCGACGAACGCGAGCGCCGCGTTGACCGTGTCCTTCTTCGTCACCGTCCCGAGCTCCTTCGCGGCGAGTGCCAGCACCCTGTCGTCCACATCGATCACTGTCTTCACAGCACCGAGAGTATGTTCCGATATATATAGACCTACATGGCTGGATATACAAATTCATTCAATCGTTGTCAACGGCCTGACGCCGCGAGGGTCGTGGCGACCAGGGTCAGGAGGGCGCCGCCGGCGAGGAAGCCCCAGGTGGGGGTGGAGTGGTCGATGATCAGACCGGCGAGGGCTGAGCCGGTGGCGGAGCCGAGGTTGTTCGCTGTGTTGATCCAGGTGCTGGCCTCGGTGCGTTGGTGGGGTGGCGTGACGTTGTCGGCCGCCAGGTAGGCCACTACGAACATCGGCGCAACCGCGACACCGGCGACGGCGAGCAGAACGCCGAGCATGATCAGGCCGGTCGCGAACGAGGCCGCCACCAGTCCGGCGGCGAGTACGCCGATCAGCCCGGCGAGCTGCGTCGTCCAGGACCGGGTGTGCGTACGGCGTGCCCAGAGCAGCCCGCCGATCACGCTCCCGAGAGCGATCGCCGCCTCGACGTACCCGGCCGCCCCCGGACGTCCCGCGTGTGCCGCGACACCTGCCACGCACACGTACGCCGCGCTGATCCCCGACGCGGTGACCATGATGACGAGCAGGATCCACCGCAGCCCGGAGATCGCCAGAGGCCCCAACGGATGCCGGGCCGGCGCCGACGCCGCGGTGTGCGTCGTCACCGGGCTCGTCACCATTGCGAGCGTGCCGGCGAGCATCAGGGCCGCCGAGCAGCCGAGCGCGACCGGCGCCGACAAGAGACTGATCAGCGTGCCGGCGATCAGCGGCCCGCCGAGGAACAGGCACTCCTCCGAGACCGCGTCGACGGCGTACGCGCGTTCCTTGAGCGCGGTGCCCTCGGTGAGCAGGCGCCAGTTCGACCGCATCGACGGCCCCAAGGGCGGCGCGAGCAATCCGGTTGCGCCGACGAGCAGCAGTACGGCGGCAGGCGTCGTACCGGCCGTGACGACGACGACCAACCCGGCCGAGGAGCCGGCCGCGAGCAGCGGCAGGACACGGCGCTGGCTGTAGCGGTCGACGAGACGTGCCTTGAACGGCATCGACAACGACGCCGCTCCGAAGACGGCGACCGCCGCGCCGGCTGTGGTGAAGGAACCGGTCGACGACCGGACGGTGAAAAGCAGGGACAACGGGAGCAGACCGTACGACAAGCGGCCGAGCAGCGCAGGCACGAACGTGCGCAACGCCGACGGCAACAGCAAGACAGCACGGTAGCTCCCGGCACGAGTGGTGCCGGACACGAGAACGCTCCTAGAGACTCACCAGGGAAATGGGCTCGGACCACGCCGGGGCGTGGGAGCGGTCTCTAGTCACGGGGGCAGGACATGGCCGACAGCATATCGTTCCCGGCGGCTGGAAATCACGGCGATCTGGGCCCGTCCGGTCGTAGGGTCGGTGCGTGGCGCGCGGGCTGTGGGACCGCGCCGGACGGAGGTTCACAAGATGACGATCAGTCGGCGGCAGGTCCTCGGGTTCGGGGCCGGCCTGGCCGCGATGGCGGTGGCGGGATGCGGATCGAACTCCGGGCGCCCGTCGTCCGGCGGGTCGGACGGGTCGAAACCGACGCTCCAGCAGTGGTACCACCAGTACGGCGAGGCGGGCACGCAGCAGGCCGTCGAGCGGTACGCGAAGGCCTACCCGGACGCGACCGTGAACATCCAGTGGTCGCCGGGCGACTACGACAAGAAGGCGTCGACGGCGCTGCTGACCGACCAGGGCCCGGACGTGTTCGAGTACGGGAACGGGCCGACGATCGACATGATCAAGGCCAACCAGGTGGTCGAGCTGACCGACGTCCTGGGTGACGCGAAGGCCGATTTCAACCCGGCGCTGATCGAGCGGATGACGTACCAGGGCAAGCTGTACGGCGTTCCCCAGGTCGTCGACATGCAGCTGCTCGTGTACCGCAAGAGCCTGCTGAGCGCGGCCGGCGTGCAACCGCCACAGACCGTCGACGAGCTGCTCGAGGCGGCCAAGAAGCTCACCAACGACAAGGTGAAGGGCCTGTTCGTCGGCAACGACGGCGGCGTCGGCATCCTCGGCGGCCCGGCGCTGTGGTCGGCCGGGCTCGACTACCTGACCGCGGACAACCAGTTCGGGTTCGACGACCCGGCGGCCGTCGAGTCGCTGCGCAAGCTGCGCGAGTTCTGGACCGCGAAGGTGCTGTTGCTCGGGGCCCCGACCGACTGGTCCGACCCCTCCGCGTTCACGCAGGGCCTGACCGCGATGCAGTTCACCGGCCTGTGGACGCTGCCCGCGATCGAGAAGGCGTTGCCGGGCGACTACGGTGTCCTCCCCTGGCCGAAACTCAACGCCACCACCGGCAAGCCGAGCGTCCCGGTCGGCGCGTACGGGTCGTGCGTGAACGCGAAGTCGAAGAACGTCGACGCCGCGAAGAAGTACGTGAAGTGGCTCTGGGTCGACCAGACCGACGACCAGCTCGACTTCGCGCAGTCCTACGGCTTCCACATCCCGGCCCGGAAGAGCCTGGTCGAGAAGGCCGAGAAGCTGAAGTCCGGCCCGGCCGCCGACGCGGCCGAGCTGGCGACCGAGAACGGGCACGCGCAGACCCCGATCCTGTGGTCGCCGAAGTCCGGTACGGCGTACACCGACGCGCTGAACCGGATCATCCGCAGCGGCGCCGACCCCGCGGCCGAGATCAAGAAGGTGAAGACGGTCGTCGACGCCGAGCTGAAGCGGATCGCCGGCTGATGGAGCTGCGCCCGCTGACCGACGACGACCGCGAGCTGATCGAGCTGGCCCGCCGGACGGTCGACGCGAACACCGACGGGCCCGACGGCGTCCACACGATGGGCGCCGCGGTCCGCGGTGCGGACGGCCGGATGTACGCCGGTATCAACCTGTACCACTTCACCGGCGGCCCGTGCGCCGAGCTGGTCGCGCTCGGCCGGGCCCGGGCCGAGGGCGCCCGCGAGCTCACCACGATCGTGGCTGTCGGCAACGAAGGCCGCGGCGTGGTCGGCCCGTGCGGCCGCGACCGGCAGATCCTCGTCGACTACCACCCGACGATCCGCGTGATCCTGCCGACGCCCGACGGCCCGGCGTCGGTCCTGGTCACCGACCTGCTGCCCGGCGCCTACCGCTGGACCCCGAACCCGGAGGAGTTGCGATGACGTTCTCGATCGTGGCGTTCGACCCGGACTCGCGGTCCTGGGGAATCGCGGTCGCGTCCAAATTCCTGGCGGTGGGTGCGGTCGTGCCCTGGGGCCGGGCCGGCGCCGGCGCGGTCGCCACCCAGGCCACGGCCAACCTCTCCTACGGCCCGGACGGCCTGGACCTGCTCGCGGGCGGCGCGACCGCCGGTGAGGTGGCGGCTCAGTTGACGGCTACCGACGACGAGCGCGACCACCGCCAGGTCGGGCTGGTCGACGCCGAGGGCCGCGGCGCCAGCTTCACGGGCTCGTCCTGCCTGGACTGGGCGGGCGGCGAGGCAGGCGACGGGTACGCGGTGCAGGGCAACATCCTGGCCGGGCCGCAGGTCGTGGCGGCCATGGTCGAGGCGTGGCATGGGCGCGCTGACGAGCCGTTCGAGCGGCGGCTGGTGGCGGCGCTGGCAGCCGGCGACCGGGCGGGTGGGGATCGCCGCGGGCGCCAGAGCGCGTCGCTCCGCGTGTGGCGTGCGGGGGCGGCGTACGGCGGAGTGCTGGACACCGCCATCGACCTGCGCGCCGACGACCACCCGGCACCCGTCGACGAGCTGAGCCGTCTGCTCGACCTCCACGAGCTGTACTTCGGCAAGCCGGACCCGGCGACCCTGCTGCCGCTGGAAGGCGTACTGGCGACCGAGGTCTGCGACAGCCTCGAAACGCTCGGCTACCCCACCGGCGGTGGAACGAGACTGACCGAGGCGCTCGACACGTGGGCGGGTACCGAGAATTTCGAGGAACGCCTGGCTCCCGGCAAGCTCGACCCGGTAGTCCTGGAACAACTCCGCCGCCAGGTCGCGGAGGCTACCTCCTGACCGTCAGCACTTCAGGCTGACAGTCAGGCGACCTTCCAGGTCCTGTCGCCGAGGGTTGCCACCAGATCCACCGTGCCGCCAAGGGCGGTGACATAGGCACGAATGACGTCGATACCAGAGACCTCGCCGTTCTCGATCTTCGAGATGCGGGCCTGTGAGACATTGAGGAGCTCTGCAAGTCCAGACTGCGTGACCCCTGCCGCCTTGCGCATCTCGGCGAGCTGATGTCCGCGGACGTACGCATCGAGACGCTCGCGAGCCGCATGCTTGCTCTTCGCACGCTCTGCATCACTCCGGGGATCGACGGCACGGCCTTTGGCCTTGACCTTCTCCCACTTCACATAGTCATTCATCGTCACCCTCCTCCTTCAGCGCGATCAGATGCTCAGCGAATCGCTCGTCGGCCAGCGGAATTGCAGTCCGGGTACCAGCTCTCCCAGCGTCTGGACTTGTCACCCGCCACCAGGATGATCGCTTCGCGGGCCGGGTCGAACCCAAACAGCATCCGAATCTCACTCTGCCCCGACGACGGCGGCCGCAACTCCTTCATGTTCTGGAAGCGGCTACCTTTCACCCGGTCGACCAGCGGCCGTCCAGCTGTCGGCCCTTCATCGGCAAGCTGATCGATTGCAGCCTCAATCAGAGTGCCTGTCTCCGGTTCGCTCTCGCAGATATCCAGATACCAGGCCTCGACCTCACGATGAAGGCTGATCTCCCATCTCACCCACCAGAGTATAACCGATTTATCATATCTGTGGCTCAGAACGCAGGAATGATGTCCTTGCCGTACGACGCCAGCGTCTCCTCCTTGGCGTCGTGCTGGAGATACAGCGCGAACTGGTCGACGCCGAGCTCCTTCAGCTCGGCCAGCCGGGCCAGGTGGTTCTCGACCGGGCCGAGGATGCAGAACCGTTCCACGACCTCGTCCGGCACGAAGTCCGTGTGCGTGTTCCCCGCCCGCCCGTGCTCGGCGTAGTCGTACCCCTTCCGGCCCTCGATGTAGTCCGTCAACGCCCGCGGGACCGCCCCGGACGCCCCGTAGCGCGCGACGATGTCCGCGACGTGGTTCCCGACCATCCCGCCGAACCAGCGGGTCTGGTCGCGCTGGTGTGCCAGGTCGTCCCCGACGTACGCCGGTGCCGCGACGCAGAACTTGATCGCCATCGGGTCGCGGCCCGCCTGCTCCGCGGAACGCCGTACGGCCGCGATCATCCACGCCGCGATGTCCGGGTCGGCCAGCTGCAGGATGTACCCGTCGCCGACCTCGCCGGTCGCCTTCAAGGCGCGCGGCCCGTACGCCGCGACCCATACGTCGAGGGCGCCGTCGTCGACCCAGGCGAACCTCAGCTCCTGGCCGCGATAGCTGACGGTCTCGCCGCGGGCGAGGGACCGCACCACCTCGACGCACTGCTTCAGCTCGTCGATCGTGCCCGGCTGCGCGCCGAGCGTCCGCAACGCCGAGTCGCCGCGCCCGATCCCGCAGATCGTCCGGTTGCCGAACATCTCGTTCAGCGTGGCGAACTGGGACGCGATCACCGTCCAGTCCCGCGTCCCCGGATTCGTCACCATCGGCCCGACGACCACCCGCTGCGTGGTCGCCAGGATCTGGCTGTAGATCACGAACGGCTCCTGCCAGAGCAGGTGCGAGTCGAACGTCCACACGTACGAGAACCCGGCGTCCTCCGCCTTGCGGGCCAGCTCCACGACCGTGGACGCGGGCGGATCGCACTGGAACACCACACCGAAGTCCACGACATCCCCCTTACATCAGATACGAGGAGAGGCCGCGCTTCAGGAACTTCCCCCGACCCTTGCGGCCATGGTAGTTGCCGTCAGCCACGATCACCTCGCCGCGCGAGATCACGGTGCCGACCCGGCCCTTGATCTCGACCCCTTCGTACGCCGAGTGGTCCATGTTCATGTGGTGCGTCGCGACCCCGATCCGCGTCGTACCGTTCGGGTCGTAGATCACCAGGTCGGCATCCGATCCGGGCTGCACGATCCCCTTGCGCGGGTACAGCCCGAACATCCGGGCCGGCGTGGTCGCGATCGTCTCCACCCAGCGCTCCAGCGACAGCTTCCCGTCCACGACGCCCTGGAAGACCAGGTCGACGCGGTGCTCGACGCCGCCGATCCCGTTCGGGATCTTGGAGAAGTCGCCGAGCCCGAGCTCCTTCTGGTCCTTCATGCAGAACGGGCAGTGGTCGGTCGACACGATCGCCAGGTCGTTGTTCCGCAGGCCCTTCCACAGGTCCCGCTGGTGCGGCTCGTGCTTGCTGCGCAGCGGTGTCGAGCAGACCCACTTCGCGCCCTCGAAGCCGGGCGCGCCGAGCTGGTCCTCGAGCGTCAGGTACAGGTACTGCGGGCAGGTCTCGGCGAACACGTTGCGGCCCTTGTCCCGCGCCGCCGCCACGTGCTCCAGCGCCTGACTGGCCGACAGGTGGACGATGTACAGCGGGCAGTCCTGCGCCACTTCGGCGAGCGCGATCGCCCGGTTGGTGGCCTCGGCCTCGAGCGCGGCCGGGCGGGTGATGCCGTGGTAGATCGGGTCGGTCTCGCCGCGCTGGAGCGCCTGCTGGACCAGAACGTCGATCGCGATGCCGTTCTCCGCGTGCATCATGATCATCGCGCCGTTCTCCCGGGCGGTCTGCATCGCGCGGAGGATCTGCCCGTCGTCGGAGTAGAAGACGCCCGGGTAGGCCATGAACAGCTTGAAACTCGTGATGCCCTCGTCGGTGACGAGCTGGTCCATCGCCTTCAGCGCGTCGGCGTCGACGCCGCCGAGAATCATGTGGAAGGCGTAGTCGATGTGGCATTCGCCGTCGGCCTTCGCATGCCAGGCGGCGAGCCCGTCCTGCACCACCTCGCCGGTGCGCTGCACGGCGAAGTCGATGATCGTCGTGGTCCCGCCGTACGCCGCCGCGCGGGTGCCGGTGTCGAACGTGTCGCTGGCCGCCGTCCCGCCGAACGGCAGCTCCATGTGCGTGTGCGCGTCGATCCCGCCCGGGATCACGTACTTGCCGGAGGCATCGAGCACCTCGTCGACCGTGATCGTCGGGCTGAACGACGGATCCAGGACCGCGACGATCTTCTCGCCCTCGACCAGCACGTCGGCGACCCGGGTGCCGGTCGGTCCGACGACGGTTCCACCTTTGACGAGCAACGACATTCGCTCTTCCCTTCCCCGCTACGGTTTCGTCAGGTCTCCGTACGCGTCGGGGCGGCGGTCGCGGTAGAACTGCCAGCGGTCGCGGACGGTGTCCAGCAGGCCCAGGTCCAGGTCGCGGACGATCAGTTCCGGATCGTGGTCGTGCCCGACGTCGCCGACGAACTTCCCCTCCGGGTCGACGAAGTACGACGTCCCGTAGAAGTCGTTGTCGCCGAACTCGGCCTCGATCCCGACCCGGTTGATCGCGCCGATGTAGTACTCGTTGGCGACCGCGGAGGCGGGCTGCTCGAGCTTCCACAGGTACGCCGAGAGACCGCGGCTGGTCGCCGACGGGTTGAACACGATCTTCGCGCCGGCCAGGCCGAGCGCCCGCCAGCCCTCGGGGAAATGCCGGTCGTAGCAGATGTAGACGCCGATCCGCCCGACCGCGGTGTCGAAGATCGGGTACCCGAGGTTGCCCGGCCGGAAGTAGAACTTCTCCCAGAAGCCCTTCACCTGCGGGATGTGGTTCTTCCGGTACTTGCCCAGATAGGTGCCGTCGGCATCGATGACCGCGGCGGTGTTGTACAGCACGCCCGGCTGCTCCTGCTCGTACACCGGCAGCACCATCACCATGCCGAACTCTTTGGCGAGGGCTGCGAACCGCTCGGTGGTCGGGCCCGGCACGGACTCGGCGTACTCGTAGTACTCGGCGTCCTGTTTCTGGCAGAAGTACGGCCCGTAGAACAACTCCTGGAAACAGATCACCTTCGCACCCGCCGCGGCCGCCTGCCGCGCGTAGTCCTCGTGCGCCTTGATCATGGACTCCTTGTCACCCGTCCACGACGTCTGGACAAGCGCAGCCCTGACAACCTCCGCCACAAGAACCTCCCCAAGTAGCCGAGTCCCCATGCTCCATCCGCTCCGGGTCACCCGTCAACGGATGTCCCCGATCCCGGCGCTCATCCCCGCTCGAGCCGGACTCCCCCGGGTAGCCGGTCAGTCACCGCGCCGTACTCCGCCGCCGGCAACTCCACCCAGGCACCGCCCTCCTGCCCGACCGTCCCAAGCTCCGTCGAGCCGCGCGTCCATCTCAGCGCCGGCCTCCGAGTGCGCGGACAGCGGCGTCGTAGATCTTGTTGTACTCGTCGTGGGTGCAGGACTCCCCGGCTTCGGTTGCCAGCTGGTGACGACGCCGAGGCTCGGCGCTTCCGGACCGCGTCTCCTCCCCTGACCGGCCCGGCGCCAGATCTCCAGGCTCAACACTGCGCCGTCAGATCGTTCGCGCGGGCTCCCATCGCAGGAATGAGGTTTCCTCACTAATCACCACGATCACCATCGACCTGGATCCGGCCGCCCGCCGCGCCGGCTACCGCCGGCCGGCGATGACCTTCTGGATCTCTTCGACGCTCGGGCGATAGTGCCGCCGGCTCTGCATGCGTAACTCCCGAAGCTGCGGAAGATCGGCGATCGGGCTCAGATCGCCGTCCAGGATTCTCGTGGAGCCGGACAACAGCAACTCCCGCAGCTTCGGCAGTGCCCGCAGTGGTTCAGCACTCCCGAAGTTTGCGCCGTCACTCAGGTTGAGGACTTCGAGATCACCGCACGTTGCAATGTCGTCGAGGGTAGACACCTTCTTGCAAGCTTCGAGGTGCAATTCGCGCAGCATTGACGCACGAACCGCGCCGGTATCCGACAGCCGCGCGGCGAGATAGACGCCGAGATGCCGAAGATCCGGCAGGCGCGCAAGCCCGTCGAGCGACTTCAAGCGCGGCCGATCCTTCAACACCAGCGTCTCAAGGCGGCCGGCCGACGCCAGAACCGACAGGTCCTCCTCCGTGTATCGCCCCGCGAATAGTCGCACAAGGTGAACCGCAGAGCGGAACGTCTGCCGGATCTGACCCCAGTCCGCCCGGATCTCAGTCAGGTCGGGCAGGCGTTCGAGATCAACCGTCAACGCAGGATCCACCGTGAGGCTCACGCGTCTCAACGTCGACGCAAGGCCGTAAATTGGATCCAACGACTGCAGCCGCCGATCGATGACCGTCAGATTCCGCACCGGCAGGCCGTCGAGAAACCCCAGGTCAGGCATGTCGAATCCGAGCGCATAGTTCAGCACGAGGGTGTCGGCGCCCTGGTCGACGAACGCCGCGCCGGCCTCGTCGGACCACGACCCGGTCACCACCATCTCGATGGTCCCGTTCGGTCGCGGCCCGACCGCAAAGGATCGTCCTGTCATCTGCTCCGTGGTCTCTCGGCTGGTCTCGTTCCCGACAACATCTTGGCGTGCAGCATTATCGGCCTGTGCTTGGGTGCCCCCCGTGCTGCCCATGCCCGGTCAGCGTGTACGCCCACGACTGCAGGTACGGCGCAACGCCGCGATCACGGCCTCATCCCCGCTCGAGCAGGAGTCCCCGGGTAGCCGGCCGACCACCGCGTCGTACTCCCCCGCCGTCAACTCGAGCCAGGCATCGTCCTCCCGTGCGGCGGTCCCGAACACCGTCGACCCGTCAGCCCGCAGATGCAGATCCTCGGGCAGCCGCGGCCAGACCCAACCGAAGAGGCTCGACGCGGCCGTCGTGAGCACCCCGAGCGATTCATCGTCCAGCCGGAACAGGTACCGATCCTGGGTCGACGTACCCATGATCAGGGACCCCGGCCAGGCCTGCACCTCATCCGCCTCGAGCAGATGGTCCCCGAGCCTCCGCAGGACCTGCCTCCCCGACTCATCCATCCGTGTCCCACGGCCCTTGTCCAGCACCCCGAACACCACCGCCAACGGCGCCACGGCCCGCAATACGCCCGATAGTCGTCCCCCGCCACGGGACCAACAAGGTTGTAGGTATCCATCAGACCTCCCGCAGCGCATCCGCCCCATCGAGCCCGACGGCGTTCAGATCATCGGCCACCCTCCGTGCGAAGTCCCGCACGCCGGCCTCAACCTCGACCCAGGACACCGGCGTACTGACGGACTCAGGCGCGAAAGCCGAACCGAACACCCAGCCCCCACCCTCACGACGCACGGTGAGCGCGCCCAACTCCTCGAACGACATCGAGTCGAACACGAAGTCGTCCCGGTCGCCCTGCCCCACCCACCTCAGGAGACTCCACGCCAACTCCGCCACCGGAAACAACAATTCCTCGGACAGCACCCGCCCGCCGTCCATCAGCCGGAAATCACCCCTCGACCCCCACGAGCACATCCGCCTGCGACGTTCCCGGCAGCTCGCCGACGACGAGCCGGCCATAACTCAGCAGCATGCCCAACAGCCTCCTAGCCACAAACCGCCTCGAGCAGAAGCCAGGCCCGATCTATCCGAGACATTAGGGGTACCCGCTCGGCGACGAAGGGCACCCGCGGAAACTTGACCTCTGGCTCCAACAAGCCGCCCGCCATCCCGAAGGCAGCACAGAACCGCTCCAACTCCTTCTCACCGCTTACTGCTTCAAAACACATCGCCAGACCAGCACAAGCACCGCCGGCCATAGCTGCGGGTCGGCGACCGTGTCAGATGGACATCATTCGATCACTTCGCCACCGCCGAGCAGTGCGTCCAGGCTGCGGTAGATCGCCAGGTACTGCTCCTGGGAGAAGACCGGAGGCTTCCATCCGATTGCATCGAAATGCCGCAGAGCTTCTTCGGGTACGGCGATCCCGTACTCCCGCACGTACTCCGCCGCGTCCAGCCGCCAGTAGTACACCCCATCGGACACGATCGCCGACCCACCACTGACTCCGAAGCGATCACCGATCAGATCCCGGGTGTACTCCATCCACGCCAGAAAGACAGGACAGCCGGCGAGATAGTCCGCGACCCGGGCGCGCAGCCCAGCCTCCATCACCGACGACCGATCCAGCGACTCCGCGGACCACGCATTACCCCCGGGCGCAGGCGCCAACGATCCCAGCGGCCGCGGGTCGGCGGGTTCCGGCACACCCATCAGAAGTCTCCTTGCGCGTCGTTGCGACTACGTCGACTCCCATGATCCGTGACAGCGAGGCAGCCGTCTCTCTGCCGCCATGACACATCACCAGCGTGATCGCACCACCGTTGTAGGCAGGATTCTCGCGCACTGCGTCGGCAATCTGCTGTACGTGCGTCACGTTTCCGTTGACGATCGGGCGCCCACCGGCTGTTCCGTGAACAATGACATCGTGACGCCCGCCCGCGCCGGTTCCAGTCCTCGTCGGCGACGCCGGTCTGGGGCTTACGTTCGTGAACGGGCAAAGTTCGTTGCCGTGGCAGCGTCATCGCCGATGGCGGTCGCGGCGGCACTGTGCCGCGCCGTCGCGTCGGCCGCATCGGACCACGCCCCGGTGACTACCATCTCGACAACGTGGCCGAGTCGACGTCGGGCAGCTTCGCGACGATGCCCAGTGACAGGCGTTCACTGACGATGAAGTATTTCCAGTGGCCCTCGGCAACCAATTCGGCGAGCCGGGCGGGGTCGACCGGGCGTGTTCGGGACACGTAGCGCTCAGGCCCCGGCACGAGCTCGTGCATCACCAGCCGGTACGGACCAAGCTCCGGCGGAAGCGCCGCGAGCACCTCACCGATCACCTTCGCCTGCAGGGCAGGAAACTGGACCTCCTCCCCTGACCGACTCGTCGCCAGACCTTCGGGCTCAACACATCCGTCATAGAGGGCGCTGTAGGAAGAGCTGACTTACTCGCCCGACGCCAATGTCACCGCTCGACGGAGCGTCTCGTCCAGGGCAGCCGTGGCGACGAGCTCCAACTGCTCCTCCAGCAAGATCGAACCGGTACCTACCTCCGCGACCGCAAGCACAGCCGCGCCACTGCTCCAGAGCGTCAGCCGAACCATCCGGCTACCCCGATCAAGATCGATCCACAGGGAGGGGTTGTCCCGCTCGCCGGACGACCGATCGACACCAACTTCGATCCCGCGGCCAGTCAATGCGGTCCGGGACGCCTCGACCCACTCCGTCGCGTAATTCAGTAAGTCGGTCATAGTTTCGATGCGATCCATTCAATATTATGCGCTGCCGGGAACTGAGGAAGTGGCTCGCCCCTCTTGGCGGCAAGCCGTCCACGCAGCGAGTTGGGTCCTGGAATCTGCGCCCACCCCGGCTTTCCAGCCGACGCTAGGGAAGCCTTCGGCACGTCGAACTCGATGTACCGGGACCCGGATCTCGCCTCCTTAATGTACGACTTGACGTCCGCCGGATGGGCAACGTAAGTCGTCCCACCAGCTCCCTCCTGAACCTTTCCGCTCCTGACCATGGCGCCGTGCTCGCGCCCACTCATCCAACGACCGACGCGGACAAGATCCTCGCCACCCTTGCCTGCCGATGATGCGGCTCTTGCAGCTATGACCTTGCCAACCCCTGCTGCAACGGCAGCGCCGCCAATCTCGGCGGCAGCCCCTGTCGCCGCTCCGATCGCCACTTCCTTGGCCATGTTCTCGACGCTGAAAGACTCCTCGTCGTCGAGTGCGACCCTGGCGCCATAACCAAGACCAGAGCCGACGGCCCCGGCGACAGCGCCGGCGACTATCACGCAACCGATGCCGGCGGTCGCGCCGCAGAATGCAAGTCCGCCTACGACGGCGGCGCCGATGGCGATGGCAGTGCCGATTCCCGACGCGTGTTCTTTCGCCCAGTCGTGGGCTTCGTCTACCTTGTCCTTGACGTCGTTGACGTGTGTTTTGATCCAGCCGCCGATGCCGTGCTTCTTTTTCTTGTGGTGGCCGCCGTCGTCGTTGTTGGTGCCGCCGCCGTCGTCGCCGCGGTGGGGGTTGGGGTTGTCGTTGACGGCGCCGGCTACTGGGTATTGCTTGTCGACGTCGTCGTCGGTGTAGCCTCCGCCTCCTTCGCCGTCGCTGGAGTTGATCAGGCCGGTGGGGTCGGAGCCGGAGGTCGGGTTGTCGTTGGCGTAGGTGTAGCCGAGCATCTGCTGCGGGTCGGCGATGTCGAGCATCGGGTCGACGCTGAGGAAGCGTCCGATGGTCGGGTCGTACTCGCGGGCGCCGACCGTGGTCAGGCCGGTGTCCTTGTCCTCGGGTTTGCCGAGGAAGCCGTGGTTGTCCGGCCAGCCGCCGGGCGCCACACCCCGTGGATCGCCGAACGGCTTGGCGTAGCGCTTCGTCGCGGTCAGTGTCGCAGCATCGACGGCCACCTGCGACGTCTCGTGGTAGTCGGTCACGAGCCAGGAGAGGTCCGAGGTCGCCGTCCCGTTGGCCGAGCGGACCGCGATGGTCTGCCCGTTGAACTCGTACTGGCGTTTGCCCAGAACCTGCCGAGTGGCCTTGTTCAGGGTCAGCTCGAGCTCACCCAGGAAAAGCGTCGTCTCCGTCGGGCCGCGGCGGACCAGCAGGTTGCCGTCGGCGTCGTACACGTAGTTGGTGTCGCCCGCCGCGCTCGACAGCTTGGAGAGCTTGCCCTGCGGGTCCCAGGTCAGCGTCTGTCCCGGCCGCACGGTGGTGTTGCCCCGCGCGTCGTACTGGTAGTCCTTCTGCGCTCCGGCACCGGTCACCTTCGCGAGCGTGTGCGGCTGGTCGGTGTTGTAGGTGTAGGTGCTCGTGACGTCGCCGCCGGCCGAGTGGTCGGTCTGCGTCTGCCGCAGCCCGGTCGGCGTGTACGCCCACGACTGCCAGTACGGCGCAACGCCGCCCAGCGCCATCGTGGTCGGCGCCTTGCTGCAGTCGGCGTCAGCCGGGGTCCAAGCCTGGCTGAGCCGCTGGTGGCCGTCGTACTCGAAGCACTGTGTGTCGCCGCCTGCCGCCGGGTCGACCAGGTTCTGGTCCTTGGTGACATTGCCGACCGGGTCGTAGCTGTACAGATGGTCCGACACGACCTGTACGTCGCCCGCCGAGCTGCGGCTCAACCGGCGGGTCCCGTCCTCGTAGACGTTCGCGATGAACATGTCGGCGTTGGACCCGAGGTCGTACAGGGTGACGTCGCCGAACTGGTTGTAGTCGACGTCGTTCACATACGTGCCGCGGGTGCTGAACATCCGCGTTGGCAACCCCAGTGGGCTGTACGCGAACTGCACGTCGTCCGCGCCCAGACCGCCGCCACCCGAGTAACTGATGAGCGACGGCGTCTTGGCATCCGGCTTGTACGCGTAGTTCGTCCAGTAACTGCCGTCGATCTCCACGCCCTCGACGGACGGGATGTCCCGGGTGACCTGCGTCGGCTTGTACAGCACGTTCCGGCTGTTGATGATCGTCCGGTACGCCGGACCGGTCTTGCCGGCCGTGTAGCTGGTCGACATCGCCAACTGGCCCAGCAGACCGGTCTTGTCGTACATCCAGTCCGCGAGCAGGTTTGCCGGGTCGACGCTCGACTTGTAGAGCCCGGTCTTTCGGTCCAGAGCGTCGTACGTGGTAACCAACGTGTTGTTCGCCGAGTCCGTGGTCGACACCAGCCGGTCGCCCTCGTCGTACGTCGAGGTCGTGGTGCCGGAGTCGGGATCGGTGCTCTCGATCTTCCGGCCGCGCAGGTCATACGTGTACGTCCAGACTCCACCGGCGCCCTGCATCCGGGTCATCCGCCCGGCCAGATCGAAGGTGTACGTCGTGAGGTCCGGCGCACCGGTGGCGGCGTTGCCGTCGTACTCACGCCGCTCGACGACCTGGCCGCGAACGTCCGTCACGGTCGAGGTCGCACTGCCGCCGGACGGGGGCAGGACCGTGGTGGTGTCGCCGCCGTACAGCGTGGTAGTCGACCACTTCGGCTGCAGCATGCTCATGAAGGTCGACTTCACGACCCGGCCGGTGCCGTCGTACTCGTTGAACGTCTGGTTCGGGACCGACGCGTTGGGCACGTTCACCATGGCCGCCGCGGGAGCACCGGAGTCCCAGATGTCCTGGTTGTCGTAGATCACCTGGCCGCGAGAGTCGTACCGGGATTCGGTGATGACACGACCACCGTTCGCCCCGGGTGTCTGGCTCTGGCGTGGCCTCAGCAGCGAATCGAACTGGGCGTACGACGTGACGTATCCGTTCGCCTCGACGTTCAGCTGATCCGTCCGCACGGTCGAGGCTGCGGTCTGTGACAGCGTGTAGGTGTACTTGGTGTTTGCGAGACTCGTGGAGGCAGGCGCCTGACTCGGCAGCCACACCGCGGTCAGCCGGCCCAGCGCGTCGTACGCCATCTCGGTGACCTTGCCGTTGGGGTCGACAGTCTTGGACGGCAGACCCCATTCGGGACGGTAGGTGGTGGTCGTGGCGAAGTTCGCAGGAGTTCCGCCATAGGTGTTCACGGTCGGCTGCTTCACCACGGTCTGCGTGAGCGGACCGGTCGCGGTGGGCGTGTAGTCGGTCGTGGTGATCCGGCCGAGCGCGTCTCCCGACGAGATGGCCCGGCCCAACGCGTCGTACGCCTTCGTGCCGGTGGTCTGATAGATCGGCAGACCGTTGGTGTAGTGATGGACACGCTGGACCGTCGTCGCGTCACCCTTCGACGCGTCGCCGTACGTCAGGCCGTCGTAGAACGTCCGCACGTCGGAAAGCACGCGGTTCTCCGGCGGGTTGGGCGAGGCGGTGTCGCAGGCTCCCGTCGAGGTGACGATCCGCATCGGGAGCGCGACCAGCCAAGGCACCGTCTTCTTCGCGTACGCCGTGATCGTGCAGGTCTCGTCGACCTCGGCGGCGTCGCCGTAGTCGGTGACCTTGATCGGCAGGCCGTTGTCCGGGTCGTACGCCGTGGCGACGGTTCGGATCAGGTCGGGCCGGCCACCGTCGCGGTGCACGCGGTTCTGTGTTGCCGACGCGCCCACGAAGTTGGACAGCAGCGTTCCGCCAGGCACCGCCTGCGCGGCCTTCTGCGTCACGAGGTAGTCCGTGATGACGCCCGACGCCTCGGTGTTCGAGCTCTCGTTCTGGTAGGTGATCTGCTCGCGCGGACTGCCGGACAGCGCAGGCAGGTCCGGGCGGACGGTGCCCGTGGTGTCGACGACGTCGACGTTCTTCACGGCCGTCGTACCGTCGAGCTTGTCGCCGTCCATCCCGCGGAAGTACTTCGCGACAGAGCGGCTCCGGGGCGCCGGGTCAGCGGGATCGCCGGTGTACGTCGTCACCGTGCTGTACCCGCGCCAGTCGGACCACGTCTTGTCGTTGTCCTTCAGCATCGGAGACTCCTGGTAGTGCCAGGCGGCACCGCCCGAGTACACGTACTGCGTCATCATCAACGCGCCGTTGCCGGTCGGATCCGACGTCACGACGTTGTCCAGGACGTACTTGTGGAACCAGTCCTCGCGCTCGACCTCATGCGGCGGCGTCCACTTGACCGGGTAGCAGCGCTTCGTGTTGCTGTCCTTGGCCGGCCGTTCACCGGACATGCACTCCTTGCCCGCGTAGTTCACCATGACCTTGGCGCCGGTCTCGGTGTTGATCTCGTGGATCCGGTAGCGCACCAGGCCGTTGAGGCCGTCGGTGTTGGAGTCGACCCGGTTGGCCAGGCCGACCGGGCTGAAGGTCACGTTCGGCACGCTCAGCGCCGTACCGGCCTTGCCGCTGTGCGAGATACCAGCCAGCCACATCGGCGCGCCGGTACTGCCGTCGTTGGTGGACGGGAAGGTCAGGTTGGTCTGCCAGAAGTCGACCGCCTGGTACGCCGTCCCGTTCCAGATCTGGGTCTGGATCTGGTAGAGCCGCTTGCGGCTGAAGAACGTCGGGGAGACCTTGTTGGTGCAAGCGGTCGACCCTTCACACACCTGGTCGAACGGCACGTCCGGCCAGTTGGCCTTGGTCGTACTGCTCAGCACCGAGCAGTTGGCGAGGCAGCGCTCCGCGGTGGTGAAGACGACCTGCTGCGGAGCCTTCGCGGTCGCGATCGTGGTGTCGCGCAGGCCGTAGTCGATGCGGTTCAGGTAGCCGCCCCGGACGTACGGCGTACCGGGAGACGCCACGCCGTTCTTCGCGTAGTTGTTGGTCTCCTTGGTGTACCAGTACGACATCGCGTTGCCGTGCAGGTCGATGACGTAGTCGAGGTTCCAGCGCCAGCCCAGGTTGCAGAACGAGGTCGCGAAGGTGCTGGCGTGGCAGGGTTCGGCCGCGTCGTCACCGGCGACCGGCGCGGTGTAGACCGAGTTCGTGAACGTGGTCATCGACGAGCTCAGTTGGTGCTTGCCGAAGTAGTACTGCGTGCCGTCGGTCGTCGTGACCCGCCAGTACTCTTTGCGCGCGTCACCGTTGTCGACCGTGCCGACGAGCTTCTCGACTCGGGAGCCGTCGTCGTTCTTCAGCTTCCAGGTGCTCGCACCGGTCACATCGCCGGTGGTCCGGACGAGCTCGTTCGACTTGCCGTTCAGCGTGAGCGTCGCGTTGTCGTACTTCCAGCACTGGTCGTACTTGCCGGCGTTGCCGTCCTCGTCGCAACTCGTGTACTTGCGCTCGATGAACGACTCGGTCAGGTCGAAGCCTTCACCGACCCAGGAGACCTGGTTGTTCGTCGCCGAGGTCCGGCCGTCGATCGACTGAGCGGAGTACTGGAAGGCGAGACTCGGCGTCGGCCCGGCCGCGGCCGGCGGCATCCGGAGCGGGTACGACCACGTGAAGTCACCACTCGCCCCGCCGCCGGACCAACTGGACGCGGCCGAGAGCTGGGTCGCCGCATAGTCGCCGGTGCTCGAGTCCGATGCGGCAGTCAGCGCGAAGACCGACGGTTGCGCGCTGACCGGCGTGGTCGCCGAAACCGTCTTCCGGCTGGTGTCGTTGTGTGCTTGCAGCGGCGTGCTCGTTGAACACGCGGGCGCGTTCGGCGTCGTCAGGATGCAAGCCGGCAGCGCTACGACGGTCAGTCGCGCAGCCCAGTCCGCGCCGAACGCGTTCGCGAAGCCGGAGTAGTCGAAGGACAGCTGTACGTCGGACCGCGATGCCGGCGCCGTCGCCTTGACCAGTACGCCGCTGATGCCTGCGCGGGCACTGGCCGCCTGGTCAAGGAACTCGACGTCAACGGTCGCCGGCGGACCGCCCGTGACCGATTGGGCGGAAACCGGTCCGCCGGCCCGCGTTCCGGCCAGTCCGACCACCACGCTGTGGTGCCCCGGCGTCGGCCAGATGACCGGCCGGCTCACCGCGGCGATCGTCGCGTCGACTGCTCGCTTCAGGTCCGCGGACTCACTCGGCGCGGCGACCGGCTTGACCGGTTCGACGTCCGCGTCGTGCGGCGCCACGGGTTTCGGCAGTCCGGGGCTCCCGCCGGACGACCGGGCCTCGGCCCAGGGCACCGGACCGGAGATCGCCACGGTCGTGGCGAGCGACAGGCTGAGCAGCACCGGCAGGAACCGGGAACGGAATGCGCGCATGGTTGGCCTCATCAGGAACAGCTCGTTTCGTTGCCGAGGTCGGTGCAGAGCTGGCGCTGCGGTACGACGCCCGCGTAGATCCGCAGGTCGTCGATCAGACCGCCGTACGGGCTGAGCCCGGGCGCCTGACCTCCGACGACTGTCGTGCCGCTGGTGAACGGAGTAGTGAATCCGGCAATCCCGCCATCACCGGATCTGTCCGCGATCTGGAGAAGGATCTGGCCGCTGGCAGCGTCGTACGTTGCCACCAACGCGTTCCAGTCGTCGGCCGTGAATTTGTTCGTCGGCTGGGTCACCTCGACGGGTTGGGCGGTCGTGGAGTCGGCCGGTGACCGCGAGAACACCCACAGAGCGCTGTCGTCGCCGGGCGACGGCCGGTACTCCAGGCGCCACGAATCCTTGGCGGAGCCTGCCTGGCGGGCGATCACTTGAGGCTGCGACGTGTCCGTGATCTTTGCCCAGACCGTCACTGTGAAGCTTGCCGAGGTATCGACCAAGGGACGGGGCAGGGAGACGGCTTCCGTGCTCTTGCCTGTGGTGGCGAGCACCCGACCGCGTTCCAGATCCTCCACGACGGCCGAGCTCTGATCGGTCGTGTCCCCGAAGCCGTTGACGATCATGTTGGCGCCGTACACGGATTCACCGGTCCGCCAGACACCATCGCTGCCGGCTGCGACGTTGTCGAACGGGTAGTACGCCGTGACACCGGCGACAGGCTCGTCACTGCCTGCCGGCCCGGTGCGCGGATCGGCTGCCAGTTTCGCCTCGGCGGCGGACAGGGTCCGGGGGTAGATCTTCACGTCGTCGATGCCGCCGGGGAAGACGCCCTTGCCGGTGCCCACCCGGTAGGAGCCGACCTCCACCGTTCCGGTCGCCTTCCACGGCGTGTGGGTGAACGACGCCGTACCTTGCAGACGGCCGTTGACGTAGAGCTTGACGGTCTTGTTGCCGGCGTCGACGACCCCGAGCAGGTGCGTCCAGGCGTACATCACCGGCGGGCCGACGGAATCGACTCGCGCCTGTGCGGCGGTCCAGGAGTCGGACACGTTCTGGTAGAAGGTCCAGCGGCTGGTGGATGCGACGTACCGCAGAAGCCCGCCGTACGCGGCGCCGCCGGTGATCGCCACGATGCCGGAGTCGTTCGCGGCAGTGGGCCGCACCCAGGCCGAGATACTGAAGCTGCCCGACGTGTCGACGACCTGTCCGGCGACGCTCGCCCGGTTGTCGCCGCCGTCCTGCCCGTTGAAGACCAAGGACCCGCCGACGCGGCCGGCGTCGTCGAACTGCGCGCCGGTCACGGCCAGGGGATGGTTGTTGCCGGAGGAGTCGGCGGCCGTCGTACCGCTGCCGTCGTCGAGGGACCAGGCCGCGATCGGAGGCAGGCCGGGACCGACATTGATCCGGAACTGCCGGGTCGAACTGGCGTGGGCCACGGCATCGTGGCTGAGGGCGTCGAAGGTCACCCACCCTTGAGCCGGCGTGACCAGCGAGATCGTGACGGACCGGCCGTTGACCTTGGTCAACGACGCCCCGTCGAACCCGTAGCTGAGGGCAACGACATCCGTGCTGGTCGACGAGATCGTGTACGTCACCTTCGCGCCGAACGGAACGGACTCCGGGCAGACGCCGGCCTGTGCCGGGTCGAGACAGTCCTTCAGCGAGGTGCCGTTGTAGCTGGCGGTGATGGTCGGTGGCGGCGGTGGCGTGGTGTCGATCTTGAAGTAGCACGTGCCCGACCAAGCCGAGGCCAAGGTTCCCCCGGGAATGGCATAAAGGGTTCGGGCCCGGTAGGTGTAGAGGGCTCCGGTGGAAAGGCCCGTCGGCGCGAGCGGCTTGACCAGCACACCGGGCAAGACGGTCGTGCTCTGCGTGTACCAGATCTGCTGGGACTGACTGATGATCTGGAACTGGACGACGATCGCGGCACTGGTGTCACCGGCGCCGACCCGTCCCTTGCCGGACAGCTGCGGCCGCAACGACGCCACGACCATCGGGTCGGTCGCGGTCGCGCACGGACCCGGTGTGTCGGTCTGCGTCGCGGAGCCCAGTTCGTACGCGGGCAGCGGGTACGCAACGTACTCGATCTTCAGCTGGCCGGTGCTGTTGAACTGCTTCCACGCGATCTCGTCGGTCTCGTCGGTCGCCCGCAATCTGAACGTCGCGGTCCGGCCGTTGGCGGTCGACGTGTACTGGACCGAGCTCGTCACGTCGAACTCGACGCCGCCGGCCGGACAACTGGAGCTGTACCCCAGGGCGACGCTGCGGGTAGCGACATCGGCCTGACTCGCGGGTTGCTGGTTCCAGGTTGTGGCGGACGAGATCGGTCCGGTCCGGGACACCGTCACCGAGCGGGCGGAGCAGCTCGCGGAATGGACCTCGTAGGTCAGCAGCGAGGCGTTGAGGATCTTCTTGTTGGTGTACGGCGACACGTCGAACTGGAAGAACGAACGGACGATCTTGTTCTGCTCGAAGCCTTCGTAGCCGACACCCAGGGTGTGACTGGTCTGCCAGAACGACGTGGTCGGATAGAGCTGCCAGGCCGCCGTCCAGCCGCTCCGGTTCACGGTCATGATCGTCGGGTCCAGCACGACCGGGAAGACGGTCGCCGCATCGGTCAGCAGACGCTGGTCCGGGGTCAGGGTGAGGCCGTCCGGGCTTCCTTCGAAGGTCATCAGGGCTCGTTTGGCCTGTCCGCCCGGCCCTTCGGCGACAGCCGCGGCGCTCGACCTCGTCTTACTCGCCACCGTGCCTGTCGAGTCCCACATCAACGCCTCGCCGGCGCTGAGTACCTGCTTGCCGGAGGCATCGACATACCCCGGCCGGCCGGTCTGAGCCGTTCGTAGGTCGAGATTCTGCGTCGCCACCGGGAACGTCAGGCTGCGCAGCGCCGGGTCCGCCGCAGCGGCCCGGTTCTTGACGACGAGGTTGTAGCTGAACCCCTCCGCGGCGGCGTCGACCACCAGGTCGACTCCCGGTAGGACCTCGCCGTACGTGGCCTTCGAGCCCTCGACCGTCGGGGTGGGCAACGACCACGGCGACTCGAGCTCGAACACCCCGTCTGCGCGGCGGAAGCGGGCGAGGACACCTGTCCCGCCGTTCGAGAACGCCACGTCGGTGGTCGCCGCGCGGGGCGCGAGCATGCCGTCCTGGCGGACTGCCAGTGTGGTGTCGATGTCGGTCCAGCCCGACGCCTTGTGCACCCGCACGGGGCGGTTCGAGAGCTCCGCACTCAGCGTGCCCTCGGGAGTTGCCACGGTCCGCGAGTACTCCGTGGTCTTCTCCTCGATCTCAATCGAGGTGTTGTACTGCGCCGCCAGCCGGGTTGCTTCGGCGACGGTCTTCGCGGACTTCGGCGGGCCGGCCGGCTTGGCCGCCTGGCTTGCCGGAACTGCGACCAGGCCGGCGGTGAGAACCGCCAGGACCGACAGCAGACTTACCTGTCGCGTGAGCGCGCGCAGGGACCACCGATTGGACATCATGAACCCACCCCTGAAGTGACAACAGCCGGACTGCCAGCACCCCCGAGGTGCGCCACTCAGGAAGTTGAGGGCGTCCTGATAGTGAGGGGTCGCTACTCAGTGGGTCAACGAAATTGCAGCAAGTGACATGAATCGCCGATAGCTGTGGCGCCGCGCGCGCAAACGTGCTGTGCGCGGGGTCTGTCTCGCCTTACCGGGGCAGCGTGCGTGGGGCTTCGGGTAGGACTCGGCCGCCGACTGTGGCGTGGGTGGGCGGTTGCCAGGTGGTGTGAAGGTGGGAGCCGGTGCCTTGGATGACGAGGAGGTCGCGGCGGAGTTGCGCGGTCAGTTGGGTTACGGCTGAGCCGGTGGCTTCGTCTTCCTCGACGTTCATGGCGGGGGCGAAGGCTCGGGCTCGGACGATGCCGGCGGGCTCGTCCTGCCAGGACCAGAGGAAGGTGTGGCCGGCGTCGTACGTCGTGGGGTCGGCAGCGAGGACGTCGGCGGGGGTGGCTAGCTGGTGCCACTCCCAGGAACTGCCCCAGGTGGTGTCGGCTCGGACGGCGTAGAGGTCGCCGGAGCGGGTGACGGGGATGGGGCCGGCGGGGACGTGCAGGGTGTCGACGGGGTGGCCGTGGTTGTGCAGCCAGGCGGCGGCGCCGACCGTCGGGTGGCCGGCGAAGGACATCTCGCCGGTGGCGGAGTAGATACGGAGCGTGCCGGTGGCTGCGTCGTCGACGTACACGGTCTCGCTGTAGCCGAGCTCGGCGGCCACGCGCTGCCGGTCGCTCTCACCGACCAGGCGGCCGTCGACGATGCCCAGGGGGTTGCCGAACCGGCCGTCGGGGTCGGTGAAGACCCTGACGACCTCGACCTGGAGGTTCAAGTCAGAGCACGGCGATCGCGGCGATGATCGCGATCAGCAGCACCGCGCCGCCCACGATCGCCAGCATCCGGCCGTTCACCTTGGGTTCGGCGGCGGCCTCGGCCTGGCCCTCGTTGACGAAGGCGCGGAACATCTGCGTGTTCGCGCCCGGGTCCTGCTCGTTCTCCACGTTCTGCGGGACGTTCTGGTCAGCCATGGCCCCAGACCCTACCGGCACCCCGGACCCCAGCCACTCACCAAGGGCCCGGTTTTACCTACCGCTCACGCTGCGTCCCGCTCCGGTCGGCGCCCGGTAAACCCGTTGGTGAGTGTCTCAGGTCCATGTACCATTTGGTACATGCGCTTCGATCACTCCAGCACGATCCAGGCCGCGCCCGAGCGGGTCTGGCAGGTTTTCAGCGACGTCGAGCGGTGGCCCGACTGGACCCCGACCGTCGATTCCGTCGAGCGGCTGGACGCGGGCCGGATCCACGTCGGCGCCCGCACCCGGATCCGCCAACCCAAGCTCCCGGTCGCGGTCTGGGAGGTGACGGAACTGAAGGAGGGTGAGTACTTCGAATGGGTCTCGAAGGCTCCCGGGATCAAGACCACGGGCGGCCACCGCGTCGTCAGTACGCCGGAAGGCACCGTCGCGACCGCGACGATCGTCCAGGAGGGCCCGCTCGGCTGGCTGTTCGGCCGGCTCTACGCCAAACTCACGATGAACTACATCGCCACCGAGACCGCAAAACTGAAGGGTGTCTGTGAGTCGAGCAACCCTGCTGGCTGACGCGATCGAGCATTTCGCGAAGAACGGGATCGGCGACGCGAGCCTGCGCAGTATCGCGACCTCGATCGGCACCAGTCATCGGATGCTGATCTACCACTTCGGCTCCCGCGAGGGTCTGCTCGCCGAGGTGGTGCGGACGGTCGAGCAGCAGCAGCGCGACCTGCTGGCCGCGCTGTCCGATCTCCCGATCGAGGAACAGGCCGAGGAGTTCTGGCGCCGCGTCACCGAGGCGGCGCTGGTCTACGGCCCGCTGTTCTTCGAGCTCAGCGCGCACGCGATGCAGGACCTGCCGCACACCGAGCCCCTCAAGGCCGATCTGATCAACGTCTGGCTGCCGCCGTTGATCGAGCTCTGCGTCCGCGCCGGCATCCCGCCGGAGCAGGCGCCGGCGTACGCGCGACTCGGTCTGGCCGCCTCCCGCGGCCTGCTGTTCGACCTGCTGCTGACCGGTGATCGCGCGGGCGTCGACGAGGCGTCCGCGCTGCTCAACCGGCTGTTCACTCTCCCGGTTCGGTAGGCCGCTCGACCCGGCCGGCGACGATCGGCAACCGCGAGTCCCGCAGTACGGCGACGAACGCGAACGGCCGGTCCAACGTGACCTCCAGCCGGCGCTCCTGCGACGTGATCATCGCGGCCCGCGTCATCGCCATCGCGGTCACCGCCGCGGCCTCGAACCCGGTCGCGAAGAACCGCGCGAGCACCTTCTGCTTCGCCTGCCCGAGCTGCAGGGGGGTCGGGCTGAGCGCACTGAAATGTCCGCGCGCGCCCGGATCCGACGCGATCGCCGTCAAACCGAACAGCTCCTGGGACGCCAGCAGATCGTGCTCGACCTCGATGCTGAACGACGGCAACGACACCTTCACGTCGGGTCGCGCGGCCGTCGTCTTCCCGATCGTCAACCCAGGACCGGGCCGGTCCTGGTCGATCAGCTGACTGCCCGGTACGCCGTCGCCCGGCCGGGCCGCCGCCTCCAGCAGCGCGGGCAGCGCGTCCTCCCCGATGCCCAGCAGTACGTCGACGTCTGCCTCGCCGCGCACCGTGACCACGGTGAGCTCGCCGTACCGCCGTACCGAATCGAGGTCGGTGTCTGTGCGCTCCAACCAGTGCCAAGAGCCGGCCCAGGGACCGCCCGCGACGCGCCGGACCTGCTCGGTGAACGGGCGCACCCAGGTGGTCCGCAGCAGCAGTGCCGACGCCAGCACCAGCATCAGGTCGCCGTCGATGTCGAGCGGCATCTCCCGGATCAGGTCGTCGGTGTGCTCGGCGGCCCAGGCGTCGAGTTTCGCCTTGTCGACCGCCGGGTTGCCGGTCAGCAGGCCGACGAGCGGCGCCGGCAGCACGCTGTCGAACGTCTCCGCCAGCTTCAGCTCTTCACTGACCCAGACGCCGAGCGCGGCGTTCAGATCGGCGGAGCCCTCGATGGTCTCGACCAACCGGATCGCGTCGGTTGCCGCGGTCGCCGGATCCACCCCGGCCGCGGCGGCGAGCTCGGAGCGCCCGGGCTCGTCCGCTCCGGTCGCGAGCAGGGCCAGCAACGGCCACAGGCCGAGCCCGGCCACCACCGTGTTCTCGGCCGGCAAGGTCCGGGCCCAGCGGGTGGTGAGGTCGTTGACTGCGCGCACCACATCGGCATCCATACCTCAACACTGCCACACACCTGATACCTGACGGTGATTTTCATTTCCAGCGGAGGTCTGCCAGCATTCCGCCCATGACAACGGCCGAGCAGGAGACGCCGGAGGCCCAGGAGGCTCACGAGGCGAAGGAGCCTCCCGGGTCGTCGATCGTGTTCACCGGCACGCTGGTGCTGCTGGTCGGGCTCGCGCTGTTCGGGCGGCGGCTGTTCAACGGGTGGTTCACCGGCGACGGGATCCGCACGTGGGCGACGATGTTCGTCGGCGTGACGGTCCAGGCGCTGCCGTTCCTGGTGCTCGGTGTGCTGCTGTCGGCGGCCCTTACCGCGTTCGTTCCGGCGTCGTTCTTCGCCAAGGCGCTCCCGAGACATCCCGCCCTCGCCGTACCGGTCGCCAGTGCGTCCGGCGTTGTGCTCCCGGGCTGCGAGTGCGCTTCGGTGCCGGTGTCGGCAGCGTTGATGAACCGCGGCGTCGCCCCGGCCGCGGCGATCGCGTTCCTGTTGTCGGCGCCGGCGATCAACCCGGTCGTGCTGGCGTCGACGGCGGTGGCGTTCCCGGGCCAGCCGAAGGTCGTGGTCGCCCGCGCGGTCACGTCGCTCGCGGTCTCGATGATCCTCGGCTGGTTGTGGTTGCTGACCGGCAAGGGCGGGTCGTGGCTGAAGATGCCGAAGAACCGGCACGCGCACGACGACGGCAAGTTCGAAGTGTTCCGGTCCGCGATGCTGCACGACTTCCTGCACGCCGGCGGGTTCCTGGTGATCGGCGCGGCCGCCGCGGCCACGCTGAACGTCGTCGTCCCGCGCTCCTGGCTCGACCACGTCGCGGGGAACCTGCTGCTCTCGGTGCTGATCCTCGGGCTGCTCGCTGTCCTGCTGGCGATCTGCTCCGAGGCGGACGCGTTCGTCGCGGCGAGCCTCACCCAGTTCTCGCTGACCGCGCGGCTCGCGTTCATGGTCGTCGGCCCGATCGTCGACGTGAAACTGGTCGCTCTCCAGACCGGAACCTTCGGCCCGAAGTTCGCCGTCCGGTTCGCCCCGGCCACCTTCGTGGTCGCGATCCTTGCCAGCCTGCTCGCCGGATGGTGGTTGTTGTGAAGCGCAACGTTGCCGGGTTGGTGATCGTGTTCGTGGGGGCCGCGATGGTGCAACTCGCGACCTCCGGCACGTACCTGCGGTATGTGAAACCCGGGATGCGGTGGATGCTGTTCGCGGCCGGGCTGATCCTGATCGCGCTGGCGGTGACCGACGTCCTCGTGCGGACCCGCGCGGCCCACGACCACGCACTGCCGCGAGCCGCCTGGTTGTTGCTGGTCCCGGTGTTCGCGCTGCTCGTCGTCGATCCGCCCGCGCTCGGTGCGGACGCGGCGCAACGGCAGTCACCGGTCGCCGCGAAACCCGTCGCGCCGCAGAGAAACGCGTACTGGGACGAGTCGGCAGGTCCCAAGCCGATCGCGGTGCGCGACTACGCCGTCTGGGCGGTGTGGGAGAAGGAGACGATGAAGGGCAAGTCGTTCCAGCTGACCGGCTTCGTCACGCCGGCGAAAAACGGCGTCTGGTACGTGACGCGCATCGGCCTGACCTGCTGCGTCGCGGACGGTACGGCATTCATGGTCGAAGCCCGCGGCCAAACCGCGCCCGCGAAGAACCAGTGGGTGACCGTGACCGGCGAGTGGGCGGAGCCGACGCGGCGGGTCGACGGCGACGTCGCCGCGCTCACCATCACGACGGTCAAGCCGGTGACCGCCCCAGCCAACCCCTACGAGTAGGGCCTAGGTTCACCCAGCCCGCGACCGCCGGCACGCCCGTC
Organism: Kribbella sp. NPDC003505; assembly: GCF_040610875.1. Classification (NCBI taxonomy): domain Bacteria; kingdom Bacillati; phylum Actinomycetota; class Actinomycetes; order Propionibacteriales; family Kribbellaceae; genus Kribbella; species Kribbella sp. NPDC003505. The sequence goes on along the minus strand of NZ_JBEXNA010000007.1, from coordinate 319,255 downwards.
GGCCGGTGTACGGCGACGAAGCCGAACGGCCGCTCGAGGTTCACGTACAGCGCCTTCGCGCCGAACGCCGCGGAGCCCGCGGCCATCGGCATCGCGGTAACCGCGGCCGCCTCGAACCCGGTGGCCGAGAACCGTGCGAGCACGGCCTGTTTCGCCTGGCCGATCGCCAACGGCTGCGGACTCAGCCCCGGGAAATGTCCGGTCCGTGGGTCGGACGCCGCGCTCAACCCGAACACCGAGGCATGCTCCAGCAGGTCGTGTTCCGCCTCGATCTCGAAGTACGGCATCGACAGCGCGACGACCGGCTGCAGCGACTCGATCACCTCGACACCAGGCGCCGATCGCTCCGCTGCCAGCACCTCTGTCCCGCCCAGCCCGTCACCGTCGAGCTCCAGCGCCGCGCCGAGCACCGCCGCCCGCCCACCGTCACCGACGACCAGCCGTACGTCGAACTCCCCGGTCCCACGCACCGTCAAGGCGGTCAACGGACCGGTCGCCGTCTCGTACACCTGCAAGCTGTCGAGATCCGGATCCGCCCGGCTCAGCCAGCGCCGATCGTTGCGACGGTACTCCTCGAACGGCAGCGCCCACTCCGTCTTCAGCACCAGCGCCGACGCGAGCACCAGCAAGACGTCAGGAGTGAGCTGGACCGGCATCCGGCGCAGCAACCCGTCCGTCCGCTCGACCACCCAGGCGTCCAGGGCGGCGCGATCGGTCAGCGTCCCGCGCACCTCCGGCGGAAGGAACCGGTCCACGCCCGGCTGCAGTTCGATCTCCGGACGCGTCCACAGTCCCAACGCCATCCGCAGATCGGGCGCCTCCAGCAGACCGCCGTACCGGCCGCCGGCGGCCTCGGCCAGCTCGGTGTGCGCGGGTTCGTCCGCGACCTCGGCCAGCATCGCGAGCAGCGGCTGGACGCCGAGCCCGGAGATCACCGTGCTGTCCTCGCCGGGCAGTTCGGCGATCCATCGTGCGGTCAGGCGACCGACCTGAGATGCGTCCACTCACACATCCTGGCGCACCAGCGTTTCATCTCCATGAAGCGCACAGTCGAGCCCAAGGTCCTGTACTTCGGTACGCCGGTCGTCCTGATCAGCTCCGCCAACCCCGACGGCACCACGAATCTCGCCCCGATGTCGTCGGCCTGGTGGCTCGGCTACACCGCGATGCTCGGGATGGGGACGAGCGCGCAGACCGTGAAGAACCTGACCGAGCGGCCGGAGCTGGTGCTGAATCTGGTCGACCCCGCGATGGTCGCGGCGCTCGACCGGATCGCGCTGCTGACCGGGTCCGCGGAGATGTCCGACGCGAAGCGGGCCCGCGGGTACCGGCACGAGCCCGACAAGTTCGCGGCCGGCGGGCTGACCCGTGAGCCGAGCGAGCTGTCCGGCCTCGACTCCGTCCTGGAGAGCCCGATCAACCTGGAGGGCCGGATCGAGTCGGTCACCGGGATCGGCGGGCCGGACTCGCGCCTGTGCGCACTGGAGATGAAGGTCGAGCGGGTCCGGGTGCGCGAGGATCTGCTGATGAGCAACGAGCGCTACATCGACCCGCTGCGCTGGGATCCGCTGATCATGAAGTTCACCGAGTACTTCGCGGGCGGCGCACCGGCGTACCCGTCGTCACTTGCTCGGGGCTGGCAGATGCCGCCGATGGTCGTCGGTACGAACGGCTGACCGCGGCGCGGGCCGTCGGACGATCGTGCACGCCATGCCCCCGATGACGAGCACCGCGGCGATCGCCTGCTGCGCACCGACGGCCTCACCCCGCAGGACCCACGCCGCGGACATCCCGACGACGGGCACCAGCAGCGAGAACGGCGCGACCGTGCTGGCGGCGTACTGCCGGAGCAGGTAACCCCAGACACCGAAGCCGAACAGGGTGGCCCCGAAGGCGAGGTAGGCGATCGCGCCGATGCCGCTCAGGTCGATGGTGCGCAGCGCCTCGACGTCGGCGCGCGGGCCTTCGGTGAGCAGCGAGAGGATCAGCAGCGGTACGACGGCGACCGCACTGATCCACACCATGAAGCGCAGCATGTCCGGCGGCTTGGCGTACCGGGTGATCGTGTTGGAGATGCTCCAGGACGCGCCGGCGACGATCACCAGCACGAGTGCGCCGAGCGGCGCGGACAGCTTGCGGTCGAGGACGATCAGGACGATCCCGGCGCAGGCGATCGCGATGCCGAGGATGTGTGCGGGCCGCGGGCGTTCCCGCAGGACGGTGATCGCGATCAGGACCGTGAAGATCACCTGACTCTGCAGCACGAGCGACGCCAGGCCCGCCGGTACGCCGTGGTCCATCGCGATGAACAGCAGCCCGAACTTCGCCACGCCCAGCGCGAGTCCGACGCCCACGACGTACCGCCAGGCGACGCGTGGTCCGCCGAGCACGAAGATCGCCGGGACGGCGACGAAGAAGAACCGCAGCGCGGACAGCAGCAGCGGCGGAACGCCTTCCAGACCGACCTCGATCACCACGAAATTGATGCCCCAGACAACGACGGCGGCCAGGGCGAGGAGCAGGTCACGAGGCTTCATGCCGTCCAGTCTCAGCCGGAGTACACTTAAGGACCAGCACCGATTACTACAGCTATCGATGTAGGAGAGCTACATGATCGATCTCGGGCGGCTCCGCGCACTACACGCCGTGGCGCAGTACGGATCGGTCAACCGGGCGGCCGAGGTGCTCGGCTACACGCCGTCGGCGGTGTCGCAGCAGCTGGCGAAACTGGAGCGGGAGACCAGGACGACGCTGGTCGAGCGTCAGGGCCGCGGGATCGTGCTGACCGACGCGGCCCGGCAGTTGGCGTCGACGGCCGCGCGGATTCTCGAGCTGGTCGAGGACGCCGAGCTGACCCTGGAGGAGCAACGCGGTCAAGCCATCGGGACGCTCGGCATCGCCGCGTTCCCGACCGCGGCGCGCGGATTGCTGCCGCCGGCTCTCGCCCGGCTGGTCGACGATCACCCGCAGTTGGACGTCCGGGTGCTCGAGACCGATCCGTTCGAGGCCGTGGCGGCGGTGAACCGCGGCGAGATCGACATCGCGATCGTCCACGACTGGCACAACACCCCGCTCACCCTGCCGGACGGACTGTCGCGGGTGAAGCTCGGCACGGACCCCGCCGACGTCCTGGTGCCGCGGACGCATCGTCTGGCAGGCAAGGAGTTCGTCCATGCGGAGGACCTCGTCGGCGAGCGCTGGATCTGCCAGCCCGTCGGGTCGATCTGCTACGAGTGGCTGATCCGGACGATGCGCCGCGCGGGCGTGGAGCCCGAGGTCGCGTACTCGGTCGCGGAGTACCAGACCCAGCTGGCGATGCTCGACCGCGGCCTCGGGATCGGCCTGCTCCCCCGCCTCGGCCGCGGACCGGTCCCAGACGGCGTGGTCGTCGTACCACTGCAGCCTGCCCCGAGCCGCCGCCTGTACGCCGTGTGGCGCACCACGACCTCGCGCCGCCCGGCGATCACCGTCACGCTCGCGACGCTGAAGGCTGCCTGGCCCGACCGGGACACCGCCTGATCGATTGTGATCACATTGCGCGACCGGTTGACAGCGTTCCGCGTCGGCCACTACGTTCTCGTGAACTATTAGGAAACCTTCCTAATCATCCTCCCCGACGCCCCCTCGGAGGACGTTCATGATCCACTCACTCCTGGCCGGCGCCCTGCTGGCTGCTTCGGCCGTGCTACCTGTTTCCATGCCGGCCGCCGACACCCCGGTCGGCCGCAACGGCCAGCTGCACGTCTGCGGCACCAAGCTCTGCAACGAGCGCAACGAACCCGTCCAGCTGCGCGGCATGAGCACGCACGGCCTGCAGTGGTACGCCAACTGCCTGAAGACCGCCTCGCTGGACGCCCTGGCGAACGACTGGAACGCCGACATCCTGCGCATCTCGATGTACGTGCAGGAAGGCGGCTACGAGACCGACCCGGCGAAGTACACCAACCTGGTGAACACGCTCATCGAGGAGGCGACCGAGCGCGGCCTGTACGCGCTGGTCGACTGGCACCAGCTCGACCCCGGCGACCCGAACGAGAACCTCGACCTGGCGAAGCGGTTCTTCACCGAGATCGCCGAGCGGCACAAGGACAAGCTCAACATCATCTACGACATCGCCAACGAGCCGAACGGCGTCAGCTGGGCCGGCATCAAGTCGTACGCCGAGCAGATGGTGCCGGTGATCCGGGCCAAGGACCCCGACGGCGTGATCTTCGTCGGCACCCACGGCTGGGCCTCGCTCGGGGTCTCCGACGGCGGCAGCGAGGCCGACGTCATCGACAACCCGGTCAACGCGTCGAACCTGATGTACACCTTCCACTTCTACGCCGCCTCGCACAAGCAGGAGTACTTCGACGCCCTGTCGCGCGCCGCGGACCGGATCCCGCTGTTCGTCACGGAGTTCGGCACGCAGACCTACACCGGGGACGGAGGCAACGACTTCACCTGGTCGCAGAAGTACCTGGACTTCCTGGAGAGCAAGCAGATCGGCTGGACGAACTGGAACTTCTCCGACGACGTCCGCTCCGGCGCGGTCTTCAAGGAAGGCACCTGCGACGGCGACGACTTCACCGGGACGGCGATGCTCAAACCGGCCGGCGTCTGGGTCCGCGACCACATCCGCAACCGCCCGTCGGCCACGGCGACGATCGACGTCAGCACCTCCGCGCAGCTCGCCGCCGCGCTGACCAACGCCAAGCCCGGCGACACCGTCAAGCTCGCCGACGGCACCTACACCGGCAACTTCAAGACCACGGTCGACGGCACGTCCGCGGCGCCGATCACGCTGACCGGCTCCGCGAACGCCGTACTGAAGGCCGGCGGCGGCTACGGCCTGCACCTGAACGGCGCGTCGTACTGGACCGTGCGCGGCCTCACCGTGACGGGCGGCCAGAAAGGCATCATGATCGACGGCGCCACCCGCGTGACGATCGACGGCGTCACCGTGCACGGGCTGGACATGGAGGGCGTGCACTTCCGCAACAGCAGCACGTACGGCGTGATCAAGAACTCGCGCATCTACGACACCGGGAACGACGGCCGCGGGATGGGCGAGGGTGTGTACGTCGGCAGCGCGGGCGGCACCTCGGACAAGTCCGACCACGTGCAGATCCTCGGCAACACGATCGGCCCGGACGTCGGCGGCGAGGCGGTCGACCTGAAGGAAGGGACGACCGGCGGGCTGGTGTCCGGCAACAGCTTCGACGGCCGCGGCCTCACCGGCGCGAACTACGACGACAGCTGGATCGATGTCAAGGGCAACAACTATGTCATCGAGAACAACACCGGCAAGAACACCACGAACAACGGCTACGAGACGCACACCCAGCAGTCCGGGTGGGGCTGCGGGACGGTGTTCCGCGGCAACACCTCCGACCTGACCGGCGCGACCGGCAGCGGCCGGTACGCGTTCAACATCACCACCTACAACGCGAGCAGCTGCAAGGTCACCGTCGACCGCAGCAACACGATGACCGGCGGAAAGGCCCTGACCAACCCAGGCATCCCGGTCACCTGACAAGGCCCCCCGGCCGCCCTGCCCGGCGGCCGGGGCCCCGGCCCGGCTGTCCCGCCCCGTCAGCCGGGCCGAACGCCGACGATCCGGCGGAGTTTGGTTTCGGTCTCGTTGTCGAGGGCGGTGTAGACGGTGGCCCGGAGCGGGCCGAGCTGGGACAGCCAGAGGTTGATCGGCTCGATGCGCAGGATGCCGTGGCCGTCGATCTCGAGCATCTTCGTGCGGGTGCTGGGCGCGGCCACGTCGTACCGCTCCCAGAGCTCCGCGAAGTACGGCGAGCTGTTCAGCAGGCCGTGGATCAGCTCCTGCCAGAGCGCATCGCCGAGGTGGTCGGCGGACGCGGCGCGGAAGGCCGCGACCATGTGGTGCTTGGTCGTTTCCCCGTCGACGAAACTGCACTTCCACTCGTCGGACACGAAGTTCAGCCAGAGCATGTTCCGCTCGTCGACCGGCACCTGGTCGAGGTCGAGGACCACCCGGCAGTACGCCGTGTTGAAGGCGAGGATGTCGTACCGCTCGTTCAGCACGACCGCCGGGTACGGCGAGACCGCGTCGAGGGTCTTCTGCACCGACGGAGGCAGCGCCGAGCACACGCCCTGCGTCGGCCCGAACCGCAGCCCGGCCAGCCGGAACAGGTGACTGCGCTCCTGCCGGTCGAACCGCAGCGCCGTCGCGATCGCGTCCAGGACCTGCGCGGACACGTTGATGTCCCGGCCCTGCTCGAGCCACGTGTACCAGGTGACGCCGACCCCGGCGAGCAGCGCGACCTCTTCGCGCCGCAGCCCCGGCGTCCGGCGCCGGCCGCCCGGCGCGAACCCGACTTCGTCCGGGCGGATACGTTCCCGCCGGCTGCGCAGGAACACGCCGAGCTCGCGGCGCTGGGCCGTTGCCGTTGTGTCGGAGGCGACTGTCATGCTTCCATCATGGACACCGGCCCAACCGGGTGCCAGGTGCTGTGAGTAATAGGATAAGCAGACTCTCACTACCAGGCTCGGAACGCCGTCAGGCTGGACGCATGACAGACCAGCTCCAAGCCACCACTGTCCCGGTCGCCGCCCGGTCACGGGCCGCGACAGGCCTGGGACCGGTGGCCCTCACCAGCCTGCTCTTCGGCTCGCTCCTGCCGATGCTCTCGTTCTTCATGGTCAACGTCTCGCTGCCGGCGATCGCGACGGACCTGCACGCGAATGCCGGCCAACTCCAGCTCGTGGTCGGCTGCTACGGCATCGCGGTGGCCACGCTGCTGGTCGTCGGCGGGCGGCTCGGCGACAGCTTCGGGCGCCGGCGCCTGTTCCTGATCGGCCTCACCGGCTTCACCGTGTCCGCGCTGATCTGTGCGGTCGCGCCGACCATCGGCGTACTGCTGGCGGCTCGCATCGTGCAGGGCGTGTCCGGTGCCGCGATCACGCCGCAGGTGCTCGCGTCGATCACCAGCCTGCTCACCGGCGAACGCCGGTCCCGCGGCATGGCCATGTTCGGGGTCGCCAACGGGATCGGTGCGGCGCTCGGCCAGATCCTCGGCGGTGTCCTGATCGAGGCCGACCTGTTCGGCCTCGGCTGGCGCGCGGTGTTCCTCGTCTTCGTGCCGGTGGGCGTCATTGCGATCGCCACCGCGCTCCGCGTGCTCCCGGAAAGCAAGGCGGAGCAGGCGCATCGCGTTGATCTCGTCGGAGCCGCACTGCTCGCGCTCACCCTGGTACTGCTGCTCCTGCCGCTCACCGAAGGCAGGCCGCTCGGCTGGCCGCTGTGGACCTGGCTGAGCCTGGCTGCGGTGATTCCGGCGACCGCGCTCCTCGGCGTACACCAACACCGAGCCGAGCGCTCCGGTCACGCCCCGCTGATCCCGCCGACGGTACTGCGCCTGCGAGCGATGCGGATCGGCCTGCTGCTGGCCGTCGGCTTCTTCAGCACGTTCGGCGGTTTCATGTTCTGTTTCGCGCTCGCGACGCAGGGCGAGGCACACATGACTCCGTTGGAGGGCGGGCTCAGTCTGCTGCCGTTGGCGATCGGCTTCCTGATCACCTCGATCTACGCACCACGCCTCCAGCAGCGGTACGGCGCTGGGCTCATCCTGCGCGGCTGGATCATCCAGGCAGTCGGGTACGCCCTGCTCGGCGTCGTTGCGCTGACCCTGTGGCCGCACGTCACCCCGATCACCATCGGCGCTCCACTACTGGTCGGCGGCATCGGCGCGGGACTCGTCATGGTGCCCCTGATCGGCGTTGTGGTCGGCCAGGTTCCCCCGGCCCAAGCAGGCCTCGGCTCCGGCATCCTCCTGACCAGCCAGCAGACCTGCCTCGCACTAGGCGCAGCCACCGTCGGCACGGCGTACTTGTCCCTTGCCGGCACCTCCTGGGGTCAGGGCGGTGCACTGGCGGCGGTAGCCATCGGAATCGCAGCAATCTCCCTGCTGATGACCCCGATCACGCACCAGTTGCGGACCAGTGGGAAGGGCGCGTAAGAGCTCGCGGGAGCTTCGTGAACTGGTCGCCGCGAGCGGCGTTGACCTGGGACTGGGTGAGAAACAGGGCTCCTGTCAGGTCGGCGCCGCTCAGGTCGGTGTCTCGGAGGTCGGCGCCGATCAGGTCCGCCTGGCGTAGGTCGGCCTCGCGGAGGTCGGCACCGATCAGATAGGCGCCGCGCAGATTGGCCTTCGCGAGGTCGGCTCGACTCAACCGGGCTCCGATCAGGTCAGCGCCGCGGCGGTCCTTCCGCTTGGGTTGCTTGCCGCGGACGTGCCGGCTCGTCGTCAGGAGCAGCTCGTTGACCACGGCTCGCTCGGCCGCCACGTCGATGGCCGTGAGGTCCGCCGTACGGCACACGGCCTCGACCCTGTCGATCGCCGGCTGGGCGTCCGCGGTGTATTCGAGCGCTTCGGTGAGATACCAGAGCAGCTCGTGCAACTGGCGCAGGATCGGGAGGGCGGCGAACATCTCCGGCCCCGGCTTCCCCATCCGCCGCGAGATCACCTGCCCCGCACCGAAGCAGTCGTAGACCGTGCAGCCCGCAAATCCCTCGACCCGCAGCCTGCTGTGGATCGTGCAGCGGTGGTCGTCGCTCAGGTTCGGGCAGGCCTCACCGGCCGGCTTGTCGATCGCGAAGTCCGCCGACTTGGTGAACGTCAGCGCGATGCAGCACAGGCCGAAGCAGCTACCGCAGTCCGCCTGGAGCTCAGTTCTGCTCGGCAACCGTCTGGCCGGTGCGGCGCCAGCGGATGCCGGCCTCGATGAACTCGTCGATCTCACCGTCGAACACCCCGGAGGTGTTGCCCGACTCGTACTGCGTCCGCAGGTCCTTCACCATCTGGTACGGGTGCAGGACGTACGAGCGCATCTGGTCGCCCCACGAGCCGGCCACGTCGCCGCGCAGCGCGTCCAGCTGGGCCCGCTCCTCGGCCTTCTTCAGCGCCAGCAGCTTGGCCTTCAGGATGACCATCGCGCTGGCCTTGTTCTGCAGCTGGGACTTCTCGTTCTGGCAGGAGACCACAGTGCCGGTCGGGATGTGTGTGATCCGGACCGCGGAGTCGGTGGTGTTGACGCTCTGACCACCCGGACCGGACGACCGGTACACGTCGATCCGCAGCTCTTCTTCCGGTACGTCGATCTCGTCGGTCTGCTCGAGCACCGGGACCACCTCGACGGCCGCGAACGACGTCTGCCGGCGGCCCTGGTTGTCGAACGGCGAGATCCGCACCAGACGGTGCGTCCCGGACTCGACACTCAGCGTGCCGTACGCGTACGGCGCCTTGACCGCGAACGTGGTCGACTTGATACCGGCCTCTTCGGCGTACGACGTGTCGTAGACGTCGGTCGGGTAGCCGTGCCGCTCCGCCCAGCGCAGGTACATCCGCTGCAGCATCTCGGCGAAGTCCGCCGCGTCGACACCGCCCGCGCCGGAACGGATCGTGACGAGTGCCTCCCGCTCGTCGTACTCACCGGACAGCAGGGTGCGGACCTCGAGGGACTGGATCGCCTTCGCGACCGACCCCAGCTCCTTCTCGGCCTCGGCCAGGCTGTCCGCGTCGTTCTCCTCGCGGCCCAGCTCGATCAGCACCCCGAGGTCGTCGAGCCGGCCGCGCAGCGCGGTCACCCGCTCGACGTCGGCCTGCAGGCTGGACAGTCGCGACGTCACCTTCTGCGCGTTCGCCTGGTCGTCCCAGAGGTCGGGCGCAGCGACCTGCTCGCCGAGCTCGTCGATCTCCTTGCGCAGCGCAGGGAGATCCATCACTTTCTCGATCGAGGTCATCGTCGCGTCGAGCTGCTTCAGCTCCGCGTCAAAATCCAGTCCAGCCACAACTAGGCAGCTTAGCTCAGGCAAGCCCACGGCGAAGAACGGCGAAGACTTCGGCGATCGCCTGCTCCAGCCTCGCCTGTGCTTCGTCGAGTTCCGCGGGCGACGCCTCGTCGGGCAGGACGGCCATCAGCCGCTCCTCGAGAACCTTCTGCGCGGCGGCGTACAGGGCCGCGATCAGGCGGTTGCGCAGATGGTCCGGCGACCGCTCGTCCAGCGCTTCGGTCAGGGTCACTTCCAGTTGGTCGGCGTTCAGCCTGCGCCGGGCTTTCAGCGCCGGACTGTCGTCGATCGTGCGCACGAACTGCTTCCAGGTGGCCAGGTGCCCGACCGCGAGCCGGTCCCGCGTCTCCTTGAGGTACTGCGCCTCGAGCACGTCGACCGGATCCGCCGGCGGCGGCGCCTCGCGGATCGCGCGCGCCGGCCCCGCCCACCAGCCCGGCTCGTCGAAGAACAGGTCCTCCTTCGCCGGGAAGTGGTTGAACACCGTCTGGACGGCGACATCCGCGGCCCGCGCCACCTCGGCCACCGTGACCGCGTCGAAGCCGCGCTCGAGGAACAGCGTGGTGGCCACATCCGAGATGGCCTGCCGCGTCTGCTGCTTCTTGCGTTCCCGCCGCCCGAGCTCCATTGCCGCAACTGTAGCCGGTCTGCTTTACTGATTCCATTGTTGTAGTCACTACATTTTTGGAGCACATCCAATGACTGTTCTCGTCACCGGCGGCCGCGGCGCGATCGCCCGCGCCGTCACCGCCGGCCTGATCGCGGCCGGGCAGGACGTCCGCGTCGCCAGCCGCGAGCCCTCCGCCCTTCCGTCCGCCGTCGCCTACGACGCTTCGGACCCCGCCCCGGCGCTGCGCGACATCAGCCAGGTCTTCCTCTACTCCGACCCGTCGACCGCGCCCGCCTTCGTGGCCGCTGCCGAGGCCGCCGGTGTGAAACAGGTTGTCCTGCTGTCCTCCCTGTCGTCGCTCGGCGGACCCGACGACCCGCACGCGAAGACCGAGCAGGTCGTGGCGAACGCGTCGTACGCGACCACCCGGCTGCAGCCCGGCGCTTTCATGAGCAACGCGAAGTACTGGGCGTACCAGGTGCGCTCGACCGGTCAGATCCGGCTGCCCTACCTGGACGCGGAGGAGGCGCCGATCCACGAGCAGGACATCGCCGACGCCGCGCTCCGCGTGCTGCTCGACGGGCCGGGCAACGGCCACGACGGCCGCGGGTATCCGATGACCGGGCCGGAGTCGATGACGCGCCGGCACCAGATCGGGCTCGTCTCCGAGGTCACCGGCGTGCCGATCGAGGCCGTCGACCTGACCCCCGACGAGGCCCGCGCCGAGCTGCAGATGCGCGACGAAGGACAGCGCGAAACCCTGCTGGCCTACTGGGCCTCCCGCGTCGGCTCGCCCGCCACGATCGAGCCCGGCGTCGAACTCCTGACCGGCCACACCGCAAGGACCTTCACCACCTGGCTCAACGACAACCCAGGCCTCTTCACCTGACCCGCGGCTGGGCGGAGCTCAGCGGATCGGGACGATGGCGGCGGCTTCGGAGGCGACGTCCGCCGTGCCCGGGAAGCCGGGCGGGCGGAACGGGAGCTCGGCGGTGGAGGTGAGTCGCACCGTCACCGTCGTCCCCTCGACGTCCACGGACCAGTCGAGATCGTCGAACCTGTTGCTCGCAGCAACATCGTCGAGATAGTCCGCGGTCAGCTGCCGTGCCTGGTCCGGATCGATCGCGGCATTGCCACCCGCGCCCGGCTGGGCATAGACCGCGGCGAGACCGTTCGCGGCCGCGAGCACCGCGCCGTCGGCCGTGGCGTCCAGGTCGCGACGGACCAGGAACGCCTTCGAGATGTCCGTCACCACGACGATCATCATCAGCACGACCACGGTGAACCCGACGATCAGGACGGTCAGCTGCCCTTCCTCGCCCCGCCGGCCGCGCCTCATCCGTCCCCCTTGGCCTGGCGGTAGTCACCGAACGACTCGGTGTGCGAGGCGCTGATCCGGATCGCCGGTGGTTCGCCGCCGAGCGCGTCCGGGATCAGCGGCAGCCGGACCTTGGTCTCCAGCGTCACCGTCACGGTCGACCCCGGCTGCAGGCAGGCCGGGTCGCAGGAGATCGTGAGCTCGTCCGAGCCCAGCTCCATACCCTGGTCCTTCATCGCCAGCTGCGCGGCGTCGAAAGCGCGAGCCCGTGCCTCCTCCTCCGACACACCGTCCGGCACGATCACGAAGGCCCGCCCGGCGGCGCGAGTGGCTGCGGTCGCGCCGTACGACGCCCGCTGGACGTCGAACACACCGAGCATCATGTACACCAGCGGAACCATCAGCAGGATCGCCAGCCAGGAGAACTCCACGACGGCGCTCCCGCGCTCGTCCCGGCGGCGCCTCACTCGCCGGTCTCCTTCACGGCATGTCCCTCGACGGTGAACGAGATCCCCGGCCCCCACAGCCCGAGCGGCGGCATGTGCGCGTGGACGGTCACCTCGACCCCGGGCTGTCCGTCGACATCGGTCTCCTCCGCGGACACCGAGTCGACGAGACCGTCGGTCACCACACCGTTGATCAAGTCCCGGGTGCGTGCCTCCCCGTCTGCCGGTGCGCGGTTGAGTACGGCTGCGTAGTGCGCGCCTTCGGACGCCGCGGCGGTCACGGTGTTGCGCACGTACAGGAACAGGCCGACCTGCAGGATGCCGAGGAACAGCGGGACCAGAATCGTCGAGACCAGGACGAAGTCGACGACCGCCGATCCCCGCTCACCACGAGGCGTTGGCATCTACTTGTTGGAGACCGACGACAACGCATCCTTGAGCATCGCGACGAGCTGGTCCTTGGCGAGCGTCCAGATCGCGACGACCAGACCGGCCGTCATCACGGTGATCAGCACCCAGCCGGGCACGTCGCCGCGCTCCTTGTCAGCCGGACGCGGCTTCAGCAGCAACGTCAGGTACAGCCTCGTCAGGTACAGGGACATGACCTCTCCTCAGTTCATCCGGCGATCAGCCGGATTCCGACAGCGCCCGGGTAGAAGGCGAAAGCGATGGTCACCGGCAGGACCAGGAAGATCACCGGGATCATCATGGCGACCTCACGGCGGGCGCCGGACTCGATCAGTTCGCGGCGCCCGGCCTCCCGGATGTCACCGGCCTGCGCACGCAGGACGTCGGCCAGCGGGGTGCCGCGCTCGAGCGCCACCGCCAGTCCGTCCGCGAAGCGCGACAGCGCCAGCAACCCCGTCCGGTCCGCGAGCGCGTCGAGCGCGCGGACCAGTGTCTCTCCGGCCCTGGTCTCCGCCAGGACACGTTTCAGCTCCTCGGCCAGCTCGCCACGGCACGCCCGGGCCACCCGGTCGAGCGCGGCCGCGGGACCTTCGCCGGCGGCGACCGACAACGCCAGCAGCTCCGCCACGGTCGGCAGCTCGGCGAGCAGCCGGCGCTCGCGACGGCGGACCTGCGAGGTGAGATAGGTGTCGCGAGCAAGCACTCCGACCACCCCGAGGATCAGGCAGAACACCAGCAGGCCGACCGGATTGCCGAGGCCGAACGCGACCGACACGATCGAGATCACCAGGCCGCCGCCGAAGGCCAGCGTCCCCCAGAGCAACTGCTCGATCCGGAACTCCTCGACCGTCCGCTCCAGCCCGGCCCGCTGCAGCCGCCGGCGGATCGTGCCCGCGCCGCCGAGGATCCGCTCCAGCCGTTGCGCGGCCGACCGCAGCGACGGCCCGAACAGCCGCAGGATCGCGTAGAACGGCGACCGTGAGTCCACCACGCCGACGAACACGTCCGGCGCGCCGAGATCCCGCAGGTACGGCGAGATCCGCTCGTCCACCGAGGGCTTGCGCAGGAACGGCAGCCGCAGCACCACGACCAGCAGGCCGGCGCCGAGCAGCGCACCGAGGAAGCCACCGACCAGCACCGGGTTCATCGCAGCACCCGCTCCGGCTCGGGCAGTCGGCCGATCCGCAGCATCAACCGGTACGCGATCACGCAGACGATCGCACCGGCGCCGATGACCACCGCACCCAGGGGCGTGTTGTACCGCTGGATCACGTCGCCCTGGAACGACAGCAACGCCAGCACCAGCCAGGGCGCCGCGACCGCGACCCGCGCGCCGTTGACGGACCATGACTGCCGGGACTCCAGCTCGGACCGGGTCCGCGCGTCGTCGCGCAGGAACGTCGACAACGACCGCAGCAGCCGGCCGAGGTCACCGCCACCGACCTCGCGCGCGATCCGCAGCGCCTCGACGACACGGTCACCGACCGGGTCGGCCAGCCGCGCCTTCAACCGGTCCAGCGACTCCGCGAACCGCCCGGTCGACGCGTAGTCCGCACCGAACCGGCGGAACGGCTCCCGCAGTGGCAGCGGTCCCCGCTCGCCGACCTGAGCCAAGGCCTCGGACAACGACAGGCCGGCGCGGACCGCGGAGGCGATGTTGTCGACCACGTCCGGCCAGAGCTCGCGGAACTCGGCGATCCGCCGCCGGGCACGAGAACGCACCAGCGCGATCGGCAACCAGCCCGCCATCACCCCGAACACCACCCCGACCGGCAGTGCCTTGGACACCAGAAACATCAGCAGGAAGGCCGCCAGCCCGGTGATCCCACACGCGCCGATGAACGCGCCCGGCGTCAGGCCCTCGATACCGGCACTCGCGAGCAGTTCCCGGCTCCTGCCGCGCAGCCGGCCGTCTGCGCCGGGCACCGCCTCGGCCGGGGCCACGAACGCCGCGATGATCAGCAGCAGACCGACGCCGAAGAACATCCCGATCAGCAGCCCCATCAGCCCGCCGCCCCACGCGGCAGCTCGGTGAGCAGCCCGGCCACGTTGTATCCCGCCTGCTGGAAACGCTCCGGATGCGGCAGATGCCCCTCCGCGCGGCGCAGGTAACCGTCGTACGTCCCGAAGAGGGTCTCGGTCTCGATCGCCTGCTCCTCGACCCGTCCGGTGACGGCCACGATCTCCCGCACCCGCCGGTGCCCGTCGGCCGCGATGCCGAGGTGCACGACGAGGTCGACGCAGCCGGCCACCGTCGGCAGCACGAACCGGGAGCCGATGTTCTCACCGGCCAGCAGCGGCAGCGTGCACATCTTGGTCAGCGCCTCGCGCGCCGAGTTCGCATGGATGGTGCACATGCCGGGGAGGCCGCTGTTCAGCGCGAGCAGCAGGTCGAGGCACTCCTCGCCGCGCACCTCGCCGACGATGACCCGGGACGGCCGCATCCGCAGCGACTCCTTCACCAGGTCGCGCAGCCGCACCTCGCCGGTGCCTTCGAGACCGGCCTGCCGGGTCTGCATCGACACCCAGTCGGGGATCGGCAGCTTGATCTCGAAGACCTCCTCGCAGCTGATCACGCGCTCGCTGCCGGGGATCGAACCGGCCAGGGCGTTCAGCATCGTGGTCTTGCCGGCCTGCGTGCCGCCGGAGACCAGAACATTGAGGCCGACGGCAACGGACGCCTCCAGCACCGCGGCCGCGTGCGGCGTCAGCGACCCGAGCTGGACCAGGTCGCTGATCCGGGTCGCGCGGACGGTGAACTTGCGGATGTTGATCGCCGCATACCGCTGGGTGATGCCGCCGAGGACGATGTGGACGCGGCTCCCGTCGGGCAGCCGGGCGTCGGTGAACGGCTGCGAGACGTCGATCCGGCGGCCGGTGGTCTTCAGCATCCGCTCGACCAGGTCTGCGACCTCCTCCTCGGTCAGCACGGTCGTGGTCAGCTCGTGCCGGCCCTCGCGGGCGATGAAGACCCGGCTGGGCTCGTTGATCCAGATCTCCTCGACCGACGGGTCGTCCAGATAACGCTGCAGCGGTCCGAAACCGGCGACGCGGTCGTGCACCTCGCGGCTGACCGCCTCCACGTCGCCGATCGGCGGCACCACGCCGGTCAGGCTGCGCTCGTCGTACTGCCGGACGACAGTGGCGACGATCGCGTTCACGGCGGCCGGGTCGCGGAGCGGGTCGATGCCTTCGCGGCGCACCACGTCGCGCACCTGGGCGTCGATCAGCTCGACGGCACCGCTCCAGCTCGCCCGGTGCGCGTCGAGCCTGTCCGCAGTCATCGATCTCCCCGTGTGTGTCCCGTCTGGCGACCATGCTCGGTCACCCTGCGCGACCATCCTTGCAACCGTGGGGCACCGGGCGCCACTCGCGTCCAGCTGTCCTGTGGATAACCGTGACACGCCGATGGCTCACCGACCGTATCGATCGGGTCACGGGCAGGTCCAGGAAATTGCATCTTGTTGCAGTTCCGCCGGTAACAGAACCGCGACTCACGGCGTCGAACCGGGTGACAGGACCTCGGGGAGGGTGGCCTTTGACACAGTCGACGGACGATTTCGAGGAGTTCGCCAGGGCGCGCACACCGCAGTTGTACCGGTCGGCGTGGCTGCTGGCCGGTGAGCATCACCTGGCCGAGGACCTGGTCCAGGAGACGCGCAGCGCGGAGCAGGTTGCGTACGACCTCGGCAAGAACACCGGTGCGATCAGAACGCGCACGTCACGCGCACTCGACCGCCTCAGGGCAGTCCTGGGCGACGAAGCCATCCATCTGGCCGCACTATGACCCGGGAGCCCCGATGACCGACCTGCACGACAGCCTCCCGGACCTGATGCGCCGGGCAACCGTTGACCTTCAGCCCGCCACCCCTGACCTGGTTGCCCGCGGCATCCGTCGTGGCAAGGTGCTGCGACGCCGCCGGACCGCGTTGGCGGGCCTCTCCGGCGCGGCCGCCGTACTGGCCACGGTCGGAGTCATCCTCAGCGGCAGCCAGGCGTTGCGGGTGCAACCGGCCACGCCGGCCGTCAGCCCACCTCCGACACACAAGCCGGTGAAGCCGTCCTCATCGAGACCCGTGACACCCGCAGAGACCCTGGCAACGCTGACCAGCCTGCTTCCGAACGGCCTCGCCCCGACCAGCTCTGCGACGTCCGGCGGCTACGGCCTAGGCACCAACGAAGCCAGTGTGCTGCTGGACGACGGCTCTGGCGCCTCACTGCTGACGCTGAGCATCACGACCGCGGACGCGATCACCGACTGCAACCCGTTCCCGCCCGGCACCTGCACCATCCAGCCAGACCGCAGCGTGCACGTCGTGTACGACGACCAGCCGGTGTACCCGGACGGCCCGAACCCTGGCGGCGTCCGGGAGACCATCGTCGAGCTGTTCCGCCCCAACGGCACCCAGATCAGCCTGACCAACTACAACGCCGCGAAGGAGAAGGGCGACCACACCCGTCCCAGTCCCCTGTTGACAGCCGCCCAGCTCACCCAGATTGCCCACAGCACCCAATGGGTCTTTCCACCGCGCCAGGCCGCCGACTTCCAGCCCGCCCCCGATCCTGACGATCCCGCTGCCGCATACCCGCCCGTACCGGTCGAGCAGACGCTGGCCACGCTCAAGAAGGTCCTGCCTGCGAACGTTCACCTGTCCCAGCCCAAGACCTGGACCGGCGGATTCAACGGCAAGACCGCCTGCGAAGACGAGCGTGGGTACGTCGAGTGCACGGTCCGCGGCGACGGCTGCAACGCGCCGCAGACGGCCGGGGCGACACCGCGGACCGCCAAAGCCGTGGTTCAGCGTCGAGCGGCTACTGGGATTCGCCGGTGCCGCGGACTGGAAGTTCCCCGGGACTCAGCGGTGAACCAGCGTGTGCTCGAACGAGTAGCGGCTTGCCCGGTACAGGTGCGAGCCGTACTCGACCGGCTGGCCGTGGTCGTCGTACGTGATCCGCGTCGTCGCCAGCAGCGGTGAGCCGGGCTCCTCGGACAGCAGCCGCGCCTGCTCGGGCGTTGCCGGTATCGCGGAGATCGTCTGGTGTGCCACCTTCAGCCGGACGCCCTCGGCACGCAGCAACTGGTAGAGCCCGCGCTCGGCGAGCGTGGCCGGATCGGTGTCCAGCATCTCCGGCGGCAGCCAGTTGCGCATCAGTGCGAGCGGTTCGCCATCCGCGCGCCGCAGCCGCTCCAGGCGGAGTACGCGGTCGCCCTGCTCGCACTGGAGTGCGGTGGCGACCTCTGCGGTCGCGGGCGAGATACCGAAGCGCAGGACCTCCGTTTCGGGCTTGCGGTGCGCTGCGGTGAGGTCGTCGTACAGGCTGGTCAGTTCGAGCGATCGACGGACCTGTCCGGAGTTGCCGACCACCTGGGTGCCGACGCCGCGCTTGCGGACCAGGAGGCCCTGGTCGACCAGACGGGCGATCGCCTGGCGGACGGTGGGGCGGCTCAGGCCGTACGCCTCAGCCAGGTCCACCTCGTTGCTCAGCCGGGACCCGACGGGCAGGTCACCACCCTGGATGGCCGCCTCCAGCTGCTGCGCCAGCTGCACGTGCAACGGCGTACGGCTGTTCCGATCGACCTGGACCTGGACGGTGCTCATGGGGTCATCCTGAAGGCTGGACCGGAATCCGTCGACCCACCACCGGGATTTGATCAGACCTGCCGGATCGATGAACGTTGGGTGAACCGAGTCCGGATCACGGGCACGCGGTGTCCGGCGCCTGCGATCGTCAGGCAATATGGCACGTTCGCCCGTCGGGACCGGGGACTACCCTTACCGGCGGAACACGCCCCTCGGACGCTCCCGCCGTTCCGGATCCGGAACGGCCGACCATCGAAGGAGAAGGCATGGAACCGCTGCGGATCGGCATCCTCGGTGCCGCCCGGATCTCGGGCCGGGCCATCGTCGAGCCGGCCAAGCTGACCGGCGCCCGGCTGGTCGCGGTCGCCGCCCGCGACGCCGGCCGGGCCGAGGCCTTCGCCGCCGAGCACGGCGTCGAACGGGTCCATGCGTCGTACCAGCAACTGCTGGACGATCCGGAGATCGAAGCGATCTACAACCCGCTGGCCAACGGGCTGCACGGCCCGTGGAACCTGCGAGCCCTTGCCGCAGGCAAGCATGTGCTGACCGAGAAGCCGTCGGCCGCCAACGCCACCGAGGCCCTGCGGGTCCGCGACGCGGTACACTCGTCCGGACTGGTGTTCATGGAGGCGTTCCACTACGCGTACCACCCGGTGATGCGGCGGCTGCAGGAGCTGATCGCCAAGGGCGAGCTGGGCGACCTGCAGCATGTCCAGGCGACGATGGTGATGCCTCCGCCGGCGGAGAACGACCCGCGCTGGTCGCTGCCGCTGGCCGGCGGCGCCGTGATGGACGTGGGCTGCTACGCGTTGCACGCGCAGCGGATGTTCGCGCAGTACGCCGGGGGCGCGCCGCGGCTGCTCGGCGCCCGGGCCGGCGAGCGCAAGCGGATGCCCGGTGTCGACGAATGGCTGAACGCCGACCTGGAGTTCCCGAGCGGCGCGACCGGCGCGGTGCGGACCAGCATGGCGGCCGAGGACGTCGAGTTCAGCCTCAAGGTCGTCGGCAGCCGTGGTGAGGCGTTCGCCCCGTTCTTCGTGCTCCCGCAGAACGACGACCGCGTGATCGTGACGACCAAGGAGGACACCTGGGTCGAGCACCTCGGCACGCGGACGTCGTACACGTATCAGCTGGAAGCCTTCGCGAGCGCCGTACGCAACGGCGCTCCGCTGCTCACCGACGCCGACGACGCGCTGGCCACGATGGAGCTCATCGACGCCTGCTACGTCGCCGCCGGCATGGAGCCGCGGCCGGTCTCCGCGATCTGATCGCCGCGGCCGGCGACCGCATGCGCGAACGCCTGGATGAACGGGTGTGGTCGCCTGCCGTCGCCGGCCAACTCCGGCTGGAACAGCGTCGCCAGGTAGAAGGGGTGTCCGGGCAGCTCGGCGATACGCGGTTCACCCTCGTCGTCGTAGCCGCTGAACACCATGCCGTGCGCACGGAGCAGGTCGAGCTTGCTGCTGTCCAAGCCGTAGGAGCAGTGGTACCGCTCCATCGAGCGCTCCACGCCGACCAGCTCGGCCGCGCGGGTTCCTGGTTGTACCTGCACCGGCCCCTCGTGCCCGTCGAGCGAGCACTGCAGCGGCACGATGAGGAGGTCTTCGGCATCCGGCGTGCTCTCCCCGTGCTGTACGCCGGTGGCGCCGCAGACGTCGCGCGCGAACTCGAGCATCGCGTGCTGGAACCCGCCACAGGTGCCGAGGAACGGGATGCCGCGTTCGCGGGCGATCCGAACCGCGCTCACCGCGCCGGCCTCGCTCCGGTACGGACTGCCGGGCAGCAGCCAGACGCCGTCGAAGCCTTCCAGCGCATCGTCCACCTCGTCGGTCGGGACCCAGTACACGTCGAGGTCCAGGTGGTCGCGCTGCTCGAGCGCTGCGAGCAGACCGGGGATGCGGGCGTGCGAGCGGACGTGCGGCGAGCGGTCACCGACCAGGGCGAGACGACCGGAGTAAGCGTTCATGCCTCCATCCTCGGGCCGTTGAGTGCATCAGCGCCAACGATGATGTCTGCATGCTCGATCAGCGATACTGATGGACGTGGATCCTCATCTGCTGCGGACGTTCGTCACCGTCGCCGAGTGCGGATCGTTCTCGGCTGCCGCCAAGCGACTCGGCTACACACAGAGCGCTGTGTCACAGCACATCGCCGCGCTGGAAAGCGACCTCGGTACGCCGCTGCTCCGCCGGCGGCCCGTGGAGCCGACGCCGGCGGGTGAGCGCCTGCTCGAACACGCCGGCCCGATCCTGCTCCGGCTCGACGCCGCCCGCGCGGATGTTCGCCGTACGGTCGCGGATCCACCCAGCACCCTCACACTCGCCGCCTCATCCCTGGCTGCTGGGTCTCTCGGGGCCGCGTTGGCCGAGGTACGACGCACCTACCCCGGCACCGAGACCTCACTGACCGTCTGCGGCCGCGACGAGGTCGCCACCGGCGTCGCCGCCGGCACCTTCACCCTCGGCCTGACCGACGGCACAGCCACCCCCACCGACCCCCTCCACCTGACCAACGCGGTCCAACTCCGCTCCACCCCCATAGCCCACGAACCCTTGGCCGTAGCCCTCCCCCGCAGCCACCCCCTGGCCACCCGCACCACACGACCTGACCCGCAGCCGGGCCATCCCTCAGCCGAGCACGGGGATCACCCCTCTTCCCAGGGGCGGCGCGGGGTGTCGCTCGGGGATTTGGCGGATGCCCGGTGGATCGACGCACCGGACCTCGGCGCGCCGCTTCCGGCCTTGCGCGCCGCCGCCGGGTCCGACGCGCTCCGTCCGGCCTTCACCTACAACGGCACCGACCTCCACACCCTGCTGCAGCTCATCGCCGCCGGGCACGGACTCGCGGTCCTCCCCCAGTCAGCGGTGACACCGGACCTCGCAGCCGTCCCACTCACGACTCCGCGCCTGGTCCACCGCATCGAACTCCTCCACGGCCACCTCACCGAACCAGCAGCCGAAGCCCTGGCCCGCGCACTCAGTCGTGAGTCGGGAACCCGAGGTTGATGCCGCCATGGGACGGGTCCAGCCAACGTGACGTGACGACCTTGCCGCGGGTGAAGAAGTGCACGCCCTCGGTGCCGTGCGCGTGCGTATCACCGAACAGCGAGTTCTTCCAGCCGCCGAACGAGTAGTACGCCATCGGCACCGGGATCGGCACGTTGATCCCGACCATGCCGACCTCGACCTCGTTCTGGAACCGTCGCGCCGCGCCACCGTCATTGGTGAAGATCGCGGTCCCGTTCCCGTACGGGTTCGAGTTCACCAGGTCGAGCGCATCGTCGTACGACGACGTGCGCAGCACCGACAGCACCGGCCCGAAGATCTCGTCGGTGTAGATCGGCATGTCCGGCGTCACCTTGTCGAACAGCGTCGGCCCCAGCCAGAACCCGTCGGCCGCACCGTCGAAATCGCCCGCGCGTCCGTCGACGACCAGCTCCGCACCGGCCTCGACCCCGGCCGCGACGTACCCCGCGACCTTGTCACGGTGCTCGCCCGTCACCAGCGGACCCATGTCGCAGCCGCGCGTCCCGTCGCCGGTCTTCAGCTTGCCCATCCGCTCCTTGATCTTGCCGATCAGCTCGTCCGCGATCGGCTCGACCGCGACCAGCGCGGAGATCGCCATGCAGCGCTCACCGGCCGACCCGAAGCCGGCGTTGACGGCGGCGTCCGCAGCGAGGTCGAGATCCGCGTCCGGCAGCACGATCATGTGGTTCTTCGCGCCGCCGAGCGCCTGGACGCGCTTGCCGTTGCGGGTGGCGTTCTCGTAGACGTACTTCGCGATCGGCGTCGACCCGACGAACGACACCGACTTGATGTCCGGGTGCTCGAGCAGCCGGTCGACCGCCTCCTTGTCGCCGTGCACGACGTTCACCACGCCGTCCGGCAGGCCGGCCTCCTTCCACAGCTCGGCCATCGCGTTCGCCGCCGACGGGTCCTTCTCGGACGGCTTGATCACCACGCTGTTGCCGCAGGCGACCGCGATCGGGACGAACCACATCGGCACCATCGCCGGGAAGTTGAACGGCGAGATCACCGCGCAGACACCGAGCGGCTGCCGGATCGAGTACACGTCGACCTTGGTCGAGACGCCCTCGCTGTACCCGCCCTTGAGCAGGTGCGGGATCCCGCAGGCGAACTCGATCACCTCGAGCCCGCGGGTCACCTCGCCGAGCGCATCGGACAGCACCTTGCCGTGCTCGGCGGTGATCAGCTGCGCGATCCGGTCCTTGTCCCGGTTGACCAGCTCGCGGTACGCGAACAGGGTCTGTGCGCGTTTCGTCAGCGAGGTCTGGCCCCAGGTCTTCGACGCCTCGTGAGCGACCTTGACGACCTCGTCGACCGTGCCGGCCGAGGCCAGGTCCAGCTCGCCGGTGACCTGGCCGGTCGCCGGGTTGAAGACCTTGCTGGTCCGCTCGGCCACACCGGTCCACGAGCTGCCGCCGACGAGGTGGGTGATGCGCTTGCTGTCAGTACTCACGATGTTTCCTCACTGCCGGGGGTGTTTCAGAACGCTGTCTCTGCTGCGGGCGACTCAGCCCAGAACCTTGGCGCGGTCGGCGAGCACGACGTCGACGGGTTTGCCGGTGCTCAACGACTCCAGACCGGCCTCACACACGGCGGCCGCCGCGTAGCCGTCCCAAGCACTCGGCCCGTCGGTCTCGCCGCGCGCGGTGGCGTCGACCCAACGCTGCACCTCGATGTCGTACGCCTGCTCGAACCGGATCCGGAAGTCGGCCGGCATCGCGCCGCCCCACCGCGCGCCGGCCCGGGTGAAGACGCCGGATCCGAGGCCTATCGTCGCGCTTCCACGCTCGGCGACCGCCTCGCACCGGACCTCGTACCCGACCTGGAAGTTCACGAACACCTCCACGTCGGCCATCGCACCGCTCGCCATCTCGAACACGGCCAGCTGCGGATCGAGCACGCCCTCGGCGACCAGACTCGTCGGCGCCGGGGTGTGCACGGTGATCCGGGTGATCTCCTCGCCGAACAGCCACCGGGCGATGTCCACCTCGTGCACCATCGAGTCCCGGACGATCATCTCGCTGCGGAACGTCGGCGCGGCCGACTTGTTCCGGTGCACGTTGTGCAGCAGCAGGGTCCGGCCCAGGTCACCCGAGTCGAGCAGCTCCTTCAGAGCGGCGTACTCCGGGTCGAAGCGGCGCATGAACCCGACCTGGATGAGCTGCCGGCCGAGCTTGTGCTCGGCCTCGACGACGCGCAACGCGGACTCCGCGTCCATCGTGAGCGGCTTCTCGCACAACACCGGTTTCGCGTGCTCCAGGCACCCGAACAGCTGCTCCGCGTGCGCGAACCCCGGCGACGCCAGGATCACCGCGTCGATGTCGTCGGCCGCGATCAGGTCCATCGGATCCTCGACGACGCGCACGGTCTCCGCGTACGTCGTACCGCCCGCGTGCCTGGCACTGCTCTCGCGGGACTTCCCGCCGGCTGAGCCGTCCGACAACCGGGCGGCCAGCGCCTCGGCACGCGCCTGGTCCGCGTCGGACACCGCGACCAGGCGTGCACCGGCCGTCTTCCGCGCGATCCGCTCGGCATGGTCGGCGCCCATCACCCCCACGCCGACGATGCCGACCCGCAGCTCGTTCATGTCCCCGCCTGCCCCTTCTCCTCGTCGTCGACCGCCGCGTCCGTCGGCCGCCCCGCCTCCCCGTCAGCCGGCGCGACGACTACTCCAGGATCGATCTCCCGGAGCTCGTGACTCAATGCCTCGAGCTCGGAACCACCGGCCATCTCGGTCGTCAGCTGCTCCAGCGTGATGTCGGCCCGATGCGTGTCGAGCGCGACCCGGCCCAGCTTCAGCACGACGAAGTGGTTGCCGACGAGGTACGCGTGGTGCGGGTTGTGGGTGATGAAGATGACCCCGATTCCCGAGTCGCGCGCCCGCACGATGTACTTCAGCACCACGCCCGACTGGTTCACACCGAGCGCCGCGGTGGGCTCGTCGAGAATCAGCACCTTGGCGCCGAAGTGGATCGCGCGGGCGATCGCCACGCACTGCCGCTGACCGCCGGACAGCTTGCCGACCGGCTGCTCGAGATCGGGGATCGAGATCCCCATCTTGGTCAGCTCCTCGTGCGCGATCCGCTTCATCCTCGCGGCATCCAGCTGCCGGAACGGTCCCTTGGTGATCTCGTTACCGAGGAAGAAGTTCCGCCAGACCGACATCAACGGCGCCAGCGCGAGGTCCTGGTAAACGGTCGCGATACCGCTGTCCAGCGACTCCCGCGGCGAACCGAAGTGCCGCTCCTCGCCGTTCACCGACATCCGGCCGGAGGTGTAGTCGTGCAGCCCGGCGATGATCTTGATCAGCGTCGACTTGCCCGCGCCGTTGTCACCCAGCACGCAGGTGATCTCACCCTGCCGGACCGAGAGCGACACCCCGCGCAGCGCCTGGATGTTGCCATAACTCTTGCCGACGTCCTCGAGCAGCACGATCGGCGTGTTCGGGCTGGTCGCGGCATCGTCGGCGAAGGACTCCGTGGTGGTCATCGTGCCTCCGCCCGGTTCTTGACGACGAGATTGACGATCGTTGCCAGCAGCAACATGGCGCCCAGGAACGCCTTGAACCAGTCCGGGTTCCAGCCGGCGTACACCACGCCGAGCTGTACCATGCCGAAGATCAGCGCGCCGACGGCCGCGCCCACGACGGACCCGTACCCGCCGGTGAGCAGACAGCCGCCGACGACCGCCGCGATGATGTACAGGAACTCCTTGCCGACGCCCTCGCCGGACTGCACCACGCCGTTCTGCACGAACAGCAGCTGCATCCCGGCGAACCAGGCGAAGAACCCGACCGTCATGAACAGGCCGATCTTGACCTTCTTCACCGGTACGCCGACGGCCCGCGCGGCCGCCGCGTCACCGCCGGCAGCGAAGATCCAGTTGCCGATCTGGGTCTTCTGCAGCACCCAGGCCGCGATCGCGACGAAGACGATCCACCAGACGACGATGATCTTGATCGTCACGCCGCCGATCTTGAACTCCGAGGCGAACACCGCCTTCGCCGCGTCGAACCCGTCCATGTCACTGATCGAGTTCGACGCGACGGCGCCGGAGGTCGCTCGGGTGACCGCGATGTTCAGGCCCTGCAGGATGAAGAACGTACCCAGCGTCACCAGGAAGCTGGGCAGGCCCGTCCGCATCAGCAGCCACCCGTTGAACAGCCCGATCGCCAGCGAGAACGCCAGGGCGACGACGATGCCGACCCACACGTTCACGCTGAACTGGTAGGCGAAGAGACCGGCGGTCAGGCCCGATGTCGTCACCGCGACACCGGCCGAGAGGTCGAACTCGCCGCCGATCATCAGCAGCGAGACCGGCACCGCCATCACACCGATCAGCGCGGCCTGGTACAGGATCGTGCCCGTGTTGTTGATGTCGCGGAACGGCGGCGCTGTGATCAGGAAGAACACCAGGATCACGGCCGCGCCGACGAGCGATCCGATCTCCGGCCGGCTGAGCAGCCGGGCGGCGAGGGACCGGGCGGAGACGCGGTCGTCCGCCGAGACGGGTGAGGTGATGGTCGATGCCATGCCGCTACCTCAGCGCGTCCCGGCTTCGGCGAACTTCTGCACGGCCGCGATGTTCGACTTGTCGATGAAGGCCGGACCGGTCAGGGTCGCCTCGCCGCCGCCGATGGTGTTGCCGTTGGTCCGGTAGAGCCAGATCGCGTCGATCGCGAGGTAGCCCTGCAGGTACGGCTGCTGGTCGACGGCGAACTGCACGGTACCGTCGGCGACGGCCTTGGCCATCTCCTTGCTCATGTCGAAGCTGCCGACCTTCGCCGACGAGCCTGCGTCCTTGGCCGCCTGAACCGCGGTCAGCGCGATGCCCGCGTTCAGCGCGACGACGTAGTCGGCTGTCTTGTCCGCCTGCAGTTTCGAGGTCAGGGTGGCCTGCGTACCAGGCTGGTCGGTGCCGTTGACGTTGACGTTCTCGACGTTGCCGAACTTGTCCTTGATGCCCTGGCAGCGGGCCTCCAGGCTGACGTTGCCCTGCTCGTGGATGACGCAGATGACCTTCTTGGCGCCGAGCTGCTTGAGCTTCTCACCCGTCGCCTGGCCGGCGATCCGCTCGTCCTGGCCGAAGTACCCGAGCGCGCCGGTGGTCTTCCACTGGTCCAGGCCGCCGTTCAGGATCGTCACCGGGATGCCGGCCGCGATCGCCTTCTTCACGTTCGGGATCACGGCGTCGGGCTTGTTCAGCGTCACGGCGATGCCGTCGACCTTGGAGTCGATCGCGGTCTGCACCAGGTTCGCCTGGGCCGCACCGTCCGGGTCGGCGGAGTACTGCAGTTCGACGTTGTCCTTCTTCGCGGCCGCCTCGGCCCCGCGCCGGACGATGTCCCAGAAGGTGTCGCCAGGTCCCGAGTGGGTGATCAGGGCAACCTTCATCCGCGGCGTGCTCGCGACGTTGCCGCCGCTGTCACCGGAGCTCTCCTCCTTCTGCTTACCCCCGGAGGAGCTGCACGCGGCCAGAGCCGCGGCGAGCGCGACGGCCGCGACCGCGGCCATCGCCTTCTTCTGCCACCGAACCATGACTTGGTACCAGCCTTTCAGGTGTTCCGCGGCCACTCCGCGGACTTGCGTGGGACCCGAGAGTGTCACACTCCCGCGGCCGTCATCTCGATCCGCCACCCCCACATCCAGTGAGATACGCCAACGTCCGCGTCGCGATCGGCAGCGGCACGTCAGGCGCGCACGGGTACATGTCCTGCTCGACGATCGCGAACACGTCGGCGTCGAGTGCGGCCAGCGCGTCCAGCACCGGGGGCAGCTCGGGGACGCCGCTCGGCGGCTCGCACATCACGCCCCGGCGTACCGCTTCGTCGAAGCTCAGCCCGTCGACCTCGGCCAGGACCTTCGGATCCACCTGCTTCAGGTGGACGTAACCGATCCGGTCCGGGTACTTCCGGATCAGCTCGAGGTTGTCGCCGCCGCAGTAGCTGATGTGGCCGGTGTCGAGGCACAGGTTCACGTAGGTGCTGTCGGTCTCTTCGAGGAGGCGCTCGACGGTGTCCTGCGTGTCGACGTGCCCGTCCGCGTGCGGGTGGTACTGCGTCCGCAGCCCGAACTCCTCCGCCAGCCGGCGGCCCAGCTCCGTCACAGCCTGCCCGTGTCGCGCCTGCCCGTCGCGGTCCAGCCGCTCCTGGACGATCTCGCCGTCGTCGCCGCGCCACATCGACGGCATCACGACGAGATGCTGCGCGCCCATCGCGGCCGTCAGCTCGGCGGTCTTCACGACATCGCGCCAGGTCGCGTCCCAGCCGTCGGCGCGGTGCAGCTGCTCGAACGTCGTACCTGCCGTCATGGTGAGGCCGCGCTTGTCGAGCTCGTCCTTCAGCCGGACCGGATCGGTCGGCAGGTAACCGTACGGACCGAGCTCGATCCGCGTGTAGCCAGCCGCGGCGACCTCGTCGAGGAATCGGCTCCACGGGGTCTGCTGCGGGTCGTCGGCGAACCACACTCCCCACGAATCCGGCGCCGTACCGATGTCGACCCTGCCCATCAGCGGTCTCCCTCGACCGGAGCCAGATATGCCCGCTGGGCCTTCTTGCTCTCCTCGTAGGACGCGCTCGCGGCCTGCGTCGACTGCAGCTCCGACACCTCGCTGACCGGGACGTCCCACCAGGAGTCGCTGTCCGGACCGCCGACCAGCGGGTCCGTGGTGACGTGGATCGCGATCGGTCCCGTGGCCGCCTTCGCGGTCCCGATGGCCTTCTCCAGCTCGGACCGGCTGTGGACCTCGATCACCTCGACACCGAAGCTGCGCACGTTGGCCGCGAGGTCGACCGGCAGGTAGTCACCGTCGAGCCTGCCGTCACCGGTGCGCTTGCGGTACGCCGTCCCGAATCGCTGCGACCCGAGGGACTCTGACAGCGCGCCGATCGACGCGAAGCCGTGGTTCTGCACGAGAACCACGATGATCTTCAGGTTCTCCTGGACGGCCGTGGCCAGTTCGCTCGACATCATCAGGTACGACCCGTCGCCGACCAGGACGAACACGTCGCGATCCGGCGCGCCGAGCCGCACCCCGAGCCCGCCGGCGATCTCGTATCCCATGCAGGAGAAGCCATATTCGACGTGGTATCCCTTCGGGTCGCGCGGCCGCCACAGCTTGTGGAGGTCACCCGGCATCGAGCCGGCCGCGCAGACCACCACATCAGACGCCGCCGACAATTCGTTGACGGCGCCGATCACCTCGCCCTGGGTCAGCAGTCCTTCGGCCAGTTTCCCGGTCACCTCGGCGGGGGGCCGGAAGACTGCGTCCACAGTTCCGTTCCAGTTCCTTGTGAGTTCCCGGGACTCGGCGGTGTACTTGGCATCCACGGACCACTCGCCGAGCGCGGATCCCAACGCAACAAGGGCTTCCCGCGCATCGGCCACCACCGGGAGGCCGGCATGTTTGTCACCGTCGAAGCGCGCCACATTGATGTTCAGGAAGCGGACCCGCGGATTCTGGAAGGCGGTCCGCGACGCCGTCGTGAAGTCGCTGTAGCGGGTGCCGATCCCGATCACGACGTCGGCGTCCCGGGCGAGCGCGTTGGCGGCCGTGGTCCCGGTCGATCCCACCGCCCCCACCGCCTGCGGGTGATCGTGGCGCAGGGATCCCTTGCCTGCTTGGGTTTCCGACACCGGGATACCGGTCCGCTCGGCGAACTCACGCAGCGCCTCCTCTGCGCCGGAGTAGTGCACACCGCCACCGGCGACGATCAGCGGTCGCTGCGCGGACCGTAGGAGATCTGCCGCCTTGTCGACAATTGATGCCTCGGGCAAGGGGCGCGCGACGTACCAGGTGCGCTCGGCGAAGAGCTCCTCCGGCCAGTCGTACGCCTCGGCTTGGACGTCCTGCGGCAGCGCCAGCGTCACCGCCCCGGTCTCGACCGGGTCGGTCAGCACGCGCATCGCGTTCATCAGCGCCGACGGCAACTGTTCGGGGCGCCAGATCCGGTCGAAGTACTTCGACACCGGACGGAAGGCGTCGTTCACCGACACGTCACCGGCACCGAAGCTCTCCAGCTCCTGCAGCACGGGTGTTGCCACCCGGGTCGCGAACACGTCGGAAGGGAGGATCAGCACCGGCAGCCGATTGATCGTCGCCAGGGCCGCGCCGGTCACCATGTTGGTCGAGCCCGGACCCACGCTTGCCGTGCAGGCGTAGGTCTGGAGCCGGTCACGGGTGCGGGCGAAGGCAGCAGCCGTGTGCACCATGGCCTGCTCGTTGCGGGCCAGGATGTACGGCAACGCCTTCGGGTCCTCGAGTTCGGACTGCAGCAACGCCTGGCCGAGCCCCGCCACGTTGCCGTGTCCGAAGATGCCCAGCGAGCCGGCGATCAGCCGCTGCCGGACACCGTCCCTCTCCGAGTACTGGACGCTCAGGAATCGCACCAGCGCCTGCGCGACCGTGAGACGCACCGTCATGAGTTTTCTCCTGTTTGTCCGAAAGGCAGGCGCGGATCGATATGTTGGGAGTTCCACAACTCGCGGACCCACGCGTGCTGCGGGTCGTCGGTGATCAGCCACTGGCGTTCGGTGCCGGGGCCGGCCATCACGTTCAGGTAATACATGTCGTAGCCGGGCGGCGCCATCGCCGGACCGTGCCAGCCGTGCGGGACGAGGACGACGTCGCCGCTGCGGACCTCGGCCAGCACGTCGATCGGGCGCTCTTCGGTGCCGTAGACCCGCTGGTAGCCGATCGGGTCGTTGCCCTTGACACCTTCCGGCACGTCGTCGGACAGCTGCAGCTCGAAGTAGTAGATCTCCTCGAGCTCGCTCTCCTTCCCCGGCTTGTGCTCGTCGTGCTTGTGCGGCGGGTAGGACGACCAGTTCCCGGCCGGCGTGATCACCTCGCAGGCGATGATCGAGTCCGCGTCGAGCACCCCCGGCGTACCGAAGTTGCGGACCTGCCGGGACGCGACCCCGGCGCCCCGCAGTTCGGTCTCGACCTCTTCGACACCGATCCGCCGGAACGGGCGGTCCGTCGCCGCCTTCGCATGCGGCAACGCGATCCGCGCACCGCCGGCACTGACCACGGCGAAGGTCGAGTTGCGTGGCACGTAGGCCAGATCCGTCGCGCCCGCGAACACGTCGGCCCGACCGCCCAGCGGGACGGCTTCGCCGTCGACGATCACCTCCGCCGAGCCACTCAACGGAAGGACGATGTATTCACAGTCCCCGGTCTCGATCTCGACGGACTGCCCCGGCAGCAGATTCCGCACCAGCAGCCCGCTGTGATGCCAATCCGCCCCGCCCGGCCGCACGGCGAGCTCGAAGCCGTCGCTCGCCGCGGTCCCGGCCGGCCGAACCCATTCAGTCATCCCAACTGTCCTTCCTCGGAACCTCAGCTGTCCGGGTCATACGGTGTCGCCGTGCACCAGCGCGGCGGCCTGGTCGACGGCCGCGGCCACGTCGCCGTCCGGCGGGAACAGCAGCGCACGTCCGACCACGAGCCCACGGACCGACGGCAGTTCGAGTGCCTTGCCCCACGAGGCATAGGTCGCCTCCGGCGCGGCGGTTGGATCACCACCGAGCAGCAGCGTCGGCATCGTCGTCGCCTCCATCACGCGATCGAGTTCGTCCACGACCGGCAACTTCAGCCAGGTGTAGGCACTCGTCGCGCCGAGACCGGACGCGATCTGGATCGACTTGATGACGGAGTCGGGATCGAGCAGGTTCGCGACCCGCCCGTCCTCGCCGCGCGTCGACCAGAACGGCTCGACCATCGCCATCAACTTGTGCTCGGCCAGCCCGGTCACCGCCGCCGCGCTGCTCTCCAACGTCGCCACGGTCCCGGGATCGTCGAGATCGATCCGGGTCAGCATCTTCCCGCCGTCGAGCCGCCGCGCGGCGATCTCGTCAGCAGTCCGGTAGGCCGTGAACCGGTCGTCCAGCTCGAACGCCGCACCCTGCAGCCCGCCCCGATTCATCGACCCGATGACGACCTTGCCTTCCAGCGCACCGAGCAGGAGCAGGTCCTCCAACACATCCGGAGTAGCCAGCACACCGTCCACCCCCGGCCGCTGCAACGCGATCATCAACCGAGCAATCAGATCCGCCCGGCTCCCCATCGCCATTCGATCCCCACGCACCCCCAGCGCCCCCCGCGCCGGATGATCCGCAGCCACGATCAACAGCCGCCCGTCATCCCCCACCAGCGCCCGAGTCCGCCGCTGCAACCACCCCTCAGCCACCCGCTCCGGATGCCGAACCCGAATCTCAGTCAACTCCCCCAACCGCTCCCCAAATTCTTTCCAGTCATCCCCCCACCGAGCAGAACCACCAACCGAGCCATCCGCACCACCAGCAGCACTAGCGGCACCGGCAGCAGCCACCTCACGGGACGGCCCACTCATGGCGCCCCTCAACTGTCCGGCACCCTCGTCCCCCGCACCTGCACCATCCCCCTGCCCGCCAACCCGTCGCGCAAACTCGTCACCGGTCTGCCCCGCGACACGCTCGCCCGCGCCGCGACCTGACAGCTCACCGACCTCGTCCCCCACGTCCTCCGCCGCCTGCTCCCCCGCAAGTTCGCCGACACCACGGACATCCCCGGCCGCCGAGACACCCTCAGCCGCAGCCTCCGCAGCTCCGCCCGGCGCCTCAGAGCTCGCTCCACCGGCGCCGACCACGCGGCCCACACCAACCGCACCGGCTGCTGCTCCGACGCCCGCAGCACCAACCACCCCGGACACACCGCCCGCTTTCGCGGAATCGGGCAGACTGGCCGCACCGGCGCCACTCGAGGTACCCACCGCGTCAGCTGCACTGCCCGCACCGATTGTGTCTGCGGCTCCCGGCTCCCCGGCATCCATCCCGCCGACCGACCCGACCAACACGTCAGATGCACCCGCACCGCCTGTGCCTGCAACTCCCGGCTCGTCGGCATTCGTTCTGTCACCCGAGCCACCTGGGGCGTCGGGACCATCCGCCGAGTAGGCCGCCGCTGGGCCGACATCTCCCTCGGTCGCCGGAGCTCCTGCTCCTGCTCCTGCTCCTGCTCCTGCTCCTGCTCCTGCTCCTGCGACAGGCTCCGGTATGCCAGCGTGCACGGGGCCGACCGGCTGGTCGGCAGTCTCGTCGTCGGTTGCAGGGGTGCCAGACGACGGCGCTTGCTGCTGGCCGCCTGACATGACCGATTGCTCAACCAGCGGGCGACTTGCCGTGTCGGCTTCCTCGACAGACGCGCCTTCCGCACGTCCGTTTGCCGGTTCCGGATCACGTCCGGCTTCCGTGCGCCCGTCTGCCAGTTCCGGATCACGTCCGGCTTCCGTGCGCCCGTCTGCCAGTTCCGAATCACGTCCGGCTTCCGTGTGGCTGTTGGCCAGTTCCGGATCGCGCGTCGGGGCGTTCGATGGCGAATGTTGGTCGGCGTCCTCACCATGCGCGGCTCGCGGCGCGCTGGACGGTTCGCCGGCCTGTGGAGCAGGCACGGTTGCCCGTTGCTCACCGCGTACCGTCACACCACTCAACTGGTGACCGAGCGACATCCCGGCCCCACCCCGCGCCAGGCCATCTCCGACAGCCACACCTGCAGCCTGCGCAGGCACAGTCTCTTCGCGCATGTCCTGCGCCCGCTCAACCTGCTCACGCGCACCCTGCTCGCGCGCATCCTGCTCGCGCACGACCTGCTCGTGCATGCTGGGGTCGTGCGGGCTCGGGTTGTGGAGGTTCGGCTGGGCTTGTTCACGTGGGGTCCGGTTATCCGCGGCCTGTTCGCTTGTGGCTTGTCCGGGGTGGGTCTGTTCGGATGTCGGCCCGTGGTGGGCGGGCGGAGTGGTGGGGAGGTTCAGGTTTCCGATGACGGTGGTTTGGCCGTCGGGGGTTGCCTGTCCTCGGGAGGTGTCGAGCATTACCGTCAGGTCGTTAGGGCCGGGTGTGTCTTGGCGGCGTACAGGGACCGTTGGGTCGTTCAGGCCTGCTGTTGGGGCGTGCGGGTCGGCGTACTGCCGCGCTGACGGCTCTGGAGACGCACTTCCGGTCACGCGAGCGCTGTGCGTCGCGGGTGCGTTCGGGGTTCCGGGAGAGTTCGAGGTCGCGCCCTGCGCCGTACGGCTGCCGTGGCCGGCGGGTTCGCCGGGGATCGCATGAGAGCCGTGGGGCGAGGAGCCTGAGATGACCGTCGGGTCGTCGGGACCGGCTGTATCAGGGCGGCGCGCAATCACCGTCGGGTCACTAGGGTTGGCAGCCTCGGGGCGGCGCGCGATCGCCGTTGGGTCGTCGGGGTTGGCAGCCTCGGGGCGGCGTGCGATCACCGTCGGGTCACCGGGGTTGGTGGATTCGGGGCGGCGCGGGGTGACCGTTGGGTCGTTCGCGCCGGCGGTGTCAGGGCGGCGTGCGATCACCGTTGGGTCGTTGGCACCTACGTGCGGGCGGATCGTCGGATCGTTCGACCTGACATGCTCACCGGCTGTCGGAGCGTTCGAGGCTGTGTAACCAAGAACCGTCGGATCGTCCGACCCGCTGTACTCGGCAGGCGGTCTGCTGGTCCCAGCAGCCCTCGGGCCCTCCGACCCACTGCGTCCAGCAGCCCTCCGGTCGCCAGACTCGGCGTACCCAGGAGCGTTCGGATCGTCCGGTCCCAGGTGGCCAGGAACCGTGGGGTCGGCTGACCCGGTGTATCCAGCACCCCTCCGGTCGTCCGGCCCGACATTCCCGGCATCCCTCCGGTCGTCCGGCCCGGCGTGCCCAGCACCCCCGCGGTCGTCCGACCCGACGTGCCCAGCACCCCTGCGGTCGTCCGATCGGCTGTACGCAGCACTCCTCCGGTCGTCCGACGCGGCGTGCTCAGCACCTCTCCGGTCGTCCGATCCGCTGTATCCGGTTGGGGTGAGGATGGTGGGGTCGTTGGGGCCGGGGGTGAGGGTGGTGGCGTCCGGGTCTTCTTGGGGGCGGTGGATGGGGAGGGGGCGGGCGTGTTCGGTGTAGTGGTCTTCGTCGTGGGGGCTCATGATTCGGCTCCCAGGTGGGAGAGGACTTCTTCGGTGGTGGGCATGGCGGTGGAGCATTCGAGGCGGGAGGCGACGATTGCGCCGGCGGTGTTCGCGAAGCGGATGATCTTTTCCAGGGGCCAGCCGGAGAGGAGGCCGTGGCAGAGTGCGCCGCCGAAGCCGTCGCCGGCGCCGAGACCGTTGACGACCTCGACCGGGTACGGCGGGACCTCGACGCGCTCGTCGCGGGTCCGGGCGAGGGTGCCACGGGGGCCCTGTTTGACCACGGCCAACTCGAGGCCGCGGTCGAGGAGAGCCTGGGCGGCCTTGTCGGGGTCGGTCTCGCCGACCGCGACCTCACACTCCTCACGGTTGCCGACAGCAACGGTGCAGTACTCCAGCGCGCGCGAGACCTGCTCGTGGGCTTCGGTCGGGTCCGCCCAGAACATCGGGCGGTAGTCGAGGTCCAGCACCGTGATCGGCCGCCGGCCGCGGGCCTCCCAGGCGGCGAAATGCGCGGAGCGGGACGGTTCGGCGGACAGGCCGGTGACCGTGGACCAGTAGATGCGTGCCTCGCGGATCGCGTCCAGGTCGAGCTCCGACGGGTTGATGACCAGGTCGGGCGCCTTCGGGAACCGGTAGAAGTACAGCGGGAAGCTGTCCGGCGGGAAGATCTCGCAGAACGTGATCGGCGTCGGCAACCCGTCCACCGGGCTGACGAAACGGTCGTCGACCCCGAGTTCGCCGAGCGTGCGGTGGATGAACGTGCCGAACGGGTCGTTCCCCGTCCGGCTGATCACCGCCGTCTTCCGCCCGTGCCGCGCCGCTGCCACCGCCACGTTCGTCGCGCTCCCGCCGAGGAACTTGCCGAACGAGGTGACGTCTTCCAGATGCGTCCCGATCTGCAGCGGGTACAGGTCGACCCCGATGCGCCCGATCGTCAGTACGTCGTCCACCATCAGACCTTCCCATCCCCACGGGTCCCGCAGACAGTCGTGCGGGCGGTCATGCGAGCCCCGCCGCGATCGACCGCAGGTGCGCGATACTCGCTCGGACGTCGACCACGGGGCCCTCGTCCGCCGGGCGGTCCAGGAGGATCGTGTCCTGCTCCAGCACGTACCAGCCGTCGTACCCGGATTTCTCCAGTGTGCCGACGATCGTGGCGATGTCGATGTCGCCGGCGCCCAGCGGCCGGTACATCCCGCCGCGTACGGCGTCGGTGTAGGTGACCTCGCCGGACTGCACCCGCTTGGCCCAGGCGGCGTCGACATCCTTCAGGTGCGTATGCCGGATCCGGGCGGTGTGGTCGACGGCCAGCGCCACCGGATCGACCCCGCCGATCAGCAGGTGGCCGGTGTCCAGCGTCAGGCCGATCGACGACCCCTGCAGCACCTGGGCGACGTCGGCGGCGTTCTCGACCATCGTCCCCACGTGCGGATGAAGGGTCGCGAGCACACCACGGGAGGCCGCCAGCGCGGACAGCTTGTCCAGGTTGGCGAGCAGCGTGTTCCACCCGGCGATGTCCAGCACCGGGCGGTCGTCGTACCCGTCCTGGCCGGTCGCCGCGGCGAGAACCAGCGTCCCGGCGCCGGCAGCGACGAACCCCTCGAGCGCGGCGGCCACCTCCGGGGCCGGGTCGTGGGAAGGGTCGTGCAGGACGACCGGCACGAATCCGCCGACGGCCCGAAGCCCGGCGTCCGCGAGCGTCTTCGACTTGTCGGACGGGTCGTCGGGCAGGAAGCCGTCCGGGCCGAACTCGGTCGCCGCCAGCCCGACCGCGCGCATCTCGGCGAGCACCGTCTCGGCGTCGTACTGCCAACCCCAGCCCGGCACCTCGCAAACGCCCCACGAGATCGGGGCCCCGGCGATCCGCGCGGCAAGTTCAGTCATGTCGAAGAAACCCTTCACAGCGTGACGATGCGGTTCTCGTGGCGGGACAGTTCACAGGCGTCGGCGATCCGGAAGGCGGCGAGCGCGTCCCGGACCGTACACGGCACCTCGCGGGTGCCGGCGACGACCTCGGTGAAGGCGGTCAGCTCGGCGACGTACGCGGGCTGGAACCGGTCCATGAAGGTCATGTGCGGCGGCCCCTCCGGGAAGCCGACGCCGGGCTCGGCCGAGCGGAGCGCGGTGTGCGAGTCGAGGCCGACCGCGATCGAGCCGAGGCTGCCGTGCAGTTCCATCCGTACGTCGTGCCCGGCGCCGTTGTACCGCGTGCCGCTGACCGCGACGAACGTGCTGTCGTCGAGGGTCAGCAGCGCCGCCGCCGAGTCCACGTCGCCGTACTCGCCGAAGAACGTCTCGCCGCGGTTCGCGCCGGTGGCGTAGACGCTGACGACCTCGCGGCCGGTGACGTACCGGATGATGTCGAAGTCGTGCACGGTGCAGTCGCGGAAGAAGCCGCCGCTCTGCGGGATGTACTCCCGGTGCGGCGGGAAGGCGTCGTTCGTGTTCGCCCGGATGTGATGCACGAACCCGAGCTCTCCCGACGCCACAGCCGCCCGCGCCGCCTGGTACCCGGCGTCGAACCGGCGCTGGAAACCGATGTGTACCGGCACCGTGGACGCCTCGACCAGCCCGAGCACCCGCTCGGTCTCGGCCAGGTCCAGCGCGACCGGCTTCTCGCAGAACGTCGGTACGCCGGCCGCGAGCCCGGCCTCGATCAGCGACGCGTGCGCGGACGTCGCCGCCGCGATCACGAACCCGTCGACACCCGAGGCGAGCAGCGCCGGTACGTCGGCGGCGGACTCGACGCCGAGCTCCTTCGCGACCGCCTGGGCCCGGCCGGGATCCGCGTCGGCGACGACCACCTGATCCACCGCCGGCAACCCCTTCAGCGTCGCGGCGTGGAACGCCCCGATCCGCCCGACCCCGACCAACCCGATCCGCATCCGCGCTGCCCCTCTCGAGAACGGCGCGCCACAGTCCCCGCAGCGCGCTGGTTGCTCGTCAGCTTTCCGGCCGCGTGGCCCGGGTGTCAATACTTTGTTAACACATTCTCACGTCGGCACATTTACAGGTAACATCCGCCCCATGACCGCTGTGCTCCCGATCCAGCTCGATCGGAGCAGCCCTGTGCCGCTGTACCACCAGCTGGCCGAGCAACTGACGGCCGCGATCACGGAGGGGCGGCTGCGGCCGGGCGACCCGTTCGAGAACGAGATCGGCATGTCCGACCGGCTGAGCCTGTCCCGCCCGACGGTGCGCCGGGCGATCTCCGAGCTGGTCAACCAGGGGCTCCTGGTCCGGCGCCGCGGAATCGGCACCACGGTCGCGAACCAGATGGTGCACCGCAAGGCCGAGCTGACCAGCCTGTACGACGACCTCGCCCGCGAGGGCCGCACACCGCGGACCGAGGTGCTGGCGCTGGATTGCGCGGCGCAGGACGACCGCGCCGCCGCGGTCCTCGAAGTCCCGCTCGGTACGCCGCTGGTCGCGATCGTCCGGCTCCGGTACGCCGACGACCTGCCGCTCGCGATCATGCGCAACTGGTTGCCTCCGGCCCTCAACGACCTGAGCCTGGACGAGCTGACGAGCGACGGTCTGTACGCCGTACTGCGCGCCCGCGGCATCCGCCCCACGGTCGCGCGCCAGCGCATCGGCGCCCGCAACGCGACCGCCGAGGAACGCCGTACCCTGCACATGTCCAAGGCGGAGCCGCTCATCACGATGACCCGCTCCGCCTACGCCGCCGACGGAACCCCGGTCGAATACGGCAGCCACTGCTACCGCGCCGACCAGTATTCCGTCGACGTCGTGGTGTCCGAACGCTAAGCCTGGCTGGCGATCAGGGTCCGCACCAAGCGGAGGCCGACCGAGAGGTGGGCCAGTTCGGGGCCTTCGGTCTCGACGATTTCCTCGAGCATCGTGGCGGCTCGGGCCAGGGCGGTGGCGTTCTGGTCCTGCCAGGTGACGACACGTTCCTCGGGGTCTGCCGACGGGTCGGTGTTGGCCAGGACCTGGCGGGTGAGGCGGGCGTGGACCGCGTGCAGGTCGTCGCGGAGGGCGGCGCGGGCCATGGTCTGCCAGCGGTCGGTCCGGGGCAGGCCGATGATCCGCTCCAGGAAACGGCCCAGCTGCAGCCGCTCGCCGAGGGCGAAGTGCACCTTGGCGACCTCGAAGATGTCGATGTCGTCCCGCGACGCCGTCTCCACGATCCCGAGACCGGCGTACGCCGGCGGCAGCACCGCGATCCGGGTCGCGAAGTCGTCCGAGACGCCCTTCTGCACCAGCGCTTCGCGCCGCTGCTCGAACAGCGCCAGCTCACGCCCGCGCAGTACGTCGGGCAGCGCCGACGTCAGCTTCGAGATCCCCGGACCGAAGAACTCGATGAGCTCCTCGATGTCGACCGGAGGCCGCCGGTTACTGACCAGCCAGCGGGTCGCGCGCTCGACCAGCGTCCGGGTCTCCAGCCGCATGTGCGTCTGCGTCCCGGCGTCGACCACGTTGTCCAGCTCGGAGTTCCGTGACAGCAGCTCCGGCTGCGCGAAGATCCGCGAGGCGGCCAGATTCGCCCGGACCACGTCCTCGACGGTCCCGCCGGTCTCCAGCGAGAGCCGGTGGTACGCCGTGATGCCGGACGTGTTCACGAATTCGTTGACCACCTGCGTCGTGATGATCTCGCGGCGCAGCTGGTGGGCCTGGATCTGGTCGGTGAACCGCTCCTGGATCGCCTTCGGGAAGTAGCTGGCGAGCTTGTGCTTCAGGTACGCGTCGTCGGGCAGCGAGGTCTTGAGCAGCTCGGCCTCCAGCACGATCTTGGTGTATGCGATCAGCACCGACAGCTCCGGCGACGTCAGCCCGCGGCCCTCGGCCTTGCGCCGCTTGAACTCCGTCACGCTCGGCAGGAACTCCAGCTCGCGGTCGAGCAGGCCCTGCTTCTCCAGCCGCCGGACCCAGTCCTGGTGGACGTGCATGAGCGCGGCCGCCTGCGCACCGGCGTTGGCCAGCGCGATGTTCTGCCGGTAGTTGCTCTTCAGCACCAGCGCGCCGACCTCGTCGGTCATCGACGCGATGATGTCGTTGCGCTGCTTCTCGGTCAGATCCCCGTCGGCGACCACGGTGTCGAGCAGGATCTTGATGTTCACCTCGTGGTCGGAGGTGTCGACGCCGGCCACGTTGTCGATGAAGTCGGTGTTGATCCGGCCGCCGGCCGCGGCGTACTCGATCCGGCCGAGCTGGGTGCAGCCGAGGTTGCCGCCCTCGCCGACAGCGCGGGCGCGCAGTTCGGACCCGTTGACCCGGATCGCGTCGTTCGCCTTGTCGCCGACATCGGCGTTCGACTCGGCGGTGGACTTCACGTACGTGCCGATGCCGCCGTTCCAGAACAGGTCGACCGGCGCCTTCAGGATCGCGTGCATCAGCTCGGCCGGCGTCAGCGTCGGCGACGTGCTCTCGATCCCGAGCACGGAGCGGACCTCGGCCGAGATCGGGATCGCCTTGTCGGTGCGCGGGAACACGCCGCCGCCGGAGGAGATCAGCGACGCGTCGTAGTCCGCCCACGACGACCGCGGCAGCTCGAACAACCGCCGCCGCTCCGCGAACGAGACGGCCGCGTCCGGCGCCGGGTCGAGGAAGATGTGCCGGTGGTCGAACGCCGCGACCAGCCGGATGTGCTCCGACAGCAGCATCCCGTTGCCGAACACGTCGCCGGACATGTCACCGACGCCGACGACCGTGAAGTCCTCGCTCTGGCAGTCGTGG
Source organism: Kribbella sp. NPDC003505 (assembly GCF_040610875.1). Classification (NCBI taxonomy): domain Bacteria; kingdom Bacillati; phylum Actinomycetota; class Actinomycetes; order Propionibacteriales; family Kribbellaceae; genus Kribbella; species Kribbella sp. NPDC003505. The sequence continues at coordinate 279,432 of NZ_JBEXNA010000007.1, read as the reverse complement.
CCCATCTCGCGGAAGTGCCGCTTGACCGACTCCCACGCGCCGCGGGCGGTGATGCCCATCGCCTTGTGGTCGTACCCGACCGAGCCGCCGGACGCGAACGCGTCGCCGAGCCAGAACCCGTACTCCTTCGCGACGCCGTTCGCGATGTCCGAGAACGTCGCCGTGCCTTTGTCCGCGGCGACGACCAGGTACGCGTCGTCACCGTCGTACCGGACCACGTCGCGCGGCGGAACGATGTCCCCGGCAACGATGTTGTCGGTGATGTCGAGCAGCCCGGAGATGAAGGTCTTGTACGACGCGATGCCCTCGGCCAGCCAGGCGTCGCGGTCCGCGGCCGGGTCGGGCAGCTGCTTGGCGTAGAACCCGCCCTTCGCGCCGACCGGCACGATCACCGAGTTCTTCACCATCTGCGCCTTCACCAGGCCGAGCACCTCGGTGCGGAAGTCCTCGCGCCGGTCCGACCAGCGCAGACCGCCGCGCGCGACCGCGCCGAACCGCAAGTGCACGCCTTCGACGCGCGGCGAGTACACGAAGATCTCGTACGCCGGCCGCGGCTGCGGCAGGTCGGGGATCGCCTTCGGCTCCAGCTTCAGCGACATGTACGAGCGCGGCTGCCCGTCGGCGCCGGGCTGGAAGTAGTTGGTCCGCAGGGTCGCCTTCATCACGGTCAGGTACGACCGCAGGATGCGATCCTCGTCCAGGCTCTGCACCGTGTCCAGCGCGGCCAGGATCTCCTTCTCCAGTTGGTCGGTGCGCATCACCCGGTCCGGGTCGTCGGCCGGTCCGCGCGCCGGGTCGAAGCTGGTCTCGAACAGCTGCACCAGCAGGCGCGCCACGTCGACGTGGTTCAGGAACGTGTTCTCGATGTAGTCCTGGCTGAACGGTGTACCGCCCTGGCGGATGTAACGCTGGTACGCGCGCAGGATCGACACCTGCCGCCAGCTGAGGTTGCCGCGCAACACCAGCGCGTTCAGCTTGTCGGACTCGGCGCGGCCGTCCCACACCGCCTGGAACGTGTCGGAGAACAGCGTACGCAGCTCTTCGCGCTCGTCGGTGTCCTCCGGGGCCCGCAGGCCGAAGTCGTAGATGTAGGCCATCGTGCCGTCGGCGCGACGGATCTCGTACGGGCGCTCGTCGACGACCTCGACGCCCATCGCGCTCAGGTGCGGCAGCACCTGCGACAGCGACAGCGACGACCCGGTGCGGTACACCTTGAACCGCCGCTCGCCCTCCCACCCCTCGTCGAGCGGGGTGTACAGCGACATGGCCAGCCCGTTCTCGGCCGGCAGCCCCTCCAGAACGTGCACGTCGTTGACCGCGACGCGCGCGTCGAAGTCCTCCTTGTACGCCTCCGGGAACGCGTTGGCGTAGCGGCGGGACAACTTGGTGACCGCGCCGTCGCCGCCCTGCGCATGCAGCGCCGCGGTGAAGTCGTCCTCCCACGCCCGGGTCGCCTCGATGACCTGCTGCTCCAGCAAGTCCGCGTCGTACTCGCCGACGGTCTCGCCCTGCTTCATCCGCACCACGAAGTGCACGCGGGCCAGCACCGACTCGGTGACGTAGGCGGCGTACGTGACGCTCTCGGCGCCGATCGCATCCTGCAGAATCTGCTGCATCTTCAGCCGGACGGCCGTGGTGTAGCGGTCGCGCGGCAGGTACACCAGGCAGGACAGGTACCGGTTGTAGACGTCACGCCGTACGAACAGCTTGACCGCGCGCCGCTCCTGCAGGTGCAGCACCGACTGCACGATCGGCAGCAGGTCCTCGACCGGCGCCTGCAGCAGCTCGTCGCGCGGGTAGGTCTCCAGCACGTCGAGCAGACCCTTGCCGCTGTGGCTGTTCGGGTCGAAGCCGGTCTGGCGGAACAGCTCCAGCGCCTTGCGCCGCAGCACCGGGACCTGCATGACGCTCTCGGTGTACGCCGTCGACGACAGCAGGCCGATGAACCGGCACTCGCGGACCGGGTCGCCGTTCGCGTCGAACTGCTTGATGCCGACGTAGTCCAGGTAGGCCGACCGGTGCACCGTGGAGCGGGAGTTCGCCTTCGTCAGGATCAGCAGCTTTCGCTCCTGCGCCTTGGCGCTCACCTCCGGCGGCAACTTGCCGGAACCCGGCTTCGGGTCCGGCCGGAGGATGCCGAGCCCGGTCCCGGGACGGCCGCGCAGGATCCCCTGCTGCCCCTCCATGGTGAAGTCGTACTCGCGGTAGCCGAGGAAGGTGAAGTGCTCGTCGGCCAGCCACTCGAGCAGCTCCCGCGCCTCCTCCACCTCGCTCTCGGAGACCGGCAGTTCCGCGGCGTCCAGGCCGGCGGCGATGCTGACCGCCTTCTCGTGCATCTTCGGCCAGTCCTCGACCGCCTCGCGGACGTCGTTCAGGACCCGCTGCAGCGCCTGCTCGAGGACGCGGTGCTCGGCGACGTCCGCGATCCGCTCGATCTCCAGGTGCATCCAGCTCTCGCGGACCAGGTCGTGTCCGTCCGCGGTCGCGGTGTCGTCCAGGACCTCCTGCAGGGTGCCGGCGACGTCGCGCCGGACCACGAACTGCGGGTGGATCAGCAGCTGGAGCTCGAGGTTGCGCTCGGTGATCGCGATCGAGGCGCTGTCCACCAGGAACGGCATGTCGTCGATGACGATCTCGACCACGGTCCGGCCGTTCGCGGACCAGCCGTGCTCCTCCAGTGTCGGCGTGAAGACGTGCACCTTCGCCGTGCCCTGCGGGCGCGACATCGCGGACTTGTAGTGGTGCCGCGCGGCGCCCAGGCAGTCGTTCGGCTGGCGCTCGGCGACGTCCTCGGCGGCGACGTGCCGGTAGTACTGCTCGAGGAACGTCTTCAGCTTGCCCGGGTCGGCCGACTTGTCGTGCCCATGGGTGCCCGCGGCCACCGCCTTGGCGAGCACATCGGCCTTCTGGACGTCCAGCTTGCTCTGCATTCCCCACCGTCTCCACACGTGACGTCGGCGTCGCTCTCGCCGGACCGCACGACGTTGTGCGGTCACTCAGAGATTAGTCCACTCCTGTCACTGGTGTGGTGTCGGGACGGGCCTGTCATCGATTCGCGAGGCGCAGTGCGAGAGCCGGGCAGGCGAGGACTGCGCGGCGCGCGTCCGGGAGCTCACCGGCGGTGATTTCGCGGTCGCGCAGGACCGGGAATCCCCACTCGTCGAGGACGATGTCGTCCGGCAGCAGGCCGGCGCACAGGCCGTGCCCGTCACACCTGGTCCAGTCGATCTCGACCTTGTTCACGGGGTTGTTCACCGGGTTGTTCATCGGGTACCTCCGAGGACTCCCAGCACCGGCCGGCCACACCCCTGACCCGACAGATGCCGCCGTACGTCGTCGGCGAAAACCTGCAGCGCCGATGTGAGGAACCTCGCAGTGCCGTCCGGGTGCGCGCAGGCTCCCCGGCCCGGGACCAGACCAAGATGACGCTGAGCGTCGTGCCAGCCTTGCGGGTCCCCCACTGTCAGTCTGGCGAAGTCGTCGACCAGCGAAGCCAGACCGAAGACGCAGGGACCGCACTGGCCGGCTGACTGACCTCTCAACCATTCAGCGACCCGCGTGACCTCACCGAGCGGGCAGGTGCTGGAGCCGAGCGCCAAGATGATGCCGGCCGACACCTCCGGCCGTTGCAGGATCACGCCCTCGGTCTGCGCGAGCCAGCGGCCGTGGTACCCGCCCAGCAGGACAGGTCCGGGCTCTGCTCCGGCGTACTGCAGGACTGTGTCGAGTGGGACGCCGGTGGGTGTCTCGATCACGCCAGGCCGCTGGACCGCTCCGTCGATCGTCAGCAGCTGAGTACCGGGCTCGCTCGTCAGACCCGTGCTGCTGAACCCGCGGGAACCGAGCCGTGCGAGTACGGCGAGCTGTGCGAACGTCTCGACGTTCGACAGGAACGTCGGGCGCCGGTGGTATCCCTTGCGCGTCGGCAGCACCCGGCGACCCGGCGGTACTGCCTGGCCGCCCTCCAGTGCGCTCAGCACCGCGCGGGCCTCACCTGCGACGAAGCGCCCCGGGGTCTCGCGTACCTCGACCGCCAGGCGATCGTCGCGCTCCATCAGCGCCTCTCGCAGAGACATGGCCGCGGCGCTGTCGTGTACGGCGATCAGCACGTGGGGAGCCCGCACTGCGTGTGCCAAGCCGACGGCGCCATCCAGAACGAGATGTGGCGACCGTGTGAGGAGCAGCCGATCCTTCCGGCTCACCGGCTCGCTCTCGGAACCGTTGACCACGACGGCCTCCACACCGCGAGCAGGAAGGTCCTGCAGCTTCAGCGCGACCGGAAACGCCGCTCCGCCGCGGCCCCTGAGTCCTACCGCTTCGCAGAGCCGCACATAGTCGTCGCGGGTGAGCTCGGGCTGCGGGCCATGCGTCATAAGGTGACGCTGAAGGTCCAGGCGACCCTGCTCGAGTCCGGCGAGAACCCTTGCCTCACCGATCACCCTTGTGTCTTCGACCGTGATCACTGGGTCCTCCAAGCTCGTGTGGGCGTCGCGTTGAGGCGGTACGCGCCTGCGGTGGCAACAGCGGCCAGGCAGCCGAGCGTGATGCCGAGCATCCACGGCGTACTGCGGTCGGTACCTGCCAGCAGGGCGTGGCCGATGGAGAGCAGCCACCCGACCGATGCGGCGATGTGGAGCTTGCGCCAGTGCTTCGCGAACGACGCGGAGACAGCCAGCCGGCCACGAGCCGCCCCGATGACTGACGCCAGTACCAGGCTGTAAAGAGCAAGCACACCGACGACCATGGCGAACGGCCTGTATCCGGCACCGAACGGCCAGACCAGAACGGTCGGACTGATGCTCACGTAGCTGTCGGCGATGACCGCGACAACATGGGTCGCGAGCAGGACCAGTCCGGTCACAGCCGCCGACCTGTGGACGTACTGCAGCCAGAAGCGGGGCTCGGCTCGCCGTACGACCGGCATGACCATCCCCAGCACAGCGGACAGTGTGAACATCACCATCGTGACCACGCCGGCAGCTCGGGCCAGGTACCACAGCGTCATCAGGCGGCCCTGCTCGCAGCCGGCCACCCTGACAGCTCGGTGACCTGACCGTCGTCAGCGATCAGCCGCGCCGGGTGCCCGGCCAGCTTGAGCCTCCCGACAGCTGCCTCGCCAGTGGCGACGAGAGCAGTGCTGAAGGTGTTCGCGCGTACGGCGGTCGGTGCCCAGACAGACGCGGTCCGGTACAGACCGTCCGCGGGTCGGCCGGTGCGCGGGTCGATCACGTGGTGGCCGTAGCCGGTCGAGGTCTGCCAACGCCGTACCGTCCTGGTCGACGTGGTCAGCCCGCCGTGCGCGAGCGTGACGAGTACGCCCTGGTCGCCGGACCGTTCCGCCACGGTGACGACCCACGGCTTCGCCGGTGCGCCCGCCGCACGGAGGTCGCCGCCGATCTCGACGAGGACAGCGCAGCCGTAGTGCTTGCTGATCACGTTGGCCGCCCGGTCCGCGGTCCAGGCCTTGGCGGTGGCGCCGAGGTCGAGGGCGCAGTCCTTCGGTACGCCGAGCAGCGCGAGCTTCCGGTTCAGGCGGACCTCCTGCCAGCCGGCGGCCGGCTGCGCGTCCCCGGCGGGCTGCGGGAAGCGCCGTCGTACCGCCTCGATGTCGGCGTCGTACCCGGCCGCGATCACCGCCGGCCCGACCGTCGGATCGACCGCGCCGCCGCTCATCTGGGCCGCGACCAGGCTGACGTCGACCAGGTCGACGAGCAGCCGCGACACCGGCACGAGGGCGCCGGCGCGGGAATTGACGACCGACAACTCGGAGTCCGGGCGGAACCGGCTCGCGGCCTTGTCCACGCGGTCCATCAGCGCCTTGAGCTCACCGCACGCCGCACCGAGTACGGCGGGGTCGTCGACGGTCAGCCGGACCGTGCAGCTCCAGGCGGTCCAGGTACGGGAGGCGGTCATGACCCGTTGCTCCCGCCCTGCGAGGTCGAGCCGGAGCCGGCCGAGCCGAGTCCGCTCGAGCTGCTGTCGTCCGAGCCCGCACTGGAGCCCGAACTGGAGCTTGAACTGGAGCTCGTGCTGGAGGAGTCCGAGTTGCCCGACGACGCCGTGGTCCCGGTGCTGCCGCTGCCGGAGTGTTTCGACGACACGACCGCGACCGAGATCCCGGTCGCGCCGACGCCGAGGACGGCGGTGGCTATCGCGGCCGCGGACGCACGGTGCAGCCAGCGCCGGCGGTTGGGTTGAGATCCGTGTGTGGTGACCATGCCGCAAGCCTCGGTCGAGGCTGTTCAGCCGCACTCCAAGAGGAGATCAAGCCACCGTCAAGTTCTCCTGAAAGCTCTCTGAGAGCACCTCTCAGGAGCGTGCCTCCAGCGGGCAGTCGTCCTCGCAGTGCTTGCCGATCGTCCCGACGACCTCGTCCGACACCTCGCCGAGGATCGCGAACCGCTCCGGCCCGAACACGTCGACGAAGAACTCCCGGACCCGCGCGGCGTGCGCCGGCGCACACTCCTTGATCGCCGCCAGTCCTTCCTCGGTGATGACGATCTCCGGGTACCGCGAGTCGCAGGCCTCCTTGCGGATCAGGCCGCGCTTCTCCATCCGGGTCAGGTGGTGGGACAGCCGGCTCTTCTCCCACTGGGTCGAACGGCTCAGCTCGAACGCGCGCATCCGGCCGGCCTCCGACTCGGACAGGTTCACCAGGATCTCGAAATCCGATCCGGACAGGCCGAACTCGCGCTGGAGGTGCCGCTCCAGATGTGTCTCCAGCGTCCGCTTCATCAGCAGGTAGCTGCGCCACGACTTCTGCTCGGCGTCGTCCAGCCAGGGTCCATTGCTGCTCACATCCACCATCCTACCCGCTTGGGTTGACACATCAACCCATCGCGCTAGAGTGGTCGAGTTGACGCATCAACCTAACTCTCCGAGGAGTGGATATGAGCAAGCTGATCGCGGTCGTCGGAGCCACCGGGACCCAGGGCGGCGCGCTGGCGCGCGCGATCCTGGCCGACCCGTCCGGCGAGTTCGCCGTCCGCGCACTGACCCGGAACCCGGACTCCGGCGCCGCGAAGGACCTCGCCGCCGCGGGCGCCGAGGTGGTCGCCGCCGATCTCGACGACGAGGCGAGCATCCGGGCCGCGTTCGACGGTGCGTACGGCGCCTTCGTGGTGACGAACTACTGGGCTCCGCTGACCCCCGAGGAGGAGGCCGTCCGGACCCGCGCCGAGATGGAGCTCGCCCAGGCCGAGACCGCCGCGCGGGCCGCCCGCGACGCCGGCGTACAGCACCTGGTCTGGTCGACGCTCGAGGACACCCGCCCGTTCTTCGCCGGGCGCGACGACGTCCCGAGCCTCGACGACGGGCGCTACAAGGTCCCGCACTTCGACGCGAAGGGCGAGGCCGACGAGCTGTTCACGAAGTACGGCGTGCCCACGACGTTCCTGCGGACCACCTTCTACTTCGACGCGTTCACCACCACGATGCCGCCGACCCGGAACGCCGACGGCGTACTGACCATCACCTTCCCGATGGGCGGCCAGCGGCTGTCCGGCGTCGCCTCCGACGACATCGGCCGCAGCGCCCTCGCCGTCTTCAAGCACCCCGACCTGATCGGCGAGACCGTCAGCATCGCCGGCGACCACCTGACCGGCGACGAGTACGCCGCCGCCCTCACCGACGCCATCGGCGAGCAGGTCGTCTACCACGCACCCACCGTGGAGGAGTACCGCACGTACCCGTTCCCGATGGCCGTGGAAATGGCCAACATGTTCCAGTTCTACGCCGAGAACCACGACGAGTTCACCGGCGACCGCAACCTCGCCAAGGTCCGCGAGCTGAACCCGGAGCTGCAGTCCTTCGCAACGTGGCTCAACCTGCACAAAGAGGAGCTACGGGCCGCGATCAGCTGACCCCTGATGGTGAAGCGCCCGGTGCGGCGACCGTCACCTCCAACACGCACGGCATCCTCGGCGTCTGATCTGGCTGGGGATCGGGCGGGGATCCCGGTGGTGCCGTGATCTCCCCCGGAGGTGAGGCGGAATGCTCTGGCGCGGACGAGGGGCCGATCACCTGCAGCCCGACTGCCTACTTTTCGACTGGGGTGGTGGGAGCGCTGTCGACGTACCGGCGCGGGATCCGCGCTCCCAGCCGGGTGCGGCGTACCCGAACACCGTCATGCCGGCCGCGTTGGCTGCGGCGACGCCGAGCGGGCTGTCCTCGACGACCACGCCGCCTTGTGGCGGTCAGCGGATCGGCCGCGCGCTGCCGGCTGACGCGGGGTGCCGTGCTGTACCCGCGGCTGCAGTTGGCCCGGTGCGGCCGAGCGGGCGGCCGCCGTCCCGGTCGGCCTGTGTCACACGGCGACACGCCGACCGAGGGCAACAGCGAGGAGTTCAGCGATCAGTGGCGCCTGGGCTTCTTTGACGTTGCCGTAGCCGATGACGAGCCCAGGCGGGCCGGGGGCCGAAAGCCTGCAGGTAGAGAGGCCGGTGACCGAGGCGCCGAGCCTGAGCGCCTGAGCCTGTAACGCCTTCTCATCGACGTTCCCGGGGAGCAGTACGAGGATGTGCAAACCGGCATCGAGCCCGCTGATCTGCACGTCGGGCAGCGCTGAGCGGAGGGCCGCAACCATCGCTGTACGCCGACGCTGGTAGACACGGCGCATCTTGCGAAGGTGGCGCTCGTAGGCACCATCGGCCAGCAGTGTGGCCAAAGTCCGTTGTTCGAGGCCAGCAGGTGTGCTTGCTTCTGCCTCCAGTAAGGCCTGGACATGTCGGCGCAGAGAGCCCTGCACCACAAGCCAACCAAGCCTCAGAGTTGGCGCGAGGGTCTTGCTTGTACTGCCCAAATAGGCAACCTGCGTCGGATCGAGCGCCGCGAGTGCTCCCACCGGCTTTCGGTCGTAGCGGAACTCGGCGTCGTAGTCGTCTTCAATGATCAACTTGTTGCCCTCGCGCGCCCAGCGCAGGAGGTCCGTGCGGCGGGCTGGACTGAGTGGTACACCGGTCGGGTATTGATGGGTCGCAGCGACGAAAGCGACTGTTGCCGTGGTGGTGGACGCCAGATCAACTCGGAGGCCGTGCTCGTCGACCGGCACGGCGACGCGCCCCAGTCCCGCGTTCTGTGCGACCAGGGCTGCTCTCGGCCACCCCGGATCCTCCATCAAGATGTCCGCGTGGCCCAACTGTCTGAGGACTCGGCACAGCAACGCCAAACCTTGAGTTGTCCCGCGGGTGATCACCACATCATCTGGCTGAGCCTCGATACCTCTGGCTCGACGCAGATAGCCGGCCAATTGCTCACGCAGAAAGGCATCGCCACCTGAGGCTGGATAGCCGAAGGCGTGGTTCTCAAGGGTGTTCAGCGCCCGGCCATAGGCCGACCTCCAGGCTGCGCGTGGAAAGGACGACAGGTCGGGCAGGGTGGGAGTGAGGTCCCAATCGGGTGCGGCTGCAGTCGTCCCCGGGGCGGCGATGAAGGGCTCCCTTCTCGTGGCAGTACGAGCGACCGTGGTCCCGGACCCTGCTCTGGCGTCGAACCAGCCCTCAGCGGTGAGTCGCTCGTACGCCTGCGTAACGACCCACCGTGAGATGCCCAACTCGACCGCGACGACGCGGGTTGGCGGGAGCTCGTCTCCGACGGCGAGGCGGCCGGTGCGAAGAGCTGTTCGGAGGGCAGCCACCAGCCGTTCCGTCAACGGTCCAGCCTCCTCGGCCGACCAGTCGAAGGGGAGCCCGGTCACGAGATTGGTATGGCAGAACGGCACATGATTGGACTGTAACCCATACCGCTGCCCTCCTAGGGTGCCGGTATGACCGATCGAAATCCTGCTCGCGAAGTCATCACACGCACGGCCGTGGACGCGGACGCTCCTCGGCTGGTCGAGGCGTGCAACTGGCTGTTCGCCGCTCCTGGCAGCACACCCGTCGACTGGGATCCCCGCACCGCCGGCGAGCGGCTGGTCAAGGTCTTCGCCAGCCAACGGAGCGACGTCCTGCTGGCGGAGGCTGACCAAGAGCTGGTCGGGTTCTGTTCTGTCTACCTCGACATCGAGTCTGTCCGTTTCGGGCAGCGCTGCTGGGTGGAGGACCTGGCCGTGCATCCGGCGCACCGTTCGCTGGGCATCGGAGCGAAGCTGCTCGACCAGGCCCAGCGCTGGGCGCGCGAGCACGGCGGCATACACCTCGAACTGGACTCCGCCCTCACCCGTACCGAAGCCCACCGCTTCTACGATCGCCACCAGCCGGCCTCGCGATCGATGTGCTTCAGCTGGCAGCTCGAGCGATGACACGGTCGCCGGGCGCGCAGGGCCCAGTCGACTCTGCTGAGGCTGCGCCGTCGATGTCACAGGGGGCTCCGGTCCAGCGCCCGAGGCGCGCGGCGGCGGAACCGGGATCACACCGCGCGGCCGGATGCCGAACCGATGGGATCAGGTTGGTTCTGATTGACGTCGATGGCACGTTGATCGGCAATCACGACGTCCATCCGAGAGTCTGGTCGGCGCTCGCGACGGCCCGCCGGGAAGGCATCAGAGTTGGGCTGTGCACCGGCCGACCTGGGATTGGCTCCACACTCGACCTGGCCGCCCGGGTAGGCCCTGATGAGCCGCACATCCTGCTCAGCGGCGCCGTCATCGGCAGTCCCGGCCGACCACCCATGCTCACCACCGCCCTCGCGCCTCCAGTGGTGCGCGCCCTGCGGGACCTCGCCGCAGCGCACGATGTGCCGCTCGAGCTGTACATCGGGGAGGCGATGGTTGTCGAACGGCTGGATCAAATCACTGTGCTGCACGCCGAGAACCTCGGTGTGACGCCGACCGTGGTGGCTTCGCTGGCCGACTTGACGGATCAGCCCGTTGCCGCCTGCTTCACCGTGCCTCACGATCAATGGCCGAGCCTCGAAACGGCCTGCGCCGGTCTGCCCCTCGCATCCGTCTCCGCTGCCACCACCCCTTGGGCCCCGGACACGACCTTTGTCAACGTGGGGGCAGCCGGGACGTCCAAGGGCGCGGCCATCTCCTGGCTGCTCGAGCACCTGGACCTGACCCGCGACACCGTCGCCATGGTCGGCGACGGCATGAACGACCTCGACGCCTTCGACGCGGTCGGACTGGCCATCGCCGTCGGCGGTGCTCCACTCGAAGTACGGGCCGCTGCTGATCTGGTTGTCGGCGATGCGGACCAAGGCGCGGTGGCCGACGCCCTCGAGCACGTCCTCGAGCTGAAGCGGGGCGGCGGCCGTACTGAATAGGTCCAGCAGACGTGCCGCCACGCGGTTCCCGCCTGGGAATCCGCGGCCCACGCCGCATGCTCGGCAAGATCCATCACGCCATCATAGGTTGCGTGTCTACATATCCGTCATTAGCATGTCCAGGCATGACCGATTCTCGGGTTCGCGAACTGGTGGCGATCGGGCTGCCCGGCTACCGCGTCCGACGCGTCGTGCCGCTCGGCGCGGGACTGGACAACGTCGCCTACGAGGTGAACAGCGAGCTCGTGGTTCGCATCGCTCGGGAGGCTGGTGCGGTACGGCGAGAGGCGGCGCTGCTCGATCTGCTCGGCGAGGTGAGCACGCTGCCTGCGCCGGAACCGGTCTTCGTCCTGCCCGAGCACGACTGCATCGCCTATCGAAAGCTCCCGGGCACGCCGCTCATCGACCTTCCGCCGGACCGCCGGTCGGCCTGGGCCGCAGGTGTCGGCGCACAGCTCGGAGGCTTCCTTGCCGCCCTGCACGCGTCCGACCCAGACCTATGGACCGACATCGCAGACGTCGACGACGAACCGTTGGCCAACTGGCGTGACGAAGCCGCGGAGCTGTACGCAGACGTGGCAGAGCGGCTGGCGCCCGGCCAGCACCGCGGCATCGAGGACTTCCTGCGCGCGCCACTGCCTGACCCGGCACAGACGCTGGTCTTCTCCCACAACGACCTTGGCATCGAGCACGTTCTCGTTGCCAAGAGCACCGGTTCGGTTGCCGGCATCATCGACTGGTCCGACGCTGCCATCTGTGACCCGGCCCGCGACCTCGGTCTGATCCTGCGCGACCTTGGCAGCATCGGTTTCGAGGCCGCCCTCGAACGGTACCCGGCCAGTGCGGATCTCCGGAACCGCGCCTGGTTCTACGCGCGCTGTTCCCTGCTCGAGGATCTCCAGTTCGGGCAGGAGCCCGGGCGCGAGACCTACCTCGACAAGTCGTTGGCCGCCCTGGGCGAGCTGTTCGCCTCGGACTGACGTCCGCAGGAGGCGACGCACGTGTCGCGATACAGCGTCGAAACTGTCACGCCTGCGCGGATTCGCAGGCGCCGCGGAACTTCTACGGTCAGGTCCGTGAAGGGCGGCACCGCGGTCACCGATCCGCCCCGGGCGCCGCTCCGAATGTCTGATGTGAGCTTTGACGTAGGAACATATGCCGCCACGGTTCGGCCGGTGGACTGGGCCGATCTCGACCTGGACGGCTTTCGCACGCGGCCCCTGTCGGACGGAACGCTGCGGTGTCTGCGCTACATGAGCGACGTGGAGACGCACACTGTCTGCTATCTGCGGGATCTCCTGATTACACCGTCACACCGCGACCCGGCAATCACCACGTTCCTGAGCGGCTGGAACTGGGAGGAGTACTGGCACGGTGAGATCCTCGACAAAGTGCTCCAGATCCACGGAGTCCCGACCGGCCCCGAGCACACCCAGGCCCTGCGCAAGGACCTTGGCTGGTCCGACCGCTGGGCGCCACTGGTGCAGTCCATAGCGGCCAACCTCGTCGGCGAGGACTTCATCGCCACCCACATGACCTGGGGCGCCGTCAACGAATGGTGCACACACTCGGGCTACTCCCGACTCGTGGCGGTCGAGCGGCACCCGCTGCTGACCGAGATCCTGCGCCGGATCGCGAAGCAGGAAACCCGGCACATCGCGTTCTACAACAGCCAGGCGCGCGATCGGCTGACGGATCGGCCCAAAGCCCAGCGCATCACGCGCCTGGCGCTCCGCGCGCGTTGGGGCATCGTCGGTTCCGGGGTGATGCCGCATGACGAGATCAAGCACCTGCTGACCTATCTGTACGGCGATCAGGACGGACTCGTGGAAGCCCGCACGATCGACACCAAGATCGACACCTTGCCCGGGCTGGCCGGACTACAACTCGTCGAACGACAACTGAGGCGCTTCGGAATCACGCAGTGACGTGGCGATGTCTGCTGCGCGGTTCAGTCCCAGCGGACGCTGGGAGCTTCGGCACAGGTGGTGTGCGGGTCCAGGTCCGCGGCGATGTCGAGCGCAATGATGGCGCAGTCCAGCGCCTCGTACGACGGCTGTTCTGTCGTCGCAGGCCCGTAGATGCACACGGCCTGGCGCCCGTCGCGTGTCCGTCCTGCCGACTCCACCGCGCCGTCCTCGTCGTGCAGCAGACTCCATCCGGTCTCTGCGAGACAGGACAAAGCCCGTTGCCGGTCGGCCGTGTGCAGGGAGAGCGGCCGCGGGCGCTCGAAGTCGGTGAGCCGTTCGGACCAGGCCGCTTCGACCAGCGGATCCGACAACGCCTCGATGTCGGAGCCGGCCGGCGGCAGCACCAGGTAACCGATGCCGGTGACCGGATCGAGAAAAGCTGTATGGGCGGCGAATTCGACCACCGTGACGTCGACGTACGGGCGCGTCATGCTGCCTCGACCTCGAACACGCGGTCGAGCCCGGTCCTGCGGAGTACGTCGGACATCCTGCGGCTCGCGTGCCGGATGACCACGCCACCGCCGCGCCGCCGGCAGACGCGATGCGTGTCGAGCAACGCGGCCAGCACCGTCGAGGAGATCTGGTCGAGCTCGGACACGTCGACGACGACCAGGCTGACACCGTCCATGACCAGACCGCGCAGTTGCCAGCGCAAGGCGGTCGGTCCGCTGCCCAGATCCGAATCGGACAGGGTCACGATCGCCTTCTGGGGAGGCGGGCTGTGGGTGGGGTCGGTCATCGACGGCCCTTCCGCGGCGGCTTCGGGTGATGTCACCACTGTGGCCCGCGGAGTTTGAGAGCACCGGTACGCCTTCTTTACGATCGGATGACATGGCTCGCCCGGCTGTCGCGGCAACCTGTTCGGTTGCGAGGATGTGACGATGCCTATGCATGTCCTGGTCGTGGAGGACGACGATCGCATCCGGGCCGTCCTGCGCCTGGCGCTCGAGGACGAGGGCTACCAAGTCGCCGAGGCCGCCGACACGCCCTCGGCGCTGGAGGCCGTCAGATCGTCGCTGCCCGACCTGATGATGGTCGACCTGATGCTCGGCGAGGTCGACGGCTACACCTGCATCCGTGAGGTACGGCGGGTCAGCGACATCCCGATCGTCATCGTCAGCGCGCGCTCCGACACCCACGACATCGTCGCCGGACTCGAGGCGGGCGCCGACGACTACGTCACCAAACCCTTTCAGGTGAAGGAGATCACGGCCCGGATCCGCGCGCTCCGCCGCCGGCTGCGCGGCACCGCCGAGGCGACCGAACCCGACATCGTCCTCGACTCCGACCCCGCCCGCGCCCTGGTGCTGTCCACCTCGCGCGGGGCCGTCATGCTCGACGGCAAGGACGTCCCGCTGACCGTCACCGAGTATCGCCTGCTGGCCGAGCTCGCGCATCCACCTGGCCGGGTGCTCAGCCGCCCGAGCCTGCTCGAGAAGGTGTGGGAGCACGGGTACTACGGGGACGAGCGGATCGTCGACGTGCACATCCGGCGGCTGCGCACCAAGATCGAACGCGATCCCGGACGGCCGCAGGTCGTCGTCACGGTCCGAGGGATGGGCTACCGACTGGATCCGCAATGAGGCGCGGACGTCGTACGTTCGGCCTGCGGCACCGGCTCGTCGCGGCCTTCTCCCTGGTGGCTCTCCTGGTGTCCGCGGTCTTCGCGATCAGCACGTACCTGCTGGCCCGCGGCTATCTGCTGGCCCAACGCGAGCGCGTCGTCCAGCACCAGAGCTTCGCCGACGCGGTCTTCGTGCAGCGACGGCTCGAGAGCGCGGGCGCTGACGTGTCGGCCGTACTGACCGCTGCCGGCACACCCGCCGGGCACACGATCATCCTCAGATGGCACGACCAGTGGTACGCCTCGGCCCTCGACCAGGGCCGCGATGCGGTACCCGCCTCGGTCCAGCAGGAGATCGCCGCCGGACGCTCGGTCAGTCAGCGGTTCCGGTCGGCCGACGGTCCGGCCCTTGTCGTCGGCGTCCCGGTGCGCACGGTCGAGGCCGAGTTCTACGAGATCGCCCCGCTGACCGAACTCGACGGCACGGTGCGTCTGCTCAGCGGCATCCTGCTCGGCGGCGCGCTGCTGGCCACCGCGGCCGGGGCGGCGCTGGGGGTCTGGGCCAGCCGGTCGGTGGTCACGCCGCTCAACCGGGTCGCGATCACGGCCGCCTCGATCGCCGGGGGCGATCTCGACCGCCGCCTGGCAGCTACCGACGATCCCGAGCTCGCCACCATCGTCGGCTCGTTCAACAGCATGGTCGACACCCTCCACCAGCGGATCACGCGGGACGCACGGATGGCAGCCGACGTGAGTCACGAGCTCCGGTCCCCGCTGACCACTCTCGTCGGCAGCGTCGACCTGCTGAACGCCCGGCGTGACGAGCTTCCCGAACGCTCCCGAAAAGCCCTCGATCTCGTCACCGCCGATCTGCAGCGCTTCCGGCGGCTGCTCGACGACCTCCTCGAACTCGCACGCTCCGACGCCGGACTCGACCACCGGCCGAACACCGTCATCGACCTCGGCGGGCTCTTGCGACAGGTACTCGGCGAAGCCGGCGCCGGACCACCGGCGTTCCCCGACGGCGACGACGTCTTCGTGGCGGCGGACAAGTCGCGGCTCGGCCGGCTCTTCCGCAACCTGTTCGACAACGCGAACACCCACGGCAACGGGCTCACCGGCGTCACAGTGACCCGCTCCGGCGACGACGTGCTCGTGCTGGTCGACGACAACGGTCCGGGCATCCGGCCCGAGGACCGCGAAATCGTCTTCGAGCGGTTCGCCACCGGCGCGGCGAAACGCGGGTCGTCGTCGGGTACGGGTCTCGGGCTCGCGCTCGTCGCCGAGATGGCAGCGGCCCACGACGGGGCCGTGTGGTGCACGGCATCGCCCGGCGGCGGGGCGCGGTTCGTCGTACGGCTCCCGGAAGCGGAGCGAGAGTCGTGAGGAAGGCCGTCGTCTGCCTCGCGTCCGCGGTGCTCGTTCTCACCGGCTGCGGCGTTCCGATGCAGGACGAACCGGCGCCGATCGCCTCCGGCGAGATCCCGTCCCGCCTGCAGCGCACCGCTCGCCCGTCCTCGGCGACGCCCAGACCGAGCACCGGCAAGCCCGCCGTCCAGGTGAGCTTCGTCCGCGACGACAAGCTGGTCACGCTGGTGCGCGAGGTGCCCGCGACGACGTCCGCGGACGGGCTCACCGCGGTGGTCGACGCCTTGCTTGCGGGACCGACCGACCGGGAACAGGCCGACGGCATCACCACGGCGCTGCCGCCCGGCCTGATCCTGACGATCGTCGAGGTGCGAGGCAGTCGCGTCGTCCTCGAACTGTCCGGCCACACCGGCGGCAGGTCCGCGACCGAGAACATCCTCGCCGTCGGGCAGATCGTCCTGTCCCTCACGGCGTCGCAGTCCATCGACCAGGTGACGTTCGCGCGCGACGGTGTGCCGGTCGAAGCCCTGCTGGCCGACGGCGCCCTGACGACCGCGCCACTCACCGCAGCCGACTACGACTCCCTACGGAGCCGGTAGCAGTTAATGGTGGCGGTTGACGGTGGCAGTTGACGGTGGCAGTTGACGGTGGCAGTTGACGGTGGCACTGAGAGAACTTTGAGATCACGTGACGTTCCGCGACCTGAGCCGCACCGTGACCGGCCGGCGCGCTAGACAGGTGACGACCGCTCGAAGGGAACGCATGATGACCGAACCACGCCCGACCTGACGATGGCGCCACACCGATCCATCCGGACGGTCCTGGCGGCGGTCTCACGACTCCTCCGGGGGCCGAAGCCCGCGACGGCCGCTCCCGGGTTGCAGGCGCCGGCGCGGCTCGCCGACTGGTCCGACGCCGAGCTCTATTCGGTCTGGCGTGCCATTGGAGCGGAGCTTGTCCGTGCTCTGCGCGCCGAGCACACCGCGACGGCCGCCGAGGCACGGCAGTATCTCCTCACCGAGATCGAACGCCGGCATCCCCTCGAGACGGCCGCGTGGCTCGGGTCGGACGCGCTCCTGAGCGGCGCAGCACCCGACTTCCTGACATCTGACCGCTGACTCCACTGCCGTAACGGCCGTACGGGGTCCGAGACTGGCTTTCGCCTGCCGCGCCGGACCTGGCGCAAGGTGCGGCAGGCGAAAGCCGCCTACCCGATCACTGTCAGAACAAGGTCGCGCGTCCGTGGGTCACTTCTTGGCGGCGGCTTTTCCGCCCTTGCGGCCGGCCTTCTTCTTCTGGGCCGTGGTGCCGCCCTGGCTGCTGGAGCCGCCCTTGCCGCTCTGCTTGCCGCCGTGCTCACTGGCCTTCGGCGAGTTGGCAATCTTGGCCGCACGCTCCTTGGACATCCCCTTGTCCTTGAGCGCCTCGTACTGCTTCTCGTTCTTCACATTCGCCGACTTACCAGGCATCAGAACCTCCAACCGTCCGATACCACCAGGACACCGATCCGGTGCCCACCGCACCAACTCCTATGCGGCCTCTGAAATGCACAGACGGGAGACCGATTCCTTTCGCGGACTCGTCCGGTCAATACCTCTCGGAAGCCTGGCCGCGGCGCGCCAGGTCGAGACGAAGCAGGAGCCTGACGATGAAGTTCAATCTGTTTCTCCCCACCGGCTTCGGCAGTGATCTGTCGTCGTTCACCGATCCGGTGGATGCGGTCGAGCGGATCATCCGGCTGGCGCAGACCGCCGAATCCGCCGGGTTCGCGGAGGTCTGGCTGCCAGATCACCTGCAGACCATCCCGCCGTCGAACCGCTACCTGTTCGAGGCCTGGACGCTCCTGACCGCGGTGGCCCGGGCGACCACCACGATCCGCGTCGGTCAGCTCGTGACCGGCAACGGCTATCGGAACCCGGCCCTCCAGGCGAAGATGGCCTCGACACTCGACGTCCTCTCCGGTGGGCGTCTGACCTTCGGGATCGGCGCGGGCTGGTACGAGGCCGACTACGCCGCGTTCGGGTACGAGTTCCCCGGTGCGGGCCGGCGACTTCGCGAGCTGCGCGAGGCCGTGCAGGTGATCCAGTCGCTGTGGACGGACGAGGTCAGCGACTTCACCGGCGAGTTCTACTCGCTGAAGAACGCCATGGTGCAGCCGAAGGGCGTCCAGACGCCGCGCATCCCGCTGCTGATCGCCGGCGGCGGTGAGAAGGTGACGCTGCGGATCGTCGCCGAGTTCGCGGACGTCTGCAATCTGATGACGTCGCCGGCCGACATCGAGCGCAAGCTGCAGATCCTGCGCAAGCACGCCGCGGACGTCGGCCGGGACGCCGGCTCGATCAAGGTCACTGCGACGACCGGCGCGCTGGTGACCGGCACGGACGAGGCGGCCCAGGCGCAACTCCACCCGAGCATGGGCGCGTTCTATCCCGGTGACTTCGCGTCGTACCTGCTCTACGGCACGCCGGAGACCGTCCGCGCACGGGTCGCGGCGTACGAGCAGGCAGGCGTCGACGAATTGGTGGTCGGGTTCCACCGGTCGACCGATCCCGGCGCGATCCGGGACTTCGCCGAGATCGTCGGGCTCTGATCCGACTGACCGGGGTTCCGGCGGGGTACAAGAGGCGTGGTTACAACACGGAAGCGCTGAGGAGCGATCTCCTTCCGGACGGTCAAAAAGCGGCCTGAGTTTGTCACCTCGTACGAGGAGGCTGTCGATGAGCCAGGAGCGATCGACCGAGGTACGGCGCAGCGAGCCCGCGATGGATGTGGACTGGTTCCGCTGGGAGTTGTGTCAGGAACGTCAGTTCCGGCTCGATCAACTGATGGATCTGGCTCGCGAGGAGACCACGCCTTTCTCGCCGGCGGTGGCGGAGGTGCGGGCCGTGCTGAAGGCCGGGGCGGTACGGGCGCTGGAAGAGATCGACGCCGCGCTGTCCCGCCTCGCCACGGGTACCTTCGGTGCCTGCGAGGGGTGCGGGGAGAAGCTTCCGCTGCATCGGCTGCGAGCGATACCGACCGTGAGGCTCTGTCTGCGATGCGAGCACCGCCAGGCGAGAGACGCCAGGACCGTGGGCCGGTAGGCATGCCGACGGGTACCGCAGGGTCACCATGCCTGATAGGACCATGCCTGACGCGGACACCGCGGAGATCGCGGAGCGGATAGGTCGTGCGGCACTCGCGGCCGGGCTGCGAGTCGCCGTCGCCGAGTCACTCACCAGCGGCGCCGTCGCCAGCGCGCTCGGGGCGGCGACGGAGGCGAGTTCCTGGTTCGCCGGCGGAGTCGTGGCGTACGCCGCGGACGTCAAGTTCAAGGTCTTGGACGTCGATCCAGGTCCGGTGGTGACACCGCGCTGCGCGGCCCAGTTGGCCCGTGGAGTTGCCCGCCTCCTCGGAGCAGACGTCGCCGTGGCGGTCACCGGCGTGGGCGGCCCGGAGCCGGACGAAGGGCATCCAGCCGGGACCGTGTACACGGCTGTCCACTACCCGTCGACGGAACAAGTCCGTCACAACGTGTTCGCGGGTGATCCCGCACAAGTGGTTGCCCAGGCCACCTTCGACGCACTACAGATGCTCCACGACCTGGTTGCGGCTTGACTCCCTCTAGGCCCTGAATTACCAGACAGGGCCTAGCCTTTGCCGGTCTCGGCGTGGCGGTGTGCGGCCCGCTTGGCGGGGGCGTCGGCCGGCGCAACCGGCTCCTGGGCGACCACGGCAGCCCGCTGGGTCGCGGGACGACGGGCGCTTTCGCGCACCGGTCCCCCACCGAGCCGGCGGAACTTCCACTGCCGCTCGTCGTAGTCGTAATAGGTGTCCACGCCGCCGACAGTCACGATCGAACCCTCCCACCCGTTGACGCGCTCAAGTGAGCACGGTGCTCCCCCGGTTCCCGGAGAACCCGTCCCGCAAACCTTTTCCACCCGAACCGAGGGGTGCGGCGCCTCGGATCGGGCCGCCGGGTGTCACTGCGCGTGGATCGTCTCGCTGATGCTGCCGTCGGCCGCACGGACGATGTGCGGCAGCCGGTTCCAGCGGGCGACCTGAGAGCCGAGGGCGATCTGCTCGAGCTCCTCGTCCCCGGCGGCGAACGGGACGTCGCTGTCGTACCGTCGTGAACACCACGCGCCGTCGGCGTAGTACGTCTCGATGTATCCGGCCCCGTATCCGGCCCCGTATCCAGCCCCGTATCCAGCTTCGTATCCGGCTTCGGATCCGGCTTCGCGGCGGGTCTCGATGCGGTCGTGGTTCGTGGTGCGTTCCTCGGATCGGGGGCTCGGCACGGGAAGGTGGGTCATTTCTCGGGGCCTCCTGGCGGGGTGCGGCGGGCAAGGTCGGCAGTGCGGATGGTGTCGGTCGTCTCGGTGATGGCGGTGATCTGGTCGGCCAGACCCGGATGGGTGGCGCGGAGTTCGGGGCCGGCAGCGGCCAGCGGCTGGATCAGGTCGGCAGGGTCGTTGCCGCCGAGCGCGTCGCGGAGGCGGTCGATCGCGGGCGCCGCGCCGGCAGCGGACGGATTGGTGCTGTCGGACGGCAGGGCGGTGATCCGCCCGGCGAGCTGGCGCAGGTCCGCGGCGTTGTCGCGGGCCCATCCCGCAACAGCGCGATCACCCGAGCGGCGGTCACGGGCAGCTTGGACGCGCCGCTCGCGCGTGGTGCCCGGCTGGTCGGCGGCATGGGGTTTCAGCCGTAGGTAGCGCCGCTCGGCGGCCTGGCGACTGGCGAGGCCGAGCGTCGGCGCGATGTCGGCCCAGGTCGCGCCGCGGTTGCGGGCGGCGTCGACGAGGACGGGCTCCCACTGGTCGAAGTACGCGCGCAGGCGATGCAGTGTCGTGAGGGTGGCGAGCAGGTGCTCGGCGTCGGCGTCCGCGAGCGCGCCGGGTGTCTCGAGCAGCTCGAGTCCGCGGAGTCGATCGCCCGTGTCTTCACTGCTGGTCACCCGCTACTCCGATCTGACGACGTACGTCGTCGAGATGCTGACAACGGATATTGTCATCGTTTCGATGACATGTTAGAACAGGAGTGCGTGTTGACACCACCGGTTCCATCGACGATCAGGAGGTGCAGGACAGATGTTGATGCGCACAGACCCGTTCCGGGAGCTCGACCGACTGACGCAGCAGGTCTTCGGCGCGGGGAGCCAAGGGACCTGGTCGCGGCCGAACCCGATCCCGCTGGACGCCTACCGTTCGGGCGAGGAGTACGTGATCGCCTTCGATCTTCCCGGTGTGTCGCCGGACGCGATCGACCTGGACGTGGAGCGCAACGTGCTGACGGTGAAGGCGGAGCGGCGTCCGCCGGAGGCTCCGGACAGCGTCGAGATGCAGGTGGCCGAGCGGCCGCTCGGGGTGTTCTCCCGGCAGCTGTTCCTCGGCGAGACGCTGGACACCGACAAGATCGAGGCGAAGTACGACGCCGGCGTCCTGACCCTGCGGATCCCGATCGCCGAACGGGCCAAGCCGCGGCGGATCGCGATCGCCGGTGCCGACAGCCAGAAGCAGATCAACGCCTGACCCGGATCCGGACAGTGAGCATCCACAGCTCCGTTCGCGCGGAGCGGACGGCCGAAAGGCGGTGGTTCAGCTGAGCGGATCGGCGAGCACCGCCGACGTCGCAACCCAGTGAAACCAGTCGAGTACGGCATCACCACAGCAAACCGAGTGCGTGACGTGGCGGCCCGCGGCACCGACAGGACCGTGCGAACACGTGCAGCGGCCACCGGGACGGCATCCCACCGGCGAGGTCGCCACGTCACATCTCACCTGCCGCGGCCGGATCCTCAGCCGTTGGCGTTCGCGCCCTGCGCCGCTCGTGAACGAGCCGAACTGTTCACCTCAGGGTCGGCCGAAGCGTCCTGCTGGTCGAGCTTGCGGCGGTAGAAGTCGTACGCCGCTTGCTTGCTCATTCCCAGCGCGCTGCCGACCTGACTCCAGCTGGACCCCTCTTCCCGAGCCTGCCGGATCATGTGCCAGCGCGCGCCGGTGAGGAGCTCGACCAACCGCCGGCTGGCGCGAAGCGCTTCCAATCCGGTCAAACCCGGCAGGTTTCCCAACGCCTTCACGAGCGACGTGACGGGCTGGCCGGCACCCGCGGCTTCTTCGATGCGTCGCTGGTACGACTCGCGCTGGTCGTTGAGGCGTAGCACGTCGAGCAGCTCCTCCATACCCCTGTCGTCCGCGGCCAACGGAGGCTGTGCCATGTCACTACCCATCTTGTCAAGATATCTTGACGCCCACCGCAGCGCCAACCCATGGCGTCAAGCTATCTTGACGCAGGTTCACCGTCAAGCTATCTTGACGCTATGAGCACAGCCGCGCTACACCAAGGTCATCTGGCCGGCCATCCCCGTCGCCAGACCGACGGCGCGCCTCAGATCAGGTCGCGCGAACTCACCTCGGCCGACCGGTTCGCTCAGCTCGCCCTCGACCTGCACGACTCCGGCGGGATCGAAGAGACCGTCGAGGCCGTGGTCGAGTTCGCCTTACAGGCGCTGAGCTGTTCCCACGCCGGAGTCGCGCTGATCTCGGGCCGCCCCCGCCGGCTGGAGATCCCGGCGGTGACCGATCCGCTCGTGGCCGAGATCTACAAGCTGCAGGTGGACGGCGGGCAGGGCCCGCTCATCGAGTCGATGCGCGACCACTGCGTCGTGCGCGTCGAAGACGCCGAAACCGACGATCGCTGGCCGGATTGGTCCGCGAAGGTCCTCGAGCTCGGCGTGCGAAGCGTCCTCGACGTCCCGCTGCACACCGGAAATTCCGTCGTCGGCGTGCTCGGTCTGTACTCGACCCAGCCGGGTGGATTCGGACCCGACGAGGAGGCGATCGCCGAGATCCTCGCCCGGCACGCCTCGGTCGCCGTCGCGAGCGCCCGCAACGAGGTCAACCTCGCCGCCGCGGTCGACGCCCGGAAGCTGGTCGGCCAGGCGATGGGCATCCTGATGGAACGCTTCGACCTCGACGACGAGCGAGCGTTCGAGGTCCTGCGGCGCTACTCCCAGGACAACAACCGCAAGCTCCGCGACGTCGCCCAGGAGCTCGTCGACACCCGCAAACTCCCCCGCTGACGAGAGTCCGCCGGGCTCTGTGCCGGAGCGCCCGATGGCAGGGCCGCACAACCGATCGCGCGCGGTCAGTGCGTAGCCGTCGCGCGAGTTCGCGACTTGGTGAACAGGGCGGCGCAGAAGGCGATGGTGGCGACGGAGAAGGTTACGAGGGGCGGGCCGGGAACCCACAGTGCGGCGATCGCCAGGGCCGGCAGCGTTGCGACCAACGCGACGATCCCGTACGGGCGGAGGCGATCCGGGGCGGTTCGGAGTGTGTCGGCGATCATCCACAACAGGGCGCCCACGACGATCACCGCCAGGCCCATGACGAGGCTGACGCCGCGGTGCAGGGACTCGGCGTTGAGCTGCAGCGGGCCGATCTCGAACTGGCTCGTCCGCAGCACGGCGTCCAGCTCCGGGTCGCTGGGCAGGAAGAAGCTCAGGACGGTTTGGCCGACGCCGGTGACGGTCCAGGTGACGGCGCCGACCCGGAACGCGGTCGCGTTCATGAGGCCGCCATCAGCTCGGGCCAGCAGCGGGTGTCGGTGATCTGCCGCAGAGACACGAGCCGGCCGTCCTTCGTGGTCAGGATGTGCGCGAACGGCGCCTGCCAGCCGTCGCCGCGATAGTGGCCCAGGACAACGAACTCGTTCGGCGCGACCGGAAGCAGCCGGTCCGGTTCGCAGTGCAGCTCGACGTCGTCCGCCGGCCGGCCCCAGACGTTGCGCACCGCGGACTCGCGGCCGCGGAACTCGCGGTCGACCGGCAGCGGCAGGCCGGGGCTCAGAGTGAGGACGAAGTCCTCGTGAATGGCCTCGCGCAGGGCAGCCAGGTCGTGTGCGGCCAGGCTGTCGTAGAACTTCCGTACGGCGGGCTGTCCGGAATCATCGCTCATGGTCTGGAAGCTACGCCCGCCGCGACCTCCCGGCAACGCGAGCTGTCTCACACATACATACATGCGTGAATGTATGATGATGGTGTGAAACGGCGGACGCAGGCGGAGCGGATCGAGCTGACCCGGAACAAGCTGCTCGAGGCCGCGGCGAGAGGTTTCTCGACGTACGGCTACGGGAACGTGCGGCTCGACGACATCGCCCGCGAGGCGGGATACACCCGCGGCGCGCTGTACCACCAGTTCGCGAACAAGGAGGAGCTCGCACTCGCCGTCATCGACTGGGTGTCTCGCACCTGGCGTGCCGAGGTCGGCGACCCCGCGGAGGCGATCGCCGACCCGGCCGAGCGGCTGCTGTGGACGGCGCAGGCGCACGCGATCTACTGCCGGCGCGACGTCGCCGCGGTGCTGATGAGCCTGCGGGTGGAGTTCGCCGGCCGCGACCACGCCGTCACGAAGGCGCTCACCGAACTGATGACGCCCTTGAAGGACACGATCGCCAAGCTGATCACCCGCGGCCGGCGGACCGGCTCGATCCCCGCCGGCCCGCCGCCGCGCGCACTCGCCTCGGCGTACCTCGGCGCCCTCGAGGGCGTCACCGCCGCAGTCAGCGGACCGCCGCACGACCGAGAGCTGACGATGCGCGCGGTCCGCGGCGTACTGGGCCTGCCTCCGAGCTGACGTCACCCTTGCGGCAGGGGCGGCAGTTCGACGTGCCGGACCTTGTAGTCGCCCTTCGTCACCGGCGCGAACGGGACCGGTGCCATGCAGGTGCCGACCGGCGCCTCTTCGGTTTGACCGGACGCGTTCTGGGTGAGGTTGACGACCGTCCAGGACAGTCCGACGCGATCGTGCTTGCCGTTGTCCAGGACGCTGAAGCCGAGCCGCTTGCCGACCCATTCCTTGACCGGCTCGTCGGCCCTCGTGATCTTGGCGGTGAGCGAAGCGACGCCCGGCCCGGTGACCAGGCAGTCCACGGTTCCCTCGGCGCGGATGGTCTGCTTCCAGGCGGCGACGTAGTGCGAGATCTCCACGGTGCCGCGCGCATCGGTCGGCAGCCCGATCGGGGCGCCCGGAATCGGGCGGGTGTACGGCGCGGCCGTGGCGTCGAAGGCGAAGTGGCGTACGTCGTCGTCCGGGGCGAACGGCAACATGAAGTCGGCCGCACCGGTGACACGAGCCACCTTGGGAGCGGCTTGCGCTGTGGAGATCCCGGCCACAGCGGTGGTAGCCACAACGGTCAGGGCGACGAGCTTCTTGGTGAGGTTCATACCAGGATCCTCGCGAGTCGTCCGCGCCGGGACCTCCCTCGCGCGAGGGGATCAGGTCCCCCGCAGGTAGCAGATCAGCCGGTCGCGGGCTGCTTCCGGCAACGGCTTCGCGGTCTTAGGCTGGAGCGGTTCGGCAGACCGCGGCGGGAGGGACTCGGCGCGTCGTGGGCGGACCGCGAAAGGGCGGCGGACGGTTGGGACGTGGAGACGGGTTCCGCGATCTGGGGGCGGAGCGAACGCAACCTGCGCAGCTTCTCGGCCGGCGGGCGGAACGGGCAGTCCTCGACCAGCTACTGACCGACGTGCGCAACGGCAGGAGCCGGGTGCTGGTCGTTCGCGGCGAGGCCGGCGTCGGCAAGACCGCCCTGCTGGCCTACGCGGCCGAATCCGCGACGGACGTCAGCACGCTGCGGGCGGTCGGCGTCCAGTCGGAGATGGAGCTGGCGTTCGCGGCGCTCCACCAGCTGTGCGCGCCGCTCCTCGATCGTCTGGACCGGATCCCCGAGCCGCAGCGCCGGGCGCTCGCGACTGTGTTCGGGCTGGCTCCGGGCCCCGCTCCGGACCGCTTCATGGTCGGGCTCGCGGTGCTCAGCCTGATCTCCGACCTGGCCGGTGAACGGCCGGTCCTGGTGGTGGTCGACGACGTGCAATGGCTCGACACAGCGACCGCGCAGGTGCTCGGGTTCGTCGCCCGCCGGATCGGCGCCGAGGCGGTCGGGTTGCTGTTCGGCGCCCGCGAGATCGGTGTCGAGCTGCACGGTCTCACCGAGCTCCGGGTCGAAGGGCTGCCGGCCGACGAGGCCCACGCCTTGCTCGGTTCGGCCGTCGAGTTCCTGCTCGACGAGCCGGTGCGCCGGCGGATCGTCGCCGAGACCGGCGGCAACCCGCTCGCCCTGCTCGAGCTGCCGCGCGGCCTGACCGCGACGCAGCTCGCGGCCGGGTTCGGCCTGCTCGGCGGCCAGGAGCTGCCCGGCCGCATCGAGCAGAGCTTCCTGCGGCAGGCCGACACCCTGCCCGCGCCGACCCGTCGGCTCCTGCTGGTCGCGGCGGCCGAGCCGATCGGCGATCCGGTGCTCGTCCGCCGGGCAGCCGACCAGCTCGGGATCGAGGCGGCGTTCGC
Organism: Kribbella sp. NPDC003505; assembly: GCF_040610875.1. Lineage (NCBI taxonomy): Bacteria > Bacillati > Actinomycetota > Actinomycetes > Propionibacteriales > Kribbellaceae > Kribbella > Kribbella sp. NPDC003505. The sequence goes on along the minus strand of NZ_JBEXNA010000007.1, from coordinate 253,006 downwards.
CGAGATCGACGGGCTGATGAGCCTGGGTGAGCGGGTGACGTTCCGTCATCCGCTGGTCCGGTCGGCGCTGTACGGGTCGGCGTCCGAGACGGAGCGGCAAGCGGTCCATCTGGCGCTGGCCGGAGCGACGGACCCGGAGACCGACCCCGACCGGCGCGCCTGGCATCTGGCCGCCGCCGCGACCGGACCTGACGAGGACGTCGCGCTCGAGCTGGAACGGTCGGCGGGCCGCGCGCAGGCTCGGGGCGGTTTCGCCGCCGCCGCTGCCTTCCTGCAGCGGGCGGTCGCGCTGACCCGCGACCCCGCCCGCCGGACCGAGCGCGCGCTGGCCGGCGCTCAGGCCAGTCTGCAGGCCGGCGCGTTCGGGACCGCCTGGGCGCTGCTGGCGACGGCCGAGGCCGGGATGCTCGACGGTCTGGGCCGGGCACGGATCGATCTGCTCCGCGCCGAGGCGGCGTACGCGCAGCAACGCGGCGGGGACGCGCCCGGCCTGCTCCTGCGCGCGGCCAAGACGCTCGAGCCGCTCGACGTACGGCTCGCTCGCGACACGTATCTCGACGCCTGGAGTGCGGCTCTGTTCGCCGGTCAGCTGGCCACGGACCCGAGTCTGCGCGACGTCTCGGCGGCGGCCGAGGCGGCGCCCCGGCCCGAGACCCCCGGCCGCAGCTCCGACGTGCTGCTGGACGGGTTCGCGTTGCTGTTCGCCGAGGGCCGTCCTCGTGCCGTGCCGCTGCTCAAACAGGCTGCCCGCGCGTTCGGTGATCAGGGTGCCTCGGTCGAGGAGGTGCTGCGCTGGGGATGGCTGGGTACCGCTGCCGCGGCGACCGCATGGGATTTCGAGGCGTGCTTGTCGACCGCATCCCGGCAGGTGGAGGTTGCGCGCGGCGCCGGTGCGCTCGCGGTCCTGGCGGTCGGTGTCAACGTGCTCGGCCAGGTCGCCGCGCTGGCCGGCGACTTCGCCGAGGCGACCTCGCTGCGGGCCGAGGCCGACGCGGTCCGCGAGGCGACCGGCGCGCACGTCCTGCCGTACGGCGGGTTGGTGCTGGCTGCCCTGCGCGGGCTCCCGGACGAGGCGTTCCCGCTGATCGACGAGACCATCGAGAGCGCGATCGCCGGAGGGCAGGGTACGGCGGCGCAGTACGCGCGCTGGGCGCGGTCCGTCGTACTGAACGGCCTCGGCCGTCACGGCGAAGCGTTGCCGTGGGCCGTCGCCGCCAGCGAGGACACACCTGAGCTGTTCGTGTCGTCGTGGGCGCTGAGCGAGCAGATCGAGGCGGCTGTGCGCAGCGGACGCCCGCGCGAGGCTGCCGCCGCACTCGGTCTGTTGCAGGACAAGACCCTGGACACCGAGGAACGCTGGGGCCTCGGTATCGAGGCACGCGCGCGCGGTCTGCTGGACGACGGCCCGACCGCGGAGGGTGCATACCTCGAGGCGATCGAACACCTCACCGGGACCAGGCTGCGCCCCGACCTGGCACGGGCACATCTGCTGTACGGCGAGTGGCTGCGTCGCCGCACGCGCCGCGGGGAAGCGCGGGCCGAGCTGCGTGCGGCGTACGACTTGTTCGCGTCGATCGGCATGGCCGCGTTCGCCGAGCGGGCGCGCCGCGAGTTGCAGGCGACCGGGGAGACGGTCCGCCGCCGGACGAACGGAGCGGCCACGAGTGACGAACTCACGCCGCAGGAACTCCAGATCGCGTTGCTGGTCCGCGACGGCCTGTCGAACCCCGAGGTGGGCAGCAGACTCTTCCTGAGCCCTCGCACCGTCGAATGGCACCTCCGCAAGATCTTCGACAAGCTCGCCATCAGCTCGCGCCGACAGCTGCGCGACGCCTTGCCGGACGCGGTCAGCGAGGCCGCCGGTTAGGACCTAGTGCCGCAGCAGCTGCTGACCGCCGTCGACGTCGTACGTCGCGCCGGTCAGGGCCGTGTTCGTCATCAGGTGCAGGATCAGCGCGGCGACATCGTCCGGGCCGACCACCCGCCGGATCGGCAGGGTGGCCCGCAGGTCCGCCCGGCGGTCCTCGAGCTGGTCGCCGAGCAGCCGCGCCGACAGCGGCGTGTCGACGAATCCGGCGGCGACCGCGTTCACCCGGATCGGGGCGAGCTCGAGCGCGGCGTTGGCGGCGATCGCCTGCAATGCGACGGTCCCGATCGCGGCGACACTCAGGCCGATGCCGGGCCGGCGCGCACCGGTACCGCTGATGAAGGTGAGCGAGCCGCCGGCCCGGACCCTTCCGATGCACAACCGCGCGATGCGGAGGGCTCCGACCAGATCCTCGTCGAACACCCGTAGCGCCCAGTCGAAGTCCAGCTCGGCGATCGGTGCGTAGAACGGCCCGCCGCCGCTGACCAGGACGTGATCGAGGTCCGCGGGCAGGTCGGCGAAGACCTGCGCGAGACGGTCCGGATCGCCCAGGTCCAGAATCGGCGCGCTCTCCGCGCCGACCTCGGCGGCGGCCGCGGCGAGCCGCTCGGGATTCCGTCCGGTGACGACGACCCGGGCGCCGGCACTGCGAGCCTGGTGGGCCGTCGCCAGCCCGATTCCCGAGCTGCCGCCGATCACGACCACACGCTGCCCGTCGAGACTGCCGTTCATCGTGTTCTCCCTTTCCTCAGGTCAGGTGGACACCGGGACGGCACAGCCGTGCACCCGCGGCGTCGCCGGCAGCTGGGTGGCGGGCGGGCGGCCGCGGGCGACGTACCCGAGGGTGATCACCGCGGCGACCACGCTGAGGGCGGCCATCACCAGCATCGCCGTCTGGTACCGGTGCCCGAGCGGCTCGACCAGGTCGTCCGACCCGCCGACGCCCAGCAGCGCGGGAACGAGCGCGATCAGTACCACGCCCCCGACCCGGGAGGCGGCGTCGTTGATCGCCGACGCCTCACCGAGGTCGGCGTCGTCGACAGCAGCCAGGACGCCGGCCGTCAGCGGCGCGACCGTCAGCCCGATGCCGAGCCCCCACAACAGCGCGCCCGGCAGGATTGCGCTCAGGTAGCTGTCGCCCGGGCTCGCTGCCGACAACCACGCGAATCCGCCGGCCACGATCAGGATGCCGACGGCCATCGGCCAGCGGACGCCGACCCGGGCCACCAGAGCGCCGGCGAACGGCGAGACGAGCAAGAACACCGCCGACTCCGGGATCAGCGCCGCACCCGCCTCGGTTGCGCTGTACCCCAGCTGCAACTGGCATTGCAGGACGACGAGGTAGCTCGCGGCGGACAGTGCGCCGTAGAACAGGACGGTCGCGGCGTTGATGGCGACGAACTGGCGGATCCGGAAGAGCGCCGTACGCAGCATGGGCGCTGCCTGTCGTTGCTCCACCGGGACCAGGGCGGCGAGACAGACCACACCGACGCCGCCCGGGACCAGCACTGTCGCGCTTCCCCAGCCGTCGGACGGTCCTGCTGTCAGCGCGTAGATCACGCCGCCCAGTCCGACGACGGTGAGCAGAGCGCCGAGGAGGTCGACAGACAGCTCTCGACGCGGGCGGCTGACTTCCGGTACGCCGCGCAGCACCCAGAGGGCCGCGGCTATCAGCGGAACGTTCAGCAGGAACACGTACCGCCAGGAGGCGTGGTCGATCAGCCAACCTCCGCCGTACGGCCCGAGCGTCGTACCGAGGGTCGACAACCCTGCCCAGATGCCGATCCCCTTGGCGCGGTCCGCCGGCCGCAAGGTGCCGTTGAGCAAGGCCAGGCTGCTGGGCACGACCATCGCTCCGCCCGCTCCCTGCACGACTCGCGCCGCGATCAGTGCCGCGGTGTTCGGAGCAGCCGCGCAGCACAGCGACGCGATCAGCATGACGCCGAGGCCGATCATCAGGAGCCGGCGCCAGCCGAAGTGATCGGCCAGCGCGCCGGCCAGCAGAAGCATCGACGCGACCGTCACCAGGTAGCCGGTCAGGACCCATTGCAGCCCGGTCACACCGGTCCCGAGGTCGCGGCCGATCGCGGGGATCGCGACGTTGATCATGTAGGCGTCGATGAAGCCGACCATCGAGGCCAGCACCGTTGCCGCCACCAGCAGGGCCCCGGCCCGACCACGGATCGCGATCCCGGCGTACGACGCCCCGCCGGCCGCGGGCTCGTTCCGCGTCGTCATCGCGCGACCGCTCCGGGATCGCTCGGGTGCCGGCTCAGCGGCAGCGTGTCGACCGAGAGCCAGGGCGCCATCGGCAGTCCGTCGACGATCTTCCGGAGCAGCTCGGCGTCTGCAGTCTGCCAATGGCCGAGGTTGCGCCCGTCACCCGGAAGACGCCACAACCGGATCAGCTGTCCCGCCGCCGCGAGCTCCCGCGTCCGCCGCACTTCGCGCGCAGTCATGTCGTCGAGGTCGGCGGCGGTCGCTCCGGACGGGACAGCCAGCACGAAGGTCGTGAAGAACTCCCCGGCGCCCGGATCGAGCGCGATCCGACCAGGCCCCGGATCGTTGGGGTGGGCGCACAGCTCGATCACCTCGTCGGTCCGCCAGATCCGCAACGGCATCGAGGCCAGGACGACCTCCAGCGCCGCGGCGTCGTCCGCCACGAACAGGCCGAGCGTTCGCCACTGACCGGGTGCCGGCGGCGGACGCCACAAACGTTTGAGGTGGCCTTGACCGGCCAGTTCCGCGGAACGGGCAGCCTCCCGGGCGCGCACCTCGGCGACCTCGGCCTCGGTGACGCCGTCCGGCACCCGGGTCGTCATCGTGACGAGAAATTCCATCTCCAGCCTCCGGCTCGTGAATGCTCCCGGGGTCCCACGATCCGCCGCACCCGGCCGCGGCGACACCAGTGACGGTCCCTGGTCGGCGGAAACCAGGGACAGTCACTGGCCCGGCGGCCACCTGGTCCGCGCCACCCTGAACGCAACCGAAGGGAGTGCGCGATGGACAGCAAGCACGAGTACGACGTGATCGTGCTCGGCGCCGGGGCACCGGGCGAGCACTGTGCCGCGACGTTGGCCAAGGGCGGCGCGCGCGTCGCCGTCGTGGAGCGTGAACTGCTCGGCGGCGAGTGCTCGTACTGGGCCTGTATCCCGTCGAAGACCTTGCTGCGCCCCGGCGAGGCGCTGGCCGAGGCGCTCGACGCGCCCGGCGCCCGGGAAGCCGTCACCGGCTCGCTCGACGTCTCCGCGGCCCTCGGCTGGCGGGACTTCATGGTCTCCGGGTACGACGACGCCGGTCAGGTCTCGTGGGCCAAGGGCGCCGGGATCGAGGTCCTGCGCGGTCACGGCCGGCTGGCGGGTCCGCACACCGTCGCGGTGGACGACCGGACCTGCACCGCGGAGGCGATCGTCGTCGCGACCGGCGCCGACCCGGTGATCCCGCCGGTCGCCGGACTCCAGGACCTGCCCGGCGTGTGGACGAACCGCGACGTCACCGGACTGGTCGAGGTCCCGGACCGGCTGATCGTCCTGGGCGGCGGAGCCACCGGGGTCGAGATGAGTCAGGCACTGGCCCGGATGGGCGCGACCGTGACCCTGCTCGAGCGCGGCGAGCACCTGCTCCCCCGCGAACCGCGGGCAGTCGGCGAAGCGGTCGCGACCACACTCGCCGCGGACGGCGTGGACGTCCGGGTCGGCACCGGCGCGGAGCGCGTCGCGCTCGCGGGATCGACGTACGTGGTCGACCTGAGCGACGCGACGCAGGTGACGGGTGACCGGATCCTGGTCGCGACCGGCCGCCGGCCCCGGGTCGACGGCATCGGGCTGCAGACCGTCGGCATCGATCCCGACCCGCGCGGCGTCCCGGTCGACGACACACTGCAGGCAGCGCCCGGCATCTGGGCGATCGGCGACGTCACCGGCCTGTGGCAACTGACGCACGTCGGCGAATACCAGGGACGCGTTGCCGCAAGCAACATTCTCGGCAGGCCCCGGACGGCGAACTACGAAGCGGTGCCGCGGGTCGTGTACTGCTACCCGCAGGCGGCGTCGGTGGGCGCCGCGGACGGCGCGTTCGTGGCCACCGTGCAACTGTCCGGTGTGCCGCGCACCGCGACGTACCTCCGCTCGTACGACACCCAGCCCGGTTTCCTGACGCTGGTCTCGGACGGAACCCTGATCACCGGCGCGTACGCCGTCGGTCCGGAAGCCGGCGAGTGGCTGCAACAAGCCACGCTGGCGATCCGCGCACAGGTCCCGCTGTCGGTCATGCTCGACGTCATCCAGCCGTTCCCGACGTTCTCCGAAGCCTTTCTCCAGGCGCTGCGCGACCTGGAGGCCCAGGTCACCGCACGCTGACCGCCGGCTCACACCTCAGCGTTTCGGCTGCTCGCTCAGCTCCGAGCGGTACGAGCGGAAGGCGTCGATGGACGCCGTCAGATAGCGCTTGACGACCTCGAGTTCGGCGGGAGTGAACTCACCGGTGGCCGCGCGGTGATGCGCTCCGAGCGGCCCGAAGAAGCGGCCGGCGAGTTCGCGGCCGGGCTCGCCGTACCGCAGGATCACCCGGCGCCGGTCGGCCGGATCGCGTTCCCGCTGGACGTGACCGGCACGTTCGAGCCGGTCGAGCAGGGTCGTCACGGACCCGGTCGTCAGTCCCAGTTCGGCGGCCAACTGACCGGCCGTCAGCGGCCGGCCGCGCTCACCGGCGACGAGGATCCGCACCAGCGCCTCGACGTCGGTGCCGTGGACGCCGTGCCGCTGGGCGAACACGTGCGCGATCCGCTGCCCCTCGGCGACGAGCATCTGCACCAGGCCGACGAGGTCGTCCTGCGAGGACCGGGACTTGCGCTCCACCACCTCCACCTCCTAATGTCTTGGAAATCAAGATACTTGATGATCGAGTTTTCTAGGCCTCGTTGGGAGTCACTGTGCCAGGTCCGGCCCGGTTGGTGCGCAGTCGGCGCACGGCCGCCTTCGTCGTCCTCGTCGCCGTCCTGCTGTCGGCCGCGGCGTTGCTGCTGCCCAGCCCGGGCGAGGCAGCGCCGAGATCCGCGACCGGTCTGTCGACCGCGGCCGAGTCCGCGCAGGTCGAGCAGCTGCGCGCGCAGCTCCCCCAGGCCGACGGTTCCGCCGCGCTGATCGTGTTCAGCCGGTCCGACGGCGGCTCGCTGACCGCCGCCGACCGGTCCGCGGCGCAGGCCAAGGCCGCCTCGGTGGGCGTGCGGGCGCCGGTGCAGGTCCCGGAGAACGGGCGCGTCGCACTCGCCGTACTCCCCCTGTCGGAGCGCGACGACGCGGCGATCGCCACGGCCGTCGACCAGTTGCGCGAGAAGCTGCGCGATCTGCCGTCCGGCCTGGAAACCGCTGTCACCGGTCCTGCCGCCTTCACCACCGACCTCACCAAGGTCTTCGACGGCGCCGACACCAAGCTGATCATCGTCACCGCCGCGGTGGTCGCGCTGCTGCTCCTGCTGACTTATCGCAGTCCCGGTCTGGTGCTTCTTCCGCTGATCGTCGTCGGGCTCACCGAGCAGGTCACGACCAGCCTGTCCGACCAGGTCCTGTCACGCCTCGGGATTCCCGGCGGCGGGCAGGTCACCGGAATCGTCAGCGTCCTGGTCTTCGGCGCCGCCACGGACTACGCACTGCTCCTGATCGCGCGGTACCGCGAGATCCTCCGGCACGAGGAGCGACCGGGCTACGCGATGGCCCTCGCCGTACGCCGGGTCGCCGAACCGATCCTGGCCAGCGGCGGCACCGTCATCGCCGCACTCGCTCTGCTGTTGCTCGCCAGCACCGAGACGCTGGTCGGGATCGCGATCGGATGCATCATCGGTATCGCCCTCGCGATGGTCGCCGGGCTCGTCGTCCTGCCCGCGGTCCTGGTGCTGTTCGGACGGAAGGTGTTCTGGCCGTTCGTGCCGCGGGTGGGTGACCCAGCGACCGAGGGCAAGCTGTGGGGTCGCCTCGGGGCGGTGGTCGCGCGCCGGCCGGCGGTGGTGCTCGTGCTGTCCACGCTGGTTCTCGCAGGGCTCGCGCTCGGCACGTTCGGCGTCCGTACCGGTCTCGCGCAGAACGAGCAGTTCCGGGTCGAGCCGGAGGCGGTGCGCGGCGCGAAGATCCTGGCGGAGGCGTTCCCGGCCGGCTCCACGGAGCCGCTGACGGTGATCGGTCCCGCGCAGCAGGCCTCCGCGGTGGCGGCATCGATCAAGGACGCACCCGGTGTCGCCGAGGTCCGGCCGGGCGCCCGCAACGACCAACTGGCCTCGTACGACGTGGTGCTGACCGCGGAGCCGGGAAGCACCGAGTCCTTCGCCGTGGTCCGGGATCTGCGCGAACGGCTCGACCAGGTCGGGCCGGACGTCCTGGTCGGCGGCGGCGCGGCGGAGACCCTCGACTCGAACGAGGCCGATCAGCGCGACCGGCTGCTGATCATGCCGCTGATCCTGCTGCTGGTGGGAGCGGTCCTGGTCGCCGTCCTGCGGTCCGTGCTGGCGCCCGTGCTGTTGCTGCTGACCGTCATCGCCTCGTTCTTCGCGAGCTTCGGGGCCAGCTGGCTGCTGTTCGACCATCTCCTGGGGTTCCCGGCCCTCGACGGACAGGTCATCTTGCTGTCGTTCCTGTTCCTCGTGGCGCTCGGCGTCGACTACAACATCTTCCTGACCACGCGGGCACGCGAGGAGGCGCGGACCACGAGCACCCGGGAAGGTATGCTGACCGCGCTCCGGGTGACGGGCGGCGTCATCACCAGCGCCGGGCTGCTGCTGGCGTCCGTCTTCGCGGTGCTCGGCGTGCTCCCGCTGATCACGCTCACCCAGGTCGGGGTGATCGTCTGTGTCGGCGTCCTGCTCGACACCCTGCTCGTCCGCACCGTCGTCGTCCCGGCGCTGGCCTTCCTGCTCGGCGACCGGTTCTGGTGGCCGAGCAGGTCCGGACAAAAGGTGCCTACGGCAACATCATGAGCGGCGCTCAGGTCCACGACGTCGCGAACAGGAAGCTCGCGAGCGGATAGTCGCGCAGCGCGCGGGTCAGTTCGTCCCGGAGGCCGGTCGCCAGGGCCGGTGGCAGGCCACGGAACTCGAGCAGTGCCGTGACCCAGCCCGCGGTCTGTGAGATCGGACGCGGGTCAGTGGTCAGCAGCGCGGCCCAGACCGCGTGCAGCAACTGCTCGATCGAGTCCTTGACCAGATCCGGGTCCAGATCGCACTCCGGTCCCGGCCACCTGGACATCAGGCCGGCGACCAGGGCCGCGTGCGCCAGCTCGAGCGCGGCCTGTTCGGAGGCCGCGGCCTCGGGCAGCGGTTCGGCCCTCGGCACCACGGCGGGCATGGTCCGGATGACCTCGATCGCGTGGGCCGCGTCGGCGGCCCAGGCGGTCGCCCCGAGGCTGGTGGCCCGCAGGTCGTCCGTCCCGAACGCCGGCCCGCCGACCAGCACCGGGATCCCAGCGGCTCGGGACGCCTCGATGAAGCGTCGTGTGGTCGGCAGCGAGCCGAGGACCGAGCAGCTGACCGCCACCGCGTCCGGGCCGAGATCCTGCAGGTACTGACTCAGCCGCAACGCCGGCGTCGACGCGCCGAGCAGCGTCGTCTCCCACCCGTCGGAACGCAGCGCGCAGTCGATCATCATCGCCGCGAGCGCATGCCATTCGCGCTCGGCGCACGCCACGACGACCCGCCCCCGGACCACCGGCGTACGCCGTACCGCCCGTGCGATCGTCTCGGTCGCGGACATGGCCACCGCGGTCGCGGCATGCTCGTCCGCCACCGACCACTCCCCGCGCTGCCACTTGTCGCCGACGACGCGCTGGGCCGGACCGACGACCTGGGTCAGCAACGCGATCGGGTCCGCACCGTCCGCCAGCGCCGCATCCACGACGCCGAGCGCGTTCGTGACGTCGACGTTCGCCACGGCGTCCTGGAACGCCGTCAGGGTCGCTCCGAGATCGGTCGCGCTCATGCGGTCGTCCGCGCGCAGCCGACCGACACCACGGCGATGTCGTCATGGGCACGACCGGCGAGGTGCTCGACCACGTCCTGTTCGACGGCGGCGCAGACCACGTCGGGTGCGGCACCGGCGAGCCGGCCCAGCAGCTCGACCAGCCGGTCGTCGCCGTAGAAACCGGACTCACCGCGGGCCTCCTCGACCCCGTCGGTGTACAGCACCAGCTGATCGCCGGGCGCCAGCCGGACAGTGGTCGCGACGTACTGCGCATCGCCGACGACGCCCAGCACGGCGCCTTCCGCCTCGACGGCCTCGACCTCGCCATCGGCACGGACGAGCAGTGGTGGTGCGTGGCCGGCGGACGCGACCTCCACGACCAGCTCCCCGGCCGCTGGACTCTCTCCGGCGCGAACGCGCAGGCAGAGCAGTGTGATGAAACGCTCCGACGTGTCGTCGTGGAAGACCGCGCTCAGGGCGCCCAGCAGAGCGCCCGGCTCGCGCTCGAAATGCGCGGCGGTCCGAAGGCTCTGACGTGCTCTGCCGGTCAGGACAGCGGCATTCACACCCTTGCCGCAGACGTCGCCCAGGGCGATGAGCCAGTCCTCCCCCGCGCGGAAGAAGTCGTAGAAGTCACCGCCGATGTCGAGGTGCTCGGCAGCCGGCCGATAGCGCGCCCCGAGCACGGCGCCGGGCACGTCCGGCAGCGGCGGTGGGACGAGGCTGTCGTGCAACGCCGAGGCGATCTCGCCACGCTGTTCGTACAGCCGCGCGGAGTCCAGCGCCAGCGACGCCCGGGCGGCGATCCGCTCGGCCAGTGCGATGTCCCCCGGACCGAATCCGCGGCCCTGCCCGCGCACCATGATCAGCGCGCCCAGCGTCACGCCCCGTGCGGTCAGGCCGATGGCGAGCACGTCCGCCGGCCGCAGCGACGCAGCCTCGTGGCGCAGGACCGAATGCGGGATCAGCGCGGACAGGCCGTCCTCGACCCCCGCGGCGACATGCAGGAGCTCCCGCATACCGGTCGCCAGTACGCGCCCGAGAGCCGTGCCGGCCACACGCCGCCGCGACACGGTCAGCTCGGCCGTCACGTCGCTGCCCCCGAACAGCTGGAGACCGGTGCCCTGCGGACTGGCGAGCGCGACCACTGCCCAATCGGCGACCTCGGGGCGCACTCCGTCGAGGAGCTGCAGGACAGAGCGCCGCAGGTTGAGCGAACCGGCCATCGCCAGCGCGATATCCTCCGCGAGCTCGGGCCGGGCTCCCGTCGTCGCCGGTGCGTGTCCGGTGCCGGTGGTGTCCTCAGCCTTGATCATCGGTCACCGAGCCAGCGGCCGGAACCAGTGAAACGACCGCTTCGACCGCCTGGTCGAGCGTCTCGTGGACCGCGAACACCTTGTGCAGCTTGGTGACCTTGAAGATCTTGTGCACCCGCGGGCTGGGCGCCGCCAGGACCAGGGCCCCGCCCCGCGCCGCCGCTTCCTTGTGCGCACCGACCAGGACGCCGAGTCCGCTGGAGTCCATGAACTCGACCCCGCTCAGGTCGAGCACGATCGGGCGTGGTCCGAGCTGGGCCTTCAGGCCGGCGGTGAGCATCGGCGCACTCTCCAGGTCGAGGTCGCCCACGACCCGGACCATCACGTACGACCCCGCATCGGTCGTAGCGAGGACGAGTTCGGCACCTTCATCGAACATGACAGCAGCAGCTTCCTGCCGGGCACCTGGCAACAGACGACGCAGGCAACCCAACGGCTCAACGCGCGCGAAGGCGCGGGCCACTATTCGGCTGCTGGCTAAACCGATGACCTCGCCTACAACTATCACCGTCATCCGGCGCGGGCAACCTGACACACCTGCGTCCGGCGGCCGGCCGCCGGAGTCGCGACTGTCCGCTCACGACCATGTACAGGGAGCGGACAGGGAGCGGAACAGGGAGCAGAACAGGGTCAGCGGGAGACCGGCAGGTCGCGGTCCTCGATGACGCGGCGGGCGATCTCGGGCAGCTTCACGTTGTACTCCAGCGAGATCCCGCTCAGCACCTCGTACGCCTCCCGGCTGTCGATGCCGTAACGCTCCATCAGCACCCCGAGGCTCGAGCTGACCAGGCGGTGCGTCTCGATCGATGCGTGCAAGCGGTGCTGGTACCACAGCGATTCCATGGCGACCGCGACATGGGTCGAGAACGGACTGACGTACGTCAGGTCGGTGACCGTGCCGGGCCAGTACAGCGACAGCACACCGACGGCCCGCCCGCGGCCGGGGATCAACGGGACGTGCGTGACGCGCCTGGCGGCATCGCTGCGTACGTCGGCGGACACGGGCTCGCCCGCTTCGAGCGAACGCCGTAAGGCACCGGCCGGCGCCGCCGCGTCGTCGCGGAGCAGATCGGCTGCCGGACCGGCTACGTCGAGGAGCGCCGCGTCCCGACCGAGGGTGCCGACGCCGACCGATGGGCAGCCGAAGAACGCCGCCGCCAGCTCGGCTGTCACTGTCAGTAGGTCGGTCGTGTCCCGGGCGGACTGGAGCCGCAACGCCACATCGGCGAGTTCTGCCGCCTTACGGCGTGCGAGCTGCTCGTCGTCTGTTCGCAACGGACTCCCCCATCGACAACGTGGACCGGCGGGCGCCGGTCCGGTTCCGGATCGTCGGGATCATAGGCGATCCGTCCCGGAAAGGCCTCCGGTCCGGGCACTTTCTGACCGTCGGGGGCCGTGCTGGGCACGGCGGCCCGGAAGACGCACAATGAGTCCACCGGTCGGCGCCGCCGACCAAACGAGTCGAGGGTACTGCGATGGAACTACCGGAGTTGGCCGACCTGATGTCCACGGTCGCCGACACATTGCGAACGCCGGCCACGGCCGAGGATTCGCTCGACCTGATCACCTCCAGCGTGATCGCGACGATCCCCGGCATCACGGGCGCCAGCATCTCGGTGACCAGCACCGACGGCACGATCGAGACACTCGCGCCGACCGACCCGCTCGCAGCCGAGGTGGACCAGTTGCAGTACGACCTGGGCGAGGGTCCGTGCCTCGACGCGGCGCTCAGCGAGCCGGTCGTGCAGGTCGACAACCTGGGGAGCGACGACCGGTGGCCGCAGTACGGTCCGAAGGCCGCCGCCCTCGGGATGCACTCGCAGCTCTCGTTCCAGTTCCGGGCCGCCCCGCGGGTCCGCGGCGCGCTCAACCTGTACGCCGACAAGCCGCAGGCCTTCGACGCCGACGCCCACTACGTCGCGGGCATGTACGCCGACTGGGCCGCCGTCCTGCTGGGCTGGAGCCGGCAGGAGTCGACGATGATGGAGGCGCTCGAGAGCCGGACCACGATCGGCACCGCGATCGGGATCCTGATGGAGCGCTACCAGCTCGACGCGAACCGGGCCTTCACGTTCCTCGTCCGGACGTCGCAGACCGGCAACGTCAAGCTCCGCGACGTTGCGGCCGGCGTGGTCCAGGACACCGCCAAGAAGGCGCGAACATAGGGCTTAGCTGAGGTAGGGGTTGCCGGCGCCGTTCCACTTCACGACGCCGGTGTACGCCTGCCGTTTGTTCGAGTCCTTCACCCCGTTGCGGTCGGCGTCGACGTACGCGTGGAACGCGATCCGCGTGGTCCCGCCGACGTTCAGCACAGTCGCTCCGCCGGGACCGCAGAGCCGGGTCGACCTGGTCGTCATCAAGGTCTTCACGCGGGTGAAACGCCCGCCCCAGAAGGTGTTCGCGGACCATGCGTCGGTGTTGTACGAGCAGTTGACGTAGTCACCGCGCGAGGCGAACAACCACACCTTGCCGCCGTGCGCGATCACCGACGGGCCTTCGATCCTGGTCGAGCTGACGATCTTGGCGATGCTCGTGCCGACCACCCGCGTACCGGTCCGGGTGTCCATCTGCACCGCGCGGATCTGGAAGCCGGACGCGTTGCGGTAGTCGCTCTTGTAGATCAGGTACCGCTTGCCGTCCTTGGCGCGGTACGCCGCCGGATCGATCGCCTCGTACCCGCGCGAGACCCACGGCGAGCAGACGACCGGCTTCGCACCGGGCGTGTAGTTGCCCGCCGGCTGCCGCGAGGTCGCGACGCCGATGCAGTGCACGTGCCGGGACGCAGACTCGCCGGTGAAGTACATGACGTACAGGGCGCCGCGGCTGTCCGAGCTCTGGAAGACCTCCGGTGCCCACAGCAACGGCTTCCTGTGATCGACCCAGGCCGGGATCGCCGCCATCGACTTGTGGACCGCCGACCAGCCGCCGCTCGTCGTCCAGCGTGCGCCGTAGCCGGCGCCGGTCCGGAACAGGTAGTACTTCGAGCCGAAGTGCGCGAATCCGGGGTCGGCGAACTCCTCGGTGCCGACCCGGCGCACACTGCTCGGCCCGGCCGCCTCGGCGACACCCGCCGGCATCAGCGTTGCGCACAGACTGGCGATGATCCCCAGAACAAGTGGCGTACGGCGCATGCGAACTCCCGTGGGCGTCGGGGTTGTCAAGGTGCTGCAATGTACCCCGGCCACGGGGCCACCTTCAGAGACACCAAGCCGAACGCGCCGTCTGTGACGAACAGGCCCAGCTGCCCAAGCCCCACGTCGTACCGGCGGAAACTCAGCGCGACCCGGTTGTCGACCGCGACCTGACCGGTCGTCCCGTCCAGCAGCACCTGCACCGTATGCCGGCCAGGCGGCAGCGGGCAGGCTCGCTCGAGCTCCACGACGTACGGCACGTCGCCGCGAACCTGCCACTGCGCAGGGCCCGTGCGGCCGCGGGGCCAATGATCCATGACCAACCGGTTCGCCTGTGGCTCCAGGCGGACGATCGTCGCGTCCTCGCCGTCCGGCCCGGCATGCAGCAGCAAGCCGAACGACTGCGTGCCGGGATCGACGTCGACGGTCAGCGTGATCAGGCACCGCCCGGGGACGGGTTCACCGATCCAAGCGGCGTACCGGTCGATCGCGCCCTGCCCCGGTACGGCGTCCGCGCCGTCGAGCGGCGCCACCTGCACGTCCTGTCCGTCGCCGTACGTCGCGACGACTTCACGCGGGAGGCCGAACGCCAGGGTGCCGTCGTCCTCCTGATGCGCCTCGAGGACGGCGAGGTCGCCGGCCCACTGCCACGGGCCGGTGTCGGAATCCCCTTGTTTCGTGGGGATCCAGCCGACGAAGAACCGCCGTCCGTCGTACTCGACCGATTTGGCGGCGTAGAACGCCCGCCCGTCGACGGTGTCGCGCGCGGGTGCGAGCCACGGCCCGTCGGGACCGCGCGCGATCCGGTAGCGCGTCTGGAACGCGTCGGTGAACTCGGAGTACACCAGGTACCACCAGTCGCCCCACTGGAACACGTCCGGGCACTCCTGAGTGATGAACCGGTGCGGCTCCCACAGCGGCTCCGCGAGTTCCCACTTCTCCAGATCGGTCGACGTCAGCCGCGCCACCACACCGCACCGGCGATCGGGCGCATCGGCGTACCGCGCAGCGAGCACCAGCTGCCAGGTTTCACCGACCCGGTAGACGAACGGATCACGCCAGTCCTGTGGCACGAACCCTTCAGCCGCGCCGAAGGACAGTGCGGGCTGCTTGGTCCAGCGCGTCGGGTCGCCGTCGCTGACCGCGTGACAGACCACCTGGAACGAGCCGTCCGCATCGCCGCGCCGCGGATTGTGGCCGGTGTAGAACAGGTGCAGCCGGTCTCCGTCGGCGACCACACTTCCTGTGTAGCAGTCGAAGTCCTCGTCGTCGCGACCACCGGCCGGCAGGACGACGCCGTGGTCGGTGTACTGCACGAAATCCGTTGTCGACAGCAACGCCCAGGGCATCCCACCCGGCCCGGCGGTCGGGTCGTCGGGGCGCTCGTCGAGCAGGTAGAACAACCAGATCCGGCCGGCATGACTGAACGGGATCACGTCACCGACGTAGCCCGACGGCGGCCGCCGGTGGATCATTGCGGCGTCCCGCGCCGGCGCCGGCGCGGCGGATCGCCGACCGAGTCGCGCTCGATCAGCTCGCAGTCGACGATGATCCGCTCGGGGGCCTCGTCCGGCGGGGACAGCACCAGCTCCCCCGCGCGGCGGCCGAGCATCAGGTGCGGCAGCGCGGCGGTGGTCAGCCCCGGGCGGACCTGGTCCGCAACGTCGGGCTGGTCATCGAAGCCCACGATGCTGATGTCACGCGGGCACTCCAGGCCGAGCGCGTGCGCGGCGAGCAGCGCACCGATCGCCATCCGGTCGTTGCCGCACACGAGCGCGGTCGATCCGTGCTCCGACACCACCTCGGTCGCGAGGTCGTACCCGGAGCCGATCTGGTAGTTGCCGTACCGGTGGACGAGGTCGGCCGGCCGCAGACCGGCCGCGCGGGCGGCGTCGTCGAAGCCGCGGCGGCGCTCCTTGCAGGCGTAGTCGTTGCGCATACCGCCGAGGAAGGCGACGTCGCGGTGCCCGCGGTCGAAGACCGATGCGGCCGCGGCGCGCCCACCGGCGTACTCGTCGGCGAGCAGGACCGTGTCGGCGTGCCCCTCCTCCGGCCAGCAGTTCACGAAGATCGTCCGGATCCCGTCGAGGCGCGGACTGCGGTGCAACGGCTTCGGCGAGAGCGACGCATACACGATCGCGGCGACGCCCTGCCCGACCAGACTCGCCACGGCGTCGTCGCCCTGCCCCGGGTCGTCGGTGGTGTCGACGACCATGGTCACGTACCCGGCGGGCTGGACCACCTGCTGCAGGCCGAGCACGATCAGACCGGCGTACGGCTGGGAGACGATGCCGCTCGTCACGACGCCGACCGTGAACGACTTGTTCGACCGGAGCAGCTGTGCGGCCCGGTTCGGGACGAACTCGAGCTCGGCCGCGGCCTCGAGGACGCGGCGCCGCGTCTCCTCGGCCACCGCGACGTCACGACGGTCGTTGAGCACGAACGAGACCGTCGGCTGGGACACCCCCGCACGTCGCGCGACGTCGGTCATCGTGACCCGTTTCGGACGGCCACCCGCCTGCTTCGCCATGGCCAGTTTCCTATCACAGATCGGCCCAATACGTATTGCGTCACACCGTACACCGCTGCTACGGTCCCGGGTCAATACGTATTGGGCGGCCTTGCCGGGCCGCCCGAGCGGTCAAGGAGGAACCCAGATGACAGGTACTCGTCCGCCCGGCGGCGCGCTCGCCCGCCGTACTCTGCTGAAGGCCGGAGCCGGTGGTCTCAGCCTGGCCGCACTGGCCGATCTGGCCGCCTGCGGCAAGGACGGCGGCAGCTCGCCGAAGTCGCTGAAGATGCTGTACTTCGGTGAGCAGGCCGCGGCCACCCAGCTGCAGAACCGCCTGCAGCCGCAGATCGCCAAGCTCGACGCGAGCATCAAGTTCGAGATCTCGGCCATCAACGGCACCGACTGGAACGACTTCCTGGCGAAGGTGCTGACCCAGATCGCCGCCGGGACACCGCCGGACATCATCAGCGTCGCCACCGAGGGCCTGCAGCTGATGGCGTCGAAGGAGCTTGCGGTTCCGCTCGACGACTACGTCACCAAGGACCTCGACGCGCTGAAGGAGTACTTCGCCGACATCCACCCGGCCCTGGTCGAGTCGATGATGTACCAGGGCCATTTGTGGGAGCTCCCGGACAGCTTCAACGCCGGGAACATGTTCTACAGCACCGGCCTGTTCCAGCGCGCCGGCGTCGTACCGCCGAGCGAGAACTGGACCCTCGACGACTTCGAGGCGGCCGCGACCAAGATCGCGAAGTTCCAAGGCGTCAACGCCTTCGGCTGGGTGGTCCGGCTGTGGGGCAGCTGGACGTCGTTCATGTACGCCAACAACGCCAACCTGCTCGAGGAGGGCAAGTACGACGGCGGCGACTGGCTGTGGAGCAAGGCGTACGCCGGTGACGCGGCCGCCGCGGGCCGCAAGGGCGGCTGGAAGTGGGGGGCGCCGACCGCAAACTCCGAGGCCACCGTCGAGGCGCTGAACTACATGATCGAGCTCACCAAGAAGGGTCTGTCGCCGTCGCCCGACGTCGGCGGTGGCGGCACGCTGCAGGGCCTGTTCGCGTCGAACCGGATCGGGATGTCGATCGGCGGCGGCTTCTGGGCCGGCGGCCTGACCAACGCCGGGATGAAGAACGGCAGCTTCGACGTCACGATGTTCCCGAAGTGGAAGAGCCAGCGGCACCTGTTCGGCGCCGGCGGCTACGCGATCTTCAAGTCGTCGAAGAAGAAGGACCTGGCCTGGGAGGTCCTGAAGCTGCTGGTGAAGCCGGAGACGTTCGACCTGGTGTTCCCGGGCAACGTGACCACGCCCGGCCGCAAGTCCCTGGTGACGGCCGCGCGGTACGCGAAGACCGGTCCGAAGCACTGGCCGGTCTTCTACGACACGCTGACCAAGCACCCCGACACCGCCCCGATCCCGGCCCCGCCGTACTACAACGCGCTCGCGACCGCGCTCAACCAGCGCACCACCGAGGCGATCTCGTCCGGCAACGCCAAGGCGGCGCTCGACGGGTTGCAGTCCGACCTCGAGAAGGCTGCGGGGGCCGGCTGATGACTGCCGTCACCGCGGAGGTACGGCGTACGGCGGTGAAGCCGCGCAGCCACCCGAGCTCGCACGGGGAGACGCGCTTCGGGTTCGCGATGATCGGGTTGTCGGTGCTGTTCGTCGCGGTCTTCACCGCGATCCCGATCGTCGCGTCGCTCGGCTTGTCGTTCTTCTCCTGGGACGTCATCTCGTCGCCCGAGTTCGTCGGGCTGGAGAACTACCGGCGGCTGTTCACCGACGGCCCGGTGCTCAGGTCGTTCGGCGTGACGCTCGGCATGGCACTCGCGATCGTCGTCCTGCAACTGACCGTCGGCCTGGGGCTCGCGGTCCTGGTCAACCAGCGCCGGCTGATCTGGGTGCGGACGGTGTTCCGGACCGCCTTCTACCTTCCGCTGCTCGCGTCGACGGCGGCCGTGTCGATCTTCATGGGCTACCTGTTCGACTACAAGTTCGGCGTCGTGAACTACTACCTCGGCCTGCTCGGGATCCCGAACGTGCCGTGGCTGACCAACGGTTTCGCGGCCGCGACCACGATCGTCCTGATCGCGGTGTGGCAGCAGGCCGGGTTCACGTTCGTGCTGTTCGTGGCCGCGCTGATGTCGGTGCCGGCCGATGTCCTGGAGGCGTCCCAGATCGACGGCGCCGGACCGGTGCGGACCTTGCTGCGGATCAAGATCCCGCTGATCAGCCCGACGATCCTGTTCGCCGCGGTGGTTGCCCTGATCAACGCGATGCAGCTGTTCGACCAGCCGTACATCATGACCAAGGGCGGCCCGGGATCGGCGACCACGACGGTGACGATCGCGATGTACCAGAAGGGCTTCCAGAACCTGCAGTTCGGCTACGGCTCCGCGATCGCGATCGTGCTGCTGGCCGCGATCCTGGTGATCACCGGGCTGCAGTTCCTCGCGGCACGAAAGCTGGTGTTCTACCAATGATCCACTCCACCACGACCCTCGCCCGGGTCGGCCGCGTCACCGGCGTCGCGATCCTGGTGATCGCCGCGATGGTCGCCCTCGGCCCGTTGCTGTGGACGGTCACCACGTCACTGCGGACACCGGCCGAGGCGTTCACCAATCCGCCGCAGTGGTTCTCGCTGCACCCGGACTTCTCCAACTACGGTGCGGTCTTCGACCGGATCCCGATCCCCCGGTTCTTCGTCAACAGTGTGGTCGTCACCGGGCTGATCGTGGTCGGCCAGACCATCACCTGCACGCTGTCGGGATACGCGTTCGCGATGGTCAGCTTCCCGGGGCGCTCGGTGATCTTCGGGATCTTCCTGGCCACGATGATGGTGCCGCTGCAAACGATCATCATCCCGGTGTTCGTGATCGTCCGGTACCTCGGCCTGTCCGACAGCCCGCTGTCGCTGGTGGTCTCGGCGCTCGGCAGCGCGTTCGGCACCTTCCTGATGCGGCAGTACTTCCTGCAGATGCCGAAGGAGCTCGGCGAGGCCGCGCGGATCGACGGCGCCGGGCATTTCCAGACCTTCCTGATGATCTACGCCAAGATGGCCGGCCCGGCGATCGCGACGCTCGCGATCCTGAACTTCTCCGGCTTCTGGGCGGAGTTCTACCGGCCGCTGATCTTCCTGCAGTCCCAGGACAGCTTCACACTGCCGCTCGGCCTGGTCGGTCTGCAGGGCAATCTCGGCACCGGCTCGATCTCGGTCGTGCTCGCCGGTGTCGTGCTCGCGATCCTGCCGAGCGTCGTGCTGTTCGTCTTCGCCCAGAGGTACTTCATCGCAGGAATCACGGCAGGAGCTTCACGGTGACCCAGATCCAGTCCGCCCGATCGGCCGGCACGGTCGCACATCTGCGTCCCGCGTTCCACGTCCGGCCGCCGCGCGGGTACCTGAACGACCCGAACGGCCCGATCGAGGTCGGCGAGGACGTCCACCTGTACTTCCAGTCGCGGCCCGTGCTCGACCTACAGGCCCCGGTCGAGTGGGGTCATGCGACGTCGACCGACTACGTCCGCTGGACGCTGCACCGGCCCGCGATGGCGCCCCGGCCGGGCGGTCCGGACACCGACGGCTGCTGGTCCGGCAACACGGTGCTCGATGACGGCCGGATCCGGGCGTTCTACTCGGGCCGGGTCGAGGAGCGCCCGTACCAGTCGGTCCTCACCGCAGTGTCCGACGACGGCGGCGCGTCGTTCGGGCCGCCGCGCCAGGTGGTGCCCGACCCGTCCGACGGCGCGATCATGTTCCGCGACCCGTTCGTCTGGCGGGAGGACGGTTCGTGGTGGATGGCGGTCGGCGCCGGGTACGCCGGACGCGGCGCGAGCATCGCGTCGTACCGGTCGAACGATCTGGAGAACTGGACGGACGCCGGGCCGCTCGCCGCACTGCCTCGCGGTGTCGTGGGCGGCGAGGACACCGGCGCCGCATGGGAATGTCCGCAGGTGCTGACGATCGACGGCCGGCGGATCGCGGTGGTCTCGTCGTGGTCGCCGGAGGGCGGTCCCGGCGAGGTGCTGTCGTTCGGCGTCGACGGGCCGCCGGCTCCACAGCGGGTCGATCACGGGACGAACTTCTACGCCGCGTCAGCCTTGCGCGACAGCCGGTTCGGCCCGCTGCTGTTCGGCTGGCTGACCGAGGGACGCGACCGGCCCGGGTGGAACGACGACTGGGCCGGGGTCATCTCGCTGCCGCGCATCGTCTGGCTCGGGGCCGATTCGTCGCTCCGGAGCGCCCCGGTTCCGACGGTCGACACCCTGCGGACGGGGCCTGGCGTGCCCGCCGACGGTTGTACGACGGGGCCGCAGTGCGAGATCGCCGTACCGGAAGGGCCGGGGCGGGTCGTGATCCACTTCAGCGACCAGGAGCGTGTGGTGATCGAACTGGACACCGACACTCTGACGGTCGACCGTTCCCAGGCCAGCCTCGGCCCGCACAGCCACCGCGACAGTATGCAGGTCAGCGACGCCTTCGACCCGGCTTCGGACCGGCCGGCGGCGCGGATCTTCCTCGACGGGTCGGTGCTTGAAGTCTTCACCAGCGCGGGCCGCGTCCTCAGTACACGGGTCTACCCGACCGCGCCGCCGGTCTGGCGGGTCGAGTCACCATCGACGGCCCGCTTCTGGACGCTCGACTGCTGAGTACGACCGATGCCGCGCCGGAGAACCGGCGCGGCATCAGGTCTGTTCGAACTACTCGCCGACCAACTGGTCGTAGTGCGTGGTCAGCGACACGTGCGTGACGCCGTTGAAGGTGGCCGGGATCTTGCCGTACTTGGTGATCGCGGTCGCGGTGCCGTTCGCCTTGCTCATCGCGTACTGGACACCGGACTGCGTGTTGTGGTCGGCGAACACGAGCAGCGTGCCGCCACGGGTCCCGCAGCCCTGGGCGACGATCGACTCGTAGTCCACGAAGCCGGACGAGCGGATCAGCTTCATGACCGGCTTGGCGCCCGCCGCGACCGGGATGTGCGCGGTCCACAGCGCACCGGCCTTCGAGACCATCAGCAGCGTGTCGTACGTCGCGGTCTCGCTGATCACCGTCATCGCCTTGAAACCGCCAAAGCCCGGGAGCGGGCCGAGGGCCTTGAAGCCGGCGCCGACGATCGCGTAGCGGTACAGGCTGCCGTTGGTGTTCAGGCCGTACAGGTACGCGTGCCGCGGCTGGGCGACGCTGTAGTTCGACGTGGCGATCGACTTGAAGCTGGTCCAGCCCGACCCGACCTTCTTGAAGGTCGGCACCGGCGGCTTCTCCGCGTCGGCCGGCAGATACGTCGTGTGCCGGTAGAGGTTCCCGCCCTGCAGCAGCAGGCCGTAGTAGTAGAACTGGGTCTGCGTCGCGTTGGTCGCGAAGTACCAGGTCGCGTCCGCGCGGGTGCCGACGAACGGGAACGGTTCGTAGATGTCGGCACGCGGCAGCGTGGGCGGCGTGGACGGTGTCGCGTCGATCTCCTGCATGGTGCCCGCCGCGGTGGGCACGCCGACCGCGCTGATGCACGGCCTGGCGGCGACCGCGGCCTTCGCGGACAGCGGCCGGGCGCTCTTCTCGGAGAAGTACGGCTTCGGGTCGGCCTGGCCGCTCGCCGCGGCCGGGGCGGATGCGGCCGCGGCCGCAAGCAGGCCCGCGCCGGCCAACGAGAGCGCAAAGCGCTGCAGTTTCATAGGAGTTCCCCCTCCAGTGTTATCTCGAAGAGCTCGAGATCGGCCGACTATAGCCGAGCCGAGCGGGGTTTGACGACAAAGTGGCAGCAAGCTGCAGCCAAAGAGCTTGACGGTGAGCGACCGGTGTGATCGGTCCGGTGAGACTGCCCTTTCGGGCAAGGCCGAAAAGACCGATGCGGACTACTCGCCGACCAGCTGCTCGTAGGCAGTCGTCATGGAGGCGTGGTCGACGCCGTCGAAGACGGCCGGGATCTTGCCGTACGCCGTGATGGCGGTCGCGGTCCCGTTGGCCTTGCTCATGGCGTACTGGTAGCCGGTCCTGGTGTCGCGATCGACTCCCGCGGTCGGGTCGTGCGTTTCTCGATCGACTTCCGGGCGGCCTGCTCCGGGGTCAGCGGTACGACGCGCTGCACGAAGACACCCGGCAGGTGGATCGCGTCGGGGGCGAGCTCGCCGACCTCGACGACCTGCTCGGCCTCGACGATCGTCAGCCGGCCGGCCATCGCCGCGACCGGGTTGAAGTTGCGGGCCGAAGCGTGGAACACGCAGTTGCCGGCCCGGTCGGCGACTGCCGCGCGGACCAGGGCGACGTCGGTGACGATCGCCTCCTCCAGCACCATGTCCCGGCCCTGGATCGTCCGCACCTCCTTGGCCGGGGAGGCGACCGCGACGGTGCCGTCCGGCGCATACCGCCACGGCAGCCCGCCCTCGGAGACCAGCGTGCCGACGCCGGTCGGGGTGAAGAACGCCCCGATCCCGGCGCCGCCCGCGCGCAGCCGCTCGGCGAGCGTGCCCTGCGGTGTGAGTTCGACGGTCAGCTCGCCCGCGAGGTACTGCCGGGCGAACTCCTTGTTCTCCCCGACGTACGACGCGATCACCCGGCTGATCCGCCCGCGCTCGAGCAGCAGGCCGAGACCCGCACCGTCGACGCCGCAGTTGTTCGACACCACGGTCAGATCACCGGCGCCCTGCTCCAGCAACGCCTCGATCAGGAACCACGGGATCCCGGCCAGCCCGAACCCGCCGACCGCGACACTCGAACCGTCCGCGATGTCCGCGACCGCCGGCGCCGGTGTGGCGACGACCTTGTCGAGGCTCATGAGCCGTCCTCCCGGAGACGGGCGATGACGGCCGGCGCCACTACGTCGGGCCGTTCGGCCTCCGTCGGCGCGTTCGGGCGGCCGCCGACCGCGCGCGCGACCTTCACCGGACGGCCTCGAAGATCGCGGCGATGCCCTGACCACCGCCGATACAAAGGGTCTCCAGCGCGTACCGGCCGTCGCGCCGGAGGAGCTCGCGGGAGAGGGTGGCCAGGATCCGCGCACCGGTCGCGCCGGCGGGGTGGCCGAGGGAGATTCCGGAGCCGTTCGGGTTCAGCCGCTCGTCGAGCGGGTCGACCTTCCACTCGCGCAGGCAGGCGAGGACCTGGGACGCGAACGCCTCGTTGAGCTCGATCAGGTCCAGGTCGTCGAGGGTGAGGTCGGCGCGCGCGAGGGCCGCGGCGGTGGCGGGCACCGGCCCGATCCCCATCACCTCGGGCCCCACACCGGCGACCGCCCACGAGCGCAGCGCCACCAGCGGGCGAAGGCCGCGGCGCTCAGCCTCCGCGCGGGTGGTGACGACGCAGACGGCGGCGCCGTCGTTCTGCCCGCTGGCGTTGCCCGCGGTGACCGTCGCGCCCGGGTCTTGTGCGAGCATGACCGGCCGAAGTGCGGCGAGGCCCTCGAGCGAGGTGCCGGGACGCGGGTGCTCGTCGGCGGTGACGAGCGTGCTCGTACCGCGCCGGCCCGGAACCTCCACCGGCAGCACCTCGTCGGCGAACCGGCCTGCGGTCTGCGCGGCGACGGCGCGCTGGTGGGACCGCAGCGCGAACGCATCCTGTTCCGCACGGGAGATGCCGTACTCGCGGCGGACGTTCTCGGCCGTCTCCAGCATCCCGCCCGGCACCGGATGAAACCTGCCGCCGGCCGTTTCCCTGGCCCGAATCAGGCGGTCGCTCAGCTCCACGTTGCCGCGGACGCCGGTCCGCAGACCGAGCGCGTAGTGCTCGACCTGCGACATCGACTCGGTGCCGCCGGCAACAACCAGCCGAGCCGCGCCGGTGGCGACCATGCCTGCCGCGGACAGCACGGCCTGCAGGCCCGACCCGCAGCGGCGGTCGACCTGCATCCCCGGTACGCCGACGCCGAGGCCCGCGTCGAGGGCGGCGATCCGCCCGATCGCCGGCGCTTCACCGCTCGGGTAGCACTGGCCGAGTACGACGTCGTCGACATCACCTTCGCCCAGACCGGTCCGGCGGACGAGCTCGGTGAGAGCGGCTGTGGCGAGGTCGGCGGCCGACAGTGCGGCCAGCGCACCGCCGAAGCGGCCCACCGGGGTACGGATCGGTTCGCAGATCACCACATCGCTCACGCTCTCGACGGTAGGCCGCGAGGACCGATAGGGAGAAATACGCATTTACGCTCGACTGAGACTCTGCCAGTATCAATAGCGTGGAGCTGCGCCACCTGCGGTACTTCGTCGCCGTCGCCGAGGAACGGCACTTCGGGCGCGCCGCCGCCCGGCTGCACATGGCCCAACCGCCGTTGTCGCAGCAGATCCGCCGGCTGGAGAGCGAGCTCGGCCTGCAGTTGTTCCGGCGTACGACGCGACGCGTCGAGCTCACACCCGCCGGCGAGTCGTACCTGGTCCGGGCCCGGCAGATCATCGCAGCGGTCTCGTCCGCGGCAGGTGAAGCCCAGCGGGTCGCGGCGGGACTCCAAGGGCGGCTGGTGATCGGCTGCGTGGGTTCGGCGACATACAGCCTGCTGCCGCACTTGGTGCGGACGCTGCGCGAGGAACTGCCCGACGTCGAAGTCGCCGTCCAGGGCGAGATGCTCGCCCCCGAACAGGCCCAGGCGCTCGCGGACGGGCGGATCGACCTCGGGCTGCTGCGGCCGCCGGTGGAGGACGAGTCGCTGCGGGTCGACGTACTGCGGGCCGATCCGCTGATCGTCGCCGTACCCGACGGTCATCGGCTGGCCGGCAGGCGCCGGGTCCGGCTGCGGGAGCTGGCCGACGAGGACTTCGTGATCCACGCGGGCGCCGGGCGATCGGTCATGCACGACACCGTGCTCACCCACTGCCGGGTGGCGGGGTTCGAGCCGCGGGTACGGCACGAGGTGGCCGAGACGTCGACGTTGGTGACCTTCGTCGCGGCCGGGCTGGGTATCGCGATCGTGCCCGCACCCGTTGCCGAGCTCAAGGTTCCCGGCGTCGCCTACCGCGCGCTCAGCGGCTCGGCGACCGTCGAACTGGCAGCCGCCACCCGAGCCGACGACGAAGCACCCCACCTCGAGCGCACACTCACGGTCCTCAAAGGCCTGGTTCAGTAGCCACGGCCTCTCCGTCGTCCTCCGAGGTGCTGTCCGGCCCGATCCGACTGCACACCCGTCGGAGATCTGGCGACGCTCCCCTTGGACAGGCGACGTGGACCAGGCCGTCGGTAGGCTGACTCCTCAGGCCTGCGACGTGTAGGGGAGCCGCGGATGAGCAACACGACAACGGGCCAATCGAAGGATGACCGGGACTACGCCTGGCACCGTCACCCTGCCTTGCTCGCCGGGATCCCGGCCGTCGCGGCAGTAGTCGCCTCGGTCCTGACGATCGTCCTGGGCCAGGCAGGCGCGTTGCCGCAAAGCATCAATCCGGCACCACCGACAACCACCGTCACAAGCACAGCGACGAGCACGGCGACAAGCACCGTGACGAGCACGGCGACAACCACAGTGACCGCGACAGTCGACAGCACCGATCGTCCGTCCGGCAACCCGGCTGCGGGCGGTGCCGGCACCCTGGTTTGGAAGGAGAACATCAAGGTTCCGGGCGGCTACGGCGTCGACGTCGACCAGCCGGGACCGGTCGTCAACCAGGACACTTTGACCATCGACGTGGGCGAGTTCAGGCCCATCGGCGGCGTTCCGTACGCGCAACTGGGACTCAGCGCCAAGGCAGGCGGCCTCGACCCCGGAGCACCGGCCACCTACGACGACTGCCTGAGCGCGCTGGGCACGGACGCGCAACCGGAGTCGTTCGCGGCCGGCAAAGGTACGGCGTTCTGCGTGCGCTCCGGTGGGTCGGTGAACCCGCACGTCGGTCTGTTCCGGGTCCAGTCGTGGAACGCGACCACCGGACGAGTTGAGCTCGAGGTGACGGTCTGGACGACCAGCTGAGCTACGTCGCCACGAGGGTCAGTTCGACCTCGTTGCGGTGGAGGGTCAGTCGGCCGCCGGCGGCTTCGGCGCAGCGGCGGGCTATGTCCAGGCCCAGGCCGGTGGAGCCCCGGTCGCTGCGGCCGCGTTCGCCGGCGCCCAGGGGAATGCCGGGACCGTTGTCGGCGACGACGATGCGTACGACGCCGTCCGCGCGGGTCAGGGTGATTCGCGCGGGCGTGCCGTCGGGGGTGTGGGCGACGACGTTCTCCACCAGGGCGTCGAGTGCCGCGCCGAGGTCCTCGGCGGAGGAGCGCACGGTCGCGGGCGTGTCCGGCAGGTCCAGCGCCAGCTCGCGACCCTGGTCCTCGAACAGCGGCTCCCAGAACGCGGCCCGCTGACGCGTCACCTCGACCGCGTCCGAGTGCGGTACGCGTCCTTCGCGCTGCGGTCGGCGGGCGGCGCTGATCACCGCGGTCAGCGTCCGTTCGAGACTGTTCACCTGAGTGTTGAGCTCCTCGGCGCTCTCCCGGTCCGGTAGTGCCTCGACCTGCAGGCGAAGCGCGGTCAACGGCGTACGAAGCCGGTGCGACAGGTCCGCGACCGCCTCGCGTTCGACCGCGATCACCTCGTCGATCCGGTCCGCGAGTCCGTTCAGCGCGGCGCCGACCTTCGCCACCTCGGCGGGTCCGGTCGTCGGGGCGCGGGCGTCCATGTCACCGCGGGCCAGGCGTTCCGCCGTACTCGCGGTCTCCTCCAGCGGACGCGCGAGCCGGCGCGACACCAGCTCGGCGCCGGCGATGCTGAGCAGCAGTACGAGCAGGCTGCCGCCGACGAGGAACAGGACGCGCGGCACCAGACCGTCGTACAGCTCCTCGGCGGTCAGGTAGACACAGACCGAGGCGAGCCCGGTCGGCGTACCGACGCCGACGTCCACCGCAAGACCGCCGCCGACGTCCCGGTAGTCCGCGTCGCCGATCTTCGGCGGACCCTTCCCGTCGTCGCCGTCGGGGTCGTCGCCGTACCCGGCCGGAACCTCCTTCGGCGTCGGCACCCCGCCGGGCGGCGGCTCGCCCAGCGTCGTACCGTCCGGCATCCGCACCGAGATCCGCCCCGGCTTGTCCGCCAGACCGTCGATGTACGCCGTGATGTCGTCGTTCGTGCGGCCTTTGTCGCCGACGTAGTACGCGACGCTCTCGGCCAGGTACCGCGCCTTGTCCTTGGACTCGTTGGCCGTCGTACTGCGGAGCAGGACCACCAGCGGTACGGCGAACGCGAGCACGACCAGCGTGGTCATGCCGACCGACAGCAGCAGGATGCGGCGGCGCATGCTCACCCGTCCACCGCGAGCTTGACACCGACACCGCGCACGCTGTGGATGAACCGTGGGGCGGCGGCCGTCTCGCCCAGCTTCCGCCGTAGCCATGAAAGGTGTACGTCGACGGTCCGGTCGCCGCCGCCCCACGGCAGCCCCCAGACCTCCGCGAGCAGCTCCCGCTTCGTCACCACGGCCCCGGGACGGCGCGACAACGCCAGCAGCAGGTCGAACTCCTTGCGGGTCAGATCCACCGCGGCGCCGTCCACGGTCACCTCACGGCTGCGCGGATCGATCCGCAGTCCGCCGATCTCGACCGTCGTCTCGCCCTGCTGATCGTGCCCGAGCCGACGCAGTACGGCGCGGATCCGGGCATCCATCTGCGCCGCGCTGAAGGGTTTGATCACGTAGTCGTCCGCGCCCGCGTCCAGCAGTCGTACGACGCTCGCATCGTCGTCGCGCGCGGTCGCCACGATCACTGGTACGTCGCTGACCGCGCGCACCATCGCGAGCACGTCGCGCCCGTCGAGATCGGGAAGCCCGAGATCGAGCAACAGCACCTCCGGCCGCTCGCGCGCGACCGCGGCGACCCCGTCCGCGCCGGCCGCCACCGCCGACACGACATGGCCGGCCGCCGTGAGGGACTTGCCCAACGACGCCCGGATCGCATCGTCGTCCTCGACCAGCAGCACCCGCGCCATGCCACCGAGCGTATCCTCCGCCCGCTCAAGGCAACCTCAAGCCGGAATCAAGCGGACGCCCACCACTCACCAACCTCCGGCCCGGCCGGTCGGCCACGCCTGACGGCGCGATCCGCACGGCACCGGCGTGGGGTTACTGAGTCGTGGAGGTCCGGGGCGGCTTCAGCCCGGTGGAGCGCAACTCCAGGCGGGCGAGCCGCGCGATCACGTCCGCGTCGCCGTCGCGCCAGGCGGCGACCGGGTCGTCGGAGATCTTCGCGAGCTTGTGCATCGGCTGGTTCGCCATCGCCCGGAGCGCGAACAGGTCCAGATCCGCCGTGCTGTCGATGAACCGCTGCGCCGCACCGGCCCGCCGCGCGAACCGGATCCGCCGCGGCACCCAGATCAGTACGGCGAACAGCACCGGCAAGCCGATCGTCACCGCCGCGAGCACGTACGCGAGCTGCTCCACCGCGTGCGCCTGGTCCCGCCCCGCCTGCGCCAGCTTCCCCGCGGCCCCGGCCGCGCCGTCGATCGGCGACCGCAACTGGTCCCCCACCGCCGGCACCTTCCCGATCGGCTCGGACAACCGCCGCAGATCCCCCGCCAGTCCGTCCCCCGCCTCGGCCGCCTTCCGCCCCGGCGCGCCCAGCGCGTCGGTCACCTGGAAAACGACCTGCCCCAGCTGCACACAAGCCCACACCCACGCCACCAGCAGCACATCGCCGACCACTTGCCCGAAACGCTTCGCCCCGGTGTCGGCATAGAGCTTCATGGGCGGCCTTCCGTGGGCTACAGGTTGCTGCGCAGGTTCCAGAGGAGCGGATAGTAGCGGAGGTCGAGGCGGCTGCGGAGGTAGGTGGCGCCGGAGGATCCGCCGGTGCCCGGTTTGGTGCCGATCATGCGTTCGACCATGACCACGTGGCGGGCGCGCCAGGCGGCGGCCAGTTCGTCGTGCTGGACGAGGGCCTCGGCGAGTTCCCAGACGGCGGCGTAGTGGGAGCGGTCGCCGGCGACCTTGCGGAGAGCGTCGCGGACCGCGTCCTCGGAGCCGGTGTCGAAGCCCGCCTTCCGGAGCACCTCGAGGTACGCGTCCCACAGCGTCGGCTCCTCCAGCCGGCGCCGCAGGCGGTCCTTCTCGGCGTCGGTCAGGCCGCGGAACCGGCGGACGAACGACGGGTCCTTCGCGCCGGACAGGAACTCGACCTCGCGGAACTGCACGGACTGGAACCCGGACGCCGGCGACAACCGGTGCCGGAACTCGCCGAAGTCCTGCGGGGTCATCGTCTCCAGGATGTCCACCTGCTGCGTCAGGACCCGCTCGATCGTGTGCACCCGCCGCAACAGGTGCTCGGCCAGCCACAGCTCGCCGGCGAGCATCGCGTCCCGGGACGCGGTCAGCTCGTGCAGGACCTGCTTGAACCACAGCTCGTACACCTGGTGGATCGTGATGAACAGCAGCTCGTCGTGGGCCGGCGGGTCGGACTCCAGCCGCTGCTGGTCGAGCAGTTCGGCGAGCCGCAGGTAGCTGCCGTACGTCAGCCGCCCGCCCTCCTCACCGAAATGTACGTCGACCCCGCCCCACTGCCCCGCCACGCCGTCACCAGTGCTCATGACACGGAGACTAACCGACCACTTCGTGACTGGTCAGTGATTCGTTCGTTGGACCTTGGGTACGCCGAGATGAGGAGCTGCATGTCCGCCACGGTCGAGACACCGATCGTCCCGGGGCCCGTCCAGGGTCCCACCCGGGAAGAGCCGCTGATCGAGGCGTTGCTGCTCGACGACTACCGGTCGCTGGTCCACCTCGCCTACCTGATCCTCCCGCCTTCGATCAGCCGGGCGAGGCGGGTGGCGGCCGCGCACGCCGTGGTCCAGCGGGCGCTCCCGGCGGGCCTCGCGCTGCCGGCCGATCTCGCGCTCCCGTCGAGCCTCACCGTGCCGCCGGACGTCCGGCTGCCGGCGACCAGGCACCGCGAGTTCATGCGCCGCCGGGTGATCGAGGAGGCGACCCGGCAGGCCGAGCGGCGCTCGTTCCCGGCGCGGCTCGGCGCCGTCCTCGCACCGTCCGACGAGCTCGGCTTCGACCCGTGCACCACGCGTCCCGACCGCACCGCGCACACCCGCCGCCGCGCCCGCGGCCGCCGCGTCGCGATCACGTTCACGCTCGCCCTCACCACCGCGATCCTCGCCGCGCTCTTCACGCTGTAGGCCGGACCTGCAGGCCATCGCAATCGCCGGAGACCGGTCTGTCCCAGCGCGACGCGCCCCGTAGGGCGGCAATTGTGATGGCCTGGGGATCCGCATCGCACCCTTGACGTAGCGTCGCCACCCACCTACCTTCGGTCACACCGCTGCGCCGATTCCTTCCCCGCCCCACCACCCAGTCGCTTCCTACCGCCCCAGGGAGATCTGTGATGTACGTTGGAATCGTTTCCAGCCTGTCCCTGCTGATCGCTCCCCTCGGCGCGCCCCCACCGGCGCCGGCTGAAACCCCACCGGTGACCATGACCACCCAGGCAACGATCTGCAACAAGTACTGCGACGCGCGCGACCCCGCGCTCGCGCCCGGCGACCGCGCCCCGGTCTCGACCACACTCTTCGGCCGCACGATCACCCTGCACTTCGACGACAGCGACGCGATGGGCTGGGCCTCGATCGAGAACGGCAATCCGGGGGACGAGGTCTGGCTGGACCGCTCGATGGACGGCGGCCGCACCTGGTCCGGCGGCACCCGTCTCGGCAACACCGCGATCCCCAGCGGGCAACGCGGCTGGCGCACCCAGATGTACAACGTCGACGACTGGAACAACCTCGGCGTCGGCGCCCTGCGCGCCTGCGGCAAGGCCGGCGACCGCGCCGACGTCGCCTGCACGCCCTGGGCCCGGACGACGTGGAACGCCTGGGACCGTCGGACGGCGGCCGCGACCGCGCTGATGCAGAACTACAACCTGTCCAGCGGCCTGTTCGACACCACGGGCTGGTGGAACTCCGCCAACGCACTCAACGCGCTGATCGACAACGCCCGGATCAGCGGGATGCCGAGCTACAAGTACGCGATCGGCAAGACGTACGACCTGAACCTCGGCCAGTTCGAGGGCCAGTTCCGCAACGACTACATCGACGACACCGGGTGGTGGGGGCTCGCGTGGGTCGCGGCGTACGACCTCACCGGCGAGGCGCGGTATCTGCAGACGGCCCGCGTGGATGCCGACCACATGGCGGCGTACTGGGACGGCACCTGCGGCGGTGGTGTCTGGTGGAGCGAGGCGAAGACGTACAAGAACGCGATCACCAACTCGCTGTACATCCAGCTGAACGCGCAGCTGCACACCCGGATCGCCGGCGACACGACGTACCTGCAACGCGCGCAGGCCGGGTGGACCTGGTTCCAGCAGACCGGGATGATCAACGGCTCGCACCTGGTCAACGACGGTATCGACCTGTCCACCTGCAAGAACAACGGCGACACCGCATGGACGTACAACCAGGGGGTGCTGATCGGCGCGCTCACCGAGTTGTCGAAGGCAACGAACAACTCAACGTACCTGACGTCCGCGCGCCAGCTCGCCGACGCGAGCACCAGCGCAGCCTCGCTGCACACCGCCGACGGCATCCTCCGCGAGCCGTGCGAGAACGGCGACTGCGGCGGCGACGGCCCGTCGTTCAAGGGCGCGCACGTGCGCGGCCTCGGCAAGCTGAACGCGGCACTTCCGGACCACCCGTACACGTCCTACCTGCAACGCCAGGCCGACCGCGCCTTCGCGGCCGACCGGACCCCGATGGATCAGTACGGCCTGCGCTGGTACGGCCCGGTCGACAAACTCGACGCAGCCCGCCAGCAGTCGGCGCTCGACCTGCTCAACGCGGCACCATGACCTCGGGCGGCGCCGGCAATGCCATGATGACCGCATGGAGCTGAAGATGTCGGCGTCGTACGACGCCACCCCTGAGGAAGTGTTCGCGATCGTGACGGACACCGCCTTCCGTGAGCAGGCCTGCGAGAAGACCAAGGCGCTGTCGTACGACGTGCAGGTCAGCACGTCGGGTGCCGACACCGTCGTGCGGGTCTCCCGGGAGATGGAGTCCACCGACATCCCGGACATGGCCCGGAAGTTCGTCGGCGAGACGCTGACCGTCGTGCAGACCGAGACCTGGCACGCGGCGGCCGCCGATGGCACGCGGACTGCCGATGTGTCCGGCGAGATCTCGAACACCCCGGTGACCATGAAAGGAACGGCCCGGATCGCCACCGAGGGCGCGCAGACCGTCCAGTCGATCGACCTCGACATCAAGGTCGCGATCCCGCTGATCGGCAAGAAGCTCGAGCCGTTCGTCGTCGATTCGATCCGCTCCGGCCTGCAGAAGGAGCACGACCTCGGCCACGAGTGGAGTGGGAAGTAGACCGTGTCGTTGCGCTGACCGCGTCGCCTCCGGTGGCAACCTGAGAAGAAGTGTTGTCCCGGAGGTGACCGTTCCGATGCGAAGCACCCTGCGAAAGAAGCGGGATCGGATCCCGCCCACGACCGGCGCTGACCAGTACTGCGCGTTCTGCGCCGCCGTGATGCCGTTCGAGCGGATCGAACCCTCGGACTACCTGCTCGACGAACCCGACGAGTGGATCTGCGTGCAGTGCGGCTCGGCCCTCCTGGTCGACCCACCCACCCAGCAACTCCACCGCTCCGCCTGACCTCAGCGGCGGCGGGCGTCGGCCGCCGCGAGACCTGCCCGCATCGCCGCGCGCACCTCGGCCGGCCATCGACCGGTGTTGGTGAGCGGGATCTCGGTGATGAACCGCCGCTCGGCCTCGGGAATGCTCACCGCGACCAGCCCCGGCTCGTGCAGGACCGCTGCGTACAGCCGCGGCCCGTCCGCGCTGAACAGGTCCGCCGCCACGAGACGCCCGTCCGCGGTGCGCATGATGTTGTCCGGGTTGTCGTCGATCCCCGGCGCGAACCACGGCAACTCCCGCGCCGCGCGCTCGTGCACCCGGCGTACGGCGTCCGCGAGCTCGGCAACCGCCGGCTCGCGCGCGGCCAGTGCCCGGTGGAACCCGGCGGCCTCGTCCGCGTCGACCGGCTCCAGCGACTCCAGGAACTGCAGATCCCCGCCGCCTGCCAGCCGCCGATGCCCGAAGACCCGCGGAACCTGACGGGTGTGCGCCGCCTCGCGATAGAGCGCGATTGTGTACGGCCCCGCCGGATCGAACGGACTGATCCGCGCCGCCGCCCGGCCGTCCGGCGCCCGCAACGCGACCGCCCAGTCCCCGGCCCCACAGGGCGTCCACCCGGACTCCCGCAGCACCCGCTCGGCGTCGCGATGGTCAGCGTCCAGCTCGAGCAGGTCGTCGAGCAGGTCCCCGTACGCGCCGCTCGTCATGCCGCTGAGCATAAGCAGCGACTCGCAGCCGTCGCCGCCCAATTACAGCGGCGGCCCGAAGGCACACACGACCGGCTGCGCGTGAGCGGGGTCGAGCGCGTTGGCAACCAGTTGGGCCACGGTCGGGTCGAACGCCAGGCCGACGTGGCCGACCGTGTCCAGCGGGCAGGTGTCCTGGACGTACTCGTTGGTCACGCCGGGCTCGCGGATGAACGACGTCTCGTGCGGCGTCACCAAGGCGTCGAAGCGCGAGGCGATCATCGTGTACTTCACCCCTGGCTGCGCGATCGGGCCCCGCGTCAGCTTCGCGACCGCCGACCCGCCGACGATCAGCTCGTCACAGGCCGGGCAGCCGAACTGTCGCAGTACCTGGTCGACCAGCGGCCGGAGACCCAGGTAGTCGCCGACGCTGACCAGCCCGCCGAACGTCGTACCGTGCGTGGGCGGCGCCAGCGCGACCACGGTGCCCACCTGACCGGCGTACCCGCGGACCTTCGGGCCGTAGACCGACTGAAAACCGCCCTCGGAGTGCCCGACGATGTCGACCTTCGCGGCGCCGGTCGCCTGACGGACCCGCTGGACGAACGCGGCGATCTCGTGGGACGACTGCTCGATCGAGACCGTGCCGCCGACCGGGATCTCCGGGGTGGCCTGCCCATAGGTGAGGGTGAAGGCGCAGTAGCCCTTCGCGGCCAGGAACGGGCCGAGGTAGGAGTAGTTGCCAGGGCCGTTGCCACCGAGACCGTGCAGCAGGACGAGCGGGTTCGGATGCGCGGCCGACGGCTTGCAGGTCCAGTCGTCGAACCCGGCCGACGTGGCCGCGCCGGCAGGTGCGGTCAGCGTGGCGGTGAGCAGGAACGCGGCGAGCAGGACCGCGACGGTCCGGCGGAGGCGGTGACGCATGACAACTCCCCGTATGGTGTCGTTCGGTGATCAACAGATCACGGGTAGTTGAGCACGTCTTCGGGTTACAAACAAGAGTTCGTGTTCGAAACAAGATCTCTCGGTTACATCGCGATCACGCGGGGTAGTGTCCACCGCATGGGCCGCACCATACGGGGACTGGACGCCGGGCAACGCCGGGCCGAGCGACGCGAGCAGCTGCTGGACGCGGCGCTCAAGCTGTTCGCCGACCACGGGTACCTCGGGACGTCGATCGAGCAGATCTGCAGCACGGCGTACATCGGGACGAAGAGCTTCTACGAGCTGTTCGCCAGCCGCGAGGAGTGCTATCTCGCGCTGCTCCGGCGGACCTCCGAACGTCTCGAGGAGCTGATGACCGGCGCCGCCGCGCAGGCTACCGGCAACGAGCGGCAGGAGGCGCCGCGGCTGCTCGCGACATTCGTGCACGCCCTGGTCGACGACCCGCGGATCACCAAGGTCACGTTCGGCATGGCCTCCGGCATCTCGGAGTCGGTCGAGCGGCAGCGGCGCGCCAACCGCCGCTGGGCGGCCGGCTTCCTGGTCCAGCTCTGGGACCGGTACGACGGGCCGCAGCCCGACGACCAGCGCGCCGTCCGGCACGGCGTCGCGATCGGCCTGATCGGCGGCATGTTCGACCTGGTCTCGGACTGGCTGCTGGACGCCGACCTCACCGCCCCGCGGCAGATCGAGGCGCTGATCGACGACCTGACCACGTTCTACATCACCGTCCGGCGGGGTCTGGCCAGCTAGGGCCTAGTCGAACACGAGCGTACGGAGCGCGACATGCCCTTCCTCGTCGATGACGTAGTGGGCGTGGCCCTCGTGGTCGACCGCGACGCCTTCGACGCGGCGGACGTCGCCGAAGTGGTGGATCACCTTGCTCCCGACGACACCGCCGCCGGGCGGCAGCTCGAACCGGACGTGCTCCGACGCCGCGAGCGCTCCTTCCGGGTGGTCGGCGAGCACCGTGGCGGACTTACCGGAGGCGTCGAGATCGCCGATCACCGCGTCGAACCGGTCGTCGCCGTGCGTGTCGAGACCGCGCAGCCCGGCCGGTGCGTCGACACCGCCGACGTCGCCGAGGATCCAGACGTCGCCACAGATCGGGACCGCGCCCGGGGCGTCGAACAACTCGCCGGCATTCGTCAGCTCGACCAGCAGCGGATGCCCGTCGGCGGTCACCGGGTAGCGCAGCCCCAGCACGAGGTTGCCGTCCGCGAGGAACTCGGCCGCTTCGATGTTCACCGGATGATCCGTCGGGTGGATCGCCCCGCTCCAGCTCTTGGCCTTGGCCAGGCCGCGCTCGATCGTCGCGTCGACGTACGCCTGCTGCCCGAGCGGCCCGACCGGCACCAGCTCCACGTCCGCCAGCGCGTCATTGATCGCGCGGTGCAGGCCGAAGCGCAGCCGCACGATCTCCAGCTCCGCGGGCTCGCCGGCGAGGATCGACTCCTCCTTGACGCGCGCGATCCAGGACCGCTTGGCCGCCAGCGGGCCGGCCTTCTTCCCGAACTGCGAACCAAGCAGGTACACGTACCCGTTGTAGGACGCGCACGCCTCGGCGTCCTCGGTCTTGCCCGCGTGCACCCCGGCGTCGGTCAGCACGCGGCGCGCCGACCAGCCTTCGTCGAGCGGGGCGCCGGCCGCGTGCACGAGCAGCGCCAGCGCGTCCTCGGCCGTCGCCTCGTCCAGGACCGTCACGAAGGCGCGGTCCCAGCCGTTCCGGGCCAGGACGTCGGGCCCGAACACGCGGCAGAGGTCGGAGGCTTCGTTGGGCTCGAGGTGCAGGTCGGTTTCATGCATACCCGGACAACGAGAGCGTGGGCCGCGGCGCTCCCGCCGCGGCCCGATTCCCGGGTAATCCCTGACTGGGGCCTAGCCCTGGTGCGGGTAGCGGTAGTCGGTCGGCGGGGCGAAGGTCTCCTTCATGGACCGCGGGGAGGCCCAGCGGATCAGGTTCCACATCGAGCCGGCCTTGTCGTTCGTACCGGACGCGCGGGCGCCGCCGAACGGCTGCTGCCCGACGACCGCGCCGGTCGGCTTGTCGTTGATGTAGAAGTTGCCCGCCGCGAACCGCAGGTACTCCGACGCCGCCGCCACCGCGTGCCGGTCCTGCGCGATGACCGCACCGGTCAGCCCGTACGGCGCCGAGTGCTCCATCCCGCGCAGCACGCTGTCGTAGTCCGCGTCGTCGTACACGTGCACGCCGAGGATCGGGCCGAAGTACTCGGTGCTGAAGATCTCGTCGGTCGGGTCGTCGGAGACCAGCAGCGTCGGGCGGACGAAGTACCCCTCGCTGTCGTCGTAGGTGCCACCGGCAACGACCTGGATCGCGTCGGTCGCCGCGGCCCGGTCCAGCGCGGCCTTGTGCTTGGCGAACGCGCGGTCGTCGATCACCGCGCCGATGAAGTTCGAGAGGTCGGTGACGTCGCCCATCGTGATCGCCTCGGTCTCGGCGACCAGGTCGTCACGGATCCGGTCCCACACCGAGCGCGCGACGTACGCCCGGGACGCCGCCGAGCACTTCTGGCCCTGGTACTCGAACGCGCCGCGCACCATCGCGGTCTTCAGCACCGCCGGGTCGGCCGACGGGTGCGCCAGGATGAAGTCCTTGCCGCCGGTCTCGCCGACCAGCCGCGGGTACGTCTTGTACGACGCGATGTTCGCGCCGACCGTGCCCCACAGGGACTGGAACGTCTTGGTCGAGCCGGTGAAGTGGATACCGGCCAGGTCCGGGTGGGTGAGCGCCGCCTTGCTGACCTCGATGCCGTCACCGGTGACCAGGTTGATCACACCGGCCGGCAGGCCCGCGGCCTCGAACAGCCGCATCGTCCAGTGCGCGGCGAACTGCTGCGTCGGCGACGGCTTCCACACCACCGTGTTGCCCATCAGCGCCGGCGCGGTCGGCAGGTTGCCGGCGATCGCGGTGAAGTTGAACGGGGTGATCGCGTACACGAAGCCCTCGAGCGGCCGGTAGTCCACTCGGTTCCACACGCCCGGCGAGGAGATCGGCTGGTCGCTGACGATCTGCCGCGCGAACGCGACGTTGAACCGCAGGAAGTCGATCAGCTCGCAGGCCGCGTCGATCTCGGCCTGCTGGATCGTCTTCGACTGGCCGAGCATGGTCGCCGCGTTCAGCGTGTCGCGCCACGGGCCGGCCAGCAGGTCGGCGGCCTTCAGGAAGATCGCCGCACGGTCGTCGAACGACAGCGAACGCCAGGACGGGGCGGCGGCCAAGGCCGCGTCGACGGCGGCCTTGCCGTCCGCCTCGGTCGCGTTACCGAGCGTGCCGAGCACGTGGGCGTGCCGGTGCGGCTGCACCACCTCGATCGGCGCGCCGCCGCCGAGCTTCTGCTCGCCGCCGATCGTGCAGGTCAGGTCGATCGCTCCCGCGGCGGTCAGCTCCTTGAGCTTCGCCTCCAGGCTCGCCCGCTCACCCGACCCGGGCGCATACCCCTTGACGGGCTCGTTGGCAGGCGTCGGTACGGCGGTGACGGCATCCATGGTGCAGGGCTCCTCGATCGTGTGGTGGACCGTGTGGGCACGCCGGGTGCGGATGGCCAGGCGTGACACCAGCATGGTGCCACGCCAGCACCGTCAACCACGAACGCGCCTGAGCTGCTTCTGCCTTACTTCCGCCACGGCATGTGCTGGAGCGCCCAGGTGTTGCCGTCGGGATCCTCGAACCAGGCGTAGAACACCCCGCCGAGGTCCTCGGTCTCGCTCACGTCGACCCCGCGGCCGATCAGCTCCTGCCGCGCGGCTTCGATGTCCTTCACCACCAGGTGCAGCCCGCGCAGCGAGCCGGCCGCCATCTCGGTGGCGGGCAGGCCGGTGGTGAGGGTGATCGAGCAGAACGAGCCCGGTGGGGTGAGCTGCACGATCCGGACACCGTCGGCGGGCGAGACGTCCACGTCCGGATGGAACCCGCACTGCTCGGTGTAGAACCGCTTCGCCCGGTCGACGTCCGTCACCGGCACCGGGATCAGCTCCAGCAGATACGCCCCCGGCTTCACCACCACGGCGCTGGGATCGTCCGGGATCTCCGAGGCGTCCTTCGGGATCTCGGTCGTCGTCGGCGGCGTCGGCAGGTCGCTCATGCGGACTTCTTGGTGGTCTTCTTGGCGGCCTTCTTCGCCGTCGTCTTGGCAGCTGTCTTCTTGGCGGCGGCCGCCTTCTTGGCCGGTGCCTTCTTGGCTGCGGCCTTCTTCGCCGGCGCCTTCTTGGCAGGCTCGGCCGCGGCGGAGCCGCCGCCCGCCCGACGGGCCTTCGCGGCCTCGACCGAGGCACGCAGCGCGGCGACCAGGTCCACGACCTCGGCGCCCTCCGGCTCCTCCTCCTCGGACTCGGGCAGCGGCACGCCTTCGGCCTTGGCCATCACGACCTTCTCGAGCGCCTCGCGGTACTCGTCGTGGTACTGGTCCGGGTCGAACTCACCGCGCAGCGTGTCGATGTACGACGACGCCATCGCCTTCTCCTGGGAGCGGATCTCGACGTCCTCCGGCGGCGCCGCGAACGACTTGTCCCGGATCTCGTCCGGCCACAGCATCACCTGCAGCACGAGCACGTCGTCGACGGTCCGCAGCAGCCCCAGGCTCTCCCGGGACCGCAGCGCGACCTTGACCAGCGCATACAACTCGGAGCCGTCGAGCGCGTCCCGGAGCAGCACGTAGGGCTTCGCGCCGGGGCCGCCGTCCGCGGCCAGGTAGTACGACTTGCCCAGGTACAGCGGGTCGACCTGGTCGGCCGGCACGAACTCCAGCACGTCGATGACCTTCTTGCTGGACAGCGGCAGGTCCGCGAAGTCGTCGGAGTCCAGCACGACCATCCGGCCGTCCGGCATCTCGTACCCCTTGCCGATGTCGGAGTACGGCACCTCCTCGCCGTCGACCGAGCAGATCCGCTTGTACCGGATCCGGCCCCCGTCGGCGACGTGCACCTGGCGGAACGAGATGTCCTTCTCCTCGGTCGCGGAGAACACCTTGATCGGGATCGTCACCATCCCGAACGAGATGGCCCCCTTCCAGATCGCCTGCATCGCCATCAGCTCCCTGTTAGCTCAGCCCGCTGCGCGGCCCCTCCGCCGCGAGCAGATCGGGGATCTCCTGTGTCGCGTACCACAGCAGGTCTTCACCCTCGCACGAATCCAGGGCAAAGATCGCGTCGTCGTCACCGTTCTGGGCCGCGTCCCACAGCTCGGCGGCCTTCCCGATCACCGACGTGGCCTGCGGGGCGTCGAGGTGCACGGACGCCACCGAGCGCCACGGGATCACCACATGCAGCTCCAGCCGCGCGTCGCCGAGCTCCACCGAGCCGTCGGCCGGCGGCACGGCGCTCACCTCGGCCGCGATCACCACTCGGCGGCGGGCGGCTCCGGGGTCCGCGGCCAGCAGCCCCACCGAGGCCCGGGCCGCCTGCGCCATCGCGGCGAACTCCAGCTCCTCGTCGTCGCCCTCGACGTACCACTCGCGCAGCGCCGGTGTCACGGCGTACGCCGTCAGTGGGGCCCGGCCGATCTCGCCGGCGTTGCACGCCGCCGCCAGCAACCCGAGCGTGGACGGTACATAGACCCTCATGAGCCCGCCTTCTTGGTGGTGCCGCGGGGTTTCTTCCGGCCCCGGGAGGCGCGGTTCCGGCTGCCCCTGGTCGTTTCCAGCAGCTCGTCCAGCGCGTCGGTCACGCACTGGGCGAAAACAGCGAGGTCCGGCATGGCGGTGCGGTCCGCGTTCAGACCGTAGTACACCTGGCCGTCGTAGGACGTGACGCCGACCGAGAGTCCCTGGCCGGGCATCAACGGAACGACCGGGTACGACGCGAGCATCGGCGCGCCCTGCGCATACAGCGGGAACTGCGGACCCGGGACGTTGGTGATCACCACGTCGTCGATCGGCCGGACCGTAGCGGTCGCGACCCGCGCCGCGAGCGCGTGCAGCGTGGTCGGGGCGAACCCGGCGATGCCGACCAGCGAGCGGGCGCTGACCGCGCGGCCGGTGTCCTTGTGCACCTTGGTCTGGTACGAGATCTGGTGCAGCCGCATGACCGGAGAGTTCTCACCGACGGGCAGGTTCACACTCGAGGCGATCACCCGGGAGCCGAGCGAGGTGGGCTCCTCGTCCTCGTCGTCGCGGATGCTGACCGGGACCACGGCCCGCACGCTCCGGGTCGGCCCGACGCCCTCGCCGCGGGTCATCATCCAGGCCCGGAACGCTCCCGCCACCACGGCGAGAACCACGTCGTTGACCGTGCCGCCGTGCGCGGCGCGAATGGTCCGGTAGTCCTCCAGGTCGGTCTGCACGGTGGTGAACCGGCGCTGCCCCGACGTCTTCACGTGCAGTGAGCTCTCCTGCGCGTGCCGCTGCGCGACCAGCGAGCCGACCACGCCGCCGAGCGCCTCGCGCACCGACATGGCCCCGGTCAGACTCGCCATCTCGGCGCGCGCCAGCTCCAGCACCGCGGTCGGGTGCCGGGTCGCGTCGGAGAACACCCCGGCGAGCAGCTCCAGCGCGGACGGCGGGTGCTCCGGCTGCCAGGTGTCGGTCGGCGTGTCCCGGGGGTGCGCGGTCGAGTCCAGCACGACCTGGCCGATGTCGACCGTGCTGTTGCCGTCGACAAGCGCCTGGTGGGACTTCGCGATGATCGCGAACCGGTCGCCCTGCAGCCCCTCGACGAGATACATCTCCCACAGCGGGCGGGCCCGGTCCAGCCGGCGCGACATGATCCGCGCGACCAGCTCGAGCAGCTGCGCGTGCGTGCCCGGGCGCGGCAGGGCGGACCGGCGGACGTGGAACGTGATGTCGAACTCTTCGTCGTCGACCCAGACCGGTCCGGCGAAGCGGCCGGGGACCTGCTGGACCCGCTGCCGGTACCGCGGCACGAAGGCGATCCGGTCCCGGATCAGCGCGACCAGACTCTCGTAGTCGAAGCCCTCGTCGCCGTGCACCGGCGGCTCGAAGATGTCCACCGTGCCGACGTGCATCGGAGTGGCCGGCGACTCGGCCTTGAGGAAGGTGAGGTCGAGCGACGTCAACCGGTCCGGCATCTGGCCACCTTCCTCTCAGTTCGACGGATTCTCACCCTAGCGGCCTCCGCCGACAGTGGGCTGCGACACTGGCCGCAGAGGGCGTTCGGAGACACTGCGCCGTAGCGAGCAGGTGCTCGGCGGAGTGCCTCGGTGCGCCGGAGGGAAGGCCTCGATGTGGTTTCTTCGTGGCCTTTCCTCCGGTGCAGCGAGGTGCCCGCCGAGCGCCGCGCAGTAGGCGCAGTGTCTT
The DNA here is from genome assembly GCF_040610875.1 of Kribbella sp. NPDC003505. Lineage (NCBI taxonomy): Bacteria > Bacillati > Actinomycetota > Actinomycetes > Propionibacteriales > Kribbellaceae > Kribbella > Kribbella sp. NPDC003505. The sequence continues at coordinate 210,816 of NZ_JBEXNA010000007.1, read as the reverse complement.
CGAACGCCCTCTCAGGGAACACTGAGCTATCTGTGTTCGTCAGGCAAGAGGGTGTGTCCCGCACCCTGAGAACTCATTCGCACCCCCGAAAGGCTCCTGGACCGATGCGTTCGACGCTCACTCGCGGTGCCGCCACCGCTGTCCTGCCCACCCTCGGCCTGCTGCTCCTGGTCGGCTGCGGCGGGGACGACACCAGCGGCGGCAGCACTCCCTCGCCGAGCGCCCCGGCCAGTACGCCGACCTCGACCCTGCCGGCCGACACGCCGACCCCGAGCTCGCCGAACACCAGCGCCCCGTCGAACACCGCGGACCCCTCCGGCGAGCAGGCCGACGTGACCGTCGACGTCACCGTTGCCAACGGCAAGGTCAACCCGAGCGGTGCCACCGTCAAGGTGAAGGCCGGCCAGACCGTGCTGATCAAGGCCGTCAGCGACGCCGAGGAGGAGCTGCACATCCACGGCTACGACAAGGAGCTGGAGCTCACCCCGGGCAAGGCGGCCTCGGTCAAGTTCACCGCGAACATGAAGGGCACCTTCGAGGTCGAGACCCACAAGAGCGGCAAGCTCGTCGTCAAGCTCGTCGTCTCGTGAGCATGCCGCTGCTGCTCCCGCTGCACGGTATCGGCGGGCGGCAGGACCTGCCGGTCCCGTTCGGGCTCGCGGTCGGTGGCGCCGCGGTCGCGGTCGCGCTGTCCTTCGTCATCCTCGGCGTCGCCTGGCGCACCCCTAAGTACCGTGGCAACGCGTCCGGCGTACCGTTGCCTCCCGCAATCAGCCGGCTGATCGACGCCGCCTGGTTCCGGTGGCTGGTGCGGCTGTTCGGGCTGGCGACGTTCGTCTACGCGATGGTGGCGCTGCTGTTCGGCGTGGACCGGCTGACGAACCCGATCTTCGGGTTCGTCTACATCCTGGTCTGGGTCGGTCTGGTACCGATCTCGCTGCTGTTCGGCCCGGTGTGGCGGACCCTGAACCCGCTGCGCACCATCCACCTGCTGGTGTCGAAGCTCCTGCGGCAGTCACCGTCCAAGGGCCTGCTCGAGCTCCCGTCCTGGGTGGGTCTGTGGCCGGCCGCGCTCGGCATCCTCGCGTTCACCTGGCTCGAGCTGGTCGCGCCGGACCGCGCGACGATCCCGGTGCTGCAGGCGTGGCTCGCGCTGTACATCGTGATCACCATGTTCGGCGCTGTGCTGTTCGGTGACCGCTGGTTCGCGCAGGGCGACCCGTTCGAGGCGTACGCGACGCTGATCGCCCGGCTGTCGCCGTGGGGCCGCCGGACCGACGGACGTCTGGTGGTCCGCCGGCCGCTGGAGAACCTCGATGGCCTCCGTCCGCAGCCCGGCCTCGTCGGTCTGGTGTCGGCCCTGCTCGGTTCCACGGCGTACGACGGATTCTCGAACTCGTCCGCGTGGATCGGCTGGGCGCAGAACCAGAACGTCTCGATGACCTGGCTCGGCACCGTGGCCCTGATCGCCTTCGTGCTGTTCGTGCTGGTCACGTACTCCGGTGCGACGATCCTCGCCGGTCGCCTGTCCGACAGCTCGCGCACCGCGCTGCCGGGCCTGTTCGCGCACTCCCTGGTACCGATCGTGGTCGGTTACGTCGTCGCCCACTACCTGACCCTGTTGATCCTGGAGGGCCAGCGGACGCTGATCTACCTGAGCGACCCGCTCAGCAACGGGGCGAACGTCTTCGGCACCGGTCTGCTCGCGGTGAACACCGGCATCACCAACCACAGCACGGCGATCGCGGTCATCCAGGTTCTGGCGGTGGTCGTCGGTCATCTGCTCGGTGTCATCTCGGCCCACGACCGGGCGGTCGCGCTCTTCCCGCGCGCGAAGGCGCTGGCCGGCCAGCTCCCGTTGCTGGTCGTGATGGTCGGCTACACCTGCGGCGGACTCTTGCTGCTGTTCTCGTCTTGATGTACACCGCCGACGAACGCTCGGCCCTCCGCGACGCACTGGTCGCGGAGGCCCGCGCCGATCCCCGTATCGCCGGCGCCGCGCTCACCGGGTCCGCCGCGGTGGGCGCGGAGGACGAATGGTCGGACGTCGACCTGGCACTCGGTCTGACACCGGACGCGAGCCAAGCTGCGGTGCTCGCCGACTGGACGGCACTCATGTACGGCGAGCACGGCGCCGTGCACCACACCGACGTCTGGTCCCGCACGACCATCTACCGCGTCTTCCTGCTGGGATCCACCCTGCAGGTGGACATCGCCTTCGCCCCGGCCGGTGCGTTCGGCGCCGTCGGGCCGACCTTCCGGCTGCTGTTCGGCGAGGCGGTGCAGCAACCGGCCTCCAGCGCTCCACCCCCGCTCGACCTGATCGGGATGGGGTGGCTGTACGCGTTGCATGCGCGGTCGAGCATCGCGCGCGGCAAGGTGTGGCAGGCGGAGTACATGATCAGCGGCGTCCGAGACCACGTGCTGACGCTGATGTGCCTGCGCTACGGCGTACCGCACTCGCAGGGTCGCGGTCTGCACCTGTTGCCGTCGGTCACCACCTCGGCCGTGGAGGCAACGCTCGTACGGTCGCTGGAGGTGGCCGAGCTGCGGCGCGCGTTCCGGGCGAGTGTCGACGTGCTGCTGGCCGAGGCGGAGTTCGTCGACGCCGAGCTGGCGGTCAGACTGACGGGGCCGCTTCGGGGGTTGACGGCTTCGGCAGACCGCGGCTCGTGATCAGCAGCAGGACGAACGCGATCATCCCGACGATCAGGTGCGAGTTGCCGGGGATCGACTGCCAGAAGCTCCAGCTGAGCTCGCGGTCGTCGCGGAACGGCACCCACCAGATCGAGCGCAGGACGAACAGGCCGTAGAACAGGACGCCGGTCACGACCGCCGGGTTGAGGCCCCAGACGCGGTTGACGCCCCGGATCACGCTGACGCCGAGCGGGATGATCCACACCCAGTGATGGCTCCACGAGATCGGCGACGCGTACAGCACCGCCAGCGCCATCACGGAGATCGCGGTGACGCGCTCGTCGGCGAGCCAGTACTTCCGGGCCAGCCACAGCACGAGCAGGCCGAACACGGCCGAGATCACGAACCAGGCCGGCTGGACCCAGCTCGCCTCGTCACCGATCCGGTGCAGGAAACCGTTGAACGACTGGTTGCCGGTGTACGCGATCCCGCCGACCCGGTTCGCGTCGAGGATCACGTCGGTCCAGTACCGCCACGACTGGTGCGGCACGATCGCGAACCCGATCGCCATCGTGGCCAGCAGCCCGAGGACGGCGTTGCGCAACGCCCGCCACTGCTTCGTCACCACGAGCAGCGCCAGGAACGGCAGCGGCGTCAGCTTGACGCCGATCGCCACGCCGAGCCAGAACCCGCGCAGCCGCGCGTCGTTCGGCCGGATCAGGTCCAGCAGGATCATTGCGGTCAGCAACAGGTTGATCTGCCCGAACTGGATGGTCTGCCAGACCGGCTCGAGCAGCAGCGAGAGCGCGGTCAGCGCGACCAGCACCGCCGTCCGCTTGCGCTGGGTGATGAACGACCAGAACGTCTTGGTCAGGCTGGCCCGCCACAACGCGGTGATGCACAGCACCGAGATCGTCGTCCAGGCCACCAGCGCGACGGCCCACGGTACGGCGGCCAGCGGGACCATCGCGATCGCGGAGAACGGCGGGTACGTGAACGGGAGGTTCGAGCCGCCGGGCAGCTTCGCGTCGTACAGCGAGTCGCCGTGCAGCAGGACCGAGCCGCCCATCCGGTAGACGCGCAGGTCGATCATGCCGCCGTACAGGTGGGTGATCCAGGCGCCGACGGCAACCAGGGCGGCGCACGCCAGGACGGCGATGACGACGCCACGGCGGCCGGCGGGACGGATCGAGGAGGATGCGGGGGTGGTCACGGTCACGTCAGGTCGGCTCCGAACAGGGTTTCCAGCGCTCGCCGGGTCTCGTCGTACTCGGTGTGCAGAATCGCGGTCATGCCGACCGCCAGGGCGCCGTCGACGTTGAGTTGCAGGTCGTCGACGAACACACACTCGGCCGGTTCCAGGCCGAGCCGGCCGGCCGCCAGCCGGAAGATCTCCGGCTCGGGCTTGCGCAGGCCGACCTCGCCGGAGATGACGATGTCGTCGAACATGCCGTCCCAGGTGTCGCGCGGGTAGGTGTTGCCCCAGGAGTTGGACAGCAGCGCGGTCCGGATCCCGCGCTCGTTGGCGCGCCGGACGAGTGCGGACATCGCGGGCTGGTGCTCGAAGTGCGCGAACATCCGCTCGATCAGTCCCTCGGCGGGCACCGGCGTCCCGTCGTGGCGGACGAGCATCGAGGCGAGCTTGCGCTCGAAGTCCGGGACGGCGAGCTGGCCGCGTTCGAGCGCGTGCACCGGGTTGAGCTCGGCGGTCACGGTCTCGCTGGGCAGCCATTTCATGACCGCCGCGAGGTAGGAGTCGAAGTCGAAACCGTCCAGCTCGGCCCAGCGCCGCAGTGCCGGCTCCAGCCCCGAGGTGAGCACACCGCCCCAGTCCACCAGCAGACCCCGGGGCACCGCCCGCACCTCAACCATGCGCGCAAGCCTACTCAGACGGCGGAGGCCCTCACCCTCCCGGCCCTCGCCCTCACGCGCTGTGTTCAGTGGCTGTATTCGATGCTCACATCGCCCGAGGAGGTCTTCGCCCGGATCGTCCGGGTGGAGCTCGGATCGATCTTCACGTTGGCCGACTCGTCACCCGAGGAGGTGTCGGTGTCGACCTTGTACGACTCGGCGCCGGACGGGATCCGGATGTCGACGTCACCCGAGCTCGTCTTCGCGTCGACCGTCTGCGGCGCGACGGTGAAGTCCAGCGCGACGCTGCCGGAGCTGCTGTGGGTCGTCACCGACGTCGCGGTCAGACCGTCGCCCTCGACATCGCCCGAGCTCGACCGGAGCTCCAGCGGTCCGCCGACGTCGTGCACCTCGATGTCGGCCGAGCTCGTCTTCAGCACGGCTCCGCCTTCGATCCCGGAGACAGACACCTTGCCGCTGCTGTTCTCGACCGTCAGCTTCACGTCCCGCGGCACTGTCAGCACGTAGCTCGTCTTGCAGCCGAACGACAGGAACCCGCAGCCGCCGCTGTCCAGCTCGAGCTTGCCGTCGCCCTGGTCATACCTCTCCTTCGGGTCCGAGCCGAACACGTTCCGCTCCGACTGGCGGTCGACCCGCACCTCGGTGCCGTCGCCGGGCCGCACCTCGATCGTTGCCGAGCTGCCCTTCACCAGCAGCGCTCCGCCCTGCACCGGGTAGCTGCTCTGGCTGCTCTTGGTGCCCTCGGTCAGGCCGGTGAGCGCCCAGTACACCCCGCCGAGGATGAGCGCGACGGAGATGGCGATCCCGTACCGCCGCTCGACGCTCATCGAGCTGCGCGGTCGGCCTTGGACATCGGACATGCCTCAACCCTGGCACATGGCGGCCCCGCTGTCGGTGGGGTTGTCCCCCGAATCAACCCTGAGTGAGCGGTCAGGCCGGGACCGAATGCAGGTCGTCGGCCACCGCGCCGGCGAGCTGCTGGAACGCCTTGCGGAGCTTGCTCGACCTGGCGGCCTCGGACAGGCTGCGCCCGTGTGCCACGGCGGTGTCCACCGCACCCAGGTCGTACGGCAGGAGGGCGGCGCGGTCGACACCGGCATACTGCCGGAGCGCGTCCAGGGCCGCGTCGGCGGGCGATCCGCCGAGCGAACCGGAGCGCAGCCGGTTCACCACGACGCGGGTGGTGACGGACGGTACGACGGCGCGCAGCTCGTGGACCGCCCGGATCAGGCGGGTCAGGCCGACCGGGTCCGCCGTACCGACCACGACGACCTCGTCGGCCTCCTCGAGCGTGGCGATCGTCGCCCCGTTGCGGCGCGGCGCCAGCGAGTCGAACGAGATCTCCTCGTCGGTCTCGACACAGAACCCGGCGTCGATCACCGTGATCGGCGCCAGCGAGCGCGCCGTCGACCAGATCGCCTCGACGGCCGCGGGCCGCAGCTCGGTCCAGCGGTCCGCGCGGCTGAGTCCGGTCAGGACGAGCAGGTGCGGGTTCAGCTCGCGGGCGTGCCGCGCGAGCGTGGTCACGTCGAGCGAACCGTTCGACGCCGAGCGCGCCGCGGCGGCCAGGCCCGAGGTCTCGTCGAGCATGCCGAGCATCTGGGCGACGGTCCCGCCATACACGTCGACGTCGGCGAGGAGCGTCGGCACGCGGCGCACCGCCAGCTCGCAGGCGAGGTTCACCGCGACGGTCGTCCGGCCCGGCGCGCCGGTCGGGCCCCAGACCGCGACCAGCCGGCCGGTGCCCTGTGGGAAGGCGGGCGGCTGCGGGTTGGCCGCGGCCTCCGGGGTGAGCGGCACGAAACCGCCTGCGAAGTGCGAGCTCGTGATCGGAGGGCCGGACTCGACCGCGTCGGCCACCGCACGGCCGAGGTCCGCCGGGCTCACGTCGGCCGGCAGGATCCGCTCGATCCCCATCCGGCTCAGCCGGTCCTCGGCCCCGAACGGCGCGCCGGTCTCGGTCGGGTCGACCAGGGCGAGCACGGCGATGCCGCGGGCGTGCAGCGCGGCGACCGCGTCGGACGACAACCGCGGCAGCGCGTCGGCGAGCAGGACGGCACGGGCCTGGCCGCTCGCGGCGGCCGCCATCACGTCCGCGATGTCGACGCAGCGCCGGACGACGCGGATCCCGGACGCTCGCTCGGTACGCCGGACGACGTCGGCCTCCCACGGCGCCCCCGTGACGGCCAGCAGGACTGGGACCGACATCAGCCGTCCTTCCGGACCAGGGTCGGCTCGCCCGCGCTGATCGCGGTGAGGGCGGCCGGGATGCGCGGCAGGTCGGTCGAGGCGAGCGCGATCGTCACCTGCCGGCGCGCCGTGCTGCCCGCGACCCCCTTCACCGAGTCGATCTGCAGCACGCGAACACTGCTCCACAGCGGCCGCGCGGGCTGTCCTTCGGTCTTCGGCACCACCCAGACGTCGACCACGTCGCCCGGCGCGGTGTCGGACGGCAGGCGGCCGGAGGCCACCGAGAGCGGGAACTCGGTGCGGTCCTGGTCGGACGCGGGAACGGCGGCGTCCTTCGGCACGAACTCGCCCTGGCCGACCGGGCGACCCACGACGAGCCCCTTCAGGTCGGCGTCGGCCGACAGATAGCGCTTGGAGTCGTCGCCGCTGGTGAACCGGACCCGGACCGTGGTCAGGTCGTCGTCGGTCAGCGGAGTGCCGGTCTTCAGCTCGTGCTTGGCCGCCCAGATCGTCGTGGTGTCATCGGCGGACGACAGCAGTTTGGCGCCCGCCAGCGCGGTGACGGCGACCAGCAGCACGCCGAGCACCAGGCGGCCGTCCTTCCAGCGCGCCTTGCGGTTGCGCTGGGCCGGGGCGGACGGCGCCCCGAAGCCACTTCGCACTGCTGTATCGACCACATCGTCTCCCCAGTCGGTGGATCGGTGTCGGCCGACATTCTGCCTGGTCGCCGATCGCACGGTGAACGGTCATCCACAGGCTGTCACAGCCTGGGGACAAACTCGGTCATCCGCTCGCCAACCGTGGCAAACTGAAGGAACCAGCCACTATCCGAAGGAGACGACGATGCCGGGACCGCGATTCCTCCAGCTCGCCGACGTCGCCGAGGTCCTGAACATCTCCGCGAACCAGGTCTACGCGCTGGTCCGGCGCGGCGACATCCCGGCGGTGAAGATCGGCGGCCGCGGGCAGTGGCGCGTCGAGGCGAGCGAGCTCGAGAAGTACATCGAGCGGCTCTACACCGAGACCAAGCAGTTCATCGACACCCATCCGTTCGGCGAGGAAGCCGACGCCACGGAGGACGCCCACCTCTGACCCCGGGCTCTCCCGGCGGGCTGGCGCCGGGAGGCCGCACGAGTCAGCGACGGCGAAGGGCTCTGAGTGCCTGGGTGGGGACCAGGCGGACGTTGTAGACCTCGGTGCGCCGCCGCGGTGCGTCGAGCGGGTGCTCGGCGATCTCCAGGAAGTCGGCGCCGACGCGGTCGATGGTGCCGGTGACCGGACCGCCGCCGCTGCAGAAGAGCGTGACCGGTGAGCGATCCCGGGCGATCCCCCGCAGCAGGTGCGCGAGACCGAGCTTGCCCTCGACGGCCCCGACCGCCGGCTCCGCCCACGGTCCGAGCCGATGGACCGCGATCAGCGCGTCGACCGGGATCAGCCACTCCTCGTAGCGCTCGGTCTCGATCAGCAGACAGTCCTTCCCGACCCGGCTGAGCTGTCCGCGCACCGGGTCGGCGTCGTTCAGCTCGACGCGGACGACGGTGTCCACCGCGCCGCGCAGGCGGTCGAGCACGGTGATCTTCCCGACCTCGGCCCGGATCCGATCGGCCACCTCGCCGTACAGGTCACTGTCCTGGAGCGCTTCGAACTGCGACTCCAGGTCCGCGAACAACGCATCCCACCGCATGACCGTGAACCTACCGGTCGCGGGTGCCGTCCGGCCGTCACCGTCCGCAGTGGAAACCGACGCTGCGTGGGTTAAGGACTTGCAAAGTCGGTGTATAACCGGTCTATAGTGGTCAAGCCAACGCAAACTAACGCAAACTCATAGGTCGGGAGCGAAGCGGGATGAACGCGATGATCCGGGTGGTCAAAGGCACGCTCGCGATCGTCGCGCTGGCCGTTGTCGGTCTCCTGCTGCGGTGGATCACCGCGGGCTCGATCACCGGCCTGCGGACGTACGACCTGGATTCGCTGACCGTCCTCGCGGTCGGGACGATCGCCTGGATCGCGTACGGCTGGCTGGTCCTGGCCGTGCTGCTCACGGTCCTCGAACAGGTCCCCGGCACGATCGGCGCCCTGTCCGGCGCCGTAGCCGGCCGGATCACCACCAAAACCGCCCGGGCCCTCCTGCGCTCCGGCCTCGGCGTAGCCGCCGTCACCCCGCTCACCGTCGGCGTAGCCCAAGCCGCCCCCACCGACACGGCCCACGTCCGCCAGTGGACCCAACCCGCCGCAGACTTCCGCGCCACTGAACCGCGCTCGACTGTCCAGCTCGGACCGGACAGCAGCACCCACCGCGCGAACGCCGGTAGTACCGCAGCCGACCAGACCACCGACAACGACCGTGCCACGGAGCCACGCTCGACCGTCGACCTCGGTGACTCCGGCCAAGCCCACACCGACTACCGCGCCACCGAACGCGCCTCGACCGTGCAGCTCGGACCGGACGCCGACAACCACCGCACGAGCGCCAGCAACACCACAGCCGACCACTCAGCGGACCACTCAGCCGACCACTCCGCCGACGACTTCCGAGCCACGGAGCCGCGCTCGACCGTCGAGCTCGGTAGTTCCGATCAGGCTCATACCGACCGCCGCGCAACCGAACCGCCGTCCCGAGTTCGCCTGAGCTCCACCCCCACCCCGCCGGACGACCCCACCACCCGCCCCACCCCGAATCGCCCAGTCGATCCCGGCAACTCCGGCAGCGTGACGCAGAAGCCGGGCAGGACGGAGCGGCCGACGGGCGGGTCGCGGGTGGGAGTACCGGATCGGCCGGCCGACGGTGCGCCCACCCGGTACACCGAGCTGCGACCGACCGTCCCGGTGCGTGTCGTCGTACGAGAAGGCGACTCGCTCTGGAAGCTCGCCGCCCGCGAACTCGGGCCGGACGCGACGGCGGAAGCGATCGCCACACGCTGGCCGGCCTGGTACGCCGCGAACCGCCACGTGATCGGGGACGACCCCGACCTCATCTACCCCGGGCAGGTCCTCCGCATCCCACCCACATCGACCGGCGACCACCTCCCGCCCCACCACCAGGAGCAGTGACATGAGCCAGCCCCACAACCTCCAGCCGGACGATCTCCCCCTGGACGACGTACACCCCGCTGCTCCCCTGACCGCCGTCCCCACCCGGACGACGGAAACCACCGCAGGCACCGCCGGCGCTCGCCAAGACCCGACGCTCACTCGCCCGGACACACCGGAGGCTCAGATGGCCGTCACCCCGACCACGCCGACCACCTCAACCACGCCGACGGCGCGGCCCGCTCGGTCCACGCGGGCCGTCGCGCCGGCTGCCGCGGTGGGAACCGCCGGGGACGCCCGGCAGATGCTCGCCGAGGTCAGCCGGCCCCGCCTCGCGTCGGTCGGTGGCGACGCGCACGGCGTGCCGGCCACGACGCGGTACGCCGATCAGCTGACGGACGGGGCTCTCGCGTTGCGCCTGGAGGCCGTACGGCGGCTCGGCATCGCATCCGCCCCGGTCGCCGATGCGCCGAGCGACGCAGACGCGCCGGGTGCCGCCGGTGAGCGAGGGAAGCGCCGGAAGCTCAGCGTGGTGCCGGAAGCTGCCGGCGCCACGCACGCGGTCGCGGCGCCTGGGCAACCTGACGGGGCCCAGGCGCCGCTCAAGACAACCGCCGTCAAGACAACCGTGGTCGAGACAACCGCAGCCAAGACAACAGCCGGCACGACAGCCGTCAACGAAACCGTCGCCAAGGTCGCGCGGCCGGGCGGGGTTCCGGGGCGGGAGGCGCCGCGGCTGCCGGAGGTGCGGGCTTGGAGTGCCCGGTTGGCTCAGGCGATTTCCGAGGTGCTGGCCGGGGACCGGCCGATCTCGCAGCTGGTGCGGTTCGCCGACGATGCGGTCTTCATGGAACTGAACCGGCGGGTGCGGCTCCTGGGGCTGAACTCGACCGCCGGCACCCGCGGGGCGAAGGAGAAGAGCGTCGTGCGCTCGGTGCGGGTGTTCATGCCGGAGCCGTTCATCGCCGAGATCGCCGCACACGTACGCCACGGCGGCCGCTCCCGCGCAGTCGCCTTCCGCCTGGAGGTCCGCCGCAACCGCTGGGTCTGCACCGCCCTCGAACTCGGCTGATCGCCGAGCCTGCGGGTGAACATCTCAGACAGCAGCACAGCAGCACGGTGGTGTCTCCGACCACCCGTAACGAACGTCGGCTGAACTCGCGGCTCCATCCCGGCGTCATACCGGGCGCAATTCGATTGTGGTGGTTCTGTCATGTGGTTGGAGTCCCGGCGGCGTACGGTGGCCGGGGTCGTCTGGGTTCGGGGGAACGAGGATGTCGGAGAGCACAACCGCCACGTCGGCGTGGCAGGTCGGTGTGCGGGAGTTGAGTGCGGCCGAGCAGGCGCGCATTCTCCCGGCGGTACGGCGGCGGCGCTGGAGTGAGCGCGTGCGTCTGCTGTACCCGTTGGCCGTGCGCTACCACCGCGCCGTGAAGCGCCTCGACTGGATGACGTCCAGCACGCCGTACGCCGCGACGCACGACGTAGAAGACCTGCAGGTGCGGATCAAGCGGCACAAGTCGTTGCTGCTGCGACAGCTCGGCGAGACCGAGATGTGGATGCAGCACAACAAGGTCGCGAACCTGAAGCTCGCCTGCGCACAGGTCGACGGACTGTTGATCCGCCCCGGCGAGACGTTCTCGTTCAACAAGGTCGTCGGCAACGCGACCCGCCGCAAGGGTTATCTGAAAGGCATGCGGCTGTCGAACGGCCAGGCCAAGCCGGGGATCGGCGGCGGCATCTGCCAGCTCGCGAACCTGCTGCACTGGATGGTCCTGCACTCGCCGTTGACCGTGACGCAGCGGTCCACGCACAGCTTCGATCCGTTCCCCGACAACGGCCGCGTGCTGCCGTGGGGCGTGGGCTGCAGCATCGTCTACAACTACGTGGATCTGCAGTTCCGCAACGACACCGACCAGACGTTCCAGTTGCGGGTCGGCGTCGGCGACCGCTACCTCGAGGGCGAGATCCTGGCCGACGTCCCGGCCCCGTCGTCGTACCGGGTGTTCGCCAAGGACGAGCGGTTCCTGCGGGCCGGCGCGGAGTACTTCCGCCGCAACGAGATCTGGCGCACGGTCATCGACCGGCGCACGGGGACGCCGGTCCGCGACGAGCTGATCCGCGAAAACGTTGCCGTGGTCAAATACCTGCCGGTCGACGTACCGGTCCTGGACGTCCTGGTCTGATCACTCGAGCAGCGCGCACCCGTACTTCTCGAACAGCTCCGCCACGTCGCCGGAGAACCCGCCGTGCAGCTCGCGCAGCATCGCGTGCGTGGTCGCCGACATCACCAGCACATACCGCGCCGGCTCCTCACCCGGGTTCCCGAACGTGTGCGGCACGCCGCGCGGCCCGATGATCCCCGATCCGGCCGGTACGTCGTAGTCCTCGCCGTCGATCCGCATCCGCATCGTCCCGGACAGCACGTACCAGGCCTCGTCGTCGGTGTGGTGGACGTGCAGCGGCGCCTGCCACGCCACCTCGTCCGACGTGCGGCCGTCGGCCTCCCACTCGGCGAGCACCAGACCGGACCCCTCGGGCGCGATCGTACGCCCGAGCAGCGGAACCCCTGACAGATCGTCGCGACGCGTCACACCATCTCTGATGCCCGAACTCGCCGTCGCCAAACTGTCGGCGGCGCGTAGCAGACTGGAGAGGTGACTGTGGCCGTCGAGCCGTACCGGGAGCGCCCCGCGCGCATCGCCGGCGCCGACCTGTGGACACGGACGGCGGAAGGCGGCGAGTACCAGATCCTCCCCGACGGCTGCATGGACCTGCTGCTGATGGACGACGACCTGATCGTCGCCGGCCCGGACAGCCGCGCCTGGACGGGCTCCGCGCCGCGCGGCACGCGGTATGCCGGGATCCGGTTCGCGCCGGGTGCCGCGCCGGGTTTCCTCGGCGTCCCGGCCCGCGAGTTGCTGAACCAACGGGTCCGCCTCGCCGACCTGTGGTCGCCGACCCGGAGCCGGCGCCTGCTGGACCGGATCCGATCGGCCCCCGATCACGCGACAGCGCTCGACCTCGAGGTCGCCAGACTGCTCGAGGAGCCGACAGACCGGCTCACCACGCACGTACTACGCAGTGTCCGCGGCGGTCTGCTCCGTGGCACGGCCGGCGTCGCCCGCCTGGCCGGGACGATCGGCCTGAGCGAGCGGCAGCTGCACCGCCGCTGCCTGGACGCCTTCGGGTACGGGCCGAAGATGCTCGACCGGGTCCTGTGGATGAACGTCGCCCTCGACCACGCCCGCACCGGACTCCCGCTCGCCGACGTCGCCGTGCTCACCGGGTATGCCGACCAGGCGCACTTCTCCCGCGATGTGAAAGCCCTCACCGGTCTGCCACCGAAGATCCTGCTGGGCTGAGACACTGCTCCCCATGACCGAAGTCGGTACGACGACGTTGCGGCACAACCCGCTCAACGCGGTGACGGCGAACGTCGAGCGGGTGACGTACGCCGACGGCTGGACCGCCGTCCGCAAGGAGCTCCGGCGGCCCGCCGACTCCTCCGGTCCGTGGGCCGCGTCGACCGACCCGCGGCACTGGAACTACTGGCGCCGCGAGCTCGAGGTCTATCGCGACGACGAGCTCCGCGAACAGCTCGCCGACGCCGGACTGGTGCTGCCCGCGGCGCAGACCGAGGACCAACACGGCGGCGCCGTGCTGCTGATGGAAGACATCGGCGGTACGCCGGGCACGCACTTCAGCCTCGCGGAGCACGCGGCGCTCGCCCGGGCCTGCGGTCGCTGGCAGGCCCGCCCCGCGCCCGAGCGGCCGTGGACGTCGATCGGTTTCCTCCGCGACTACTCGACGACCCGCGACGTGCCGTGGCACCTGATGACCGACGACGCCGCGTGGCAGCAGCCGCTGATCCGCGAGACCTGGCCGGCCAGACTCCGCGAGGCCTGGACCGGACTCCTGGTCCATCGCGATGCCCTGATCGACCTGGTCGCGAGTCTCCCGAGGGCTCGCTGCCACCTCGACTTCTGGGTGTCGAACGTGATCCAGCGACCGTCCGGCGAGCTCGCGCTGTTCGACTGGTCGTTCCTCGGCGACGGGGCCCTCGGCGAGGACATCGGCAACTACATCCCGGACGCGGTGTTCGACCTGTTCTGGCCGGTCGAGCGCCTGCCCGAGCTCGCCGAGACGTGCATCGCCAACTACCTCGACGGCTTGTACGAGGCAGGTTGGCGCGGCGACCCGGACGACGTACGGCTCGCGGTGATGGCGTCCGGCGTGAAGTACGCATGGCTGCTGCCAGGCCTGCTCGGCCGTGCCTCCGACGCGACGCACAACGCCTACCACCGCCAAGTCGACAGCAGGTATCTGTTCCACCAACGCGGCCAGGCCCTGCTGTACCTGGCCGACCGGTGTGCGGAGGCGCTCAGCCGAGCACGACGGTGAACCCACCCGGTACGACGAGTGGAGTGCCGCGGGCGACCAGCCGACCGCTGGAGTCGTACGAGTACGCACGCTTGCCGGCATCGACCACCCGCGGACGAGTGTCGACGCTCACCAGGAGCGTCGCCGATCCGATCCTGAGGCTGCTGATGGTCGGAAGCAGCAGTACTGCATCCACTTGAGCCTTGCCTGTCGACCGTGCGCTGAGGGTGGTCGCGTTGGCAGGCAGCGGCTTGGCGAGTGTCAGCGGCTGAAGAGCACCGGGTGCCGCGGAGATTCCTTGCGGGCCGCAGCTGTGCGTCAGCGTGCCGAGCGTCAGCCCAGCGCTCGTCCAGGTGGTCCTCGCCGGGTCGGGTGTGTCGACGAGATTGACGACCGGCAGCACCAGTCGCGGGTGCGTCGACGCCGGCAGCGTCCAGGTCGCCGTACCGTCGAGGGACAGGTAGGAGCCGTTGCTCCACTGGGATTCGCCGGTCCAGGCCGAAGGCGGAGTGACGATCGCGCCCCCGGCGGCCGATTCCGCCTCGACGACCTGCAGGCCCTCGTACGCCGTTTCGCCCGACAGGCGAGCGATGTCTGGATGGGCGTCGAGGGCGAGCATCGAGAGCTGGCCGTGGATCGTGGACTCCGCGCCGGAGTTGCGGTTGATCACGCCGTCGCCGGAGATGCCGTCGTACGTGCGCCCGGTGGCTGCGTCGTACATCGGTTGGCCGGCGCGGTTGGCGCCGAAGTACCAGGCGGCTACGAAGGCGGCGAGGTGCTTCTGGCCGGGGAGGTCGATCGCGAGCAGTGCCTGCAGTCGCGCGTCGACGCCGTACGCGATCTGGGTGCGGTCGATCGGGACTGGTAGCCAGCCGTTGTCGGCGCCGCCTGCCGTGAGCAGGAGCGGCGTGAAGCCTGCGGTGTCGCCGATGGCCCCGGTGAGCAGACCGGGATCACCGAGGGCGGCAGCGGCGGCAGCCAGGGCCGACGGCATCTGGGCGCCCCACGCGTGCCAGTCCGAGATCGACTCGCCCCACGGGAGGATCGCCCGGAACGGCCATTCGCGGGTCGATCCAGCCTGCAGCTCTGCGATGCCTTCGGCGAAGTGGGCCAGGGCCTGACGAGCCCTCGGCGATCCACCCGCCTCGACGTACGCCGACAGTCCGAGGACCGCTTCGGACGTGGCGTCGGCGCCGTTCACGATCAGCCAGGCGGGGAGCTTGCGGCCGTCGACCACGTTGTACTGGCCGTAGCGGGTCAGGACCTGACGCTCCAGCGCGGCGATCGCCAACTCGAGCCGCTCGCGGAGGAAGCCGGCGAAGGCCTGGTCAGTGCGGCGGAAAACGCTGTATCCCTCCCCCAGGGCCCAGACCGTGCGGGCCAGCCAGTACGACGGGCCGGAGTCGGACGGGTCGGGCAGCTCGACCGGTTCGGCGCTGGGGTTCAGGGCGCCGTCGGGTTGCATCCACAGAACGACGTTTCCGTTGGGCGACTGCAGGAACGTGAGTGCTCGCAGCAGGTCCCGGGCAGCCTGGAGCGAGCTCGCCTGGTGGAACAGCGTCCAGTGCCGCAGGTAGACGATCGCCGCCCGGGCGATGTCGTCCGCGTTGTACGCGCCCTGCCCGTAGGTGTTCGTCGCGGGATCGTAGGTGCCGCCACCGATCCGCTGATAGGAGCCGTCGGCCTGGCGGTCGGCGTACGTCCACAGCACCCCGAGCGGAGCGGAGCCGTAGGTGGAGTGTCCGGCAGCGGGCGGCGGCGAGACCGACGTCCGGAGATAGTCGAGGTGCGCGAGGTTGGACAGGCGGGTGGGCGTGCCCGCAGCGGGGACGGTGACCGCCGAGGCGGCGGCCACCGCGAGTGCTCCACCGAGGACGGTGCGGCGGGTCGGGTTCATGGCAGCCGATCCAATCTGGCCACACCGATCGCGGCGTCGGCCATGCCGTAGAAGACGTACCGCACGCCGTCGACCTCCTCGATCGCGGTCGGGAAAACGACGTTCCCCACCGTTCCGACCTTTTCCTCCTCGGTTTCCGGGACCAGCAGGGGTTCGGTGCTGCGGGCAATCACCCGGGTCACGTCGTCGGCGTCCAGGATGAGCGCGCCGGCCGCGTAGCAGACCTTCTGGGTCGTCGGGTCGAAGCCTTCCGGCTGCTCGCCGGTGACGCCGTGGTGGATCACCAGCCAGCCCTCGGGGATCCGCAGCGGCGCCGGCCCGGCGCCGATCTTCAGCTCCTCGAAGGGGTACTCCGACATCGCGACCAGCCGGTGCTGCCGCAGGTGGACGAGGTTGCGCAGATCCTCCTCGACCGCCGACACCGGCACGAACGAGACCCAGATCCCCGGGCGGTCGTCGGTGACACCGGCCGGCAGGTGGACGCCCTCGCCCTCGCGGAACCAGCCGAGGTCCCACATCGGCCGGTGCAGCATCGCGTACGCCGGTTCGCCGTCCGGACCGGGCACCGGCTCGGGGAAGAAAACGGTGTCCTTGTTCGGGAACAGGTTCAGGTCGGTGTCCAGGTCCGGCTGGTACTCGAAGTGCAGCGGCCCCAGCCGCCGCCACTCCCGCAGATCCGACGAGACCGCGAGGGCCGGCTTCGGCCCGAGTGGGCCGTAGGCGACGTAGGTCATCACGTGCAGGCCGAGCGACGGGACGAACGTGACACGGGGGTCTTCCACGCCCGCGTTGTTCTTGCCGCGCTCCCAGCCTTCGTCCGGCGCGAGCACGACACCTTCGCGCCGGACGCCGACCGGGACGCCGTCGGTCAGCTCGACCTCGGCCAGACCGACGCGCGAGATATTGCCGCTGGCAACCAGCCGCGGCAGCAGGTACAGCCGGCCGTCGGGGGTGTGCCCGGTGGCGGGGTTCAGCACCCCCTCCGCCTCGAGCTCGTTGCCCGGCTCGGCCGTCATCAGCACGCCGACACGAGTAAGGGTGTAGGGAACAGTCACGGGGAAAGCCTTTCGGAGCTAGCCTTTGACGCCGGACGACAGGTTTGTCGAGATGAACCGGCGCTGGAAGACGATGAACAGGGCGACCGCGGGCGCGGCGAGCACGCAGGCGCCCGCGAGCACGGCGCCGAACGGGTTCGCCGCGCGGGCGGACACCGTGGTCAGGTAGTTGGACAGGGAGACCGCGAGCGGCTGCAGGTCCTGCTGCTTGGTGATCAGGAACGGCCACAGGAACTCGTTCCAGGGCCCGATGAACGTGAGCAGCACGCCGGTCAGCAACGCGGGCCGGACCAGCGGTACGGCGACCCGCCAGAGGATGCCGAGCTCGGACGCGCCGTCGATCCGGGCGGCGTCGAAGAGCTCGGCCGGCAACTGCAGGAAATACTGCCGGAACACGAAGACCGCGGTCGAGTTGATCAGGAACGGCAGGGTCATCCCGAGATAGCTGTCGGCCAGCCCGTAGCTGCGCACGATCAGCACGTAGAGCGGGATCGTCAGCAGCTGGAACGGCACCACCTGGATGAGCAGCATCAGGTTGAACACCAGCCCGCGGCCGCGGAACCGCAGCCGCGCCAGCGCGTAGCCGGCGAGGACCCCGAACACGAGGGTGCCGAGGATGACGCCACCGGTGAAGATGCCGGAGTTGAGCAGCGACCGGCCGAGGTGGATGGCCTTGTTGATCTCGGCGTAGTTGTGGCCGGTCAGGTTGCCGGGTGACGGAAATGCTCCGGAAACCGTCGGATCCGGTTCGGCCTGCAGGGAGCCGATCAGCATGTAGTAGAACGGAAACAGGAAGACGAAGGCGCCGACCAGCAGCGCGACGAACTTGAGCCTCATCAGTCCTCCTCCCGCCCGACGAAGCGCCGTTCGACCAACGCGAGCACCAGCACCCCGATGACAAGAAGCACGCCGATCGCCGACCCGATATCCGGATTCCCCTGCTCGATGCCGCGCTGGTACATGATCAGCACCGGGGAGGCGGACGCTCCGTCCGGTCCGCCGCCACCGGTCAACAGGTAGGGCTCGGTGAAGAGGTTCGCGCCTGTCACCGTCGCGACCAGGACGACCAACGTGGTCGCCGGTCGCACCCCCGGAACGGTCACGTTGAGAAACGATTTCCACCGCCCGGCGCCGTCCATCGCCGCTGCCTCGTAGAGATCCTTCGAGACGTTCTGCAGTGCGGCGAGGTACAGCAGGATGAAGAAGCCGAGCTGTTTCCAGGTCACGTAGATCGCAACCGTCGGCATCGCCAAAGACGAGTTCACCAACCAGGACGGATCGGGAGCGAGCGGCCCCAGAACCGAGTTGACCAACCCGTTGGAGTTGAACAGGAAGAGCCAGACGCCGACCACCGCGACCGACGCCGTCACGTAGGGCACGTAGTACGAGACCCGGAAGAACGTCCGCCACCGGATCGCCGCGTTCAGCGCGTTGGCCAGCCCGAGCGACAGCACGACGGTCAGCGGAACGTTGATCACCAGGAACACCAGCACGTTGCCGAACGCCCGCCGGACCGCCGGATCCGACAGCACCGCCACATAGTTGTCGAACCCGACGAACGGCCGGTCCACGATCGCACCGGGCGCGGCGAAGAAGTAGTCGTGGAACGACATGTACACCGCGAACCCGAGCGGATATGCGAACACCGCGGCCAGGAACACGACGTACGGCGTGACGAACGCGGTCCCGACCGGATGCTCACCGAGGATCCGGCCGAGCGGACCACGCGACCTCATGACTGCTTGACGAGTTGGTCGACCTTCTGTGCGGCGCCGTCGAGGGCCTGGCCGACGTCCTCCTGGCCGAAGATCACCGACTTGGAGTAGGCGTCGCGGAAGGTCTGCCAGATCGTGATCGAGTTCGGCACGTTCGGGACCTCGACGGTTCGCGACGCCTGATCGGCGAACGTCTTGTAGTCCGGGTTCTTCGCGAAGTAGTCCGCGTACGCCGAGGCGACGTCCTTGCGCAACGGCATCTGCCCGGTCGCGGCCAGGAACTTGCCGTCCTGGTCCTTGCTGGTCGCGAACTTCAGCACGTCCGCCGCCGTCCCGCGATTCTTGCAGGCCGAGTACATCGCGACGTTCTTGGCGTCGGAGAACGTGTGAATCTCGGCGGCCGGCTTGCCCGCGGACGTCGGCACCGGGACGACGCCCCAGTCGACCTTGCCCTTGTACGTCGCGATCGCCCACGGACCGACCACGGCCATCGCCGCGGTGCCGTCCACGAACGCGTCCCCGGTGTACTTCTCCGGCGATGCCAGCTTGTCGGCGTACAGCGTCCGCCAGAACTGCGCGACCTTCTTGCCCTCGTCGGACGCGAACGTCGCCTTGCCGTCGGCCACCAACTGCTTGCCGCCGCTCTCGGCCGCGTACAACGGGTAGAAGTCGAACCAGGACTGGTAGAACTCGTTGCTCGGCGCCGGGTAGATCGCGAACTTCGCCGCCTTCGACGCCACGATCTTCCGCGACGTCGCGAGGAACTCGTCGTAGGTGGCCAGCGACGGGTTCGTGATGCCGGCCTTCGCGAACACTTTCTTGTTGTAGAAGATCATCACCGGGTTCGACTTCCACGGCAGCTGGTAGTACTTGCCGTCCGGCGACTTGTACTGCTGGGCGACGTCGCCGGAGCGCTCCTCGATGTAGGACGCGTCCAGCGGCACCAGTCCGCCCTGTTTCTGGAACTGCGACACCGACGCCGGCGACGTGTTGAAGATCAGGCACGGCGCGTTCCCTGCCGTGATCGCGGCGCCGATCACCTCTTCGGACGACTTGCCCGTCGGGATCTCCTGCGCGGTGATCTTCTGGTCGCCGTGTTCGGCGTTCCAGGCCGCCACCATCTGCTTGCCCCAGGCCACTTCCTCGGCGTTGTTCGAGTACCAGATCGTGATCGGTCCGCGGGCCTTGGCCGCGGCGTCGGCGTCACCAGCGCCGTCACCGCCGCTCCCGCACGCGGCGAGCGAGCCGGCCAGAACGACGGCCAGCAGTCCAGCTTGCAACTTCATCAGGGGTTCCTCCTAGGCAGGGGGTGCAGCAGTGGAGCGCCGTACGACGAGTTCCGCGGGCGGGAGCTCGACGTCGGGTACGTCGGTCTCGCCGTCGACGACCCGGTTCAGGGTCCGGGCCGCTGTCTCGCCGAAGCGGAACGGGTCGGCGCGGACCGTGGTCAGACCGGGATGCACGTACTCGGCGAGCTCGCTGTCGTCGAAGCCGGCGATGCTCAGGTCGTCCGGCACCGTCAGCCCGGCGGCCTGGGCGGCGCCCAGACCGGCGATCGCCATCCGGTCGTTCGCGTAGACGATCGCGGTCGGCGGCTGCGGCAGCGCGAGCAACCGCCGCGTCGCCTCGATACCGCCGGCCGCGGTGAAGTCGCCGTCCTCGACCGCGACCGGCTCAAGCCCGGCGGCGGCCAGCGTCTCGACGAAGGCCGTGGAGCGGGCCGTGGCGTGCACGAACGCGGTTGGGCCGGCGACGTGCGCGATCCGGGTGTGCCCGAGCTCCACCAGGTGCTCGACGACCGCCCTCGTGCCGGGCCGGTCGTCGAGGGTGACCGCCGGGAACGGCGACTGGCCGTCGGGCCGGTTCAGCGTGACCGCGGGCAGGCCGAGCTCGACGAGCAGCTCGATCCGCGGATCGTCGTGCCGGAGGTCGGACAGGAACACCCCGTCCACCCGCGCGTCCTGCGCGAGCCGCTGGTAGCCGTCCGCCTCCGAGCCGTCGGCGACCACCTGCAGGACCAGGGCCTGGCCCTGCGTCGACAGCACGCTCTCGACCCCGGCGATAAACGCCGGGAAGAAGGGGTCCGACGACAGCACGGCCGGATCCCGGGTGATCACCAGACCGAGCGCGAACGCCTTCGAGACCGACAGCGACCGCGCCCGGTTGCTCGGCCGCCAGCCCAGCTCGTCGGCGGCCGCGAGGATCTTGTCCACGGTCGTCTGCGCCAGCCCCGGCCGGCCGTTGAGCGCGAACGACACCGATCCCTTGGACACGCCGGCCCGGCGCGCCACATCCGCGATTGTCGGCCGCTTGGTCACCCGAGGTCTCCTTTAAACCGGTTTAAAGAGCATCTAAACCGGTTAAAACCCGAGCTGTCAAGATCTCGATCGATGCGCAGTACCGCAATCTGCGGCCAGTTCCGCGCACTCGTTTGCAGCCGATCGCTTGACGGCCGTGGCCGGCGAGGGATTGACTGGTCGGCAGCGACGCACCCAGCCGGTACCAGGCCGACGGCCTGAAGTCCGGTTTTCCGGCGCCAGGGTGGTGAGAAACCCGAGGCGGGGTCGCGTCCCCGGGACCGATGGAGCAATCGTGTCCAGACTCACCCGCCGCCTGCTCGGAGCAGCCGCGGCCACCGCCCTCGCAGTCGCCGTCACCACCACCGCCTCCACGCTCACCCGAACCGCCGCCGACGCGGCCGTCACGCTGCCGCCGGCGCACGCGAAGTTCGACTACCAGATCGGCGGCGCGTACACCCCGCCCGCCGGCGTCCAGGTGGTCACCCGCGACCGGAACGCCGCGCCCGCCGCGGGCCTGTACAACATCTGCTACGTCAACGCCTTCCAGGTCCAGCCGGGCGAGCAGGGCCAGTGGGCCGCCGACCTGCTGCTCCGCGATGCCAACGGCAACCTGGTGATCGACGAGGACTGGGGCGAACCGCTCCTCAACCTCCGTACCGCCGACAAGCGGACCCGGATCGCCGCCAAGGTCAACGGCTGGATCGACGGCTGCGCCGCCAAGGGCTACCGGGCGATCGAGCCGGACAACTACGACAGCTACACCCGCTCGAAGAACCTCCTCACCGCCGCGCAGGCCAAGGCGTACCTGACCCTGCTGGCCACCCACGCCCACAGCAAGAACCTCGCGATCGGCCAGAAGAACACGGTCGAACTGGCGGGCGCGCGGACATCGGTCGGCCTCGACTTCGCGGTCGCCGAGGAATGCGGCCAGTACGACGAGTGCGTCGACTACGTCGATGCCTTTGGCAACAACGTGATCGTGATCGAGTACACCGACAGCGGTCGGCGGACAGCGTGTTCGCAGTACGGCGGAACGCTCTCGATCGTGCAGCGCGATGTGGACGTCTCCGTCCCGGGCGACCCCGGGTACGTCCGCAAGACCTGCTGAACTCCTTTCCTCCACACCTTTCTGGAGACCGTCATGTCTCAGCATGCTCGAAACCTGTCCCGCCGTGGCGTCCTGCGCGCGGCCGCCGCCGTGGCGGCCGTCGGCACCGTGGGCGCCTGCGGCAAGAACGACGACGAGGGAGCCGATCCGAACGGCGTCGTGACGCTGGACCTGTGGCACGGCCAGGTGGATCTCGGCAAGGCCGCGATCGACTCGCTGATCGCCGCGTTCAACCAGTCGCACCCGAAGATCAAGGTGGTCGGCGGCGGTGGCGGCGTGACCGCGGACAGCATGCTGCAGAAGGTCACCGCGGGACTGGCGGCGGGGTCCTACCCGGACATCGCGTACATCTTCGGGTCGGACCTCGCCAGCCTGACCAAGAGCCCGAAGGTCGCCGATCTCACCGGGCAACTGAAGGTCGACGGCTACTGGCCGGCCGTGAAGGACGCGGTCAGCGTCAAGGGCAAGGTCCGGGCCGCGCCGGCCCTGCTCGACTCGCTGTGCGTGGTCTACAACAAGAAGCTGTTCGCGGCCGCCGGGGTGGCGCCGCCGACGGCAGGCTGGACCTGGGACGACTTCGTGGCCACGTCGAAACAGCTGACCGATCCGGCGAAGGGCGTCTTCGGCACCGGCTGGCCGGGGGTCGGCGACGAGGACACGGTCTGGCGGATCTGGCCGATGATCTGGGACCTCGGCGGCGACGTGGTCAGCGGCGACGGCAAGAAGGTCGGTTTCGACTCCGTAGGCGCCAAGGCCCTCGAGACGCTCGACCGGCTGCGCACCGACAAGTCGCTGTACGTCGACCCGAAACCGGGCAGCGAACAGCTGTACCAGGTGTTCCTCGGCGGCCGGATGGGAATGGTTGCCACCGGCCCCTGGCAGCTCCCCGAGCTGAAGGACGCCGGCCTCGACTACGGCGTCGTCCCGCTGCCGTCGTACTCGGGGAAGCCGATCACGATCTCCGGGCCGGACACCTGGACGATCTTCGACAACGGCAAGGCCAAGGTGAAGGCCGCCACCGAGTTCGTCAGCTGGCTGGCCGATCCGGCGCAGGATCTGCAGTGGGACATCAAGGGCGGGAGCCTGCCGATCACCAAGGCCACGGCCGATATGCCCGAGTGGAAGAAGCATTCCGCGGCGACTCACGGGTTGGACGTGTTCGTGACCGCGCTCGACACCGCGAAGGTGCGGCCGACGATCTCGACGTACCCGCAGATCTCGCAGCACGTCGGCGAGGCGATCGCCGCCGTCCTGCTGGGCAAGCAGAGCCCGGCGGACGCGCTCAAGCAGGCCGTCGACCAGTGCAACCAGGTGCTGGCGGTGCCGAGCTGATGGCCAGCGTGGTCGGGACGTTCACCGTCGATCCGCGGAGCCGGGCGGCCAAACGGCGGGCGCGTGGTGAAGGTGCGACCGGCTGGGCGTTCGTGAGTCCGTCGGTGGTGCTCATCCTCGGCCTCGATGTCGTACCGGTGGTGTGGTCGCTGCTGTTGTCGTTCCAGGTCAACGATCTGGTGTCGCCGAGCCAGTGGGTCGGACTGGCGAACTACCAGGCACTGGTGAAGGACCCGGCGTTCGGGTCGGCGGTAGCGCACACGCTGATCTACACGGCGCTCTATGTCCCGTTGAGTGTGGTCGCCGGGTTGGCGATCGCGATCGCGCTGGACCGGAAGATCGCGTTGATCGGGCTGTACCGGACGCTGGTGTTCGTGCCGTTCGTGGTGTCGGCCGCGGCGCAGGGTGTGCTGTTCTCGTTCGTGCTGGATCCGGAGTTCGGTGTCGCGAACTCCCTGCTGCACAAGGTCGGGCTGCCGGCCCAAGGGTTCTTCAGCGATCCGGGACAGGCGCTGTACCTGCTGGTCGCGATCTCGTTGTGGAGCGGCACCGGGTTCTGCGTGATCGTCTATCTCGCCGGTCTGCAAGGGGTTTCGACCGACCTGGTCGAGGCCGCACGGATCGACGGCGCCGGCCGCTGGGGCGTACTGCGGCATGTCACGCTGCCCGCGCTGACGCCGGTGACGATCTTCCTGCTGCTGTTCCAGACCATCAACGCGCTGCAGGTGTTCGACCTGGTCTTCGTCACCACCAAGGGCGGGCCGCTCGGCTCGACGACGGTGATCGTGTACTTCATCTGGGAGAAGGCGTTCAAGACGTTCACGGCCGGCTACAGCGCGGCGGCCGCGTACACCCTGGCGGTCGCCTTACTCGTGGTCGGTGTCGCCCTGCAGCTCTACCGGAAGCGGGTGGCTGCTCGATGAGGCGGATCAGCGGTTGGCACTTCGTCCTCGCGCCGCTGGCGCTCCTGTTCGCGTTACCGCTGGTCTGGCTGCTGGTCAGTTCGGTGATGAGCAACGCGGAGATCAATCGTTTTCCGCCGGCGCTGTGGCCGCACGGGATCAAGCTGGACGGCTACCGGTACGTGCTCGGAAACGCTCTGTTTCCGCGGTGGTTCCTGAATTCCCTGGTGGTCTCCGCGGTGGCGGTGACCGCGAACCTGGTCCTCGGCTCGCTCGGCGGGTACGCGTTCGCACGGATCCGGTTCGCCGGTTCGAAGCTCGTGCTCGGGCTGATGCTCGCGACGATGGTCGTGCCGTTCCAGCTGACGATGATCCCGACGTTCCTGGTGATGAAACAGCTCGGCCTGATCGACACGCTCGGCGCGCTGATCGTGCCGTCGCTGGTGACACCACTTTCCGTGTTTCTTTTCCGGCAGTTCTTCGTCTCGCTCCCCCGCGAGCTCGAGGAAGCCGCCTGGCTCGACGGCTGCGGACGGCTGCGGATCCTGGTGTCGATCGTGCTGCCGCTCGCGCGGCCGGCGCTGAGCACCGTCGCCGTCCTCACGTTCCTCGCGACCTGGAACGACCTGACCTGGCCGTTGATCGCGATCAACAGCGACTCCACCTACACCCTCCAGCTGGGACTGACCACGTTCCAGGGACAGCATCACACCCAGTGGTCGGCGGTGATGGCCGGCAACGTCATCACCGTGCTGCCCGTCCTGCTGGGGTTCCTCCTGGCCCAGAAGGCGTTCATCCGCTCGCTGGCCTCCACCGGACTCAAAGGCTGACACAGATGATTTTCGATCTGCTCGTGATCGGCGACGCGAACCCCGACGTGGTCGTCGGGCCTGTCGACCAGCCGATCCTCTTCGGCCAACGGGAACGCCTCGTTCCCGGCGGCTCCCTGGTGCTCGGCGGCTCCGCGGCGATCATGGCCTGCGGCGCGGCCCGGCTCGGTCTCCGCGTCGCCTTCGCCGGCCGCGTCGGCGACGACCCGGCCGGTGACTTCGTCCGTACGTCGCTCGCGGACCGGGACGTGAATGTCGACGCGCTGGTGGTCGACCCATCGCTCCCGACACCGCTGACCACCATCCTCACCTCGGGCGACGATCGCGCGATCCTGACCTCGCCCGGGTGTCTGCCGAGCACTGTGGCGGAGGATGTCCCGCAGTCCCTCGTGCGGTCGGTGCGGCATGTGCATGCCGCCTCGTTCTACCTGATGCCGGAACTGGCGGCAGGACTGGCGGGGATCTTCAAAGAAGCCAAGGCGGTCAAGGCGACCACCTCGCTGGATCCGAACGACGATCCGGCCGGCACGTGGGACCGCATGATTCTCGACCCGGTCCTTCGGGTCACCGACTACTTCCTGCCCAACGCGGCCGAGGCTCTGGCCCTCACCGGCCACCATTCGGTCGAGGACGCCGCCGGCATCCTGGCCCGGCGCCTGGCTCGCCGCGGCACCCACGTAGTCGTCAAGAACGGCGCGGACGGCGCGTTGGCCCACGACGGGACCAGGGTGATCACCGCGTCGGCGT
This sequence comes from Kribbella sp. NPDC003505, assembly GCF_040610875.1. Classification (NCBI taxonomy): domain Bacteria; kingdom Bacillati; phylum Actinomycetota; class Actinomycetes; order Propionibacteriales; family Kribbellaceae; genus Kribbella; species Kribbella sp. NPDC003505. Next base: position 184,818 of record NZ_JBEXNA010000007.1, on the reverse strand, counting down.
TGAAGGTGGACACGGTCGATGCCGTCGGCGCGGGCGACAGCTTCGACGCCGGCTGGGTCGCCGCCGTGCTGAACGGCGCGAGGCCCGACCGTGCGCTGGCGATCGCGGCGGCCTGCGGCTCCCTCTCGACGCGCGCGGCCGGCGGTACAGCTGCCCAACCCGACTGGGACCAGGCCCTCGGGAGTGTGGCGCCATGACCAAGATCGTGTTCGTCGGGGCGGGCAGCGTGGTGTTCACGCAGGGGTTGCTCGCCGACCTGTTCGCGCTCCAGCTGGGTCCTGTGCAGATCGCGTTGCACGACATCGACCCCGAGCGGCTCGACACCGCCGCGGCCGCGGCGTCGTACATCGCCCGGGAGCGCGGCGTCGTCCCGCGGATCACCACGCATCTCGAACGGCGGGCGGCGCTCGACGGCGCCGACTTCGTCATCAACATCGTGCAGGTCGGGATGAACGCGGCGACCCACGTCGACTTCGAGATCCCCGCCCGGTACGGGGTCCGGCAGACGATCGGCGACACCCTCGGCGTCGGCGGCGTGTTCCGCGCGCTGCGGACGTTCCCGGTCCTGCGGGAGCTCGCGAAGGACATCGCCGAGGTCTGCCCGGACGCGTGGCTGCTCAACTACACCAACCCGATGGTGATGAACGTCTGGTACCTGAAGGCACTCGGGGTCCGCAACGTCGTCGGACTCTGCCACTCGGTCTACTGGACGATGCAGGGGCTGTCCGAGCTGGTCGGCGTACCGTACGAGGACGTCAGCTACCTGGCCGCGGGCGTGAACCACCAGTCGTGGGTGCTGCGGTTCGAGCGCGGATCGGAGAACCTGTACGACCGGCTGGACGCGGCGATCGCGGCGGACCCGGAGCTGCGCCGGCGGGTCCGGGTGGACATGTACCGCCGGCTCGGCTGCTACCCGACCGAGACGAGCGAACACTCCGCGGAGTACGTCCCGTGGTACCTCGGCCACACCTCCGAGATCGAACGCCTCCGCCTCCCGATCGGCGCCTACCTCGACATCGTCGCGGACAACCTCGCGTCCTACGAACATACTCGCGATGCCCTGAAGGCCGGCGATCCGGTCGACGTCGAACCCACCATGGAGTACGCCCCCCAAATCGTCCACAGCATCGTCACCGACACCTCCCGCACCATCTACGCCAACGTCCCGAACACGACCGGTGGCCTGATTCCCAATCTGCAGGCCGAGGGCGTCGTCGAGGTTCCTTGTCTGGTGGATGCGTCGGGGCTCCGGCCGGTCGCGGTCGGCGAGCTTCCGGCGCAGTGTGCGGCGCTCAACCGTTCGTACCTCAGCGTCGCCGAACTCGTCGTCCAGGCAGCGATCCAGCAAGACCCGCGCGCGATCCGCCAGGCGGTGATGGTCGACCCGGCCACCGCGGCCGCGCTACCCGTCGAACAGATCTGGGAGCTGTGCGACGCGATGGTGCTTGCTCATCGCAACTACTTGGACCCGCCGTTGAGGGCGGCGCTCAGGTAGCCGCGGTACGCCGCGAAGCCGTCGAGGACCTCGGCTGCAGTCGGCTGACCGGTGAGAGCGCCGACACCCTGGCCCGCGTAGATCGACGCGCGGGCCGGGTCGGCGGCGCTGGTTCCGTCGACGTACTCGGCATGGCCGGCGTCGTCCGATTTCAGCTCCTGCTCGCGCCCCTCCCAGCTGTCGTAGTACGCGTTGCGGAGCGCCCGCCCGCCGAACTCGTCCGGCCAGCCGGCCCGCGAGGCGGCGTCGAACACCGTGCCGTACACGGTGTCGGTCTCGTCCGCCTCGATGATCCGCTGCCGCACCGGCTCCTTGGTCAGCGCCTCGACGCAGGTGAGGAACGCAGTACCGATCCACCCGCCCGCCGCACCCGCCGCCAGCACAGCGGCCAGCCCGCGCGGACCGGAGATCCCGCCGCCGGCGAGCACCGGCAGGTCGGTGAGGTCGAGGATCGCCTGCAGCAACGGCAACGTGGCAACGGCGTTCCGCCCGTGCCCGCCGGCTTCGGCGCCCCGGGCAACGATCACGTCCACCCCGGCCGCCACCGCCTCGCGGGCATCGGCGACGGTACCCGCCTGGGTCGCGACGACGATCCCGGCGGCCTGCAGCGTCTCGACGTACGGCTGGTAGTTCCCGAAGCTCAGCGACACCAGCGCGGGCTTCAGCTCCAGCACCGCCTCGAGATGCTCCGGGTGATCCTCGACGGACCAGGCCATCAACCCGATCCCGTACGGCGCCCCGCCCGCCGCGGCGATCGCGCCCTCGGTCCGGATCCAGTCGGCCGAGACCGCGGACCCCGCGCCGAGCATCCCCAACCCGCCGGCGGCCGAGATCGCCGCCGTCAGCTTCCCGCCGCTCACATTCGCCATCGGCGCCCCCACCACCGGCACCGCGAGCCCGAACCGCTCCGTCAGCCACATACCCACAGCGCACCACACTCGCCGCCCCCACACCATGTCCCGCGCCACACCGCACCACACACAGAACGGCCGGCCCCCGGGATGGGGACCGGCCGTCGGTGGATCTGCGTCAGAACTTGTAGACGTCCGACTGGGGGTCGCCGTGGCAGCGCTTGTACTTCTTGCCGGAGCCGCACGGGCAGGCGGCGTTGCGCGGCGTCCCGGCGTACTCCAGCTTGCCCTCCTCGACGGCGTCGGTGTGCATCGCGACCTCGTCGTCACCGTCGATGGTCGGCGCCGAGTAGGTCAGGCGCTGCGGCCGCTGCTCGTTGGTGAGCCCCTTGGCGCGCAGGCGCGGCGTGTCCCGCGGCCGCGGAGTGTCCTGCGGCCGCTCCTCGTCGGTGGTCCGGCCGGCGAACTCCGCGACCGGTGCGCCCGGGGTGAGGATGTCCTGGATCCGCTTGCCCGCGAGGCTGTCCTCGTCGGCCAGCGCGGCCTCGCCGGCGATCTCCGCCTCGGCCTGCATCTCCTCGATGTTCACCTCGACGTTGAAGATGAAGCCGACCGACTCCTCCTTGATGGACTCCATCATGGCGGCGAACATGTCGTAACCCTCGCGCTGGTACTCGACCAGCGGGTCACGCTGCGCCATCGCGCGCAGGCCGATGCCCTCGCGCAGGTAGTCCATCTCGTACAGGTGCTCGCGCCACTTGCGGTCCAGCACGCTCAGGACGACGCGACGCTCCAGCTCCCGCATCGTCTCCTCGCCGAGCAGTTCCTCACGCCGCTCGTAGGCAGCGGTGGCGTCCTCGATGAACCGCTCGATCAGGAAGTCCTGCGTCAGGCCGGCCTTCTCGCCGCCGGCCTCCTCGATCAGCTGCTCCTCGGTGAGCTCGGTCTGGTACAGCGTCTTCATCGCGGTGAACAGCGCGTCCAGGTCCCAGTCCTCGGCGAAGCCGTCCGCGGTCGCGCCCTGCACGTAGCCGGTGACGGTCTCCTCGAGCATGTCCTGCACCTGCTCGCGCAGGTCGGCGCCCTCGAGCACGCGACGGCGCTCGTCGTACACGACGTGCCGCTGCCGGTTCATCACGTCGTCGTACTTGAGGATGTTCTTCCGGGTCTCGAAGTTCTGCGCCTCGACCTGGCCCTGCGCGGACGCGATCGCCTTGGTGACGACCTTGTTCTCCAGCGGCTGCGAGTCGTCGTTGTTCCGCGACATCGCCCAGTCGACCATCTCGCGCTTGAACAGCCGCATCAGGTCGTCCTCGAGCGACAGGTAGAACCGGGACTTGCCGGGGTCGCCCTGGCGGCCGGCGCGACCGCGCAGCTGGTTGTCGATCCGGCGGGACTCGTGCCGCTCGGTGCCGAGCACGTACAGGCCGCCGAGCTCGCGGACCTCGGTCTGCTCCTCCTTGACCTGCTTCTCGAACTGCTCGAGCATCGCCGGGTACTCGGACTCGTACTGCTCGATGTCCTCGGCCGGGTCGATGCCGCGGGCGCGCAGCTCCTTGTCGGCGAGGAACTCGGGGTTGCCGCCGAGGATGATGTCGGTACCACGGCCGGCCATGTTGGTGGCCACCGTGACCGCACCCTTGCGGCCCGCCTCCGCGACGATCGCCGCCTCCCGCGCGTGCTGCTTCGCGTTCAGCACCTCGTGCTTGATGTTCTCCTTGAGCAACTGCCGGGACAGCCGCTCGGATTTCTCCACCGACGTCGTACCGACCAGGATCGGCTGACCGGTGGCGTGCACGTCCACGATGTCCTTGACCACCGCGTCGAACTTCGCGTCCTCGGTGCGGTAGATCAGGTCCCGCTCCTCGACCCGGATCATCGGCTTGTTGGTCGGGATCGGGACGACGCCGAGCTTGTAGACCTTGGAGAACTCGTTCGCCTCGGTCATCGCCGTACCGGTCATGCCGGCCAGCTTGTCGTAGAGGCGGAAGTAGTTCTGCAGCGTGATCGTCGCGAGGGTCTGGTACTCCTCCTTGATCTCGACGCCTTCCTTGGCCTCGATCGCCTGGTGCAGACCCTCGTTGTAGCGGCGGCCGTGCAGCGTCCGGCCGGTGTGCTCGTCGACGATCAGGACCTCGCCGTTGTCGACGACGACGTAGTCCTTGTCCCGGTGGAACAGGTCCTTGGCCTTCAGCGCGTTGTTCAGGTAGCTGATCAGCGGGGTGTTGGCGGACTCGTACAGGTTGTCGATGCCGAGCCGGTCCTCGACCTTCTCGATACCGCGCTCGAGGATCGCGACCGTGCGCTTCTTCTCGTCCACGTCGTAGTCGGCGACCCGGCGCTTGGTCTCGTCGATCTCGAGGTCGGTGACCCGGGGGTTCTTCCGCTTCAGCTCCGCCTCGTCGGCCAGCGTCCAGGCCTTCAGCGTGTTCGCGATCCGGGCCATCTCGACGTACCAGCGCTGGGAGTCCTCGGCCGGGCCGGAGATGATCAGCGGGGTCCGGGCCTCGTCGATCAGGATCGAGTCCACCTCGTCCACGATCGCGTAGTTGTGCTCGCGCTGGACGCAGTCCTCGATGCTGCCCGCCATGTTGTCGCGCAGGTAGTCGAAGCCGAACTCGTTGTTGGTGCCGTAGGTGATGTCCTTGGCGTAGGCGATCCGGCGCTCCGCGGGCGACATCTCCGGCAGGATCACGCCGTAGTCGAGGCCGAGGAAGTGGTACACCCGGCCCATCCACTCGGCCTGGTACTTGGCCAGGTAGTCGTTCACCGTGACCACGTGCACGCCCTTGCCGGACAGCGCGTTCAGGTACGTCGGGAGCGTGCCGACCAGCGTCTTGCCCTCACCGGTCTTCATCTCGGCGATGTTGCCGAGGTGCAGCGCCGCGCCGCCCATGATCTGGACGTCGTAGTGCCGCTGGTGCAGGGTCCGCTTGGCCGCCTCCCGGACCACCGCGAAGGCCTCCGGGAGCAGCGCGTCGAGAGACTCCCCGTTCTCGTGGCGCTCCTTGAACTCCGCGGTTTGCGCGCGCAGCTCCTCGTCGGACATCTTGACGAAGTCGTCCTCGATGGAGTTGACCATCTTCGCGATGCCCTGCAGCTGGCGCAGGATCTTGCCCTCGCCGATCCGCAGGACCTTGTCGACAACCTTCATGGTGGGGAGTTCACTCCTTGCTGCTGAAGCCTGGGTTGCGGCCGAACGCCGACAGGGCGCGCCGACCCCTCCCGGGAAGGCGTGCGTCCCCCATCGTACGGGGCCGGGTGTGCCAAGCCACGCCCGCAGCGTGCCTCGAGCCTTACCGGACCCACGCGTGAGCGGGCCGGAAAGTTCCCGGGATCTCCTCAGGAGCCTCGCAGGGCGTCACTGAGCGCTGGCGAAAGGTCACCGCCGCCCGCCACCCGGACCTGGTCCAGCCCGAGCCATCCGGCCAGCTGGACCAGCTCCGCGGCCAGCTCCTCGGCAGTCTCCACCGGCGCCTTGGGCTCCGCGTGCGCCGACTGGACGAGCAGCACGCCGCCGGGGCGGTCGGCCTTCAGGTCCACCCGTGCGACCAGCCGGTCGCCGAGCAGGAACGGGAGCACGTAGTAGCCGTGGATGCGCTTCTCGGCGGGCACGTAGATCTCGATCCGGTACCGGAAGTCGAAAAGGACCTCGGTCCGGGTGCGCTCGAAGACCAGCGAGTCGAACGGGCTGACCAGGGCCCGGGTGTTCACCCGGCGCGGCAGCCGCGCGTCGCGGTGCAGGTACGCCGGGCGCTTCCAGCCGTCGATCCGCACCGGGAGCAGCTCGCCCTCCTCGACCAGCTCGGCGATCGCCTGCAGGGTCGGCTCGGGCGCGGTCCGGAAGTAGTCCCGCAGGCACTGCGCGGTCGCCACCCCGTGCGCCCGGGCCGCGATCGACACCAGTCCGCGGTGCGCCTCGTCGAGGGTCGGCGTCGGCGTGTCGACCACCGCGCGGGGCAGCACCCGCTCGGGGACGTCGTACAGCCGCTCGAACTGCTGGTTGCGCCGGGCGACGGTGATCTCCCCGGCGAAGAACAGGAACTCCAGGGCGCGCTTCACGTCGGACCAGTTCCAGCCCCAGTTGTCCCGCGCCCGCTCGACGTCGTCGTCGATCTCGCGGGCGGTCAGCGGGCCGTGGGTCTGCACGTCGGCGAGCACCTGCTTGATCAGGTCCGGCCGCTCCTTCGCGATCGACCGCGGGCCGCCCCAGGCCTCGGTCGTCGCGCGGGCCATCCGCCAGCGCATCAACGGATGCGTCTCGACCGGGATCAGCGACGCCTCGTGCGCCCAATACTCCACCAGGCGGCGCGGAGCCTTGCCGGCCGCGCGGTCCAGCAGCTCCCGCGGATACGGCCCGAGGCGCGAGTAGAGCGGCAGGTACTGCGTGCGGCTCAGCACGTTGACCGAATCGATCTGGATCAGCCCGATCCGGCCGAGCACCCGGGACAGCGCCCGCGCGTCGGGAACGCCCTTCGGCCGGGGGTCCATGAACCCCTGCGCCGCCAGCGCGACCCGTCGCGCCTGAGCCGTAGACAGCACCTGAGTAGTCACGCCCCGCATTGTGCCGGGCCCCACCGACATTTCCCCCACCTTGGGCTCCGACCAACCATTCCGACGGCTCGAAACCGGTTGGTGCGGGCTCAAGGTTGGCTCTGGAGCCGTGGGCATAACTCCGGAGTTACCGAAAGTGGGAGGTGCGCTACGCATGGTGTTCGGGAGAGCCTGCCAGGAGGCCGTCCGCCCGTGCGGCCCCTATCACCCTGGAGTGAGGCATGACAGGAAAGAAGCAGGTGGTCCGCGCTGCCCTCGCGGCCGGCGTACTGACTGCGGCGTCCCTCGGTGCGGTGGCCGTAGCAGGCTCCGCGTCGGCCGCGCAGTCGCCGGACGGACCCAAGACCCGGATCGTCGGCGGCACCATCGCCCATACCGCCGACACGCCGTGGGCCATCCAGCTGTCGAACAGCAACTCCCCCGACCCGACCGGTGAGTACTGCGGGTCGACGCTGGTGGCGGCGAACAAGATCGTCACCGCGGCACACTGCTCCACCGAGGCCGCGTCGACCTACACCGCGATCCAGGACCGCGACGACCTCGCCGACAAGTCCACCGGCAAGGAATCCAAGATCAGCAGCATCTGGGTCGACCCGGAGTACGGCAAGTCGCCTGGCCACGACGTCGCCGTGATGACGCTGGCGACCCCGTTCGAGGGTGTCGACACGCTGGCGCTGGAGACCGACAAGGCGGCCGACGCGGCCGGGGCGGCCTCGATCGTGTACGGCTGGGGCGAGACCGAGGGCACCGGCCCGGCGGCCACGTTCCAGAAGGTCGACGTACCGGTCCTCGGCGACGCGTACTGCGAGAAGGCGTACGCGAGCGAGGGCTACACGGCAGACGGCGAGATCTGCGCCGGGTACGAGGAGGGCGGCAAGGACTCCTGCCAGGGCGACTCCGGCGGCCCGCTGGTCCTGAACGGCCGCCTGTTCGGTGTCGTGTCCTGGGGCATCGGCTGCGCGGACGCCGGCAACCCGGGCGTGTACGCCGAGGTCGCGACGTACGCGGCGGAGCTGCAGCAGCAGATCGACGGGGCCTAAACCGGACCGAAGCGTTCTGTGTGGATCCGGCGCAACGGAACACCGAGTGCGGCCAAGTCGTGGCGATCCGCCCGGTCTCACCGGTCCGCTCCTGTCCGGACGCTGATCGCCGCGGTCGGCCATCGTCCGGAGCATGCTGAGCAGCGGCGTGACACCGTCGCCCGGCACCGCGCGTACCGAAGCCACGACGTAGGCGTAGCGGCGGGGGAAAAGCGGGCGTCAGGAGCTGACCGGTTCGGCCTTCCCGGACCGAGCGTCAATCAGGTGCAAAGAAGCCGCGGGCCGGGTTTACCCGGCCCGCGGCTGCGGTATCTCCTCCCGGATCTCGCGAGGCTCGCCACCAATGAGCGAACGGTTCAGACGGCCAGCCTGATCACGCCGTAGTCGTAGCCGCGACGGCGGTAGACGACACTCGGCTGGTTCTCGTCCGCGTCGACGAACAGGTAGAAGTCGTGCCCGACCAGTTCGAGCTCGTAGAGCGCCTGGTCCAGGGTCATCGGCTTGGCGGTGTGGGTCTTCTCGCGCATCACCAGCGGACCGTCGCCGGTCACCGTGAGAGATCCGTACTTGTGCGTCGCCACCTCGTCCTCGGCGACTGGTTCCTCCACTAGAGGTGCGTTGCCGGGAACCGGCTGCTTCGCGTTCACGTGCCGCAGGCCTTCCGGCGTCCGCTCACCCCGGTGCACCCGGCGCCGGTCGGCCGCCTTGCGGACCTGGGACCGGAGCCGGTCCAGGCAGACGTCGAACGCCGCCTGCTTGGTCTCGCCGCACGCCTCTGCGCGGACCACCGGACCCTTGGTGTACATGGTGAGCTCGACACGCATCGCCCGATCGTGCTGTCGCGGGTTCTTCTCCTGGCTGACTTCCACCTCGCACCGCAGTACCCGATGATCGACCTTCTCGATTCGCTCGAGTTTTTCCTCGACGTACTGCCGGAAGCGGTCACTGACCTCGCAGTGATGACCCTTGACAACGACGTCCACGGAAACCTCCATCGATCGGCGACTTCTTTTACGTGTTCGGACCCCCGTACTCATGGTGACGGTGCCCGAAACGAGAACACCCGCTGTCGAGCCCGTCGGACCCGGTGGCAAGGAATCCGGCTGATCCGGTCCTCCGCCACTCCACTGCCCGACAAGCCCTAGCGGGTGTCATAGGCCAACGCTAGTCGGCTTCGGCGAAAACCGGTAGGGAAGTTCTCATGAACCAGACGTCCGGTGTCTCGCGGTCGCGGCCAGCAGCGCGCAGCCGAGCACCCCGATTCCCCGGGATTCCAAGGCGCGGCAGGCTTCGGTGAGCGTGGATCCGGTGGTGATCACGTCGTCCACCAGCAGGACCGGTTGATCGATCAGGGTTTCAGCCCAGCGCGAACGCACCCCGAAAACCCCATCCAGGTTGGCGGTCCGGCGTTCCGCGGACAGGCCGGCCTGGTCGTCGGGGCGCCCGACGACCCGCAGCGCGCCGGCCGTCCGGGCGTCGATTCCCTGCCTGCGCAGGGATCTGACGGCAGCTTTCGTAATCCGCAGCAGCGGATCGTGCCCCCGTGTGCGGACGGTTGCCCGCGGCGACGGCACCGGACACACCCACGCCGCCTGCCGGTCTCCGAGCGCGGTCCGTACGACGTCGGCCAGCAGGTGCCCGAGCGGCCGGGCCAGGGCGTAGCGGGCGTGCTCCTTGTGCGCGAGGATCAGGTTGCGGAGCTCCCCGGCGTACGGCGCGGCGGCGGTCGGCGGCGCCAGCCCGGGCGGACTCGGGTCCGGCCAGGCACGGAACGGAGTCATCCCCGTCAGTAGCCGACGGCAACCACCACAGAGAGTGACCCCCGGCCGCTCACACCCGGCGCACCGCCCGCCCAGCACCAGGTCCGCGACCCCGTCCCACCCCCGCACCACCTCACGGTCCCCGGTTTCCCCGGTCCCGCGCAACCAGGCCCCACACGTCCCTGTGGACAACCCACTGTCACCACAGGTTGGCGCAGCGGGATCAGCCTGGGTAGGTGGGCTCGACCGGGCCCTGGATGTCGCCGGGGTCGGGCGAGACCCAGATCAGGTCTTTGCTGAGCCAGTGGATGTGGCCGGTGTCGTCCTGGATCACCGGGAGGGTGTCCTTGTTCGGGTTCGACGCGACGCGCTGCGGGACGAAGTCGGGCGACGACCCGGGCAGCAGCTGCAGGCTGGAGCCGTCAGGGCTGGCCAGCCAGGCCTGACGCGCCGAGCTGGCGTTGCCGCCGGAGCCGATCACGATGATGCCCTGCTTGTTCCAGGCCGCGTCGGTGATGTTGGTCAGCGCCAGCCGGAGCGGCCGGAACGCGCCGAGCACCCGGCGCTTGCCGTCGGGGGCGGTTTGGATCGTCGCGGTCTGGACGTAGTTCTGCTTGGTGCTGGCCGCCTGCATCACGAGCAGCACCCGTACGCCGTCGGGGGCCATCCGCAGCGCGACCGGGGTGTCGCCCTTGAAGTCGGCGTCGATGACGTCGAGCGGCCCGTCATGGTTGCGGAGCCGCAGCCGTGGATGGTCGCTGTCGGCCCGGTCCAGGAACCACAGGTTGTCCTGGTCGTCGAAGCTCGGCGGCAGGGTCTTCCCGTCGAGCTCGATCTTCGCCTGGTCGACGTCCTTGTCGCCCGGGTCCAGCTTGCCGTAGACGAGGTACTTCCCGTCGGCGGTGACGATCGCCCCGGCGTCGCCTGCCAGCGTGACCGCGAGCGACTGCGCCTTGTACAGCGCCAGTGGCCCGGCGTTCAGCGGCTGGGCGGCGATGTCCGACGCCCCGTCCAGGCCGACGATCCGGTGCGGCTTCTGCTTCAGCAGGCCGAAGAGCTTGGTTGCCGTCCCGGCCGGCACCTGAGGGTCGTACGGGCTGAAGTTGGCGAACGGCAGGACCTCGGGGTCGTCAGGCAGCAGCGGTGCGCCGCCGACCGTGATCTTGGCCCGCAGGTTCAGCTGGTTGAGGGTCCAGACGATCTGCGCCGCCAGCAGCCGCCGGTCCTGGTCGCGGAGCGAGGCAGCAGCGTCATTGAGCGCCACCGTGGCCACACCGAGGTCCACCGGGACCGAAACCTGCACTTCGGTGCCGGGCGGCGCTATGGACCTCACGCCGTTCCCGAGCCTGCTGGTCGGGCCTTTCAGCAGCTCCTGGACGAGCTGGGTCGCGGCCTGGCCGGACGGGAGGTTCTGCGGCAGCCAGACCTGGTCCGGTACGAGCAGGTCGCGGGACTGGTTGAAGAAGTACAGGTCCCGGGATGCGAGCTTCAGGTCGACCTGGTTGCTGCCGAGGTACGCCCCCGGCGGCGGCGAGTCGACGCGGAGCTGTCCGTCGATCTTCTTGAGCTTGAAGAAGAAGTCGGCCGGCTCGTCGGCCTTCGCCGGGATCCATTCGCCGCGCGCGCCGATGGTCGCGATCTTGCGGGCGGTCAGCTGGATGCCGCCGGCCTTCCGGGTCAGCGAGTCGGCGCTCTGCTCGTACACCACGGTCTGCGACTCCGGCCGCCACTCCCCGGCGGCGTCCGGGGTCATGTACTGCCGCGCGACGTCGTACGCCTGGGAGTCCGACATCGCCTCCAGGAAGCCGCTGACGATCGCCATGTCGCCGACGTTCGCCCGCGGCGGCTTGGCCTCGACGCCGACGCCGCCCAGGTCCGGCGCCAGCCCCTGCCGCTCGCCGTTGCGGATGGTGCCCTTGGTCGGCACTGCCGCGCAGCCGCCCAGCATCACCACGGCCAGCACGGCCGCGACCAGCCTGCGCTTCATCGCTCCTCACCGCCGCTCAGCTTCTGGTACGGCGCGCCGACGTCGACGAGTTCGGTGACCACGCGGGTCGCGTCGGCCGGCCGCGGCGGCAGCGGCGAACCGGTGAGCGCCACGTCCGGGCGGCGCGGCAGCGTCAGCCGGAAGTACGCGCCGTCGCCGGGCGAGCCCCACGCGTCCAGGCGGCCGCCGTGCAACCGGGCGTCCTCGAGCGCGATCGACAGGCCGAGGCCGGTGCCGCCGGTGGTCCGGGCCCGGGCCGGGTCGGCCCGCCAGAACCGGCTGAACACCATCTCGGCCTCCTCGGGCCGGAACCCGACGCCGTGGTCGCGGACGGCCACCGCCGCGGCCTCCTCGTCGTACGCCGTGCTGATCCGGATCGGCAGGCCTTCGCTGTGCTCGATCGCGTTGCCGATCAGGTTCCGCAGGATCCGCTCGATGCGGCGGGAGTCCACCTTGGCCCGGCACGGCCGCGGCATGTCCAGCTGGACCTCGCAGCCCTTCCGCTGGACCAGGGTCTCGTGATTCTCCAGCACCCGGTTGACGATGTCGCGCAGGTCGACGTCCTCCAGGTCCAGGGCGGCCGCTCCGGCGTCGAACCTGCTGATCTCCAGCAGGTCGGCGAGCAGCTCCTCGAACCGGTTGAGCTCGTTCTGCAGCAGCTCCACCGAGCGGCGGCTGATCGGGTCGAACTGGTCACGGCTCTCGTGCAGCAGGTCGGCGGCCATCCGCACCGTGGTGAGCGGCGTCCGCAGCTCGTGGGACACGTCCGACACGAACCGGCGCTGCAGCCGCGACAGCTCCTCCAGCCGGCGGATCTGGCGCTGCAGGTTGGACGCCATCTTGTTGAACGACACGGCCAGCCGGGCCAGGTCGTCGGTGCCGCGGACCTGCATCCGCTCCTCGAGCTTGCCGGCCGCCAGCCGCTCGGCGATCCGGCGGGCCATCCGCACCGGCGTCACGACCTGCCGGGTGACCAGCCAGGCCACCGCGCCGAGCAGGACGATCAGCAACAGCCCCGCGGTCACAAGGGCGCGCTGGACGACGTCCAGCGTCTCCTGCTGCGCGGTGAGCGGGAACAGGAAGTAGATCGCGTACTTGTCACCGGTCGAGTCGATCCGGATCTGGGAACCGATCACCAGGCCTGGGACGCTGGGGCTGTCGCGGTAGTTGATCAGCGTGTACGTGTCCCACAACTTGGAGCCGTCGCTGACCACGGACGAGGACAGCGGCTGCGGGATCGAGTCGCTGTTGACCAGCCCGGTGTAGCGGATCGCGTTGGACGCCGCCTGGTCGGTCGGCACCAGCAGGACGTCGTACAGGCCCGGGCGGTTGGAGCCGAGGACCAGCTCGGACAGCTGCTGGTTGACGAGGTTCGGGTTGGCGGCGTCGAGGCTGACGGACAGCTGCTGGAGCTGGGCGCGCACCTCGGCCTGGGCGCTCATCCGGCGGGACTCCAGGACACCGTCGGTGACCTGGCTCATCATCACCCAGCCGACCAGGATCAGCACCAGCGTCGACATCAGCAGGGTGCCCGTGACGATCCGCGCCTGGATGGACCGCCGCCAGATGTCGGGCCAGTGCTTGGGGTGCGTCCGCCACAGCGGCTGCGGCTGGGCAGCCCAATCCGCCGCGGCGGCGGTCAGCTCCAGCTCCGTCCCGCGGGACTCGGCCACCTCCTGCTCGGGAGGTGCCGACGGCTGCCCGCTCCGGTGATCCGTGATCTGACCGGTGTGCACCTCGTGACCGGGGTCCACCACCTGGTCGCCGGCGGCAGCCTGCGGCTCTTGACCGCGTCCGTACTCGATCAGTCCGCACCCGCCTTGTATCCGACACCGCGGACCGTGACCACGATCTCCGGGTGCTCAGGGTCCTTCTCGATCTTGGAGCGCAGCCGCTGGACGTGCACGTTCACCAGCCGGGTGTCGGCGGCGTGCCGGTAGCCCCAGACCTGCTCCAGCAGCACCTCACGGGTGAACACCTGCCAGGGCTTCGACGCCAGGCAGACCAGCAGGTCGAACTCCAGCGGCGTCAGCTGGATCGTCTCGCCGGCCCGCTTCACCGAGTGGCCGGCCACGTCGATGGTGAGGTCGCCGATGGTCAGCGACTCCGGACCGGGCTCGTCCATCCGGCGCAGCCGCGCCCGGATCCGGGCCACCAGTTCCTTCGGCTTGAACGGCTTGACCACGTAGTCGTCGGCCCCGGACTCCAGCCCGAGCACCACGTCGACGGTGTCGCTCTTGGCGGTCAGCATCACGATCGGCACCCCGGACTCGGCCCGGATCGCCCGGCAGACGTCGATCCCGTCCATCCCGGGCAGCATCAGGTCGAGCAGCAGCAGATCGGGCTTGAACTCCCGGAACGCCGGCACCGCCTTGTCACCGGTCGCGCACAGATAGGTGTCGTAGCCCTCGTTGCGCAGCACGATGCTGAGCATCTCCGACAACGCGGTGTCGTCGTCGACGATGAGGATGCGGCCCCGCATCGTCCGGTTACCGTCTGCCACGCCCTTAGCTCCTCGCTGCTCCGTTGGGTCCGAGTCCGACCGGTCGGTGTGCGCCCGGCGGGGTGCCAGGCCGTACGCACTACGGATAGTGTCCCATTCCCCTGGTAGTGCACACGCCGGATCGCCGTGTGACCCCCGAGTTGGGCTGTGATCATCCGGGATCATGGTGCACGGCCGGGGTTCACCACAACTCACGTGCCCGCTGGTACGACGGTTCACCGGGAGAGGAGGCAGTCAGTGGCCGACCACCGTACGCAGTCGAGTATGCGCCTGCACGACGACGTGGCGACCGAGCCGCTGCGGCCGTGGCTGCCGGCGGACCTGCTCGACAACGCCGCCCGGACGATCTCCGACAACAAGACGATCATGCTCGGCCTGCCGGTGCTGGCCGGGATCGCACTGGTCGCGGTGCAGGCCGTTCTGACCGAGGTCGCCGTACCGGGCGGGCTGGGTGGCTTCTTCGGGGCGGACGACCCGTTCGGGCAAGCCGGTGCGGCCCTCCTGCTCACCTACGGCGTTCAGGTAGTGCTGTTCTCGGTGGTGTCGAGCATGCTGTCCGGGATCATCGCGCTGGCCGCGGTCCGGAGCCAGCTGGCGCACAGGGCCGGCCCACGCGAGCTGATGCGTCTGGTGCGACCCGCGGTCCCCGCGCTGGCGGCTGTGGGTCTGGTGCAGTCGCTGTCGTTCATGCTGCTGATCGGCGGCTGGGGGCTCGCGGTGTTCGGTATCGGCGCCGGGGCGGACGCGGCGATCTCCTCCGAGGTGGCCGGTGCCGCGGCCCTCGGGATGATGCTGGTCGGCGGCGTCCTGGTGCTGATCTTCGGCATCCGGCTGGTGCTGGCCGGGACGGTGGTCCTGATGGAGGGCCGGCACGCACCGGACATCGGCCTGCACATCCCGGTGCGGGTGGGGGTCTGGGGTTCGCTGCGCCGGTCGTGGCAGCTCGTGAAGGGCAAGTTCTGGCGGGTGTTCGGGATCCTGCTCTTCGGGGGGCTGGTGGTGAACATCATCGGGTACGCGCTGCAGTTCGGGGTCAGCGCGCTGATCCTGACGGTCGGCGGGTGGGCCGGCTCCAGCGACAGCACCGGGGCGGTCGTAGTGACCATCGTCCTCGGTGTGGCGGTCGGCATCGCGACGCTGATCACGCTGATCGCCAGTCTCGCCTTCATGTCCGCCGTCCAGGCCCTGATCTACCTCGACCTCCGGGTCCGCCGCGAAGGTCTGGACCTGTGGATGCGGCCGGCGCTGCGGTTCGAGGAGCCGGCGTGATCCTTCTCCCGCTGGAGCCGCCCGTCGACATCGACCGGGACCAGGCCGCTCAGGAGGCGGCCAAGGAACTGTCCAAGTCCGCGTACCGGGACTCCGGCTCGCTGATCGAGCGGGCCGTCGGCAAGGTGCTGGACTGGATCCAGGACCTGCTGGACAGCCTCACAGGCTCGTCGCCCAACGGTCACGCCGGTCTGGTGATGCTGATCGCGCTGCTGGTCCTTGTCGTGGTTGTGGTGCTCTGGCGGTCCGGCGTACTGCGGACCAGCCACAGGGCCAAGTCTCAGGCGGTCTTCGACACCGCCCGGCCGCAGAGTGCCGCCGAGTACCGTGCCCTGGCCGAACAAGAGGCCGCGTCCGGCGACTTCGCGTCGGCGATCCGCAGCCGCTTCCGGGCGTGCGTGGCGGAGCTGACCGAGCGGACCGTCCTGGACGAACGCGCCGGACGTACGGCGTACGAGGTCGTGGCCGATGCGTCGCGCGCGGCGCCGGTACTGCGTGAACCGCTGCAGCCGGCCGCGCTGGTGTTCACGGAGGTTGTCTACGGCAACCGTCCTGGGACGCCGCAGCGGTACGCCGCTGTCGTCGCGGCTGACGACGCCGCGCGGACCGCACGGGTGGCTGTATGAGCACGGCTGTCGGACGCAGTGTCAGTGAGGGCTGGCGCGCGTTGCGGACGCCGCTGCTTGTCACCGGTCTGATCGTGCTGGCCGCCATCGTCGTACTGATCGCGACTTCGGCCCGTACGTCGGGACCGTTCAGCCCGGACTCCACCGAGTCGGACGGAGCACGGGCGCTCGCGGCGCTGCTGAAGAACCACAACGTCGACGTCCACGGCACCGAGTCGCTGGACGACGCCTTACAACCAGGCGCCGGCAAGGCACTGGTCATCGGCCCGGGCGGTTCACTGAACGCCTCCGACTGGCAGCGGATCGCGGGGGCGCAGTGGAGCCACATCATCCTGATCCGTCCCAGCAGCCGGGCTCTCGAAGCTCTGGCCCCGGGTGTGCGCCCGACCGGCAACTCTTTGGCAAGCCGTAGCCGCCAGCCCGGCTGTGAGCTTCCAGCCGCGGTGAGGGCAGGCACGGCCACCGTGAGCGGGCCGACGTACTCCGCTCCCGACGGCGCGACCACCTGCTACGGCGACGGCATCAACGCCACCATGGTCCGATTGGACCTCGGCGACCGCCTCGTCGACGTGGTCGGTGCCCGGGCGTCGTTCACCAATGCCCAGCTCGCCGACGACGGCAACGCGGCCTTGGCGCTCAATCTGTTCGGCACGCATGACGATCTGACCTGGTACCTGCCGCAGTGGGAGGCGACCTACAGCGACT
The DNA here is from genome assembly GCF_040610875.1 of Kribbella sp. NPDC003505. Taxonomy (NCBI): domain Bacteria; kingdom Bacillati; phylum Actinomycetota; class Actinomycetes; order Propionibacteriales; family Kribbellaceae; genus Kribbella; species Kribbella sp. NPDC003505. The sequence continues at coordinate 168,028 of NZ_JBEXNA010000007.1, read as the reverse complement.
TGGGCGACGACACTCCCCCGCTGATCCCACCTGACGTCCGCTACATCGGCTGGGCGCTGGCATTCGCCGTACTGGTGGTGGCGATCTGGCGCGGGCGACGGCTCGGGCCGGTGGTAGCGGAGCAGCTGCCGGTGATTGTGCACGCGGCGGAGACCACCGAGGGCAGGGCGAGGCTCTACCGACGCTCACGAGCCCGCGATCGCGCGGCGGCCGCGCTGCGTGAGTCGGCGCTCGGTCAGTTGCACAAGGCGCACGGCATTCCCCGGCGGGCCGATCCGTCGGCCGTGATCGCGACTGTCGCCGCACGGACCGGCCGCGACCCGGCCATGTTGTACGAGTTGCTCTACGGCCTGCCGCCGTTCACTGACGACGCTCTGATGTCCTTGTCCCACGAACTCGACGTACTGACGCAGGAGGTACGACACCCGTGACGACTACCGAGGTCACCGCGGACCAGGCCCGGCAGGCGCTGGTCGCGCTACGGACCGAGATCGGCAAGGCGGTGGTCGGCCAGGACACTGCGGTGACCGCACTGGTGCTCGCCCTGCTCTGCCGCGGCCACGTGCTGCTGGAGGGCGTGCCGGGGACAGCGAAGACCCTGATGGTGCGGGCGCTGTCGACGGCGCTGCGGCTGGAGACCAAACGCGTGCAGTTCACGCCGGACCTGATGCCGGGTGACGTCACCGGATCGCTGGTGTACGACGCGAAGACGAGCGAGTTCGAGTTCCGGCCGGGGCCTGTGTTCACGAACATCCTGCTGGCGGACGAGATCAACCGGACGCCGCCGAAGACCCAGGCCGCGTTGCTGGAGGCCATGGAGGAGCGGCAGGTGACCGTGGACGGCGAGCCGCGGCGGTTGCCCTCGCCGTTCGTGGTGGCAGCTACGCAGAACCCGGTGGAGTACGAAGGCACGTATCCGCTGCCAGAGGCCCAGCTGGACCGGTTCCTGCTGAAAGTGACGCTGGACATCCCGCCGCGCGATGCGGAGATCGCCGTACTCGCCCGGCACGCACAAGGCTTCGATCCGCGTGACCTGGCCGCTGCCGGTCTGCGTCCGGTGGCCGGCCCTGAGGACCTGCAGGCAGGGCAGGACGCCGTACGGCGGGTCGCGGTCCGGGAGGACGTGCTGGCGTACGTCGTCGACCTGTGCCGCGCCACTCGCCAGTCGCCGTCGCTGCAACTGGGTGTCTCGCCACGTGGCGCCACCGCGCTGCTCGCGGTCTCGCGTGCGTGGGCGTGGCTGTCCGGGCGCGACTACGTCATCCCGGACGACGTGAAGGCGATGGCACGTCCTTGCCTTCGGCATCGGGTCCAGGTGCGGCCGGAGGCCGAGCTGGAGGGTGTCAGCGCGGACGCGGTGCTGGAGAGTGTGCTCGCGACGGTGCCGGTGCCACGCTGATGGTTCTGACTGGCCGAGCCGGCATCCTGGCTGCCGCTGGAGTGGTGTTCGTCGCTCTGGTGATGCCGTCGTGGGCCGGGATCGGCGTGGTCGTCGCTGCTGTGCTGGTGGTGTGTCTGGTGGACATTCTGTTGGCTGGTTCGCCCCGGCGCCTGCAGTTCGAGCGGCAGGGCGACAACGCCGTACGGCTCGGTGAGCCGGCTGCGGTGAACCTGCTGATCACCAACCCGGGCCGGCGCGTGCGTGGGCTGCTGCGGGACGCCTGGCCGCCGTCTGCCGGCGTACTGGACCCGCCGCACAAGCTGGATCTGCCGTCGGGCGAACGACGGCGGCTGACCACGCATCTGGTCCCGACGCGCCGCGGCGACCGCAAGGCGTACCGGGTGACCGTGCGGTCGGTGGGACCGCTGGGGTTTGCCGGCCGGCAGGGGTCCCACCAGGTCCCGTGGACAGTCCGGGCGCTGCCGCCGTTCAAGAGCCGCAAGCACCTGCCGTCTCGGCTGGCTCGGCTGCGCGAGCTGGACGGCCGGACAGCGTTGCTCGTGCGCGGGCAGGGGACCGAGTTCGACTCGCTGCGTGACTACGTGCCGGGTGACGACGTGCGGAGTATCGACTGGCGCGCGACGGCACGGCGCGGAAACGTCGTCCTGCGGACGTGGCGACCGGAGCGGGACCGGCAGGTCGTCATCGTGATCGACTCGGGACGGCTGTCCGCTGGGCGCGTCGGGGATGCGCCGCGGCTGGACCACGCGATGGACGCGGCCCTGCTGCTGGCCGCTCTGGCGACGCGGGCGGGCGACCGGGTTTCCTTGCTGGCGTGCGATTCCGCCGTCCGGGCCGACGTACGGCGGCCCGCGCCGCAGGACGTGCTGCCGTCGTTCGTGAACGCGCTGGCCAATGTCGAGGCCGAGCTCGTGCAGACCGACTTCCGCGTCGTCGTGTCACAGGTGCTCGAACGGCTCGGCCAGCGCTCCCTCGTCGTCCTCCTGACCGGCCTCGATCCGGCGGTCATCGAGGAGTCCCTGCTGCCCGTGATCGGCCCGCTGCTGCGCCGGCACGTCGTAGTGCTGGCGTCGGTGGCCGATCCCCGGCTGACCGAACTGGAAGCCACCCGCGGCGATCTCCTGGACGTGTACGGCGCTGCCTCGGCCGCCCGGACCCGCCTGGATCGGGAACGCCTGACCGCCACTCTCGCCCGAGCCGGTGTGACCGTCGTCGACGAACCTCCGGACCAGATCGCCCCGGCCCTCGCCGACACCTACCTCACCCTGAAGAAAGCCGGCCGCCTCTAGGCCAGCGCGGCGTCGAACACATCGCGGTTCGCCTGTACGAAAGCGTGTTCCCACCGCGACCAGGCGATCCGCTCGGCGGCGTCCGCGCACGGCCGGCGTACCCAGAACTGCACGTTCGCCACCTGCCGTGCCGCCGTCGCGTCGACCAACTCCGACCGTTGCTCGGCGGTGAGCCCGTAGGCGTCGGCGAGGACCCGAACCTGGTGCGCCTGACGGCTGGGGTCGGCATGTTTGGAGGCGATGCACCAGGTCCAGGCGGCGTACCCGAGATCTTCCAGCGGATCACCAGGCGCCGCCAGGTCGAAGTCGATCAGGGCGCTCGGGAGGTCGTCGGTGAAGACGAAGTTGGTGGGGGCCGGGTCGTGATGGCACACGACCGGCTGGTCCGCAGCGAGGCGGCTGCCGCGGGTGGCATCGTGAAAACGCCGGAGGAGCGTGCCTGCGGCGGATACTTGCCGGTCGGACCACCGTTGATATCTGGCCGGCACCCAGCCCTCCAGAAAAGTGAGGACGTCGCGCCCGGTCTCATCCTGCCCGAGGTACTTCGGTGCGGCGCCGAAACCGTTTTCCGCAAGCAGGTCCAGGAGCTCCGCCGTGAAGGCGGAGCTGCCCGACCCGGGGCGGCGTACGGTGTCGGCGACCCGCACCACCCCGGGCGTCAGACGCCCTCCGGTGAGGGGCTGTTCCGTCACTGCATCGTGGGACGGGCCTGGGCGAAGGTCCAGTGGTGCCCCTCGAGATCCTCCGCCTGGTACGAGCGATAGCCGTACTGATGGATCTCCTGCAGGATCTTCGCGTCGTTCCGCTGAGCCTGAGCGAAGTGCGCTTCGAGATCGTCGACGTAGACCCACGTCGAGTGATCCGAGGACGGCCGGCCAGGCTCGCTACGCCGGAGCAGGATGATCGAGGAGGAGCCCGCGTGCAGTTCGATCCAGGTCGGCCGGGTGCCCTCCTCCGGAATCCGATCCCAGGTCTCCAGGCCGAAAACGGTGTGCAACCAGCGCGCGGCGGCGGCTGGATCCTCGTAGTACAACGCGACTGCCAGCCGGCCGACCTCGCGGACCGCGTGCGGCGCCGCGTCGCGACGGGCGATCCACGCCGGGAACCAGTGCAGCACGTTCCGCCAGGAGTACACGGCCTTGGTACCGCCCTCGACCAGCGCTTCGACGACAGTCACGCGGGTGCCGGCCGCGATCGGTGCAAAGCTGACCGTGGTCTCGGTGTCGTCGGTCGAACTGCGGTACTCGAACCGCACGCCCGGCTCCCAGGCGGTGATCACGCCGCGCTCCAGGGCGTCGTCCGCGTACACCTCGAGGATGCGGCCGCCGACGCCCGGCTCGATACGTACCTCGATCGCGCGCGCGGAGTCCCAGAAGTTGATCGGGCCGCGGACCCACCACAGGTCGATCTCTTCGGTGAAGGCCTGGAACGCGGTCTCCGGGTCGACGGCGACATCGACGGAAGCGGTCGCGGACGGTTCAGTCATCGGGTGTCCCTTTCTGCTCGACATGCTGCTTGAACGAGGCCAGCTGGTCGCGCCAGTGCGCCTGGACCTGGTCGAGCCAGGCCTGGACGGCCACGACAGGCTCGGGATTGAGCCGGAACACGCGCGCCCGCGCATCCTCCGGGACGCGCTCGTCGGCGACCAGGCCCGCCGCCAGCAGAATCCGGAGGTGCCGGCTCATCGCCGGCGACGAAGCCCCGGTCGCCGCGGCCAGCCGGCCCGCCCGTTGCGGCCCTTCCCCCAGCAGTTGGACGACGTGCCGCCGGGTGGGATCGGCCAGGACTTCGAAGAAGCGATCGACCTGATCTTGCGCCATGCCGCAATAGTTCTACTATCTGTTAACTATTGTCAACCACTGGAAGAACCTTCTGCCTGCTTGGATGGGCGGCATGAGTGAGACAGATGTCGAGAAGGACTACTCGGTCGCCGATTTCGCGGCCAAGTTGCGGCGGCTCGCGGACGCGCTGGAGTCCGGCAAGCCGTTCCGGATCCAGGTCGCGGGCGAGCGGTTCACGGTCCCCAAGAACGCGCGGATCAGCGTGGAGCACGAGCGTGGCGAGGACGAGGAAGAGGTCGAGTTCCAGCTGAAGTGGGCGGTCGCCGACGCCGCGGAGGAGCCCGAGGACGACGACGAGGTCTGATCAGGGTGCGGCCACGTGGCACGCGACCTGGACGGCCCTGCCCGCGGGCAGGATCGGCAGTGGTTGCGCGCCGCAGGCCGCCGTACCGTTGCCCTGGGCCACCAATTGGCAGCGTGGATGGAAGCGGCAGCCGGCGGGTACGCGGGTCGGGTCCGGCGGCTCGCCGGTGAGCACGATGCGGTTCGGGGACTCGGGAAGGACACTGAGCAACGCCTGCGTGTAAGGGTGTCGCGGGTTCGTCAGCACGTCCTCGGTGGGGCCGGACTCGACGATCCGGCCGAGGTACATGACGGCGACCCGGTCGGCGATGTTCCAGGCCAGGCCGAGGTCGTGGGTGACGACGAGCGCGGACAGCCCGAGGTCGTCGCGCAGCCGGAGCAGGAGGGCGAGGATCTCGCCGCGCACTGAGGCGTCCAGGGACGCGACCGGCTCGTCGGCGATCAGGACCTTCGGGTCGAGTGCGAGCGCGCCCGCGATCACGACGCGTTGCCGCTGCCCGCCGGACAGCTCGTGCGGATAGCGCTGGAAGAACCGCTCCGGCGGCCGCAGCCCGGCGCGGGCGAGTGCCGACGACACCACGGATTCCTCGTCGGGCAGTCCGTGGATGCGCGGACCTTCGGCGACCGCCTCGTACACGGTGTGCCGCGGGTTCAGCGATCCCATCGGATCCTGGAGGACGAGTTGCACCTGCCGCCGGAAGGCGCGCAGCGCGCGGCCGGTGTAGCTCAGCGGCGTACCGTCGTACGCGACCCGGCCCGACGTCGGGCGCTCCAGACCGAGGAGCGTGCGGGCGAGCGTGGTCTTGCCGCAGCCGGACTCGCCGACCAGCGCGACGATCTCCCCGGCGCCGACCGCCAGGTTGACGCCGTCGACGGCCCGGGCCCGGTTGCCGCCGCGGCCCGGGAACTCGACGTGCAGATCAGTTGCCTCTAGCAAAGGTCACTCCCCTACCAGGACGCAGGCGGCGGTCCGGCCGGCGCCGGATTCCCGCAGCTGTACGTCGGACGTCGCGCAAGTCTCGAGTGCGACCGGGCAGCGCGGGTGGAACGCACACCCGCCCGGCAACTGCTGCGGATCCGGCGGGTCACCGGCCAGCCCGCGCGGGGCTAGACGGGACGCCGGATCGCCGACGGTCGGGAACGCGGCGGCCAGCGCCTGGCTGTACGGGTGCCGGAACTCGCCGGACGAAGGGCCGACCTCGACCAGCCGCCCGGCGTACATGACGGCCAGCCGGTCGCACACGTCCGCCAGCACCGACAGGTCGTGCGAGATCATCAGCAACGAGATCCCGTGGTCCGCGATCAGCCGGCGGATCAGCGTCAGCACCTGCGCCTGCACCATCAGGTCGAGCGCGGTCGTCGGCTCGTCGGCGATGATCAACTGCGGTTCGCACGCCAGCGCCATCGCGATCATCACTCGTTGCCGTTGGCCACCACTCAGCTCGTGCGGGTAGCTCCGCGCCCGCCAGGCCGGCAGCCCGACCTGCGACAGCAACTCCTGCACCCGCTGGTCCGCGACCGCGCCGGACGCCAGCTTGTGCACGAGCAGCGGCTCCGCGATCTGGTCGCCGATCCGCCGCACCGGGTTGAGTCCGTGCTGCGCACCTTGGAAGACGATCGAGGCCGACGACCAGCGGACCGCGCGCAGCCGGCCCCACTTCATCGACAGCACGTCCTCGCCGTCCAGCAGCACCCGCCCGCCGACGTCGGCGGATCGCGGCAGCAGCCGGAGCAGGGCGAGCGCGACCGAGGACTTCCCCGACCCCGACTCCCCGGCCAGCCCGAGCGCCTCACCGGCCGGCACGCTCAGCGACACCCCGCGGACGGCGGGAACCTCGCCGCCGGCGATCCGGTATTTCACGGTCAACTCGTCGAGCTCAAGCATGTGCACGCGTCCGCAGCCGGGGGTTGAGCACGGTCTCCAAAGCCCTTCCACACAAGGTGAACGCCATCACCACGGTCACGATGCACAGACCCGGCACGAGGATGTACCACCAGGCGCCGGCGGTCGCCGCGCCCCAGTCGTACGACCCGCGGAGCATCGTTCCCCACGAGGTCTTGTTCGCACTCACGCCGAGGAACGCCAGCGTCGACTCGGTGACGATCGCGCTCGCCACCTCGAGCGTCGTACTCGCCAGCAGCAGCGGGGCCACGTTGGGCAGCACGTGCCGCGTGGTGATGTGCCAGTGCCCGGCGCCGAGCGCGAGTGACCGCTCGATGTACGGGCGCGCCTCGACGGCCAGCGTCTGCGCGCGGATCAGTCGCGCCGTAGACGGCCATGACGTCACCCCGATCGCCACGATGATCGTCGCGGTGGAACCGCCCAGGATCGCCGCCAGCACCAGCGCGGTGACCAGCGACGGCAGCACCAGGAACCAGTCGGTGATGCGCAGGATCACCGCACCGACCCAGCCGCGGAAATGCCCGGCCGCGATTCCGAGCACGGTGCCGATCACCATGCTGAGCAGCGCCGCGAGGAATCCGATCAGCAGCGAGGTCCGGGATCCCCACCAGATCATCAGCAGCACCGACCGGCCCGACTCGTCGGTGCCGAGCGGGTCGGCAGGGCTCGGCGGCGCCAGCTTGGCCCCGGTTCCGCTGACCACGTTCGTGACGCCGGCGTCGATGAACAGCGGGGCGATCAGCGCGAGCACGACGGCGGCCGCCAGAATCACCAATCCGGCAACGCCTGCTCGCTGTTTCCGGAAATCCGTCCAGAAACGACCGGCAGCGCGTTTCCGCCGCACCCACGCCACCGTGCTCATGCCGACCTCACCCGCGGGTCCAGGACGTGGTAGACCACATCGGCCAACGTGTTCATCACGATCACGGAAACCGTGATCAGCAGGAACGTTCCTTGCATCAGCGTGAAGTCCGGCACCCGGATCGCCTCGTAGAACAGCTGCCCGAGCCCCGGCCAGCTGAAGATCGCCTCGACCGTGACCGCGCCGCCGACCACGAAGCCGATCCGCATGAACACCAGCGTGACGGTCGGCAGCAGCGCGTTCGGTACGGCGTGCCGGCGGCGTACGTCGTCGTCGCGCAGGCCCTTCGCCCGCGCCGTCGTGATGTAGTCCTGGCCGACCTCGTCGATCACCGACGACCGCATCACCAGCAGGTACTGCGCGTAGACGACCGCGACCAGCGTCAGACACGGCAGCACCATGTGCTGCGCGACGTCGAGCACGCCCGCGAACCCGTCGGGCTTGTCCACGCTCGAGCTCCCGCGGGTCGGGAAGATCCCGGGGATCGGGCCGATCCCGGCCGCGAACACCATCAGCAGCAACAGCCCGAGCCAGAACGTCGGCACCGACCACAACACCAGCGAGACGGCCGTCGACACCTTGTCGAACCTGCTGCCGGGTTTCCATCCGGCGCGGGCGCCCTGCCAGAGGCCGAGGCTGACGGCCATCACCAGCGCCGTACCGGTGAGCAGCAACGTCGACCCGATCCGCTCGCCGATCAGGTCGACGACCGGCCGCTTGTACTCGTACGACGTCCCCAGGTCGAACGACAGCGTCTGCTGGAGGAAATGCAGGAACTGCTCGGGGATCGGCTTGTCCAGCCCGAGCCGCGCCCGCTCCAGGTCGAGCTGCTCCGGCGTCATGTTCCGCCCCTGCGCGAGGGCGCGGACCGGATCGCCCGGCAGCAGCCGGAACAGGAAGAACGTCGCGACGATCACCATCGCGATGCTCAGCAGCGCCCCGCCCGCCTTGGTCGCCGCATACCGCGGCAGACCGTGGCGGGCCGGGCGCTCCTCGAGCGCCTCGACGGCCGTGGTGGTGTCGGCCGTCATTCGCGCTCGTCCGCCGCGCCCTGGCGGCGTCGAAGGACGAGGAAACCACCGATCAGGACGACGACCACGGCCGCCGCGATGCCGGCGATCACACCACCGCCCAGGCCACCGCTTTCCGCGGTCTCGCCGTCCTTCGACACCGCCTCGAGCGTGTAGAACGGCCAGTAGCCCGAACCGCCGTACAGCAGGCCCTTGTCCTCCGGGATCGGCGTGATGCTCGCGATCCGGTCCTTCCGGTAGCCCTCGAGATCGTTCGGGTAGTAGAGCGCGATCACCGGCGCGTCGGTGTAGAGCCTTTCCTCCATTTTCTTGATCGTTTCCGCGCGCTTTCCGCGGTCGAGTTCCTTCTGCTGCTCGAGGTACAGGCTCTCGTACGTCGGATCGCAGTAGAACGACTCGGTGCCGCCGCCCTTGCCGTCGGCCCCCGGACGCCGGCTGCACAGGTGCGTGCCGAGCACCTCCTCCGGGTCCGGATTCACCGACCAGCCGCTGATCGCGATGTCGAACAGCGCCGTCGTACCGGTCTCCTCGGTGAACTTGCTGGAGTCCAGACGCTTCGTGGTCAGCTGGATGCCGATCTCCTTGAACCAGCCGGTCAGGTACTCGGCGAGCTTGTCCTCGATCGGGGTGTCGGTGTGGATGCTGAACCGGAACTGCAGTTTCCGCGACCCGTCCGGCATCGTCCGGACACCGTCGGCGCCCTTCTTGTAGCCCGCGTCGTCGAGGATCTTGTTGGCCTTCGCGAGGTCGAACGAGACCTTCTCGTCGCCGCTCGCCTCCCAGAAGAAGTCCTTGTACAGCGGCGGGATGATCGACCCGTCGGCCGGCTTGGCCAGCCCACCCTGGACCTCGTCGACCAGCTTCTGCTTGTCGATCGCGTAGTGCAGCGCGGTCCGCACCTTCGGGTCCTTCAGCGCCGGATGCCCGTCGCCGATCGGCTTGTCGTCACTGGTCGTCGCGCCGTGGTTGATCTGCAGATAGGTCGCCCGGCGGCCCTGGGTGTTCCACTGGACGATGTTGTCGTCGCCCTTCAGCGACTCGAAGTCCGGCGGGTTCAGCCGGCCGATCAGGTCGATGTCGCCCTTCTTCAGGCCGACGATCGAGGCCGCGGGGTTGTCGTAGAAGATGATCTGCAGCTCGTCGATCTTCGGGCGGCCGCGCCAGTAGTCCGGGTTCGCCTCCAGCCGGACGAACTGGTCCTTCTTGTGCTCCACCGCGACGTACGGTCCGCTGCCGACGGTCGGGTACACCTCACCGTCGTACTTCGAGATGTCGGTGACCTTCTCCCAGACGTGCTTGGGCATGATCGGCACCGGGTTGTCGAGCATCGACGCCTGCGGCGCCTTGAGCTTGATGGTCAGCTCCTGGCCGTTCGCGGTGACGCTCTGGAAATTCTCCACCGCCGGCCCGTTGCCGGTCTTCGCGCCGTCGTCGGTCATCATCTTGTTGAACGTCCAGGCCGCGTCCGCCGCGGTGATCGGCTTCCCGTCCGACCACTTCGCCTGCCGGATCTTGAACGTCCAGGTCAGCCCGTCCGGCGACGTCGTCCAGGACTCGGCGAGATCCGGGCTCGGCTGCAGCGTCTTCGAATCCGGCACCGTCAGGAAGCCGTAGATCATCCGCTGGATCGACCCCGTCACCAGCCGCACGGCGAGGAACGGGTTCATCGAGTCCACTGACTGCGTGACCCCGATCTTGATGACCTTCTTCGCCGCGGGCTCGGCCGCCGACGCCGTCCCAGGTACCGCCGCCAGCACACACAGCGCCGCCAGCACAGCCAACAGCTTCCTCATGGGCCGCCCCACCTTCCCCAGCCAGGTGTTGATGTTGGGAAGAAACCACACCAGCAAGCGCTGTCCTGTCAACAAGATACGAAACTTTGTCACATTGAAGTAACCTTCTTACCGGCTGGATCCGGTTCACGAGCTGGACAAATGCGTGGATGTCGCCAGCCGCACACGCGCTACGCAGGCTTTCGCCTCGTCGCTCAGATCCAACCCACTTAGCGCGGAGCATCCACTTCCGGCTGGCACCGCCGGTTTCCGGCTACCGCCGGAAGTGTCCAGCTCGCGCCGGCGGCGCGGATCACGGCGCGAAGGCTGTGCACATTGATGCGCGGGGCCAAGTGGAGTGCCGCAAAGCCACGCGGGGCAGCAGCGGTGGGCTCTCGTCAGCACATCGAGTCGTGTTGGCACGAAGCTCGCCCGCGAAGGAACTGGCGACCCGGGAACGTGATTCGTCGAGGGCGTCTGCCCGGGTGGGGTTCCGGCTCGAGCGGAGAGGTCTCCGCGATCGGCTTGGCGCGGCTCCGTTCGTCCGCCAGTCGTGGCAATTGGCTGCCCAGCGCGACCAATGTCCACGACTCGCCGCTTGGGTCGGAGCCGAATGCCACGACTCGGCGCGGGGTGCTGGCCGATGTGGAGAGTTGGACGGGGCGGGGCGGCGGCCTGATCTTCACGGCACATCACCGCGGACTCCGTCGCCACGGCAGGCCGGCCGCCCTTCACCGGCCGGCGACAGCTCGCAACCAGCCGGCAATTCCCGGAGCAAGCCGGACGCTCCCAGCGAAAGCTGAATACACGCGGCGCAAACCGGCAACCCCGGCGCAGGCCGGCAACTCTCGGCGGCAGCCGGAAGCCCACGGCGCAAGCCGGCAACTCCCGGCGCACGCCGGCTACACCCAGCGACATCCGAAGCCCCCTGGCGGCAGGCCGGCAGCTCTCGGCGCAAGCCAGCAACTCCCAGCGCGGGCCGGCACCTCTCGGCGCCAGCCGGGAACCCACAGCGCCAGCGGGGAACTCCCAAGCGCAAGCCAGATGCACGCGGCGCGAGCCGGGACCCACGGCGCAGGCCGGAAACCCACGGCGCCAGCCGGACACTCCCAGCACAAGCCGACGACTCCCTTGCGCAAGCCGGAGCCCTGGCGGAAGGCCGATAACCCCGGCGCCAGCTGGCAACCCCGGCGGCAGCTGGCAACTCGCAGCGCAGGCCGGATGCGCGCGGCGCGAGTCGGCAGCTCCCGGCGTCAGCCGGAAATGGGCGCACCGCATTAAGCGGGGGGTGGGGTGAGAGCACGCGGAGCGGGTGCGGTGAGGAGCAGAGCGACAGGGCAAGCACGCGCAGCGAGTGCGGTGAAAAGCGGAGCCACAGGGCAAGCACGCGCAGCGAGTGCGGTGAAAAGCGGAGCCACAGGGCAAGCACGCGCAGCGAGTGCGGTGAAAAGCGGAGCCACAGCACAAGCACCCGCAGCGAGTGCGGTGAAAAGCGGAGCCACAGCACAAGCACCCGCAGCGAGTGCGGTGAGAAGCGGAGCCACAGGGCAAAGCACGCGGAGCGGGCGCGGTGAGGAGCGGAGTGGCGAGGCAGGTGTCTGCGGAGCACGTGTGGTCGGGTGCATCACCTACGGCCAACCGTGACTTTACGAGTGGGCACTTGACTACACAGCTGTGTAGGAGTTTGCTGTTGTGTGTAGTGAGAGGAGTGGGAATGGATCGGGCGGTGGAAGACCTCACGGCGCGGGCCCGGATTCGGGATGCGGCGGTCAAGTTGTTCGGGGAGCGGGGGATCGAGGGGGCTTCGATCCGGGACATCGCGGCGGAGGCAGGGGTGTCGTCGGGGTTGGTGCGGCATCACTTCGGGTCGAAGGAGGCGTTGCGGGAAGCGTGTGACAAGTACGCGAAGGAGCGGATGCTTCAGATCGGCGCCGAGCTGACCAGGGACGGAGACCTCACCGGACTCGACCCGCTCGTGCTGCATCCGCTCGCGTTCCCGCTGCAGCTGTATCTGGTCCGCTCGATGATGGACGGCTCGGAGACCGCGACCGCGCTGTTCCTCGAGGGGGTCGACGCGGTCGAGGAGTGGACGACGAGTTTCGGCATCGATCCCAAGGACCGGCGCGGGTACGCCGCGGCGCTGGCCGCGATCAAGCTCAGCGTGTTCGTGTTCCGCGAGCAGGTCTCGAAGGCGCTGGGGGAGGACATCACCACACCAGCGGGCTACAACCGCATCGGCCGCGCGCTGATGGAGGTCTTCACGATCCCGCTGCTCACCCAGGAACAGATCGAGAAACAGGAGAAGCGATGATCAGCACGGAAGGTCTGGTCAAGCGGTTCGGGCGGACCCGGGCCCTGGACGGTCTCGACCTCACGGTGCGAACCGGCGAGGTGCACGGATTCCTCGGCCCGAACGGCGCGGGGAAGACCACCACCATTCGCATCCTGCTCGGGATGACGCGTGCCGACGGCGGTACGGCGCGGGTGCTGGACGGCGACCCGTGGTCGGACGCGACCCAGCTGCACCGGCGGCTCGCGTACGTGCCCGGTGACGTGACGCTGTGGCCGAACCTGTCCGGCGGCGAGGCGATCGACCTGCTCGGCCGGATGCGCGGCGGGGTGGACAAGAAGCGCAAGGCCGAGCTTCTCGAGCGGTTCGACCTCGACCCGCGGAAGAAGGCGCGCGCGTATTCGAAGGGCAATCGGCAGAAGGTCGCCCTGGTCGCCGCGTTCGCCTCCGACGTCGAACTGCTGCTGCTCGACGAGCCGACGTCCGGCCTGGACCCGCTGATGGAAGAGGTCTTCCGCGACGTCGTGCAGGAGATCAGCGACCGTGACGGCCGGACCGTCCTGCTGTCCAGCCACATCCTGTCCGAGGTCGAGGCGCTGTGCGATCGCGTCACGATCATCCGGGCCGGCCGCGCCGTCGAGAGCGGCACGCTGAGCGAGCTGCGGCACCTCACCCGGACGTCGATCCAGGCCGAGCTCGTCGGACCGATGAACGGCCTGGCGCAGTTGTCCGGGGTCCATGACCTGAAGGAGATCGACGGGCACGTCCAGTTCGACGTGGACACCGACGAGATCAACCCGGTGCTGCGGCGGCTGACGGAGATCGGCGTCCGGAGTCTCGTGAGCCAGCCGCCGTCGCTCGAGGAACTGTTCCTGCGGCTGTACGAACCGGAGGCCGTGAAATGACGTCGCTGGCCGGCACCGGCGGTCTGATCCGGCTGATCCTGCGCCGGGACCGGATCGTGCTGCCGCTCTGGATCGTCCTGCTCACGGCGATCTCGGTGAGCTACGTGAAGGAGTACGGCGACCTGTTCCCGACGCCGGACTCGCGGGTCAAGTACGCGAGCAACGCCGGCTTCATCACCTTGTACGGCGAGCTTTCCGGGCCGAGCCTGGGCGAGTTCGTGACGTGGCGGCTCGGGTTCGTGCCGGTGATGGTCGGCCTGATCAGTCTGCTCACGGTGATCCGGCACACCCGCGTCGAGGAGGAGACCGGCCGCCGCGAGTTGCTCGGGGCAACCGTTGTCGGACGGCACGCGCAGCTGGCCGCGGCTCTCATCACGGTCCTCGGCGCGAATCTGGTGCTCGCCGTACTGCTTGCCCTCGGTATGCACAGCCAGGATCTGCCGCTCACCGGATCGATTGCCATCGGCGTCGTGTACGCCGGCACCGGCTGGTTCTTCGCGGCGCTCGGCGCGGTCGCGGCGCAGTTGACGGCCAGTGCGGGGACGGCGCGGGGTATCGCGATCGGGGTCCTCGGCGGGGCTTACGTACTGCGGGCCGCCGGTGATACCAGTGCGCACACGGACGGGCCGCTCGCGTGGTTGTCGTACCTGTCGCCGATCGGCTGGGCGCAGCAGATCCATCCGTACGCCCAGAATCGTTGGTGGTTGGCCGTGGTGCTGCTGGCAGCAACCATCGCGCTGATCGGAGCCGCGGTGGCGCTGGCTGTACGACGGGACGTCGGTGCGGGGATCTTGCCGGATCGGCTCGGGCCGGCAGACGGGAAGTTGGGATCGCCGCTGGCGTTGGCGTGGCGGCTGCATCGCGGGCTGCTGGCGGCGTGGACCGTCGGATTCGCCTTGCTGGGGCTGCTTTTCGGGGGTGTCGCGGAGGGCGTCGGCGACCTGATGCGCGACGATCCGGGCATCCAGGAGATGTTCCAGCGGATGGGTGGCGCGGCCGGGCTGATCGACTCGTTCCTGGCCGGTGTGATGACGCTGGTCGGGCTGATTGCTTCGGCGTACGCCGTTCAAGCCACGCTGCGAATGCGCGTCGAGGAGAGCAGCGGGCGTGCCGAGCCGGTGCTGGCGACCGCGACGAGTCGCTGGCAATGGGCCGCGAGCCACCTGGTGTTCAGCCTGCTGGGCCCGGCCCTGGCGCTGGTGGCAGCCGGTGTCGCCGAAGGACTGGCGTACGGCGCGGCAATCGGCGATGTGAGTGGTCAGGTACCGCGGCTGGTTGGTGCGGCGCTCGCCCAACTGCCGGCTGTGTGGGTGCTGGCGGCGATAGCGATCGCGATCTTCGGTCTGTTCCCGCGGGCCTCGATGGTGTCGTGGGCCGGCCCGGCGGTCTGCATCCTGATCGGGCTGGTGAGCGCCGGGGTGAGCACAGCCGGCTGGATCCGGGACATCTCACCGTTCACCCACCTCCCCTCGCTCCCCGGCGGAGAGGTGTCGGCCGGCCCGTTCGTCGCCTTGCTCGCGATCGCACTCGCCGTCGCCTTCACCGGCCTGATCGGCCTCCGCCGGCGGGACCTCCCGGCGTGACGACGACCTCAGCGGCGCGCGTTGCGGGACCAGCTGAAGCAGTAGGCGCCGAAGGCTGCGATGCCGGCTGCCAGGACGGCCAGCAGGACCGAGCCGGCCGGTTGTTCCTTGATCGTGTGCAGCGCGGTGTCGAGGCCTCCGGCCTTCTGCGGGTCGTAGGCGATCGCCGCCCAGCCGAACAGGACGCCGACCACGGCGTACGCGAGGCCCTTCGCGCCGTACCCGATCCGGCCCAGCAGGATGGTCACGTCCGAGACGCCGCCCACCAGGTCCTCGGTGAACTTCTTCGTGATCCCCTTGTAGACGTGGTAGCAACCGATCGCGAGGATCGCGACACCGGCCGCGATGATCACCGCACGTCCCCAGCCGTGCTCCATCAGCCGGGCAGAGACACTGCGCTGCTGACCGGTTCCCGATCCGCCGGAGCCGACCGCGACCTTCACCGCGCTGATGGCCAGCACCACGTAGACGATCGCGCGTCCGACCGACGACAGCTTCTTGTGCGTCTCCAGGTGGCCCCAGATCACCTGCAGGACCTGCCAGACGGCTAGGGCGAACAGGCCGATCGCGACAACCCACAACAGCACGCCACCGAGCGGCTTGTCGGCAAGTTCCCGCAGGGCCCCTTGCTGTGAAGCCTCCTGCGACGACTTGCCGAAAGCGAGCTGCAAGGCGATCCAGGCGATCAGCAGGTGTACGACGCCGTACGCCACCAGACCGACCGTCACCGCGTACCGGTACGGCTGGCTGTATCGGACTTCCTGGGCGGTAGTAGTCACACCTGAGAAGTGCCCAGTGCGGAAACAGTCAGGCGGATACGGGTGCGGTGGCCTCGCGGTCCGACTCGTCGATGTCGCCGTACTCACCCTGACGGTACGCGCGGCGACCCAGCGTCCAGACGTACGTGATGAACGCCAGCTCGGCGACGATGCCGATGGTGACCCGGACCGGCCCGGGCAGGAACGGCGTGACGAAGGCCTCGATCAGGCCGGTGACGAGGAGCACCGCGGCCAGGCCGATCGCCATACCGACGGTGGCACGGCCGGTCTGCGCGACAGCCTGCATGCGTGTGCGCGGTCCTGGGACGACCCAGGCCCAGCCGAGCCGTAGGCCGGCCGCGGCGGCGACGAACACCGCCGTGATCTCCAGCAGGCCGTGCGGCGCGATCAGGCTGAAGAACAGACCGCCGCGGTCGTGGCCGATCATCAGTCCGGCGCTCAGGCCCAGGTTGAGCGCGTTGTCCCACAGCACGAAGACGGACGGGATCAGCAGGATGCCGAGCGCGAGGACAGCGGCGCTGATGGTCGCGTTGTTGATCCAGACGCGCAGGGCGAAGTCCTGTGCCGGGTTCTCCGAGTAGTACGCCTCGAAGTCATGCTCGACGAGCTGCTTGATCTGGTCCGGTGTGGCGATCGAGTCGATCACCTCCGGGTGCGCCAGGACCCGCCAGGCGGCCCAGGCGGCGACCAGGTAGAAGAGCAGGCCGATGGTGATCCACCAGCGTCTGGAGGCGTACAGCGCGGCGGGGAAGCTGACCAGGAAGTACTTCGAGATGTCGCGCCAGACAGGTGCCTGGACGCCGGTCACGGCGCCGCGCGCGTCGGCGATCAGACCGGAGAGCCGGCCGATCGACACCGGATCCGCCCCGGCCGCTCGCAGCGCGGCGAGGTGCGTGCCGACCCGCTGGTAGAGGACCACGAGCTCTTCGGCTTCCGCACCGGACAGGCGGCGCTGGCGACGAGTCAGGTACGCCAAGCGGTCCCACTGCGGCTGGTGCACCGAGACAAACGCTTCTACGTCCACCGCCACACCTCCTCCACCCGACTGGTGGCAGACTAACCGGACCCAGTGTCTACGCAGGAGGGGGGCGGCAGAGTGTCCCAGCTGGTCACCGGCGAAGCAGTCGTCCTCCAGGTGCGGATCGCCCGGATGCCCACGCGGGCGCTGGCGTGTGCGATCGACATGCTGCTGCAAGGCATCGTGCTGACCGTGCTGATCGCGCTCCTGGCCGGCTTCCTGTTCGGGAGCGAGGTCAGTGAGGCGCTGGCGGGTGCGCTGATCTTCGTCGTCGTGCTGCTCGTGGTGGTCGGCTACCGGGTCGTGATGGAGACGCTGACCCGCGGGCGGACACTCGGCAAGATGGTGCTCGGGCTGAAGGTGGTGCGCGACGACGGGAGCTCGATCCGGTTCCGGCACGCGCTGGTGCGGACGCTGATGTGGTTCTTCGTCGACTTCGCGCCGTGGTTCGCGGCCTGTCCCGGGATCGTCGCGAGCCTGATGAACAAGCAGGGCAAGCGGATCGGGGACATGGTCTCCGGGACGGTGGTCATCCGCGAGCGCAACCAGCCGATGGCGTCGCCGCCGCTGTTCGTGCCCGGTCATCTGGTCCAGTGGGCGCAGTCGCTGGAGCTGTCGCGGCTGTCCGACGAGCTGGCGAACGCGGCCCGGGACTACCTGGCCCGCTTCACCGAGCTCCTCCCCGGCCCGCAGTACGCACTCGGCGAGGCACTGGCCGCCCGCGTAGCCGCAGTCATCGCACCGGCGCCGCCGACCCAGGTCATCGCCCCCGCCTACCTGTCCGCAGTCCTGGCCGAACGCCGCCGCCGAGAACTCAACCGCCTAGCCTCCCAACGCCCGACCCACACAGGCCTCTTCGCCCCTTCGCCGTACGGCGCAACTGGGTCGCCGTACATCCCGCCCAGCTCGCCGTACATCCCAGGTCCCCTCACTCCGCAGCATGCGGCAGGCGCTCCCGCACTGCCGTCCACAGCAGGCCCGCCCGCCCCGTCGCACGGACCAGGTGGTCCGGTTTCGGCGAATGGACCGGCCGCGGCGCCGTCGTACGCCGTGCCGACCGGGCCGTTCGCGCCGCCCGACCCGTACGGCCCTCTCCCGCCGGCTGCTGCTCCGCCCGGCCTGTTCGCGCCGCCCGTACCGCCGCACGAGTCGCGCCCAGCGACCGTCAACGCCGAAGGCTGGGCCGCCCCCGGTAGCAACGAAGCCGGCCACTGGTCCTGACCACCGCCGGCACTGACGCGATCCGGCGTTGTCCCCCCGGCCTTGTCCACTCGCATGCCCGGATCTCCCAACCCTGAAGCGGCCAGCCGGCGGGTCCGGATCTGGTGGGTGGGCGTCTGACCTTGGGGGTGTGCGCCCGGAATCTCGGTCGCCAACCCGGCATCTCGGACGTCCACCCACCAAGTACGTCCAGCGACGGCAGCTCCGCACTGGCTGGACCCGGCGGAGCTGAAAGAGCTCGCGCATCCCTTGGCCATTCCGCGAGGCCGGCTTCACCGAGGTGGCTGTCCTCGGGCAGGTCGCCGGCAAACACCTCTTCACAGCGATCCGCTGACCAACACGAGGTCGCCGGATCAGCTGGTCGCCGCCCGTACGCCGCGCAGGACGACGTCCAGCACCACGTCGGCCTCCGCGCGGGCGGCCTCGTGGTCGGCGGCCCGGGCGATGTAGAGGGCTGAGCCGTAGAGACCGCCCAGTGCGAGGTGCGCCAGCGAGTCGAGTGTGACGCCGGGCAACGCGCCGCTGTCCACCAGCGGCGTCAGCACGGTCCGCAGCATCGGCAGCTCGACGCCTTCCGCGCCGCGTTCCCACGCGCCGGCGGCCAGCACGGTCACACTGTCGATGATCACGATCCGCCGGAACGCCGGCTGCAAGCAGGCGTCGAGGAACGCGGACAGGCCCGCTCGCACCGCGCCCCACGGATCCTCCTCGGCGAGGGCCGCGGTCATCACCGCCCCGGCGGTCTCCTCCAGCACCACGTCGTAGACCGCCTTGAACAGCGCGTCCTTGCCGCTGAAGTGGTGGTAGAGAGCCCCCTTCGCGAGACCGGCTCGCTGGACGATGTCGTCCATCGCGGTTGCCTTGTAGCCCTGCTCGACGAACCGCTCGCGCGCGATCCCGACCAGCAACTCCCGGGTTGCCTCCGCCTGCCGCTCCCGCAGCTTCTTGACAGTCACCAGGCAAGCATAAAATACTGACCGCAAGTCGGTGACCGACCGTCGGTCGGTGAAGGAGGACCAACCATGTCGCCACTTCCGCCAGGACAACGCCGCGTCGAGGGGTTCCCGCGCTTCGGCACCCATCTGCACCGGCCGCCGCCCGCGGTGCCGGACGATCCGGTGATCGCGATCAGCGGTGTCGTTCGCAAGCTCTCGGAGGTGCGGCTGCCGGAGCTCGGCACACTGCAACGGCGCAAGCTCGTCGCCGACTTCCACTGCGTCTCCGGCTGGACGGCGACCGGCCTGCGGTGGGAAGGGGTGCGGTTCGCCGACTTCTTTCGCGCCTTCGTCGAGCCGGCGCTCGACGCGGAGATCCGCGTCAGCCACCTGGCGTTCGAAGGTCTGGACGGCGTCAGCTCCGTGGTCGAGCTGCAGGACGCGCTGGCGGACGACGTCCTGCTCGCGGACCGGGTGAACGGAAGCCCGCTCGGAGGCGACCACGGCGCACCGATCCGCCTGGTCAGCCCCGCCCAGTACGGCTACATGAACATCAAGCACCTGTGCCAGGTCGAGGTGTGTTCCACCTTCCCGGAGCACCGCCTCGATCGGGGCATCATCGGCCGGCTGATCGAGGGCCATCCCCGGGCTCGGGTCTGGCAGGAGGAGCGCCACGGCCGCATCCCGGGACGGCTGATCCGGCCGTTCTACCGCCCGCTGATCCGCCCGATCCGCGCCCTCTGCGCGAAAGGAACGCACGACAGATGAGACTCCCCGACGACGTACTGAAGACCCAGGACTGGATCATCGACGACATCGTGCCCGACTTCGACGTCGAGGACGTCTGGGCGCTTCCCATCGAGGGCGGCGCGGACGACTTTCCAGCCGTCGTCGATCTGCAGCAATCCCTCGACTTTCCGGGGGCCGCGCCGCTGCCGGTGCGCTTACTGTGGGGCCTTCGCGACGTGCTCGGACGCGCGTTCGGGCTCGGGCGCATCTCGACCTCCGCGGACGCCGCCGGCGCCTGGCCGCCGGTTCCCGGCACGGGCGAAGCATCACTGCTCGTCCGGGTTCCCGACGACCTCCGCGACAAGTCCCCGGCATCGCTGGTCACCGACAAGCCGTTCCGGCCGCTGTACCGCACCGGCACCGAACTCGCCGAGGAAATCTCCAACCGGACCATGTACGGCGTGATGCACCTGGCCTGGGTCGACCAGGGAAACGGCCGCTACCGCGCGCAGATGACCGTCTACGTCAAACCCCGCGGCACCTTCGGCAAGGCGTACATGGCCTTCATCAAGCCGTTCCGCTACGCGATCGTCTATCCGGCACTCATGCGGCACTTCGAACGAACTTGGTCAGAGAACACCCCCGCGCAATGACGTGCGCGGGGGTGTTCAAAGAACCTCAGTAGCGGTAGGCCTCGGCCTTGTACGGTCCCTCGACCGGTACGCCGAGGTAGGCCGCCTGCTCCTTGGTCAGCTCGGTCAGCTTCACCCCGAGCGAGTCGAGGTGCAGCCGGGCGACCATCTCGTCGAGGTGCTTCGGCAGCACGTACACCTCGGTCGGGTAGTCGGCGGTCTTCACGAACAGCTCGATCTGCGCGAGCACCTGGTTGGTGAACGAGTTCGACATCACGAACGACGGGTGCCCGGTGGCATTGCCGAGGTTCAGCAGTCGGCCCTCGGACAGCACGATGATCGTGTGGCCGTCCGGGAACCGGAACTCGTCGACCTGCGGCTTGATGTTGACCCGCTCGATCCCCGGCACCTTGTACAGCCCGGCCATGTCGATCTCGTTGTCGAAGTGGCCGATGTTGCCGACGATCGCCTGGTGCTTCATCGCCGCCATGTGGTCGGCGGTGATGACGTCCTTGTTGCCGGTCGTGGTGACGAAGATGTCGGCGATCCCGACCACGTCGTCCACGGTCGAGACCTGGTAGCCGTCCATCGCGGCCTGCAGCGCGCAGATCGGGTCGATCTCGGTGACGATCACCCGCGCGCCCTGACCGCGCAACGACTCGGCGCAGCCCTTGCCGACGTCGCCGTACCCGCAGACGACCGCGACCTTGCCGCCGATCAGGACGTCGGTGGCGCGGTTGATGCCGTCGATCAGCGAGTGCCGGCAGCCGTACTTGTTGTCGAACTTCGACTTGGTGACCGAGTCGTTGACGTTGATCGCCGGGAACAGCAGCGCGCCGGCCTTGTGCATCTCGTACAGCCGGTGCACGCCGGTGGTGGTCTCCTCGGTGACACCCTTGATGCCTTGACCGATGGTCGTCCACTTCGTCGGCGACTCCGCCAGCGTCCGGGTCAGCAGGCTCAGGACGACGCCGTACTCCTCGGAGTCGGCGGTCGACGGGTCCGGCACGGCGCCCGCCTTCTCGAACTCGGTGCCCTTGTGGACGAGCATCGTGGCGTCGCCGCCGTCGTCGAGGATCATGTTCGGGCCGTCAGTGCCCGGCCAGGTCAGCGCCTGCTCAGTGCACCACCAGTACTCCTCCAGCGTCTCGCCCTTCCAGGCGAACACCGGCACACCGGCGGGGTTCTCGGCCGTCCCGTCCGGGCCGACGACGACCGCGGCCGCCGCGTGGTCCTGGGTGGAGAAGATGTTGCACGACACCCAGCGCACCTCGGCCCCGAGCGCCGTCAGCGTCTCGATCAGCACGGCGGTCTGGATCGTCATGTGCAGCGAGCCCATGATCCGCGCGCCGGCCAGCGGCTTGCTCTCGCCGTACTGCTCGCGCATCGCCATCAGGCCAGGCATCTCGTGCTCGGCCAGCCGGATCTCCTTGCGCCCGAACTCGGCCAGGCCGAGATCCGCCACCTTGTAGTCGAAGGTCATGCCGCTCCCCTGCTGAAGACTGTGATTACTACCTGCCCGAGCCTAGAGGGCCGAGGCACGCGGTTTGATCGCTCCAGGCGCATTTTTGACACCGAAATGTCAGGATTGATGCTATGCGCATCACCGAGGCCGCTCGCCAACTGGGTACCACTCCGCGCATGCTCCGCTACCGGGAGGCACTGGGGCTGCTGCCGCGCTCTCGCTCCGAGCACACCTCACAGCGCCAGTACGACGACCGCGACCTCGCCGCCGTCCGGCTGGCGCTCGACCTCGAACGCCGGTACGACGTGACGCCGGCGGCGCTCGCCTTCGCGCTGCGGGCGCTCGCCGAGCCGTCCGTGGCCGCGGACATCCGCAACCTCGGCTACCGCACCGGCCGGCTCACCGCGCCGCCGACGCAGGCCGAGATCGACCGCGAGCGCGCCCTGCGCTGGCTCGGCCGCTCCGGCGTACTGCCACCCAAGCCACGGTGATGTCCATCTGAGGGGTCGACCCCCGCGATGGACGGTTCGCCTACCGGCATGCGCAGTGCCAACCCGCAAGGTGAGGGGTTGACCCCAGACATGCCCTAGTGGGACGGGGCCTCGGGGACGGCGGGGCGCTCGTCGGGGACGTGGTGCTCGTGGAAGATGTCGGGCTCGAGGTAGATGTGCTGACTCATCGGCTCGGCGGCGCGGATGGCTCGCTCGGCGGCGTCGATGGTCTCCGCGACGACGGCCGCGTCGGCGGTCGGCTCGACGCCGAGCTTCGCGGCGACCAGGACCTCCTCGGGGCCGAGGTGCAGGGTCTTGATGTGGATCAGGCGCTGGACACCCGGGGTGTTCTCGATCGCGGCGACGATCCGGGACTGGGACTCGCGGGTCGCGGACTCGCCGAGCAGCAGCGACTTCATCTCGATCGCGAGGAAGATCGCGACGCAGACCAGCAGCGCGCCGATCGCCATCGACCCGAGGCCGTCGAACACACCGTTGCCGGTGGCAAGCGTCAGTACGACGCCGATCAGCGCCAGCACCAGACCGGTGAGCGCCGCGAAGTCCTCGAGCAGGATGACCGGCAACTCCGGGGCGCGCGCGTTCCGGACGAACTTCACCCAGGACACGTGTCCGCGGAGCTTGTTCGCCTCGATGATCGCGGTCCGGAACGACAGGCTCTCCATCACGATCGCGACCACCAGCACCGCGACCGGGACCCACTTCCAGTTGTCGATCCCGTGCGGGTCGTGCACCTTGTGGTAGCCCTCGTACAGCGCGAACAGACCACCCACGCTGAACAGCACGATCGACACGATGAACGAGTAGACGTACCGCTCCCGGCCGAACCCGAACTGGTGCAGCTCGTCGGCCTCGCGCTTGGCCCGCCGGCCACCGACCAGCAACAGCACCTGGTTGCCCGCGTCGGCGAGCGAGTGGATCGCCTCGGCCAGCATCGAGGCCGACTGGGTCAGCCCCCAGGCGGCGAACTTGGTGACCGCGATCCCGGTGTTCGCCAGCAAAGCCGCGACAACGGCCTTGTTCCCGCCACCAGCCATGGTTGTTCAGGCCCTCCAGAAAGAAAATGCACAGTTAGCGTGCGGCGACGACGAATGCCGTGCCGGAACCACGCAGGGTACAGGGTCCTTCGGGTCCGGCGAGGAACGCCGACTGACCAGCGGACAACGTCACAACGGATTCCTTGCCGGCAGCATCGACAGAGCCGTCCACACAGCAGACGATCCGCGGCCCGACACCGTCGACCGTGCGCTCGCCCGACGACAGGTCCACCCGGTGAATCGCGAAGTACTCACACCCTGTCTCGTAGATCCCGTCCGCGGTTGCGGTCAGCACCGGGTCGGCCAGCGGCTCGAAGTCCACCACCGAGACGAGCTCCGGTACGTCGACGTACTTGCTCGTCAGCCCGCCGCGCAGCACGTTGTCGGAGTTCGCCATCACCTCGAAGCCGAGGCCCCGCAGGTAGGCGTGCACGTTCCCGGCCGGGAGATACACGGCGTCGAACCGCTGCAGGCGCACCCGGTTCAGCAACAGGGCCGCGAGCACACCGGGGTCGTCCGGGAAGTCCGCGCACAGCTTCGCCAGCGTCTCGCGCTCCAAGGGGAACGCGTCGCCCGGGTACTGCGCGACGGCCTCGCCGAGGGCCGCGACCAGCGGGCGGATCGCGTCCCGGTCGGTGCTCATGAAACCGCTGAACGCGTCCTGGAGCTTGCCGTTGCGGAGCAGGTCCGTGAGCTCCTCGAACCCGGCCGGAGCCAGCGCGTCGAGCAGCGCGACGGTCGCCTCCAGCGGCCGGAAACCCACCAGCGCGTCGAACGGCTCCAGCGCGATCAGGATCTCCGGCTTCGGCCAGGCGTCCTTGTAGTTGCGGTCAGCGGCGTCCCGGGGAATCGCGGCGGCCTCGTCCCGCTGGTACCCGTCGATCGCCTGGTCCCGGGACGGGTGCGCCTGGATCGACAACGGCTGCGCCGCCGCGAGCAGCTTCGCGAGGAACGGGAACCGGCCGTCGAACCGCTCGGCCGTCTCCTCCCCCAGCACCGCGGCCGGGTCGGCGGACACCGCGTCGTACAAGGTGTCGCCGTTCGGCAGAACCGACGGGGCGGACTCGTGCGCACCCATCCACAGCTCGGCCTGCGGCTCGCCGGTCGGCTGTACGCCGAGCAACTGCGGCAGTGCGGTCGGCGAACCCCACGCGTAGTCGCGGATGGTGTTCTGCAGCGGGACTACCACGCCGGATCCTCCGAGGGGTTGCCTGGCTCGACCGGGTCGTCCACGGTCGCCATACCGTACCGGCCGAGGCCGATGCCGAGATACGCCGCGGCGTAGCGACCCTGCTGGGTCAAAGCGGCGTACCGGGCGACATCCGTGCCGCTGGCCTGCCTGATCGTGTGCACCCGGACGTCGTGCGCCTCTGCCTTGGACTCGAGCTTGCTGCGGTGCTCGGCGATGCCGGCCTCGTCGACACCGTCGTCCAGGATGATCAGCGCGGGCCGCAGCTCCTCCGGCTTGTCGAACGGGTCGGCGAACAGGTCCCGCGGCGGCTGGTTGAGCACCGGCAGCAGATGGCCGGCGTCCGCGGCCAGCGCCGGCCGTCCACTGGCCAGCCGGAGCGCCTCGACCACACGGCGGGCAGCACGCGCTGCCAGGACAGAGCCACCCCAGACCAGCGGCAACGCATCCGCCAGCACGAGAGCGAGTTCCTTCGCCGGGTTGGCCGCCACGTCGTTGTTGGGCGAGCACTCGATCGCCACGTCGTCCAGCAATGCCGCCACGGCCTTGTGGTCGACCTCCGGGCCCAGGTCCATCTGGTGCAGCGCCTGAAGCACGGCGACGGCCGCAGCGAGCTGGTCGTCCGACTGCGACGGCAGCCGGATCGCGTGCCGGAGACCGGCCGAGGCGATCGCCACCGGCGAGTCCTCCGGCGCGGCGACCATCAGCCCGCAACCACGCCGTACCGCCTCACCGGCGGCCGACACCGCGTCCGTGTCCTCGGCGGCGCCGCCGAGGACGATCACCAGGTCCAGCGGGCCGGCCCAGCCGGGCAGCCCGGGACCGGGCCAGGCGAGGAACGGAACCGGGCAGACCGGCTCCAGCACGGCGCGGACCAGGCGGGCGTCCCGGCCCGCGGCCACCACGGCCCGCGGCCGGAAGCCGTCGGACTCCAGCTTGGTCAGCACGTCCTCGGACGCTTCCAGCTCGGCGCGGATCCGGGCACCGGCCATCGCCAGGCGGCGCAGCAGGTGGTCCGAGGCCTCGAGCACCGCCGGGTCGTCCAGCCGGGTGTCGTCGAAAACGCTCATCAGCTGCTCGCGGATCCGGACTCCGCGCGGGTGTCCCGGGCCTCGTCGATCAGCAGCACCGGGATGTCGTCACGCACCGGGTACGCCAGCGCGCAGGCGGCGTTGGTGCAGATCAGCTCGTTCGCCTCGTCGTCCACCCGGAACTCCGAGCGGCACTTCGGGCAGACCAGGATGCTCAGCAGGTCCGGGTCCAGATTGACTGCCATTCAGTTCTCCTCCACCGATGCGCCGGTGATCAGGGCCAGTACTTCGTCACGGACGCGTTCCATCTCGGCCCGGTCCGCGGCCTCGACGTTCAGCCGCAGCAACGGCTCCGTGTTCGACGCACGGACGTTGAACCACCACTGTCCCGCCGACACCGTCAAGCCGTCCAGATGGTCGACCGTCACGCCGTCGACGCCAGAATAGGTGTCCTCGATCGCCGCGACGGTCGCCGCCTGGTCGGCGACCGTGTTGTTGATCTCGCCGGACGCCACATACCGCTCGTAGTCGGCGAACAGTTCGCTGGCCGGCTTGTCCTGCTCACCCAGCGCGGCCAGGACGTGCAGCGCGGCCAGCATGCCGGTGTCGGCGCGCCAGAAGTCGCGGAAGTAGTAGTGCGCGGAGTGCTCACCACCGAACACCGCGTCGGTCTCGGCCATCTTCTGCTTGATGTTGGAGTGCCCGACCCGGGTGCGGACCGGGACGCCGCCGTGCTCGGCGATCAGCTCCGGGACCGCCTTGGAGGTGATCAGGTTGTGCAGGATGGTCGCGCCCGGGTGCTTGGCGAGCTCACGGACGGCGACCGCGCCGGTGATCGCGCTCGGCGAGATCGGCTCGCCCTGCTCGTCCACCACGAAGCAGCGGTCGGCGTCGCCGTCGAAGGCAAGGCCGAGGTCGGCCCCGGTCTCGCGGACCTTGGCCTGCAGGTCGACCAGGTTCTTCGGGTCGAGCGGGTTGGCCTCGTGGTTCGGGAAGCTGCCGTCGAGCTCGAAGTACAGCGGGACGATCGTCACCGGGCCGTCGGCGAACACCGCCGGGACGGTGTGGCCGCCCATGCCGTTGCCGGCGTCGACGACCACGGTGAGCGGACGGATACCGCTCAGGTCGACCAGGTCGTGCAGGTGGTCGGCGTACGCCGTGAGCAGGTCCTTGCGGGTGATGTGCCCCGTGGCGGACCCGGCCGCCGGGTTCTCGGTCAGGGCCTTCGCGACCAGGTCGGCGATGTCGCGCAGACCGGAGTCGGAGCCGACCGGGGCGGCGCCCGCACGGCACATCTTGATGCCGTTGTACTGCGCCGGGTTGTGGCTGGCGGTGAACATCGCGCCGGGCAGGTCGAGCCGGCCGGACGCGAAGTACAACTGGTCGGTGGACGCCAGGCCGATGTCGATGACGTCCGCCCCGGTGCTCGCCACGCCCTCCGCGAACGCGGCCGCGAGCGCCGGGCTGGACGGGCGCATGTCGTACCCGATCACCACCGCACCGGGACCCGCGAGCACGTCCAGGACCTCGACGAACGCCGCGCCGGTCGCCCGGGCCACCGACTCGTCCAACTGCTCCGGCACGACCCCCCGGACGTCGTAAGCCTTGAAGATCCCCGCAACATCAGCCATGCACGGACCCTATCCGGCCCATCGGCCAAGCTGTATCCCAGCCTCGCTCCGCGCGCGGCGGGCAACAACTGGGCATCGTTGTCAGCCGGCGTCCTGACGCTGCCCCTCTCGTTCCGTATGTTCGGTCCTTGGTCACCGACAGGCGTGACCTGGCGGCTGGGGGGTGGCCAAAGATGTTCCTGCGGCAGGCTCTGCGGTACCGGTGGTCCCAGGCGATGGTCCTGGCCGGGGTCAGCCTGTTGATCGGCACCTGCGCGGCGTTCGCGCCCTGGTTCGCGCGCGCGGTCGAACAGACCGTCACGACCGAGACCCTGGCGCGCCAGTGGAACTCCGCGGCCTGGCAAGTCAAGACGGTCCCGAAGACGACCGTCGGCGGTTCGGCCGAATCGACTCCGCCGGAGGACCTCGATCAACTCGTCCCTGCCGACCTGAAGCACCTGTTCACCCCGCCGGTGCACGGGCGGGCGGCAGCCGTGATCTGGGGCCTCGGCGACGACAGGCCGACCGT
The DNA here is from genome assembly GCF_040610875.1 of Kribbella sp. NPDC003505. Taxonomy (NCBI): domain Bacteria; kingdom Bacillati; phylum Actinomycetota; class Actinomycetes; order Propionibacteriales; family Kribbellaceae; genus Kribbella; species Kribbella sp. NPDC003505. Next base: position 140,163 of record NZ_JBEXNA010000007.1, on the reverse strand, counting down.
CCAGGGCCGGGTGGTCTGGCGGGACGGTTACTGCGCCCAACTCGAACTGACAGCCGGCCGGTGTCCCCGCAGCCCCGGTGAGGTTGCCGCGTCGGCAGCGGACGCGAAGAACTTCGGCCTGGCGGTCGGGGCGACGATCAAGGCGCAGACCGCCGGCAACCCCGCGCGCATCCCGCTCCGCGTGGTCGGGATCTACCAGGCGGACGCCGAGGCCGTCTACTGGTTCGGCCGGAGACCGATCGGGAACTCGCGGCAGGCCAGCGACTCGCAGCCCCCGCTCGGCGACTTCCTGCTCACCGAGCGGGACACCCTCTCCGCGGGGCCTTGGGGCGCCTACTCGACGCTGGACACCCGCCCGCAGCCGGGAAGCGTGCGAGTCGACGACCTGGCTCGGATCCGTCAGGTGACCGATCAGCTCGAAGCACAGATCGCCGAACGCGGCATCGACGCGCAGAACAGCTCAGGACTGATCGACGTCATCGACGGCATCCAGGCGGAGCGGCGCCAGGCCACGACGATCATCCCGCTGGTGATGGTGCAGGTGGCTCTGTTCGGGGTGGTCGTCCTGGCGCTCGCGCTGGCCACGGTGGTCGACCAGCGCCGCCCCGAACTGGCCGTCTCGCGACTCCGCGGGTCGGGGGCAGGGTCGATCGGCCGGGCGCTGGCCGTCGAGCTGAGCGTGCCCGTGCTGCTCGGTACGGTGCTCGGCGCGGCCGCCGGTTTCGCGATGCTCCTCGCCGTACGAGCAGCCTGGTTGGCCGGAGTACCGCCCCTGGAAGTGCCGTGGACGGTTCCGGCAGCGGTCGGTCTCGCGGCTCTGGCAGGGCTGGCGGTTGTCGCGCTGTCGGTTCGTACGGTCGTACGCCGGCCGATCTCCAGCCTGCTCCGGCGGATCGCGCCGCGCGGAAGCCACCGGACCATCGGTCTGATCGATCTGATCGTCATCGTCGTCGCATCGGCCGGACTGGTGACCGGACTGACCAGCGGCGGACGGGGTCCGTTGCCGATCCTGACCCCGACGCTGCTCGCGCTGGCCGCCGGCCTGGCCTTCGCCCATCTGCTGCTCCCGGCCGCCGGGCTGGTGAGCCGCCGGGCGCTGCGCAACGGACGTCTCGGTCTCGCGCTCGGCGCTCTGCAGGTGGCCCGGCGTCCAGCCGTGACACGGCTCGTCGCCGTGGTCGCCGTCGCGACGGGCCTGGTGTCGTTCGCCGGCCAGGCGGCTTCGGTGGCCGGTCGGAACCGGGACACCAGGGCCGGCTACGAGACCGGTGCCGAGGCGGTCCTCGCGATCGACACCATCAACCTCATCGACTTCACCGCGGCGATCGACAAGGTCGATCCCGACCGGCGATGGCTGACGCCGGTCGTGCTCACCCAGGCGCCCGCCGCCGAGAGCCTGCGCGCCGTGCTGATCGAGCCGGACAGCTACCGGCGGATCGCCTTCCGCGGCGACCGGCTCGCCGAGACCGAGGGGTTCGGCAATCTCCGGGCGCCCGCGGAGCCGCAGCCGATCAAGGTCGTCGGCGACCAACTGAAGGTGACCGCTGACGTCGGCACGACGGCGTCGTACGCACCGCCCACCAGTGACGGCGAGGAGCTCGCCCCCGAGGGCCGGGCCAGGTCCGTGATCCTGCAGGCGACGGTGGTCAACCAGCGCAGAGGGGCGCGCTATCTGGTCCGTTTCCCGCCGATACCGCTGGGCCGCAGCGGCCCGGTCCAGCTGAGTACGCCGATGGACTGCCGGCCGTCCTGCCAACTGATCCGGCTCGGGGTCGCCCGCGAGGTGGGTGACCCCGTGGGCGCCAAGGGCGAGATCGCGATCAGCCAACTGGCGACCGACACCCAGCCGTCGATCCCGCTGGGCAGCGCCCAGGACTGGACGAGCGGTCCGCAGGCAGGGGACGACGACCAGAGCCACATCGCGGCGAAGAGCCGGCCGAACGGACTGACGCTCGAGGTGACCAGCCTCGGGAGCGACCTGACCCTCCAGCACGCCGCGATCCCCACGCCCGTCCCGGCGCTGGTGAGTGGGGACTTCTCCGTCAGCGAGGTCCAGACCGTGCCCGGCCTCGACGGGCTGTCGATCCCCGTCACCAAGGTGGACGGCCTGCGGACACCGATGCCGCGGCACACCGAGCGCGCCGCCGTGATGGACCTGGAGACCGTCCGCCGGCTCGGCGGGAACGTCGACGACACCTCGACCGATCTCGAGCTCTGGCTGAACGCCGACGGGCTCGCGAACCTCGGCAAGGTCGTCGACGGGCTGACCGCGGCCGGGCTGACCTCGACCCTCGTCGATCGCCGGTCCGACCGGATCGAGGGGTACGGGCGCTCCGCCAGCGCCCTCGCGCTCCAGCTCACCCCGGTCGTCGGGCTCGCCAGCTGGGCGCTCGCGGTCATCGTGCTGCTGCTGATGGGCGTCAGCTCCTGGCGATCCCGGGCGCAGGACTACGCGAGCCTGCGGATCAACGGCGTACCGGCGTCGACGACCGGAGGGGCGGCACGCTGGGAACAGACCGGGCCGGTCGCGCTCGCAGCGCTGCTCGGGTCGGCCTGCGGCATCGTCGGCGCCCATATCGCGCTGCCGATGTTCCCGCTGTTCGCGGAGACGTCCGAACCGTCGCCGATCCCGCTCGACCTGGCGATCAACTGGTCCGGTGCGGTGATCCTCTGGCTGGCCGGCACCGTCGTGCTGACGGCGACCACGTTGGTCCTGGGCACCGGCGTGAACCGGCGCGCGGGTTACGTCCGGATCCGGGAGGAGCTGTCGTGAGCGGCCTGGCGATCAGCACGAGCGGGCTGGTGCACATCTACCGCAGCCAGGGCCACGACGTCGCGGCCTTGTCGGGCATCGGCATCACGGTGCGTCCCGGTGAGTTCGTCGGGCTGCTCGGCCCGTCCGGCGCCGGCAAGTCCACGCTGCTGCAACTGTGCGGCGGTCTGCTGACGCCGAGCGCCGGTCGCCTGCAGATCGGCGAGCACAACCTGACGACGATGACCGAGCCGGAGCTCAACCGGATGCGCGCGCGTGACGTCGGCATCGTGCTGCAGGGAGCCGGGCGCAATCTGATCCCCTACCTGTCCCCCGTCGACAACGTCCGCTACGCACAGCGTGCCGCGGCGCGCGACCAGTCCCTCCCGGCGCCGGAGGAGGTCCTCGACCTGGTCGGCCTGGCCGACCACGCCCGGACGCCGCTGACGTCGCTGACGCCCGGGCAGATCCAGCTCTGCGCGGTGGCGGTCGGGATCGCCACGTTCCCCGGCCTGCTGCTGGCCGACGAGCCCACGAGCCAACTCGACCACCGGGCCCGGGACGAGGTGCTCGCCGCGATCTCGACCGTCAACGAGAGCACCGGTATGACGGTGCTGCTGGTCACCCACGACCCCGAGGTCGCCGCGGTGCTGCCCAGGACTGTCACCATCCGCGACGGCCGGATCGCGTCCGAGGGGCGCAGCGGCGAGGAGTTCGCGGTCGTCGCCACCGACGGATCGCTGCCGCTGCCGCCGCACGTCGCCGAACTGCTGGCCCCCGGAACCCTGCTCCGCGTCACCACCACCGAGGACGGCGACGTTCGCCTGAGCCCCGTACAGCAACATGGACAGCAAGAAGGTCAGTCGTGATCACGGTCTCCAACCTCACCGTCGCCTACGACGAACTGGTCGCCGTCGCGGACGTCTCGCTGCACGTGCCGCCCGGTTTCGTCCTCGCGGTCAGCGGGCCGTCCGGCGCCGGCAAGAGCTCGCTGCTGTGGGCCATCGCCGGCGCGGTCCGGGCGAAGTCCGGCCACGTCGAGGTCGACGGCCTGACCATCGCCGACCGGCCCGCGGCCGCGGCGCACGGCGTCGTACTGATCCCGCAGGGCAACGGTCTGGCCCGGGTCCTGACCGCCCGGGAGAACCTCTCGCTGCCGCTCCTCGCCAAGCGCACCGAACCGGAAGCGGTCGACCGTCACGTCGAGCAGGCACTGGCCGACGTCGGCCTGCAGGACAGCGGCGACCATCTGGTCGAGGAACTGTCCGGCGGCGAGCAGCAACGCGTCGCCGTCGCCCGCGGACTCGCCCAGCAGGGCCGTGTCATCCTCGCCGACGAGTCCACCAGCGAACTCGACGGCACGAACCGTGAGCGAGTGCTCGACCTCCTCCGCCGGGAAGCCGGCCGCGGCGCCGCGGTGATCATCGCCACGCATGACCCCAACGTCGCAGCCGGCGCCGACGGCCACGCCACCATGGACGAAGGCCACCTGACCTGGCAGCGGAGACTCTGAGAACCGAGGTCCTGTCCGGTGATCCAGCGCCGTTGCCAGACGGGCCTCAGGCCTTGTCGAACCAGCCGACGTCCTTGCGGTGGTGAACCGTCGGGAGCTGCCGCGGGCTGGTCGGAGCGGCCCACCTCGCCGCGTTGGCGATGATCTGCTGGACCTCGGGCTGGTGGTACGTCGGGTACTCCTGGTCGCCGGGGCGGAAGTAGAAGACCCGGCCCTGGCCGCGCCGGTAGCAGCAGCCCGAGCGGAACACCTCGCCGCCGGAGAACGAGCTGACGAAGACCAGCTCGTCCGGTTGCGGGATGTCGAACAGCTCGCCGTACATCTCCTCGCGCTCGATCACCAGCGGGTGCGGGATCCCTTGCGCGATCGGGTGGCCGGCCGCGACCGTCCAGATCAGCTCACGGTCGTTCTCGGCGCGCCAGTCGAGCGAGCAGGTCGTGCCCATCAGCTTGATGAAGATCTTGCTGAAGTGCGCCGAGTGCAGCGCGATCAGGCCCATACCGGACAGCACGTGCTGCTGGACCCGGTCCACGACCGCGTCGTCGACGTCGCCGTGCGCGGCGTGACCCCACCAGGTGAGTACGTCGGTGTCGGCGAGCACCTCCTCGGTCAGGCCGTGCTCGTCCTGCTGCAGCCACGCCGTACGGACGACTACTTCCTGGCCGAGCTTGTCCCGCAGCGCGGCCGCGATCGTCTCGTGCATGGTGTCCGGGTAGACCTTGCGCACAGTCTCGTCGCGGCCCTCGTGGACGTTTTCGCCCCAGACGGTGACGCGGATCGGACCGTCAGTTGTCCTGGTCATTGAGCACAACCTCTCGTCCCGCCTTCGCCGAGGCGTAGCAGGCGTCGATGATCTCGGTCCGCAGCAGCGCCTCGGACCCGTTCTGGCCTTCCCACTCACCGCTCTTGACGATCCGGACGAACTCCGCGACGACCGCGCGGTGCCCGAGCCCGGCGCCGGTCGCCGGCTTCACCTCGGCCGGTACACCGCCGACATCGGTGAAGATCCGCAGCGTGTCGTCGCTGGTGTAGTTCTGCACCTCGATCTTCGCGCCGCCGTCGGTACCGAACAGCTCGATGCCGAAGTTGTCGCCCGGCGCCCGGAACGTCGCCCAGCTGGTCTCCAGCTGCAGCGCACCGCCGCCCTTCAGGCGCAGGTACGCCGTGGCCAGGTCCTCCACCTCGAACGCCGAACCGAGCGTGTTCGCGTTCGGGTCGCGGCTGCCCTTGCCGCGCGGGCCGAGCTCGGCGAAGGTGTCCGCGGAGACCGTGGTCACCTGCGGCTCGCCCATCAGGTGCAGCGCCATGTCGAGGATGTGCACCCCGAGGTCGATCAGCGGACCGCCGCCGGACAGCTCCCGGTTCGTGAACCAGCCGCCCATCCCCGGGATGCCGTTGCGGCGCATCCAGTGCGCCTTCGCGTAGTAGATCCGGCCGAGCTGGCCCTCGTCGATCTGGTGCTTGAGCGCCGCGACGTCACCGCGCTCGCGGTGGTTGAAGACGACCTTCAGCACCCGGCCGGCCTTCTTGGAGGCCTCGACCATCGCGGTGCCCTCGGCGACCGTCCGCGCCAGCGGCTTCTCGGACAGGACGTGCAGACCCTTCTCGAGTGCCTTGAGGGCGATCGGGGCGTGCAGCTGCGTCGGCGTACCGATGCTGACCGCTTCCAGGCCCGGGGTCTCGAGCAGGTCCTCCCACTTCTCGTACAGATGCGGTACGCCGTGCTTCTCGCCCAGGCTGGTCAGGACGTCCTTCTCCAGACCCGCCAGCGCGATCACCTCGACGTCCGGCAGCTCGGAGAACGCCTCCAGCGCCGTCCGTCCGGCGAAGCCCAGTCCGACGACACCGACCCGCAGTTTTTGATCGTTCACAAAGACGATCCTCTCCCGATGACAACGAAGGACACAACCGCTTCCCACACTACGGAACAGGATTCAACACCCGTCAACCGACTTGTTGTAACGGACAGATCACGCAGCCCGCCACACTCCGGCATTTGGCTGGCTGACCCCCGAATTTGGCTGGTCTGCCAGCGAAATGGGGGGTTCCACACCCTGAATACGGGTGCGGAACCCCCCATTTGGTGGGTCTACCAGGCAAATGGGGCAGACGCGAGGAAGGGGCGGGACGGGGGCGCGGCGGGGCGGGGCGGGGCGGGACGGGACGGGGCGCGGCGGGGTGGGGGTGGGGGTGGGGGTGGGGGTCAGTCGTCGTCGGTGTCGAAGTCTGGGTCGATTTGTTCCGGGGAGAGGGCCAGTACGTCGGCCAACTCCAGGACCAGCGCGGAGCGGACCAGCCAGGCCAGGCCGGCGCCGGAGCGTTCGGCGCGGAGCTCGATCGGCCGCCGGAACACGACGATCCGGTACGGCTCGTGGGAGGTGCCGCCGGTGGCGTGCGTGAGCGGGATCTCGGTGGCGTCCAGGTCGAGGTTCGGCACGTCCTCGATCGCGAACTCGACCCGCGCGACCACCTGCGGCAGCCGCTTCTCCAGCCGCGTCACCTCGATCGCGACCACCTCGTCGAACTGCGCCGCGGCGGACCGCTGCAGCGGCAGGCCCCGCGGCGCGAACGTGCTCGGCCTGCTGATCGGGCCGAGCATGCCGCGGCCGTGGCGGTCGATGTGCCTGCGATGACGGCGAGCCTCGGTCACGCGCTCAGCCTAGTGGGGGTAACGTCTGTCCGTGAGCATCGCCAGGATCTGTTCGCGTGCCGGATGTCAGAAGCCGGCCGTCTCGACGCTCACCTACGTGTACGCCGACTCGACCTGTGTCCTCGGTCCGCTCGCGACGTACGCCGAGCCGCACTGCTACGACCTGTGCGCCGACCACGCCGACCGCCTCACCGCGCCGAACGGCTGGGAGGTCATCCGGCTCGCTCCGGATCCGGCCGCCGCCGGCCCGTCCTCGGACGACCTCGAAGCGCTGGCGAACGCGGTCCGCGAAGCGGCCCGGCCCCTGCCGCGCCGCGAGCCCGGAGCCGGGACGCCGGGCGCCCCGGTCGAGGTGGCCCGCCGGCGCCACCTCCGAATGCTCCAGGACCCCGGCGCCAACACCAACGAAGGCTGACCAGGTCCTGTCTAGCGCAGCGCGGCGCTCACGTCGGGCTGGGCGCCCAGCTGGGCACGGAACACCAGTGACGTGCTCAGCGGCCAGGCGGCCACCTGCGGTACGTCGTCGTCCGCAGGCTTCGCCGCCGGCATCAACGTGACGCCCGCGACAACGCTCCCGCGCGTCTGCTGAACCATCAGGTACGTCGGCCGCGGCTGCGCCGGGAACGGGATCTGCGAGGTCGCGCCGCCGACGACGTCGAGGGTCCGCGTGCTCAGCACCCGGTCGACCGCGTCCCGCAGCTCGAACTTCACGCTCCCGTTCTTGCCAGGAGCCGTCACCTGCAGCAGCGCCGGCTGCTTGTGCGCCGGGATGACCAGGTACGCCGGTCCGGTCAGCGCCTCGGCCGACCCGATCGACGCGAACTCCTTCCGGCTCGCATCGGTCATCCGCATCGACGCGGTCACCGGCTGGTCCGAGGTCAGGGTGACACCGCTGGCGTCACCGTGCAACACCGGATCGAGCATGAACGTCTTCACCGAGCCCGCCGCGATCTGGACGGTCTCCAGACCGGCGGGCTTGAAGGGACCGTTCGGCCCGTTCACCGTCAGGCTCGCGGTCGCCTGCAGGTCCGTCGGGTTCGCCACGGACAGGATCCGCAGGCCGCCGCCGGGCGCCACCGCCGGCACGAACACCTTGCTCGCGGGCGCTGCCGAGGTGTTCAGCCAGTCCACACCGGCCGGCTCGCCGCTGTCCGACGCGTTGGACCGGACGGCGGCCGCCACCCGGCCGCCCGTCGATTCCACGTGCAGCGCGAGGTCGCGGAGGTTCGGTGCGACCTGTTTGAGGTACAGCTCGGACGAGCCGCGGGCCGGGACCACGATGCCGCGCGCGGCCGGGAGGTCCTGGGCGCCGTTCCGCGCGTACACGCTGACGTTCACTTCGGCGTTGACGGTGTCCAGGTTGGTCAGCACCAGCACGTCCCGCCGCTCGATCGCCCCGGACGCCCCGACGAACCAGAAGTCCGACCCGGGCAGCTGGCACGGCACGCTCGCCATACCGCGGTTCACGCCTTCCTGCGCGGTCGCCGTACTCGTGCCGACCGTACCGGCGGCGAGCGGTCCGGTGCCCTGGATCGACAGCGTCTCCGGCTTGACCGCCACCGCGCTCGATCCGATGGTGCCGCGCTTCAGCAGCGATCCGACCGGGTCCGACGTCGCCGGCAGCGGAGCGATCGACAGCGGCTCCGCGGTCCCGGGCGCGGTCGGCGTCCCGTCGGGCAGCGTCGGCGACACACCGTTCACCACGCTGGCCATCTTGCCGCCGGGAGCCAGCACCGGACAGGCCATGGCGGTGCGGTTCACGACCGTGCGGGCCGGCTCGGTGACCGCGGCCTCCACCCGGGTGTCGGCCTTCTTCGGATGGGTGACCACTCCGAGCCCGGCCAGTGCGGCCATGGCCAGGACAACGGCTCCGATCCGCAGCCGCGGGTCGGACAGCAACCGGCTCACCGGACCCTCCTCGCGTGGGTGCCCTGCGGTACGGCGACGGTGCGGCGCACGGTCGGCAGGCAGAAGATCAGCGCGAGGATCCAGCCGATCAGGCCGAGGATCCGCCACACCATGTGGGTCTGGTCGACCAGCGGCGTCTTGCCCTGGACCTTCGATCGGTCCACCAGCCAGGACGCGTCACCGTCGTTCGCACTGGCCCTGGTCAGGCCGGGCAATGAGTCGAGAGTCGACTGCAGCGTCGGATCCACCGGACCGGGCAGGTACACGTAGTCGATCGCGAGAGCGGCCAACTGCCGGCCCTCTTCGCCGCTACCGCCGCCGCCGAGGGTCGCCAGGACATCGGTGAGCGGCTTGGTCTGCGCCGCTGTCGGCGCCGCCTCGAGCGACCCCATCCGCGGTCCGCCGTCCTTCACCAGCGAGAACCGCATCTGGCCCTCGGGCGCCTTCCGCACCACCAGGATCGACTGGTTCTCCGGCGGATCCTGGGCGGCGACCAGGTACGCCGGGAGGTCCTGAGCGGGGCCGCGCCACAGCGGGCCGTCGGTCCCGCGCACCAACCAGAAGCCGGCCGTCACGACAGTCGTCAGCAGCACGACACCCAGTACGCCCTGGACGATGAGCTGGGTGGACTTGCCGACCGAGTCCCACGCGACCGTGACGGTGATGATCCAGCCCGCGGTCATCAGGAACATCAGCGGGCCGCTGCCGCCGCCGAGCCGGCTGGCGACCAGCGTCCCGGCCAGACCGGCCAGCGCGGCGAACCAGCCGAGCAACTCGTACCGCTGCCGCGACTGACGCAGCAGGCTGACCAGCGCCACGAGAATCAGCGGTACGACGAACCACCACGGCGTCGGCGCACCGATCGGCGTACCGGTCAGCAGATGCGGCAGGCTGTCGCCCGGCCCGATCGCCGCGGTCGGCGGACCGCCCGCCTCCTGCCCCAACTTCGACGGGTGCCGCACCAGGTCGATCGTCCACGGCAGGACGAGCAGCAGACCGAGGACGACCGAGAACACCAACTGCCGTCCCTGTCGCCGCCAGCCGAGCCCGAACACCGCGCCGAGGACGAGGCAGACGCCGACCAGCAGGCCCAGCGCCGGAGTGAACGCCAAGAGCACGGCGAGACAGATCCCGGCGAACCACGCGGCCCGCCAGCTGCCCTGGACGTAGACGCGTCGCCGCCGTGCGACGGTGTGCACGGCCGCACCGAGCAGCGGCAGCACGATCGCCGCCACACACGTCCCGAGCCGGCCCTGCGTGACCGCACCGTTCATGAAGACCGCGAGCCCGTACGCCGATGCGCCCCAGGCCCGTGCCACACGGTCGACGACGAACGAGCGCAGCAACGCCCACGCGGCCAGCGCGGCCAGCGGAACCGCGCCGAGCAGCAGGACATTCGTCGCGCCGTCAGGGCCGAACATGACCGTCGAGAACGCCCAGAACTGGGCCAACCAGGCAGGCGGGGTCACGCCCGGCGGCGCAGCTGCCGCCGCATGCCACAAGGCCGCAAGACTCTCGTGCGCCGGCAACAGCAGATGGGAGCGCAGGACTCCGCCGCCGATCAGGTCGCGGGCCGCGAGCAGCGCGCCGATCGCGAGCACGACCCACGCGACCAGGAACGGCCGCCGGATCAGCTGCCGCCGCCACCTCGGCTGGTCGACCGCTACCCGTGCGGTCGACTTCGCCCGGCGTGCGGTCGTGACGACCTGCTCCTCCGGCTCGTCCGCCCACGCTTCGCGGATCCGCTCCGAGATCGTGCTGGTCGTTTCCTCCAGGTTGTGCCGCAATGCGTGCACCGACCGGGAGAACAGATTCTTGATGTCGTCGTACGGAACCTGGTCGAGATTCCGGCGGTTCTTGCGGGCCTGGGTCCAGCCGCCGGCCAGCAGGGTGCCGAGCAACGCGGTCCACTCGTCGACGGCGCCGGACGGCGTCTTGCCGAGCAGGAACCAGATCGACCGCATCACGGCGCCGAACAGGAACCGCAGGATCAGCAGCGGCAGCAGCTTGCCCGGCGCGTTCGCGAGAACGGTGTAGTACGCGTGAGCACGGTCGAGCTGGTACGCGTGCCGCCGCGTGCCGGCCAGCGCCCGCTCACCGGTCGCCGCGGCCTGTGCGTGGTAGACGACCGCGTCCGGCGCCACACCGACCTGATAGCCGGCGCGGCTGGCGCGCCAGCCGAAGTCGATGTCGTCGCGGAACATCGGCAGCCGCGGGTCGAAACCGTGCAGCGCCTCCCAGACGTCGCGGCGGACGAGCATGCCGGCCGAGCTGACCGCGAGCACGTTGCGCAGCTGGTCGTGCTGTCCCTGGTCCAGCTCGCCGTTCTCGACGCCGGTGTCGCGGCGGCCGCCGAGCGACGTGGTGACGCCGACCTCGAGCAGCTCGCGGTCCCGCGGCCAGAGCCGCAGCTTCGGGCCCCAGACGCCGGTGTTCGGCGACATAGTAGCCTGGAGCAACAATTTCTCCAGGGCCTTCGGCGCCGGCGCGCAGTCGTCGTGCAGCAGCCAGAGCCACTCCACGACCGGCATGTGGCCGTCGTCGCCGTACGGACCGACGGCGCTCGGGATCGGCGCGAACCCGTGCGCTTCGAGACCGCGGGCGACCGCCGTCCCGAAGCCGGTCCGCGCGGACACGCTGACCACCGGCTCCACGCCGGGCATCGCGGCGAGCAGTTCGGCGGTCTCGTCGGTGGATCCGGTGTCGACCGCGATCAGCCGGTCCGGGCGTGGGTTGAGCGCCCACAACGCCTCGGACAGCCGCGGCAGCCAGGCCGCGCCTTCATGCCCGACCACCACCGCGGTGACGACATGCCGGACCCGCGGACGACCCATCGGGTCGTCGATGTGATCGGTCGGGAAATCGACGGAGTCGAAGAATTCCCAGCCGGCCGGGGCTTCTTGTTCCATGCGGAGCTGTGACACCTCGATGCTTGCGGACGGTCACCGCGACCGCAGTCCCGGCGAGGAATCACCATACAGCCGCCCGCACAACCTCTGAAAAGCCGCGGGCCCCGGGGGTGATCACCCCGGGGCCTCGCGGAAGTCCGTCGTGAAGTTGTGCTGCTGGTGTTCGGACCGTCAGACGGCCTTTTTCTTCAGCTTGCGGCGTTCCCGCTCCGACAGGCCGCCCCAGATCCCGAAGCGCTCGTCGTTCTGCAGCGCGTACTCGAGGCATTCGCCCCGGACGTCGCAGCCGAGGCACACCTTCTTGGCCTCGCGGGTGGACCCGCCCTTCTCCGGGAAGAAAGCCTCTGGATCGGTCTGGGCGCACAACGCCCGTTCCTGCCAGTTCGGCTCCTCCTCGATCGCCTCACCGTCGACAATCGCCATCAGGCCCTCTGTCACGGTACGACCTCCTCGACCCTGTTCGTTCCCCTGTACATGTGGGTTTGCGGTCCACATGCCTGACCTCGTCCGTCCTGCGCTCTGCAACGGTCCCCGATACCGAGTGTCCTAACGAACGACACGGTTGAAATTACATTCCTGCAATCCACGAAAGTCAAGCCGTGCTCTGCTATTGGGATCATCCGCAACATGCCCGCAAAAGAACGAGAGGCCTGTAGATACAGGCCTCTCGCGCTGTGTACCCGGGCACAAACCTGATGTTGCCGGGATTTTCCCGTAGGGCTCGGTAAGGGCTTGCTGTCGCAGACCGCCCGAACTGTTGCCCGATCAGGAAGGCTGCGACCACCAGCCCTGCTGACCCGGCTGGTTCTGGTCGTTCTTGTCGGAGTCGACCCGCGGGTCGACCCGGGTCTCGTCGGCGGACTCGGCCTGCGGCTCACTCGGCTTCGGCTCCGCGGCCGGCGTCTCGTCGGCCTGCCAGGCCTGCTCCTGCTGCCACGTCTGCTGGGCGGGCTGAGCTTCGGCCTGCTCCTGGGAACCCTCTGCAGCGCCGTGCTCCGGCTGGCCCCACTCCTGACCGGACGCAGCCTGCTGGCCGTACTCCTGGCCCGCGGGGGTCTGCTGGCCGTACTCCTGGGCGCCCCACTGCTGCTGACCGGCGTCGGCGCCGCCCCACTGCTGCTCCTGCGGCCACTGCTGGGCCGGCTGACCCTGCTCCTGGCCGCCCCACTGCTGCTGGCCTTCGGAGCTCCACGCCTGCGTCGGCTCGACGCCCTGGCCCTCGGCCGGCCACGCCTGCTCGGCGCCCGGCTGAGCACCGTGCTGCGCCGCGTGCTGACCATGCTGCTGGGCCTCGGCCTCACCGGCCGACCAGTTCTGCTGCTGCTCGCCCTGGTTCCAGCCCTGCTCCTGCGGCCACTGCTGGCCCTGGTCCTGGCCGGCGGCGTAGCCACCAGCGGCACCCGCAGCAGCGCCGGCCGCGTAACCGCCGTACTGCTGGCCCTGGTCGTACTGACCGCCGTACTGTTGGCCCGGCTGCTCGTAGCCCTGCTGGCCGTAGCCCTGCTGCTGACCGTACGGCGCCTGCTGGCCGAACTGGCCCGGCTGCCCCTGCTGCTGGAACTGGCCCGGCTTCGGCGCACGCACCGGCGCGGGCAGGGTCTGGAACGTCTTCAGTGCGTACAGGCCGACACCGCCGTACAGCGCGAGACCGCCGAGCGAGGCGATGAAGCCGACGATCTTGTCACCGGTCGTGCCGCTGCCGTTGAACTGAGCGAACGTGGCGATCAGGCCGATCAGCAGGAGCAGACCGGTGACGACGAGCGCGCCCAACACGACGATCCGCGCGTTCGGCGTCCGCTCGCCTTCGTTGACCAGCCAGACCGCACCGACCAGCGCGGCGATCACCACCAGCGACGGGAAGGCCGGCGGGACGATCAGGCTGTGCACGCCACCGGACGCGGCGACGAAGCCGATCCCGCCGACGAACAACTGGAACAGCGAGGCCAGCGCGAGCAGGCCGGTGAATGCGAGCAAGATGTACGCGACCGGCTCTCTGAGCTTCTTGGTTGCGTCGGTGACCACGAGGGCTCCTCGGATGTTGGGGGCCGTACAACTGAGCTGTGCGGATGTGATGACTCACCGCAGCATAGTCGTGCGGTGGTCCGACGCATTGACGACTCGGGCAGACTCTTCCCATGCGATTGACAGTGCTGGCCGGCGGCATCGGCGGCTCCACCTTCCTGCGCGGCCTGCTGAAGGCCCGTCCGGACGCCGAGATCACCGTCGTGGGAAACACCGCGGACGACATCACCCTGTTCGGTCTGCGGGTCTGTCCCGACCTGGACACCGTGATGTACACGCTCGGCGGCGGCATCTCGGAGGAGCGGAAGTGGGGCCGCGAGGACGAGACCTGGGTGATCAAGGAGGAACTCGCGGCGTACGGCGTGGAGCCGACCTGGTTCGGGCTCGGCGACCGGGACGTGGCCACGCACCTGGTGCGCACCCAGATGCTGGACGCCGGCTTCACCCTCAGCGCGGTCACCGAGGCGCTCTGCAGCCGGTGGAAGCTGCCGGTGCGGTTGCTGCCGATGAGCGACGACCGGATCGAGACCCACGTGGTGGTGGACGACCCGGAGCAGCCCGGGCGGCGCAAAGCCATTCATTTCCAGGAGTACTGGGTGCGCTACCAGGCCGAGGTCCCCGCGCACCAGATCGTTGCCGTCGGCGCCGACAAGGCCAAGCCCGCCCCCGGCGTACTGGAGGCGATCGCGGACTGCGACGTGCTGATCGTGCCGCCGTCCAACCCGGTCGTCTCGGTCGGCACCATCCTCGGCGTACCGGGGATCCGGGACGCTGTGCGGGAGACCGCGGCGCCGGTCATCGGGCTGTCGCCGATCATCGGCACCGGGCCGGTCCGCGGTATGGCCGACAAGGTGCTCGCCACCGTCGGGGTGGCGTCGACGGCGTCGGCAGTCGCGCGGTACTACGGCTCCCGCACCGCCGGCGGCGTCCTGGACGGCTGGCTGATCGACACCTCCGACGCGATCCAGGCGGATTCGATCGCCGGCGCCGGAATTCACGTCCAGGCCGTGCCGTTGTGGATGACGGACGAGACCACCACCGCCGCGATGGCTGACGCGGCCCTGACCCTCGCGGAGGCCGTGCGGCGATGAGGAAGCACCTGGAGATCTTCCCGGTGACCGGACTGCCGGAGGTGACGGCCGGCGACGACCTGGCCGCACTGATCGCCGACGGTGCCGATCTGCGCGACGGCGACGTCGTCTCGGTGACGTCGAAGATCGTCAGCAAGGCGGAGGGCCGGCTGACGCACGGCACCCGTCACGAGGCGGTCGACGCCGAGCTGGTGCGGGTCGTCGCGCAGCGTGGTGAGACCCGGATCGTGCAGACCCGGCACGGCCTGGTGATGGCCGCCGCGGGCACCGACACGTCCAACACCGCACCCGGGACGGTCCTGTTGCTCCCGGTCGACCCGGACGCGTCGGCCCGCGCCCTGCGGGCCGAGTTGAAGGAGCGGTACGACGTCAACGTGGGCATCGTCGTCACGGACACGCTCGGCCGCCCGTGGCGCAACGGCCAGACCGACCTCGCGATCGGCGCCGCCGGCGTCCCCGTCGTCGAAGACCTCCGCGGTACGACGGACAGCCACGGCAACGTCCTCGCGGTGACGGAGCCGGCGCTGGCCGACGAGGTCGCGAGCGCCAGCGAACTGGTGAAGGGCAAGGCCGACGGCGTGCCGGTCGCCGTACTGCGTGGGCTGGACGACGCCGTGCTGCCGGTCGGTGAGCACGGACCGGGTGCGCGGGCGCTGGTCCGGGACGCCGAGCACGACATGTTCAGCCTGGGGACGCGGGAGGCGGCGCGGGCCGCCGTCCTCGAGCGGCAGGCGCCGGCCGCGCCGCGCGCGGTGGATCCGGCGCTGTGGTCGGGGCTGCTCACCGAGGTCGACGGTGTTCGGCTGCAGGCGGACGACAACGCTGTCACGGTGTTCGGCGACGAGCCCGTCACGGTCGGTGTGATCGCCGAGCGGCTCGCCGTCCTGCTGCATGCCGAGGGGTACGGCGTCACCGTGCGTCCCGGCCCGGGCAACGAGGCGACGGTCACGTTCGGCTCACGGTCGAAGTAGTTTTCTAGGCAACTTCTTAGGGTCACCTCGTACACTGCCTTCGCCAGGCGGCGCGGTGGCCGCCCCTTCCGGGAAGACCAACACTGTGGGTAAAGCGTCGTCGCAGAAGCAGTCGCGCCGCGAGATGATCGAGAAGATGCAGCGCGAGCAGGCCCGGTCGGACCGCCGCCGCACGATCCTCATCGTGGTGTGCTCGATCGTGGTCGGCCTGGCCATCATCGCCTACCCGGCGATCAAGCTGATCCAGGACTCCCGGACCAAGAACCAGGCCCTGACCGACTTCGGCGTCGCCGCGTCGGCGGCGTCCTGCGACGCGGTCACCAACGACGACGGCGGCGGCACCCAGGACCACCGCCCCGAGGGCGAGAAGATCATGTACCCGGTGTCGCCGCCGTCCTCCGGACCGCACTACCCGAACTGGGCGCCGTTCGACAAGAAGTTCTACTCCACCGGTGACCGTCCCGCGGTCGAGAACCTGGTGCACAACCTGGAGCACGGCTACACGATCCTCTGGTACCGGGACACGCTGCCGAAGGACCAGATCGACCAGATCGAGAAGATCGCCAAGTCGAAGCTCCCGGACAGCTCGCTGAACAAGTTCATCGCCGCCCCCTTCAAGGCGGACGAGGGCAAGGCGTGGCCGGACGGCAAGCAGCTGGCGTTCGCCCACTGGAGCGGCCCCGACGCCTCCAACAAGTCCTTCGGCCACCGCCAGTTCTGCGGGTCGGTGAGCGGCGAGGCCTTGAAGCAGTTCATGGACAAGTACCCGGCCACCGACGCCCAGGAGCCGAACGGCGGCTGACCCCGAGACCTGTGCGCAACGCCCCCGAGGAGCATCTCCTCGGGGGCGTTCTCGTTCAGTCCAGGGCGGCGGCCTTGCGGAGCAGGACCGAGCGTTCGGGCCGGTTCGGACAGAGCCTGGCAGCCAGTTCGAGTTCGGCGCGGGCCTCCGGGCGGCGGCCGAGGCGGGTGAGCAGTTCGCCGCGCACGGTGGGGACCAGATGGGACCCGGGCAGACGGTCGGTGGCGATCAGTTCGTCGACGATGCGGAGCGCCTCGGCCGGGCCGGTGGCCATGGCGACCGCGACGGCTCGGTTGAGTTCGACGATCGGTGAGGGGGCAACGCGACCCAGGGCCTCGTACAGGACCACGATTCGGTCCCAGTCGGTGTCCTCGACCGACAGTGCCGACGCGTGCGCGGCCGCGATCGCGGCCTGCAGGCCGTACGGGCCCAGGCCCCGGGTGGACGCCACGCTCAGCGCGGCGAGCCCGCGCCGGATCGCCGCGAAGTCCCACCGCGTCCGGTCCTGGTCCTCGAGCAGGACCGGCGTACCGTCGGGGGCGGTCCGGGCCGGGAAGCGTGCGGCGGTCAGCTCGCACAACGCGAGCAGGCCGTGGACCTCCGGCTCGGTCGGCAGCAGCGCCGCCAGGGTGCGCGCCAGCCGGATGGCCTCGTACGCGACGTCCGGCCGGACCAGCCGATCACCGGACGTGGCCGTCGAGCCCTCGGTGAAGATCACGTAGAGGACGCTGAGCACGCTGCTCAGCCGCTCCCGGCGCTCGTCCGGCGGCGGCAGCTCGAACGGTATCCCGGCGGCGGCGATCGTCTTCTTGCCGCGGGTGATGCGCGCCTGCACGGTCGGCACCGGGACGAGGAACGCGCGGGCGATCTCCTCGCTGGACAGACCGGCCACGACGCGCAGGGTCAGCGCGATCCGGGCCTCGGGGGCGAGCACCGGGTGGCAGCTGATGAACATCAGCGCCAGAACGTCGTCGTCGATCGTCTCGGGATCGATCTCCTCGTCGAGCGGCGCGGCGGCCGCCAGCAGCGCGTACCGGTCGCGCAGGGCGACGCGGCGGCGGATCACGTCGATGGCCCGCCGCCGGGCCGTGGTCATCAGCCAGCCGGCCGGATCGGCCGGGTAGTCGCGCGGCCACGCCTCCAGCGCCTCGGCCACCGCCTCCTGCGCCGCGTCCTCGGCCAGCCCGAAGTCGCCGGTGAACCGGGTCAGCGCGGCCACGATCCGGGCCGACTCGATCCGCCAGACAGCCGCAACGTCGGCCGCCGTACCCATCAGACTTCCGGGACCTCGTCGTCGCCGGCCACCCGGCGGACCTCGATCTTGGAGCCGCGGGCCGCCGGGACCCGCTTCGCCCACTCGACCGCCTCGGACTTGGAGGCGACGTCCAGCAGGAAGTAGCCGCCGAACAGCTCCTTCGTCTCCCCGTACGGCCCGTCGGTGACCACCGGGGCCTCGCCGCCGAAGTCGACAACGACACCCCGCCGCGGATCGTCCAGCCCTTCGGCCGCCAGCAGCACGCCGTCCTTCAGCATCTCCTCGATCAGCCGCCGGGTCGCGGCCATCGACTCCTCGATCGAGGCCATCATCGCCGCGTTCGACTCGTCGGTCCCCCGCATGATCAGCATGTACTTCGGCATCGTGTCCTCCTCGTCCCGCGGAACCGCCTCTCGGCCCTCGCCCCCACAGGTCGAACGGGAAG
This sequence comes from Kribbella sp. NPDC003505, assembly GCF_040610875.1. NCBI lineage: Bacteria > Bacillati > Actinomycetota > Actinomycetes > Propionibacteriales > Kribbellaceae > Kribbella > Kribbella sp. NPDC003505. Next base: position 121,845 of record NZ_JBEXNA010000007.1, on the reverse strand, counting down.
TTCCCGGATCGACAACGCTCCCGAAGAATTTCGCCGTGGGCTAGATGTAGCTCGAGTGGTCGGACTGGACCTGGGCCACCAGGTCCTTGACCCGTTCGCCGTCGGAGAGCGGGCAGACCATGGTGACGTCCTGGGTGTGGACGATGATGTGGCTGCGCAGGCCCACCGCGGCGACGAGGTGGTCGGGATCGTCGGTGACGATGATGTTGTCGTGGGAGTCGAGCAGGCAGCTGAGCGTGATGCTGTCGGTGCGATTGCCGTTCGCGTCGGCGGTGTAGGTGTCCGCGAGCGCGGCCCATGAGCCGACGTCCAGCCAGTGCACCGGCATCGGTACGACGACCACGTCCGCGTCGACCTTGCCCTGCGAGGCCGGCTCCATGACCGCGTAGTCGACGCTGATCTTGCGCAGGTTCGGGTAGATCTCCGCGAGCGTCGCCTCGCGCGCCGGAGTGTCCCAGACCGCGGCCACCTCACGCAGCCGCGCGGCCGACTCCGGCAGCAGCGCGTCGAGCACGTTCAGCACCGTCGACGCCTGCCAGACGAACATCCCGGAGTTCCACCAGAACCGGCCGGTGGCCAGGTACTCCTCCGCGGTCTCCCGGTCCGGCTTCTCCCGGAAACGGTCCACGACGTACGCCGACGTACCCCCGATCGGGGCGCCGCGCTCGATGTAGCCGAGCCCGGTGTGCGGGTGGGTCGGCTCGATCCCGAACGTCACCAGCGACCGGGGCCGCGCCTCCACCACCTCGAAGCCGTGCTCGATCGCGGCCCGGAACTCGTCCTCCGGGCTGATCAGGTGATCCGACCCGACGAACGCGACCACCGCGTCCGGGTCGTTGCGCGCGACCACCGCGGAGGCCAGGCCGACCGCATTCGCGGTGTCCCGCCGGGCGGGCTCGCCGATGATGTTGTGCGGGCCGAGCTCCGGCAGCTCCTGGCGGACCACGTCGGTGATCGCGCCGACCGTGCAGACGTAGATGTTCTCCGGTTCCACCAGACCGAGCAGCCGGTTGTACGCCACCCGCAGCAGCGACTGTCCCGCTGCCAGCGGCAGCACCTGCTTCGGCCTGTCGTCTCTGGACATCGGCCACAGCCGCGTCCCCGAACCACCCGCCAGGATCACCACGTTTCGCATGAGGAGAGACCCTACCGGTCGTCACCAGGCGGCTGCGGGATCCGCAGATGCTGCAGGTCCGGCGGCACCGGGGTGTCCGCGGGCTGCCAGAACAGCTCGGACTGCCCGTCGAGCGCGGTCGCGGGCGCGTCCGTGAGCCGGAAACGGTCGCGCAGCCGGCCGTAGAAGTCCGTCGGCCGCAACCGGACCAGCCGCAGCCGTTGCGGCGACCCGTACACGCCGATCCAGTCGCCAGGGTCGAGGACGCCGCGCAACTGCCCGTCGATACTCACTGCGGCCTGTCCTGAGTGCGGCAGCACGCGCAGTGCGATCGGCTCGTCCGGGGCCGCGACGACCGTCCGGTTGAAGGTCATGTGCGGGGCTACCGGGGTGAACACGATCGCTTCGGTGTTCGGCGACAGGATCGGGCCGCCGGCCGCGAAGCTGTACGCCGTCGAGCCGGTCGGCGTCGCCACGATCACCGCGTCGGCCGAATACGACGCCAGCAGCCGGCCGGACAGGTACACGCCGAGCGCCACCTGGTGGTCGCGGGCGAGCTTCTCCACGACCACGTCGTTCAACGCGGTCACGTCGAGCGCCATCCCCCAGCCGTCGCCCTCGGCCATCTCGTGCCGCACCGGCGGCGGGGGCAGCGCCGGCCCGTGCCCGTACCGCAGCAGCGACTCGATCCCGGTCGGGATCTCCAGCGGACGCGACGCGCGCATGGTCAGCGTCATCCGCTCCTCGTACGTCGCGCCGCCGTGCAGGACCGCCTCGAGCGCCTCCTCGACGTCCTTGCAGGCCACCTCGGTGAGGAAGCCGACCTTGCCGAGGTCGACCCCGAGGACCGCGGCGTTGTTCTTGGCCGCGATCCGCGCCCCGCGCAGGAACGTCCCGTCGCCGCCGAGCGTGACGACGAGGTCCGGGTCACCGGCGTGGTGCAGCTCGTCGGTCCCGGTGCGCCGCTCCTGGTGGTCTTTCCAGACGTCGATGTCAGTGCAGCCGATGTCGTGTGCGGTCGCCCACTTGCGCACCGTCTCGGCCGTCTCCACCGCCACCGGCCGTCCCTGATGCACTACCAGCCCGAGCCGCTTGATCGCCACAAACCCTCCTCTGCGCCAGCCACCCCAACCGTAACCCGCCGACCTTGGGCGCCCACCAACCACTTCGGGCACCGCGAAACGGTTGGTGCGTGCTCAGAGTGGGGCTACGGGGTCGGGTCGATGCGGGTGGCGGCGGTGATGATGGGGTCGGTCTCGTCGTTGAACTCGCCGATGACCTCCTCGAGGAGGTCCTCGAGGGCCACGACGCCGATCGCGCGGTCGCCGCCGCAGACGACGGCCAGTTGGGAGCGTTCGTCGCGCATCCTGCGGATGGCCTTGGCGACCGGGGTGTTGTCGCCCAGTTCGAGGGCAGGCATCATCAGGCCGGACGCGCGCGCGGCGGTGTCGCCGGCGGTGGTCGCCCGGGCGGCGTCGCGGACGTGGACGATCCCGCAGATCCCTGTCTCCCCGTCCGTACCGGAGCTGACCACGGCCAGGCGCGAGTGACCTTCGCGGCGGCTGGTGAGTTCGACCTCGCGGGCGGTCGCGGTGGAGGGCACCGTCGACAGCCGGTCGATCGGCGTCATCACCTGGCCGACGGTGGTGTTCTGCAACGCGAGCATCGCGGTGAGGAGTTCGTGCTCGGGTTCCGCGAGGGTGCCGTGTTCGCGGGACGACTCGATCAGCAGCCGCAGCTCGTCCGGGCCGTGCGCGTTGGCGATCTCGTTCTGCGGCGTGACGCCGACCAGCCGGACGCACAGGTTGGCAAGCCAGTTGAGGACGACCAGCAGCGGCCGGAAGAGGTACGTGAACCCGCGGAACGGCACCGCCAGCACCAGCGCCGACCGCTCGGGATCGCTGATCGCCCACGACTTCGGCGCCATCTCGCCGAGCAGCACGTGCAGCAGGCCGATCCCGGCGACCGCGATGATCAGCGCGATCACATGGCCGACGCCTTCCGGGACGTGGGCGAGCTCGAAGAGCGGATGCAGCAGCTGCGCGACCGCGGGCTCGCTCAGCGAACCGAGCCCCAGCGTGCACAACGTGATCCCGAGCTGGGCGCCCGCGAGCATCAGCGACAGCTCGCTGACCCCGGCGATCGCGGCCCGCGCCGAGTAGCTGCCGGACGCCGCGGCCTCCTCCAGCCGGTGCCGCTTCGACGCGACCAGCGCGAACTCGGCCGCGACGAAGAATCCGTTCAGCGCGAGCAGTAGGGCGGAGATGATCAACGCCCACGTCGTACTCATGCCGTCCGCTCCATCTCGACGATGCCCGGCACCCGGCGCTCGATCGTGCGCACCGTCAGCCGGACGAACTCGGCCGGGACCGGCCGCCCGTCGTGGTCGATGCGGTGCGGCAGCTCCACGACCAGCGAGTCGCCGACGTCCGGGATCCGGCCGAGCCGCGCCATCACCAGACCGGACACCGTCTCGTAGTCGTCGCTGTCCGGCAGCTGTACGCCGGTGACCTCGGCGACCTCGTCGAGCCGCCACCGGGCCGGGACCTCCCAGGACCCGTCGCCGCCCTGCACCAGCCCGGTCTCGGGCAGGTCGTCCTCGTCGCGGATCTCGCCGACCAGCTCCTCGGCGATGTCCTCCAGCGACACGATGCCCGCGAACCCGCCGTACTCGTCGACGACGATCGCGAGCTGCCGGCGGGCGACCCGGAGCCGCTCGAGGACTGCGGGCAGCGGCAGCGTCGTCGGGACCGCGACCGGCTGCGACGCCAGCGAACCGACGGCGATCGTCGCGCGGTCGGCCGGTTCGAGCTCGACCACCTCGCCGATCGCGACCACGCCGATCACCTCGTCGACCGAGGCCCCGATCACCGGGAACCTGCTGTGCCCGGTGTCCTGCAGCTCGACGACCCGGGTCAGCGGCTCCTCGCGGTGCACGGTGACCACGTCGACCCGCGGCACCATCGCCTCACCCGCGGTCCGGCCGCGGAAGTCGAGGCCGCGGTCGAGCAGCCGCATCGTGTCCTGGTCGAGCAGGCCCTGTTCGTACGACGTCTCGATGATCCGGTCGAGCTCCTGCGCGGTCGCGCCCTGCGGCAGTTCCTCGACCGGTTCGATCCCGACCCGGCGCAGGATCCGGTTCGACGCCGAGTCGAACAGGTGAATCAGCGGCCCGGCGACGGTGAGGTACACCCACGTCGAGCGGGCCAGCCGGAGCGCGATCGCCTCGGCCTTCGCGATCGCCAGGTTCTTCGGCGCCAGCTCGCCGAGCACCATCTGGATGATCGTTGCCAGCAGCAACGCCAGGATCACCGAGATCGACGTGCTCACCGCGTCCGGTACACCGGCCCCGCCGAGCAGGTGCTCGAGTCCCGCACCGAGGTACGGCTCGGCGAAGTACCCGGCCAGCAGGGCGGTGATGGTGATGCCGACCTGCGCGCCGGACAGCACGAAGGACAACCGCGCGGTGACTTTCAGTGCTCGAGCGGCGGCCGCGTCACCGTCCGCGGCAAGCGTCTGCAGGCGGCTCCGGTCGACGGCGACATACGCGAATTCCTGGGAGACGAAGTAGCCGGTGGCAACGGTCAGCACCAGGATCAGGCCCAGGCCGGCCAGGATCAGCATGGGACGACCTTATGAGAGCTCCGGCGACTACGGTACCGCGGGGTCCGCGAGGGTCTTACCGAGGGGTGGGCGGCTTCCAGGGGAGCACCTCGCCGTCGCGGATCAGCTCGCCGTACCGGTCCGGGTCGACGCCGTCGGCGAGGATCAGGTCGGCGATCGGTACGACGGCCTCGGCCGGGGACTTCGCCTGGCTGAAGTCGTCGAACCACGGCCGCGACGCGCGCGTGTCGACGAGGCCCGGGCAGACGGACGCGACCAGGGTGTTCTCCGCGAGATCCCGCTCGCGACGCTCGGCCGCGACCGCGCGGACCCCGGCCACCTGGGCCACCTTCGACGGCAGGTTGATCCACTCCGGCCAGCCCTGCTGCTGCGCGGTCCCGTCGTGCACCGCCGTACGCCACTCCTCCACGACCTTCTCGACGTCCTCCAGCGAGGCTCCGTCGAACCGGTCCCACAACTCCTCGGGCAGCTGCGCCAGCGTCCCCAGCGAACTGGCCACCACGATCAACCGCCCGCCGGGCCGCAGGATCGGCCCGAACGCACGCACCACGTGCTGCGCCCCGAGATTCGCCACGTCGACGAACTCGTCCACCTGCTCCTGCGCCGACTTCCCCGGCTCCAACGGCCCGACAGCGTTGGCCACCACGATGTCCACAGCGCCGAGTTCCGCGGCCAACCGGGCCACGGCGTCGCCGTCGGTCACATCCAGAACCCGGCCCTCGACCCGCGCCTTCCCCTCGACCCGAGCCGCCGCGGCGGCGACGCGTTCCGGGTTCCTGCCGGTCAGGAGGACCAGGTCCTCGGGGTTCATCCGCTTGGCCAGTTCTTCCACCAACGCATATCCGATGCCTTGATTGGCGCCGGTCACCAGTGCTGTTCTCATGGGGCCACCGTAGGTCGACGCCTGGTATGACTCCAGCGAAAGTTCCGCACAGGTGGTATGCGTAGATGTCATGGATTTCACCGATGTCTCCCTGGTCGCGCTGCGGGTGTTCCGGGAGGTGGCGGAGCGGGGTACGTTCACGGCCGCGGCGGCCGCGCTCGGGTACACGCAGTCGGCTGTGTCCCGCCAGATCGCCGCCCTCGAACGCGCAGCGGGCAACCAGCTGCTCGAGCGCCGCCGCGAGGGCGTCGTCGTCACCGCTGCGGGACAGGTCGTCCTGCGCAACGCCGCCGCCGTCCTCGACCGGATCGACGCGACGGCTCGCGAACTGGCCGGCCTGCCGGCCGAAGGCGGAACGGTGCGGCTCGGCTGGTTCCCGAGCGCCGGCGCGGTCCTGGTGCCACGCGCCGTCAGCGCGGTCCGCCGTACGCACCCGGCGATCACCGTGACGACGCGGGAGGGCTCCACGCCGGCGCTGGTCCGGGCGTTGCGCGCCGGGACGATCGACCTCGCGCTGATCGCGTCCGCACCGCCGTTCCGACCGCCGGACGCCGAGTCGCCGGCCTTGAGACTCGAGACGCTCGCGGAGCGGAGCCTGCGGCTGGCGGTGCCGACCGGCCACCGGCTCGCGGCGTACGAGGCGGTGGACGTCGGCGAGCTGCGCGGTCAGCGGTGGATCGCCGGGCCCGCGTCGAGCAGCGAACTGTGGATGGGCGTCTGGCCCGGTCTGGACGAGCGGCCGCTGATCGCGCACACGGTCCGCGACTGGCTCGCGAAGCTCCACCTGGTCGCGGCCGGGGCAGGACTCACCACCATCTCCGCGTCGATGGCGTCGGCGGTGCCGCCCGGTGTCCGCGTGGTCACCGTCCGGGGCGGTCCGCAGGAGCTGCGCCGGACGATCCTCGCCCGGCTGCCCGGCCGGCTGCCGGAGCCGGTCGCGCTACTGGCCGACGCCCTGCGCGCCGCCGCCCTCGAGATCACCTGAGCCCTGCGGAGCCGGCGCCTGCGGAGCTGGTACCTGCGGAGCTGATACCTGGGGAGCTGATGCCTGGGGAGCCGTGGGAGCCGTGGCCTGGGGAGCCGCCTGCGCGACCTGCGCCGGCGTCTCGTCGTCGTCACCGTGCCGGGCCTTGTCGAACTCCTTCATCGCGCGGGCCGCGTTGCGGGTCAGCTCGGGGAGTTTCTTCGCGCCGAACAGCAGGACGACGATGACCAGGATGACGATCCATTCGCCGCCTTCGGGCAGCGCGAGTTCTGGCACCATGACAAGCCTTCTTTCCGGTCAATCCCCGTCCAACCTACGTCGGTCCGCGAACCGTAGGGTGGGCCATATGTCACGAGTTCTGCCCGAGCTGTTCGCGGCCGCGGTCCGCCGCGACGGCGGCGCCCCGTTCCTCACCTATTACGACGACGCGAGCGGCGAGCGCATCGAGCTCAGCGCGGTCACCACCGCGAACTGGGTCGCGAAGACCGCCAACCTGCTCGTCGACGAGTACGACCTCGAGTCCGGCGAGACCGTCGCGATCGGGCTGCCGCCGCACTGGCTCGGCGTGGTCTGGGCGCTGTCCACCTGGTCGGCCGGCGCTGCGCTGACCAGCGGCACCGGCACGCTCGCGATCACCGGCCCGGACGTCGCGATCCGCGGCGAGCGCGAGACGGTCGCCTCCGCACTGCTGCCGCTCGGCGGCCGCTTCCGCGAGCCGTTGCCGGACGGTGTCCAGGACTACGGCGCCGAGGTCTACAACCACCCGGACGTGTTCGTGCCGCTCGACCCGCCGACGCCGGCCTCACCGGCGTACGACGAGCTCACCCACGAGGACCTGATCGGTGCGGCAGAGCCCGTCGGCGACCGGATCCTGGTCACCCGGAGCCTGGTGGACCGCCACGGGCTGGGACTGCTGGTCGGGGTGATCGCCGGAGGTGGTTCGATCGTGCTCTGCAGGAACCTGGACCCCGCCACGGTGGAGCGCCGGGTGGCGGACGAGAAGGTCGACCGAGTGGTGGAGGGGTAGCGTGCAGCGGTTCGACGGAAAGGTCGCCCTGGTCACGGCGGCGGCGCAGGGCATCGGTGCGGCGGTCGCGCGGCGGCTCGCCGCCGAGGGCGCCGCGGTGCTGGTGACCGATCTCCAGGAGGACAAGCTCGCCGAGGTCGCGGCCGGGATCGGCGAGCGGGCGCTGCCGTTCCACCTCGACGTAACCGACACCGGCGAGGTGCAGGCCGCGGTCGCGGCCGCGGTCGAGCGCTTCGGCCGCCTCGACGTGCTGGTGAACAACGCCGGCGGGTGCATCGTCCGGTCGGTGCCCGAGGACGCGACGCCCGAGGAGTTCCACGCGCAGCTGGACCTGACGCTGGTCGGCGCCTCGCGCTGTATCCAGGCCGCGCTGCCGCAGTTGGTGAAGAACCGCGGCAACGTGGTCACGATCAGTTCGGTGAACGGGATCGCCGCCTTCGGCAACGTCGAGTACTCCGCGGCCAAGGCCGGGCAGATCGCGATGACCGTGAACTACGCGGCCCGGTACGGCGGGCTCGGCGTCCGCTTCAATGTCGTTGCCCCAGGCACCATCCGGACCCCGAACTGGGACAACCAGCCGGACACGCTGGAGCGCTTCGGCGCGATGTACCCGCTCGGCCGGATCGGCGAGCCCGAGGACATCGCCGCCGCGGTCGCCTTCCTCGCCTCCGACGACGCGTCCTGGATCACCGGCCACACCCTGCCCGTCGAAGGCGGCGTCCTCACCGGCCCCGGCGTCCTCGACCTGACGACGTCAGGCCCGTTCAAGAAGGAGTATCCCGGGCTCTGACCAGCTGCTCGGCTTCGGCCAGGGCATCGGGATCGCCCGTGGTGCGGTACAGGCCACGCAGCGCGTGGGCCTGTTCGAGTTTGTTGCCGAAGGCACCCCAGTCTGCGGCTGCGCGCGCGAATCCGGCGGCCGCGGCCTCGGTGTCGCCGCGGTGTTCCGCGAGCAGCGCCCGGGCCGTCGTCGCGGCGTACTCGCGCATCGGCAGCACCGGCTCCACGAAATCCGCAAGCTCGGCCGCGGCGTCGTGGTGCCCCACGGCGAGCGCCGCCCGCACCAAGGACGGCAGGCGGACGTCGAATTCGATGCTGCCCTGCAGATCGGCCAGTGAGGCGAGCAACCGCAGGATCTCCAGGACGCCGTCCCGGTCGCCGGCGCGCGCCCGCGTCGTCGCCGCGGGCGAGGCCGCGACGGCGATCATGTCCGGCCAGCCCGCCTCGACCGCCAGCCGGTACGCCTCCTCGGCGTGATCGCGAGCGCCGGGAAGGCCGGCGTCGGCCTCCGCCACCGCCAGCGCACCGAGGACCTCGATACGCCTCAACACGGTGAACGCCGGTGAAGGACGCTCGAGCTGGGCCCGGCACGCCGCGATCACCTCGGCCGACCGGCCGGTCTCGATCAGCAACTGCAGGACGGTACAGCCGATCTGCTCCTCCATCTCGGCCAGCCGGCGCCGGGCGGAGAAATCGCGAGCCGCTTCCAGCTCGCCGAGGGCAACCAGCGGCCCCTCGATCTGCCACAGCACCCAGCCGTAGTTCAGCCACGTCACCGCCGCATCGCGACCCCGGCCGCCCTCGAGCAGCGCGGTCAGTCCCTCCTTGACGTCGACCAGCCCGCCGGTGTCCCCCAGACCGACCCGGGCGAGCCCTCTCGACTCCAGAGCCCGGTGCGGTACGGCGTACCCCTGCTCGGTCGCGATCCGCAGGGCGCGGTTCGCCGAGTCGATCGCATCCTGGTAGCGGCTCGCGACCACCCGGATGCTCGCCTGTCCGGACAGCAACAGCACCAGGTCCTCGCTCGGCCCGAGCTCCTCGAGCATCCCGACCGCCCGGTCGACCGTCGCCAGGCTCTCCTCCATGCTGCTCAGCGAGTACGTCGAGGCTCGCAAGGCGAGCGCGACTCCGCGGACGTCGCCGATCGCCTCGAATCCGGCGATCGCGTCGAGGTACGCGGCCTGGGCGTCGTCCAGGCGGCCCGCCTGGAAGGCCGCCCAGCCCCAGCGCAGCAGGACCGTGGGACGTTCGGGGTCGCCGGCCGGGCTCAGGGCCAGCGCGCGGTCGAGCAGGGCGAGCGCCTCGTTGGTGTCGAGGTTCATCGCCAGCTCCGCGGCCGCCAACTGGTGGTGGCGCGCCCGGGGCGCGATCTGCGCCACCGCGGCGGTATCGCCTCGGGCGGCAGCCAGGTCGAGTGCGGTGGTCAGGTGGTACGCGATCAGGTTCGGCGTCTCGGCCTGACAGGCAGCGCAGCGCAGCTCGAGCCAGTCGGCGGCCGCGAGGTGCCGCGCCGACCGGGCCGCGCGCGGCACCTGGCTGTAGGCGACGTCGCGGGTCAGTGCATGCCAGAAGGAGTACTCGTGCTGGTCCAGCATCGACGACCGCCGAACCGGTCGCACCAACTCCTTGCGGGCCAGCAACTGGAGCGCTTGGACGACGTCCGCCGGGTCCTGGCCGGACATGGCGGCGACAGCTTCGGCCCAGAACACCCGGCCCACCACGGCGGCATCCGCGAGCAGTGCCTTGCGATCGGGTTCCAGCGTGTCCAGCCGGGCCGCGATGAGCGCGGCGATGCCCGCGGGCAGCTCGGCGGCGGTGGCCTGGTCCGCGCCGCAGTCGGTCACGACCCGCGCGAGTTCCTCGGCGTACAAGGGGTTGCCGTCGGCACGGCGTACCAGTCGCTGCCGGACCTCCGCCGGTACGTCCTGGCCGGCGAACATCCCGGTGAGGAGTTGATCGGTCTCGTCCGCCGTCAGCGGTGACAGGCCGAGGGTGAGGGCGTTCTGGACGCCGCGGGTCCACTGCGGTCCGCGTTCGAGCAGCTCGGGCCGGGCGGTGACGACGACCACCAGCGGCAGGTCGGTCAGCCATTCGGCCAGGTGATCGACGAAGGCGAGCATCGCGTCCGTCGCCCAGTGCAGATCCTCGAACACCAGGACCACGGGCGACTGCTCGGCGAACGACTCCAGCAGTTGCCGCCAGGCCGCGAACGACTCCTCCTGGGTCGCCGGCCCCGGCTGGGCCGACTGGTCGGCGCCGACCAAGGGGCCGACCCGGGCCCGCAGCCAGGCACGGTCCGCGCCGTCGGGCACGATCGCGTCGAGCTTGGCCACGGCCTGCACGGGCGGGTCGGTGTCCAGGATCCCGGCCTGCACCTTGAAGATCTCGGCGATCGGCCCGAACGGCGTCTCGCCGTACGGCAGCGATCGGCCTTCGCGCCAGATGACGAGCTCGTCGTGCCGGTCCAGCCAGGCGCCGAACTCCGCGGTCAGTCGTGACTTGCCGATGCCCGGTTCGCCGAGCAGGGTGACGAACTGCGGCACCCGCTCCGCGAGGGCCTTCTCGAACGCCGTGCACAGCAAGGTCAGATCGCGCTGCCGGCCGACCATCGGCGTCGTGAGATCGCGGATGACGTCGGTCCCGAAGCGTGCTCGCGGTGGGCCGGCCCGCCAGCGTTCGACCGGACGGCTGATTCCCTTGGCCGCAACGGGTTCCAGCGCGTCGTAGCCGAAGACGCGGTGCGTCGCCTCGTGCGTACCGTGCCCGACGACGACTGCGCCGATCGGCGCGGAGGACTGCAGGCGGGCCGCGAGGTTGACCACCATGCCGGTGACGAACGGCTCGCCGAGCTCGGGTCGCGCGCTCAGCTGGACCAGCGCCTCACCGGTCTCGATGCCGATCCGCACCTCCAGCGGCCCGTCCGGCAGCGTCCGCACCGCGTCGAGGATCGCCAGGCCGGCCCGGACCGCCCGTTCGGCGTCGTCCTCCCGGGACCGCGGTGCGCCGAAGACGGCCAGGATGGCGTCCCCGGCGAACTTCTCGACGGTTCCGCCGTACCGCTCGACCGTCTGTCGCAGGGTCGAGTGGTACGGCGCCAGCCAGCGCCGGACGTCCTCGGGGTCGGCGGACTCGGACGCGGTGGTGAAGCCCACGAGATCGCAGAACAGCACCGTGACGACCTTGCGTTCCTCGCTCATCGCGCCCCCACGCGGTTCCGGCCGGATCGGTTCAGCTCTCGGACTCGAGGTCGCGGATCCGGGCGGTCAGGGCTTTGAGCAACGCCTGGGCGACCTCCGGGTTCTCCTTCACGACCGGCTCGAACGCCAGCGCGGACAGGGCGAACGTGCTCAGGCCGTCCGGCCCGGCCACCACGGTCGCGGACCGCGGCAGGCCGTCGATCAGCGAGATCTCGCCGAAGTAGTCCCCGACTCCCAGCGGCTCACGGACGACGCCGTTGACCTCGACGGCGGCCGAGCCCTCGAGCACCACCTGCAGGCCGGCGTCGTGCGCACCCTGCTCGATCACCCGGCTGCCGGCCGGAACCTTCAGCGTGGTGCCACGCTCGATCAGGTCGGACAGCGTGTCCTTGGACAGCCCCTCGAAGAGATCGATCTTCGCCAGGAACTGCGGCAGGCTCTCGTGACTCATGGATCGCACCCCTCGATCGTGCCCGATGTCCGGGCAGCAACTGTGAACTGCGCCACAGGCTACAACCGCCGGGGATCGCTCACCACTCAGCTTTTCGGCCAGGCTTCCCAGGCGGTGGCGAACATGTCGTCGACCGTGTACGTGTTCTGCCAGGCCAGGTCGCGGGCGGCCAGGTCGCCGTTCGCGACGACGCGGGACGGGTCACCCGGGCGGCGCGGGCCCTCGGTCGGGGTGAAGTCGATGCCGGTGACCCGGCGGGCGGCGTCCATGATCTCGCGGACCGATGTGCCGGTGCCGCTACCGAGGTTGTAGACCGGTTCGAGGGTCTTGCCGGACTCGAGCGCGCGGGCGGCGGCTACGTGCGCGCGGGCCAGGTCGGCGACGTGCACGTAGTCCTTCACCGACGTACCGTCCGGCGTCGGGTGGTCGGTGCCGTAGATCTGCGGCACCTTCCCCTGGGTGAGCAGGTCGCACACGATCGGGAACAGGTTGTACGGCGACGCGTCGTACACCGTCGGGTCGCCGGAGCCCACGACGTTGAAGTAGCGCAGCGAGGTGTGGTGCAGCTCGGTCGCGGCGGCCTGGTCGCGGAGCAGCCACTCACCGATCAGCTTCGACTCGCCGTACGGCGACTGCGGGTCGGGCTCGGTGTCCTCGGTGACGACCTCGTCCTTCGGGGTGCCGTACACGCCGGCGCTGGACGAGAACACGATGTTGCGCACCGACGTCTCCGCCATCGCCTCGAGCAGCGACACCATCGCGGTCACGTTCTGCGTGTAGGTGTGCAGCGGGCGCTCGACCGAGACTCCGGCGTACTTGAAGCCGGCCAGGTGCACGACGCCGTCGACACCCTCGAGCGCCGTCCGGACAGCCGTCGCGTCGAGCAGGTTCGCCCGCACGAACGGCACGCCGTCCGGGACGAACTCCGCCTTCCCGCTCGACAGGTCGTCGATCACGACCACGTCGATCCCGTCGTTGCGGAACGCGCGCACCACATGCGCCCCGATGTACCCAGCACCACCAGTCACGAGCCACGTCATGTCTCAGATCCTGCCACCAGGCCGCACCCGGAACGCCGGAAACGGGCCGAACCCGTACCAGATCAGCAGACGGTTGCCAGCCAGAAGTAGGTCAGCTCGGTCCACTCCGCCTCGGCCGGCGCAACCTCGGTCGCGAGCTCCTCCCGGGTCGGGAAGTTCTTCAGCACCTCGAAGGTGCGCCCGTCCGACAGTTGCCGGGTCTGGTACGTGTCGCCGCCGGCCGTCGTCCGGGTGATCGGATAGTTGCTGCCCTCCACGTACCGGTTGTCGGCGAGGATCACCACGCCGCCCGGCTCGACCCGGTCCAGCAGCCCCCGGACCCAGCGCCGTACGTCGGCCCGCGGCACGTGGGACCAGAAGAAGCCCGCGAAGACCGCGTCGAAGCGGCCCTCGACGGCGCCGAGGTCGTACGCGTCCGCGGTCTCGAAACGGACCTCGGCCGGGCCGTAGGACCGGGTCCGGGCGACGGCGAGCGTCTCGTCGTTCAGGTCGGTCGCGACCACCGACCGCGCGGTGGTCGCGAGCGCCGTCGTCCAGTAACCGGTGCCGGCGGCAACTTCCAGCACCGACCGGCCGGCGACCAGCGGCGGCAGGAGGGCCCGCAGGCGGGCGAGGTCCTCCTGCCGTTCCGGCTTGTCGTACACCGCGTCGTACTCCTGGGCCCGCTCGCGGTAGTAGTCGGCGAGCTCACTCACGGGTTCCCAGTTTCGGTGCCAGTTTCGGTGCCAGTTTGGGGGTCAGCAGGAACGCTCCGACGTAGAGCAGCGCGGCGATGATCAGCAGGCCGTGGAAGCCGATGATCAGCGCGGCGTACTCCAGGCAGCCGCCGAGCATCGCGCCGAGCAGGTTCGCGCCGAACGACGCCGTCCCGTCGGCGGTGTCGGTGAACCGCTTCGCGAAGATCACGTTCGCCGCGAAGATCGGCGTGAACGCGATCAGTACGGCGACCAGCGCCCGGAGCCCGACCGGCATCGACAACAGCCAGCTGTCCGGGAACACCCACGACAACGCGAGGCCGCCGAACAGGATCGCGAACATCACCTTGATCGGTGGTGTCTTGAACCGCCTGGTCACTTCGACCGCCGCGAGCACCGCCACCAGCACCCCGGCGAAGACGATCGCGTTCACGACCCACGTCGTACCGAACAGCAGCGCGAAGCCGGTGATGCTCTTGGTTTCCAGCAACATGAACCCGGCGCCGAGCAGGAACAGGTCGGCGTACGGGCGCATCCGCTTGTACGACGCACCGCCGCCGGCGATCCCGACACCGACCAGGCCGGCGACCAGGATCAGCCCGAGCGTCACCAGGTACAGCGACGGGATCCGGTCCGTGAACAGGTACAGGAACGGACGGTTGTCGGTCGCGGGCGGCGGCGTCTGCGCGGTCGCCCCCGGCCACTCGGCGGCACACGTCTGGTCCTGCTCGGTCAGACCGACCGTCACCACCGCCTGCTGCAGGCCGTCGCCGATCTTGTCGACACACGGCTTGTGGCCGAACGCCTGCTCGGCCGTCGACGCCAGCCGATCGATCAGCCAGGTCTCGCGGTAGTAGTTGTACATCGCGAACGCGCCGCCCGGGTTCAGGTGCTCCTTCGCGGACTCGAACGCCTGCTGGGTGAACAGGTAGCTCTCCAGCCGCAGCGAGCTCGCGCCGTTCACCAGCGTCAGCGAGTCCGGCAGCGCCAGCAGGATCAGGTCGTACTTCTTGTCCGTCCGGGACAGGAACGCGCGCCCGTCGTCGATGTGCGAGCTCACCCGCGGGTCCTGGTACGGACGGTCCGGGTGCAGCGCCTTGCCGAGGTCGCGGATCCGCGGGTCGATCTCGACCGCGTCGACGTGCTGCGCGCCCTTCTTCAGGGCGATTGCCACGTCCGAGCCGGAACCGGCGCCGATGATGAGCACGTTCTTCGGCTGCTTGCCGGCGTTCGCCCGCTCGTACGGCAGCCCGTACTGCGGCTCCCACTGCAGCCGCGCGTCGGCCGGGATCGCCTGCTGGTGCGGAACGCCGTTCACCGTGATGGTCAGCAGCGGCACACCCTCCCAGGTGTACTGCTTCGTCTGCACCTTGTAGTACGGCGACCAGCTGTTGTCGGGCTTGGTCGACTCGTGGAACAGCACGCCGAGCATCACGATCAGCGGCGACAGCACGAGCGCGGCACTGACACCGGTCGCGACCGCGCGGCGGCCGGAGAACGCGGCGGACCGCGGGATCATCAGCGCGGCGAACACCAGCGTGACGATCAGTCCCCACCAGATCGGCGGCGCGCCCAGGAACGACAGCGCCGTGAACGTCACGATCCCGACCAGGCTGCCGACCAGGTCGAACCGGTAGGCCGTCAGGCGCGGCAGCTCCGCGAAGCAGCGGCCGACCAGCTCGGCCGGGCCGGCCAGCACCACGGCGGCCGCGACGAAGATGACCGGCAGGATCACCCAGACCGGCGGGCCGGTGGTGTTCAGGCTGGTGAAGTAGATGACGCTCGACGAGCTGCCGCGATCGACGGTGACCGGCTTCCAGGCGATCACCAGGACGAGCAGGCCCAGCATGATCGGCGAGTAGTACGGCAGCCGTTTGGCCCGCCCGGAGCGGAGCACGCCGATCCCGATCCCGAGGAACGAGCCGAGCAGCACGAAGTTCGAGAAGTAGCTGAGATGGACGACGTTCGAGCCGGTCCAGCGGATCAGCGCGAGCTCGACGAACAGCATCAGCGCACTGGACGCGACCAACCGGGTCCGAACTCCGAACGGGCTCGGCCAACCGGTTGTGACGACTTGATCAGTAGCGGAGTCGACTGCCATGCGGGGCGACGTTACCGGATATCGAAGTGGTCTGCGTCACCCCGCGGGCATCGTCACCGTGTGTCAGTGGCGGCGGGCCGGCTTGGGGAGTTCGCAGCCCGTCTTGTTCAGGTCGATGGTCCGGTTCGCGGTCAGGCAGGTGTAGAGCCACCAGGTCTGCTGGCCGTACGCCGCGCCCTGGTCGACCGTGACGTTGCCGTCGGCGTCCACCTCGCACGGGTTGTTGAGCGTGCACTGCTCGCCGTCCTCGTTACCGGTGTTGTTGACCCCGATGACCTCGCCGGTCGAGGTGCTGACCACGGGCGATCCCGACGTACCGCCGATGGTCTCGCAGCCCGGCTGCTGGTACTTGATCGAGTTCTGCCAGGTCCAGTCGCCCTCGCGGAGCTGCGGGATCGTCGCCTGCACCGAGCAGGTGTAGATCCGCTTCCAGTAGCCGGACACGACCGCCATGCCGGCGCCGTCCGCGGGGCCCTGCTTGGCCAGCGTCAGCGGAGTCACGTTCAGGCGGGTCTTGATCGAGGCGTAGGTCTCGTTGACCTGGTACACGATCATGTCGGTCTTGGTCATCGTGCCGAACAGGATCTTCTCGGCGCGGATCGTCCCGGCCCGGCTCGAGTCCGGCTTGAGCAGCGTGATCGAGCGCGTCGACGTCTTGTTCACCAGGACCTGGCCGGGCTGAAGGAAGCCACCCTCGTAGCAGTGCCCGTTGGTCAGTACCAGGGCCTTGTCGGTGGAGACCGACTCGGCGTACCGGACGAGGGAGGCGGAGCAGTTGCTGAGTGCTGCGATCCCGGTGAAGTCGGCGCCGGGCGCCGCGGCGTGGGCGGAGCTCGTGCCGAGAAGGGTGGTGCTCGCGACCGCGGTGGCAGCCAGAAGCGTACGGAACAGTTTCATGGGGCGGTTTCCTCACTGTTTGGGCTTGGAGACTTCGTAACGCATCCCACCGCCGCCGACCATCACAGCCGTGTGAAGCAGGGTGAGATCAGGGGTTTTCCTGCGCTCCGTGTCAGGACTGCTACTCTTCGTCTCCGGATCCGCCCGGTCTCGAACCATCGCCTGCCCCGGCACGTCATACGGAATGACGAGGAACGACAAGGTACGGTCGGCAGTGCCCGCCCGGAGGACTGCGTTGGATTTTCAGGGGGAAGGACGTCATGCCGCAGGAGAAGCCAGACCTGCGCAATCTCCGCGAACCGGTGCGGTTCAAGCGTGCGCTGGCCTTGCTGTTCATGACCCTGGTGCTGCCCGGGTCGGCCCAGATCGTGGCGGGCAGCCGCAAGGCCGGCCGCTGGGCCTGGCGGGTGGTCGCCGGCCTGGTCGCGATCGTGGTCTTCTTCATCGTGCTCGGCCTGATCTGGCGGTCCGGCACGATCAACATCCTGGCCCGCCCGGGCACGCTGCGGATCGTCCAGGTGCTGCTGATCCTGCTCGCGATCGGCTGGGCCGCGCTGTTCGTCGACGCGTACCGGATCGCGCAGCCGCTGACGCTGGAGCGCAACCACCGGCTGGTCGCCAGCATCCTCGACGGCGTGCTGATCTTCGTCGTGGTCGGCGCCCTGATCTACGCCAGCGTGATCGTGAACACCCAGCGCGACTTCGTCGCCAGCGTGTTCGGCAACGGGCAGAAGTCGAAGGCCGAGAAGGGCCGCTACAACGTGCTGCTGATGGGCGGCGACTCCGGCGCGGACCGGATCGGCACCCGGCCGGACAGCATGACAGTGGCCAGCATCGACGCGGACACCGGCCGGACGGTCCTGATCGGCCTGCCGCGGAACCTGGCCAAGGTCCCGTTCCCGGCCGGTACGGCGATGGCCAAGCAGTTCCCGGACGGCTTCCACTGGAAGAACTGCGGCGCCGAGTGCCTGCTGAACGCGGTCTACACCTACGCCGCCGGTCACAAGAACCTGTTCCCCGGCGACCCGAACCCCGGTGAGACCGCGACCACCCAGGCCGTCGAGGCGGTCACCGGGCTGAAGATCAACTACTACGTGCTGATCGACCTGGCCGGCTTCCGCGACCTGCTGAACGCGGTCGGCGGGATCACGCTGGACATCGGCAAGCGGGTTCCGATCGGCGGCGGCAGCTCGCCGATCAAGGGCTACATCGAGGCCGGCAAGAACCAGCACCTGGACGGGTACCACGCGCTCTGGTTCGCCCGGTCCCGGGCCGAGTCGTCGGACTACGAGCGGATGGCGCGGCAGAAGTGCGTGATGTCCGCGATGCTGAACCAACTGTCGCCGTCGACCGTGCTGACCAAGTTCCAGGGCATCGCGTCGGCCAGCAAACAGGTGGTCAAGACGAGCATCCCGGCGGGCGAGCTGGGCACCTTCACGGATCTCGCGCTGGACGCGAAGAAGCTGCCGGTGTCAAGCTTCTCCGCGGTCCCGCCGTTGATCCACACCGGCGACCCGGACTTCGCGCTGATCAGGACCAAGGTCGCGGAGGCGATCGCGAAGTCCGAATCGCTGGACAAGGAGGGCTCGGGAGGAGACGGTAAGACTTCGAGCACTCCGAGTAGCAGCAAGCCGACCAGCAGTACCACGACGAAGAAGCCGAGCACGAGCACCACCAAGAAGCCGACAAGCTCTCCGACCACACCCGCCACCGGCGTCGACGACGTCGCATCGATCTGTAAGGCCTGACCTGATATGCCGCTGTCCCACTGGCCACCCGTGTCCGTCGTGATGCCCGTGCTGAACGAGGAACGCCACCTCGAGGAGGCGGTCGGCCGCGTACTCGACCAGGACTACCCCGGTGACCTGGAGGTCGTCCTCGCGATCGGCCCGAGCAAGGACCGGACCCAGGAGATCGCGGACAAGCTGGCCGAGAAGGACCACCGGATCAGCATCGTGCCGAACCCGAGCGGCAAGACACCGGCCGCGCTGAACGTCGGGATCGCGCACGCCAAGCACGACATCCTGGTCCGGGTCGACGGGCACGGCGCGCTCACCGACGGGTACATCACCCGCGCGGTCGAGGTGCTGGAGGAGAGCGGCGCGGACAACGTCGGCGGCGTGATGGCCGCGGAGGGCCGGACCCCGACCGAGATGGCGGTCGCCTGCGCGTACCGCTCCCGGCTGGGCCTGGGCGCGTCCACGTTCCACCAGGGCGGCAAGGCCGGCCCGGCCGACACCGTGTACCTCGGCGTGTTCCGGCGGGCCGCGCTGGAGCGGGTCGGCGGCTTCGACGAGACCATGCACCGCGCCCAGGACTGGGAGCTGAACTACCGGATCCGCAAGACCGGCGGCCTGATCTGGTTCACCCCGGACCTGTCCGTCACGTACCGGCCGCGCTCCTCGCTGTCCGCGGTGGCCAAGCAGTTCTTCCACACCGGCCAGTGGCGCCGCGAGGTGATCCGCCGGCACCCGGAGACCGCCAGCAAGCGCTACCTGGCGCCGCCGGTCGCGGTCATCGGCCTGGCCGTCGGCACCATCCTCGGCATCATCGGCCTGGCCACCGGGATCAGCTGGCTCGACATCGGCTTCCTGGCCCCGCTGGGCTACGCCCTGCTGCTCATCTTCGGCTCCGCGATGGAGGGCCGCTACCTGCCCTGGAAGGCGCTGTTCTGGATGCCCCTGGTCTGCGCGACCATGCACGTCTCCTGGGGCCTCGGCTTCCTGATCGGCCTCCGCGAACGCCCCAAAGCGGTCTAACCGCGCTGGATATCCTCTCCTCTTGAGGGTTCTCTACTGATATGTGAGAGCAGAACCCCCAACGCGAGTGGATATCTACGAGCAAGTCAGGCTGTGCGGCGGTGGCGGTTCAGCGTCCGGAGCATGTCGGCGGCCAGATCGGCGGGGCGGTCCAAGTCGGACCAATCGGTGCGGATCACGGTGAGGCCGATGGCGCGGAGCCGGTCCTCCCGCTGCTTCTCCCGGATCAGAACCTCCGGTGAGCCGCCGCCGTACTTCAACGCGCCGTCGAACTCGGTCACCGTCTCGTAGCCCTCGAAGTCGAAGTCGACCCGGGCGATGAACCCGAAACGGTCGTGGAATTCGGTCTGCAGCCGAGGTCGGGGCAACCCCCGCTCGTACATCAAGACCCGGAGCCGAGACTCTCCGACCGACTCGGACAGTCCGTTCCCGAACCGCAGCGCTTGCCTGGCTACCGATGATCCGGGCCAGAACGCCATCACGGACTGAAGTCTCTGCATCTCGTGCTCCCCGAGGTGGCCGGCGCGAAGCGCCGCGTCGACGCCGACCACCGCTACCTCGAACGACGTCGCGCAGGCAGATTCGAGGGTCGCGCGTGCGACGCTGGTCACGAGCAGACCGTCAACGACACTCAGGTCAGCGTCGGTCAGCACTCCGAGGTGATGCTGTACTCCGGCGACGACGCCACCGGAACGTCCGTCCACCCGGGTGACATGCACGCGATTGAGGTCCAGGCCCCAGATCGGCAGACCGTGCAGGACCATCGCCGACTGATGGCTGACCGCGATCGAGCCGGGGCGCATCGCGTTCACCACTGCGTGCACCTGCCGCAGATGCAGCAGGCGGGTGCGTTCCCACGGCGGCAGAGCAGTCAGGTCCAGCGTCTCGGCGTACTGACCGCGTCGGATCTGCTCCCAGCTGCCGCCCTTCAGGCGACGCACGATCTGTTCGTGCGTACATCCACTGGCCAGGGCCTGGCGACGGCTGAAGACGCCACCTTGTCGCTGCGCGATCTGTCTGAGTCGCTCGTTCACCCACCAAGCATCCACCGACCCGGTACCGCTCAGATCACCTGACCGCACATCTGTGGATAACTGGATATCCAGTCATGTTGCAGGCTCAGCCTGGTCTGGTGGACTTGATGTAGGCCGCGACGACCTCGTCGACCGGTCCGTCGAGCTTCAGCACGCCCGCGTCCAGCCAGAGGGCGCGGTTGCAGGTCTCCTGCACCACGTCGAGGCTGTGGCTGACCAGGAACACCGTGCCGGCCTGGTCGCGGAGCTCCTTGATCCTGCGCTCCGACCGGACCCGGAACTCGGCGTCGCCGGTCGCCAGCGCCTCGTCGACGAGCAGGATGTCGTGCGTCTTCGCCGAGGCGATCGCGAACTTCAGCCGGGCGGCCATCCCGGAGGAGTACGTCGACATCGGCAGGTCGATGAAGTCGCCGATCCCGGAGAAGTCGACGATCTCGGCGTACCGGCGCCGGATCTCGTCCCCGGACATGCCCATCGCCAGGCAGCCGAGGACGACGTTGCGGTCGCCGGTGAGGTCGTTCATCATCGCCGCGTTGACGCCGAGCAGCGACGGCCGGCCGCCGGTGTAGACGGCCCCGGAGGCGGGCGGCAGCAGGCCGGCGATCGCGCGCAGCATCGTCGACTTCCCGGAGCCGTTGCGCCCGATCACGCCGATCGCGTCGCCCTTGTACGCGGTGAAGCTGACGCTCTTGACCGCGTGCACCTCGCGGATCGTCGGCCGGTCCTGGCGCTTGACGATCCGGCGCAGCGCGGTTGCCGCGGTCCCCTTGCCGCCCTGGCCGGCGATCACCTTGTAGATGATGTCGAGGCGGTCGGCGATGACCGTCGGTTCAGCCCCCGGATCAGCCTCGGCCATAACGGTCCTCCGCCTGCCAGAAGTACAGGAAACCGGCCGCGAGCATCACGAACGACCAGACGATCGCGATCGTCCACGCGTGCGGCAGCTGGTTCGCTTCGTGTTCGGACAGCAACGCGCGCCGGACGATGTCGATGTACGCCGAGATCGGGTTGAGCGCGAGTACCTTGATCACCCAGGCCGGAGCGTCGACCTCGTCCAGCTTGGCCGGCAGCGAGAAGAAGATCCCGGACGCGTACAGCCAGGTCCGGGTGATGAACGGCAGCAGCTGGGTGATGTCGGAGACGAACGTCCCGATCCGCGCGAAGACCAGCGTGATCCCGACGTTGAACATCACCTGCAGCAGCATCGCCGGGACGACGAGCAGCCAGCGCCACGCCGGGCCGTCGGTGAAGCCGACGACCACGAACAGGATGCCGAGCGAGACCAGCATCTGGTTCAGCTCGTTCAGCACGTAGGCCAGCGGCAGCGTCGCGCGCGGGAAGTGCAGGGTGCGGATCAGGGACAGGTTCAGGGCGAGCGAGCGCGACCCTTCGGTCATGCAGCGCTGCGTGAACGTGAACACGAAGATCCCGCTGAGCAGGAAGGCGACGTAGTTGTCGATCCCGTTCTTCGTGCCGAGCAGCACACCGAAGGCGAGGTAGTACACCGCCGCGTTCAGCAGCGGGGTCAGCACCTGCCAGATCGATCCGAGGCGCGCTCCGGCGTACATCGCGTAGGTGCGGGCGGCGGCGTAGCTGACGACGAACTGGCGCCGGCTCCACAACTCCTGCAGGTACTCCCCGAACGGCGGCCGCACCGAACTCCGGGAGAGCCCATAACGTCGAGCCAGCGCCGCTGCGTCGGTCAGCCCGGTCTGCCCGGTTGGGTCTGCGGCGGTCGGCATTGCGCCAATGTACTGCGGTGGGTGACGTCTCGGTGACTCAGGTCAGGCCACCAAGCGGGCTCTCAGCTTGTCCAGGTCGGCCGCGGTCAAACCACCGTGCCGCAGGTATGCCTCCGGTCCGCCGTACCGGTCGTCCAGATGCCGCAGGATCGCGACGATCGACTCGGCGCGGGTGTCGCGGAACTCGATCATCTCCGGGTGCCTGGACGCGTCCGGTTCCGCGGCGAGCTGCTCGGCCAGCCAGTCCGCGAGCCGCGACTGGGTGAGGTAGTAGTCGGCGACGATCTCCTCCTGGGGGACGCCGGCCACGCTCAACGCGAGCGCGACGACCATGCCGGTGCGGTCCTTGCCGCCGTGGCAGTGCACGACCACCGCACCGTCCGGCTCGTCCGCGATCGCCTTCACCGCGGCCGCGAACAGCTCCGGCCGCTGGTCCAGCATCCACGTGCACGCCTCGACGATGGTCGGTTGCCCGTGGTCCGGGTCCGCCGGGTCGGCCAGCCGTTGCCGCACCGCCAGCGCCGTACCGGTGAACGGCGTCGGCGCGATCGCGACCTCGCCGTCGCCGCGCAGGTCGAGGATCCTGCTCACGCCGGACCGCCGGACGGCCTCGACGCCGTCTGCGGTCAGGTACTGCAGGCTGTCCGCGCGGATCAGCACGCCCTCGCGCACCGCCCGCCCGTCGCCGGTCGGCAGGCCACCCACGTCGCGGACGTTGCGGCACCCGGGCCAGTCGAGATCCATCGCGGTCACCTGTCCTGCGGCCGGTCGCCGGGGCGGTCCTGCGGGCGGTCCGGATCGGGACCCGGGCGGTACGGCGGTGGCGGCGGGAAGGTGTGCTGCCGCGACGGCGGCATCGGCGGGTAGTTGCCTGGGGCACCGGGTTGCCCGGGGAAGGTGTTGGCCGGGCGTCTGCGCCGCGCGGCCTTGACCGCGCCGACGGTGAGCAGCGTGATACCGAGCCCGATGAAGATCAGGAACGAGAAGACGGTGCCGAGGATCGAGAGCACGAACGCGACCACCGACGACCGCGGCCCGGCCGCGTACGTCGCGCTGGTCTCGTCGTCGGTGCACGAGATGCTGTAGTCCCCGGCCGGCACGGTCTGCGTCGACCGGGCGACGACGTACCAGCTCTCGCCGTTGATCGTGATCGTCTCCGACCCGCTCGGCGGCTTGATCGGTACGTCGTTGCCGTTCGCGTCCTGGACCTCGCACGGCGGGGTCAGCACGGGGATCGACGCGTAGATCGTCAGTCCTGGTTTCGTCAGGTGGACGACACCGTTCTCGATCGGCTGCGGTGTCCGCGGCGCGGTGACGACGATCCGCCAGACGAAGAACCCGACCACGATCGAGCCGATGACGAAACACGCGACCGCGAGCTTCGGCAGAACCGACTTCTTGGGCGCCTCGGGTGCCGGCGGATACATCGTCATACCCGCACGGTAGCTGCTACGAGGGCTGACGGGTGAGCGTCAGGTTGTCGCACTCGGCTCAAGGGACGCCGAGCAGGCGGAGACCGGCGGCGGTGGCCGCGGCTGCGACCACGACGAGGACGAACGGTGCTCGGCGCCAGGCCAGCACACCGCCCACCAGTACGCCGGCCGGGCGCGCGACGCCTGCCGGACCGTGGCCGTCGGTCAGGGCGGAGGTGGCCACCAGCGCGGTGAGCAGGATGATCGCGGCCGCTGCGAGCAGTTGCTGCGCCCGCTCCGGCACCTCGAACCGGCTCCGCAATGCCGGCCCGGCGAACCGCAACGAAAAGGTGCCTACGGCAAGTACTCCGATGCCGATCAGCAGCAGCGGTGTGTTGTTCATCGGGAGACCTCCACGGCCGGCTTCTGGGCGCGGTAGAACAACAGGCCCACCAGGGCGAACAGAACCGGCAGACCGGCTGGAAGGAACGGCGTTGCCGCCAACGCGATCACGACACCGACGAGGGCCGCCGTTCGCGTCGACCGATCGCGCAGCGCGGGCAGCACCAGCGCCAGCAACACGGCCGGGAACGCCGCATCCAGACCGAACACGTCGGTGTCGGTGATCACCGAGCCGGCGAGGCCGCCGGCGACGACGCCGATGTTCCAGCAGACGAAGATCCCCAGGCCGCCCGCCCAGTACGCCGCCCGCTTGTGCTTCAGGTCGTCCTGGCCCATCGCGAACGCGACGTTCTCGTCGGTCATCACGTGACTGCCGAGCCAGCGCCGCCACCCGCCGCCGATCACGTCACTGACCGCCAGCCCGAAGGCGACGTGCCGGCTGTTCACCAGCAGACCCGCGACCATCGCCGCGATCGGACTCCCGCCGGCTGCGACGATCCCGACGAACAGGAACTGCGACGCGCCCGCGAAGACCACGACCGACAACAGGATCGGCACCCACAACGGCAGCCCGCCGCCGACGCTGATCGCGCCGTACGACAGCCCGACGACGCCGTCGGCCAGGCAGACCAGGCCGATGTCGCGGGCGAGTCCCGGATCGAGTGTTCGCCAGATCGAACGCATGGGCATTATGATGAACACCTCGCCACGCGTTCGTCAAGCCGAACAAGTAGACCGATGGAGCGAACAATGGACTCCCGCGCACCCCTGGACGTCATCGCCGCCTCCCTCCGCCGGCATCGGGCCCGGGCCGGCCTGTCGCTGACCGAGGTCGCGAAACGCGCCGGCGTCGCCAAGTCCACGCTGTCGCAACTCGAGTCCGGTACCGGCAATCCGAGCGTCGAAACCCTGTGGGCGCTGGCCGTCGCGCTCGACACCCCGTTCGCCGCACTGCTCGACCCGCCGCGCCCGCGGGTACAGATCATCCGCGCCGGCGAGGGCCCGGCAATCTACTCCGACCAGGCCGACTACAGCGCCACACTGGTCGCGTCCAGCCCGCCGAACGCGCGCCGCGACATCTACCGCATCGTCGCCTCGCCGGGCCCCGGCCGGAAGTCCGAGCCGCACATGCCCGGCGTCGTCGAACACGTCGTCCTCGGCTCCGGCCGCGCCCTCGTCGGCCCGCTCGACGATCCGGTCGAACTCGGCCCCGGCGACTACATCGCCTACCCGGGCGACCTCCCGCACATCTTCCAGGCCCTCGAGGAAGGCACAGCGGCCACGCTCGTTTCCGAGCACGTGTAACGTTAACTGCTCACCTCTGGACATTCGTGTGCAGTTCTGCGCATCATCAGCTCAGAGAGCTCTCTGGTCGAAGTCCGCCCCACTTCGCTTGGAGGTAACACCCCCGATGAGACTCAAGTCCGTGCTCGTGTGCGCCCTGCTCGGCCTCGCGGCCGCCCTGGTTCCGGCCTCGCAGGCCGCCGCCGTCGGCGTCACACCCGGCACCTACGTCAACTACACGTTCGACACCCCGTCACTCACCCAGGCCGAGTTCCGGATGACGATCAACGCCTCCCCTGGTCGCGCGAACGTCTACTGGTCCAACCAGTTCGGCTTCACCGGCGGCGACGTCGGCGGGTACACCGGCATGCAGACCCACCGCGACGGCGGCGGCATGTTCCTGTACTCGCTCTGGAACTCCACCGACTGGAAGGCCGGGGACGCCGGCACGTACTGCATCCGCTTCCAGGAGGACGGCACCGGCGGCAGTTGCCGCCTCGACCAAGCCCCCACCGCCGGCCACACTTACGCGTTCGCCGTCGCGAGCGAAGGCAGCGGCTGGTACGGCGTCACGGTCCGCGACCTGACCGCCGGTACGTCGTTCAAACTCGGCAGCCTGCAGACGGGAGCCGGGAACACGATCAGTACGTCGGGCATGGTCAGCTGGACCGAGTACTTCGACTGGAACAACGACCAGGCGACCTGCGACGACGAGCCGTACTCGAAGCTGACGATGAGCGCACCGACGAGCGGCAGTCTCACCGCCCACTTCACCGGTACGTCGGAGAGCAGCGGTTGCGCCGCCGGCAGCCAGGTCACCCTGAACGGCTCGACCGCCGCACAGGAGAATGGCATCGGCAACTCGGCATCGGGCGACATCCGCGGCAGCGGCGGCTGCCTGGACGTCTCCGGCTCCGACGGGACGACGATCCTGCTGTACAGCTGCACCGGCGGGAACAACCAGAACTGGGTGCATGCGCAGAACAGCACGTTCCACGCCCTGTTCAGCTGTCTCGACGCGAGCGCCACGCAGGCCGGTTCGGTGATCCTCTACAGCTGCCACGGCGGCACGAACCAGCAGTGGACACTGCCCGGCGACGGCACGATCCGCAGCGGCGGCCGCTGCCTCACCGCGCCGGCCACCCTCGGCAGCGCCGTAACAGTTGCCACCTGCAACAACTCGGCCGCGCAGCGCTGGACGTTCTGAAACCCACCGCGACGCCCGGGACAGCGATCCCGGGCGTCGCGAAGTACCGCTGCTAGATCTTTCGGCCGACCGCGCCGACGATGCACTCCTCGACCTGGTTCAGCGGCTTGATCCGCGGGCCGTCCGGCCACCAGTCGTCGCAGAGCACCAGGCCCGGGTCGACCAACTCCTGGCCGGGGAAGAATTCCATCAGTTCCGCGCGGGTGCGGAACCTGCCGCTGCCCATCGGGCTGTGGATGAACTTCTCCTCCATCTGCTGGGCGACCTCGGTGTGCTCCGGAGTCTCAGGGTCGAAGAAGTGCGAAATCACCGTGTACGACCCGGGCACCACCGCGTCGACGTACTTCTGCATGATCTGCGCACCTTCGGTGCCGATGTAGTGGTGCAGCGTGCCGGCCTGCATCACGGCGATCGGCTGGCTGAAGTCCAGGAAGTCCCGGACCTCGGGCCTGCTCAGCACCTCGTCCGGGTCGAAGATGTCGGCGCTCACGAACAGGGTGTTCTCGTTCTCCTCCAGCAGCGCCCGGCCGTGCGCAAGCACCACCGGGTCGTTGTCGATGTAGAGCACCTTGGCCTCGGGCTGGATCCGCTGCACGACCTGATGGGTGTTCTCGGCGGTCGGCAGGCCGGACCCGCAGTCGAGGTACTGCGTGATCCCCGCCTGGCCGGCCAGGAATCGGCAGGCGCGGATCAGGAAGTTCCGGTTCGACCAGGCCAGGTCCTGGGCCTGCGGCGCGGCGGCCTGGACTCCGCGCAGTACCTCGCGGTCGACTTCGAAGTTGTCCTTGCCGCCCAGGAAGGCGTCGTACACCCGGGCGATGCTGGCCCGGGTGGTGTCCACGCCGACCGGGATCGAACTGGGTGCCTTGGTGGCGTCGACCATCAGTAGAACCTCGCAGAGGGTGATCGGGGAGTCTGTGCGTCCGACTCTACTGACCGTAGGGCGCCATGAACACACCGTGCAGGCCCGGTGCGGGATCGCGTTCTGTTGTGAAATGATCAGCTGTTGGTAACGGACACACGGCGGGGAGGCGAGAGGGTGACCGAGCCGGGCGCGTACGGCGGCCCGACCGCCCTGCGCATCATGCTCGGCGTGCACCTGCGCCGGCTCCGTGAGAGCGCGGGCGTCAGCCGCACCGACGCGGGCTGGGCGATCCGCGGCTCGGAGTCCAAGATCAGCCGCCTGGAACTCGGCCGGGTCGGGTTCAAGGTGCGCGACGTCGACGACCTGCTGACGCTCTACAAGCTCGACGACCCCGAGGAACGCGAGCGGCTGCTGACACTGGCCCGCGACGCGAACAACCCGGGCTGGTGGCAACGGTACGACGACCTGACGCCGCAGTGGTTCCACTCCTACCTCGGCCTGGAGATGGCGGCCGACCTGATCCGTACGTTCGAGTTGCAGTTCGTCCCCGGACTGCTGCAGACACCGGACTACGCGCGCGCCGTCGCACAGCTCGGCCGTCAGGACCAGTCGTTGTCACGAGCCGAGCGGGAGCGCCTCGTTTCGTTGCGGATGAGCCGCCAGGAAGTGCTGACGAGGCAACGGCCTGCCCGGCTGTGGGCCGTCATCGACGAGGCGGTGCTGCGCCGCCCGATCGGCAGCCGTGCGATTCTCAAGGCCCAGTTGGAGCACCTGATCGAAGCCGCGCGCCGGCACAACGTGACGCTGCAGATCATCCCGTTCGACAAGGGCGGGTACACGGCGACCGGCGGCGCGTTCACGCTGCTCCGCTTCAACGACGCCGACCTTCCCGACATCGTCTACATCGAGCACCTGACCAGTGCGGTCTACCTCGACAAGCGCGAGGAACTCGACACGTACGTCGTCACCATGGACGCACTGTCGATCACCGCGGCCCAGCCCCGCGAGACCGAATCCATCCTCCGCCGGGCGATCGCGGACCTCGACGGCTAGGGCATGTCTGATAATCCAGCGCCGTCGCGAGGAGGTGCTCGGTGCGGTAGCTCGGCGTGCGGGAGCGAAGGTCTCGATGCGGCGCATCGTGGCCTTTGCTCACGTGCGGCGAGCTGCCGTGCCGAGTGCCCCGCAGTAGGCGCTGGATTATCAGACATGCCCTAGCGCGGTTGTGCGCCGGGGCCCGGCCGGAAGGCGACCTCGCGCGGGCCCGGCTCGTGGCCGGCCTCGCACTGCATGACCACCGTGACGCGCTCGCCGCAGTCGCCGCGGTGGCGGGGCTCGATCGGCGGGCCGGCGTCGAGCGGCAGATACTGGTCGGCCCACTGGATCATCGCGACGAGCACCGGATAGAGATCGAGTCCTGCCTGGGTCAGCCGGTACTCCGAGCGCTCCCGTTGACCGGGCAGGCGGTACGGATGGCGGCGGATCAGGCCGCGCTCGATCAGCGCGGCGAGCCGCTCGGTCAGCACCTGCCGCGGGATCCCGGCCCGCGCGCGGATGTCCTCGAACCGGCGGACCCCGACGAAGACCTCGCGCAGGACGTGAAAGGTCCACTTGTCGCCGAGGATGTCCATCGTCCGGGAGATCGTGCAGTTCTCCGTGGACCAGTTCATCGCCTCGGGCAACTGTTCGCCGACCACCATGCTCATACCTCGATGATAAGTCCACTTGACAGACTCAGCCAAGTGGAGCAAGGCTGAATCCGTGAATCAGACTCAGGCGAGACCGCCACTCGTCCGCCGCGCCGGCGAACCCGACGCGGACGAGCTGGCGAGGATGCTGTCCGGGCTGACGGACCTCAGCCGCTACTTCCGGTTCCAGACCGCGATCGGTTCGCCGCCGCGCCAATCGTTGCTGCTGCGGATGCTCTGCCCGACCGGCGCAGCGTTCGTCGCGACCCGGGCCGGCGCGATCGTCGGCCACGCGATGTGGGCCTGGGCGCCCGGCGGGTCGACCGCCGAGCTCGCGGCCGTGATCGCCGAGAACGACCAGCGCCGGGGCCTCGGCATCCGGATGCTGTCGATCGCCGCCGCCGACGCGATCGCCGCCGGCGCCACCCGTTTCCTGTTCGTCGTGAGTGCCGCCAACGACCGCACGATCCGGATGATCCGCCGCCGCTGGCCGGACGTCACCGCCGAGCGCGACGGCGCGCTGGTGAACTTCGTCGCCCCGGCCCGGCTACCGAACCAGCCGGAAGAACGCCCGGATGTCGTCGACCAGGAGGTCGGGCGCCTCGAGGGCGGCGAAATGGCCGCCCCGGGCGAACTCCGACCAGTGGACGATGTGGTGCCGGCGGTCTAGGACCCGGCGGATCGCGGGGTCGGTGGGAAAGACGGCGACACCGGTCGGCACACCTGGGCGTACGTCGTCCGCGGCCGACCGGTTCTCGTAGTACAGGTTGGCGGACGTGGCACTGGTGTTGGTGAACCAGTAGATCGACACGTCCGTGAGCAGGTGGTCGAGGTCCACCGCGTCCTCGGGGAGCTCGCGGGCCGGATCGGTCCACTCCCAGAACTTCTCCAGGATCCAGGCCAGCTGCCCGACCGGCGAGTCGCTCAGCCCGAACGACACGGTCTGCGGCCGCGTGCCCTGCAGGTCGGCGTACCCGGTGCCGACCGCGCGCAACCGCTCGGCGGCGGCGAGGCGGTCGCGCTCGACCTCGTCCAGCTGCTCGCGATCACCGGGTTCGAGTGGCGGGAACGCCAGTCCCCCGTTGATGTGGACGCCGACCACGTGCGCCGGATCCAGCTGCCCGACCAGGGGTGACACGACCGATCCGGTGTCGCCGCCCTGTGCGCCGTACCGCTCGTAGCCCAGCCGGCGCATGAGCTCCGCCCAGGCGTGGGCGATCCGGGTGTGGTTCCACCCAGACGTCACCGGGACCGAGAATCCGTGCCCGGGCACGGACGGCGCGACGACGTGGAACGCGTCGCGCGGATCCCCGCCGTACGCCGCCGGGTCGGTCAACGGCCCCAGCACGTCCACGAACTCCGCGACCGACCCGGGCCACCCGTGCGTCACGATCAACGGCAAGGCATCGGGCTGCGGCGACCGCGCGTGCAGGAAGTGGACCGACTGCCCGTCGATCTCGGTCGTGTACTGCGGATACTCGTTGAGCCGTGCCTCCCAGGCCCGCCAGTCGTACGCCGCCCACTGCTCGGCCACGGTCCGCACGTACTCGACCGGAACCCCGCGCTCCCAGCCCTCCGACGGTAATTGGCGTGGCCAACGAACCCGCGCCAGCCGCTCCCGTAGATCCGCGACGTCCGCCTCGGGCACCGCGATCCGGAACTCAGAGATCATGGGCCCGCTCGTGCAGCGGCTCGTACAGCCCGACCTCGCCGCCGCCCGGCAGCCGGAACGCCGTCAGCACACCCCACCGCTGCCGCTCCACCGGCCGGACGAACTCCACGCCGCGCACGGACAGCTCCGCCATCGTCCGCTCGAGGTCGTCGCACATCAGCAGCAGCTCGTGCGACGCGGCCTCCGCCGGGTGCATCGCGACCTCGGCCGGCGGCAGCTCGAAGATCAGCCAGCCCAGTCCGGCGTCGACCGACGGATACTCCAGCACGTCGCGGAAGAACGCACGATCCGCCTCGGCGTCCGTGCTGTAGATGACCACATGCGCTCCGTTGATCATCTACAGCACGGTAGCCGGGAATACCGACATTCCGGTGCCGAGTTGGCACCAGCATGATCCTCGTGACGGGCGCCGGCGGGAACGTCGGGCGTGAGCTGACCACGCTGCTACCGGACGCCAAGACGCTGGATCGCGCAGCGGGCGCCGATCTCGCGAAGCCGGAGTCGCTCGACCTGGACGGCGTCGACTCGGTGTTCCTGATCTGGCCCTTCCTCACGTCCGACGGCGCGCCCGCGGTTCTGGCGAGGATCGCGGAGCGGGCGCGGCGGGTCGTGTACCTGTCGTCGTCGGCGGTCCGGTTCGGCGCCGGCACCGATCCGATCACCCGGCTGCACGCTGATCTGGAGGCAGCAGTGCAGGCGTCGGGGCTGGAGTGGACGATCCTGCGGGCGGACACGTTCGCGTCCAACGCGCTCGGCTGGGCGGGTCAGCTCCGCACCGGTGACGTCGTCCGCGGACCGGACAGCGCGGCCACCGCGGTGATCGATCCCGCCGACATCGCCGCGGTCGCCGCCGCCGTACTGCGTGATCCACGACCCGGCACCACCTTCACACTGACCGGACCCGAGGTGCTCAGCCGGGCCGATCAGGTGCGGATCCTCGGTGCCGCGCTCGGACGCGAGCTGAGGTTCGAGGCGACGCCGTACGACGACGCGCGGGCGCAGCTGCTCGCGGACGGTCGCCCGCCGGCGCTCGTCGAGGCGCTGATCGGCAGCGCCGAGAACCGTCCGGCGTCCGATCTGGTCACGACGACCATCGAGGACGTCACCGACCGGCCCGTGGGCAGCTTCCGCGCCTGGGCGGACCGGAATCTCGGCGCGTTCGGCTGATCAGTCCTCGACGACGATCGCGAGGGCAGGGCAAACGGCCCTGGTGGACGTCGGCCGCGAGCAGCTCGACAGTACGTATACGTCCACTGCCCAAGCCGCCACGCTCAGAGCCGCGGCCGATCGGGCCCAGTGGGCGTATACGTACTGTCCTCCCGCGCCTACAGGAAGGCGAGCGTGCGCTCCAGGAGAAGCTTGGCGGCGGCCTCGTCGTAGCCGGGGAGGGACGAGTCGGCGAACAGGTGTTCCTTGCCGGGGTAGAGGAACAGTTCTACGGAACTGGTGGCGGCGACCAGGGCGCGGGCGGCGTCGATGTCGCCGCCCTCCTCGGCGAAGAACGGGTCCTCGTCCATGGCGTGCACCTGCGCCGGCACGCCCTCCGGCCACGATCCGAACTCCTCGGCCGGCAGGCACGAGTAGTAGAACAGGCCGCCGGCAGCGCCCGGCCGGGTCTGCGTCAACTGCTGGGCGGGGACGACGCCGAGCGAGAAACCGGCGTACACGACGTTCGCCGGCAGGTCCTGCGCCGCCTCGACGCCGCGCTCCGCGATCTTTCCGAACCCGGTGGCCCGCGCGTAGTCCATGCCTTCGTCGAGGGTCGCATAGGTGTTGCCCTCGTAGAGATCCGGCGTGTGGACCGTGTGGCCCGCCTGCCGGAGCTCCTCGGCGAACGCCTTCACCCCGTCGGTCAGCCCCTGCGAGTGGTGGTACAGCACGACCTCGGCCATCATCAGCTCCAATGATCCAAATATCTCGAACAATCGGCGATGCTAGTCTATTCGAGCTATGTCGATCAACAGGCCGGTGCCCGACTACGAGCTCGCGGACACGCTCGAGCTGACCACCGCGGAGCAGGTCCGGGCGATCAGCGATCCGCTCCGGACGACGATCCTCGGACTGCTGCACGAGCGCGCGGCGACCGTGACGGAACTGGCCACCGCGGTCGGGCGGCCGAAGAGCACGGTCGCGCACCATGTCAAGGTGCTGACCGACGCAGGTGTCCTGCGGGTGGTCAGGACCCGGCGGGTGCGAGCGATCGAGGAGCGCTTCTACGGGCGGGCGGCGCGGATGTTCTTCGTCGGGCTCGGCCGGCAGGGCAAGGACGGGCAACTGCCGCACGACTTCAACGACTTCGAGGTCGCGGCCGAGGAGTCCAAGCCGGCCTACGACGCCGGCCAGATGCGCTCGTTCATCCGGCACGCCCGGATCCCCGAGGAGCGGGCCGCGGAGTTCTGGCAGCAGGTGGACGCGTTGATCCACAGCTTCGACCAACTCCCCCGCGGCGGCGCCACGACGTACGGGTTCACGGTCGGTCTCTACCCGATCGTCGACTACCCGACGTTGCCTCCCGCCGAAGACGAGGCCTGAGCCTCCTCGGCCGCGACCCGGTCGAGAACGTCGACCAGGCGGCCCAGGACGTCGCGGGCGATCGCGTACTCATCCTCGCCGAACTCCTCGGCGAACAGCTCCTCGAGGTCCGCCAGGTAGCTGAAGCCGTCACCCGCCACCTCCCACCCGTGGTCGGAGTAGGTGACGACCTTGGCCCGGCCGTCGTTCGGATCGGGCAGCATCGTCAGCAGGTCGAGCGCGACCATGTCGCGGATCACCTCACCCATCGACTGCCGGGTGATCCCGGCCCGCGCGGCCATGTCCGCCGCCCGCCCGGGCCCTGTGTGCAACGTCGCGAACACCGAGTTGTGGGTCATCTTCACCTCGGTGTGCCCGCGGGCGTGGGCCTGCCGCACCAGGTCGGTCTGGAGCGCGCGGTTCGCGCGCTCGACCAGCGCGATCAGCGGCTTGTGGGCGGGCCGCCGCAGCTGAGGCCTTGACATGTCGTAAGGATACCTTCCAATATTTCGACAGGAATCCTTACGGTATCAGGGAGGGCCGATGGAGGCCAGAGAGCTGCACCCCGTGGTGGCCGGGCTGTTCGGGCGGGGGCGCCGGCGGTCGACCCGGGTCGCGATCGAGCAGGAGTACGTCGTGGCCGCGGCGGACGGCGGCGTGGTCCCGATCGAGGAGGTACGGCGGGCCGCGGAGGGGTCGGCCGCCGCGCCGTACGTCGGATTCGAGCCCGGCGGGCAGCTGGAGCTCAGCCTCCCGCCGTCGCGCGAACCGGTCCACGACCTGCGCGTGCTGACCGCCGATCTCGAACGCCGGCTCGGCGGAATCACTGTGCGAGCTGTCCCGGTCGACCCGCGGCCGGATGTGCCGCTGCAGTTGACGTCGCCGCGCTACCTGGCGATGCAGCGGCACTTCGACCGCATCGGACCGGCCGGCCGGCGGATGATGCGCCGGACCGCGTCCACGCAGATCTGCCTGGATTGGTGGCCGGGGCAGGCGGGGATCGAGCAGTGGCGGGTACTCAACCTGGCCGGGCCGTTCCTCGCCGCGCGCTTCAACCGCAGCGACCGGCTGGCCACCTGGCTCGAGGTCGATCCGGCGCGGACCGCCTTCGACGACCGGTTGCTGCACGGCGATCCGGTCGCGTCGTACACGGCCTTCGCCGCAGGTGCCACGGTCTTCGTCGACGGACCGGCCGGGCATCTGAGCACGCTGTTCCCGCCGGTCCGGCCGCGCGGAACGTATCTCGAGGTGCGCTTCCTGGATGCCCTGCCCCCCGGGGACGTCGAGCGGGCGATCGCAGTCCTGCAGGACCTCATGTACGACGACGCACGCCGCCGCGACGTGCTGCGCCGGCTGCCGGCCGGACTGTGGAGCGCGGCAGCGGCCGGCGATCTGGATCAGGAGGCGGCGGCATGACCGGCGTGCTGTTCGTGACCGACCCGCTGGCCGGGCTGCACAGTGACATCGACGCCGGCATCGGGCTGATGAGCGCGACCCAGGACCTGGGGCTCGACGTCTGGTGCTGCGGACCGGAGGAGCTCGCGGTCGTCGAGGGCCGGGTCTGCGCCCGAGCGCGACGGATCCGGCTGCGGCCGCGGCTGGCCGGCGGCGATCACCGGTGGATCGTGGACGCGACCTGGTTCGACGAGCTGGGCGCCGCGGTCGTCGACGTCGCATCATTCGAGGTGGTGCATCTCCGGATCGATCCGCCCGTCGACGCGCGGTACCTGCACACGACGTACCTGCTGGACCTCGTCGAACGTGCCGGGACGCGGGTCGTCAACCGGCCGGCGGGGATCCGGGCGCTGCACGAGAAGCTCGTCGCGCTGCAGTTCCCCGAGCTGTGCCCGCCGACGTACGTCGGCGCCGATCCGCGCGCCCTGCGGTCGTTCGTGAGCGGCGTCGGCACGGCGGTCGTGAAGCCGGTGGACGGGTTCGCGGGGATCGGCGTCTGGCTGGTGCGCGACGACCGGAGCGCCGCCGCGTTGCTGGAGTCGGCGACCGACGGCGGCCGGCGGCACGTGATCGCCCAGCAGTACCTGCCGGCCGTTGCGGAGGGCAACAAGCGGCTGTTCCTGCTGGACGGCGAGATCGCCGGCGCGGTCCTGCGGCGCCCGGCCGTCGACGACTTCCGGATCGGCCCGCCGGTCGCCGCTGCGGATATCGACGAGCACGACCGCGCGATCGTCGACGCGCTCGGGCCGGTACTGCGGGACAACGGCCTGGTGATCGCCGGTCTCGACGTGATCGACGGCCGGCTGATCGAGGTCAACGTCACCTGTCCCGGCGGCATGCACAAGACCGACGCCCTGCTCGGGACCCGGCTCAGTCACACCATCGTCAGCAGTCTGTTCGAAGGAGCACTCGTATGAGCACGACCACTGTCGTCTGTATCGCCCTGCTCGGCATCCTGTTGTTCCTGCTCGGCGCCAACGTCACCCGGAACCGTGCACTGCGGGGCGGCGGCAACCAGCAGCCGACCGATCCGGCCGACCCGCTGCTGATCGCGGTCCGCGCGCACGGCAACGCGGCCGAGTACATCCCGACCATGATCGTCCTGTTGCTGGTCTGTTCGGCGTTGTCCGACAGCCGGCTGATCGACGTCCTCGCGATCGCGGCCGTCATTGTCCGGTTCACGCACGCGCTGGGCATGCTGCGCTCCGCCTCGCTCGCGTCCCACGGCCCGCTCCGCGACATCGGTGCCCTGGGCACCTATCTGGTCGGGGTCGCGCTCGGCGTCACCGCGATCGTGACGGTCTGACCGAGGTCGGCGTGGCGCCGGTCAGCTGACGGAACACGCGCGCGAAGTGCTGGCTGGAACTGAAGCCGAGGCTCAGCGCGAGCGCGGTGATGGTGACGTCACTGGATTCGAGGAGCTGCCGGGCCCGGTCGATACGGCGCTCGTTGAGGTAGCGGTGCGGCGGCTGGCCGAGCTCGCCGGTGAACAGCTCGGCCAGGTACGCCGGGGCGAGCCCGGCACGGTCGGCCAGCTCCTTGAGTGTCCAGCGCTCGTGGAACTCCTGGTCCAGCAGGCGTTTCACCGTTCGTACGGCGGGGTGCATCGCGAGCTGCGGTCCAGCGGCCGGCGCCAGGGACCGCGAGACCGCGAGGACCAGATGATCGACGGCCAGCGTGAGCCCGGTCTCGGCGTACTCGTAGCGTGTGGTGAGCTCCCGGACCAGTTGCGCGAACGCGTACGCGACGTCGCCGGCTTCGCGATGGACAACGCCATGCGGCCGCTCGAGGCCTGGGTGACGTTCCGCCACGACATCCAGATCCACCGCCGCGAAGTAGAAGTGGTGGTTCCCCGACCGGCCCGCAAGGTGATGCGTGACCTGGGGCGGTACGGCGAACAGGTGTCCCGGCCGCAGCGCGTAGCTTTCGCCGCCCGCGACCCAGTGCGTGGTGCCGTGCTGCTGCAGGTAGATCTCCCAGACCGGATGCTCGTGAGGCTCGATCAGGAACTGCTCGGGCACCCACTGCTCGCCCGCGTGCAGCAGACCGCTGCCGCGCGCGAATCCGTCGGCGTGGAAGCCCGCGCGCAGCCCGCTGGGTCGGTACAGGGACACCTGAGGATTGTGTCCAGTTGCCTGAACATCGGCAACGCCGGCAGGGCCGATCGGTTCCTAGGTTGATCGTCATGGATGCTGACGACATTGCCTTCTACCGTGAGCACGGGTACTGGATCTCGCCGGTGATCGTGCCTTCCGCCGTACTGGACGCGGCCGAGCGCGGGATGGAGCGGTTCTACGCCGGCGACCACGATCACGCGCTGCCCGACGTACCGGCGACGCGGGGGTGGCAGCCGGAGGACGGCGACGTACTGCGGAAGAACGACTACTCGTCCTTGCGGGTGAACGAACTGGCCGCGCTGGTCCACCATCCGGCGATCGGGGCGACGGCGGCCGCGCTGTCGGGTGCGGCCGGGATCCGGTTGTGGCACGACCAGTTGCTGTACAAGCCGCCGGGCGGATCGGCGGGGCGGGTCGGGTGGCACACCGACCGGCAGTACTGGCAGTCGTGCACGTCGGACGAGATGCTCACCGCGTGGGTCGGGTTCCACGACGTAGACGAGGTCAACGGCGCGGTGGCGTTCCTGCCCGGCAGCCATCGGTGGTCCGTGACCGGGCTGGACTTCTTCTCGCAGGACACGGCCGGGCTCGAGGCGTCGATCGTCGCGCAGGGGTACGACCCGACGCCCGTCGTACCGCGGATGCGCCGCGGGCAGGTCAGCTTCCACCACTGCCGGACGGTGCACGGCAGCTCCGGCAACCTGAGCGTGGCGCCGCGCCGCTCGGTGGCCATCCATCTCCAGCCGGCCGACAACCGCTGGCGGGCGGGCGGGAGCCACCCGAACGACACGCTCGTCCGCCACGACCCCGACCCGGACTACACCGACCCGGCGATCCAGCCCTTGCTCTGGCCTCGCGATTGATAACCGGACCACGGTCCGTTAGTGTCGGCGGTATGGAGACCACCGCGGGACTGGCCCGCATCAACGAACTCGGCCGCCGGGACCACTTCCTGGCGGTCGCGATCACCCAACGGCGCTCGGGCGAGCCGGCCGCCTCGGTCGTGAACGCCGGTGTCCTCGACCACCCGCTGACCGGCGAGCCGGTCGTCGCGTTCGTCGCGCGCGGGCGGACCGCGAAGCTCGCGCACCTGCGGCGGACGCCGAGCGCGACGCTGGTGTTCCGCGCCGAGTGGGAGTGGATCGGAGTACGCGGAGCGGTCGAACTGGCCGGTCCGGACGATCCGCTGGCGGGTATCGACGCGGAGCGGTTGCGTGTCTTGCTGCGGGACATCTACCACGCCGCGGGCGGCGTCCATCCGGATCTGGACGCGTACGACCGGGAGATGGTGGCGGACCGGCGTACGGCGGTGCTGATCACGCCGGAGCACTTCACGAGCAACCCGACCGGCGCCGACCACGAGGAGGACGAGTGAACGTCGCCGCGGGGACGATCCAGGTGTGGTCGGATCTGCTGTGCCCGTTCGCGCACGTGGCGATCCACAGGCTGCGGACGACCCGGGCCGAGCTCGGGATGGACGCGGTGGTCCAGCTGGACCACCACACGTTCGCGCTCGAACTGTTCAACGGTCCGCACTCCCGGCCCGGCACCGACAGCGAGGCGGTCGGGCTCGGGCAGCTCGCTCCCGAGATCGGGTTCCGGCTGTGGACGCAGCCCGACTGGACGTACCCGTCGACGGTGCTGCTCGCCGCCGAGGCCGTCCATGCCGCCAAAGCCCAAGGCCTACAGGCCTCCGAGGACCTCGATGCCGCCGTCCGCCGGGCCTTCTGGTTCGACTCGCGGCCGATCGGCCACCGGCAGACGATCCTCGACATCGCGGCCGAGGTCGAGTCCGTCGACGCCGGCGAACTGGCCGCGGCGCTCGACAGCGGCGGGTTCCGGTCGACGGTGATGGACGACCACGCCGTGGCGATCACCGACGCCGTCCAGGGCAGTCCGCACTTCTTCCTTCCGGACGGCAGCGATGTCCACAACCCCGGGATCGAGGTGCACTGGGAAGGGCCGTGGGCCTCCGGCTATCCGATTGCCAAGGTCATCGACCCTGCGTGGCCGGAGAAGTTGTTGCGGGCCGCGGCCAGGTAGTCAGGCCGACGCGGTCCAGGCCGCCCAGGCCAGGTGTTCCCAGACGTCACAGGCCTCGTGCGCGAACCGTCCGGGGTCGTCGGCCGGTGAGATCCGAGGTAGCAGAGCCGATAATGGACCGTATGACATCCGGGCGGGAGACGGCTGAGGTGGCCTTGAAACCGGCACTGGCTGCACGGGGCTGGAACCCCAGGGCATCGGGACGGTTCACCAAGGAAATCAGGCCGGGCATCACCGCAGTCATAGCTGTGAGCGCTGCCTGCAAGCACCATGCGCCCGGCAGTGCGAGTGTGACGATGATGGTCGGCCTGCGCGACGACGCAACCGAAGAGATTGTCGAACGGCTGTCGGGTTCCTGGACGCCCAGGTACATGGGACGTACTTGGGTGACGCCGCTCGGGTACCTGCTGTCGGAGCACGATTACCTCGATGGCGAACGCGTCTTCAATGAAGGGAACGCCGTGACGCACGCTGAGGAACTCGCGGACCTCCTCGTCCATCAGGTTGAACCTCGGTTGCGCCGAATCGCCGACGACGCCTCGGAGTTCACGGCACTCGCCGAACGCTCCACTTGCAGCATGGGACCGGATGGGCTCTGTCGCATCGCGACCATGCTTGCCCGAACCCAGGGACCGGAGGTGGCCTCGACGTACGTCGCCGACCGGCTCACCTCGCTGGGACAGCGGACGGACCCGGCAGCCGATCTCGAACGTGGCATGGCCGCCCGCGTCATGGCTGCACTGACCGCGGAATGACGAGCTCTGTCACAGGTCCCGACTCGTCCCACTCAACTGGTGACCAGAGTCGGCAGGTGCAGGCCACGTCGGACTGGCATACTTCGCGCCGTGAGCTATGACTTCGCGATCTGGGAGGGCGAGGCCTCCACAGGCGAGCGCGGTGCGGCGGCCACCTTCGACAAGCTGTTCACCCAGTACCTCGAAGCCGACCTGGTTGCTCCGACCGCAAGGATCCAAGCGTATTCCGAGGCTCTGGCGTCCCACTTCCCCGACGACGAGAGCGAGGACACTCCGTGGGCAGCGGGCGGTCCGAGCAACAATTGCTCGGGGCCGATCCTGTACGTCGCC
This sequence comes from Kribbella sp. NPDC003505, assembly GCF_040610875.1. Taxonomy (NCBI): domain Bacteria; kingdom Bacillati; phylum Actinomycetota; class Actinomycetes; order Propionibacteriales; family Kribbellaceae; genus Kribbella; species Kribbella sp. NPDC003505. Next base: position 81,775 of record NZ_JBEXNA010000007.1, on the reverse strand, counting down.
GCCAGCTTCAGCCGTGCCGACGAGGTCGGGGTGGTCGCGGAGCGACTCGCTCGAGAGCACGGCCTGGTCTTCTTCGACCCGCAGAAAGCGCCGACGGCGCCGGTCAACGACGCTGAGGTGACCGTCACCACCTCGCAGGGGACGGGTGCCCTGCCCGACCGCTGGGCCTACTTCCTGTCGCAAGAACTGCGCAATGTCGACGACTACGTGATCGTTGACAGCGGCCCGGACCATGTCTTCGCCCAAGCCCGGAACGACAACGGAACTCTCACTCTCGAGTACCGCGACGGCTCACCGCAGCAGCACTACCAGGTCCAGGGCGTCGATCTCGGCGATGTCGTGGAGGCGCTGTCCCAGTGGGCCGAGAATCGCCGCGACTTCATCAGCAAACACACCTGGGAGCGCCTGACCCTCTGGGACTGAAGCTGCCGATCTACTGGTCGTCAGACTCGGGTGTGATCACGGATTCTGAGCATCACGACGGCTTGGTGCTTGGTTCAAAGCGGGACCTGGGGCAGATCGTCGCACATCGCACGCAGGAGACAGGATGAGCGAGACGGGTGACTACCGCGATGTGGAGCAGGTTGTCGTGGCGGTTGACGGGGTCGAAGAGACGTGGTCCTTGGAGTTTCGTTCGCGGCCTGACTCATGGTGGACGTTGATCTTGACCGGGTCTGGTGGCGCGAGTTGGATCGGGGCTGGGCAAGGCTTGTGGACGGCGTTTCTGGAGCTCCGGCGGCAGATTGATCCGATGAGCTACAAACTGTGCTGTGCGGGGGCGCAGGTCGACGCCAACATGCGTCACGGGCGATGGGCGGGTTCGGACGTGGTTGACATTCTGGACCGGCGGACGTTGCTCGGGTTTCGGCATCAGGAGTTTCTCCTGGCGTACGCACCGGCGGGCACGATCGGCACAGTTGAGGAGCAGCAGGCCAGGTACGACCGGTGGCTGGCAACACCCTGGTGGAAGGCGTTCTTGCCCGGCGACGTCACTCGATGATCGGTTGTGGTGACAGATGACGCGTGCGCTCGAGGGGCGGTTCTTCGCAGATGAGCTCAATGGCTACGTCCGCGAATTGCTGCTGGCCGAGATCAGCCGTCGCACGAGCGGGCGCGCCGAGCTCAGCGTCAACGTGTTCGACGTACTGATCGACGTTGATGCTGGAGCGGTGACGCTGACGAACGTGCTGCAGGCGGATGCCGAGGTCACCGTTCCGTTGGACAGCTTTGCGGTCCGGCTACACCGCGGCGATCCTCTCCCGGGAGACGGCAGCGTGAATGAGGTCGATCGATGAAGCTGGCTGAGTTCGAACTGCGCTTGGATCTCGTGCGCCGCCGACGGTCGGCGAGTGTTCCGCCCGACTTCGAGCCGTTCGAGTTTCTGACGGCGGCTGATCAGGAGCTTCGCCGGGTGGAGGATGAACTCGGCGCTGTACTGCCGGCGCAGTACCGCGAGTTCATGATGCGGTACGGCGGCGGCACTTTCCTGTACTTGGACCTTGTGCCGGTCCGCGACCTGGTCCGCGTGAACCGCTTCGAGCAGGTACCGGATTTCGTCGTGATCGCGCCGGTCGGGACCGGGGACTCGTGGGGTTTCGAGGTGCGCGACGGTGTCTGTGGCGACCAGGTCAGTTTCTGGTTCCACGATGACAGGAACCAGGAGCCGGAGTCCGCCGACTTCCTGGAGTTCCTGTCCGCGAAGGGCCTCCGCTACTCCGAGTCGGGTTGAGGCTGGCGTGACTGCTGCCCCCGGCCGGCACTGCTACTTGGTGTACGGCGCTGATTCAGCATGACCTGCCGATCCTCGTCAGAGTCCTGACCACGGCCGCGCAGGCGTACGGGGCCTCTCTGGCGGGGCGGAGTGCTTCAATCGCAGGAGGTCAGCGGGGGTGGGCAGCTCCGTCACATCCGCCACCCCGTGAACCTCCCACGCCTCGCCGCTCGACGCACACCGTAGTACGCCGACGGCTGACGCGACTGCTCAGGCGAAGTCGCGGGTGAAGTCCGCCGTGTTCCACTGCTGCGGCCGCATCACGTACACGAGGTCGGTCTCCGGACCGCCGGCCTCCTCCCACTCCTTCGTGTACGTGGTGCCGAAGTCGTCGCCGAGGTACCGGATCGCGAGCGGGAGCAGGTCGTTCGCGGTGTCGGGCTTTCGGATCTCGGTGACCGGGCCTTCCACGGTCACATAGCGGTACGGCGTCGCCTCCGACTGGACGACGAGGACGAACCGCCGGGCCGCCTCGATCGCGACGCCCTTGCGGGACTTGGCGTTCATGATCACGGTCACGCCGGTCTCCGGCGAGTAGTCGTACCACACGGGAGCGCTGACCGGCGCGCGCCGCGGATCGTCCGAGGTGACGGCGAGGACTCCGACACGCACGTCGGTGAGAAAGGCCTCGCGCTCGGCCCGGGTCATACGGTCTGCCATTCGAATACCTTCCAGATCTAGGTCGTTGACCTAATTGTAGGTCAACGACCTAGACGGCGGTAAGGTGCGTGGCGTGACCAGCTCGTTGAGCGACCGTGGCGCGGCGCGGCGGGACGCCGTAGTGGCCGTCGCGCGGGAACTGCTGGTCGACGAAGGGTTCGACCACTTCGTCCTGCGCCGGGTCGCGGCGAAGGCGGAGATGAAGCTCGGAAACCTGCAGTACTACTTCGCGACCCGCGACGACCTGCTCGAGGCCGTGATCCGGGCCGAGTTCGAGCACGACCTCGCCGCCGTACGACGGGCCACCACGATCGACGGCCTGTCCGAATCCGCACGTGCCCTGGTCCGGAACTGGACCACCGGGGCGGGCGCCGTGTTCGGCACGATGTCACTGCTCGCGTACCACCACGCCCGCTTCCGCCGCCTCAACCGCGAGATCTACGAGGCCTTCTACCGCGAGCTCGATGTCCTCATTCAGCGCGTCAGGCCAGGACTGTCCGGCCGTGAGATCCGGATGCGCGCCCGGCTGATCACGTCCGTGCTGGACGGGGTCGCGATGCAGATCCACGCCGGCGCAACCAACCGCACCGAGCTGACCAAGCGCGCCACGATCCTGGTCACCGCCATCGCAACCGAGTGAACCGCCGGTAGTAGCTCGCAACCCCGAGGAACTCCTCGTCCTCCCCGCGCCCGGCCTCGGTCATCCCGAGCGACTGCAGGATCCGCACAGACGCCCGAAGGCGCGGGCAGATTCACACAACCGCCGATCGAGCCCCCACGACACGTACTCCGCAATGTCGGCCAGTTCGACCGGCCGTAGAACCATCGGCTCGCGCATGGTCAGCCACGCCGGCCAGGAGCCTGATCCGTTCCGGACGGTTTCTTGTGGCGTCGTTGCTGTGCCGACCGTGGCGGCGTCCGACGCATGTGGTCGCGCGCGCGGCCGAGGATATCGGCGAGGGTCTCGATGTCGGCGCGGGACAGTGGGGCGAACAGCAGGTCACCGAGCACTGCGACGTGACCGGGGAAGACCCCGGCGAGCACAGAGCGTCCGTCCTCGGTGATGGTGACGGTGATGCTGCGCTCGTCGTCGGTGGACGGCGTCCGGGTGACGAGGCCCCGCGTCTCGAGTGTCTGGGCCTGGTAGGTCAGTCCGCTGCGGCTGTAGACGACACCGTCGGCCAGATCGGTCATCCGCCGGCTGCCACCCGGGGAGTCGCCGAGGGTGGCCAGGAGCTGGAACTGCACGTAGCTGAGCCTCCCAGCCTCCTGCAACTGCTGCTCAACGGCGTGCTTCAGCAGGCTGCTCGCCTCGATCAGGGCGAAGTAGGCGCTCAGCTGCGTGGCGTCCAGAGCAGGCGGCGAAGAGGTCATGAGCCGAGCCTATCAGTGCTTCTAACTCGAAGTACTTGCTTCTAATTCGAAGCAATGCTAGCGTCATCACCAGTTGCTTCGAATCCGAAGCACATAGGAAGGGAAGCATCATGAAGGCAGTACGGTTCCACGCAACGGGCGACCCAGGGGTTCTGCGCTACGAAGACGCCGACCAGCCGGTCCCCGGCGCGGGCGAGGTACGCATCCAGGTCGCAGGGTCGGCGTACAACCCGGCCGACGGAGGCATCCGCGGCGGATTCCTGCCCATCCCGGTGATGCTGCCGCACATCCCGGGCTACGACGTCTCCGGCACCGTCGACGCGCTCGGCGACGGGGTCGACGGTCTCACCGTGGGCGACGCCGTCGTCGGCTTCATCCCGATGCACGCCGACGGCTCGGCCGCGCAGTACGTCGTCGCCCCGGCCGACGCACTGGTGAAGGCTCCCGCGAGCATCCCGCTCGCCGATGCCGCCGGGCTGCCGTCGGTCGGTCTCACCGCCTCACAGGCGCTCTTCGAGGCCGGCGAGCTCGAGGCCGGTCAGCGGGTGCTGATCAACGGCGCCGGGGGTCCGGTGGGCGGGTACGCCGTGCAGCTGGCCAAGCGCGCCGGCGCGCACGTCATCGCCACCGCGAGCCCGCGCAGCACCGAGATCGTGAAGGCGGCCGGCGCGGACGAGATCATCGACCACACGGTCACCTCGGTACTCGGTGCGGTCACCGAGCCCGTCGACGTACTGCTCAACCTGGCCCCGATCACACCCGACGGGTTCGCCGCCCTGGTCGCACGGGTTCGCGACGGCGGCGTGGTCGTCTCCACGACACCGACCGTGCCGACACCCGGCGACGAGAAGCGAAACGTGCGCGCGGCAACGATCTTCGTCCACCCCGACGCGGACGTGCTCTCGCACCTCGTCGGCCTCGTCGACAGTGGCGACCTGCACGTCGAGATCGCCCGCCGCGTGCCGCTGAGTGAGCTGCCCGCGATCCACGAGCAGGCCGAGGCCGGACAGATTCACGGCAAGATCGTGGCCGTCCCCCCGTCGGACGAGGTCGCCGGCTGACAGGCCGACCGGTGCGCTGTTCCGGACGTCGTCCTACCGGCGGATATCGTCACCTTGGCCGACCGTTCGGCGACCGCTGGGACGCGGCGGTCGCGAGGTCGGCTCAACCTCAGCCGGATGAACAGGGGGCACGATGACCAGCGTCGAGGTGTTGGTGTCGGGGGCGAGTATCGCGGGGCCGGCGTTGGCGCACTGGTTGCGCCGGCGGGGTGCAGAGGTGACCGTCGTGGAGCAGGCGCCCGGGCTACGGCCGGGCGGGCAGGCCGTGGACGCCCGCGGGGTGGCCAAGGAGGTCATCCGGCGCATGGGGCTGGACGCTGCGGTGCGCGCGGCGTGCACCGACACCGCCGGCGCGTACACGGTGGACGCGGAGGGGAACGTGCTGGAGACCTTCCGCGCGGAGGACAACGACGGCGACGGGTACATCTCCGAGATCGAGATCCTCCGCGGCGACTTCTCCCAGGTGCTGTACGACGACACGCGCGACAGCGTCGAGTACATCTTCGGCGACCGGATCGCCGAGCTCAGCCAGGATCCGGACGGAGTCGACGTCACCTTCGCGAGCGGCGTCCGGCGGCGCTTCGCCCTGGTGATCGGCGCCGACGGGCTGCACTCGGCGCTGCGCGGGACGGTCTTCGGGCCTCGCGAGCGCTTTGTCCGGCACCTGGGTCTCGTACTGGCGTTCTACACGGTGCCCAACGAATTCGGGCTGGACCGCTGGATGCTCGACTACCAGGAGGCCGGCCGCTCCGCCGGCCTGCGGCCCGTTCCCGACGCCACCCGCGCGATCGCCATGCTCTCGTTCCCGTCGCCCGGCTTCGACGTCGACTACCGCGACATCGAGGCCCAGAAACGGCTGTTGCGCGAGCAGATGGCCGGTGTCGGCTGGTTGACCCCGCGCATCCTGTCGCACCTGGACGACACGCCCGACTTCTACCTCGACCAGGTCGCCCAAGTGGTGATGGACCGCTGGTCCGGCGGGCGGGTCGGGCTGCTCGGCGATGCGGCGTACTGCGCGTCACCGATGTCCGGCGCGGGCACCGGACTGGCGCTGGTCGGCGCGTACATGCTGGCCGGAGAGCTCGCCACGGCCGGCTGGGACCCGGCGGCCGGGTTCCTCGGGTACGAGCGGCGGATGCGCGCGTACGTCGAGGACAACCAGGAGATCGGCCGGATGCACGTCCAGATGCTCACCGGCGCCGGCCCGGAGGGCGAGCCGAGCCCGGAGCCCGACATGGATGCCATCACCGCGCTGGTGGAACGCGCGGTCGGCGGCCCTGAACTTCACGACTACGACGCCGTACCGGACGACAGGCTCAGCTGAGGCCCTTCAGCAGTTGGCGGGCCATGACGATGCGCTGGACCTGGTTGGTGCCTTCGTAGATCTGGGTGATCTTGGCGTCGCGCATCATGCGTTCGACGGGGTAGTCGTGGGTGTAGCCGTAGCCGCCGAGGAGTTGGACGGCGTCGGTGGTGACGGCCATGGCTACGTCGGAGGCGAAGCACTTGGCGGCGGCGCCGAAGTACGTGAGGTCGCTGTCGCCGCGTTCGGAGCGGGCGGCCGCGGCGTAGGTGAGCTGCCGGGCGGCCTCGATCTTCATGCCCATGTCGGCGAGCATGAACTGCAGGCCCTGGAACTCCGCGATCGCCTTGCCGAACTGCTTGCGCTCCTTCACGTAGCCGAGCGCGTAGTCGAGCGCGCCCTGCGCGATGCCGAGCGCCTGCGCGGCGATCGTCACCCGGGTGTGGTCGAGCGTCGCCATCGCGGTGCTGAAGCCCGTGCCGGGCTCCCCGATCAGCCGCGAGGCCGGGATCCGGACGTTGTCGAAGTACACCTCGCGCGTCGGTGAGCCCTTGATGCCGAGCTTCTTCTCCGGCGCGCCGAAGGACACGCCCTCGTCGGACTTCTCCACGACGAACGCGGAGATGCCCCGGGAGCGCGCGGACGGGTCGGTGACCGCGAACACCGTGTAGAAGTCGCTGACACCGGCGTTCGTGATCCACCGCTTCACGCCGTTCACCACGTACTCGTCGCCGTCGAGAACCGCGCGCGTCTTCATCGAGGCGGCGTCCGAGCCGGCCTCGGGCTCGGACAGGCAGTACGAGAACATCGAGTCGCCGGCCGCGACCGGCGGCAGGTAGCGCTGCTTGACCTCCTCGGACGCGGACAGCAGCAGCGGCAGCGAGCCGAGCTTGTTGACGGCCGGGATCAGCGAGGTCGAGGCGCACGCCCGGGCGACCTCCTCGATCACGATCACCGTGGCCAGCGCGTCCGCGCCCGCACCGCCGTACTGCTCCGGGATGTGCGGCGCGTGGAAGTCCGAGGCCTTCAGCGCGTCGTACGACGCCTTCGGGAACTCGGCCAGCTCGTCCACGTCCCCGGCGTGCGGGGCGACCTTGGCGTCGCAGACGTCGCGAACGGCCTCGCGGATCGCCTGGTGCTCCTCGGACAGCGCGTACAGCTCGAATGAGTTACTCACGAGTCACACAGTACGACGAACAACGCGCGCCGGCAGGACGTCGTACCCCGAAAGTGACCAAGTACGCACAGGCCATACATGAGCCGGTCACCGGCCGATAACCACGATGGGTAGAGTCCCCGACATGAGTGAAGCGACGCCCCGTCCGCTCCGGATCGCCGTGATCGGCACCGGCTACCTCGGCTGCAACACGTCCGCCGGGATGGCCGAGTTCGGTTTCGACGTGATCGGGGTCGAGATCGACGAGCACCGCCTGAAGCTGCTGAACGACGGCAAGGCGCCGCTCTACGAGCCCGGGCTGGACCCGCTGCTGAAGAAGCACGTGGACTCCGGCCGGCTGCGGTTCACCAGTGACTACCGCGAGATCGCGGACTGGGCCGACGTGCACTTCATCTGCGCCGGCACCCCGCAACTGGAGGGCAGCGAGGCCGCCGACCTGTCCCAGCTGCACTCGGTCGTCGACATGCTGGCGCCGCTGCTGACCAGGCCGACGCTCGTGGTCGGCCGCTCCACGGTCCCGGTCGGTACGTCGAAGGTCCTCGAGCAGCGCTTCCACAGCGAGTCCCCGGCCGGTGCGGCGGTGGAGGTCGCCTGGCAGCCGGAGTTCCTCCGCGAGGCGCACGGCGTCGACGACACCCTGCATCCGGACCGGCTGGTGTTCGGCGTCCAGTCCGCGGCGGCCGAGGCGCGGCTGCGCGAGGTGTTCGCGACACCGATCGCGGAGGGCTCGCCGGTGGTCGTGTGCAACCTGCCGACCGCGGAGCTGGTCAAGGGCGGCGCGAACGCGTTCCTGGCCACGAAGATCTCGTTCATCAACGCGCTCGCCGAGATGGCCGACGCGACCGGCGCCGACGTCACCCAGCTGGCCGACGCGCTCGGGTACGACAAGCGGATCGGCCGCGGCATGCTGAACGCCGGCCCGGGGTACGGCGGCGGCTGCCTGCCGAAGGACCTGCGGGCGTTCATGCACCGCGCCGGCGAGCTCGGCGTCGAAGAGGTCATCACGCTGCTGCGCGAGGTCGACGACATCAACCACCACCGCCGCGGCCGGATCGTCGACGTCACCCACGACGCCCTCGGCGGCGAATGGATCGGCAAGAACGTCACCGTCCTGGGCGCCGCCTTCAAGGCCGGTACGGACGACGTCCGCGACTCGCCCGCGCTCGACGTGGCCGGCCGGATCCAGCTGCACGGCGCGAACGTCACGGTCTACGACCCGGAGGCGATGGAGAACGCCCGCAAGGTCCGCCCGACGCTGCGCTACGCCCCGACCGCGATCGAGGCGTGCCGCGACGCCCACGCCGTCCTGCACCTGACCGAGTGGCCCGAGTTCCGCGAGCTCGACCCGGTCGCCCTGAGCCAGGTCGTCAGCACCCCGGTCGTCGTCGACGCCCGTCTCAACCTCGACGCCGCCGCCTGGCGCGCGGCCGGCTGGACCTACCGGGCCCCGGGCAGGCCGTAGCGGTCAGGACACCCGGGCGTCCCGGATCACCGGACGGCTGAGCGCGACCAAGCCGATCAGCGTGATCGCGACGCCGATGGCGAGGCAGACACCGGTGATCTGGATCCCCTGGACATCGGCGAGGGTGCCGAGGACCGGGTTCATCACGACCAGGGCCAGGCTCTGGCAGAGCACGACGACCGACTGCAGCCGCGACTGGTACTCGCTCTCCACCGAGTTCATCAGCAGCGGCAGGATGTGCCCGGTGAAGGTGCCGACGCCGATGCCGCTGACCACGGCCGCGGCGATGGCCAGCGGCAAGGTGTCGAACACGGACAGGCCCGCGAAGCCGAACGCGGCGAACAACAGGCCGAGCATCGCGACGATCCCGGGACGCTGGAAGGCGCCGCGCACGAGGATGCGGACCGACACGATGCCGACGCCGATGCTCCGGGTCGCGATCAGGATGGCCGCCGTCTGCGCGTCCCAGTGGTGATCGCGGGCCAGCAACGGCAGCAGCAGCCCGTCCATCGGCATCAGCAGACCCGCCGCCAGGGTCATCGTGATCAGCAGCGCCCGCGTGAGCGGACGCCCGAACGCGGCCTGGACGCCGTCCACGATGGAGCGGAACATCCCGCTCCGGCGCGACCCGTGCGGGGTGGTGGTGCCCCGCAACAGGTACAGCACCAGGATCATGATGCCGAAGGTGACCGCGTCGAAGGCGGCTGCGGCGGTGAGGCCGGCCCAGTTCACCAGGACGCCGCCGACCGCCGTACCGGTGACCGCGAAGACGACTCCCGTGACCTGGAAGCTCGCCAGTGCGCGCGGGACCTGGGGTGCGGGCACGAGCAGGCGCGGCATCGCGCGTGACGAGGGCAGGAAGAACGCGTCGATCACGCCGACCACCACGGCCAGGATCATCAGCAGCCACACCGGCTCGCCCACGGCGCGGGTCGCCGGGACCAGGGCCGCGGTGACCAGGAACATCGCGGTGCAGCTGACCAGCAGGACGCGGGGTGCGCCGTACCGGTCGCCGACGGCTCCGCCGATCAGCAGGAGGATCGCTCTCGGGGCGGCGGCGAGCAGCAGGATGAGGCCGGCGACGCTGCCGCCGTGGCGGGTGGCGGACCAGCCGATGGCGAACGACATCGTCAGATCGCCGAGGAGGGACACGGCAGCGCCGAACAGCCAGATCCAGTAGCGGACCGGAATGCGCTGCGTGTCCGAGTCAGTGGGCGGAGTCACGATCGACGACCTTAGACGACAACCAATGGGATCTCACGACTACCCGCCCCCGACCTGTGGAAAACCAGTCCAGACCTCAACCTTTACGCAACTCTGCCGCCCCGTCACGCACCGTGCCGCCCTTCCCCCGGGCCACCTCCGCGAGCGACTCCTGGAAGCCGATCATCCGCTCCCGCAGCCGTTCGTCGGAAGCCGCCAGGATCCGGACCGCCAGCAGTCCTGCATTCCGAGCGTTCCCGATCGAGACCGTCGCAACCGGAACCCCGGCCGGCATCTGCACGATCGACAGCAGCGAGTCCATCCCGTCGAGGTACTTCAGCGGTACCGGGACGCCGATCACCGGCAGCGGCGTCACCGACGCGAGCATCCCGGGCAGGTGCGCGGCCCCGCCGGCGCCGGCGATCAGGACCTTGAGGCCCCGCTGGTGCGCTGACCGTCCGTAGTCGATCATCTCGGTCGGCATCCGGTGCGCCGAGACCACATCTGCCTCAAAGGGCACGTCGAACTCGGCGCAGACCTCCGCCGCGGCCTTCATCGTCGGCCAGTCGGAGTCCGACCCCATCACGATCCCAACGGACACGTTCACCCTTGCTCGTCCTTACTCGTCGATGGTGCCGGTCAGGTACGCCGCCGCGTGCCGCGCGCGTTCCCGGGTCTGTTCGAGATCGTCGCCGTACGCCGTGACGTGGCCGACCTTGCGGCCCGGCTTCACCGACTTCCCGTAGAAGTGGACCTTCAGCCCCGGGTCGCGGGCCATGCAGTGCAGGAGGCCGCGGTGCATGTCCTCGACGTCACCGCCGAGCACGTTCACCATCACGGTGTACGGCGCCCGCGCGGCGGGTGATCCGAGCGGGAGGTCGAGCACCGCGCGCAGGTGGTTCTCGAACTGCGAGGTGACCGCGCCGTCGATCGACCAGTGGCCGGTGTTGTGCGGGCGCATCGCGAGCTCGTTGACCAGCAGCCGCCCGTCCCGGGCCTCGAACATCTCGACCGCGAGGATGCCGACCACGCCGAGCTCGCCGGCGATCCGGAGCGCGGTCTGCTGCGCCTGGGCGGCGCGCTCGGGCGCCAGGCCGGGCGCGGGCGCGGTCACCTCGACGCAGATGCCGTCGCGCTGCACCGACTCGACGATCGGGTACGCGACCGCCTGCCCGTGCGGCGAGCGCGCGACGATCGCGGACAGTTCGCGGACGAAGTCCACCTTCTCCTCGGCCAGGATCGGTACGCCGCTGCGGAACGCGGTCGTGATCTGCGGGTCGTCCGGGCCGTCGACGAACCACACGCCCTTGCCGTCGTACCCGCCGCGGGTGGTCTTCAGGATGACCGGGAAGCCGCCGACCCGCTTGGCGAAGTCCTCGACCTCGGCGGCGCTCGCGACCACCTGGTGCGCCGGCGACGGCGCGTCGAAGGTGTCGAGCCGGGCCCGCATCACGGCCTTGTCCTGGGCGTGCACGAGCGCGTCCGGGCCGGGCCGGACCGCGACCCCGTCCGCCTCGAGCGCGTGCAGCAGGTCGGTCGGGACGTGCTCGTGGTCGAACGTCACCACGTCCGCCTCGGCGGCGAACCGGCGGACCGTCTCCGGGTCGCGGTAGTCGCCGACGGGCGCGTCCGCGACCGCCTGGGCCGCCGACACCGTCGTGCCCTCCGCGAGCACCCGGAGCTGGATGCCGAGCGCGACGGCCGTCTCCTGGGTCATCCGGGCCAGCTGCCCGCCACCAACCATGCCGACCACCGGCGTACCGGCGGGGAGGTCCTTCCGATCGAACTTCACAGCGGTGAGCCTAATGTCCATACATCACAGGCCGGACGGCGGCCAGGTTTGACACTCGGGGGCGCGCGGGCGATTTCGGGGTAGCACCGGTCGCCGGGTACCGTGGGAAGCTGCCCTCCCGTCGCGGTGTGATCACAGAAGGTTCCGAACCCCGTTGAAGCTCGTCACCAAGCTTTACCACCAGTTCCAGCACCTGGTGCACGAAGTGGCCAAGTTCGGTCTGGTCGGTGTCCTCGGGCTGGTCGTGGACCTGCCGATCTACAACTGGCTGGTGTTCAACAACCCGCTGGTCCTCGCGGACTCGGGCGAGGGCATGCTGCACCACAAGCCGCTGACCGCGAAGCTGATCTCGACCACGGTCGCCACGATCGTGACGTACTTCGGCAACCGGTACTGGACCTGGCGGCACCGGGAGCGCAGCGGCCTGCACCGGGAGTACGTGCTGTTCTTCGTGCTGAACGGGATCGGCCTGCTGATCGCGGCCGGCTGTCTGGCCTTCTCGCGGTACGTGCTGGACCTCCACACCTGGCTGTCCGACAACATCGCGGCGAACTTCATCGGCCTTGGCCTCGGCACCCTGTTCCGCTTCTGGTCGTACCGGAAGTTCGTCTTCAGGGAAGAGATCGCCCTCGACGAGGTCGAACACACCCCGGCCCCGGACTCCCCCGCCGAGCTCGACGGGGAGTCGACCGGCGACCTCCCCGTCGTTCGCTGAGTCACTCGCCGTTCAAGGGCCCGCCCGGGTCCTTCAGCCGGGCGTAGACGTTGTCGGCAAAGGTTGCGGGGACCTTGCCCACCGACTGGATCACCGTGCTGGTCCCCGTGAAGCGCCCGACGGCGTACAGGTAGCCCGAGTCGGTGTCCTTGTCGATGCCGAGCAGGAGCGTGCCGTAGACGCCGCACTTCATGGCGAGCAAGGCTTCGAATCCCTGCCAGGTGCGGGTGCGGACCGGTTTGACCACCGGCTTCATCGGTGAGCTGGTCGGAATGTGGATCGTGTAGAGCGCACCGCCGCGGGTGTTCGCGACGAAGGTGTCGTAGGTCGCCGACTTGCTGACCAGTGCCATCGACTTCACCGAACTGAAGCCGGGCGCGGACCCGGTACTGCGCCAGACCCCCTTGCTGCTGACGCTCCACCGGAAGAGCACGCCGTCACTGCGCAGGCCGTAGACGTTCCAGCGCGAGACGCCGCCCTGGGTCGGCCCCTGGTACTCGGCTTCCTCCACCGTCGTGAAGTTCCCCCAGCCGCCACCGATCCGCCGCAAGGCCGCCGGAGGGTTGTCGATGATCCCGTCGCCGTGCGCGTCGTACCCCGCCTGGTAGAGCGCGTCGCCGATGACGACGTAGCCGTACACGGCGTATTGAGAGCCGTCAGGGCCCTGGTCGATGAGCACCGACATCGAGGCCATCACCTTCACCCGGCCCGGCGCGAACGCTGCACGCCCGAGCACCTGGCCGGTCGCCGTGGGCGGCCTGGTGGACAGGATGCCGATGTTGTTGTGGTCACCTGCCGCGGTGACCGACGAGGCCGACAGACCGCAGCTGTCCGTCGATGCGGTCGATGTGGTCGATGTGGCGGACGCCGTACCGGCCGGCGCCAGGGTTGCTGCGGCGAGCAGGGCCGCCGCGGTTGTTGCGAGTGGCTTGATCATTGGTCCACCCCCTTCTACCTACCTTGATGGTCCTAAATCGGCGGCGGTTGTCGATACGGCATGTGAAGATGCGGGGATGAGCGAGATCCAGGTGCGGGCGGCGCAGGCCGGCGAGTACGGCGCGGTGCAGGCGGTGTTCGGTGGGGCGATGATGTTCGACCCGAAGCCGGACGAGCTGTGGCAGCAACTGTTCGAACCGGACCGGGCGCTGGTCGCGACCGACGGTGGCGAGATCATCGGGACGACCAGGGCCCTGACGCGGGAGTTGTCGGTGCCTGGTGCGGTGGTGGACGCTGCGCACGTGACCGGTGTCGGCGTGCAGCCCACCCACCGTCGGCGCGGAGTGATGTCTCAGCTGATCGGGCGGCAGTTGCGCGAAGTGCCGGAGGCGATCGCCGTACTGTGGGCGAGCGAGCCGGCGATCTACGGGCGATTCGGGTACGCCGCGGCCGCGTGGGGCGTGGAGTACACCGTCGACCTGCACCGTGTTGGTCCGCCCAACGACCGGATCCGTCCGGGCGAGTTCGGTGTCCTCACCGTGGACGAGGCCCTCAAGGAACTGCCGGCGATCCTGCGCAGGCTGCAGACGCAACGATCCGGGGTGTCCGGGCGGTCCGACCGGCGCTGGCAGGCCCGCCTCCAGGACAAGCCGGACGATCGGGGCGGGCGGACCGAGCGCCGGATCCTGGCGCACCGCGACGAGACCGGAAGCATCGACGGGTATGCGCTGTGGCGGGGCAAGATGATCTGGGGACCGACCGGCCCGGCGTACGAGGTGTCCGTCGAGGAGCTGGTCGCACCCGAGCTCCCGGCGTACAAGGCGCTCTGGCAGCACCTGCTGACGATGGACCTGAGCGCCAAGCTCACCTACGAGTACGCCGCCGTGGACGAGCCGCTCCAGCAGCTCGTCAGCTATCCGTCCGCGCTCGAGCGCCGGATCGGCGAATCGCTGTGGCTGCGCGTGACCGACGTACCGCGGGCTCTCCGGCAGCGTCGGTACGCCGTACCGCTCGACGTCGTGCTGGACGTGTCCGACCACCTCGCCGAGTCGAACACCGGCCGGTTCCGGGTGACCGCCGACGGGTCGGACGTCAGCTGTGACCGTACGGACGACGCGCCCGACCTGAGCCTGTCGATCACCGAACTCGGCGCCGCCTACCTCGGCGGCCGCCCGCTCAGCGAGTTCGCCGCCACCGGCCGCGTCACCGAACACACGCCAGGCGCCCTCGCCCGCGCGACAGCAGCCTTCGGCTGGCCGGTCGCACCGGTCAGCCTGGAAGTCTTCTAGCGGTCGTCGTCCGAGCTGAAGATCGTGCCGTCGTCGGTCCGCGGCTGCTGCTCCTGCGGCTGCGGGCGGCGGCGCATGTGCTCCGGCGGCTGCTCGTCCTCGAGGATGCCGTCGCCGGGCCGGCCCTCGGGACCGCCGAACAGCAGGTCGGACATCTGCAGGTGGACGTGCTCGACGTGCGGTACGTCGGGGAGCACGACCTGACCGCGTTCGCCGGCGGATTCGATGTGCAGCGTGCCGCAGCCGAGCAGGCGGTCGACCAGGCCGTGCTCGTAGGACACGTCGTTGATCCGCATCAGCGGGATGTCGCGGCCGGTCCGGGTGAGGATGCCGTGCCGGGTGATCAGCCGCCGGTTGGTGATCGTGTACGTCGAGAAGAACCAGTTCAGGAACGGCTTCAGCGCGAACGTCGCGAGGACCACCACGCCGACCGCGAGGATCGCGATCCGGGCCGGCGTCTGCACCGTGCCGGACGGCACGATCGCGGCCAGGAACCCACCGAGGGCCGCCACGACCAGCAGCAGGAACACCGGGCCGATCAGCGCCTTCCAGTGCGTCCGGGTGCTGACGACGACGTACTCGTCCTCACCCAACAACTTCGCCGAGATCGCCATGGGCCCAGTCTCACAGGTCCCGGGTTCGGTTGTCCCCTCCCGACACGATCGAGGGCACTCCCGCGGGCACGATCGGGCGGCAAAGAGGTTTAACACTTCACAAAATGCATACAGTGAGCCAGGATGCGCGAGGGGTTATCAGCTGGGGGACGAGAAGGAGCCGTGATGGCAGTCTTGTCGATACTCGACCGGGAACACACCGTCGCACCGCCGGGGTACAGCCGCTGGCTGATCCCGCCGGCCGCGCTCGCGGTACACCTGTGCATCGGCCAGGCGTACGCGACCAGCGTGTACAAGACCTCGATGGTGAAGCACTTCGACAGCAGCCAGACCGCTGTCGGCGTGGTGTTCAGCATCGCGATCGTGATGCTCGGCCTGTCCGCCGCCGTCGGCGGCACCTGGGTGGAGCGCAACGGCCCACGGAAAGCCATGTTCGTGGCCGCCTGTTTCTGGGCGACCGGGTTCCTGGTCGGTGCCCTCGGCATCGGGACCGGCCGGCTCTGGCTGGTCTACCTCGGGTACGGCGTGATCGGCGGTATCGGCCTCGGGATCGGGTACATCTCGCCGGTCTCGACCCTGATCAAGTGGTTCCCGGACCGCCCGGGACTCGCGACCGGCCTGGCGATCATGGGCTTCGGCGGCGGCGCGCTGGTGGCCAGCCCGCTGTCCCGGCAACTGCTCGGGCTGTACGACGCCGGCTACGACCCCAACGTCAGTACGTCGGTGGCCGGCGGCGGCGCACTCGTCGGGCTGTTCCTGACGCTGGGCCTCGGCTACTTCGTGATCATGATGTTCGGGGTCTTCACCATCCGCGTCCCCGCCGACGGCTGGGCGCCGGAGGGCTTCGACTCGTCGGCCGTCCGGCAGAAGGCGCTCGTCACGACCGGCAACGTCTCGGCGGCGAACGCGATCAAGACACCGCAGTTCTGGCTGCTGTGGGTCGTCCTATTCTGCAACGTCACCGCGGGGATCGGCATCCTCGAGCAGGCCAGCCCGATGATCCAGGACTTCTTCCGCGGCGATGGCGGCAAGTCGAGCGTCGCCGTCGCGGCCGCCGCGGGCTTCGTCGGTCTGCTGTCGATCTTCAACATGGCCGGCCGCTTCGGCTGGTCCTCGACGTCCGACGTGATCGGCCGCAAGCCCATCTACGCGATGTACCTCGGCGTCGGGATCATCGCGTACACGCTGCTGGCGAGCATCGGAGACAGCAGCACCGTGGTGTTCGTGCTGCTGGCCGCGGTCATCATCTCGTTCTACGGCGGCGGGTTCGCCACGGTTCCGGCGTACCTGCGGGACCTGTTCGGCACCTACCAGGTCGGCGCGATCCACGGCCGGCTGCTAACCGCATGGTCGGCGGCGGGGATCGCCGGTCCGCTGATCATCAACGGGTTCCTGGACCGCGAGGGCAAGCCGGGCACGCTGACCGCGGCGGCGTACCGGCCGGCGCTGTTCACGATGGTCGGCGTGCTGGCCGTCGGGTTCGTCGCGAACCTGCTGATCCGCTCCGTCTCCGAACGGTTCCACGAGAAGTCCGAGTCCACGCTGGAGGCGACGTCATGAACCAGACCCCACGCCTGGTCATCTCCTGGCTCCTGGTCGCTGTGCTCCTCGGGTACGGCGTGATCGAGACCCTGATCACGGCGGCGAAGATCTTCACCGAGTAGAACCTCAGGTAGAGCGAAAACGATCAAGTACGACGACCTCGGCGGCGGCACGATGGTGGGCATGACCACTGACGTGTTCGCCGCCTTCGTCGACGTCCTCGCCGACGCGCTGGACGAGCACGAGGCGACGGCGGTCCAACTGGCGGCCAGAGTGCGGTTGTCACGGTCGCACCTGGACCGGCTGGTCGAGGCCGCGGCGGGTGAGCGCCCGGCGCAGTTGCGGCGGCGGATCCTGCTCGAGCGGGCGGCGTACCGCCTGCTGACCGGCGGCGGGACCGTCCTGGACGTCGCCGTCGAGGCCGGGTACGGGTCTCACGAGGCGTTCACCCGGGCTTTCAGCCGCGCGTACGGCGTACCTCCCGCGCAGTGGCGCGGGCGGCCGGACCGGATCCGCCTGGACGCGCCCAGTGGCCTTCATTTCCACCCGCCCAACGGGTTGCGGGTGCCGGCCAGGGACGAGGTGAGTTCGATGGATCTGATCCGGACGATGGTTGACCATCACGTCTGGCTGCTCGGGCAGATGCTGCGGCAGGCCGCTGCGCTGACCGACGAGCAGCTCGACCGGCCGATCGAGATCTCGGTCGAAGGAATCGACGACGACCCGACCCTGCGGTCGTTGCTGTCGCGGCTGGTCGGGCAGCTCGGGATGTGGCACGCGAACCTGACCGGCGCGCCGTACGACTTCGCCGTCGAGCAGGGCGAGAGCGTGCAGAGCATGCGGCGCCGGCTGGACGAGGCCGGGCCGGCGTTCGCGGGCGAGGTCGGCGAGCTGTGTACGGCGAACCGGCTGGACGAGCTGATCGTGTGCCCGGGCGAGACCGTCGAGGTGTACTCGGCCGGCGCGATGATCGCGCACGTGCTGACGTTCGCGTCGTACCGGCGCACGCTGGTCGCCGGGGCGTTGCACGACGCCGGGTGCGACGACCTGGACAGCGGCGATCCGATCCGCTGGATCAGCCGATGAGCGCGCGGCTGGTCTCGGTGAACGTCGTGCACGAGCTGATCCGCGGCCCGACGCGGTGGACGGCGATCGACAAGCGGCCGGTGGATGGTGCGGTCGAGGTCGGCGAGCTCGGACTGGCCGGCGACCGGCAGTGCGACACGCGCTACCACGGCGGGCCGGACAAGGCGCTCTACGCGTATGCCGCCGAGGACGCCGAGTGGTGGGCGTCCGAGCTGGACCGGGACATCCCGCCGGGTCTCTTCGGCGAGAACCTCACCACACGGGGCCTCGACATCACCGGGGCGCTGATCGGGGAACAGTGGACGATCGGCGGGATCCTGGTCGAGGTCCGCTCCCCACGGACACCGTGCGGCAACCTGTCGGGGCGGATGGAGATCAAACGCTTCCACCACCGGTTCGCCGAGACAGGCCGAGTCGGCGCCTACCTGAAGGTCCTCCAGCCGGGCCGAGTGTGCGCCGGCGACCGGATCGAGATCGTGCACCGGCCTGACGGCGCCCGAACCATTGGCGACGCAGCACGCCGCAGTTAGCACCCCGGCCCGGCGCAGGTGGTCAGGCTCGGCGTACGTGGGTTACGTCGCCTGCTGCCAGGGGACGCGGGCCCTCGGGCGAGTCCACGATGAGCCGGCCGTCGTCGGCCAGGTCGCGGGCTGTGCCTTCGAGGAAGGTACCGTCGGGCAACTCCACCCGGACCGCCTGCCCGAGGGTCGCGGACAGCTTCCGGTACTCCGGAAGTACGACAGCTGGATCGCCGTCGGCGTCGACCCACGACTGATACCGGGAGGCGAGCTCGCGCAGTACGGCCGCCATGACCGTGACTCGGTCGGTGGTTGCCGCCTGCTCGAGGGCGAGCGACGTGGCTGCCTCATGTGGCTTCTCGGACTCCCGCAACGTCACGTTGAGGCCGATACCAACCACCGCTGCAGGGCCCTCGACCCGCTCCAGCAGGATCCCGGCGAGCTTGCGGTCCTCGACCAGTACGTCGTTGGGCCACTTCACCTGCGCCGGCACCTCGGCCACGTCCCGCACCGCGGTGGCAACAGCCAGCGGCACCAGCAACCCCAGCCACGGCCAGCGCGCGGCATCGACCGTGGTCGGACGTAGCAGGACAGACATCAGCAACGCAGACCGCGGTGGAGTGGTCCACGTCCGCCCCAGCCGCCCGCGCCCCGACGACTGGTACTCCGCGGCGACGACCAGCCCCTCAGGCTGACCGGCCGCGGCCGCAGCCGCCACGACAGCGTTCGTCGACGGCGTCTCCGCGAGTACGTCGATCTGCGTCCACAGTGCACCGGGACGCACCAGCCGCCCCCGCAGGAACTTCTCGTCCAGCGGGGGCCGGTCCAGGTCGCTGAACATCAGCCGGTGTTCTGCAGGCCGGCGGCGACACCCGAAACGGTCAGCAACAGCAGCCGGCGGGTGCGGACGATCTGCTCCTCGTCCAGTGAGTCGTCGGTACGCAGTGTCCGCAACGCCCGCAGCTGCAGGTAGCTGAGCGCGTCGACGTACGGGTTGCGCAGCTCGACCGCTCGGCCCAGCACGCGCCGCCCTTGCAGCAGACGCTCCTGGCCGAGCACCTTGAGCACCCACTCGGTGGTCAGCTCGTGCTCGTCGAGCATCTGCTGCGTGAGTTCGGGCCGGTCGCCCAGCTCGAGGTAGCGGCCGAGGATGCGCCGGTCCGTCTTGGCCAGCGACATCTCCGCGTTCTCCAGCATCACCTGGAACAGCGGCCAGTTCTGGTTCGCGTCCCGCAGCAAGTCGACGTCACCGACCGCGGCCAGCGCCGTACCGAGACCGAACCAGCCAGGTGCGTTCACCCGGGCCTGGGACCACGCGAAGACCCACGGGATCGCCCGGAGGTCCTCCAGCGAGGACACCGCGACGCCACGGCGCGCCGGGCGCGACCCGAGCGGCAGCTGCCCCAGCTCCTCCAGCGGCGTCACGGTGCTGAACCACTCCGCGAACCCGTCCGCCTTCACCAGCCGGTGGTACGCCGTCCGCGCGGCCTCGTCGAGCGTCTTCTCCATCACCGCGAACCGCTCGGCCGCCACCGCGGCCCGCTCCTCGACGGCCGGGGTCGAGGCCAGCAGCGTCGCCGCCGTCACCTGCTCGATGTGCCGCTGCGCGATCGCCGCGTTCCCGTACCGGGCCGGGATCGCCTCGCCCTGCTCGGTGAGCTTGAACCGCCCGGCCACCGATCCGGGAGCCTGCGCGAGGACGGCGCGGTTCGCCGGGCCGCCGCCCCGCCCCAGTGCGCCGCCCCGGCCGTGGAACAGCGTCAGCCGGATCGCGTTGCGCTGCGCCCACGCGGTGATCCGGGCCTGCGCGTCGTACAGCGCCAGCGTCGCCGACACCGGGCCGACGTCCTTCGCCGAGTCGGAATACCCGAGCATCACCTCGAACCGCCGGTCGTTCGCGGTGAGCCGGTGCCGGACCCGGGTGAGCTGGATCGCGTTGTCGAGCACCTCGACCGAGTTCTGCAGGTCCTCTCCGGTCTCGAACAGCGGTACGACGTCGAGCTCGATCGGCCGCCCGTCGAGCGCCGCGTCGGCCAACTCGTAGACGGCCGCCAGGTCGCCCGCGTTGCGCGTGAACGACACGACGTACCGGCGGCAGGCCTCGGGGCCGAAGCGCTGCTGGATCTGCGCGATCACCCGCAGCGTCGCCAGCACTTCCTCCGTCTGGTCGGACAGCTCGCCGCCGCCGAGCACCTCCTCCAGCGCCTTGGCGTGCACCGAGGAGTGCTGGCGGATCTCCAGCTCGGCCAGGTGGAACCCGAACGTGTTCACCTGCCAGATCAGCTGCTGCAGCTCGCCGAACGCCTGGCGCGGAGCGCCGGCGGTCACCAGCGAGTCCTGCAGGACCTTGAGCTCGTGCAGGAAGTCGGCGGCCCGCGGGTACCCGAAGTCGGCGTCGCGGGACCGGGTCGCGGCCAGCCGGCGCGCGGCCAGCAGCAGGAGCTGCCGGTGCGGCTCGGCCGGCGACCGGGTCTCGATGTCGGTGATCAGGTCCGGGTTGACCGCTCGCGCGTCTTCCAGGATGCGGCGCACCGGGGCCGACGGCGGTGTGGTCGCGGCGTCCAGGGTGAGCGCGCGGCCGAGCGCCTCGGTGGCCTGCTCCAGTGCGCGGAGCACGTGGTCGGCCTGGATCTGCATCGCCTCGCGGGTGATCGCTGCGGTGACGTTCGGGTTGCCGTCGCGGTCGCCGCCGATCCACGACCCGAGGTGGACGAACGGCGCCACCACGGGCGTCCGCGTTCCGGCCGCGTCACCGGCCAGCGCGTCGTCGAGGCGCCGATACACGTTGCCGACGACGGTGAACAGCGTCTCCTCGAACACCGCCATCGCCGACCGCACCTCGTCCAGCGGGGACGGGCGGCTGGTGCGCAGCTGCGACGTACGCCACAGGACGTCGACCTGCTCGACCAGGCGGCGACGGTTCTCGGCCAGGTCGCTGTCGCCGGCGCGCGGGTCGTGCCGCTCGTCGAGCAACGACGTGATCCGGCGGATCGTCGCGAGGACGGCGCGGCGCCGGGCCTCGGTCGGGTGCGCGGTCAGCACCGGGCGGAACTCGAGGCCGTTCAGCAGTGCGCGGGCCTGCTGCTCGCCACTGTCGCGGGAGATCTGCTCGACGGCCTGGGCCAGCTCCGACACGACGGCCTCGCTGCCGGCCCGGTCACGCTCCCGCAGGACCCGCGCCCGGTGCAGCTCCTCGCTGAGGTTCGTCAGGTGGAAGTAGCAGGTGAACGCCCGGGCGACGTCCTCGGCGCGCTCGTGCGGCCAAGAGGCGACCAGCTCCTCGGCCGCGGCGCCGTCGCCGGCGATGGTCAGCTCGCGCAGTTTCTCGACGTCGTCGAGCAGCGGCTGACCGGCGTACTCGACCAGGACCTTGCCGAGGATCTCGCCGAGCAGGCGGACGTCGGCCCTGAGTTCCTCAGGCACCTCGAACCGCGCACGGGTACGGGTCTCACTACCGGTCTCGCTCACGTTCGCCCACCCTATCGGCGGACGCCCGTCCACGCTGCCGAGTCCGCCCACTGGAAGCCGATCGTGACCGGTTGTTCAGCTACTTCACAGTATGTACGCCATGTACGCCATGTACGCCGGACAGGTCGGTCAGACGCCGCCGAATCCGCCGCCGACGACCTGGGAGACGGTCCGGGCCAGCTCGGCGGGGCTGCGGGTGGTGCCGTCGATCACGAGCATCCGCGCGCACGCCTCGGTCATCGAGGCGAGCAGCTCGGCCAGGACCGGGAGGTTCGCGTCCGGATCCGTGACGCCGGGCAACGACTGCAGCAGGGTCAGCCGCAAGCTCTCGACCAGGAACGCCCGGGCGCCGCGGACCCGCTCCGAGACGACCGGCGCGGCGCCGTACTGCGCACCGAACACGATCCGCCAGGACTGCGGATTCTTCTGCACCGCGGTCAGGAAGGCGGTCAGTCCCTCCAGGACGTGCTCCTCGGGGGTGCCGACGGTCGGGTCGGCCGGGAGCGCGGACACGATCGAGATGACCAGGTGCTGCTCCTCGCGGGCCAGCAGGGCGAGCAGCAGCTCGTCGCGGTTCGCGAACGAGTCGTAGACGACCGGCTTCGTGACGCCGGCCGCGTCCGCCACGGACTGCATCGTCGTGCCGGCGTACCCCTTGGCGTTGAAGACCTCGAGCGCGGCGTCCAGAATCATCGGCCGGCGGCGCTCAGGACCGAGGTGCCGCGCGCGCCGGCGTTTCTCAGCATCCTCGACCACTTGACAAACCTACCTCATCGTAGGAAATTCCTACGGTCTGGTAGGAACACTCGCCGGACAGGCTTCGAGTGATTGCGGTGCCCAGGTGCGTGCATCGGGGTGCTTGGTCAGTGGCCTCGATGCGGAGCATCGTGGGCGCTGGTCCAAGTGCCGCGATGTGCGTGCATGGGCGCCGCAAGCGCCGAAGGATGTCCGGCGAGTGTTCCTTCGAACTGCCGCGGGGGTGGTCGATGACCGAGCGAGGCAGTGCCGGCTGGCTCGAGTCCGAGGGCGTCACCGCCCTGGACGCGAGCGAGCTCGCCCGGCTGGTCGACCGGACGTCGGAGCGGGAGCTTCGGCATCGACTCATCGGGGGAGTACGAGAGATCGCGTTGCGCGAGATCTTTCGCCGGATGCCGGAGTACCTCCGACCCGCCCGGGCCGCCGGGTTCGACGCTGTGATCAGCTGGCAGATCACCGGCGCGGGCGGGGCCGGTCGTCCGGACGCGGTCGACGAGTACCGGACCCGCGTCCACGACGGCCGGTGCAAGCTGGTGCCGCCGGGCCCCACTCCCCCGGACATCTCGATCCGCACCGACCCCACCACGCTGCTGCGGATCGTCACCGGCAACGAGGACCCGGTCGTGGCCGTCCTCAAGCAACGCCTCACGGTCCGCGGCGATCTCGCCCAGGCCGCCCGCCTGCCCAAGCTCTTCAGCGCCGGCCCGGCTTGATCATCTCGTCAGGCCGTCGGGTCCTCCGGTCCGCGGCCGGGCGGCGCCTTCGTCGGCGCGGCGCGTCTCGCCGGCGTGGATGCGGCGCAGCGGCGGGATCGCCGGATCGGCCGCGAACGCCGCCGGGCCGGCCTGCTCGCGGTTCAGGGCCGTGCCGTTGGGGTTGGGCGGCTGCTGCTCGAAGGCGCGGACAGCTGTCAGGGTCCGGTCGCCGAGGGTGGCGCCGTACAGCTCTGCCCGGCGGCTCACGTTCGCGCCGTCAGCCTGCCAGCCGGCGACCAGCGCGGGGAGTTCGTCGAAGCCCTCGCTCAGCATGGTGGCGGTGGCAGCGGCCGCCTCCGGACGGCTCGCGGCCGGGATGGACGAGGCCGTCACCATCGTCTGCGCCGCGGCGGTCGTCGCCGCAGCGGGTGACGTCACCTGGGCGGCACTGAGATCGGTCTGGATCCCGGCATGGTGCTCCACCCGGGACACGAGGTGCTCGGCGACGATCCCGCGGACCTCGTCGAGCTGCGGTTCAACGGAGCGCTGCCAGTAGTCGATGTCCGCCAGGAACCCGTTCAGCTTGCCGAGTTCCTCGGTGGCCATCTTGCTGGCGTCGTCGATCGTCTCCGCGCCGCCCGTGACGTCCTCGCGCCGGTTCTCCAGCTCCTCGGTGAACTCCCGCTGCTTGGCCTCCCTGATGTCCCGGGTGGCGAAGCCGGCTTCGATGCTCCGGGCAAGGTGCCGGCGGATCCCCGGCTGCTGCTCAGCCGGCAGCCGCTGGTAGTCGAGCCGGTCGTCCAGCAGCATTCCCGCGGCCGCGTACGCCGCCCCGCCGTGGCCCTCGGCAACGAGTTTCCGCAGGACGTCCTCCTCCCGGGTCGCGGTCCGGGCGCCGATCGCGATCGCCATCGCCCGGGCCGCCGCGACGTCCCCTTCGAGCTGCGGCAGCGCGAACCGCCCGAGGTCGTCCGGCCGTCCGTCCGTGAACAGGTCCGCGACCAGCCGCGGTGTCGCGTTGGCGGCGTACGCACGGCTGACGGCGGCGGCCAGCCGGTCCCGCGCCCTGGCGTCGACGGGCGGCGGCAGTGACGGGTCCGGCTCGAGGGAGTTCGCACACAGCGCGACCAGTTCGGTCAGCCCGGCGCGGGCGTCCTCGCGGCGGTCGTACCAGCGGCCGTCCTGGTGGTTCGAGACCACCCGGAGCGTCGTCGCCAGCCGACCCGGCAGGTCGAGGTTGTCGGCCAGCGGCTGGAGCATCTCCACGTGCCCCTCGCTCAGCTCGGGCGGCCGTCCTGAAGCGACACCGTCGACGGTGTCCCTCTCGACGAGCCGGGTCACCTGCTGGACGAGTCTGTCGACGGCAGCCACGCCGGAAACCTATCCCCGGAGCGGTTCAGTCAGGGGTCTGCGAGCGAGGTCACAGGCGGTACGGCGTACTGGCGCGTAGGCTGCCCATTCATGGGAGAGACCGTGAACATCCACACCACCGCCGGGAAGATCGCGGACCTCGAGCACCGGCTCGACGAGGCCGTGCACGCCGGGTCGGAGCGCGCGGTGGAGAAGCAGCACGCGCGCGGCAAGAAGACCGCCCGCGAGCGGATCGAGCTGCTGCTGGACGAGGGCTCCTTCTCCGAGCTGGACGAGTTCGCCCGGCACCGGTCGACGAGCTTCGGCCTGGACGGGAACCGCCCGTACGGCGACGGCGTGGTGACCGGGTTCGGCACCATCGACGGCCGTCAGGTGTGCGTGTTCGCGCAGGACTTCACCGTCTTCGGCGGCAGTCTCGGCGAGGTCTTCGGCGAGAAGATCGTCAAGGTGATGGACCTGGCGATGAAGATCGGCTGCCCGCTGATCGGCATCAACGACTCCGGCGGCGCCCGGATCCAGGAGGGCGTGGTCTCGCTCGGCCTGTACGGCGAGATCTTCCGCCGCAACGTCCGCGCCTCCGGCGTGATCCCGCAGATCTCCCTCATCATGGGCCCGTGCGCGGGCGGCGCGGTCTACTCCCCCGCGGTCACCGACTTCACGGTCATGGTCGACGAGTCGTCGTACATGTTCATCACCGGCCCGGACGTGATCAAGACCGTCACCGGCGAGGACGTCACCCAGGAGGAGCTCGGCGGCGCCCGGACGCACAACACCAAGTCCGGCAACGCGCACTACCTCGGCTCCGACGAGGAGGACGCGATCGAGTGGGTGAAGGCGCTCGTCGGTCACCTGCCGCAGAACAACCTCGAGGACCCGCCGGTGTACGACGCGCCCGCGGACCTGGAGCCGACCGAGACCGATCTCGCGCTCGACACCCTGGTCCCGGACTCGCCGAACCAGCCGTACGACATGCACACCGCGATCGAGGCGGTCGTCGACGACGGCGACTTCCTCGAGGTGCAGACGCTGTTCGCGCCGAACATGATCGTGGGCTTCGGCCGGGTCGAGGGCCGCCCGGTCGGCGTGGTCGCGAACCAGCCGCTGCAGTTCGCCGGCACCCTCGACATCGACGCCTCCGAGAAGGCGGCCCGGTTCGTCCGCACCTGCGACGCGTTCAACCTGCCGATCCTCACCTTCGTCGACGTGCCCGGCTTCCTGCCCGGCACCGACCAGGAGTGGAACGGCATCATCCGCCGCGGCGCCAAGCTGATCTACGCCTACGCCGAGGCGACCGTCCCGATGATCACCGTGATCACCCGCAAGGCCTACGGCGGCGCGTACGACGTGATGGGCTCGAAGCACCTCGGCGCGGACATGAACATCGCCTGGCCGACCGCACAGATCGCGGTGATGGGCGCCCAGGGCGCGGTGAACATCCTCTACCGCCGCGAACTGGCCGGCGCCGAGGACCCGGACACCCGCCGGCAGCAACTCATCACCGAGTACGAGGACCACCTCGCGAACCCGTACATCGCCGCCGAACGCGGCTACATCGACGCGGTGATCAAACCCAGCGAAACCCGCGCCGAAATCGTCCGCGCCCTCCGCCTCCTCCGCACCAAACGAGACACCCTGCCCCCCAAGAAGCATGGGAACATTCCATTGTGATCCAGATCGTCAAGGGCGACCCGACGCCTGAAGAACTCGCGGCCCTGATCACGGTGATCGCCGCCCGCGCCGCCGCACCGGCCGCCGAGCCGGAAACCGACCGAGCCAGCAACTGGTCGACGTACTGGCGCAACGCCCGCACCCCGTTCCACCCGGGCCCGGGCCAGTGGCGCGCCAGCGCTCATCCGTAAACACTGGCGGTATGGCCAAATACGCGGTCAATCCCGAAGCGATCGACAACGCGCGGAAGCTGATCGACGCGCGGCAGTACGTGCTGGACAGCGACTGGGGTGAGGTGCAGCCGCGTGCCGACGACCAGAACACGTATCTGGACAAGCACGGCTGGCAGGCGTACGGCGCCTGGCACCTCGGGCTCACCGAAGGCGCCGGCGAGGAGACCAAGGCGCGCTACGGGTTCGTGCTCGGCGACTTCCGCCGTATCCACCGCACCGCGCTGATCGCCTCGGTCTACCGGGCCTCCGAATGGCGCCACAAGGCCGTCGAGCTCGCCGCGCACGACCTGCTGCAGTACCTCGACGAGAAGACCGGACTCACCGCCTGATCGTTAGTCGTCGCTGCTGAGTTTGGACTCGTCGAACCAGAGGTCGGCGGGGACGCGGGTGGTCAGTTCGTCGACGACGGCGGTGGCGCCGCGAAACATGTCCGGGTCGACGGGGATCGTGCAGCCGTTCGCGCCCAAGACCAGGGTCATGCCGTCGGGGCTGCGCATCACGCCGGCAATCTCGTCCCAGCGGACCTGGTGGATGCCGTCGTCGTCGCGCAGTACGAGCGCGTCGTCGGTGCGGACCCACAGCATCGAGCGCGCCTCCTTGACGAACGCGCGCGCCGTCAACGGCGGCTTGAAGGTGCGGCCGGCCGGCAACTCGGCAATCACCGGACACGCCGGGGCGAGCGTGAACCCGGCCTCCTGCCACACGTGCAGAGTGCTTTCCTCGCCGTACCCGATCGCGCCGGACAGGGCCTGCTCGAGGACGGCGGCGATGTCCGACGGCTGCACCGCTGCCAGCCGCGTGGTGTCGACCGGCGGCAGCTCGGGATCACCGCAGAGTTGGTTCATCGCGTTGCTGAAGGCTCGCCGTATTTCGGGATCACCCGCGGCCAGACGCTCCTCGGCACGCGCGATCTGGTGCGCCAGCTCGGAGGGTGTCGGTCCGTTCTCCGCGAGATCCATCAAGGCGGCGACGACCGCACGGGACACGGCGTCCTCGCTGCCTTCGCGTGCCTCGGCGTACACGACCCAGTCGGTCGCCCCGTCCGGCGCGGCAACCAGATCGAGGTCGATCTCGTAGCTGTGACCGCCGACGAACCGGCACTTCTCCTCGATCCGCCCCCGCAGCGTCATGATCGCGAGCGTCGGGAGCCGTACGTCGTCGTCCGTCGGCATCCTCAGCAGGACGCCCGCCGCGGGGATCCCGTGCCCCACCACGACGGGCACGTCGAAGGAACGCTCCGCCGGTGGTACCCGGGTCGGCACCGGGCCGGTCGGCAACTCGAGCGCGAGGTCCTCGGGGAACGGACCCGCCACTTGCAGCACCGCGTTCGCCGCGACGAACCACTTTTTCGCGAACGAGGTCACGTGCTCCGGCGTCAGACCGTCGTACCCCGCCCCTTCCAGCCACGCGAGTCCCGGACCTTTGGCGCCGTACCGGACGTTCAACAGGAACGCGGTCACCGGATGCGCGACGTTGCCCTCCTCGGCGGTCAGCACGCGCGCTTCGAGCGCGAGCCGGTCGACCGGTGGCCCTGCGAGCGCTCGGCACAGGCGATTCAGGAACTCGCCGACACGCGCCGGAGAGCCTGAGGCGACGAACGTCGTCGCCAGCAGGTCGACCTCGGCGTTCATCTCGATCGGCAAGTCGCGGACGGTATGCATGACCAGGTGCTCGAGAGCGTGCGCGACGCCGATCGTGCGCAGGGTCTCGTCCCGGCTGCCCACGAGGAAGGTCAAGGTGACGTCGGTATGGCGCTGCGGTTCAGGCAGCCGGATCACCCGAACGCCGCTGAGGTACTCGTTCACGCGGCGAACCCTAACCGTCAGGTACGGCGGAAGCGGACCAGCGGGTAGAGCGGGGCGTTGCCGGTGTTGCGGGGTGGGCCGGGGAAGGTGGTGGCGCTGTCGAGGGTGAGGCTGTGGCGGGCGGCGGTGGCGACCAGGTGGCTGAGGGCGTCCTGGGAGCGGGTGTCGTCGGGGGTGCGGCTGTCGGCGTAGCGGCCGGCGTCGGACTTCTCGGTGGTGGTGACGAAGACGCCGTCGGTGCGGAGGACGCGGGCGACCTCGGCGATCACGGGCTCGCTGTCGTCGAGCAGGTGCA
This sequence comes from Kribbella sp. NPDC003505, assembly GCF_040610875.1. Taxonomy (NCBI): domain Bacteria; kingdom Bacillati; phylum Actinomycetota; class Actinomycetes; order Propionibacteriales; family Kribbellaceae; genus Kribbella; species Kribbella sp. NPDC003505. The sequence continues at coordinate 52,981 of NZ_JBEXNA010000007.1, read as the reverse complement.
GCAGCCAGACCGCGACGACCGCGTCGCAGCGGCGGTCGGCCACCGGGAGGCGGGCCGCGTCGGCCGCGGCGACGTGCCCGGGGAGCCGGACCCGTGCGCGGCGCAGCATCGCGGTGGACAGGTCGACGCCGTGCACCAAGTTGCCGAGAGCAACCAGCTCGGCGCCGACGATCCCGGTCCCGACCGCGAGCTCGAGAACCCGTCCGCCCTTCGGCAGCAGGGAATCCACGGCGCGGGCAGCCGCCTCCGCGCGCACAGTCCCGCCGCGCGTCTCGTCGTACGACGACGCCACGGTCTCGTCGTAGCTGTACGGCTGCTGCGTCTTCCACAGCTCCGGCCAGGACATCCCGACGTCGATGAGCATCCGGCGCAGCAACGGCAGCGAGAGGCCGACGACGTTGTGGTAGTCGCCCTCGATCGCGGTCACGAACGGGCCGCCGAGGCCGTCGACGGTGAAGGCTCCGGCGACGACGAGCGGCTCGCCGGTGGCGACGTACGCGTCGATCTCCTCGTCGGTCAGGTCCGCGAACTCGACCTTCGTGGACGACAACTCCCGCAGCTCCTGCTTGCCGGCGGTGTCGATCAAGCAGTGCCCGGTGTGCAGTACGCCGCTGCGGCCGCGCATCATCCGCCAGCGCTCGCGGGCGATCTCCGGCGTCTCGGGCTTGCCGTACGGCTCCCCGTCGAACTCGAGCACCGAGTCGCAGCCGAGCACGGTCGCGTGGTCCGTCAGGTTCGCGACGACCGCGCGGGCCTTCAGCGTCGCGAGCAGGCGGGCGAGCTCGCCGGGGTTCTCCGCGGTGATGTGGTCCTCGTCGACGCCGGAGACGATCACCTCCGGATCGATACCCGCGGCCCGCAATGTCTTCAGCCTGGCCGGCGACGCCGACGCCAGGACGAACCGCGGGCTCACAGCTTCGCCATCGCGCGTCGCAGCGGGTCCAGGCCGATCGATCCCAGGTTCAGCGCGCCGGAGTGGAACGCCCGCAGGTCGAATGCGGAACCCTTGCGTTGCTTGGCTTCCTCGCGCGCCTGCAGCCAGATCCGTTCACCGACCTTGTACGCCGGCGCCTGGCCCGGCCACCCGAGGTACCGGTTCAGCTCGGCCTGCAGGAACTCGGTCTCCATCCGGCAGTGCGCCCGCAGGAACTCGAACCCGAGATCGGCGGTCCACCGCTCGCCCGGCCGCCAGCCGAACGGGTTGTCCCGCGGCACCTCCAACTCCAGGTGCATGCCGATGTCGACGATCACCCGCGCCGCGCGGAACCCTTGTGCGTCCAGCATGCCGAACCGCGCGCCGGGGTCCTCGAGGTAGCCGAGCTCCTCCATCAGGCGCTCGGCGTACAGCGCCCAGCCCTCACCGTGTCCGGAGACCCAGCAGGCCAGCCGCTGCCAGCGGTTCAGCAGGTCGGTGCGCAGCATCGTCTGCGCGACCTGGAGGTGATGCCCGGGCACGCCCTCGTGGTAGACCGTGGTGACCTCACGCCAGGTGGCGAACGTGTCCAGCCCGCTCGGGACCGCCCACCACATCCGGCCCGGCCGCGTGGTCAGGTCCTCGCTCGGCTGCGTGTAGTAGATCGAGCCGTCCGAGGTCGGCGCGATCATGCACTCCAGCCGGCGGATCTCGTCGGCGATGTCGAAGTGGGTGCCGGCCAGCTCGGCGACGGCGGTGTCGGACAACTCCTGCATCCAGTCCCGGAACGCTTCCTTGCCGTGGATCGTCCGCGCCGGGTCGGCGTCCAGCAGGGCCGCGGTCGCCTCGATGGTCCGGTCGCCGCCGTTCAGCCCGGCCGCGATGTCCTGCATCGCCGACTCGATCCGGGCCAGCTCCGCCCAGCCCCAGGCGTACGTCTCCTCGAGGTCGACCGCCGCACCGAGGAAGCTCCGCGACGCCAGCTCGTACACCTCGCGGCCGCACGCGTCGCGCTCCGGCGCGCGCGGCGCCAGGTCGCTGGTCAGCCACGCGCCGAACTGGTCGAAGGCCTTCCGCGCGGCGGCGGCCGCGGCTTCCACGGTCGGCTTGACCGCGTCGTCCGGCGCCTGCGCAGCCAGGCCGCCGAAGAAGTCGTCGCCGTCGGCACCGGTCCAGCTGGCGATCCGCTCGGCCAGCCCGGTCACCTGGCGGACGGCCGAGACCCGCCCCTGGTCGGCCTGCTCGAGCAGCGTGTCGCGGTACCCGTCGAGCGCCGTACCGATCTGGTTGAGCCGGATCGCGACGATCTCCCAGTCCTGCGGGGTCGCGGTCGGCATCAGGTCGAACACCTGCCGCAGGCCCACCGGCACCGAGGCGATCGAGTTCAGCTGGTGCTGCGGTACGCCGGCCTCGTAGCGCTCGAACTCCAGGCCGAGCCGCTCCACGAAGGCGTCCTTAGCGACCTCCTCACGCGGGCTTCCCGGCTCGATCGACGCAGCCTCGGCGAGCGACCCGCGGGTCAGCTCGACGCGTGCCGCGAACCCGGCGGGCGTGAAGTCCGGCAGCTCGTGATCGTGGCCGGTGACGCCGAGCTCGGTCGCCAGCAGCGGGTCGAGCGCGATCTCCTGCTCGAGGTGCCGCTCGGCGAGTTGGTCGATCGGGCTGTTCGGCGTACTGACATCGGTCACACGCCGACCCTACCCGCCGAGGGTCGCCGGGGCTGACCTGTTTGTTGCCGATACTGTGGCGGTCGCTGAATGCCAGCACGAGGGACGAGAGGAACGGCGTTGAGCCAGCCACCCTACGGGCCGCCCGGCCAGAACCCGCCGTACCAGCAGGGCCCGCCCCCGGGGCAGTACGGCCCGCCACCGCAGGGTCCTCCGCCCGGTCAGTACGGTCCGTCGCCGCAGGGTCAGTACGGCGGTCCGCCCCCTGGTCAGTACGGCGGCCCGCCGCAGTACAGCCCGCCGCCACAGCAGCAGCAGGGACCTGGGTTCGGCTGGGGTCCGAGCTTCGGCCCGGGCGGTCCCGGCGGCCCTGGTGGTCCCGCTGGGGCTGGCATGGGGTGGCAGCCGCAGCAGCCGCGGAAGAAGTCGAAGGCGCCGCTGATCGCGATCCTGACGATCGTCGGGATCGCCGTCGTCGGCGGCACGATCATCGGTCTGGTGCGGAAGGCAACCACCGACGTCACCACGCCGCCGGTGACCCCGTCGCGGTACACGCCGGAGCCGACCACGACCGGGTCGCCGACCGAGGAGCCGACGACCACCGAGCCCACCACGACCGAGCCGACCACGACGGAGACCTCGAGCACGCCGAACAAGCCGTCGGACGCGGTCGTGGTCGGCAAGAACGCGCTCTACAAGGTCGGCCAGATGCGGACGGTCAACTGCAAGGAGCCGAAGGCCCGGCCGACGAACGCGAGCGGTGCGGCCGCCTACTGGGCCGCGATCAAGCCGTGCCTGGACAGGTCCTGGGCGCCGTTGGTGGCGAAGGCCGGCTACAAGTTCACCGCGCCGCGGATGACGTACTGGTCCGGGACCTCGATGTCGACCCCGTGCGGCGACGGCCCCGTCGCCGTACCGTTCTACTGCTCCGGCAACCACATGATGTACATGAAGGTGGACGTCTTCGTGAAGGCGTACACCCAGTACCCGGGCGATCCGATCGGTCAGGCGTACGCGCGGATGTGGTACAGCCGGTCGATCGCCCACGAGTACGGCCACAGCGTGCAGTTCATGACCGGCATCCTGCAGGCGTCCAGCAACCTGCGCTACGAGCAGCCGGACTACGAGGGCCGGACCCGGATGACGCGCCGGATGGAGCTGCAGGCGAACTGCTTCGCCGGCGTCTTCCTGGCCGCGAACAAGCGCAGCTACCCGATCAACGGGAACCTGCTGTACGTGTGGAAGAAGTACGTCGTGACCGCGGGCGACAAGCCCGAAGAGGGCGACCACGGAAGTGTGGCGAGTCAGGCGCGGTTCATGGGGAAGTCGTTCAACACGGCCAACCCGGCCAGCTGCAACACCTTCTCGGCCTCACCGGCCAACGTCAGCTGACAAGATCTGGCGGCGCGACCTGCCGCCAGGAGTCGACGAGGATGTCGTGCAGTTCGTCGGCGTCCTCGAGTGCTTCGAGGCGGGCTCGAACCCAGTTCGAGCCCGCCTCGTGTTTCGGCACCCAGAACTTCTCCGGCTCCGCGGCGATCAACTCGTCGCGCTCCAGCCGTGGACACCGCACCGCGAACGACGTCTGGTCGTCCGGCACTGTCACGAACATCCGCCCCGCCACGTCGAACGTCGGATGCCCCCACCGCTGCTTCTCCACCGTCTCCGGAAAGGACAGCGCGATCCGTCGTACATCATCAGCGTCCAGCACGCTCACACTCTAGAGCGCTGCCGCCCCGGCAGCAGGAGCGCGACGAGGGTGCCGGCGGCGACGACGGCGGCTCCGGTCCAGACGGCGGGGACCAACCCGGCGGCGTACTGGGTCGGGGACTCGTAGGAGCCGGAGGATGCGAAGACGGAGGCGAGTACGGCGACACCCATCGCGACGCCGACCTCGCGAATCGTGTTGTTGGTGCCGGAGGCGACGCCGCGGTCGGCGTCGGAGGCGCCGGCCATCACCACGCTCGCGGACGGCGCGAAGGTCAGTCCCATGCCGATCCCGGCGAGGACGAACGGTACGACCAGGTCGCCGTACTGCGTGGTCGCCGTGGTGATCAGCGCGATCCACCCGAGCGCGACGGCCAGCAGCGCCTGCCCCGCGACGATCAGCGTGCGCGGACCGACCCGGTCGACGATCAGGCCGGCGATCGGCGCGACGACGAGCGGCGCCGCGGTCCACGGCAGCGTCCGCACACCGGACTGGAACGGCGTGTACCCCTGCACCACCTGGAAGAACTGCGCCAGCAGGAACACCGCACCGAACACCCCGACCGCGAACGTGAATGCCACCACGTTCACCACGCTGAACGAGCGGACCGAGAACAACCGCAGCGGCAGCATCGGCGCCGCCGTACGGCGCTCCCAACCCAGGAAGGCGGTCAGCAGCACACCGCCCGCGACCAACGAGCCCAGCACACCCGCGGAGGTCCACCCGTCGTCGGCGCCGTGCACGACGCCCCAGACGACGGACAGCACACCGGCGGTCGCCAGCACGAGCCCGACCAGGTCGAGCCGCTTCGCCGCACCCCAGGACTCGGTCAGCACCCGCGCGGCCAGGACAACGGCGATCGCGCCGATCGGAACGTTCAGCCAGAAGATCCACTGCCAGTTCAGGCCGTCGACGACGGCTCCGCCGACCACTGGGCCGACGGCGATCCCGAGGCCGGAGATGCCGCCCCAGATGCCGATCGCGGCACTGCGCAGCTTCTCCGGTACGGCGCCCGCGAGCAACGTCAGCGACAGCGGCATCACGGCCGCGGCGCCGATGCCCTGGATCGCACGGGCCCCGATCAGCATCCACGGCTCGCTGGCCAGCGCACACGCGGCCGAAGCGAGCGTGAACAGCGCGATGCCGGCCAGGAACACGCGCCGACGGCCGAGCCGGTCACCGATCGCGGCCGCGGTCAGCAGCAGCGCGGCGAACGCGAGCGTGTAGGCGTTCACGAACCACTGCAGGTCCGACAGCGATGCGCCCAGCTCGGATTTGATCACCGGCAGCGCGTTCGTCACCACCAGGTTGTCCAGCGTGACCATGAACACCGGGATCCCCACCGCGGCGAGCACCACACCGAGCCCACGGTGCCGCGGTACCGCCGCCACTTCCCTCTCGTCGAGAGCGGTCGAGGTCATCTCGTACTCCTAGTTGTAATTGACTGATAACAAGCTTGATGACGAGAGTATGCATCCACTGATAACATGTCAAGGGAACGGAAGGAGCAGAGATGACGACGAAGGTCCGGCTGACCGCCAAGGAGCGCGGCGACGAGGTGCTGCGGGCCGCGGTGCAGGCGTTCGCCGCGTCCGGGTACGAGGGCACCAAGACCGACGAGATCGCCCGCCTTGCCGGTGTCTCGCAGCCGTACGTGATCCGGCTGTTCGGGACCAAGCAGCAGCTGTTCCTCGCCGCGCTGCACAGCGTCTGCGGTCGGATCGAGGAGATCTTCCGCGAGGCCGCGGCCGAGACGCCGGAGCTGAGCGCGCTGGGCCACAACTACAAGCGGCTGCTGTCCGAGCGCGAACTCCTGCTCGTCCTCCTGCACGGCTTCTCGGCCAGCGGCGACCCGGCCATCGGCGACTGCGTCCGCGAACGCTTCGGCCGCATCTACACCCTGGTCCGCGACCTCACCGGCGCCTCACCGCAGGAGGCCCGCGAGTTCCTGTCCGCAGGCATGCTGATGACCGTCATGGCCGCGATGCAGGTCCTCGGCCCCGACGCCATCCCGATGCCCTGGGCCGAAGAGATCACCAACACCTTCGGCCAGGACGCTCCCTAGTCGCGGCCGAGTTTCAGGTCGGCCGCGAACCAGATGGTGGTGGCGGTGAGGGTGATGGCGGCCACTGTCACCAGGAGCGAGCCCGGTACGTCGGCGCCTCGGATCAGCGCGGTCGCGACGGCGGCGGCGGGTGTCAGCACGACGGCGATTGCCCCGGGCAACCACCAGCGGCGGAGGGCGGCTCGGTGGACGCGTGCGTACGACGGCATCTGGCCGGCGAACGCGGCCGCCAGGTGGACGACGACGAGCGCCGCCGCGGTGACGACGAGGCCCCAGCTCGGCGCGGCGGGTCCGCGCAGCAGCCAGCCGAGAGCCACCACGAACAGGAAGATCATCCCGGCCAGCGAGTCGGGCAGGACCACCGTGCCGACCAGCAGCACCGCACCGGCGATCGGGACCAGATCCGCCTGATCCCACGGTTGCACCGCAGGCACGACGAGCGCGACGATCCCCGCCGCCGCGATCACCAGCCGGGCCACCAGCACACCGCGGCCCGACGCCCGCAACTGCGCGAGCCACAGTGTGATCTGTTCGTCGGCGGTCATGGGGCCTCCCGTCCTGGACTGAAGAGCGCAGGGAGCGCAGCGACCGGAGCGCCGAGGGAAGGACGGGAGTTACAGCCCCATGACCCGCCGCGGCGGAGGCGTCGCATCAGTACGGTCATGAGCGGATCCTCGGCGCGGCGGACAGACGGGAGGCGTCGCGCAGGACCTCGTCCAGGGTGCCGGCGCCTTGCCAGCGGACGGTCGGTACGCCGAGGTCGCTGAGGCGGTCGAGGTCGCGACGGCGTTCGAGCAGCCGGACGCGCCAGGCGAGCGGCCAGGTGCGGGCGTCGTGCGCGTCGAGATCCATGATCGAGGCGACGTCCGGGGGCAGCGTGTCGACGGCGATCACCGTGCAGCCGGAGTGCACGAGCGTGACGACGTACCCGAGGATCGTCGGCCGCAGCAGCGGACTGAGGACGAGCACCAGACTGTCCGAGCGGATCCGGTTGCGCCGCGCCAGCTGCTCCTCGTCCTGCTGCCGGCCACGCTGGTCCGCGTGCACGAGCGTGTCCAGGATCCGCCGCAGATGCCCGCGGCCGCTCCCCGACCGCACGCCGCGGAACAGGCTCCCGGTGTCGATCAGCCGCACCCGGTCGCCGTTGCGCAGGTAGTGCTCGGCGATCGCGGCGGCGCCCCGGACGGCGGTGTCGAGACTCGAGGAGCGCCCGTCGATCCCTTCGCTGATCCCGATCTCGCCGCCGGTGTCGACCAGGATCACCACCTCGGTGTCGCGGTCCGACCACGTCGACGTGACGTGCAGTTCCTGCGTCCGCGCGGACACCGCCCAGTTGATCCGCCGCAACCGGTCACCGGTCCGGAACGGCCGGACACCGGCCAGTTCCGTCCCTTCTCCGGGCCGTCGCGACCGGTGCAACCCGACCAGCCCGGCCGGCCGCGGTACGGCGTCCACCGCCGCGAACCCCTCGCGCAGCGGCAGGGTCGTCACCGCCAGCGTCTCGGCCGAGGTCACCTGGATCCGGTACGCCCCGACCGTCGACGTCGCCGCGACCGTTGGCCGATCCAACGAGCGCAGGCCCCACCGCTTCGACCGGACGCCGACCTCGAGCCGCACCGCACCGTGCATCACCGGTTCGGCGATCGCGGCCTGCGGCGGGTCGAACTGGAACCATGCCGCCCGCGGCAGCGCGGCCACGATCAGGTCGATGTCCGGATCCACGGATCCCGAACTCGACGGCGTGACACGCAGCCGGTACGTCGTCCCCTGCCCTTCGAACAGCACGTCGGCGTCCAGCTCGGTGTGCACCTCGGGCCGCTCCCGAGGGCGGAACCACCGGCCCCACGCCGCCAGGAACGCCAGCGGTAACCCGAACACGGCGGCATCCGGTCGCCGCAGCAGGACGGCGACGCTGAGCAGCACCGCAGCGACGCAGATCGCCCGGATCTGCGCGTGCGTCGGCCGCCAACTCATGCGCGGGCGACGGCCGGGCCCGACACGGTGGGCGGCGCCGCGACCGAGCCGAGAACCGCCCGGACGACCGTGGCGCCGGTGACCTCGTGCAGCCAGAGCTCGGGCCGCACGGTGATCCGGTGCGCGAGCGCGGCCACCGCGACTGCCTTCACGTCCTCGGGTACGACGTAGTCGCGGCCCTGGATCACGGCGTACGCGCGTGCCGTCAGCAGCAGCGCCAGCGAGCCACGGGGCGACGCACCGACCAGCACCTGCGAGTCGCGGCGGGTCGCCGTGGCGAGGTCGACGCAGTACTGACCGACCGTGTCGTCCACCGTCACCGTCTCGACGGCACGTTGCGCCGCGAGCAGCCCCTCGGCGTCGGTGACCGCCTCGACCGACTGGTCCTCGCGACGGCGGCTCATCCGCCGGCGCAGCACCTCCCACTCCTCCGCGGGGCTCGGGTACCCGAAGCCGATCCGCAGCATGAACCGGTCGAGCTGCGCTTCCGGCAACGGGTAGGTGCCCTCGTACTCCACCGGGTTCGCGGTGGCGAGCACGTGGAACGGGCTGGGCAGCGGGAACGTCTGCCCCTCGACCGTGACCTGGTGCTCCTGCATCGACTCGAGCAACGCGGCCTGTGTCTTCGGCGGCGTCCGGTTGATCTCGTCGGCCAGCAGCAGGCCGGTGAAGATCGGGCCCGGCCGGAAGACGAACTCGGACTCCTTCTGGTCGTAGACGAACGCGCCGGTCACGTCCGACGGCAGCAGGTCTGGCGTGAACTGCACGCGCCGGAACTCCAGCCCGAGCGCCTGCGCGAACGACCGCGCGGCCAGCGTCTTCGCCAGGCCCGGGTAGTCCTCGAGCAGCACGTGGCCGCCGGCCAGGGTGCCCGCCAGCACCAGCTCCAGCGCCTCGGCCTTCCCGACCACGGCCTGGCTGACCCGCTCCAGCACCTGCCGGCTCAGTGCGGACACCTCACCGAGCGTCAACTCCGCCTCAGTCACTGCTATCCCTCACAGGTTCTCGATGGTGTGGATCGCGTACTCGATCTCGTCGAGGGACGCGGTGCGCTTGTCGTCGCCAGTCATCAACAGCCAGAGCCGGTCGCCGGTGATCGCCCGGGCGCGCTCGGGCTCGAGCTCGGGGTTCACGCCGTGCCGGTGCACCAGGCGGTCGGTGGCCAGCTCCAGCAGCAACGGCTGGATCCGGCGCTGGAACGTCCGCGATCCCTCGCCGGCCCGCCGCTCGCGACCCGACTCCAGCAGCCAGGTGGCGACGAACTGCGTGCGGTTGTCAGTGTTCCGGGCGCGCAGCACGGCCAGCTTGTCGTCGTTCCGGCCGGGCCAGCTCGTCTCCAGGATCTGCGGCACCACCAGCCGGATCGCCAGCGACGCCACCGCGACCGCGATCCCCGTCGCCACGAACCACAACGGCCGCGGCGCCATCCCGGCGGCGCTGAAGATCCCGACGAACAACAGGCTCGCCAGCACCGCGAGCCCGAGGTGCTGCACGAGCAGCTTGCTCGGCCACAGCCGCCGCTTCCGCTTGACCTCTGGCGGCGGCCCCTTCTCCTCCAAGGGAGACCAGCGGTACGACGTCATCGGGCAGCCTCACCTACGGTGAGCTCCTCGCGCAGCCGGAGCAGTGCCGCGCGGGCCTCCCAACGTGCCTCTTCGCTCGAGCCGTGCGTGGAGTACCGGGCCTCGCGATACAACTCGCCGAGCCGGACCAGGTGCTGCTCGGAGATCCCGCCGACTCCGAGCACTCGGACAGTGAACTCGGCCGGTGTCTCGGACGGATCCCGCGGTACGCCGGCCGACGCCGCCGCCTGCTCCAGCGCGACCCAGCACGCGATGACCGAGTCCGTCGCCGTACCGCTGTCGATGCGCGCGAGCCCGGTGTCGACCGCCGCGGCCAGCCGCTCGGTCTTCATCCGCTCCCAGTCGGGCTCGTCCGGCTCCAGGTGCGGCAGGCGGACCCGGCGCAGGATCCGGACGATCACCACGATCACGAACGCGACCACGGCCGCGATCACCAGGTAGACCACCGCCTGCCACAACGCCAGCACCCATCCAGGCGTCTCGCCCTGCGGGAGCACGCGCAGCGGGGGCGTCCCCGAGGCCGTCGGCGCGGAGTCGGACGGCGTGATGGTCGGCAGCGGGCGCGGGCTCGCGCTGAGCGTGCTGTCGCTGATCGGGCGCACCGGCCCGCTCGCGGAGGCGAGCACGACGAAGCCGGCCACCACAACCCCCACGAGCAGCACGGCGACCACCGCGAGCGCACCCCGACGCTGCGTCTGCATCCCGGCAGGCTACCTCGTCAGAAGCCCGTGTCGAGGAACGGAAGCCGAGATGTGGAAAACGCTTCCGAGGTCGCGGCCAGCGCACCGGCGGTGTGCTCGGTGACCAGACCCGCGCGACCGAGCCGCTCCAGTGACGGCCGGCCGAGGTACACCGCGCCCAGGTCGCGCACGTCGAGGGTCAGGTCGGCGTCACGTGACACAGACTCGCACGAGGCGCCGTCCGGTCCGCCGCTCAGGTGCCAGCGGCCCGCGTTCCACGGGAGGAAGTCGTCGACCACCTCGACGACGACGTCGATGTCCCGCGCGTACGTGCGGCCGGCGAGCGCGCGCCCGACGTCGACCGGCCGGACCCACAGGCCGTCCCGGGTGATCGGCCCCGGCGCCCGCGGATCGAGGAGCAGGTCGAGCAGCGGGTCGTCCGACGCGACCATCTCGCAGCGCGTCTCGCTCAGCAGGTCCGGCTCGAGCAGGTACCTCCACAGGGCCGCGTGGGACGCGAGGTCGACCGCATGCACCCGCTGCACGTCGACGTACCCCTTCTCGGCCCGCCGCGTGCGGTAGTACGCGAAACCGGTGAGCTCGCCGTCCCGCTCGGCGACGACACAGCGGCGTTTGGAGGCGTTTCCTGAGTTGAGCGTGACGGTGTTGCTGATCGCGTACTCCTGCCAGCGCTCGTCGTGCACGAACAGACCGGGCCGCTGCAGGGCCAGTGTGTTCCGCAGCTCGGCGCAGCGGGCGAGGTTCTCGCGGATGTCGACGTGCCGGATCCGGACGTCGTCGACGCCGGCCACCGGGCGCAGTCCCCGCGACGCCTTGGGTACGACGATCTCCTGGTGGTCGGACGCCAGCCCGTACCCGAACCGCGGGTAGATCACCGGCTCGCTCGCGGTCAGCGCGGCCAGCGGTTCACCCGCCTCGTGGACGTCGGTCAGCTGCCTGCGCATCAGGTCGCGCAGGATGCCGCGCCGCCGGTGCGTCGGCCGGACGCCGACCATCGTCACGCCCGCGACCGGCAACTGCTCGCCGGGCACCGTCATCAGGTGCGAGAACGTCCCGGTGTGTCCGACGAGCTGCCCGTCCTCGCTCGCGACGACGCTGCGGTCCCGCTCCCACACCCGCCGCTCGGACTCGTACTGCTCGTCGGTCCACGGCGCCGAGAACGCCATGTCCAGGAGCTCCAGGAGCTCGTCCCATTCACCGGTGAACCGCCCGATCTCGATCGCCATGTCCCTTGCCTATCAGACGACCGGGCGCTTCAGCTGCCGTTTTCGCGGCTCGCCCAGGTCTGGACTGATGAAAACCGTTTTCATATAATGCGGAGATGACCGCCCGAGCGAAAACCCCGTTGTCCTTGCTGGTGGGGCTCTCCACGACGTTGCGGGAGCCCGTGCTGGAGGCGATGACCGACGCCGCCACCGTGGTCGTGGCGATCGACCAGGACGAGCTCCCGAGCCGCGGCGTGCTGTCCTGGCGGGTGCGGGACGCGTCGGGGCCGATCGACGCGGGCGAGTTCGCGATCGGGGACGACTGCGGCGCGTGCCAGCTCATCGAGGCGCTCCTGCCGTTGCTGGAGACGCTCGCCGCCCGCGAGCACTGGGACCACATCGTGCTCGCGGCGCCGCCGGCGATGGAGGCGCGGCCGCTCGTCGGCGCGCTGGTGTCCGCCCTGCCGGAGATCGCCGTCGACACGGTCACCTGCGTCGCCGACGCCGTGCTGCTCGTCGAGCAACTGTCCGGTGACGAGCTGCTCGCCGAGCGCGGCCTAGCTCTCGGCGTACCGGACCGGCGCAACGTCGCGGAGCTGACCGCCCGCCAGATCGAGTACGCCGACGTCTGCGTGCTGGCGAACGCGCATCGCAGCACAGCGGCCGCCCGGCTGGAGCACCTGCTGTTGCACCTGAACCCGCGGACCTCGGTGACGCCGGCGGACCTGGCCGGAGTTCCCCGCGGACCGGTCGCGCGGACCGGGCGGTTCGACTTCGACGCGGCCGAGGCGTGGGCCGGCGAGCTCGCGGCGTCGGATCGGGTGCGGCCGAGCGGCGACGGCGTGACGACGGTCCTGTGGCGGTCGGCGCGGCCGCTGCATCCCGCCCGGCTGAACGCTGCGCTCGAGGACATCGTGGACGGCGTGGTGCGCAGCCGCGGCGTGGTCTGGCTGGCGAACCGGCCGACCCAGCGGGTGCGGTGGGAATCGGCGGGCTACAGCGCCTCGCTCGGCACGCTGGGCGAATGGTCCGAGACCGAGCACCTGGCCGAGTGCACCGTCGTCGCGACCGGCATGGGCCTGGACCCGGCCCGCCTGCAGGCGATCCTCGACGCCTGCCTGCTCACCGAGTCCGAGCTGGCCGACCTCGACTGGACGAGCCTCGACGACCCGTTCGCCGGCGTGCTTTAGGGCCTAACCGAGCAACGGGAGGCGCGCGGCGTGCGGGCCGAGCATGTCGTGGTCGGCCTCGTCGAGCGGCAGCCGTCCGGTGGCCTTCAGGACGTACGTCGTGGTGTCCCAGCCGATCACGTCCCAGGCCTCCGGACCGAACAGTCCGTCCAGCGTCCGCGCGGTGACCTGCAACGCCTCGGGATCGGGCTCCGGCGCGTCCGGCAGGCCGACCGTGAGGTCGAGATGGTGGACGGTTGCCTCGAGCACCAAGGTGGCCACGAGGTCGGTCGCCCGCAGGACATGGCCCTGGGTCTCGACCCGACGGCCCTTGGTCGCCAGGCCGGCCGCGGCCGCGCGGACCGCCGCCTCGGACACCTCACGCCAGTGCTGCACGAGCAGGCCGGGCTTGCGGTACGACGCCGCCACGCCCTGCACGAAGCTGGTGTCGCCGTCGGGCCTCGGCGGGAAGTCGTGCCAGTACGTCACGAAGTCCCGGTCCGGCTCGGCGACGGCCGGGCTGGCGAATGCGATCAGCGCGCGCTCGGCGTCGTACAACAGGTGCACCAGCAGCGGACCGATCGGCATGCCGGCGCAGCGGGTCTCGCGCTGGAAGTCCGCGTCGCTGAGCCCCTGCACCGTCTCGGTGAGCCGCCCGTAGGCCCGCCCCAGCGTCGCCGCCAGCCCCAGCGGCAACGCGCCGCGCTCGGGTGCCTTCATCCCGGCCTCCTCGGTGTGCTCTGACGAACTTAACCCGAGAACGCACCGAGATGTTCCGGACCGCCACCACCCACCAACCCCCGCCACCGGCCGGATGCGGGACCGCGCTGAGCGTGCGCCGCCCGAGGGGAGGCCGCTTGGTGAGTCATGGAAGTCCGCCCTAGGAGCGGGCTGTGTCCAGGTGCGCGGCGGCGATCGCCTCGAGGTGGCTCAGGTCGGAGGCCACGGTCGCGTAGGTGTAACCCTGGTCCAGGCGCTTCTTCGCCGAGTCGCCGTCGAAGGTGTGGATGCCCGCCGCGATGCCGGCCTCCTGCGCGGTGCGCGCGATCAGCTCCACCGCCTCCTCGAACGGCCCCTCGACCTCCGGGTCGCCCGGGAACCGCGCCCCGAGCGCGAGGCTCAGGTCCGACGGGCCGACGTACACGCCGTCGAGACCGGGCGTCGCGCAGATCTCGGCGACGTTGCGCAGGCCGAGCGGCGTCTCGATCATCGCGAGCACGACGGTGGCGTCGTTGCTGTCGGCGGGCACCGGCCCGATCCGCAGCGCGGCCCGCATCGGACCGAACGAGCGGACCCCGGCCGGCGGGTACTTCGCCGCGCGGACCGCGCGCGCCACGTCGTCCGCGCTGTCGACCAGCGGCACGATCACACCGGTCGCGCCGGCGTCCAGCGCCCGCCCGATCGGCGTCGGGTCGTTCGCCTCGACCCGCACCATCCCGACGGTCGGCCGCGGCCCGATCGCGGACCCGGCGTCGATCGCGAGCAGCCCGGTCATCAGCCCCTGGTACCCGATCAGGCCGTGCTGCCCGTCGAGCACCACGTAGTCGTACCCCAACCGGGCGATCCGCTCGGCCGCCGGCGGCACGTCCAGCGTGACCCAGTACCCGACCAGCTTCTCCCGCGCCCTGACCCTGCGCGCGAAATCGTTTGCATTCACGGGTTGAGCCTAGAGCATGTCTCCCAACCCCACGCAGTAGGCGTGGGGTTGGGAGACATGCCCGACCTATACGGGTGGTACGCCGTGTCGGCGGTGGGAGAACGTCCGGTCCTTGGACTGGGCCGCGGCGAGCCGGGCGATCAGGTCGGCGCGGAGGTCCTCCGGCTCGATGATCGCGTCGATGACCAGGTCGGCGGCCAGCCGGAGGATGTCGATGTCGGTCTCGTACTCCTCGCGCAGCTTGGACACGTACTCGACCCGCTCGCCCTCGTCGGCGATCTCCTGGATCTTGTTGTAGTACACGGCGTTGATCGCCGCCTCCGGCCCCATCACCGCGATCTTCGCCGTCGGCAGCGCCACGCACGCGTCCGGCGAGAACCCCGGGCCGCACATCGCGTAGAGCCCCGCGCCGTACGCCTTCCGGACGATCACCGACACCGTCGGCACGGTCGCCTCGGACACCGCGGTGATCATCTTCGCGCCGTGCCGGATGATCCCGGCCCGCTCCACCTCGCTGCCGATCATGAAGCCCGGCACGTCGCACAGGTACACCAGCGGCACGTTGAACGCGTCGCACAGCCAGATGAAACGGGCCGCCTTGTCGGCCGAGTCGACGAACAGCACACCGCCCTTCACCGCGGGCTGGTTCGCGACGATCCCGACCACCTGACCGGCGAGCAGCCCGAACCCGACCACGAGCTCCGGCGCGTACGCCGGTTTGATCTCGAAGAACGTGTCCGCGTCCACGACCGCGTCGATCACGTCGTGGATGTCGAACCCGACGCTCTCCTCGGCGGGCACCAGGTCCCGGGTGAAGTCGCGGCCGGCGTCCGAGGCGTCGTACGACGGGGGTCGCGAGCGCCACGAGCCGGGCAGGTAGGAGAAGTACTGCTTCGCCAGCTCGATCGCCTCGGTGTCGTCGCCGGCCAGCAGATCACCGCAGCCGGAGACGCTGGTGTGCATCCGGGCGCCGCCCATCTCCTCCAGCGTGACCTTCTCGCCGACGACCATCTCGGCCATCCGGGGCGAGCCGAGATACATCGACGCGTTGCCGTCGACCATGATCACGATGTCGCAGAACGCCGGGATGTACGCGCCGCCGGCCGCCGACGGGCCGAACAGGCAGCAGATCTGCGGGACCTTGCCGGACAGCGCGACCTGGTTGTGGAAGATCCGGCCGGCGCCGCGGCGGCCCGGGAACAGCTCGACCTGGTCGGTGATCCGGGCGCCGGCGGAGTCGATCAGCCAGAAGATCGGCAGCTCGTCGCGGATCGCGACCTCGGTGACCCGGACGATCTTCTCGACCGTCCGCGCACCCCACGAGCCGGCCTTCACGGTCGGGTCGTTGGCGACGAGCAGCGCCGGGCGGCCGTCGACCAGGGCCCGGCCGGTGACGACGCCGTCGGCGGGCAGGCCCGGGTTCAGCGCGTTCGCCAGCTGCGCGTCCTCGACGAAGCTGCCCTCGTCGACGAGCAGCGCGATCCGGTCCCGGACGTACAGCTTGTTCTGGGACTTCAGCTTGGCCGCGGCCTTGTCCGGCGGGGAGAGCGTGGCCTCACGGGCGACCTTGACCTCGGTCCAGTGATCGTGGGTCATGCAGCCATCATTCCACTGGGAGGCCGAGGGAACGGGCGATCAGCATCCGCTGCACCTCCGACGTCCCCTCGCCGATCTCGAGGATCTTGGCGTCGCGGTAGAAGCGGGTGACCGGGTACTCCTCCATGAAGCCGTACCCGCCGAACACCTGCGTCGCGATCCGGGTCGCGGTCACCGCGGACTCGGTTGCGTACAGCTTGGCCACCGACGCGGCCTGCTTGAACTCGGCCATCGACGCCCCGGCATCCTTGAGCGCGGCGGCCCGGTAGACGAGCAGCTCGGCCGCGTCCGCCATCACCTTCAAGTCGGCGATCTGGAACGCGACGCCCTGCTTGCGGCCGATCGGTACGCCGAAGGTCTGCCGCTCACCGGCGTACTGCACGGACATCTCCAGGCACGCCCGGATGCAGCCGAGCGCGACGGCCGCGATCGCGACCCGGCCGTCGTCGAGCGTGGCGAGGAACTGCGCGAAGCCCTTGCCGCGCTCGCCGAGCAGGTTGGCCTCCGGGACGCGGCAGTTCACCAGCGACAGCGGGTGCGTGTCGCTGGCGTGCCAGCCGAGCTTGTCGTACGCCGCCTCCGCGGTGAATCCCGGCGTACCGCTCGGGACGATGATCGTGGAGATCTCCGGCTTGCCGTCCGCGCGCTCACCGGTGCGGGCGGTGACGGTGACGCAGCTCGTGATGCTGGATCCCGAATTGGTGATGAACTGCTTCGAGCCGTCGATCACCCACTCGCCGCCGTCGAGCACCGCGCGGGTCTTGGTCGCGCCGGCGTCCGACCCGGACTCCGGCTCGGTCAGCCCGAACCCGGCCAGCTTGGTGCCCGCGACCAGGTCGGGCAGCCAGGTCGCCTTCTGCTCGTCGGTGCCGAACGTCAGGATCGGGTTGATGCCGAGCCCGACCGCCGCCTCGAGCGTGATCCCCATCGACTGGTCGACCCGGGAGATCTCCTCGATCGCCACGCACAGGCTGGTGAAGTCGCCGCCCGCGCCGCCGTACTCCTCCGGCGCGGTCAGCCCGAACAGCCCGAGCCGCCCCATCTTCTGCACGACCTCCACCGGGAAGTAGTGCTTGCGGTCCCACTCGGCGGCGTGCGGCGCGATCTCCGCCTCCGCGAAGTCGCGAACGCTACGGCGGAACTCCTGATGCTCCGCGGACAACTCGAACATGCGGCACTCCCTCGTGCTTGACGCTTACGTAAACGTAAAGCACGCTAGGCAGCATGCACAATAGCCAGGTGCCCGCAGAAACCTGGTCGATCGCCGAACTGGCCGCCGAGTACGACGTGACGCTCCGCACGATCCGGTTCTACGAGGACCGCGGCCTGCTCACCCCCGAACGCCGCGGCACCACCCGCGTCTACCATCCCCGCGACCGCGTCCGCCTCGCCCTCATCCTGCGCGGCAAACGCCTCGGCTTCTCCCTCGACGAGATCGCCAAGATCGTCGACATGTACGACGCCGAACCCGGCGAGGAGGGCCAGCTGGTCTACCTCCTCGACCAGATCACCCACCGCCGCACCGAACTCGAGCAACGCCGCCGCGACATCGAGGAAACCCTCCAGGACCTCGCCGAGGTGGAAGCCCGCTGCCACGCCGACCTGAACACCCTCCGCAACCGCCAGGCCGCGTCCTCGTAGGTCTCGCGTCAGCCCTCGCGACGGCGGCCGTACAGCCAGTAGATGACCGGAGCCACGCCGAGGGAGTTGGACAGGGTGAGGAGCAAGGCCCACATCGGCTTGGGCCCGCGAACCTGAGCCGCAGGACGCCGCGCCAGATCGGCCAGTGCGACGGCCTTCAACACGCTCTCGACAACGACTCCGGCAATGACCAACCGCTGCTGCTGTGGGCTCAGCTCAGCCCATGTCTTCCCGGCCATCCCTTCACGATGCCCCTGCAGAACCCGGCTGACAACTCATCCCAGGCCGACCGGGTGGGATCAGACGGCGACGGCGGTGGGGTGGAGGGCGGCGGCGTAGCGTTGGAGGGCCAGTGTGGCGAGGCGGGGGTCGGCGCCGAGTGGGTCCGCGGCCTGGTGGCCGCGGGCGTGGCGGTGGACGAGGGAGTTGAAGAAGCCTGGGGCCAGCAGATAGTTCGCCACTGCCACGCGGCCCGGGGTGCGGGCGAGGACGGCCGGGAGGCGGTCGCCGGCGCCGGACAGGTACCCGACGGTCACCGGGCGGTCGATGCGGCGCGCGAGGAGAGCCGCGGTTTCCTCGCAGTCCAGGAGTGCGCGGGAGTCGGACGAGCCGGCGGCCGCGAGTACCACGTGATCGATGCGGTTCAGGTCGCCGAGCCGATCGGCCAGAACCTCTGCCAGGAGGGGATCCGGGCCCAGTGCGCCGGCCGCGCGGACCCGCCCCGGATAGCGCCGAGCTTCTGCGGCGACATCGACGTACACGTGGTAACCCGCGCTGAGCAGCAGCGGGACCACGACGGCGTCGTCGGTGTCCGAGGTGATGCGCCGGACCAGCGACGGGAGCGCCGGGCGGAGGAGGTCCACGAAACCCAGAGAAATCGGGAGATCCGGGCGTTGCGCGGCCATCTCCCGGACCAGGTCGTGAACGACGCGGATGCCGGCCGGGTCGGCTGTTCCGTGGGCTACGGCAACGAGGTCGGTCATGAGGGGACTCCGGCGGGTTCTACGGCGAGGCGGTAGCCGCGGCGGACTACTGTGCGGACGAGTTCGGGGCGGCCTACCGCCGTACGTAGGCGGTTGACGGTGACCTCGACGGCGTGGACGTCTTCGGCTCCGGGGAGTACGGCGAGCAGTTCGGGGCGGGAGACCACGTCGCCGCCGGCAGCGACCAGGGCCGCGAGTACGGCGCGTGGGCCGGGCCCCAGCGGCAGGACCACACCATCGAGTACGGCTGCACCGCCGCGGATGACCAGTTGACCGAACGCCGTTTCGATCGAGCGGGCGTTGTCGTCGGTGAGCCGGTCGGTGACGATCCGGATCAGCGCACCCAACCGGTACCGGTCCGGCACCAGCGGGTCCAGTCCGAGCGCCACGAAGGGGCCCGCTGTCACCGGGCCGACGCAGGCGTTCAGCACGCGGCCGGTCCGCAGCGACGACGTCAGCTCGTCGTACTGCCCGTTCAGCGCCGCCGCGTCGAGCATCGCCTGCGCGCCGGGCGCGGACGTGTGGACGACGGCGTCCACGGTGCCCGCGCAGACCTGCGAGATCATCCGCTCCACGAGCACCGGATCGGGCGACGGGCCCCACCGGTACACCTCGAGCCCGCGCACCGACGCGCCGGCCGAGCGCAGCGCGTCCTGCAGGGCCGGATCCGACAGGCCGTGCAGCTGTACGACGATCTTCCGCCCTCCGACGCCCTGCGCGCGCAGCCAGTCGACGACCTCGGCCGTCGTCTCCGACCTCGCCGACCAGTGCTCGACGAGCCCGGCGGCCCGGATCGCGCCGCGCGCCTTCGGGCCGCGGGCGAGGAGCCGCGACTGCTCCAGGGTGCCGAGCAGGTCCGCGGCCAGGCCCGCGGTGTCGGCCGCCTCGATCCAGCCCCGGAACCCGACGGCCGTGGTCACCACGACGTCGTCCGGCGGGTTCGCGATCACCCGCCGGGTCGCCTCCAGCAGTGCGTGGTCGTCTGCGACCGGCACGATCTGCAGCGTCGGCGCGTGCAGCACCTTCGCGCCGCGCCGTTCGAACGACGCGATCAGGTCCTCCGCGCGCCGGTGCGCGGTGATCGCGATCGTGCAGCCGCTGAGCGGCCCGGGCCTGGTCGTCACTGTGTTGAATTCCTTCCCCACCCCATCGCCCCGGTCACGTACCCACCACGACCTGTCCGTCGACGATCTCGACCGGATACACGGGCAGCGACACGTCCGCGTCGTCGAGACAGGCCCCGGTGCGCAGGTCGAAGACCTGCTTGAACATCGGCGACGCCACCGTCGGTACGTCGCCGCGGCTGCCGACGATGCCCCGCGACATCACGTTCGCCCCGCTGAACGGATCCTGGTTGCCGATGGCGAACACCTCGCCGTCGTGGGTGCGGAACAACGCGATCTGCACGTCCCCGAGCAGCGCGGCGACACCACGCTCGGGCAGCAGCGCGTCGACAGCACAGACCACCGTCGTACCAACGGCCGTGACACTCATCGCCGTACCTCCAATCGGGGGCCGGCCAGCAGGACCGGCTCCAGCTGCCCGCGTTCGGCCGAGGTGGCCGGGCGCGGCTGGTTGCGCTCGACCACGTACCGCAGGTCGGCGTCGGGCTGGTCCGGAGCGTTCACGAACGACACGAACCGGGCCAGCTTGTCGGGATCGTCGAGCGTCGCCCGCCACTCGTCGACGTACGAGTCGACGTGCTTGGCCATCGCCGCGTCCAGGTCGGCCGCGATCCCGAGGCTGTCGTTGAGGACGACGTCCCGCACCTGGTCGAGACCGATCTCGCGCATCCACACCGAGGTCCGCTGCAGCCGGTCGCCGGTCCGCACGTAGTACATGAGGAACCGGTCGATCGCCTGGAACAGCTGCTCGTCGGTGAGGTCCGACGCGAGCAGTTCGGCGTGCCGCGGCGTCATCCCGCCGTTGCCGCCGACGTACAGGTTCCAGCCCTTCTCGGTCGCGATCACGCCGACGTCCTTGCCGCGTGCCTCCGCGCATTCGCGCGCACAGCCGGAGACGCCGAGCTTGAGCTTGTGCGGCGAGCGCAGCCCGCGGTACCGCAGCTCCAGCGCGATCGCCATCCCGACCGAGTCCTGGACGCCGTACCGGCACCACGTCGACCCGACACACGACTTCACGGTCCGCAACGCCTTGCCGTACGCGTGGCCCGACTCGAAGCCGGCGTCCACCAGCCGCTTCCAGATCGCCGGCAGCTGCTCGATCCGGGCCCCGAAGAGGTCGACGCGCTGGCCGCCGGTGATCTTCGTGTACAGCCCGAAGTCGCGGGCCACCTCGCCGATCGTGATCAGCCCCTCGGGCGTGATCTCACCGCCGGGGATCCGCGGGACGACCGAGTACGTGCCGTCCTTCTGCATGTTGGCCATCACGTGGTCGTTGGTGTCCTGCAGCGTCGCGCGCTCGCCTTCGAGCACGTGACCGGCCGGGTCGAGACTCGCCAGGATCGACCCGACGACGGGCTTGCAGATGTCGCACCCGCGGCCGGTGCCGTGCCGCTCGACGATCTCGCTGAAGGTCCGCAGCCCGGTCACCCGGACCACGTCGAACAGCTCGGCCCTGGACAGCGCGAAGTGCTCGCACAGCGCCTTGCTGACCTCGACGCCGGCCTTGGTGAGCTCGCTGTTCAGCAGGTTCTTGACGATCGGCAGGCAGGATCCGCAGGACGTGCCGGCCTTGGTCTTGCCGCAGACCGACTTGATGTCGGTGCAGCCCTCGTCGCGGACGGCGCAGCGGATCGTGCCGGCGTCGACGGTGTTGCAGGAGCAGACGGGCGCGTCGTCGGGCAGCTCGAGCTGCACCGGCCCGGCGCCTTCCGGCAGCAGGAACGCGGCCGGGTCCGCACCGAGCTCGCGACCGACCATCGGCCGCAGTCCGGAGTACGCCGAGGCGTCGCCGACCAGGATGCCGCCGAGCAGCGTACGGGCGTCGTCGGACAGCACGAGCTTCTTGTAGACACCGGCGACCGGGTCGGCGTACACGATGTCCAGCGCGCCGTCGGTGGCGCCGAACGCGTCGCCGAAGCTGGCGACGTCGACACCGAGCAGCTTCAGTTTCGTCGACGTGTCCGCACCCGGGAAGGTCGCCCCGCCGCCGAGCAACCGGTCCGCGACGATCTCGGCCATCGTGTAGCCGGGGGCGATCAGACCCCAGACCCGCCCTTCGATACAAGCGACTTCGCCGATCGCCCAGACACCCGGGACCGACGTACGGCAGGCTTCGTCGACCACGACGCCGCCACGTTCGCCGATCTGCAGACCGGCTGCGCGACCGAGCTCGTCGCGCGGCCGGACACCGGCCGCGAAGACGACCACATCCGCGGGCAGATCAGGGCCGTCGGCCACGCTCATCGCGCGCGCCGCGCCCTGCGACGTCAGCTTCACGCGCTGACACTGCGTCCCGGTCAGTACGTCGACGTCCAGCCCCTCGATCAACCGGGACAGTGCGGCGCCGCCGCCTTCGTCGACCTGCAGCGGCATCAGCCGCGGCGCGAACTCGACGACCTTGGTCCCGGCGCCGAGTGCCCGCAGCGCACCGGCTGCTTCCAGGCCGAGCAGACCGCCGCCGACCACGACACCGTTGACCTGCTTGCCCTCGCTCTTCAGACGCTCGACGTACACCCGGAGCGCGGCGACGTCGTCGATGGTCCGGTAGACGAAGCAGCCCTGGGCGTCGTTGTTCTTCACCGGCGGCACGAACGCCGCGGAGCCGGTCGCCAGCACGAGCTCGTCGTACATGACCTCCTCGCCGCGGGCCGTCGTGACGGTCATGGCCTTGGTGTCGATCGACGTGATCTGGACGCCCTTGCGCAGGTTCACCGCCGGGTCGTCCCAGAGGCCCGGGTCGCCGAGCGACAGGTCCTGCGGGTCGCGCCCGGAGAAGTAGCTGGTCAGTGCGACGCGGTCGTACGGCAGTCGCGGCTCCTCGCCGAAGACCGTGATCCGGTAGGTGGTCTCGGTGTCGCGTTGCCGGAGCGCCTCGACCAGGCGGTGGGCGACCATTCCGCCACCGACCACCACCACGTGCTTGGCCTTGTTCAGCTCTGCCATCGTCGCCCTCCTGCTCGGGACTGGTTCGGTCTCGCCGCGCCGGAAGCGGTCGAGCAGTTCGCCGACGGCGCCGGTGCAACTGCCGCACCCGGTCGTCGCCCGCGTCGTGGCGGCGATGCCGGCGACACTGTCGGCACCTCCACGCCAGGCCGCCTCGATTGCGACCCTGGTGACGCCGTTGCACCTGCAGACGGTCGCCACTTTCTTCTTCGTCTGTACGGCGGGCGGCGTGCCGAGCAGCCCGTCCGCGACCACCGGCGTGCCCCGGTCCGCCAGCAGCACCAGCTCCGCGGCGACGTCCGGCGCACCGACCGCGACGGCCGAGCGCACCACGCCGTCACGCAGGACGGCTCGTACGTAGCGCGCGTCGTCCTCGAGCCGCACCACCTCGCCGTCCTCGTCCTTGTCACCGAGGACGAGCAGGTCGAGTCCGCCGGCAGTCACCCGCACGACCTCGTAGTCCGGCAGCTGGGCGGCCTCGCCGGTCAGGCGTTTCGCCAGCGCCTCGGCCTGTGTCCACGCGGACTCGACGGTGCCGGTGAGCCGGCCGTCGATCTCGGCGCAGTCGCCGATCGCGTGCACGCGCGGGTCGTCCGGGCTCGTCAGCGTGTCGTCGACGACGATCCCGCCGCGCACCGTCAGGCCGTCCGCCAGCTCTGTCCGCGCTCGCACACCGCACGCCACGACCAGGAGTTCGCCGTACACCTCGGAGCCGTTCCGCAGCCTCAGGCGGCGAAACCGGCCGTCCTTCGTGTCGGTGCCGGCCAGCTCCGCGTTGAGCAGCACCTCGGCGCCGAGACGCCGGACCGCGCGCGCCACCCTCCGTCCCGCGGAGGGCCGAACCGTCCTGTCCAGAAGGGTTTCCCCGTCGTGAACCAGGGTCACCGCGACGCCGCGTTCACGCAGCGCACAGGCCGTTTCGACGCCGAGTACGCCGCCGCCCAGCACCACCGCGCGCCGTACCTGCGCCGCCTCGGCGACGATCGCCTCGGCATCGTCGGCGGACCGCAGCGTACGAATTCCCGCCGCCGGGCCGACTCCTTCCGGCACGACAGGCACCGCGCCGGTCGCGAAGACCAGCCGGTCGTACGGATACCGGCGTCCCTCGGCGTCCGTCACCACCTGTCGGCGCCGGTCGACCGCGACCACGATCGCTCCCGGCTCGTTGCCGCGAGCAACCTCTGCGCGGCCCGCGACGTACTCGGTCAGCCGGCCCCGGTTGTACGACGGCTCGTCGCCGAGGACCGTCACGTCGTCCGGCGGCAGCAGCTCGGCCAGCCGCCGGCCGGCCATTCCACCGCCGATGATCACTACTCTCATGCCGGCACTCCCGTCGCTGGCAGGGCAGCGGCGGTGACTTCGACGGCACACGCCTTGAATTCGGGCATCCGCGACACCGGGTCGAGGACGTCGTTGGTCAGCTCGTTGACCGCCTCCGCGCCACCGAAGTGGAACGGCACGAAAACGGTGTCCGGCCGGACGTCGGCCGTCACGCGGGCCGGCAGCAGCATCGACCCGCGCGCCGTCCGCAGCCGCACCGGGCGGCCGTCGCCGATCCCGAGCTGCGCGGCGACCCGCGGGTGGATCTCGGCGTACACCTCCGGCTCGGCCTCGGCCAACTCCGGAACGCGCCGGGTCTGCGCACCGCTCTGGTAGTGCTGCAGCAACCGCCCCGTCACCAGATAGAGCGGTGCCTCGGCGTTGAGATCGTCCGCCACCGGCCGGTGATCGACAGCTACGACGTGGGCCCGGCCGTCCGCGGTCGGGAAACCGTCGGCGAACAGCCGCGGCGTGCCCGGATGCCCGTTGTGCGGCACCGGCCAGAAGAGCGCCTCGTCCGCGTCCAGCCGCGCCCAGGAAATCCCGGAATAGTCGGCCTTTCCGCCGGCACTCGCCCGCCGCAGCTCCTCGAACACTTCGCGCGGGTCGGTGGAAAACCCCGCGATTCCGAGCCTTTCCGCGATCCCCGCGAACACCGCGAGGTCGCTGCGCACCTCACCCGGGGCGCGCACCGCGGCACGCCGCCGCAGCACCCGCCCTTCGAGCGACGTCATGGTCCCTTCTTCCTCGGCCCACTGCGTCACCGGAAACACCACGTCCGCCAGCAGCGCCGTCTCGGACGGCACCACGTCCGCGACCACCAACAGGTCCAGCGCAGCCAGCCGATCCCGCACCGAGGCGAGATTGGGCGCCGACACCAGCAGGTTGCTCCCGTGCACGAACAGCGCCTTCGGACCATCCGCAGTACCGAGCGAATCGATCAGCTCGACAGCGCTCTTCCCGGACCGCGGCAACTCCTCCGGGTCCACACCCCAGACCTGCGCAACGTGCGCGCGTGCTGCCGGGTCCTCGATGCTCCGATACCCCGGGAGCTGATCCGCCTTCTGCCCGTGCTCACGCCCGCCCTGCCCGTTCCCCTGCCCGGTGATGCACCCGTATCCGCTCCCCACCCGCCCGGGCAGCCCGAGCGTCAACGCGAGGTTGATACAGGCGGTCACCGTGTCGGTGCCCTTGCTGTGCTGCTCGGCCCCACGTCCGGTGAGGATGAACGCCCCGGCGCCGCCGTGCACCGGTGCGGCCGCGGCCAGCACCCGGGCGGCCTGCCGGATCGTGGCGGCGGGCACACCAGTGACCCGCTCGGCCCGCTCCGGCCACCACGACGCCGTAGAACGCATCAGCACGTCGGGGTCGTCGACCCGTTCGGCCAGGAATGCGCTGTCTGCCAAGCCTTCCTGCAGTACGACGTGGGTGAGCGCGAGCACCAGGGCGAGGTCCGTCCCCGGCGTTGCCTGCAGGTGAAGGCCGGCGTTTTCCTCGGTCAGGCTTGCGGTGGCGGAGCGACGCGGGTCGACGACCAGAAGTCCACCCGAGTCGCGTGCGCCCTGCAGATGTGCCACGGCCGGCGGCATGGTTTCCGCCAGGTTGCTGCCGACCAGCAGGACGGCACCGGCCGCGCCCAGATCGGCCAGCGGAAACGGCAGTCCGCGGTCGATCCCGAACGCCCGGTTCGTCGCCGCCGCGGCGGACGACATACAGAACCGGCCGTTGTAGTCCACGTTCGCGGTCTTCAGCGCCACCCGGGCGAACTTGCCGAGCGCGTACGCCTTCTCGTTCGTCAGCCCGCCGCCACCGAACACGGCAACCGCGTCCTGCCCGTAGGCAGCCTGCAGCGCCTCGATCCGCTCGGTCACGAAGTCCAGCGCGGCGTCCCAGCTGGTCTCCACCAGTTCGCCCGCCGCGTTGCGGACGAGCGGCACGGTGAGCCGGTCCGGCACCGTCAGCACCTCGGGCGCCGTCCAGCCCTTACGGCACAACCCACCGCGATTGGTCGGAAAGTCGCGCGCCCGCACCTCCACCGCACCCGGTCCAGCGACCGGGTGCAGCGTCGTGGCGCACTGCAGTGCGCAGTACGGACAGTGGGTAGCCGTCACACGCGCTCCTGGGTGAGCGGGCCACCCTTGCGCAGGTAGCAGAAGTACGTCACCGCGAGGCAGACCACGTAGAAGCCGCAGAACACGTACAGCGCGGGGATCAGCGAGCCGAAGTGGCTCGTCGACATCGCGAACCCGCGCGGGACCAGGAAACCGCCGTACGCGCCGACCGCGGAGGCGATCCCGATACAGGCCGCCGCCTCCCGCCGGGCCCGGCCCGGGTCACCCGGCGTGGTGAGCCGGAAAACCGCCGGAATCATCCGGTACGTCGACCCGTTCGCGATGCCGCTGGCCACGAACAGGACCAGGAAGCTGATCAGGAACGCGGGGAAACTCTCCGCCTTCAGCGCGAACACCGCGGACAGGATCCCGAGGCCCATCACCACGAACGAGCAGACCGTCACCCACGCGCCGCCGACCCGGTCGGCCAGCTTGCCGCCGAACGGCCGCGAGACCGACCCGACCAGCGCGCCGAGGAACGCGTAGTGCGCCGGCGTGATGTCGGCGAAGGTGGTCTTGATCAGCAGCGGGAACGCGGCGCCGAAGCCGATGAACGACCCGAACGTGCCGATGTAGAGGAACGAGATCACCCACGTGTGCGGCCGCTTCGCCGCGGCGATCGACGTCCGGAACGACGAGTTCGCGACCGACAGGTTGGCCATCGCCTTCCAGGCCCAGAACGCGGCCAGCACGATCAGCGGCAGCCACATCAGGCCGGATCGGTTCAGCGACAGACCGGCGCCGGCGACGATCACGACCGGGACCAGCAGCTGCACCACGGCGACGCCGAGGTTGCCGCCGGCCGCGTTCACGCCGAGCGCGAAGCCCTTCTCCTTCTCCGGGTAGAAGAACGAGATGTTCGTCATGCTGCTGGCGAAGTTGCCGCCGCCGACGCCCGCGGTCGCCGCGACCAGGCCCATCAGCCAGAACGGCGTGTCCGGCTGCGTCATGAAGTACGCCAGCCCGGTGGTCGGGACGAGCAGCAGGAGCGCCGAGAACACCGTCCAGTTCCGCCCGCCGAACCGCGGTACGGCGAACGTGTACGGCAACCGCAGCGTCGCGCCGACCAGGCTCGGCAGCGCGACCAGCCAGAACAGCTGGTCGGTGCTGTAGGTGAAGCCGGCCTTCGGCATCGACACCACGACGATGCTCCAGAGCTGCCACACCGAGAAGCCGAGGAACTCGGCGAAGATCGAGGGCCACAGGTTCCGCCGGGCCAGCGCCCGGCCCTTCCCGGCCCAGAACGTGGCGTCCTCGGGATCCCAGACGTCGATCCAGCGCCCGCGCCGCGGCGCCTCGACCGTACCCACCGCACCACTGCCGTCTGTCTGGCCGCGGCTGGCGACGGTCGCTTGTCGTGCCTCGAGCGTCATCGCAAGTCTCCGATCATCCGACCTCACTGATTAGGCCTGGACGTTATGACCGGGGTGTTTCCGAGTAGTCATCTTGTTGTTACGCCGCCGAAACGGCTCCCGCACACCCGCAGCCGGGTGGTGAGAGATCTGCGGGTGCCGCTGGGTACTGTTCGGACTCAGGGCGGGATCGGAGACCGAGGGGACGGCACCGTGCACGACGACGACCAGAACGCCGCCGGAGCGAGTGGGAAGCAGCGTCCGCCGCGGCGCTGGGCCTGGCGGGCCGCGATCGCCGCCGTACTGATCGGCTGGCTGGTGCTCGCCTCGCTGGGCGGCCCTGCGGTCGGCAAGCTGAGCGAGGTCCAGCAGAACGACAACGCCAACTTCCTTCCGAAGGATGCCGAGTCCACGGTCGTCGCCAACGAGGCCGGAAAGTTCGTCGATTCCAAGGCGCTGCCGTACTTCGTCCTGGTCGAGCGTGACTCCGGCATCACGCCGGAGGACCTGAAGAACGTCCAGGCGTTCCAGGCGAAGGTCGCCACCCTGGACCTGGGCGGCGGCAAGAAGCTCGGCGACTACCTGGCCTCCCCGGTCGCGCCGGCGATCCGGTCGGAGGACGGCAAGGCGCTGCTGCTCACCGTCCAGATCGACGGCGACCGCGCCGACGAGGTGGTCGCGGAGGGCGAGACCGTCCTGTACGCGGTCGCGGACAGCCTGCGCACCGCGATCAAGCAGGACCTGACACCGACCGGCCTGACGGTCTACGTGACCGGCCCCGGTGGGGTGTTCGCCGACTTCGTGGTCGCGTTCAGCGGGATCGACGGGATCCTGCTCGGGGTCGCGCTGGCGGTCGTGTTCGTGATCCTGCTGATCGTGTACCGCAGCCCGATCCTCCCGATCGCCGTCCTGCTCACCGCGGTCTTCGGCCTCGCGCTCGCCGCGCTCGTGGTGTACCCGCTGGCGAAGAACGGCGTCCTGCAGCTGAACGGTCAGAGTCAGGGCATCCTGTTCATCCTGGTCGTCGGCGCCGCGACCGACTACTCGTTGCTGCTCGTCTCCCGGTACAAGGAGGAGCTGCACGACTACACGAGCAAGTACGAGGCGATGCGGGTCGCCTGGCGGGCCTCGATCGAGCCCATCGCGGCCAGCGCGGCGACCGTCATCCTCGGCCTGCTCTGCCTGCTGCTCTCCAAGCTCGGCAGCACCAAGGGCCTCGGGCCGGTCGGCGCCTTCGGCATCGCCGGCGCGCTGATCGCGTCGATGACCTTCCTGCCGGCGATCCTGCTCGCCTTCGGCCGGCGGATCTTCTGGCCGTCGATCCCCCGCGTCGACCACGTGCACTCCAGCGACCAGGTCGGCGGCCGCCGCCTCTGGGGGCGCGTGTCCGGGCTGGTCGGCCGGCGTGCCCGGCGGGTCTGGGTGGTCACGGCGCTGGCGTTGCTCGCGTGCGCGGCGTTCCTGCCGACCTTCAAGGCCAGCGGTACGTCGCAGGAGGACCTGTTCCTGAACGAGGTCGAGTCGGTCACCGGTCAGGAGGAGCTGGCCAAGCACTTCGACGCCGGGGCCGGTACCCCGGTGCAGATCCTGACCCCGGTCGCCCAGGCCGACCAGGTGGTCCAGACCGCGACGAAGGTCGACGGTGTCGGCGCGGCGTCCGCCTCGCCCGCTCCCGGCGTACCGCCGAAGGTGGTCGATGGCAAGGTACTGGTCCAGGCCACGCTCGAGGTCCCGGCCGATTCCCCCGAGGCGACCAAGGTGGTGAAGCACCTGCGGACCGAGCTGGACAAGGTGAGTCCCGACATCCTGGTCGGCGGCAACACCGCGATCAACCTCGACGTGCTGGACGCCGCGCAACGCGATCTGCGGGTGATCATCCCGACCATCCTCGCGGTGATCTTCGTCGTCCTGATGCTGCTGCTGCGGTCACTGACCGCCGCGGTCCTGCTGGTGATCGCGAACGTGCTGTCGTTCGGCGCGACCGTCGGCGTCAGCGCGCTGGTGTTCAACCACGTCTTCAAGTTCCCGGGGGCCGATCCCGGTATCCCGCTCTACGCCTTCGTGTTCCTGGTTGCCCTGGGCATCGACTATTCGATCTTCCTGATGACCAGGGTCCGCGAGGAGTCACAGGAACACGGCACCAGACCCGGCATCCTGGTCGGCCTCGCCGTCACCGGCGGCGTCATCACGTCGGCCGGCGTCGTCCTGGCCGCCACCTTCTCGGCCCTCGCCGTCTTGCCCATCCTGTTCCTGGTCCAGATCGCCTTCATGGTCGCCTTCGGCGTCCTTCTCGACACCACCGTCGTCCGCTCCCTCCTGGTCCCCTCCCTCGCCCACGACGTCGGCCCGAAGATCTGGTGGCCCAGCAAACTCTCCAAGGAGAAGTAACCGGCCGGGTTTTCGCGACGGCGCTGGAGATGCTCAGGGCTTCTTGAGGGACGCCAGTTCGGTGCGGTTGGAGACGCCCAGTTTCGCGTAGACATGGGCCAGGTGGGTCTTGACCGTGCCGCGGCTGATGAACAGCCGCTCGCCGATCTCCGGATTGCTGAGCCCGTCGACCGCGAGGGCAACCACCTGCTCCTCGGTGGGCGTCAGGCTGGCCCACCCTGACGACGGCCGCCCGCGAGCTCCGCGCGTACGGCGGACGTAGGCGACGGCGTCGTCCATCGCGAGTGTCGGCTCGTCCGACGGCGGCAGGTCGGGACGGTCAGCCGGTGTCGCGAGGCCCAGGTCGGCGCGGGCGGCGGAGGCTGCGCCGGCGAGCCGGGCGGCGTCCGCTGCGCGGTTCGTGTGGTTCGCCAGCAGGGCAAGGGATTCCAGGCTGTCGACGACGTACGTGCGCAGGCCGTGGTCGACGCGGATCGTGAGGGCCTGGTGGAGCAGGTCTGCCGCCCGCTCGGGGTGGTCGGTGATCGCGATCCGGCCGAGCTGATCGAGCGCGTCGGCCAGGATCCGCGGCAGGTCGTAGCGGCGCGCCAACTCGGCGGCGCGTTCGAGCAGGGCGGTGGCGTCGTGGCCACGAGCGCGTTCCGCCGCGGCGACGGTCGGCAGCAGCATCGCGGGCGCGAACGTCGCGGCGAGCGGGCTGTCCGGCACGGTGTCGCGGGCCAGCCAGTCGACCGCGGCGTCGTACTCGCCGGTCCAGTACGAGATCAGGCTCATCGCCTGCCCCAGATTCGGCACGACGGCGCCCGCGGTCTCGGCCAGCTCGACCAACGGCCGCATCAGCGCCCGCGCGTCGTCGGGGCGGCCTGTCCTGACCAGCATCGTCGCCAACTGCGCGCGAGCCGTGCCGACGCGATGGAAGTCGGCGAGGGGCTCGGCCGCGGCGAGAGCACGCTCGGCCACTTCGACCGCCCGCAACGGCTCCCCGGTGGCGAACAGGCTCTCGGACCAGACGGTCAGCACGGTGGAGGCGATACCGCGTTCGCCGCTGGCGATCAGGCCGTCGGCGGCGCGGTCGAGCAGCGGACGGAGCTCGTCGTGGCGGTCCCACAGCGCAAGCAGTACGCACTGCAGCGCGACGTTCGCGTTCCGGGCTGCTTCATCGCCGATCCCGTCCGCGAGGCATACTCCCTCGGTCGTCAGGTCCCAGGCCTTCCGGAAGTCGGTGAAGAACTCGCCGACCGCGACCAGTGCGAGGAACAGCGAACGCAGCCGGTCGTCGCGCAACTCGGTCGCGAGCTCCAGCCCGCGGCCCGCGGCGTCGTACCCGAACGGGTCGACGGTGTCGGCGACGGTCGCGTAGGCATACAGCAAGCGGGCCTGGAGCGCCGTTCGGTCGTCCGGTGCGCGGTCGATCGCGCGGCGCAGGTAGCCGATGCCCTCGGTGCCGGTCGCCTGGAGGTTCCACAGCCATCTCAGCGCGGCAGCCAGTCGCCGGGCGCGTTCCGGGTCGGCCGCGGCGAGGCCGTGCTCCAGTGCGGCGCGGAAGTTCTCCCGGTCCGGCTCGATCAGGGCGCGCCAGGCGTCGCGATCCTTGTCCAGCAAGGGTTCCGCGGTCTCGGCGAGCTGCAGATAGTGGTCGAGGTGCCGGTCGCGTACGTCGTCGGCGTCCACCAGGCGAGTCGCGGCGTACGCGCGGATCGTCTCCAGCAGCCGGTACCGCCCGCCTTCGGCAACGACGAGCGATTTGTCGACAAGACGCGCGATCGTAGCGAGCACGGCGCCGGTCACGGCCGATGCGGCGTCCAGGGTGAAGCTGCCGGCGAAGACCGCAAGACGGCTGAAGGCACGACGTTCGTCCTCGTCGAGCAGGTCGTAGCTCCAGTCGATCGATGCGGCGAGCGTGCGCTGGCGGGCCGCGACCCCACGAACGTTCTTCGTCAGCAGACCGAACCGGTCGTCCAGGCCTGCTTCGATCTGCGTCGGTGTCAGGGTTCGTGTCCACGCGGCGGCGAGCTCCAGTGCGAGCGGGATGCCGTCGAGCCGCGTGCAGATCGCCCGAACAGCGTCCGACTCCGACTCCGGCTCGGCTTCGCTGGTCGCGGAGCGTTCGAGGAACAGCGCTCGGGCCTCATCGGGCGCCAACTGCGGGACGCGCCAGATCGTCTCGCCGGGGACGTCCAGCGGTTCGCGGCTGGTGGCGAGGATCGAGAGTTCGGGACAGCCGGTTTGCAGCGCGGTGACGA
Source organism: Kribbella sp. NPDC003505 (assembly GCF_040610875.1). NCBI lineage: Bacteria > Bacillati > Actinomycetota > Actinomycetes > Propionibacteriales > Kribbellaceae > Kribbella > Kribbella sp. NPDC003505. Next base: position 20,638 of record NZ_JBEXNA010000007.1, on the reverse strand, counting down.
ACTCAGCGGCACCGTCGACGATCTGCTCGCAATTGTCGAGGCAGACGAGGGATCGCTTGGTCCGCAGTTGGCCGATCAGCAGCCGATCTCCCGACTCGACCAGCAGACCGCTGGCGGCGGCGACCGCCTCGGGAATCTGGGCACTGTCCGTCACCGCGGACAGGTCGACCCACCAGACACCGTCCGGCCAGCGCTCGGCCAGCTGCGCGGCCGTTTGCGCGGCCAGGCGGGTCTTCCCACTGCCGCCGGGGCCTGTCAGTGTGACGAGCCGGCTGCCGGCGAGCTGTGTGCGGAGGGCGGCGACCTGGGTCGCCCGGCCGACGAAGCTGGTGAGCATGACCGGAAGGTTGTTCGGCACCAGGTCGAGAGAACGCAGCGGCTCCGTCGTTGTGGTGAGCTCGAAGATCCGCTCGGGCGAGCCGAGGTCCCGCAGCCGGTGCAGGCCGAGATCACGTAAAGGCTCCGCCGCGGATTCGACGGCCGTCGCAGTTGTTGCGGTCAGCAACGTTTGCCCGGCGTTGGCCAGTGCCAGCAGGTGTTCGGCGTGGCGAACCGCCGGTGCGGTGGCCGGCGCGGAGTGCAAGGCGATCCGCAGGAATTCGCCTGCAGGGACCAGAGCGGCCGCCTCCCGGAGCGTCTCGGCGGCAGCGATCGCTTCCGCCGGATCGCCGTACGCCAGGACGGGCCACCCGGCGTCCCGCCGTATCAGGCGCTCCCCGGGTAGTTCCGCTGCCAGGCCCGCCAGCCGTGCGTACGCGGGCGCGCTGGCGGCACCGGCGTACGACGCAACGAGAACTGTCACCCCACCCATACGCGTCAGTCTGCCATTTGCCTGTGTCGGGTCGCCGTTGTCGACAGTATTCGCTACTCTCGCGAAGCAGGGGGTCGAGACTCGGTGATATTCGAGACCGTGAGGAGCCTCAATGGCAGACACCAAGTCGACTGACCACGGCAGATTCGCACTGCCCACCAAGAACCTGCCCGCACCGCAGGTTCGCGACCTTCCCGAGCCGCCCAGCAAGACCTGGAAGATCATCGGCCCGGGCATGGTCGGCGCCGGCGTCGGGCTGGCCTCGGGCGAGTTCATCCTCTGGCCCTACATCTCCAGCCAGGTCGGCCTGGTGTTCCTCTGGGGCGCCGTGGTCGGCGTGGTGGTCCAGTGGTTCCTGAACATGGAGATCGAGCGGTACACGCTGGCAACTGGTGAGACAGCGTTGACCGGCTTCAACCGGTACGGGAAGCACTGGGGTCTGTTCTTCGCGATCATGACGTATTTCGCGAACCTCTGGCCCGGCTGGGCGACGAGCTCGGCGAGCATGCTGACGTACTTGTTCGGCGGCGGCGACCCGCGCTGGATCGCGATCGGGATGCTGGTGGTGATCGGGGCGATCCTGACCCTGGCGCCGGTCGTGTACGTGATGCTGGAGCGGCTGATCGCGGTGAAGATCGCGGCCGTCGCGCTGCTCGTCGTACTGGCGCTGGTGTTCGCGATCCGGGGCAAGACGTACAGCGCGCTCGGGGACGCGGTGACGCAGCCGCAGTTCCCGGCCGAGCAGCTCGGGTTCGCGCTGGTGATGGGCGCGATCGCGTACGCCGGCGCGGGCGGCGGGCAGAACCTCGTGCAGAGCAACTGGATCCGCGACAAGGGCTTCGGGATGGGCGTGCACGTGCCGCGGCTGACGTCGCCGGTGACCGGCGAGACCGAGGCCGACCCGACCGCCAACGGGTACACGTTCGAGCCGAACGACGCGAACCTGGCGCGCTGGCGGCGCTGGTGGAAGTTCGCGAACCTCGAGCAGGCCCTGACCTTCGTGGCGATCACCGTGGTGACGATCGTGTTCACGTCGATGCTCGCGCACGCCACGCTGTTCGGGAACGACGCCGTGAAGAACAGCATCAGCTTCCTGAAGGTCGAGGGCACGACGCTGCAGACGATCGTCGGCGGCTGGTTCGGGTACCTGTTCTGGGCGATCGGCGCGTTCGCGCTGTTCGCCGCCGCGGCCGGCATCGTCGACTACACGTCCCGGCTGGCGGCCGACATGGTCAAGGCCCGGTACCTGCGCGACTCGGCCGTCACCGAGTCGAAGCTGTACTTCTGGCTGGTCTGGGGACTTGTTGCCTTCGGCATCATCGTCCTGCTGGCCGGCCTCACCCAGCCGCTGGTCCTGCTGGTGATCTCGGCCTGCACCGCCGGCACCATGATGTTCGTGTACTCCGGGCTGCTGTGGTGGATGAACTCCAGAGCCCTCCCGCACGCCATCCGGATCACCACCTGGCGCTCGGCGGTCCTGTGGTTCTCGTTCCTGGCCTTCGGCTTCCTGGCCGTCTTCACGATCATCGACCAGGCGAAGAAGCTCTAGACATCGCCGGAAACCGCCGGCGGGCCAGCGCGTCGAATGCGCGACCCGCCGGCGAGGCGCCGGAAGCCGGCGAGATCAGCAGCAGCCGGCGCTCCAGTGCCGGCGCGGTGAGCCGCCGCCGGACGACACCGGTGGAGCCGTCGAGTGCCGACCGCGGCAGGACGGCCACGCCGACCTGCTCGGCGGCCAGCGCGACGACAACCCCGAGATCGCTGCTCTCGGCGACGATCCGGGGCGCGAACCCCGCCGTCCGGCAGGCGGCCTCCAGGGTCGTGCGGAGTTTGCTGGCGTGAGTCAGCGTGACCATCGGCTCGTCACGCAAGGCCGCCAGCTCGACCGTACGACGGCGCGCGAGGGGGCTGGACGGGTGCAGCGCGACGACGACGGGTTCGCGGTCCATCACCAGGGCTCGCAGGTCGCCCGGCCGATCGTCGTACGGACCGAGGCCGATCAGGGCGACGTCGAGCCGACCCGCCCGCACACCGTCGAGCAGCCCGTCGGTCTCGCCTTCGGCAACGGACAACTCGATCGCCGGGTGATCCCGGTGGAACGCGCCGAGCAGCCCGATGATCCGGCGATCCGGCAACGGCTGCACCAGACCGATCGCGAGCCGGCCGGTGATCAGGCCGGACAACTCCGCGACCGCCTCTCGGGCGCGATCCGCGCCGAGGAGCAGCGAACGGGCGTGCGGCAGCAACGCCTCACCGGCCGGGGTCAGCGTCACGGCTCGTCGGTCCCGGACGAACAGCCGTTCCTTCAGCTCTGCTTCGAGGCGCTGGATCTGCTGGCTGATCGCCGGTTGGGCGATCGCTACCCGCTCGGCCGCGCGGGTGAAGTTGCGTTCCTCCGCGACGGCGAGGAAGTAGGCCAGCTGCCGAAGTTCCATAAGCAGATCCTATGATGACCAGCAGCAACAGGTCTTGGACTTATCGACCTGGTTACTCGTAGCGTCTTGGCCATGAACACTTCACAGGTCGTACCGGGCCGGCGGGTCGGGGGCCGGATCGCCGTAACGCTGTTGGCCTGGCTGGCTGCCTACTTGATCGTGACGGTACTGCTGCTGGTCGCCGGCCCCTGGCTGGAATCTCTGCCGGTGGCGGTGCGGGCGTTGTTGATCAGCGGTGTCCTTGTGACCGCTATGACGAACCTCGTCATGCCCGCGCTCGGGCGGGTCTCCGCGCGAGTGGCGAACCGGTCCGGCCGGAGGAACTGACCAGACCGATTCAATGGCGGGTCAGTGTCCGAGGAAGTCGACCACTGCTTCCTCGGCCGCGGTCCGCCGGACCACCTCGACGCCCTCGCGGACCTTGCGATAGACGTCGACGGCTGCGCGGAGCGCGCGCAGACAGTCCTCGGGATCCGCGTCTGCGAGCGTGGCACGCAACTCCGGCACGAGGTCGGGCGCCAGCGTCTCGAACCGCCGGACACCGGCCGGTCTCGCCGTCCGGCCGAGCGTGGCCAGTGGCGCGATCGCTGCCGAGCGGAGCGTATCGAGGGCCCCGATCGCCTCGAACAGTTCCCCGCGCGCGATCTTGACGGCCGTGTAATGCACCCAGCACCAGAACCGGTCCTCGATCCACTGCGGATCCGGTTGCGGCCAGGCCGGCGCGCCTTCCTGCCGGATCCGGTCGACGGTCCCGTCCCGCTGCCACAGGACGACGCCGTCCTCGACCCGCGTCCGCAGGCCGTCCGGTGTGACGAACTTGAGGTCGACATGCAGCAGCGGCGGCCCGTAGAGCGCGATCAGCAGCCGCGGCTCGCCGACGTGCTCACCGGTGAAACTCGTCAGCAGCGGACCGACCCGGCCCGCGAACTCCTTCGCCTCGGCGAGGCACGTGGGCTGGCCTTCCGCCGTACACACCAGCACCAGGTCGAGATCGGAGTGCTCGTCACTGGTGCCGGTGGCGACTGATCCGCCGGCCAGCACCGCCAGCACCCGCGGGTCCCGCTCCGCCTCGGCCACCACGTTGTCCGCCACCACCCGGAGATGTTCCGGAATCATGCTCACCAGTCCTCCTTGGATCAGGTCAGCAGGCCATCATCACGCAGCCACGGGTCGGTGAGCGACCGAATTACCGGGCCGGGCCGTAGGCCTCCGGGGCTCCGTTGGCGGTGGTGAAGAGCGAGTAGACCGAGGTGGTCGCGGTGAGGAACAGGCGGTTGCGCTTGGGGCCGCCCCAGGTCAGGTTGCTGACGGTCTCGGGGACCAGGAGCTTGCCGAGCAGCGTGCCGTCGGGGTGATAGATGTGGACGCCGTCCGCGGCCGAGGCCCAGATGCGGCCCTGGGTGTCGAGGCGGATGCCGTCGAAGATGCCGTTGCCGCACTCGGCGAACAGTTCGCCGCCGCTCAGTTTGTCACCGTCGACGGTGAAGACGCGGATCGTCGCCTCCTCCGAATCGGTGATGTAGAGCAACGACTCGTCGACCGAGAAGGCGAGCCCGTTCGGCCGGTTGAAGTCGTCGGCGACGCGGGTCAGCACACCGTTCGGCGAGACCCGGTAGACGTGGCACCCGCCGGTCTCGATCGCGCCTTGGTACCCCTCGTAGTCGCTGTCGATGCCGTACGCCGGGTCCGTGAACCAGACCGATCCGTCGCGCTTGACCACTACGTCGTTCGGGCTGTTCAAACGTTTTCCGTCGTACTCATGGGCGAGCACGGTGATACCGCCGTGGTGCTCGGTCCTGGTCACACGGCGGTTGCCGTGCTCGCAGCTCACCAGCCGGCCCTCGGTGTCGCGGGTGTGCCCGTTCGTGTTTCCGGCCGGGTGCCGGAAAACGGAAACCTGGTACGACGTCTCGTCCCAGCGCAGGATCCGGTCGTTCGGGATGTCGCTCCAGAGCAGGTAGCGGCCGGCAGCCGAGTACACCGGGCCCTCGACCCAGCGGCCGCCGGTCCACAGCCGCTCGAGCCGGCTGTCGCCGCGGATCCCGGCGAACCGGTCGTCCAGCTTCTCCCAGACGGCCGGTGCGGTCCCTGCCAACGGCTCGAGAATTCCCGTCATCACGACTCCTCGCGAACTCGGCTGCAAACGCCCGCCGCCGAGCCTATGCGGTCGCGGCGCGGTTCGCTCCCGGCTGTCCACAGGCGGTCGTCAGCCACGACCACACGGTCGTGGTCGCGGTGATGAACAGGCGGTTTCCTTTCGGGCCGCCGAAGGTCAGGTTGGAGACGACGTCCGGCAGCAGCAGCTTGCCGATCAGCGTGCCGTCCGGGTCGAAGCAGTGCACCCCTTCGTGGGTCGCCGCCCAGACCCGGCCGGCGCTGTCCAGCCGGATCCCGTCGAACATGCCGGCCTCGCACGGCGCGAACACCTCGCCGCCGATCAACTTGTCGCCGTCGACGTCGAACCGCCGGATGTGCTTGGCGGGCGTGTCGACGACATACAGCCGGGACTCGTCGTTCGAGAACGCCAGTCCGTTCGGCCGGACGAAGTCGTCCGCGACGACGCTCAGCGTGCCGTCCGGCCCGATCCGGTAGACGTGGCACCCGTCGATCTCCTGCTCGGCGGCGTGACCCTCGTAGCTCGAGGTGATCCCGTACGGCGGGTCGGTGAACCAGATCGACCCGTCGCTGTGCTCGACGACGTCGTTCGGGCTGTTGAGTCTGCGGCCCTCGAAGTGTGAGGCGAGCACCGTACGGCGGCCGTCGTGCTCGGTCCGCACCACCTGGCGGTCGCCCTGAGAGCAGCTGATCAGGCGGCCGGCGCGGTCGATCGTGTTGCCGTTGACGTAGCCGGACGGCTCCCGGAACACGCTGACGTGACCGGAGCTTTCGTCCCAGCGGAGCATCCGGTCGTTCGGGATGTCGCTGACCACCAGGCAGCGCCAGGCCGGCGAGTACGCCGGTCCCTCGAGCCAGCGGCCCCCGTCGTACAGGCATTCGAGGTACTCGTCGCCGGCGATCGCGCGGAAACGGTCGTCGAGCACCACCAGGTCGGCCCGCAGCCGCCGCGGCGCGGCGTTGATCGTGATCGTCATGAACCGAACGCTATCCTGTTGCTGACAATTCGGACAGAACGAGATTTGGCTTGTGACCGATATGACAATAGATGATGTGGACCGTGGCCTGCTCGCCGCGCTGCAGGACGACGCCGGCCAGTCGTACGCCGCGCTCGGCCAGGCGGTCGGGCTGTCCGCCGGGTCCGCCCACGAACGGGTCCGGAAACTCAAGGCGGCCGGTGTGATCCGGCGGACGACGGTCGACGTCGACCCGGCCGCGGTCGGGCTCGGCGTGCTGGCGTTCGTCCTGCTCGACGCCGGCGCCTGGATGGGCGACGAGCCGACACTGCAGGCGTTGCGGACGATCCCCGCCGTCGAGGAGGCGCACATCATCGCCGGCCCCGCGTCGGTGCTGGTGAAGGTCCGCACGGCGACCACCGAGGACCTGCAGGCGACCCTGCGCGCGCTCCATCAAGTGGACGGGGTGACCAGCACTCAGACAATCGTGGTGCTGGAAACCTTCTTCGAGAAACAACCCGCCGCACTGTGACCGTGGTGTGAGCAACACCCTGCCCCCAGGACGGCCGCTTGACCCTAGACTCGGGCCACCGAAGGGAGTCAGCTGTGACCGACAGCAAGCAGATCACCAAGGTGCTGGTCGCCAACCGGGGCGAGATCGCCGTCCGGGTCGTCCGGGCCGCCGCCGACGCGGGGCTGAGCAGTGTCGCCCTGTACGCCGACCAGGACCGCGACGCGCTGTTCGTCCGGCTCGCCGACGAGGCGTACGCGCTGGACGGGTCGACACCGGCCGACTCCTACCTGAACATCGCCAAGATCCTCGACGTGGCCGCCCGCTCGGGCGCCGACGCCGTGCACCCGGGCTACGGGTTCCTGGCCGAGAACGCCGAGTTCGCGCAGGCCGTGATCGACGCCGGCCTGATCTGGATCGGGCCGCCGCCGTCGGCGATCGACTCGCTGGGCGACAAGGTCAAGGCGCGGCACATCGCGGAGAAGGTCGGCGCGCCGCAGGTCCCGGGGACGCCGGATCCGGTCGCCGACGCCTCCGAGGTCGTCGCGTTCGCGGAGCAGTACGGTCTGCCGATCGCGATCAAGGCGGCGTACGGCGGCGGTGGGCGCGGCATGAAGGTCGCGCGGACGCTGGACGAGATCCCCGAGCTGTTCGAGTCGGCGACGCGCGAGGCGGTCAGCGCGTTCGGGCGCGGCGAGTGCTTCGTCGAGCGGTACCTGGACAAGCCGCGGCACGTCGAGACCCAGTGCCTGGCCGATGCCCACGGCAACGTTGTCGTGGTGTCGACGCGGGACTGTTCGCTGCAGCGCCGGTACCAGAAGCTGGTCGAGGAGGCCCCGGCGCCGTTCCTGTCCGGCGAGCAGCTGGAGATCTTGTACTCGTCGTCGAAGAAGATCCTCCGCGAGGCCGGGTACGTCGGCGCCGGGACGTGCGAGTTCCTGGTCGGGCAGGACGGGATGATCTCGTTCCTCGAGGTGAACACCCGGCTGCAGGTCGAGCACCCGGTCTCCGAGGAGGTCACCGGTCTGGACCTGGTCCGCGAGATGTTCCGGATCGCCCAGGGCGAGGAGCTCGGGTACGACGACCCGGTCGTGTCCGGCCACTCGATCGAGTTCCGGATCAACGCCGAGGACGGCGGGCGCGGATTCCTGCCCGCTCCCGGGACGCTGACCCGGTGGCACGCGCCGTCCGGTCCGGGGGTGCGCCTCGACGGCGGGTACGACCAGGGCGAGACGGTGCCGGGCGCGTTCGACTCGCTGGTCGCGAAGCTGATCGTCACCGGGCGGGACCGCACGCAGGCGCTGGAGCGGTCGCGGCGGGCACTGCGTGAGTTCGTCGTCGAGGGCATGCCGACCGTGATCCCGTTCCACGCGTCGGTGGTGTCCGACCCGGCGTTCGTCGGCACCGACGGGTTCACGGTGCACACCCGGTGGATCGAGACCGAGTACGACAACCAGCTCACGCCGTACGAGGGCCCGACCGCCGAGGCGCCGTCCGACGCCGAGCGCGAGAAGGTGACCGTCGAGGTCGGCGGCAAGCGACTCGAGGTGGTCCTCCCCGCCGGGCTCGGTGCGGTCGGCGCAGCCACGGCCGCCGCCGGGTCGAAGAAGAAGCCGGCGCGGCGCGCGGGCGGTACGAAGAACTCGGCCGCCTCCGGCGACTCGCTGACGTCGCCGATGCAGGGCACGATCGTCAAGATCGCCGTCGAGGAAGGCGCCACGGTCACCGAGGGCGACCTGATCGTCGTGCTCGAGGCGATGAAGATGGAGCAGCCGCTCAACGCCCACAAGTCCGGCATCGTCACCGGCCTCACCGCCGAGGTCGGCGCCACCGTCACCGCCGGCGCGGCCATCTGCGAGATCAAGGACTGACCCGTGCCGGAGGCGGGAGCGGCGCCCGAGCCGGTGCCGGTGATCGACGCGGTCGCGTTCGACTGCGAGGATCCGGACGGGCTCGGGCAGTTCTGGCAGTCGCTGCTCGGCGGTGAACTGCGCCCGGGGGACGGCGTGATCGAACTGCACGGCGGTCGCGTCCGCCTGGACTTCGCCCAGGTCCCCGAGGGCAAGCAGGTCCGCAAGAACCGCGTGCACCTCGACCTGTACGTCCCACCCGACCGCAAGGACCAGGCGATCGCCAACGCCCTCCGCCTCGGCGCCACCCGCGCCGACGACATCTACGACGGCGACCTCTGGCAAGTCATGCGAGACCCGGAAGGCAACGAATTCTGCTTCGTCTGGGGTGCCGGCTCCCCCACCCGCCCTTGACCAAGGACACGCCCTCTGAAGAACACCGCCGCGCGCCCTACCCTCGCCCGGGCCACGCATCGGTGACGGCAACGTAGATCGCCGCCGGGTTCCCCGGGGTCCAGCCTGGTAGCGGGTCGATCGTGTCGATCTGCAAGAAGCCCATTCGCTCCCAGAACGCTCTGGTTGCCTTGTAAGGCTCGTAATCGATGCTCGCATCCAGGGTTCTCGTCCCCGACCCACGCATCGCGTCCGGCGACACCTCCTAGGGACTGTGAACAAGCTATTACCTGTTCCCAGACCCGATCCCCTGTTCACCCCCACCGAGCCAGCCGCGGCGCGGATCCTCCCCCCAACTCCCCGTGCCCACACGGCCGCGTCGACCGAGGACACCCTGCATCGGCACAGTCCCTCCGCCGATCACTACGGGCTTCACCACGGCCGGCGCGCCTCGCAGGAGGCCGGCCGGGCAGGTGTGGCGGTGGGGTGACCGGCTAACACGGGACGGGGGATCGTTGTGAATTGGTGGATGTACCGGTCCGCCGGCCGCGGGTGATCAGCTTGGCGTGGATTGACAGACAGTTCTCAGGTTTTCGCTGTAGGTTCCCTCCAGGCGTTTCGGTGAGGAGGGTTACTGCATGTCCAAGAAGACCCATGAGCAGCAGTTGGCGGCGCGGAAGGCTCGGCGGCAGGCGGAGCGGGAGGCCGAGCGGCGGCGGCAGCGGCGGAATCTGGGGATCACCGTGTCCGCGATCGCAGTGGTGGTCGCGGTCCTCGTGGGGGTCTTCGTGGTGTTCGGGGTCGGCGGTGACGACGAGCCGGCCGCGACGCCCTCCGTCGCCCCGGAGAACAAGCCGGCCAGCATCCCGACCGCGATGGCGGCGGCGCCCAAGCGGGAGACTCCGCTCCCGGCCGAGGTGAGCTGCACGTACAAGAAGACCGGCGAGGCGGCCGCGAAGAAGGTCGAGCCGCCGGCGGATGGCAAGACCAAGGCATCGGGGACGTCGAACGTCAGCCTGAACACCTCGATCGGCGACCTGCAGCTCACACTGGACAGCGCGCTGGCGCCGTGCACCGTGAAGAACTTCCTCAGCCTGGTCGGGCAGAAGTACTTCGACAACACCAAGTGTCATCGGCTCACGGTCGGCGAGGGCCTGCAGGTGCTGCAGTGCGGCGACCCGACCGGAACCGGCTCGGGCGGGCCCGGGTACAGCTTCGCCGACGAGGTCTACCCGACGCTGAAGTACGGCCGCGGCATCCTCGCGATGGCGAACTCGGGCGCCAACACGAACGGCAGCCAGTTCTTCATCGTGTACGGCGACGCCTCGGGCCTGACCCCGCAGTACACGGCGTTCGGGACGATCGACGAGGCGAGCCTGAAGCTGATCGACAAGGTCGCCCAGGCCGGTGTCATCCCGCAGAACGGCCCGCAGGACGGCACTCCGGTCACGCCGGTCGACATCAAGTCGGCCACGGCGGCAGCCTGACAAGAAAACCGCGCCGCCCGTCCCCGAGTTCCAGGGCCGGGCGGCGCGCTTTTGTGCGAGAGGCGTCAGGCGAGCAGGTGGTACTGCGAGCGCGGCCAGGCCAGCAGGGCGTGGATCTGCGTGATGCCCGACTGCTGCAGCAGTTCCACCGAGCCGTCGTGGAACTTGTAGAGGTTCGTGGCGGGGTCCCGGGTGGTGTTCCAGTTGTAGTCGGCGTAGGACTGCATCGCCTTGCGGTAGCGCGGATCCGGCGCGACCGAGTCCAGGATCAGCAGGTTCTTGAACCAGATCGAGTTGAACGCGGCGCCGTTCTTGGCGAGGATCTCCGGCGTGTCGTAGAACGCCAGGGACGCGTTCGCGACCGACTTCGCGTCGCGCAGGTAGCGGGCGTCACCCGTTGCCTTGAACAACAGGACGCCGGCGCCGAGCATCACGCCCTGGTTGTAGCTCCACTGAGTCTTCTCGATGTTGCCGGCCAGGTCGATGTGGTCCCAGTACAGCCCGTTCGGCGCGAGCATGCAGGTCTGCGCCCACTGGTACATCCGCTGCGCCCAGGTCAGGTACGACTTGTCCCGGGTCAGCAGGTACAGGTGCGCCCCGAGCTCGGCGCCCGGACCGTTCGACACCGTGTTGCGGTCCTGGCTCCACGGCGCCTGGGTCCAGTACACGCCGCCCGCGCACGGGTGCGCCGGGTCGGTGTCCCAGCCGTGCACGACGAGCGCGAAGATGTCCTTCGCCCGAGCGAGTGCAGCGCGGTCACCAGTCCGCTTGAACCGCTGGATCAGGTTCAGCCCGATCCACTCGTTGTCGTCGTAGAACTTGTCCCCGCCCTGCCCGTTCGGCGGCCGGACGTAGGAGTCGTAGCCGGTCGGCGTCGTGCCGGCGTTCCAGTAGAACTCGTACGCCGCGAGGCGCCGGTCGGCCTCCGCGGAACCCGCGCGGCCGGCACCCGGCACACCCGCGAGGTTCTCGGCCGCGATCGCCGCCTGCGAGTACGGCCAGACGTACGAGTACGGGTTCGACCCGGTCCTGGGGTAGTCCTCGAGCAGCAACCCCTTCCCGGCGTCGAAGTAGGTGTTGATCGCGTCGTACGACGCGCGCGCCCGCGCGGCGGCGGTCGGGTCGGTCCCGGCCGCACCGGCGCTGGCCGTGGTCATGTTCAGCGATCCGAGGACCGCGACCGCGAGCACTCCAGCGGCCAGACGAGTTGATATACCAATTTTCCTGCGCATCGACCTGCTCCTCTTGGGCGGTGATTGACAGCGATGTCATGTTCTAACCGGCGCATGGATGCCTCGTCAATGCCTCAGCCACCACCCAAAGGAGTCACCGGTTGGTATATCAAGAAGTGCGGGCCGGGAAACTGATCCACGCGGATCGCAGGTGCAGCCGGATCCGGACCTGGTCGGCGGTGAGAACACGTTTTCCGCGCGATCCGGCGGCCTCGACGGTGAGCGCCCGGCCGCCGCCCGGGCCGACGCCGGTCCGTTTCAGGACCCGGACGTAGCGGATCGCGCCGACGTCGAACACCGCCTGCATCTCGGCCGCGGTCCGGGTCACGGTCCAGGACACGTTCGGGTTCCCGTTCTTCGGGTACGCGTCCCAGCCGTCCACCTTCGTCACCTGGTACGGCGCGTCGCCCGCCGCCGTCGCCCCGCCGTTCGACGAGGAGAACTCCGCGATGATCGGCTTGCCCTGGTAGAGCCGGACCTGGCCGGCGGTCGCCGCGATCGCGGTGTTCGTCGACGTCTCCTCCGAGTCGTACCCGCCGTAGACCTGGCAGGACGTGGTGTCGCACAAGTCGTACGCTTTCCGCGCCGCCCGGGCGCGGTGGAAGACCGAATAGGTGCGCGCAGCAACTGATTGCGCCTGCAACGCGGCCGGCCGCCAGCTCGAGACAGACTCCCGCGGTACGACGCCGCGCAGATAGTGCTCGAGCGGCAGCACGTTGACCGTGTCCAGGTGTGTCCCGGACACGTCGATCGCCCGCAGTGCGCCGCGGTACCGGCGGACCGCGCCGCTCGGCAGCACCAGTCCGATCACGGCGGCGCCCTCGAACTGCGCCATCGCGGAAAACGTCTTGTAGAGCGTCCATTTCCGGGTCTTCGCGTCGTACGAGCTGAGTTTCGTGCCGTGCTCGCCGTTCGGGTCGATCGACCACTGGTTCCGTGTCGATGCTCTCGGCAACGGATAGATCTTGCCGGTGGCCAGCGAGCGGACCACCAGCCCGTTGACCGCGCCGACCCGGACCCCGTCGGTGGTGTCGGCGCTGATCCGGACCCGGATGCTGCCGATCGCCTTCCCGGTGGTCGTTCCGGGGTAATAGAAGTCGAGGATCTGCCGTGCCGACTTCCCGGCCAGCGCGGCGCCCTGCGCGCCGTACTGCGACAGCCCACGACCGTGCCCGAAGCCGCGACCCATGATGGTCGTGTCCGGCGCCGCCTCCGGCACGACCTCGCGCGCCTGCGCGGTCGCGCTGATCACCGTGGACGACAGAACGACAGCCGCGATCGCACGTTTCCTCACGACACTCTCCCGTAGACGAGCTGAACCTGCCGGTCACGCCGGTCCCAGACGAGCCACCCGCGCTGGAACTTCTGCCGCGCCCCGCCCGCGACCTGGTACGCCTCGGTGATCGGCAGCCCGATCCGCGCACTCCCGGCCCCGAGCCGCCGGAAGCGGGTCCGGAAGGCGCCCGCGGTGGAATGCGGGCCGGTGGCAACGGAGTAGAAGACGTCCCGAGTGCTGAAGTAGGCCGCTCGGCCGGTCCGCGTCGGATGCTCGCCCCAGAACGGCTGTCCGATGTTTCGGAAACCAAGTTTCCGTGCGAATACATAGATCGGCGTCGTGAAACTCCCGCCCATCAAGGTGTTCACGCGCCCCTTCAGCCAGCCGAGCTGCTTGTACAGCTGGGTTCCCGGGCACGCGGTCGGCTTCGTGTCGCGGTGCCCGGAAACCGTGTGCAGACGATTTCCGTCGAGCACCACGGTGGCCAGCGGCGAGCGGTAGTTGGCGTCCAGCTTCCAGGCGATCACGCGCGCCGTGGACTCCAGCATCGCCGCCGGCGGCGCGGTCTGCTCGAAGTTTCCGATCACCGCGACGCCGAACGAGTTCGCGTTGTACGACGCAGTGTGCGCGCCGAGCACCGGCAGTTGCGCACCGCCGGACCGGCCCTCGAAGATCCGGCCGAAACGGTCGACGAGGAAGTTGTACCCGAGGTCGCACCAGCCGCGACTCTTCACGTGGTACGCGTACATCGCCCGCACCATCGCCGGGACCTGCGTACGGGTGTAGTCGTTCCGGTCGGCGGTGTGATGCACGAACGCCGCCAGCACGGTCGTCGTGTACTTCGGCCGTACACAAGAGGCTCCGTTGTACGCACGCAGCCGCTCGTCGGCGCCCCAGCGTTTCCGGCTCACCATCAACGGCATCGGGTACGGAGCCTTGCCGGCCGCCGCCTCGACGCCGCCGACGTCCTCGGAATCGGACCCGAGCACGCCGGGCTGGATCAGCACCACCTTCGCACCGGCCACCGCGGCGCCGGTACCGGTCACCGCGCTCGCCTGCACGCCGGTGGCGTCCGCGACCCACAACGGTTCGGTACCGGACCGCGCAATTCCTTCGGGCGCCGATGGATCCGGGCCGTGGTCGTCCTCGACCCGCAGGGTCTGCCAGTCGGTCCACTTCCCGTCCCGTTCGACGCGGACCTTCGCGGTCACGTCCCGCACGCCGCCGGGCCAGGTGATGCCGACCATTCCGTACGGTTCGGTCTGCGCCCGGACGGACAGGCCGTCGAGCGGAATCTCCTGGTAGGACTGGCGCGACGGATCAGGCGACGGGTTTTCGTGCGGTAGCGGGACCAATCCGGCCGCGGTCAGCACCAGCGGCAGCAGTCGCGCGGTCTTGCCCATGAAGGTGATGCCCATCGATGACCTTCCGGCAGGGTCGGACAGACGCTGGGCGGCGCGACTTCGATTATGCGCCGCGAGTGACCGCTTTCCGGGGATTCGATCACCCTGCGTGGCGTCTTGAGGGGTTGGATAGGCTCTTCCCAAAGAGCCCCCGAGAAGAGGCCCGACATGGAATTCATCCTGCTCATCGCTGTCGTGGTGATCGCGGTGCTGGCGTACCGCTCGTACCGCCGGACCCAGCTGCAGACCAAGAAGCAGCACGAGATCACCGCCGCTGAACTCGAGGCGGTCAAGCGGACCGCGGACGAGGACATCACCCGCTTCGGCGAAGAGCTGCAGGACCTCGACCTCGAGATGGTCGGCAAGGACCTCGGCGACGGCGCGCGGCAGGACTACCAGCGCGCGCTGGACTCCTACGAGTCCGCCAAGCAGGCGATCGGTCAGGTCACCCAGGCCGACCAGATCAAGCACGTGGTCGAGATCCTCGAGGACGGGCGGTACGCCGCGGCCTGCGTGAAGGCCCGCGTGGCCGGCGAGCCGCTGCCGCAGCGCCGTCCGGCCTGCTTCTTCAACCCGCAGCACGGCCCGTCGGTGGTCGACGTGATGTGGTCGCCGCCAGGCGGCGCCCCGCGAGAGGTGCCGGCGTGTGCCGCCGACGCCGAGCGGGTCCGCGCCGGCGCCGAGCCGGACGTCCGCAAGGTCATGGTCGGCCCGCAGCGCGTTCCGTACTGGGAGGCGGGCCCGGCCTACTCGCCGTACGCGCAGGGCCTGTTCGGCGGCGTCGGCGGCGTGCTGACCGGCATGTTCATCGGCACGGCGCTCGGCGGCATGTTCGCTGGCGGCGGGTACGGCGACTACGCGGCCGGCTACGAGGACGGAATGGCCGACGGCGGCGGCGACATGGGCGGTGACGGCGGTGACGGCGGCGGTGACGGCGGCGGCTTCGACTTCGGCGGCGGCGACTTCGGCGGCGGCGACTTCGGCGGCGACTTCTAGAACACCCAGGACGAGGCCCCGGTGACCAGGTGGTCACCGGGGCCTCGTCCTGTCCTCACTCGCCGAACAGCGGGGCGTTGCCCTCCGCGGTGTTCAGGAAGTAGACCGGGTCCTTGAAGTCGCCGGGAACCTTGCCCAGACCCTTGATCACGGTCGCGGCGCCGTTGGCGTGACCAACGGCGTACAGGAACACCGAGCCGCTGTCCTTGTCGATCCCGGCGAGCAGCGTGCTCTGCGCGCCGCACTTCTCCGCGACCAGGTACTCGAAGCCTTGCCAGGTCGACGTGCGGACCTTCTTCACGACCGGCTGCCCGCTGACCGGGATGTGGATCGTGTAGAGCGCGCCGCCGTTCGTGGTGGCCAGGAAGGTGTCGTACGTCGCGGTTTCGCTGATCAGCGCCATCGTCTTCACCGCCGAGTATCCGGCCCAGCGCGACATCACCCGGGTGGACGGGACGTAGCGGTAGAGCACGCCGTCGCCGCGCAGCCGGTACTCCGCGCCGCGGAAGACCTTGCCCCAGTACGACGAGGTCTCGATCGCCTTGTAGCCGATGTACCCGCCGCCGCGGGACTTCAGCGAGGTGAACGGCTTGCCGGTGACGTCCACGCCGTACGAACCGCCGTACAGCGTGCCGTTCACGATCACGTCGCCGTACACCGTGTAGTCCGCGCCGACGCCGAGCGAGTCGGTCCAGGTGGACGCGAGCTTCGCGAGGCCCGGCGAGAACATGTGCGGACCGGTCGATCGCCTGACGGTGGCGGGCGATGTGGCGGTGACGGAGGCGTTGGCCATGTCACCGGCGGCCGTGATCGAGCCGAGGTTGATCGAGCAGGCCGCGGTGGCGGCGGTCGTCGCGGTGGACGCGGCGCTCGCCGTACCGGCCGGCGCCGCGGCCAGCCCGCCGAGCAGGAGGGCTGAGGCCGTGACAGCAGAAGCCCGGTTGAATTTCATCGATATGCCTTTCGTGGTTCGTCACTCGCCGAACAGCGGTGCGTTTCCTTCGTAGGTGCTGAGGTAGTAGGTGGGGTCGGTGAAGGTGCCGGGCACCTTGCCCAGACTGTTGATGACGGTGGAGGCGCCGTTCGCGTGGCTGACCGCGTACAGGTACGCCGAGCCTGTGTCCTTGTCGATCGCGGTCAGGAGCGTGCTCTGGCTGCCGCACTTGTCAGCGACCAGGTGCTCGAAGGCCTGCCAGGTGCGGCTGCGTACCTGCTTGACCACCGGCTTCATCGGCGTCGCCACCGGGATGTGGATCGTGTAGAGCGCTCCACCGCGGGTGTTCGCCAGGAAGGTGTCGTACGTCGCGGTCTCGCTGATCAGCGTCATCGTCTTCACCGCCGAGAAGCCCGGGTACGAGCTGACCTTGCGGAAACCGTCGGTCCAGCGGAACAGCACGCCGTCGTCGCGCAGGCCGTACACCGCGCCGCGGAAGGTCTTGCCCCAGTAGAACGACTCCTCGACCGCGGTGAAGTTGCCCCACCCGCCGCCGATCTTGCTCAACGTGTTGATCGTCGAGCCGTCGGTGTCCTCGCCGTACGCCGCGTAGTACAGCGACGAGTTCAGGACGACGTACCCGGAGTCGCGGTACCCGACCGGGTTGAGGACCGCGTAGGTCCAGGTCGAGCTGATCTTGGCGATGCCGGGGGTGAACAGGTGCCTGCCCGGCGTGCGATTGGCCGTCGGCGGAGTGGTCGCGGTGACGGTCGTGTCGGCGAGATCGCCTCCACTGGTGATGGATCCAACGGGAATCTGACAGGCGGCGGTGGTGCCGACCGGCGCCGTCACCGTGGCACGCGCTGGCGCCACGGCAAGACCGCCGAACAGCACGGTGGTTGCCCCCGCGACGAAGGTTCGTCTCAGATAGCTCTTCACACCTCACACGATGCAACCACCCGCACGGAAGTTGCGCCGCATGTTCGGCAACCTCGAGCAGCTCTTTGTCTGCGGGGCGCAGGCGTGTCACCGAGTTGGAGACCGGGCTGTTCAGGTCAGACCGTCGTCGCGTGCGCTCCAGCCGGCCGACCGTCTGTGAGCGTCCCTGCGAGTGGTGGGGTTTGCGCAGCACGAGGGTGATGGGTCGCGCCCGGTTGCTGGCCGCGCAGGCCGGCGATGTCGGAGCTTCGGATCCCGAAGCTGCGAGGCTCTTCCCGGTCATCCTCGAACCCCGGCGGCGGATCGACAAGGCGTTGTCTGTGATGGAGGCCTACGTGTGCGGGGTCTCGGCGCGGTCCGTCGACGATTCTGGTGGTCGCGTTTGGGATCGACTCGGGTATCTCCAAGTCGGAGGTGTCGGCGATCTGCGCCAGGCTGGACGAGGTGTTCACCGCGTTCCGCACCCCGCTGGCTGGAACACAGCGCTTTTCCTGCGAGGCCGGCGTCTTCGGGGGCTCGCGCCGGGTCCGCGACGGCGCGCGCACGTGCGGAACAAGGCCGCACATATCGCGATCGGGGTCGACGGCATCAAGCACGCGCTGGGGATCTGGGTACGGGCGTCCGAGGGTGAGAAGTTCTGGGCGGGTACGTGCGCAACACCGCATCCCGGATGGTGTCGGTGGCGGGTGGTGGTGGCCAGCGTCCGCGCCGACGATGGCCGCAAGATCCTCGGCGTGGATGTCGGGGACAGCGAGGACGAGGTGTTCTGGCGGGCCTTCCTGGCCGGGTTGAAGAAACGGGCCTGGCCGGGGTGCAGCTCGTGGTCTCCGACCAGTACGCCGGCCTGGTCGCCGCGTTGAAGCGTTGCTTCCAGGGCACCGCGCACCAGCGGTGCCGGGTGTACTTCGCTCTCAACCTGCTGGTCGACGTGCCCAAACCCACGCCGACATGGCCGCCGCAGTGTTCCGCAGCGTGTTCGCCCAACCCGACGCCGAGACCGTCACCGCGGCCCGGGAACAGGTCCGGGACCAACTCGCCGGCCGCCGCCAAACCGAAGTCGTCGCCTTCACCGCGTTCCCGCGGCGCGCATTGGTCCAAGATCTGGTCGACCAACCCACTGAAGCGGATCAACAAGGAGATCAAACGCCGCGCCCAACGACGCCACAGTGATCCGCCTCGTCGGCACGCACGACGGCAACCCGCCGGCCGAAGGCTCCATAGCGCTGCTCTACCCCGAGCGCGACACTGAACCCATCGCCGCTATCAACAGCGACGAGTAGGCACCGAGGATCAACCTCGGAAGCCCACCACTCGTGTCGCGGATCTACCGCTCGATCATGCGCTGCTCGACCAGATGCTGCGCGTCCATTCGCCTTGAACGCGGTGTCCGGACGAAGCAGCCTGAAGGCGGGACTGAGGTATCGATGAGCGGAAACTCACCGGTTCGGTGTGGGCGACGAGACGAGCCGCACGAAGCCGAAGGCGACTGGGAAGCTTCCGCGGCCCCCTGACCCGCCGCAGCACAGCGGCCTCCTGCCCGCGGGCCTGCGGGTAGGAGGTTGTTGTGTTCATTGGTCTGAGCCGGTGGCTGCGAAGTCAGCCGGTGGCTGCGAAGTCGGCCGCTTGCTGGAGCGCAGCCGCGTCGGCCCGCCATCGCGACCGGTCGGCGACGGCCGCCACCGCGCCGCCAGCGGACACCCGCAGGTCGGCTTCGGCGGGCCCGGTGGGCCCGGTCGGCTCGGCGGACCCGGCGGCACCGGTCGGCCCGGCTGACCCGGCGGCATCGGTCGACCCGGTGGGCTCGGTGGGCTCGGACTCGCGTGAGCCTGGCCCGCTGCCTGGTGGCCGGGCGCGCGGAGGCGCGGTGCGTCGCGCGGTGGCGGGGGTGGGTGCGGGTTCGGCCCAGGCCGGGCGGGCGACACGGACGATGCCGTCGAGGATGGCGAGGTGCCAGCGGCCCTTGTGCAGGTCGGTGTGGTGACGACGGCAGAGCAGGGCCAGGTTCGAGACTTTGGTGTGGCCGCCGTCGATCCAGGAGACCAGGTGATGGGCGTCGCACATGACCGGCGGGGCTCCGCAGACCACACAGCCACGGTCACGGGCCTCCAGCGCGCGGCGCATCGCCTTGGTGACCAGCCGCACCCGGCGCCCCACATCCAGCGGCTCCGAATTCGAGCCCAGCACCAGCGGGATGATGTTCGCGTCACAGGCCAGCCGACGGATCGTGGCGGCGGACAGCCCGCCGCTGTAGACGGTGCGCCCGACCGCGTCCGCGGTCGCGGCCTTCAGGTCGTCGAAGTCGATCGTGACCGTGATCGTCGCCTTCGCGCCATACCCGGCCACCCGACCACCCGTGCCCGCGGCGCTCTCAGCCGCCGAAGCCGCGGCACCCGCGGTGCCTGCCATATCCCCTGTGCCCGCGGTGCCCGCGGCACCACCTGTACCCGCAGCGCCCTCAATACCCGCGGTGCCCGTGGCGGGGGCGGGTGTGGGGCCGGTGGTGGGGCTGGTGGTGGGGCCGGTGGTGTCCCACGCGGCGGCGGCGATGCCCAGGGCGGTGGACAGGGCGTCGGCCTGGCGCTTGTCACGCGGCCGCGGGTCGTGTTCGCCGTCGACGGTCTTGTGCGGGCGGGCACCGGCATGCACGACCGCCCGCAACAGCTCGGCGTTCTCATTGGCCAGGAAGCCCCGGAACTTCACCCCGTTGTCCGCAGCCGACAGCGTCAGCGATTCCCGTTCGTACGCCTTGTGCTCGTCGGGTTCGGGGCCGTCAGAGTCCAGCAGATCGGCGATCTCCTTCGCGGCCGTGCGCAGCTCACCGGGCGACAGGTGACCGGCCAGCCCGACCAACTGCTCCGCGGCCGCGTCCAGATGCTCCACCGGCACCCGGGAGCGGACCCGGTCCAGCCCGAACACGATCGCGGCCGCCTGCGCCGGCCGCACCAACCACCCGCCGTCAGATCCGCCGTCGCCCGATCCGCTGTCATCGGCTTGGTTGTCGCCGGATCCGCTGTCGTCGGATCGGCTGTCGTCGGGGGCGTCGGTGCGTGCGTCGGTGGTGGCGGAGGAGGCCGTGCGGTCCAGGGCGGCCGAGACGGCCGGGTAGTGCGGGGCGGTCTGGGCCAGCCGGAGGGTGCGGCGGGCGGCCGGAGCGTCCAGGCGGTACCGGAACCGCAGCAGCTCGGCGGTGTCGCGGGCCCCGAGTTCTTCGGCGTACCCGGTGGACTCGATCGCGGCGATCACGCTCAGCCGGTACGCCTCCCGGCGGGCCAGCTCGGCCTCCACCTCGTCGAGAGTGGA